>CAJXWZ010000070.1 GCA_913062815.1 uncultured Colwellia sp. | reverse complement strand
TATGAATGAAATAGCTCTAATTGAATTTCTTTATTACCAGGTCTATCTAATTTGGCTTGATCAACAATCCAGTTATCAGGGCTAATGGTTTCTTTATTACGTGTACCAAACGTGTACTGCCATTCAGTTGCACCAATTGTTAATAATGAATCTTTTAATTTTTTAGCATTTTCAGGTGATTTGTCTTTCCAGTAGGCTTTAATTGGGTCCCAAAAATCTCTCAAACCTTCATCATACGCATTACCATTTTGAATAATTAACCCTTGAACGCGCTCTGGATGTGCTGCGGCAATACGAAAACCTATCGGTGCACCATAATCCATCACATACATGGTGTACTCTTCAGCCCCTACCTTTTGTAAAAAGCTGTCTGTAACTTTGGCTAAATTGTCAAAACTGTATTCAAATTCATTTAAAGAGGGCATTGAACTGTTGCCAAATCCTGGGTAATCAGGTGCTATCACATGGTATTGTTCTGATAACTTAGGGATCAAATCACGGTACATATGTGATGAAGTTGGAAAACCGTGTAACAATACGATGGTTTTTTTATTACCAACTCCCGCCTCACGATAGAAAACTTCTTGATCTTGTACTGTTATCGTTTTATGTAATGTTTGTGCTGCTTCAGCACCTGTCATTCCGCCAAAGTTAAACATTAATACCCCGGCCGCTGCCATTAAGTAACTTCTATACGTGTTGTTGCTGTTGTTGTTTGATTTTTTAAAAAGTGTTTTCATTTTCATTTTCCTATCTAAATATTAATTTTGCTGTAAGGCAGTTAATAAACCGCTTTTTTCTTTATTTAATAATTCGGTAAATCCACCAATTGGATTACCGTCTATAAAGACTTGTGGATAAGTCCTACCGGTTGTGCGAGAACGCAAGTCTTTAATCATTTCTGGCTGCTGATAGACATCATATTCAATAAACGCTAAACCCTTGTTGGCTAGTAATCGCTTTGCATGAGTGCAATAACCACAACCAGGTAGAGTGTATATTTCAAGTTTTGCCATTAATCCTCCTCGTTAATGCCTTCTTGAAGGCGGTGTAATGTTTTGATGGAGTTATTATCTAAAACAACAGTGCGTTGATAAATAGGGTTTACATTGAATAATTGTCAATGTAGTGTTGACAATGTAATGTTTGAGGAGTTGATATGGATACACTTGATGGACTTAAAACGGTTATCGCCGTCGTCGAAACATCGTCCTTTACTGCTGCGAGTGAGCGGCTAGGTATGTCTAAGGCATTGGTAAGTAAATACGTTGGTGAGGTTGAAAATGGTTTAGGCATTCGATTGTTTAATCGAACCACCAGACAACTTGCTTTAACAGAAGCAGGAAAGCGCTACTATGAGCAAGCAGTAACCTTGCTTGAACAGTTTTCGGCGATGGTCGACGATGTTACTGATGAGCAGATAAGTCCGCGCGGCCTTATACGAATCAGCGCGCCTGTGACTTTTGGCGAAATGAAATTAGCACCATTACTTACGGAATTTTCTAATCTCTATCCTGAGTTAAAAGTTGAGTTGATACTCACTAATCGAGCTATCGACATGCTGGAAGAAGCTATAGATGTGAGGCTTCGTATAGGGGGAGTTGATGATTCAAATATGATCGCTAGACACCTTAAAACTTATCCTCTCATATTATCTGCCGCACCTAGCTATATTCAACAATATGGTTTACCCAAATCGCCTCCAGAAATTGCAGAACATCGTTGCATTATCGACAGTAATTTCCGAGTAGGTAAACAGTGGCCTTTTATCTCCCCAGAAGGTGACTCAGCAACAATCAATGTTAGTTCTTCAATGGCAGCGAATAGTCCGCAAGCGGTTAGAGAAATGGCCATTGCGGGTGGCGGTATTGCTATGGTACCCAACTTCATAGTTGAAGATGCTATTGACGATGGTCTACTTTTACCGGTACTACCCGAATACACCACTTTAGAATTTGGTTTATATGCAATTTACCCACACAGAAAATATATCGCCAAAAAAGTCAGGTGTTTTATTGATTTTGCTTTAGATAAGTTTGCAGATAAATAAAGCCTAAATTGTAGTAACAAACCACAACTTTTCTGACGAACAAATAAACTTCAATGTTAATAAATGTTTAATATATAATTCAATCATCCATGGACAACCTCACAAGTCTATGTAGAACAGATTAGCGAAGTAGACCATTACGCCTTAAATTTAATGGTGCAATGGCTAGTGAGCTTTAATGGGGTCTTTGTTTAACTAACTCTGTTATTACAAGGGAACTTTGAATTTACTATTGTAGAGGTTTGTGCGCATAATATGCTTTCGAAAAGTAAGCGAAAGTTATGGCTAGAGTACGTTATTCAAAGCAAATTATTGCGGTAGTAACTATAAGTTACCGCTTGTAATCGAATGTCATAGCAAACTACTGGATTGTGATTCCAGTTGTCGAGGGTTCAAATCCCTTTAGCCACCCCATTTTCTCTAAGAATAAGTCCTTGAACATCAAAGTGTCTAGGCAACTCTTACTGTAATCAAAATTTACTGATGCTCGCTCCTGTGCATATTATATGAATTCGTTAAGCTAGTAGATCTATTTACTTGCACGTATCTCCAATTTATTGCTTATACTTTTAACATTGACCGAAACGGATTAACTTTTCCTGTTTATGGGCTTTATTGCATCGGGTGGCACAAAAGCAGCATTTAAATTTTAGATAGGTTCTGTCATTTAAGCGACTCAAAACAGGAGAGCTAAAACCCATACTTTATTAATGCCATAAGTGAATATGTTCAATTTGTGTTAGCAATCTTTATTGTTGGCTGAAATAACACAAATCATATGAACAGTGGTTAAGGTAGACTTAATAATGAACAGCTCTTTTTGGGATTATGAAAGCTACATGCCGCATGGAATGTGTTACCTATGGAAAGGAGAAATATTGTGGACCTCAGTCATTTCAGATGTAACAACGGCGCTTGCTTATTATTCAATAACATTCGCGTTCATCGTTTTTGTTAAAAAGCGCAAAGATCTCGCTTATCCATGGTTTTTCATTCTTGCAGGCTCCATAATCTTTATGGCCTGTGGTACATCACATATAATTT
Organism: uncultured Colwellia sp.; assembly: GCA_913062815.1. Classification (GTDB taxonomy): domain Bacteria; phylum Pseudomonadota; class Gammaproteobacteria; order Enterobacterales; family Alteromonadaceae; genus Colwellia. Next base: position 1,731 of record CAJXWZ010000070.1, on the reverse strand, counting down.
CAGCGATTGTAGTTTGGGAGCCTATCTATGGAATTTCTGCTATTGCCAAGGCTATTACTGCTGTAAGTTCCCTCGCCGCGGGGATATTAATTTGGTACATCTTGCCATTTTTTATCTCTTTGCCTAGCCCATCAATGCTTGAAGATATAGTTAAAAAAAGAACTGATGAGTTAGCAAAAAGTAATGCACTATTGAATGAAGAAATTCATTTACATAAAAAATCCTGTGCGCAGCTAGAACACCTCAAGAACTATATGCACAATATTATCGACTCAATGCCGTCAATACTCATTGGTGTAGATAAAAATAATTTTATTACTCAGTGGAATAGTGTGGCATGCAAAGCCACAGGGTTATCTGCTGAAGAAGCAACAGGCATGAATTTAGCCGAAGCATTTCCTCGTTTATCTTCAGACACAGACACTGTCGCCATAGCAATTAGAACGAAGCAAAAACAGGTTGACATAAAAAGAGCATTCAAGGATTTAGATATGAACCGCTATGAAGATATTACTATATATCCGCTAATCTCAAACGGAGCTACAGGAGCTGTAATTCGTATTGATGACGTTACTGAACAAGTAATTATGGAAGAGCAGATCAATCGAACTCAGAAAATGGATGCATTTGGTAAGCTAGCTGGTGGGGTTGCTCATGATTTTAATAACATGCTTGGAATTGTCATGGGCTACGCAGACATACTTAATAGCAAAATGAATTTAAAGCCAGAACTAAATAAGTATGTTGACTCGATACAAAAAGCAGCGATTCGGGGCACAAAACTCACCAACAAGCTAATGTCATTTTCTCGTACTCAGTCATTAGAAAGTAAACAAACCAATATTAATTCAATCATCGTTGAGCAACTTGATATGATACAAAAGGCTTTGACGGTGAGAATCAATCTAGTCTTAGCACTTGATGAGCAATTATGGGACACGTGTATAGATCAAAATGAATTAGTCGATGCCGTATTGAATATATGCATTAACGCTATGCATGCAATGAGCGAAAAAACATCAGGCGCACAACTCAACATCACGACTAAGAACCAAAAACTCAATGAATTCGACATTGCCAGTATGGGGCTTGAAAATGTAGGTGACTATATTGTTCTAAGCATTACGGACAATGGCGAAGGAATGGATAATTCGACCAAGGAAAAACTATTTGACCCGTTTTTTTCAACAAAAGGTGACAAGGGTACAGGTCTGGGTTTATTTCAAGTGTTTGGTTTTGTTAAACGCAGCAGGGGCATTATCAACGTTTATTCTGAAATAGATCATGGAAGTAAATTTTCACTTTATTTTCCTCGTAGTACTGAAGAAGATATTAAAGATACAATCATTAGTAGTGAAGTTGATCTTAGCAATTTTGAACAGCAAACTATCTTGGTCGTGGATGACGAAGAAGATTTATGCGCTTTGATGGCTGAGGTGTTAACTGAACAAGGCCTTAAGGTGCTGACAACTAACAATGCAGATGACGCATTGACACTTATTGAAAGAGAGAATGTTGATTTACTAATATCTGATATAATCATGCCTGGAATCGATGGTTATCAGCTCGCATCGATTGTTAGTGAAAAATATCCTAATATAAAAATTCAACTTGTTAGTGGCTTTTCTGATGAGCGACATCAAATCCTAGTTAATAAAAGCATTCAAGAAAACATACTTAGCAAACCTTATAACACAGATGATCTACTCCGATGTATTCAACGTTTATTGA
>CAJXWZ010000069.1 GCA_913062815.1 uncultured Colwellia sp. | reverse complement strand
ACTTGTATCGCTTGTTTTGCACTGATTTTTCCATGATCGCCATGTGCTAATGCTGTTCCTGTATTTAACATTAAACCGACAAATAGCATTACGATTAAATTTTTCATTTATGACTCCACTAAACTTTCTAAATAAACACTGATAATAAAAGATGATTACTTGAGTCCATGCTCAACATATTCACCATTAACTATTAATTGGACCTTTACAGGGGCATCTGAGGTGTTCTTCCAATACCAACCGTGTGAGCCTGCAAATGGTGCGGTAAAGCTCCCCTTCATTTCATCTAATGTTGCTATGGCATAACTTTCAAAGTACCCAGTGGTGTCCCCTTTTGGCTCACCATGTAAATCGAAATACAAAACAGAGCCATCGGTTATCCATTCATAAGTCAACTTTTGATATTGCTCCATCGTAAACTTGTATTCAACGCCTCTTCCCGCAGGAACAACAACCTCAATTGTTTCAGTGGTAGCCGTACTCGTGGTAGTTGATGGCTCAGTTGAAGTCGTTGCTTGTGCATTATTAAATGCGGTTAAACCAAGCTTATTACCCATGCCCGTTGGGTCAATATTATATTCTGCTGGCAATATCACTGTGATTAATGTGATAACAGCAAAAACAAAACTAAATATTGTGTATTTAAGTAATTTACTATTGGTCAATGTTACTTCCTGCGTATTTACTGCTTGAGTGTTAGTTTGTTGCATGTTTTTCTCTTCTCTTAATTCTTTATTTTCGTTAATTAACTGACTGTAAAGTTTCGTTTAGCTGATAAAGTAGCCTGTTAATTGGAAGCCAATCAACATAAACCCAGCACTCATCAATAAGCAGTTGGTAATGGTCGCAAAGCGATTAAAACTATTGTGCTTTCGCCAGTAGTTTATCAATAATAAAATAAATGCTAATGCACTGAACTGCCCCAATTCAACACCAACATTAAAAGCAATTAAATTGGCAATTAACCCGTCTGACGGTAATTGAAATTCTTGAAGTTTAGTAGCTAAACCAAAACCATGAAATAAGCCAAAAATCAGTACCGCAGTTTTGGGATTAGGCGTAAAACCTATTGTTTTCTTAAAGCCGCCTAAGTTATCAAAACCTTTGTAGACAACAGAAAGTCCAATAATGGCATCGATTAAATAAGCATTTACCTGAATGTCACTAATAACGCCAAAAAGTAATGTTAGGCTGTGCCCTAAGGTAAACATACTGACATACAGCAAGACATCACGGCTCCTATATAAAAAGAACAACACACCGACGAGGAACAATAGGTGGTCATACCCAGTAACCATATGTTTTGCACCAATATATAAAAATGGAATGATCTGCACTCCAGTATTGCTTTGTAAAAAAGCACGCGTTGTTTCATCTACGCCATGAGCAAATGCTCCTACGGGCAACAATATGGAAATTAGAGCGATAAGGCTGATTAAGCCGTATCGCTGGGAATAATTAAACATTAACTGTTTCCTTTATTTGGGTTGTTTTAGTAAAAGTCTCTCTATGGTTGTGTAATAAACGATATAAAGCAGGAAGCACAAATAGCGTTAAAATTGTCGATGAGATAATCCCTCCTATGACCACAGTAGCAAGTGGGCGTTGCACTTCTGAGCCAATTCCTGTGTTAAGCGCCATTGGTACAAAGCCTAGCGATGCAACCAGCGCTGTAGTTAATACGGGTCGAAGTCTAGTCAGCGCACCATCAATAATGGCGGTATCTAATGCAACACCTTCTCGTCGAAGTTCTCTGATAAAGGACACCATAACTAAACCATTTAATATGGCTATGCCTGACAATGCGATAAAGCCAACGGCTGCCGAAATTGAAAAGGGAATATCCCGTATTAATAAAGCGAAAATACCGCCAGTCAACGCTAAAGGAACACCCGTAAAGATGATCATTGAATCTTTGAAAGAGCCAAGTGCTAAGAATAATAAGCCAATGATCATGATCAGTGTAATAGGCACGACAATTGATAGCCTTTTAGAAGCAGATTGAAGCTTCTGATAAGTGCCACCATATTCAATCCAGTACCCTGAAGGCACTTCAACTGAACTTTCTATTGAAGCTTGAATATCTTTAACGAAAGAACCTAAATCTCTTCCCCTAACATTGGCGGTAACAACAACTCTACGTTTACCATTTTCTCTATTAACCTGATTTGCCCCTTCGACTAATTCAAGTTCAGCAACTTCTTGCAAAGGTACATACTGGTTATCTTGCATTTGTATGGGTAAGTGAGCCAACGCATCAACATCACTTCTAAGATTTTCAGGAAGACGAACAACAATATCAGCTCTTCGATCACCTTCATAAAACTTACCAGCGCTTGTTCCACCTAAGGCCGTAGCAAGCTGGTCTTGTAGGGCTTTAATGCTAACGCCATATTTTGCTAATTGCTCGTGATTAGGATTGATCGTAAGCATTGGCAAACCTGTTGTTTGCTCAACTTGAACATCAGCAATTCCTTCAACGTTAGCAATGGCCGTGTTAATGCTTTTACCTAATGCCGTTAGTGTTTCAAAGTCATCACCAAATACTTTAATGGCAAGTTCAGCTCTTACACCTGCAAGTAGCTCATTAAAACGCATTTGTATTGGTTGAAGGAACTCATATCTGTTACCGGGAATGGGTTCTACTACTGCTGCTAACTCTTCTACAAATTGGGCTTTAGCTTTTGTAGGATCAGGCCATTCACTACGTGGTTTTAATATAATAAAATTATCAGCAACACTTGGAGGAACAGCATCAGTGGCAACATCTGCTGTACCAATTTTTGCAAATACACGTTCTACTTCAGGCATCTGCGTAATTTTTTCTTCTAAAACTTTTTGAAGTGCAACGGCTTGTGTTAGTGATGTACCTGGAATACGTAAGGCATGTATAGCAATATCACCTTCATCTAAGTTAGGTACAAATTCACTCCCTAATTTATTTACGGAAAATCCTGCATAACCAACAAGTGCAACAGCTAACATCACGACAAACCAACGAATTTTAAGCGCAAAAGTTAGCGTAGGACGATACACCGCAAGTGATGATTTCATAATAATATTTTCTTTTTCTTTCACTGGGCCTTTAAATAAAATAGCGATTGCAGCAGGTACAAAAGTGACAGATAGAAGCATTGCACAACACAAAGCAATCACGACAGTAATGGCCATAGGATGGAACATTTTCCCTTCAACACCTGTAAGTGCAAAAATAGGTAAATACACCGCTGTAATTATGAAGACACCGAATAGTGCTGGACGAATAACTTCCCTAGTCGCATCAAATACCAGTGATAAACGTTCATTTAACTCCATTGAACGCCCATTTGAAGAGGCAGCACTCAGTCGTCTCATGCAATTCTCAACGATAATAATTGCACCATCAACGAGCAAGCCAAAATCAAGTGCTCCTAAACTCATTAGGTTTGCACTCACTCTTGTTTGTACCATGCCAGTGATAGTCATTAACATGGCAAAAGGAATAACAGCAGCCGTAAGTAATGCTGCTCGCATATTACCGAGTAGAAGGAAAAGCACGACAATAACGAGCAATGCGCCTTCTAACAGATTTGTTTTTACCGTATCGAGGGTTTTTTCAACTAACTTAGTTCGATCATAAACAGCAGTAACAGTGATACCTGTCGGTAAACTTCGTTTTATTTCTTCAAGTCTTAACCCAACTGCTTTAGCGACTTTTTGGCTATTTTCCCCGATGAGCATAAAGACCGTGCTCATCACCACTTCTCTACCGTTTTGTGTCGCTGCACCTGTTCTTAACTCTTTCCCTTCTTTTACATTGGCAACGTCAGATATACGGATCACGCTACCGTCAGTCGTTTTAACAGGGATTGTAGATAGATCACTTATCGTTTTTGCTTGCCCTAGAATACGAAGCAGCCACTGAGCACCATTTTTTTCTATAAAACCAGCACCTTTATTATCATTATTATTTTCAATTGCTTGGATAACATCTTGTTGAGTAACACCAAAAGCTAATAATTTTTTAGGCTCAAAAGCGATCAATATTTCACGCTTAAAACCACCAATAGGGTTAACTTCAACTACGCCTTGCACTTGCATTAACTGAGGGCGAATAATCCAGTCATGTACAGTTCTTAGGTCCGTAGCCGTGATTCGTTCACCTTTATCATTAAGTGCCTCAGGCTCAGCATCAACAGTAAACATGAATATCTCACCTAACCCGGTTGCAATTGGGCCAAGTTCAGGCTCTAAACCAGTCGGCAAATCAGATTTAGCTGAAACTAATCGTTCATTTACAAGCTGTCTTGCAAAATAAATATCCGTGTCATCGCTAAAGATTGCTGTCACTTGTGACAGCCCATAACGTGAGACTGATCTTGTACTCACTAAGTTAGGTATGCCAGCTAACGCAGTCTCCAACGGATAAGTAACCCGTTGCTCAACTTCAAGTGGCGTATAGCCTGGAGCTTCCGTATTGATCATGACTTGCACATTAGTTATGTCAGGTACAGCATCAATAGGTAACTTGGTAAAATTCCAAATACCCAAACCTGCTAACGCAAGCACGGCTAGCATAATGATTGAGTTTCTACGGATAGAAAATCTAAGTAAATATTCGAGCATAATCAATCCTTAATGGTCGTGTGAAGCGCCAGACTTTTCAACATCAGCTTTGAGGATGTAACTATTTTCAGTCACGTATTCAGTGCCTAAGGAAATACCACCTAGCACTTCAATTTCTTCACCTACAGCTCGACCTAACTCAAGCATTCTTACTTCATATTCATCTCCGACTTTGGCATATACAACAGTAAAATCGCGGAAGCTTTGTAATCCACTGCGCTTTACTGCCATAGGTACATCGTATGAACCAATTTCAATCGCGGCACTAACAAATGACCCTTCTGACAACGCAGAATCAGTATTATTAACGACTACACGAAATAGCTTCGCCTGATTATCTCTGACTTTTAGAATACGGCTATCAACCGTACTCACCTGCTTTTCTTCAACACCATTAATCATTAACGTGGCTTTTGCGCCAAGACGCACGGTTGGTAAGTCTTTTGGAAAAACAGCTAACTGGGCAATTAATGTTTCATCATTGGTAATTTGTAATAGTGAACGACCTTTAGATTGTTCGCCTGAGGTAACGTTAATGGTACTAACTACGCCATTTT
>CAJXWZ010000068.1 GCA_913062815.1 uncultured Colwellia sp. | reverse complement strand
TAGATTGATCAATCAAACGATGATCGAACGCTTTCAAACGAATGCGAATTCTTTGATTTGACATTTATCAAATCCCCTTTTAAAAGAACAAAAAAATACAGCCCTCTGCTTCCTTATGTACCGGAAGGGGGTGTATTACTTAAAAACATTCAACGCAAAATTAGCGTTGCTGTATCAAAGCTATAACTCAGTCGTTATAGCTTTTTCACACTCAGAATCCCTGAATGTGGTCGCGTATTATACATAAATTTGAAATGAAGGCAACCGTTTGTTTAACAACCAAACGGTTTTGTTGAAGCAGTCGTTAATGCACGGAATTTTCTCAGCTTGACATAAATCAACGTAAGCTTGATGGTGTTTGTCCTGTCCACTTTTTAAAAGCCGCTCTGAAGTTAGAAACATCACTAAAACCAATGGAACAGCCAATATCTTCAATCGATAATTGCGTTTTCATTATCAATTTCTTCGCGGCTTCACAGCGTAATTCTTGAACTATGGCTCTAAAACTCGTGCCTTGAGTTGATAACTTTCTTCTTAATGTTCTTTGCGTCATACATAAATAATTAGCAAGCTCTTCTGAACATAACTCAGAATGCATATTCGCGGCTACCCACTGATTGATGGTAATCAAAAACTCATTTTTCGCCGCTATTGAGTTTAGTACCATATCGCACTGATCTAATAATAACGGCATTGCAAAAGGATTACTTCTAGGTGTGGCTATTAATAGCTTCTCATTGTTCAACACAAACTCATTATGAGCATTACCATAGGTTATTGGACACTGGAAATGCTCTTCATATAACTGAGAATTGTTAGGCTTGGCAAAGGTAAGTCTTAATTCATCAAAAACAAACGTTTTATCATTAATGCATTCGATAACCAAAGACAATACTATGGCACATTGCAGTTCAATATTAAATTCAACTAAATCATTGGCCAAGAGTAAGTCTTCAAATCGATAAAAAGACTGTCCTAACTTCTCATCTATATGCAATGACATAGTGACCGTTTTTGTCGCCAAATTATGGTATCTAATAGAGTACTCTAGTGCCGATTTTAGATCTTTACAGCATAGAAGTGTACAGCCATATAAACCGTAGTCATTAACCTTAATTGCTTTGCCCAACAATATACTAATACCAGGAATTCTAAGCGACAGAACATTTCGATAAAATGCCACAATTTGATCTTTATTGACTTTATAGTCACGATTATTTAATTCATGTGGCGGTATTTCTGTCCCTTTCAATAGTACCGCGGAGCCAACACCATTCTTAGCTAAAATTGAGGCAATAAAACTGAGTTTATGTGCAAATACTTGCCCAATAACACTAGCGGTGTAATCGCTCTCTTCTATCATGATTCTATGTTCCATTGTCCTACTTGAACACAGTAAATCATTATTAAGACCGTTTTTCACTCATTTTTGACCGTAATCAACCTTATCATGAACATCACAGCTACTTATATTATAAGCGAAACTATAAAAACTATATGGGGAACACTATGAATAAAATGGGGAACACTAGTCTTTTTGCCTTAAGTGCTTGCGCTTTAGCAATATCCAATGCTGCTGCACAAACACAATCTGCAACTGAAGAAGTCAATCAACAATCAGCGTTAGAAGTCATTCAAGTAACTGCACAAAAGCGCTCTGAAGACGCTCAAAAAACACCAATTTCGATTAATGTCTTAGGTGCAGATGATTTAAAAGAAAGAGGCATAGAAAAAATCGATGACCTGCAATATTCCGTACCCAATCTTCATATGACTGAAACGGGTATTTCAACCCAAATTTACATCAGAGGTATTGGCACAGGTAACAATCAAGGGTTTGAACAATCTGTTGGTCAATATATTGATGGCGTACATTATGGTCGTCAACAATTGCTGCGTATGCCCTTCCTTGATTTGGAGAGAGTTGAAGTATTAAAAGGACCACAATCTATATTGTTTGGGAAAAACTCAGTTGCTGGTGCACTGAATTTAAGTGCAGCAAAACCAACGCAAGATTTCAACGCCCATGTTGAAGCCTCCTATCAACCAAGCTTTGGCGCTACTGAAATCAATGGCATGGTTTCAGGCGGTATAACTGATACTTTATCTGCGCGTGTTGCCATACGTGATTACCAAGAAGACGGTTATGTAGACAATAGTTTCCTACAGCGTGATGAAACCATACGTGATGAACAAGCCTACCGTGTAAGTTTATTGTGGGAACCAAGTGAAAAAATGAACTTCTTGTTAAAAGTAGAACACGATAAATTTGAAGGCACAGGTAGACAAATAGAAGTAGTTCAAGATGAAGCAAACCCTGCAACCGGATTGAACTTTTCTCAATATCTCGGTTTATTTGGCCACCCGGGTGCCATAACAGAAAATGAAATTAACTTTGAACGTCAGGCAGATAATGACGAATTTAGCCATAACGCCTTAGATAATATCACGTTTACCGCTAATATAATGTTTGGCGAGTACACGCTAACCTCAATTTCAAGCCTAGTGAGCTATGAATTTACTGAAGAATGTGATTGTGACTATGTTGCAGCGCCGGTATTTAATGTTGATATTTACGAAGAATATGAACAGTTTAGCCAGGAACTTCGCATCGTTTCACCACTTAGCGAGACTTTTGATTGGATTGGTGGCTTATATTATCAAAGCAATGAAACTGATCTTGATGATAGAATTAAAGTGCCGACTAACAGCATTTTACCTCTTGCCAACGCCGCGTTATTACCTATAGCAGGCACGAGTGCTGGCCGAAATTACACCTTAGATAGCACCATGTGGTCGGTATTTTTCCAAGGTAATGTCCATGTGAATGACGACTTAACTGTGACCTTAGGGGCACGTTATACCTCAGAGGACAAAGACGGTCATCGAGAAATCAACATCAGAGAATTAGCCGGTAGCACCATTGGCGAGGGCGATATTGCTGCCAACCCCATGGCTGCCATTTTATATGATGTCGCTTTTGCCATACAAAGCGAACAAAGTCCTTTATCCCCGCAAGGTCACAACTTAACAGACTCTCGTAGTGAAAGTGCTTTTACCCCTTTAGTAAGCGTTCAATATAAGCTTGATGAAGATGTTATGACCTACCTTTCAGCAACAACCGGCTTCAAAGCAGGAGGTTTTGATACCAGAGCAAATAATGTAGATTCTTGGGAATTTGAAGAAGAAGAAGCAACCTCTTATGAATTTGGCGTTAAATCATCGTTACTCGACAATACCTTAGAAGTTAACTTGGCTATATATCGAACCGAATATGACAATTTACAAATTAGTCAATTCGACGGTACTTTGGGCTTTAATGTCGGTAATGCGAAAGAAACCATTGTACAAGGTATAGAAGTGGATGGGCGTTGGTTAGTAATGGACTCGGATACTGGCACATTAACAATGAACTATGCTTTTGCCTATTTGGATCATGAATTTAAAGACTTTAAAAATGGCAATTGTTATAACGGCCAAACACCCGATGGTGATATTGGCCCAGGTGGCGTTCAACTTTGTGATTTTACCGGTAAGACTGGACAATACACGCCTAAATTTACTAGTACTCTGGGTTTCGATTACTTCACAGCAGTATCGTTTTGGGGCTTTGAATACTTCCGTGCAAACTTAGGGCTTTACCATGCCAGTGAGCAAAATGTTCATCCTAACTTAGACCCTTTATACGATATAAATGCTTACACTAAAATTGATGCACGTATAGCACTTGAAGCTGAAAATTGGAGTATTGCTTTATTTGGTCGTAATTTAACTGATGAAAAAGTACTTACCTATGCTGGCAATGTTCCGCTATCAGGAAGTAGCTTTGGTACCAATACTTTTTATGGCTTTGTTGATCGCCCTGCTACCGTTGGCTTGCAAATACAATATGACTTTGCTGACTAATTAGCTATATATCTAACCATTGTCCAACCTCTTACAGAGTCAAACTTAATACTATTATGTTTGACTCTGTGTTTTACTATACTGAAATTATTTCATTATTTTCTGCTATTTAAGGACTTGCCATGTCAACTTCTTGGTTTACCAATTACCCAAAAAACGTAGCGTATGAAGTGGATTTAAGCCGCTATTCTTCTCTGTTAGATTTATTTCACCAGACCAACAAAAAATACCAACACCAAATAGCTTATAGTAACTTTGGTGCCGAAATAAGCTTTGAACAACTTGATTCGCTATCACGTGATTTTGCTGCTTTTTTACAAAAAAAATTGCACATAAAAAAAGGTGATAGAGTGGCATTAATGTGTCCAAATACATTATGCTTTCCCGTCGCCATGTGGGGTATAATTCGTGTAGGTGCAGTGCAAGTCAATGTTAACCCTATGTACACGGCAAGAGAGCTAGAACATCAACTTAATGACGCGCAAGTTGACACTATCATTCTCTTTTCACCTTCAACTAAAGTGCTCGCAGATATCATTGACACTGCCACAATTAAAAATGTGATTACGATTAATTTAGATGATCTGGTCAACAAAGGTCTTCCTTGCCAGCCTGTTGATGAACGGCTGGCAAATACTATTGAATTCACGAACGCATTAACACTAGGTAAAGATCTTTCATTAACTGAGCCCGAGCTCAATCAAAGTGACCTGTTATTTTTACAATATACTGGTGGTACAACCGGTTTATCCAAAGGTGCCATGCTCAGCCATGGCAATTTAATTGCTAACATATTGCAATACCAAGAGTTTGCCAAAACACATATTCATTATGGTGAAGAAGTAGTCATTACCGCCATCCCGATGTATCACATCTTTGCATTAATGGCGAACACGCTAGCCTATTACTATTTTGGCGCAAAAAATGTCTTAGTTACCAACCCCCGAGATATGCCAAGTTTTGTTGAATTATGGAAAACCACGCCTGCTACCATGTTTACTGGTGTAAACACGCTATTTAACGGTCTATTACATACTCCAGGCTTTGAACAAGTAGACTTTTCATCATTAAAACTCTGTATTGGTGGCGGTGCAGCGGTACAACAAGCGGTTGCTGACAAATGGCAACAAGTCACCGGTATTCGTTTACAAGAAGGTTACGGTTTATCAGAAACTGCACCTATTTTAGCGTTGAATTTTGGAAACAGTGATAATACCGACTATATCGCTGGCATAGGTGTTCCCATTCCTAGCACTGATATATCCATTCGAGATGACGATGGTAATATTGTTGCTCAAGGGCAAGCTGGTGAATTATGCGCGAAAGGACCACAGGTAATGCCGGGTTACTGGAACAATATTGAAGCAACAAATGAATGCATGACAGCAGATGGTTACTTTAAAACCGGTGATGTTGCCATGCTTGACGACAAAGGCTTTTTCCATATCGTTGATCGTAAAAAAGATATGATTATAGTGTCAGGCTTTAATGTTTACCCCAATGAAATTGAAGCACAAGTTGCTAAAATGACTGGAATTTTAGAATCAGCCTGTATCGGCGTCAATGATGAAAAAACAGGCGAAGCTGTTAAATTATTTGTAGTCAAAGAAAACCAAAACCTCACAGAACAACAAATCATTGATTTCTGTCGTCAAGGGCTCACCGCTTACAAAGTCCCTAAACATGTTATATTTATTGATGAAATACCTAAATCTAGCGTTGGTAAATTGTTGCGCAGAGAGCTGAGATAAAAAGGCTTATTTTCTTCATTTTTTTTCATTCCTATATACATTCCTATATATAAGCAGCATTACGCTGCTTTTTCATGCTATTTACAATTTATTTGTCATTCTTCTACCGATCTTTGCAGAGTAATGGTATACTCGCGCGCAAATTTTCAACAGTTCTGCTTTCTTATACTTATTTATATAGGTAAAAATTATAAGCATAAGAAAGCAGAATAGACATAAACTAAATAGAGTAAAGTAATGGCAGATTTATCCAAATACAGAAACATTGGTATCTTCGCTCACGTTGATGCTGGTAAAACCACAACAACTGAACGTATCCTTAAATTAACCGGTCAGATCCATAAAACTGGTGAAGTACATGACGGTGAGTCAACAACTGATTTCATGGAACAAGAAGCTGAGCGCGGTATTACCATCCAGTCTGCTGCGGTAAGCTGTTTTTGGAACGATCACCGTTTCAATGTTATCGATACTCCTGGTCACGTTGATTTCACTGTTGAAGTTTACCGTTCATTAAAAGTACTTGATGGTGGTGTTGGTGTATTCTGTGGTTCTGGTGGTGTTGAACCACAATCAGAAACTAACTGGCGTTATGCAAATGACTCAGAAGTTGCCCGTATTATCTTTGTAAACAAATTAGACCGTTTAGGTGCTGATTTCTACCGTGTTGTTAAACAGACTCAAGACGTATTAGGTGCTAACCCACTTATTATGGTGTTGCCAATTGGTGAAGAAGATGAGTTTGTTGGTGTTGTTGACCTACTTACCCGAAAAGCATGGGTATGGGATGACACAGGTCTTCCAGAAAACTTCGAAATCCAAGATGTGCCTGCGGACATGGTTGAGAAAGTAGAAGAGTACCGCGAAATGCTTATTGAAACTGCTCTTGAGCAAGACGATGATCTTTTCGAAGCATATCTAGAAGAAGGCACAGAGCCTTCTATGGAAGAAATCAAACGTTGTATCCGTAAAGGTACACGTACTATGGACTTCTTCCCTACTTACTGTGGTTCTGCTTTTAAAAACAAGGGTGTTCAAAACATTCTTGATGCTGTTGTTGATTATTTACCGTCACCTACGGATGTTGATCCACAGCCTCTTACTAATGAAGAAGGTGAGGCTAATGGTGAGTACGCTATCGTTTCTGCAGATGAAACATTCAAAGCGTTAGCATTCAAAATCACTGATGACCGTTTTGGTACTTTAACTTTCGTACGTATCTATTCAGGTACATTGAAGAAAGGCGATACCATTCTTAATGCTGCAACAGGTAAAACTGAGCGTGTTGGCCGTATGTGTGAAATGCAAGCCGATGACCGTAACGAACTTAGTTCTGCTCAAGCCGGTGATATCATCGCGATTGTTGGTATGAAAAGTAACGTTCAGACAGGTCATACTTTATGTGATCCTAAAGCTCCAATCATCCTAGAAGCTATGGTATTCCCTAAGCCTGTTATTTCAATTTCTGTTACACCAAAAGATAAAGGTTCAACGGAGAAAATGGGGCTTGCTATCGGTAAAATGGTTGCAGAAGATCCTACTTTTAAAGTTGAAACTGATCAAGATTCAGGTGAAACGATTTTATCTGGTATGGGTGAACTTCACCTAGATATCAAAGT
>CAJXWZ010000067.1 GCA_913062815.1 uncultured Colwellia sp. | reverse complement strand
ACACCAGCTTATGTTCATTATCGGCAAAATCAATTTCTAGCGGAAAATGAGCAATTTGAATTAGATTTTTGCCTACCTATTTCTCTCTTTAGGTAAAAAGTCAGGTTTATCACTGACTTGTTTGTGCAACAGGCGAAACTCAGTGGGCGTTTTACCTGTTTCTTTTTTAAACACTTTGTAAAAAGATGAACGGGCATTAAAACCAACGTCCAGCGCGATATTCAGTACAGTATCTTCATTGGCTATGATTTTGGGTTTGGCGGTTTCCACTCTCCATTTATTTACAAAGTCGAAAAAGTTTGTGTCCATTGTTTCGTTTAATGTTTGAGAAATATAATTAGGGGAAATGGCAACATACCGGGCAAGCTTATGTAATGATAAGCTTGGATCTAAGTGTAGATTTTGTTGAGCCATCGCTGCGTTAATTTTGTCTGCGATACGCTGCGACTGATCTTTACTAAGAGCGGAGCGCTCGTATTTTTTACTTCTTTCTGAATCCGTGCTTTCAGGTGCTAATATATCAGACTCATCATCTTTATATCGTCCTTCGAAACCCGGTTTTTGTCGGAGTCCCCAATAAGCCAAAGTCCACACCAATATCAGTAATAGCGTCGAACCAAATCTATAGCCAAATAATGCGTTGTCTTGAAGTAACGTGGACATTAAGTTTACAAAAGAAAAACCCCAAGAGCTTATGGTAATGATCAATACCCAGCTCAACCAACCTAGTTCACGTTGTTCATTGCTTGCAAACAAATCCTTCAACTGTTGCCTATATTTAGATAGGCGAATAAATATACGGATTACATAGTATCCCGATTGCAAAGCCCAAAGTAACATTGCCAGAAACATGCTCACTATCACCACCAGCGGAAATCCACTATCAATGTTTGCCCCTTCACTAAAGATAAGCTGACGCAGCTCTAGCGGTAAACTAATGATTAATCCTGAGGTGATTAAACCCAAAGCAAAAGGAATTATCTGGATAATGTGTTTTGATTGGATACGCCAAGGTGAGTCTGATGTCAGCCCTTCTACATATAACCAGAGAGCGGGGCCAAGAAGAAGCCATGCTGGAAATATTGCCGCGATGTAAACCGTATTCCATGCTGGAAATAGTAAAAATACTGTGGGGCCTAAAGCAATCACAGCATTAGCAATAAAGAAAATCAGCAGAGGAAAGTATGTTTGTATGAGAAGAGCACGTGCAAAAAGTTGCGGCAGACAAAAGCCGATTTGCCCAAGTGTTATCATTGTAATCGCAAACACGACAAGATCTTCCAATATAACTTCCTTTCATTGATTTTTGAGTTGGTACGGTAAAGCTACATAATTGTACGGCCTCTATTACGATTAAAACACCAAAAAGTGTCCGCCCTTATAGTCTAGGACGACTTAGACAACCATAACAGCGAATATCTGATATAACCCCGTTGATAGTGGTATCGGCAGGGAAAAATTTTGATGGTGACTGAATCGCACAGATGACTGATTTAAAATGAACTGTGCAAGCATAAAAAATCTTTACTCTATAAGGAAAAATTATAATGAATAATCTACAAAAAATTGGTGGTGTTGCAGCACTTTTAGAAGCCATCATTTATGTATCGGCTTTTGTGTTTTTTGGTGCCTTTTGGGATTTTCCTTCGGGTGCGGGTATCGAACAGAAACTAGTTTTTATGAAGGAAAACCAAGTGATATTCACTATCGTAAATTTTATTATGTATGTAGGCTTTGGCATCGTTTTGGCCGTGTTGGTACTTGCGCTTCATGAACGTTTACGAAGCAATGCTGATATTTTTTCAAAAATGGCGGTAATATTTGGAGTTATCTGGGTGGGCTTAGTCATTATGAGTGGCATGATTGCGAATATAGGAATTGAGACGGTTGTTGTGCTGTCAGCAACTGAGCCTGAGCAAGCCTGGTCAGTCTGGCTGGCAATAGCCTCAATAGTTGAGGGGCTAGGTGGTGGAAACGAAATTGTTGGAGGCCTATGGGTTCTGCTGTTAAGTATCGCCGCTCTAACAGGTAACAATCTTTCTAAGAAACTTAATTATCTAGGTTTGTTCGTTGGTCTTGCTGGGATTCTCACGGTTTACCCTGCTGATATACTGACCGAAATTTTTGGTTTAAGTCAGATAGTGTGGTTTTCATGGCTAGGATTACTCATGTTACAGGAGCCCTTAAAGTTAACAAATAGCTCAGGCAACGAGGTAGTAACGAACGCCATTTAGCCAAAGGAAATACGTCTACTCAGGCTTACTAGGTTGGCTGATGAAGCTTTATATCAAGCCAAAAGAGATGGACGAAATCAAGTTCGCTCAATCTCAGTGTAACGTAGAAAAATATATTGTTTGATTTGCTCAGGTGTCGTTGGCTTGTTATTTAAGCTGTAGCTAGAACTTTAGGCTTATTTTCAAGCTATACCTGCCGTGTTCCAAGGTAATGTAATTTGATAATACTATGCCTTCAGATGGGCATAGTATTATCAGCTTAAAATCCAATCAAACCTGATATCGATTGGTTTCACTTTTTAGATGCTCAGCAACGGAAGATAAATCATTAGCGACACCTGCGATATTAGTTGAAGAGTCGGTTATCTCGAATGCGCGTTGATTTAGCAAGGTAATATTTTCTGTAATAAAGCCGATGGTATGCCCTTGCATTTTTGTTGCTGTTGATATTTCTGAATTCATATTACTTAGGTTGAGTATTGTTTCTTTAAGATCATGTAGTGATTCGTTAACACCTTTGACCAAATTTATTCCATCTTCCGCCGAAATACTGGCACGTTCCATTGATTCAAATGACATTTCGGCTGCTTCGGTAAGGTGATTAATTTGGTTTTGAATGGTCACTGTACTCTCTTGTGTTCTCGAAGCTAAATTCCTAACTTCATCAGCTACTACTGCAAATCCTCTGCCTTGATCCCCAGCTCTTGCAGCTTCAATTGCGGCATTTAGCGCTAACAAATTGGTTTGCTCAGCAATCGCATTTATAACGCCTAAAACCTCACCTATACTTTGAACGCTGCCTTGAAGTTGTTTGATAGTTTGTGAAGACTTATTCACTTCTTCAACCAATTTTTTAATGTTACCTGTTGCGAGCGTTGCTCTTTCTGCATTTTCTTCAGCCTTCCCTTTAGCGTCATTAGCTTCGGAAAAGGCAGATTCAGTTTGCTGGGTAATCTCGATAACAGACTCATTAAACTGTCCGATTGAATCATGAACTTGAGAAATTGAATCTTGCTGATCTTTTAACGTTATGTTTGTTTGCTCTGCAGTAACACTTAATTCTGTACCACTAGATGCTATTCTGGATACGGAGTCTTTAACGCTACTAAATACGTTACTTATTTCTTCCATAAATATATTAAACTCTGCCACAATTTTATTTATTTCTGGTGTGCTTGTTGGCATTAACCTAACCGTTAAGTCGGCTTCACCTCGTGACAACTCTGAAAAACGACGGGTAAGCATATTCAATGGTTTAGTGAGTGAGTTAGACAGTTTTAATGCCGCTAAAAAGGTTAATAAAGCCGTCACTATTATAATAGTTACGGCAATACCCCAAATATAGTTGGTTAGGTCATTAATGGCTTGAAAAGCCTCTTGTTCATCAATTTCTGATAATATCGCCCATCGTTGTTCACCAATTTCAATCGGGGCATACGAACTTAATACCGGTACATTTCGGTAATCATTAAATATTTTAAAACCTGACTTACCAGCGAGCGCTTGATTGACTCCAATCGTTTGAACCGGTTGAATTGAAATAGTCGTATTTTTACTGTCTATAAGAGGTGCCTCCTGCATGCCTATTTTATTTATTAGTTCCAAGTAGCTACTTTTATCTTCAACATAAAAGCGGCTTTCACTTCTTAACGTTTTATCTTGCCCCACGAGATAAGTTTCACCACTGTCACCAAAGCCGGATTCAAGCCAGTTACCTTTTTGTGTCATTAATGCGTTCAGTCTATCGATGGGCATTTGGAAAATTAAAACACCTATCAATTTACCTTCTTGATAAATAGGGGTAGAAACAAAACTAGCTGCATTGTGATAGGACGGTAAATAGGCTGAGAAATCTGTTAGGTAAGTTTTACCTTCAGGAAGCGTTAATGCTTTATTAAATGCTTCTGCGATACCAGAATTACGGTATGGGCCACTTTTTAAACTGGTGGCATAGTCAAGCTCTTTGAAGACACTATAAACAATATGTCCATTTTCAGGATCTACAATGAATACATCATAGTAACCAAATTCTTGTAAAAACTTCCTAAATGTTGAATGATATCTTTGATGTACCGAGTCATAATCACTCCCATCTTCAATAGATAGAAGTTTATCTTTCTCCCCCAACGGGTAAGGGTTCAACGATATAAATTTTGATTGTAAAGCCACCGTCGTTGGTGATAAAGAATCATAAAGTTTTTGAACAGAAACGGTTTTTGTATTTTGGCCATCATAAGTGGGTTTAAATTCTGAATTGTAATAATGTACTAGGCTGCTTTTGTTCTCGGTTGTTCCAACATAGCTTGAAAATGCCTCTTCAAATTCAGTCGTCGCCTCTTTAATGGATATATCATTTGCCATCACCACCGCTTGCTTCTGAATATTATCGATATAATTATATAATTCTGCTGTGACCAAAACTCTTTTAGACGTTAAGTCGGCCTTTGCCTTTTTTAGTGCATCCTTTTTCATCTCTGTTAAGGATAAGTAAGATATCGCTATTATCGTAGTAATCGTTGTTAATATCGCGATTGAAGAGATACTCAATAACAACTTTTTCTTTAAATGCACGGCATATTTCCTAAAATACGTGTTAATTTCTCATGATATAACGTTTTAAATTTTGGGTATATTTCTTTTACTTATACTGAGAATGATTCTATCGGTTTTAAAGATGAGCAAAGATAATAAAACAAGCTTTACGCTTTTAGCATTAGATAAAGCAACAGGTAAGTGCTTAGACTATGAGTGACTCATACAATTACAGTGATGAATAACAGATTAAATTTTATCACACCCGACGTTTTCCCATTTTTTATGGCGTTCTATACATAAGTGTGGATCTTCATGAATAATGAGAATTCTCGTTCAGGATTTTCTTAGCTGTAGCTAGATTTAGTTAAATCGATTGAAAAATTTACGTCAAAAGTCGCGAGAAAACGATAAAAAACGTCACAAAAAATAAGAAAATTTAAAAACCTCCTAAGCTAGGTACTGAATGGTCACTTATAGCCATAAGCTGACCTTAGCTTTTGAGTTACTAACGGCAGATCAGGGATTCTAAAGTTGTCGTTTCTATATAAAAACTCACATCCATTCACAACTAAAATTATGACTAAAACTTTTGCATGGCGTTAGATCTCAAATCCCCAAAGCAGACATTGGAATTATTTAAGTTTTGAATCAATATAGAGTATTAAGTCTAAGGCGCAAACGCCCCCAGAACGAGTTAGAAAAGAAAAACAACACAAAGAAGCAATAGAAAGTAAGTGTAAGCATTTTCTTTAATAAATATGGATATATCATCTTGACCATTTTATAGATTTCAGCCAAAACGACTCTAATTAGTTGGTCAAATCAACTTAACTACTAAATAGCGTCTTAATTTTGATGTTTATATACGTTTAAGGACACCGCCAGAGAGGTTTATTTTATTTATCTTCAGTGCGCTGAATTAGTGATTGATGTTGTTCCATTCAATTTACGCTTTATCACTTTTAACAGCAGCAACTCGAGTTGCAAACATTGCGGCAACCATAACCAAAGCGTCAACGCCATAATATAAGAAATATTAACCTCATAAAAAAAACCGATTAAACTCAGCACATAAATTACCACTCTGTTACCGTTCAATAAATAAAGACGCTTTTTCATAACCATTACCTTGTTATAATCTGTGCAAGTGAAATCCTATTACTATCTTGCAAGCATTTTTTACGCCACTTCATTTGATTAAACAAACAACTCATATTAATAGTAATACCACAGCTAAACTAAATAAATAATCCAACGAAGTTAAGTGATGTTTGTATTACTTATCAAAATATACCCATCTCCTTAAAAATTAAAAACTTACCTATTGTAATCTATCGCAAGTTTAGCGAATGACTCAGTTGCTTCCTTTAGACATATCAATTTCAGCATACGGTTTAGGTGTTATGAGGAAAAATAAATAGATAAATAAAGTCATAGCGAAAGTACAGTAGTTATATGCATTGTGAGACACCTGTAACACATTCGATAATAGTACCCTATCAAATAGATAGGTTTCATGAGGGAGCCCATATGAGACTTAGGCTGGCATAGAAAGTGCAATTCTCTATACGTGCTTAAAAACTTTAAGTGCTTTAAAAGTACATTTCTAATCCAATGGAGAACATAATAATGAATCAAACAAAAATTATACTAGCGCTAATATTAACCTTTACATTTCAACTCGCTCAAGCGGGCGATAGCATGCCAGGCATGCGTGGATCACAACATATAGGCTTTACTGTGCCAAATGTTAAAGAAGCAACAGCTTTCTTTGCAGACATTCTAGGCTGTGAATCCTTTTATTCGATAGGCCCTTTTGGACCATTCGACAATAACTGGATGACTGATAACTTGAACGTAAACAAAAAAGCAGTGATTAAAACAGCTCATTTAATGCGCTGTGGAAATGGTCCAGCGCTAGAAATTTTTGAATACCAGTCACCGGATCAAAGAAAAAAACTCCCTCGTAACAGTGACATTGGTGGTCATCACATTGGTTTTTATGTTGATGATATGACAGCAGCTGTTAAATTCCTTGAAGCTAAGGGAATTGAAGTTCTAGGCAAACCTCATACGTTTACCGAGACAGGCATGGCTGGCTTAACATGGGTTTATTTCATGGCTCCTTGGGGCATGCAATTAGAAATTGTTAGCTACCCATTAGGTCAGGGATATGAGAAAGAAATGGGAAGCAGAATGTGGGATCCACGTTACTAAGCGAAATATAGTAAGAGTAATAGCACTACCGCTTTTTAGGTAGTGCTAATAATCCAAAACGATAAACATAGTACTACCGCAGACTAGGTGATGCTATTAATTAAAAGAGATAAAAACTGTGAAAAAAATACTTGCTCTCATACTAATAATCTATAGTTCTTCTGTCTTTTCTCATTTCTCACACTTTGAGCCAAGGATTATACATTTATACCAAGATAACCAAGACACTACTATTCTAATGAGAATGCCACTGCCACTTATTCTTTTAGATGAAAATTGGCAAGGAATTGATAGCAAGCAAAACATCCCCTATACAAATAAAGTTAACATCTCAAATTATTTGATTGACCAAGAGAAGATCAGAGAAAACCTGAATGATTTTAAAAAACACATTACACAGGGTTACACAATAAAAAAAAATGATGTAGTACAAGATTACCTAATTGAGTCAATCAACATATTTAATAGTGATGACCGCAAACCCTTTAGCAGCTTAAAAACCGCTGAACAAAATTTTAATCGTGATATCACAATAAGACCCAGCGCAACAAAACTATTCGATGCGGGTATTGATATAAAAATACGACTAACCAACACATCTGTAGTAGCAGACGATATTTCCATCTACAGCATACTTGGAGATAAGTTTAATGCTATTAATAAGCTAGCAAACATTATCAATCTCCATAGAGACAAAGCTAATGACTCTGTAACGACAACCTTAGGTATCCTCGATTATTCATCAACTCATCTGCCTAGCATGATGCAACAATTAATTAACGGTTTTATCGATGGATTTATACATATTTTAATAGGATTAGACCATGTTCTGTTTGTATTGCTTCTTTTTTACAGTGCTACTAGTTTTTTAAAACTTTTATCACTTGCAACAGCCTTTACTGTTGGCCATTCATTCAGTCTATTCCTTGGTGACAATATCGCCATAGCATCGCCAATATTCATACCGGGTATCGAACTATTAATTGCTCTCACTATTGCCTTTACAGCAATAGCATTATTGTTGAAAAAAGCACAGCATCTTGGAACTACTCCCCTATTAATCATTGGTATTATTCATGGTTTTGGTTTTTCATTTGTATTCAACGAACTTGAAAAGGAAGGAGCTCAAACAAGCATAAGTAACCTACTCAGTTTCAATATTGGCATTGAAACAGGACAGCTATTTATCTATGCGTTGGCCTTTGGTATGACAATACTTATTAACAAACAGGCCATGCTCATTAAAAAATTACCCTACTATGTATCCGTATGTGCACTTGTAATATCAGCTTACTGGGTCGCTACGCGTTCAATTCCCTTAATTGACTACATCGCAACCTGATTTATAGGCAATATAGTGAGTGCGATTCAACACACATTTACTTGAATTAGTGATCATTCTATCCCATCCCCCAGGGTAAGATTACGTATGTTCAATAAATGAGCTGTAAAACTTTCTCTGCATAATCAGTATCGAGTGCGGCTTTAAA
>CAJXWZ010000066.1 GCA_913062815.1 uncultured Colwellia sp. | reverse complement strand
ACTGCGGATCTTCACAAATAATGAGAAATGCGTCACACGATGAGAGAATTTTTGTAACTCGACAACGATCCAATAAGGTCAGCAATGATACGAAACCGGACGTTAGGTTTGGCTAATCGATTCGTTTCATTTTTAATATTTCGATGGCTATCAAGGTAAATTCATCGGTATTTATCGTTAAAAATGACATTTTGACGTGTAGTTGTGCTAGTGATTGGTGTTGATTGAGAATGTGATCACTAAAAAGGTGGCTGTACCTAGGATTAAGAATCCTATGGTAGTGATTTACGATGAAAATCACTGTTACTAAACAATAGGTGTTTAACTTTTCACCGTTAACAGATACAGAAAAAACACCAAACTTAACGAGTGGTGCTTTCTATAGTTTAAAATTTAAGAAATTATTAAGATAGTTTCTTAAATCGACGTGATGCTAAACCAATCATTCCTAATGCAAAAATAGCAAGTGTTGATGGCTCTGGAACTTCAGTGGTTTCTGCAATAATGGATACATTGTCAAATCCAATATCAAATGGCCCTTGATTATCAGCCTGAGCAAATCGAACTAGAATATTTTGACCTTGTAAGCCCAAAAGAGAGGAAGTGATATCTTGATTAAAAGACGTCCATGCTTGAGTGTTGCTGTCTCCGGGACTTGTCTGAACTGCACTAAAAACAATATCACTTAAAGTAACAGAGTCAAAAAGTGATGTACCTAGTAGGATATCGACGCGAAATTGCTGATTAGCGCCATTATTGATTGCTAATGTATCCGGACTTAAGAGCCCGCCCCCAAAATTTTGGTATGCATAATCGAAGGAAAAATTAGCTGATGAGAGGTTTTCTGGAACGATAACTGATTGCCAAAAAATGTTTTGACTTGGACCGCTTTGATTTCCAGCAAATGCATAAAAGTCTGCCGTAGGTGAAGAGCCTAAAGTGGGATCGCCAGCAGCAGGAACAACCGTCTGTGTGGAACCACCAGATTGTGAAACAAGCCAGCCAGCAAAATCACCTGTTTCAAAATCACCGTTTACAATTAAGCCCGCAAATGCCGAACTAGTAAAAACAGATAAAACCAAGCTAACAGTAGCAACTTTCAAAAGTTTAAATTTCATTTGATATTCCTTTTTAATCCCTTTCCATTAATTTGGGTAGGTAATTGTTAAAATAGTAATTCATTAATATACAAAAATCATACCAAACTTAAAATTCTTAACGATTTCAAGTTAGTGACAAATATCACAATTTTTAATAAAGCCATATTGTAAAATTACCTGACACAAAACAACTCATCAACTAGTTGAGTTAATGACATAATTTTAACAAGTTGTAATTTAAATTAGTTTCAGTATAAAAGTATCATTAGGTGATTGAATTTCACTGAGGATTACAACTAAATTGTTAAAATAATCAGGTTAAAACTACATAAAATACGTATTTCGGTAGTGTAATTGATTAAAAACCAATGGTGCTAATTATTGTAATTCATCACTTAAACACTACTACAGACCAGTATATTCAACACCTTTTCACCACCTACTAAAGGACTTGTAATTAGTTGGCTTGACATGTCATCAGTTGATACCAACACAAGCCTAACTTACTAATTTTATTCAACAAGTTGCAATATCTTATCTTGATGGATTTCGAGTAAAACAAGATAACAAAATCTAAAACATGCCTACTAACGGAGTTTTATCCATTGTTAGCAAATTTGAACTCAAGTCTTAAATCCGTCTCAAAGACAACTAGTAAATTCGGGCTAATATTCTCCCAAATATAATCAAGGATTAACAAAAACTTAATGACCGCTAATGGCTAGCTCTTGACCTAAAGAATAATCAGCAGCTAACGTCAGTAAAGATACGTTAGCGGACATAGGCCTTTGTTTATTTAGCTGTAACTATTTAGAAGATCATTCTTCATTCGATCGAACACACTTCAACTCCAAAGCTTGCTCACAGAAGGTATTGATTTCTTCTATATCATCAACTTTACTCTCTAAAACTAATGTGATTTACCTACTTTTATACTTAAAACCTTCTTGTCAACTAACGCCCAAATAACAGGCTAAAAATAGTGGGCTAAAATGGAGCGAAGCGAACGCCCGCTGTTTTTTGTCCTTGTTTATTTTCTTGTTAGGTTTTTATAGCGCCCATGTTAAAACATAGCCATTAAAAGTGTGCTATCACGCCGACAAAAGCACCCTTAACCTCAATATTCATATATAAATCATCTAAATATTCAAATTCCATTTTCGCGAATCGATACCCTAAGGTGATATTAAAATCCATCATCCTGCTATCAATTAGGTCGTAATTTAAGCCAACTTGATATTCAAAAAGTGAATGTTCATTTTTTAGTGAATAATCACCTTGAGCATATAAACTTAGACCAGTCAATGGGAAGCTAATATTAGTGGCAATATTCAGCATAGGCTCTATTTCGTTTATTTGTATTTTACCCTTATCTGAAGTAGTACCAGTTATTTCAGAGCCAATATGATCAGGAGTATGTCCTGGATGATCTTTTACATCAGTGGTTGCAACAACATCTGTTGTTCCTGTAACTGTTACAGTGCCGTCAAAATCTCTACCCGTTAAACCTAAATCAAATGAAAATAAGCCATTATCAAATAGTTCATAATATAAGGTGTAATCGACATAGCTGACGTTAAAGCTGGCATTAAGCTTAGTATCGAGCTTAGTATCAATAATGAATTCACCGTCAGGAACTTCAATAACATCCTCAGCAGGAAATTTTCCTCCGCCGAAGCTAAATGCTTGCGTTAAATTAGTTTTACCTGTGGTCTCAAACGTGGTACTTGAGATGCGTACATTAGGAAGCAAAGGAAAAGGGTGTTCGACGGCAACAAAATAATAACTTGGCTTTTCTTTTTTTAAATCAAAGTTAATTAGCGTATTTTTTTCACCCAAAACACCATTTGCTTCACTTTGCCATATTTGGCTGCCCAGATATAAACCAACCGTATCTGCTCGTACGTTAGCAGTTAAAAGTGCAACAAGTGTTGCTGCAAATGCCTTTTTTTTCATCTAGCTATTGTCCTTGTTCACGAATGCCCATGTTTTATAAACTCGCCATCACTTTTATTATCAAAAGGGTTCATAAAAAAGGCTATTAGGCAGTTTCATCAACACTTTCTATTTTATCTAAACACCACTTACAAGCTCCTTTACTAGCTATAAATAAAAATAGAAAACAATAAAGTATCGCTGCATCACCATTATTAATTGCAGGGAAGAAATTTTCATCAAACCGAAAAGTCCAATGAAATTGTATATAAGCAACAGCCATTGTACCGCTAGATAAGAAAGCAGCAATACGAGTTTTAAATCCAATTATCAAACAAAAACCACAAACTAATTCTATTAACCCTCCAAACCACATTTGAGATCCAATAGCAGTTTCGTGACTAGCAAGCCATCCGAATATTTTCTGTGTCCCATGGAATGTAAATAAAATACCTGAAACTATTCTTAATAATGCATAAATAGAATCTGAGTGCTTTGAAAGTAAGTTCATATAATTCCCCTTTAATATTAAAATTATTGTAAATGCAGAAGTTTCGTAATATTCACCGCTGCCTAACAATTCTTAGATGTACATAATACTTTTAATAAATTGCGATCGTCAGGTTTCAGCAAATGAAAATTAGTTGTTTTTGGCAATAACTTCAAAGTGATTACCTTCGGGGTCTTCTACAAGTAATAAACTCGCTTTTAAATTTTTATCCTCAAAAATACGTTTTGCATTTACACTTTGTGTTTTTAAGCAAGCTTGTAAGTTCTGCAAATTAGAATCAGTAAAAAAACCAAACTTCATAACACCTCGGCCTTTTTTCTGCGCATCTTCATTAAGTGATTTTTTATTGAAGACTTCAACAACAAAGTCATCGCGTTTCATCAATACGCCCTTGGTATTACCATCAGGAAAGGTAAACTCTTTTACTGTTTCAAGTTGGAATAATTGTTTGTACCACTGATGTAAATTACTATCAAAAGCTGTTTCTAAGGCAATAAAACTTGGTGAAAACATAATACTTTCAAAGCAAGAAGCACCTTGTTGTTGCTGAGCACTTACTGAAGCCGACAAAAAACAACTTACGCCTATTACCCCTAGGATAAATACTTTACTATTTTTCATTTTTTCTCTCTATTTACTAATATGTTTGCTTGTATCGTGATATTGCCAAAGTACGTTAAGAATTTTCCAATTCCCTGACTCTGTTTTAACTAAATGCATGTAGTCAATCCAATCATCTGCTGTCAATTTTACTGATGCTACTCGTTCGTCAATATCAAAAACTTGAACCTCAACTCGAGGAGAGTTCGGAAATTTAGTGCCACTTTTGTTGTAGTTTTTTGCAACGAGTAACATAGTATTACGGCTTGTTTCCATGATAAATTCGTCACCCGTGTTAGCTTTCCAATAAGTTCGCTTTTTTAGTTTCTCATGCAGCGCCCCATCCATTAACGGTTCTTGTATTTTATGTTGCGCAATAAGGTAATTTTTTACAACTTGAGTAATAAGGTCTTTTTCTGACTGTTGGTTAGCAGATACTGAAAAATGACAAAGCAATACCAATAGACCAATGCTTAAATACTTCATTTTATTTTTCCTTTATACTTAGGTTAATAACAAATACTTGCATATTGCTGACAATTAAACGCCTGATAACTATCAGTAGCTTCAACGAGCGTTTGATAATCAAGAAGTTTAGTGCCGTGTACGCTAGTAAAGGTTTTAACTGTAACAGGTAAGTTATCTATCGCATTACGAAAGTTTAAAAGATCAGTGAAAGCAATAATCTCCTCTTCTTTATAGCTAGAGCGATAATGATCGGCAACAAACAATAACTGCTCTGCTGGGATATAAAATAATAGATTATGCTCGGAATGGGCGGTTGTAATATCGAATACTTGAACTTTGCCATTTGCCAATTTGACGGCCTGATCAACTATAGTGAATCGAGATAAAGGTTGTGGTTCTTTAAGTTTGTCTTGTAAAACAGGCAAGTGCTCAGCCACAGTAACAATTTGAGCATCAGAACTAGCCAGTTCGTTAATACCACTGATGTGATCGCTGTGATGATGGGTAACCACTAATGAATGTAATTTAAGCTTTTTATTTAACTTTTTTTCCAGTGCTTTAAATCTGTCCATCACGCCAGCATATGACTCTGCCCCATATACTAAATCACCTTCAACAAAAAATATTGAATGCACTGCGCCCTTGCCTACTAGATAAACATTTTCACCAATGTTTCGTACCGTCATTTCTAAAGGATATAAATCAGGACTGTGCTGGTGAAACAGCTCGACCTGTGCAAAACTATTTTCTAGCACTTGGTTAACCTGTACCTCTCTATTTAGAGTGACCATCGCAAGATCTTTACCATAAAAAACTTCTGTTTCACTAGCGTAGGTTAAGCCATCAACTTGCTGGTAGTTTGAAAAATCGGTGCGAATCTTCCCGTAAGTGCGATGATGACGAATACTATGACGAATTCGTCCTGTTGACTTGTCGATATATAAGCTTAACTTCAAACCATTGGGAAGTTTCATTTGAAGGTTATCGTAGGCAATATTTGCTAATACGATATCATTTTGCACAGCAACCTCATTTGGGTTTTCAATCAATAATCGTGCTAAGCCAATGTCATTAATTAGCATGATATAGCCTGTTGCTTGAAACCTGCTGGTAGTTTGAGGCTCTGGATAACTATCGTTTACTAAATTTATATTAAAGAACTGTCCATTTTTATAAATTTTACGAAAATAAAAATCTATTTCTCGCTGGGCAAATTTTTGAGTGACTTCAGCAGTATTTGATTCAAAATCTAAGATACTTGTTTGCACTACCTTCCTTAAATTAAGCGACTCAGGTGTTTCACTTTGACCGAACATCGCACTTTTGTAACTTTCATGTATGGTCAAGTTTTTTGCCTTAACTAATTTCTCACCACCATAAGCTTGAGTAACTTTAGCAATTAGTAATGATTTATCATCTTCAGCTATCACGCCAAGCGACATGAGAGCTAAACATAGCGAAGTTAAAAGTTGTTGATACTTCATCATTCAAACGATTCCTTAACGACAATTTATTTAATGTTTATGTTTTTATGCAAACACAATGAACAGAAGTGAATTAGAGCATTTTTGACACTGTCTTTTTCTGATGTTTTTCTGAAAAATTCTTTAAAAAGCTGATTATTATTGACTTAAGCTCTGAATAGCGTATTTTCACTTTTAATTACCAAAGCGCGATTCATTTGTTGTGACAAACAAAAAATACTACTTTTCAGGTTGGGAGTTTGACTGTCATCAAGACACTATCAAACACTGCGACCAGCTCAAAATCAAAAAGTTAGAGCCTCAACTTTCAGCGTTATTGTGCTTGTTAATTGAAAATAAAGATCGAATATTATCAAAATTACAACTAAGTGAAGCCTTATGGCCAAACACTGTTGTTGAAGAAAACAGCCTTTATCAAATTCTAACTAAGCTACGAAAAAACTTGAATGACCCACCTAAGCAATCGAGCATTATTAAAACCTTCCCTAAAAAAGGTTATCAATTTATTGCCAAGCTTGAAGAAAAAGATAACTCCGCAAAAGTCAATAAAAATGAGTTAAGAAAAAATATAAGAAGCTCAAAAACTACTATTTGGCTAGTCGTCTTGTTTGTGACCTTTAGCGCGATAGCTTATTTTTCAACGAAGCAAACACAGCCAAGCAAAATTAACTATGTTAGCAGTGAAATAACAACAGAGCTTGGCTTAGAAAGTTGGCCAGCCCCTCACCCAAGTAACGGTAGTTTTGCTTTTGTCAAAGATGAATATCAATTGTTACAAATAGATAATAGCGATAACACCGCTATGTTGGTAACCAGTAAAGACCGACTGTTTTATCCTGTTTGGTCAAATGATGGTGAACAAATCGCCTTTTGGCAATTTGATGGAAATAGCTGTCAGTTGTCTATTCTTGATATATCAAACAAACAGCAGTTATCCTCTCCCAAGAAAAGCTGCGACTACCTCGAACGCATTGTATGGATAAATAAAGGGCAACTTATAGTTCTCTTTCGTCACCAAGGCGACTACTCTCCTTACCAATATGATATTGCGTCTGAAACTTTTACCAAAATCCCCCTGTTACTGAACGAAAACGAGCATTTAAAAACGGTCGTAAAAGCTTGGCAAAATGATATTTATTATGTAGCAATAGATAACGAGTACAATAGCCGATTAATAAACAGTAATGGCAATACGTTAATGCAATGGCCACACCCAGTTAAGTTTGCTGCCTTTGATTTACAAAACCAGCGTTTAATAATTAATGACAAATCTAAACACCTAGGGTTAAAAAGTGTTGATATTGATGGAAGTAGTCAACAGATAACACAAACAGCCCGAGGCATATTTTCATCCATAGCTACCGGCCCAAACGGTGCTATATATGCAACCGCAGAAAATTGGCAAGTTAACATTCGTGATAAAGACAATTTGCCTATATTTTCCAGTACAAGTTTAGATTACCTACCTGTTAGTAATGCCCTTGGTGAAACAGCGTTTATGTCAAGGCGCGGAGGTTTTTGCCAAATTTACCTCTATCAAAACGAAAAAGTTCTTCAGCTATCCTATTTTGATAATTACGATACAGTGAAATTTATACAATGGAGTCCTGATTTACAGTTAATTTTAACGAACCGTGATAATAGTGCCTACATTTATAACCGCCAAGGATTAGCCTATAGTTTCCTTTTAAAGACTGACAATTTACCGATCAGTTTTGGTTGGTTAACGGATAATAAAATCTATAGTTATGACGGTAGTTTTTTGCGCTATTACAATATTAATGGCGAAAAAGTTGCTGAATTTAAAGTCGTGGCCGATTTTTTATATTATCAACCTGAGCAGCAAACTTGGTGGTTATTTAAAGGTGACACACTATATTCAGCCAATAGTGAATTATTAAATATTGAGCATATTGAAGCTAATACTTCTCTAAGCAAAGAGCAAAGAGGCAACGTCAGTGATACCCGTGTTATAGAAAATCAATTGTATTGGAAATCTCGTTATCAAAATCAAGATCATATTTGGCAATATTCAATAGAAACATCAAAAGTTGAATTACTAAAAACGGGACGATTTATTTGGAATTATGACGTAAACGCAAAACATGAAATTACCACTGCCGTAAAAGAAAACATTGAAGGTAATATCTATTTATTTACCAAAGAATAATAACAACCTTGTAGGATTGGCGTAGAATTTTGTTATTGAGTTTTTAATACTTTAGGCAACTAAACAAGGAGCTAAGTCGTTGCTCAAAACTCTTAGCTTAGCCTTTTAGTTTTTTTACACTATACCAAAAAATAACTTTCATGGTTCATTATAGATTTATGCTTACTAATACCCTAGGAGAATTCATAAATTTATACTGCCTCTGCTCACCAATATGATCTTCATTATCGTAATACTGTCGCATCAATCAGTCTGCCTTAAGTCTGCTCCGCCGGAACAGCTGACGTTAGCAGAACAAACGCTAATGCCTATAATGCACAACTGACGTTATTAACTTAAAGCCTAATGTCAGCTTTTGGCTATAAGTGATCATTCAAGACATCGCTTAGGGGTTTTGAAAATTTTCTTATTTTTGGTGACGTTTTTTATAATTTTCTTACGAATTTTGACGCATCATTCTTAATTAATTTCTTTCAATTAAACTACAACCCAGAAAGTTTCGTTCAAGAACTCTCATGATCTGTGAAGATCCGCATATATAAAAAAGCAGTCTTTATAGGACTGCTTTGTTTTATGAAATTAACCGCTCCATAAATAT
>CAJXWZ010000065.1 GCA_913062815.1 uncultured Colwellia sp. | reverse complement strand
ATTTTCTCATTTCTCAAGTCTAGTTTTGCTCTAAAGCCATTTTCTTTTAGTTTTTTAACAACTTTTTTACAATATTCGCCTTGTTTATCGGTAATATTCATAATTGTGACTTGAATTGGCGATAACCAAGTTGGAAACTTGCCCGTGTATTCTTCAATCAAAATACCAATAAAGCGCTCTAATGATCCTAAAATAGCGCGATGAATCATTACCGGTGTGTAACGTTCGTTGTCTTCACCAACATAAGTTGCACCTAAACGCTCCGGTAAAGCAAAATCAAGTTGCACTGTGCCACATTGCCATGCTCGGCCTAAACAGTCCATTAAGGTAAATTCAATCTTTGGACCGTAAAATGCGCCTTCACCTGGTAAATATTCAAATTCAATATTACTGTCAGTTAATGCTTGCGCAAGACCTGCTTCAGCTTTATCCCAAATTTCATCACTACCAATTCTATTTTCAGGGCGTGTTGATAATTTAACAACAATGTCTTCAAAGCCGAATGAGCCATATACGTCGTATACCATTTCAATACACTTGGTTACTTCGCTTTGTACTTGTGATTCCATACAGAAAATATGGGCATCATCTTGGGTAAAACCACGGACGCGCATTAAGCCATGTAATGAGCCTGATGGCTCATTACGATGACAACAACCAAATTCAGCAATACGCAGTGGTAAATCACGATACGACTTTAGGCCTTGGTTGAAAATTTGCACATGACCTGGGCAGTTCATCGGTTTGATAGCGTATTCGCGCTTTTCTGACGTGGTAGTAAACATACCATCAGCATATTTGTCCCAATGCCCTGACTTTTCCCACAGGCTTCTGTCCATCATCATAGGGGCTTTTACTTCGTCATAGTCATATTCATGTAACTTTTCACGAACAAACTTTTCTAACTCGGTATAAATAGTCCAGCCGTCATTATGCCAAAACACCATACCTGGCGCTTCTTCTTGCCAATGGAATAAATCGAGTGTTTTACCAATTTTACGATGATCACGTTTCTCCGCTTCGGCAAGACGTTGGATATAGGCTTTTAATTGTTTTTTATCTGCCCATGCCGTGCCATAAACTCGTTGTAGCATTTTATTGTCACTATCACCGCGCCAATAAGCACCGGCTAGCTTCATTAATTTAAAATGATGGCAATGACGCATACTTGGCACATGAGGCCCACGACACATGTCGATATACTCTTCATGGTGATATAACGCTGGGGTATCATCTTGTGAGATATTTTCATCTAATATTTCTATTTTATAACTCTCACCGCGATCGCTAAATGTGTCACGCGCAACTTGCCAAGAGCCAACTTTTTTAACTACTTGGTAATTAGAGCGTGCTAATTCAGTCATGCGCTTTTCAAGTTTGGCTAAATCATCTTCGGTAATGGTGTGCTCTAAATCAACATCATAGTAAAAACCATTATCGATAGTAGGACCTATCGCCATTTTTGTGTCAGGCCATAGCTGCTTAATAGCGTGTCCTAAAAGATGCGCACAAGAGTGACGGATAATTTCTAAGCCTTCATCGTCTTTGCTGGTAATAAGTTGCAGATTGGCATCTGATTCAATTAATTCACACGCATCAACCAAATCGCCATTAATACGCCCCGCAATAGTGGCTTTAGCAAGACCAGGGCCTATATCTAAAGCAACATCCATTACCGATACAGCATTATCAAAAGAACGAGTTGAACCGTCAGGGAGAGTAATTACAGGCATTAAATTTTCCTTATCAGTGGCGGCGCATACGAAGCGTCGCTTGAAATATAGTCGTAGTTTTTAAAACAGAAAAAGAGCTGAGCAGCTCTTTACAGTTAAGTTTTATATTAATTAGCGCTGATTGTAAAAGTCTTACAACATATAAACAAGAGCTATTGGCAGAATATATTTAAAAAACGAAAAAAAAACACCAAAAAGTGAGCTATTATTTAGTTAGGACAACAATGCTAACTTTAACAAGATGGTGTTATGCCTTTAGATAATTCTAATGTATCTGTACAGTGCAAAGTATTTTTTCAATGTCTCGTTAATGAATCGAGTCAAGGGATTAGTGTTGCAGATTTAAATGGTAAATATGTCTTTGTTAACCCTTATTTCTGCCAAATGATGGGCTACAGTGAGAGCGAACTGCTATCGATGTCCGTTTTCGAGATAAAAGCTCCTGCGCAAGAATACTCCTCATTTGAGCCAACGAATATCACCAACGAAGACTCTGTCGTACAAGAGTTACTGCAACGAAAAGATCGTACTACTTTTATCGCAGAGTTTGCTAGTCGTAATATTAGTGTTGCTGATAGCACTTACGTGATGAGAATAGTACAAGATATAAGTAAGCGAATTGCCATTGAGCAAACCCTTGTCAATAATGAACAGCGCAATAGTATGGTAATGAAAATTGCCAATGACGGTGTTTGGGATTGGCACCTTGATACCGGGCTTGTTGAATTTGATGAGCGCTATTACACGATGGCTGGATATCAGAAGGATGAATTCCCTCCTACTTTTGAAGAGTGGCAAAAACGCATACATAAAGATGATATTACTCATGCAACCAACTGTTTTAAATCTTATATCGCTGGGACCACAAGCAATTTTGATATTGAATTTAGGTTTCTCTGTAAAGATAGCTCTTATATTTGGATTCGCGGTAAAGGTAAAATTGTTTGCCGCGATACAAACGGTGATCCTATTCGCTTTATTGGGACACACTCTGATATCACCGTTCAAAAAGAGCATGAAGAAAAGATTCTTCATCAAGCGCATTTTGACTCGCTAACTTTCTTACCAAACCGTTTTTTATCTCTTGATAGACTCAGTATTGCTTGTGAAGAAGCCAAAAGGAATGGCGAACTGGTTGCTTTACTCTTTCTAGATTTAGATGATTTTAAAAAAGTAAATGATACCTTAGGGCATGATGTAGGCGATCAACTACTAATAGATGCTGCAAATCGCTTGCGCCATGTTGTTCGTAACATTGATACGGTAGGTCGTTTGGGCGGTGATGAATTTATTATTATTTTGGGTGGTTTGAAAGCCACTAAAGAAGTGCAACCAATCGTGGAAAATTTGCTCAATCAATTTAGAGATATGTTTGTAATCAACTCAAGAGAACTACTGTTAACGACCAGTATAGGCATCGCTTTTTTCCCCAATGATGCTAATGACTCTTCAGAATTGTTGCGAAATGCAGACTCAGCTATGTATGCTGCTAAAGAGTGTGGTAGAAATACCTATTCTTATTATACCAGTCAAATGAACGAATGTGCTCAAAGGCGATTATCCATAGAAGAGCAACTGCATGGCGCCTTAACTAGAAATGAATTTCACATTCATTATCAACCTAAAATTGATCTGATTAATTCTAAAATCATGGGCGCTGAAGCCTTATTGCGTTGGACAAATCCTATTTTAGGCAACGTCCCTCCTGATGAGTTTATTAGTGTCGCTGAACAAACAGGTGCAATTATTAACTTGGGACAATTTGTTCTTAAAGAGGCACTGGCACAAACGGCTATTTGGCAAAAGAGCTTTAATGAAGACTTCCAGATAGCAATTAATTTATCACCAAGGCAATTTCGAGATTTTCAGTTAATTAATGTTATTAAGGACAGTTTGACTCAAGCCAACGTTCATCCTAGCGCTCTCGAATTGGAAATAACTGAAGGCGTATTATTATCTGGACATGACCATGTAAAAAAAGTGCTAACAAGCATTACGGATATGGGATTAAAAATGGCCATGGATGACTTTGGTACTGGATACTCTTCATTGAGTTATCTGAGAACTTATCCTTTTGATGTATTAAAAATTGATCGAAGTTTTATTAACGAAATGACTACGTCAATGAAAGATAAATCATTAATTAATGCTGTAATTTCAATGTCTCACGCCCTTGGCTTAAAAGTTGTGGCGGAAGGTATTGAAACGCAACAACAACATGAACTATTAAGAATTTTAGGCTGTGACTTCGGTCAAGGTTATTTATTTAGCAAACCGTTGCCTGTAGATGATATGACGAAGCTATTAAGCAATAGCTTCGATTTTACACATATATTTGATACTTAAATGATCGCTTGTTTATCAGCTAAAATAGACAATGCCATTGCTTCTGCGATTTTAATGCCGTCAATTCCGGCGGAAAGTATACCGCCAGCATAGCCAGCGCCTTCTCCAGCTGGAAATAATCCTTTGGTATTCAAACTTTGTAACGTTTGTTTATCACGAGTTATCTGTATTGGAGAAGATGTTCTCGTTTCCACCGCAGTTAATGTGGCATCATCCATAGAAAAGCCTTTAATTTTCTTCTCAAAAGCGGGCAACGCTTCACGAATAGCGTCAATGGCATAATCAGGTAGCGCTTCACTTAAATCACAATAAGTCACACCGGGCTTATATGATGGCACCACACTGCTATGCTCACCTGTTTTTCTTCCCGCTAGGAAGTCACCAACTAATTGTACTGGTGCATCATAACTGTCTCCTCCCATATGGAAAGCTTGCTCTTCTAATCGCCTTTGAAATTCGATCCCTGCTAACACAGAATCATTGCTAGCAGCGAACTTCCCTTGGGTATAATCTTTCGGCTCTATACCTACAACAATTGCACTATTTGCATTGCGCTCATGTCGGGAATACTGACTCATGCCATTTGTCACTAAGCGCCCTTCTTCTGATGCAGCTGCCACGACTGTTCCTCCTGGGCACATACAAAAGCTATAAACACTCCGACCGTTACTGGCGTGATGTACTAATTTATAATCTGCGGCCCCTAATATTTCATTACCGGCATTTTTACCAAAACGTGCATCATCAATAACGGATTGCTCATGTTCGATTCTAAAACCAACAGAGAAAGGCTTGGCTTTAATATATACACCTTCATCGTTAATCATTTTAAAGGTATCACGGGCACTGTGTCCTATGGCAAGAGCAATATGGTTAGTTTTAATATACTCACCACTTGATAAAGTTAAGCCTGTTACTTGCTTTGCAGTAAAACCTGATAAAGCAGCATCTTCAAAAGTAATACTTTCATCATTTTCAAATTGAATATGCTCAACTCTTTGTTCAAAACGCACTTCACCACCAAGTTCAGTTATAGTGGCGCGCATTTTTTCCACCATTGTTACTAATTTAAAAGTACCAATATGAGGTTTGCTAACATATAGAATTTCCGCAGGAGCTCCGGCATCAACAAATTCATGGAGCACTTTACGACTGTAGTGTTTAGGATCTTTTACTTGGCTATATAACTTACCGTCAGAAAATGTACCTGCACCACCTTCACCAAACTGTACATTGGATTCCGTATTAAGAATTTTCTTCCGCCAAAAACCAAAAGTGTCTTTAGTGCGTTCTCTCACTTCCTTACCACGTTCTAAAATAATGGGATTAAAGCCCATTTGCGCTAACACTAAACCAACAAATAACCCACAAGGTCCCATGCCGATAACTACCGGGCGTTGCTTCAATTGTTCAGGCGCTTGACCGACAAATTTATATTCCATATCTGGAGTAGGTTTAACATGGGGATCTTTACGAAATATAGCTAAGAATTTTTCGTCGGCAATTGTGCTGATATCTAACGTATAAATGAGCAAAATGTTATTCTTTTTCCGTGCATCATAACCACGCTTAAACACCGTAAAGTTAACTAATTCCGCTTTAGTTATCGATAGCTTATTTAGTATCGCTTGCTCAATGGCATCGTTTTGATGATCTAAAGGTAATTTAATATCGGTTAAACGCAACATGGTTTGAAGTCCAAAATAACAGGAAAGCATAAAATATCGCGCCATTTTACCTGATACCTATCCCCCAATGAAACAAGAGATTGAATTTAACTAAAAGAAAGGTATGATCGCCAACATTATTCTTTGCTTATAGAAACTTCACATGGCTTTTGTTGTTACTGATAATTGCATTCGCTGCAAATACACTGATTGCGTTGCTGTGTGCCCTGCTGAGGCTTTTTATGAAGGCCCAAATTTCCTCGTAATAAGCCCTGATGATTGTATTGACTGTGATTTGTGTCCTGTTGAATGCCCTGCGGGTGCCATATATCAAGAGGACGAAGTACCGGAAGAACAAGCAGGTTTTATTCAATTAAATGCAGATCTTGCTAAAATTTGGCCAAGAATCACGGAAGTAAAAGCACCGCCCAAAGATGCAAAAGAGTGGGATGGTATTGAAAACAAGCTTGAATATTTAGACTTAGACGACAATTAGACGACAAATAACTCCTTTCTACAAAAGCAGCTATACTTCATTTATGTTTTGAAAATCATCTCAACCTTGGTGATTACTATGTGGCATCAGATAGAACAAACTATTAGTGCTGAAACTGGTATAGAATTCAATATTTGCGAAAAAACACCTTTATCTGCAGGATTATCTAGCGGTAGTCCGATGAATGCCAATGATCAACCACTAAACCTTTCATTTAAAGTCTCCGATGGCAAGCGAGATTTCTTTGTCAAGTTAAATAGCAAAGAGAACTTGATCAACTTTCAAGCTGAGGCATATTCATTACATCAATTAAAACAACTAACGCATATAGCTTGCCCTGATGTTACAGCGATTGGCATTAGTTTAGATAAAAGTTTTTTGGTACTCGATTATATTGCTTTTAGCAAAGCAAAGCCTGTGCTCTGGTATCAACTAGGCCAGCAGTTAGCACAAATGCATCAAGAGACTTCCCATGGACAATTTGGCTGGCAGCATGACAATTTCATTGGCAACACTATTCAGCCAAATCATTGGAGCAGTAATTGGACAACTTTTTTTTCTGAACAACGCATTGCTTGGCAATTGCAACTATTAAGTGAAAAATCCATTCTATTAGGTAGTATTGACCATATTGCCAAAGTTTGTCATGACGCCTTATTGCATCACTATGTTACACCATGTTTAGTTCATGGTGATTTGTGGCAAGGTAATACTGGCTTTACGTTTGAACAAGGTATGATATTTGATCCTGCTTGCTATTATGGTGATAGAGAAGTTGATATTGCCATGACAGAGTTATTTGGTCAGTTTCCTGATGATTTTTATCATGGATATCAGGCTCAGTATCCACTTGATGAAGGCTATGAACAGCGGAAATTGGTTTACAATTTTTACCATATACTTAATCATGCCAACATCTTTGGTGGTATATATATAGAGCAAGCCAAAGCCACTTTAGCGAGAATCATATCATTAACTGTGCACTAATCATGGTTAGCCTATGAGCAAAATAACGCCTTAAAAGTGGCAGTTTCAGTCAGAATTGCCATACTTACCAAGTAAAGTATTTTTTAATGGTACTGCCCATGACCAAAGATATCAGCGAAGAGCGTATTTCATGCCCCCATTGTGGTCATCATTTACGTATCACTTTAGATTCTTCTGGTGGTGATCAAAACTTTTATGATGAATGTCCTGCCTGCTGCAGAGAAATCCACTACAATCTTCATATAGATGAATACCATCAAAAAATTCAGCTCGCTGTTGATAGTGACGACGAACAAATTTTTTAACAGTTGCTTGCTTAAGCCTTCTTCAATATGATGGCTGAACGTTCTCCTTTTCCAAGTTAATTTACCCGCAATAATTAATGAATATAACTTCTTTTCTTGCTCATACTAAAAGCTTAATTAAACTGGCTTATCCCATTTTAATAGCTCAACTTATTCAAAACCTTATGGGTTTTGTTGATATTGTCATGGCTGGTCGTGTAAGCGCTATTGATATGGCAGCAGTTGCCGTTGCAAACAGTATTTGGTTACCACTTATTCTAACCGTTTACGGTTTGATCATGGCACTTGCCGCTATAGTTTCTCAATTAGCAGGGGCGAAGGATTACCTTGCAATTAGCAAGCAAACCTACCAAACAGCCTGGATAGCTTTAACACTAGGTATTTTACTTATTGGACTATACTATCTAATTGCTCCCATTATTGAACCAAACATTGAATTAGATGGTAACTTGAAACCTTTGTTGTTTGATTACTTAAGATATATTGTTTGGGGAGCGCCCGGTTATTGTCTTTATTTAGTCTTGAGAAATTATTCTGAAGGTTTGTCTTTTACAAAACCTACCATGGTAATTAGTATTATCGGTTTAATTGTTAATATACCGGCAAATTACATTTTTATTTATGGTGAATTTGGCGCACCTGCGTTGGGTGGTGCTGGTTGCGGCATAGCTACCGCAATAGTTTATTGGGCCATGTTTGTTAGTATGTTAATTTATGTTTTTAGCTCAAAGGTGTTAAAACAAACATCACTATTTGAGACGTTTTATTGGCCTGATTGGCAGGAAATCAAACACATATTAGCGGTAGGTATCCCAATTGCTTTGTCGTTATTATTTGAGGTAAGTTTATTTGCTATTGTGGCAATTATCTTAGTGCCTTTTGGTGCACAAGTAGTCGCCAGCCATCAAATAGCACTTAATTTTAGCGGCTTGATTTTTATGGTGCCATTAAGCTTAGCTATGGCAACTACCATCAAAGTTGGTTATGCCATTGGTCATAATAATCATCAACAAGCTAGAGACTATACGCTTCACGCGATTATTTTTGGATTATTACTTGCTGTTTTCACAGCTATTATTACGGTTGTATTTAGAGTACCTATTGTAAGTATCTATACTACTGAAGCACCTGTAATAGAACTTGCTGCAAATATAATGCTACTTGCTACGTTGTATCAATTCTCAGACACCGTTCAAGTTGTTTCTGCCGGTGCACTAAGAGGTTACAAAGACACTAAATCCATTTTATACATTACTTTTGTTTCCTATTGGCTTATAGGTCTAACGGTTGGCTTGATCTTAGGAATAACTGATTGGATTGTACCTAAAATGGGCCCTTATGGGTTTTGGATAGGCTTTATTACCGGTTTAACTACCGCAG
This sequence comes from uncultured Colwellia sp., assembly GCA_913062815.1. Classification (GTDB taxonomy): domain Bacteria; phylum Pseudomonadota; class Gammaproteobacteria; order Enterobacterales; family Alteromonadaceae; genus Colwellia. The sequence continues at coordinate 278 of CAJXWZ010000065.1, read as the reverse complement.
CAATCTTACTGGCATGGCGATTAAAAATAGTTCAGCGTCGACTGGCTTTAGCGTGCTAACTTGATTTAAAAATAAGCAAACAAGTTAAATTTTTTTAATTTTACTGCTTATTTAGATAAAAGCACTTGCAAGCACATAAGTTGGCGGCTAACATAGCGCCTCGTTGAGTCTCTCAACAAATGTTAATGAAGTAAAAATCTGCGCGGTTAGCTCAGTGGTAGAGTCCTCGCCTGACTTGCGAGTTGTCAAGTGTTCGAATCACTTACCGCGCACCATAT
>CAJXWZ010000064.1 GCA_913062815.1 uncultured Colwellia sp. | reverse complement strand
GCCATTGTCAGTGCTAAAATCCGCCTTGGTTATGAAGATAAAACACTTGCTATTGAGAACGCTCAAGCTATTGAAGCTGCGGGTGCCAATGAGCTAACCGTGCATGCTAGAACTAAAGTTGAAGGTTATAAACCGCCTGCGCACTGGCATTGGATAGCGAAAATAAAGCAAAATATCAATATTCCCGTTATTGCTAATGGTGATATTTTTACTTTTGATGACGCGCAAAAATGCCGAGAAATAACTAATTGTAATGATCTTATGGTGGGTCGTGGCGCGTTAATGTTACCGAATTTAGCACAGGTTATTAAGCACTCTGACACTCAATCCGTTACCAAAACAATGCTAAACGGGCAAGAAGTGAAAGCTATGCCGTGGCCTAAAGTACAAGCGTTATTACTTGATTATACCGAATGTGAAACCTATGGCGATAAAAGTAAATATTACCCGAATCGCATCAAACAATGGCTTAAATATTTGAAATTACAATACGTTGAAGCTGATACCTTGTTTCAAGAAGTTCGAACCCTTAAAACGGCTGAAGATATTAGAGCTTTACTTTAAGACCTTACGCAAATATAGCTAATAGAAAAGTATTAAGCTATTTACTGCATAGGCATAATGAAAGTTTATTTCATCATATCCAATTAACCATGTTACAAAACGATACATATTGGTAACATCTGGTACGTCTTTTTTTACTGGTTTAGATATTATTTCTACACCCAATATTGACCAATAAAGATTAAAAATGAAAAAAATACGACAACAACTACCTTTAAGTTTACTTACCGGCTTATTAGCGATTTATTCAACTCACTTGTCTGCAGAGGAAGTGACAATCGAAGAGCAAGTGGTCACTGAAGAAAATCGAAATGGGGGTTTCCTAAAGTTAGGGTATGGTTATAAAATTGAAGTAAGCCCTTATGAAAATGAAGTTAACCATTTTTCAATGTTTTTAAATGGTCGTTACCAATGGAGCGGACTTTTTGTCGAAGCTTCCTATGGTGCTAACGAACGTAATGAAGGTTTGAGTATTGGTTATAATTTTTATAATACGGACAATTGGAATTTTGATGTTAGTACTATCAATGCCCATGGTGAAATACACGCTGAGATCAGGGATCAAGAAAAAATATTATCTCAGCACTTTGATAATACCGATATGATAGGTTTGAGAGCCACAGGAAACTTTGACCAGACCACAGTACAATTTATGTTAGCTCCTTATGCAATTGACAGCGATTACGATGATGCTATTTACGCCTCGATGTGGTTAGGGAGAGCATGGCAAATTAAAAACTGGCAATTACATGGTAGCATTGGCTTAGAGTACCGTTCAGAAGCAATGCTTGATTATTATTATGGTATCTCAGCAGATGAAGCCACTACGCATTTTGGCTCTTATGAAGCGGGTTCAGGCATTGATGTCACCGCACAGGTCTCAGCGAGCTATCCTATTTCCACTAATATACTCTTCGAAACTTATTTTAAATATACTGACTTTGCGAGCAGTATTACGAATAGTCCTGTAATGAGCTTTGCTGGTGGCCTTGATGGTAGAGCCAAAGAAAGAACAGAAGTCGGCGTTCTTGTTAGCTATGTTTTTTAGTGGAGAGTAATGATGAACTACTTCATTAAACAAACGTTTATTTACCAATTACTAACCTACTTAATTTTATTAATAATGGCGACTAGCTTAGGTTATTCTCCTCTGATTTTTGCTAAAGAAACTCAAGCGAAATATTCATTAATTATTGAACCTGAGCAATGTGTTGCCATGCGCCAAGGGCAGTTATGTTATGTAGATGTAAAAATAAGCTGGCAAGCTGAACAACTTGATAATCATTGTTTGTTTTCTTCGTTACAACCTACTGCATTACGATGTTGGTCAAACGCGAAGTCAGGGAAATTCCAGCAAGAGATGTCTGCAGATAAAAACATAGTTTTTAGTTTAAAGAAACAAGGGCGTGTGAGTGATTTAATCACCAAAGAGATAGAAATGGCTTGGGTGTATGATAAAAGCACTCGAAAAAATATCAGCTGGCGAATGTTTTAAGGGCTTGTTTACTCTATGGATCAAAATAAATCACATCTATTAATCGTTGAGGATGACAGTGAACTTGCTCAGTGGATGCGAGAGTATTTAATTGCGAAAGATTACCGAGTATCACTATGCGATCGAGGTGATAGCGCGGTAAAATTTATTCAACAACATCATCCTGATATTGTGATTTTAGACGGTATGTTACCAGGGTTGGACGGTATTGATGTCTGTAAAGCTGTTCGCCCTGAGTTTACCAATGCCATCATTATGGTAACCGCCAGAGATGAAGAAATAGATGAAGTACTAGGGTTAGAAATGGGTGCTGATGATTACCTCACTAAACCTGTACGAGCACGAGCTTTATTAACCAGAATTCGAAAACACTTAGATCGCCAAACTAGTTTGAAACAAGCTGATGTTAAAGTAACCTCATCAGCGCCAACACAACGGTTAGTTTTTAATAATTTAGTGATTGATAAGTTGGCGATGGAGGTATTACTCAACGGCATACAGATTAAATTGTCTTCAAATGAATTTGATGTTTTATGGCTACTTGCCGAGCAAGCAGGGCAGCTGGTAACGCGAGAGCAGTTGGTTCATCAACTTAGAGGTTTTGATTATGATGGTTTCGACCGATCTATTGATTTGCGTATCTCTCGGTTGCGAAAAAAGTTAGGCGACGAGCCAGCGCAGCCTTTTAGGATAAAAACTATTTGGGGTAAAGGCTATTTATTCGCTAAAGATGCTTGGAAGTAATTTGCTTGAAATAACGTGTTGGAATGACTATGCGTAATTTAACCGCCTCACTGCTATTGATGGTTATCATCGCCACTATTGGCCTAGGATGGCTGTTTGACCGTATATATGAGCAATATAATAGTACCGAGCAAGTTCAAGATGCCAATGCCGTTGCTATTGTAGAGAAGCTTGGCCTAAGTTTGGCTAATAGCCTGAACAAGATGACGGATGATAATCGCCAGCAGTTTGTTCAGCAATGGCAGGATGAAATATACGCGCTATCGATTATTGACAGCAAATCCTTTACTTTGCCTTTGCCACTCTTTAACAAAGTGAAGCAGGGAACTCCTGTGTTGCTGGCAACAAACCGTCATCTAACCTTTCATTATTATATAACCTCAGGGGAACAATTATTACTGTTGAAATCGCCTTTGTTAACGCTAACGGCTGATAAAAAGTCGCAAAATTATTTTTTCACCTTATTGTTTTATGTTGCCTTAGTCTTATTGATCCTACTGTGGATTTACCCACTCATTAAGCAATTAATGGCCTTAAGAGCTGCGGCAAAATCATTTGGTGAAGGTAAGCTGAAACAAAGGATCACCTTAAGTTCACTGTCTTACATTCGAGACATTGAAGTTGAATTTAATCAAATGGCGCAACGCATAGAGGATTTAATTGGTGATGTTAAATTATTAAGTAGCGCGGTATCTCATGACTTAAGAACGCCGCTAGCACGTATTCGTTTTGGTATTGATACCTTGCAAGAGGAGGATGACCCTAAGCTTCGTCGTCAATTCGAAGAGAAAATCAGCGACAATGTCGATGAAATGACGTCATTAGTAGAAACCTTACTTTCTTATGCGCGCCTTGATCAAACTATGCTGGAAATGAACAAAAGCCATTGTGATTTTTTAGCGTTAGTTGAAAACTGCCTTAGAACAAAAACTACTGACAATATGCACATCACGCTAATAAAACCGAATGATGAGTATCATGTTTATGCGGATGGCGCTTATCTTAGTATTTTAGTTAATAACCTGCTAGAAAATGCACTGAACTATGGTAATAACCAAGTGAATATTCAGTTAAAGTCACAGGGACATACCGTAGTGTTCATTGTTGAGGATGATGGCGAAGGCGTTAACTCGACAATTAAAATGGACATATTAAAACCATTTGTGCGAGGAAAACATCAGCAAAATTTAGTAAAAGGCCATGGTATAGGCTTAGCCATTGTAAAACGAATAATTGATTGGCATAAAGGCAGTATTGATATCGGCGATTCTGAAACTCTGGGTGGTGCAAAATTTACCGTCACTTTACCTGTACTTGCTCAGATCTAAATTGACTTATTACGAATAAATCAACAAAAGCTTGATCTCACTACTGCCGTAGGTATTATAATTTTCATATACTACGTCGTTGTTTTTTAAAAAATTGGCAGTCGTATCTAATCCGTCGAATAGTCCGCCGAAAATCGTTTCCTAAAGTAAATATATAGAGATAAATGCAGTGTATAGTCGTACAGAGCAGCAGGGTTTTACCTTAATTGAGTTGGTTGTGGTCATTGTTATTTTGGGCATTTTGGCCGTTACAGCAGCACCAAAATTCATAGATATTAGTTCAGATGCTAACAAGGCTGTACTAGAGTCTATGGGAGGGGCTATTTTATCTGGCTCTAAATTAGTGTACAGCAAATCCATAATTCAAGGAGTACAAAATCAATCTTTAACAAATATTGATATAGATGGAGACGGGAATAATGATGTTGAGGTTGCGTATGGTTATGCCAGTGGCAATAGAACAACAGGAATAGCGAATGTAGTAGAATTAGAAGACGATTGGGCTTATGGAGATACTTTCGGGGGAGGATCTCTCCACGTAACTCGCTCGTCCTTGGTTGGATTCAGTGGCATTACTAACAATAATATACCTATCACAGGAACTAAGTGTTATTTGACTTACACCCCGCCAACTTCAGTTGGGCTATTGCCAACAGTTACATATACGACAAGCGGTTGTTAATAGAAAATTTTGAATAATCAATAAATTTTATAAAATCAACGTTGCATTCATCAGTGAGTTCACGTCATCAAACGAGCATTTTTTACGACCTAAATTTGTATCGGCTAACGTCCACTTTGAAATGAAAACGAACATTTTCGTTCTTCGCTAAGTGTAGTCGCTACACTTGGGTTTATAGGATTAACTTCTATGATATTCGATACTTACACAGGTATGCTATCTATAAGTGCATACCGACATAATCTATAGCTGATATAATACTACGAAAGGATTAATAATTAATCAAAGGTAACCCATGAAGTTTACTCTAATCATTAAATTATTTTTTATGTTAATGATTTCACTTAAAGTACAAGCAAATCAAAATGTTTTAAAAAGCCAATATAAGCGGCCTGATAGCATCCCATTTCCCTCAAACAATCAATATTCATCCACTAAAGCGATGTTAGGAAAAATGCTTTTTTTTGATCCTAGATTAAGTAAAGATCAAAACCTTAATTGCAGCTCTTGCCATAACCCTTCTTTTGGCTGGGAAGTTCCGCTTGCTAAGGCGGTTGGTGCTCAAGCTCAACCTTTACCAAGACATGCACCTACGGTGTTAAATATGGCTTGGGTTGCTCCTTTCTTTTGGGATGGACGAGCGCCAACACTCGAAGATCAAGCGCTAGGGCCAATAGAAAGCGAAGTAGAGATGAACCTGCCTATTGATGAAGCAATTCAACGCTTAAATAAAATACCAGGCTATCAATATTGGTTTGCAAAAGCGTTTCCTGCTGAGAGCATTAATCAAGAAACTATTTTAAAGGCTATTGCAACCTATGAACGAACTATTGTCTCTACTCAAGCTCCCTTTGATTTATGGGTAAACGGTGATGAAAATGCCATTAGTGATTCAGCAAAAAATGGCTTTGATTTGTTTAATGGTAAAGCAAGATGTTCAACATGCCATACAGCTTGGAATTTTACTGATAATGAGTTCCATGACATTGGCTTATTAGATGATAAGGATTTAGGAAGGTATGCACTAACTAATCAAGCAGTAAATAAACACGCCTTTAAGACCCCAGGTTTAAGAAATATTAGTCAACGTGCCCCCTATATGCATGATGGGAGTTTAGCTTCGTTAGAAAGTGTTATTACCCATTATAATAGTGGCGGGTTACCGCGTACCTCATTAAGCCCTTTGATGTCGCCATTATCACTAAGTACGAAAGAAAAAACTGATCTTATTGAGTTTTTAAATACACTTACGGGCCCTGCAATGGTCGTATCTCTACCCGTTTTACCGCAATAGGACACATTGATGACTATTTATAAACGCATATTGCTTAGCTTTTCCTTGATGATCACGCTATCGATATTATTAGCTGGCATGCTTTCTTATCAGCTTTATAGCTTAAGTCACCAGACTATAACAAGAGCGGATATTACCTTAAATCAAGTTGATAATGCACGTGAAGCTTGGGATAACTTTCGTAACACTAAAAGCTACATAGACAGAGTAAAGTTAAAAATACAGCATTATGAGAATATGGAGGTTATTAACGAAGTTAATAATAGGCATAACTTATTGAAGCAAAACTTATCGTCCTTAGAAAAGCTTTCTTCCTCTTTAGATACTCTAAATTTAATTCATAAAGCAATGCAAATATCCGATATGTGGCGAGATGGACAATTGAAAATCATTTCAGGACGACAACTGATAAGTATTCCTGCTGATAGTAACTTGAAGCAGGTTGAGCAAGAGCTAGCACTGCTATTAGCAGGTATTATAAAACAAACAATCGCGACAGGTAAAACTAAACAAATAGCGTCTAAAGCAGAGGTGGATACCGCTATTAATTATGCACTGATTTTAGTTGCTTTAGTTACCATTACGGGCGTTGTATTTGCACTAATGATTACTCGTTCCATTACGCGCCCTATTAAACAGTTATATCACTTCATGTCGAATCTAGCTACTGGTCAAGGAGATTTAACCCTGCGAATGGAAGAAGTGGGACGTGATGAAATGACCCAAGTTGCTGAAAAGTTCAATCAATTTATGATGACCCTCCATAGCATGGTTGGTATGGTGGCAAATTCAGCCAAAGAGTTAACGGAGGCAACAGATAATGCGCAACGCAATATTCTTGACGTTAACAATAACATTGATGAACAAAAAAATATTATTATCGGGGCAGCTGATAAAACGGTGCAACTAAGATCGTTTACTGACGCTATTGTAAGCGAAGCACAGAATGCTTCTGCCGTTTCAAAAGATGTTTCTAGCAAAGCTCATCATAGTCAACAAGTCGCCCAACAAACGGTGCAAAGCATTGAAGCATTGTCTTCGTCTATTATGAATACTTCAGAGCACATCAGTGCACTAACTGAAAACAGTGCTGAGGTGAGTAAAGTGGTCGAGGTAATAAAAAGTATTGCCGATCAAACTAACCTTCTCGCTCTTAATGCTGCGATTGAAGCAGCGAGGGCAGGAGAGAGCGGTCGTGGTTTCGCTGTGGTTGCTGATGAAGTAAGAACCCTTGCGGTTAAAACACAAGAATCTACTGGTGATATTCAAAGTATTATTGAGCGTATTCAAAGTGGTGTTTTAAATTCTGAAAAAACAATGAAAGTCAGTATTGTTAAAGCCAAGGTGTGTGTTGATGAAAATATCAATATAAGGGAGTCTTTAGAAACAATGTCATTGTCAGTTAATCAAATAGAACAAATGAATGACAGAATATTAAGCGCGACTGAAGAACAGCAAAAGGGTACCAATGCTGTCGATATTGCTATGCAAGCAGCGAGTGAAATTAGTCTGTTAACGGCAACGAATATGGAAGAAATTACGAAAGAAAGCAAGGAACTAAAAAATACGGCTAATTCATTGGCTCATTTAGTCAAAGGCTACTCTGTATGATGGTAGAGCTAAGGCAATAGAAGTGGCTGAACTGTTTCAAGGGCATGCTGTTAATTAACTCAAGCAAGCATTTTTTTATGAGCTAAGCGTGATTCGCTTTGATGATAAGGGAAAAAATGGGTGCTTAAAGCACCCATTAATATTCATCGTGTGTGAACACTACCAGATATAATACATCAAGCATTTAAAAATGCGTGCAGCCTCTGCAACCTATTATTTTCGTTTAGCAAAGTATTAGCTTGCGTTGGTGGTCGGTGCATTCTCAAAATGTGATAATATAACTCGGCCATATTCAGCTAAAAATCCTGATGTGTCACTTAGGTAATTTGGGTATGCTTTCTCAATAGATTTCAGATCACTTCCTGCAACAAATAGTACATTGTTATCAGTGTTTTTTTCTTGCTCAGCATAACGTTCAAGAGCTAACTCTTTTTTATTTGCACTATAAAAAGAAGCGTTCCCTTTTTGCTCTTTAGTGTTGTAGATAAGTAAAGTATATCCAGTATCTTTAGATTTTTTTTTGATTTCATCCATTTTAAATGCGCTATTAAAAGCATCTAACTTGTTAAAGATTGAAAGCTTGGTGTTTAATAATACCAACTCTTCTTTATAACTAGTTGCTGTTTCAGGTGACATTTTCCAAGAACCATCTTTCACAGCTAAAAATTCGCCCATTATTTCAAAGAGTCTTTTCCAATTTGTACTTGCAGCAGTAGGATTTGTTTTTAAGGACTCTTTTTCTATAATATCAACTATTTCGACTGTGGTCGCCCATAAATGTTGTAGTCTAGTTCTTAATTGAACTTCAATTCGAAAGCCTTTCCATGAATGACTATCTGATTTATCGTAACTTTTATAAACCCTATGGATGCCTCTGTAGCCACTCTTTTTAGGTGATGTTATATAATCATATATTTTTACACCGTGAACGGTCTTACTGGAGTCTAAACTTTTGTTAAGTTGTTCTAAGTCATTTAATGAATTTAAAATCACTCTACAACCACCAATGTCATGCATTCTTTTTAAGCTAATAGCATTATCAGTTTTACCATCTAAAGATTTTCTTTGTAACTTATCAATTATTGTCGGTAAACGTTTTAGCCTTCTAACAATCGTAGCTGTTTCAAGTAAATCTAATTTTCTTACGTGCTTCCAAACTAAATTTTTAATTATTTGTAATGGGTACAAATGAGCCGCACGAAAGTTTTGAACAACAGTAATAGCATGTTCAAAATCACCTTCGTTTTTTCTAATCATCCGCCCAGCTTTTTCTACTTGATTTTTAGAAAAGGCTAATGGTTGTTTAGATTTTTCGTAGCTTTCATTTACCATTGTTATTAGAGCGTTATCATTTAAATGTATTTATTGTTTGTATAATACGACAGTTAAGATTCATATTGTAGTAATTTAGAACTCTGGATATGCAAGCGAAGAACTTCAAAGGAAAAGAATAGTTGTTTTTGCTCCATCATGACTGATTTTAGCCAATCATTTATTGTTCTCTGTTAGCCAAGCGTGATTTGCTTTGATGATAAGGCAAAAAATGGGTGCTTTACGCACCCACTTTGTTTGTATAACTCTTTGCGCTAAAAACTAAAAACTAAAAACTAAAAACTAAAAACT
>CAJXWZ010000063.1 GCA_913062815.1 uncultured Colwellia sp. | reverse complement strand
TTTTGATCAATGACCGGACCTACATCCGTGCTTAATTTAGCCGGGTTACCTACATGTAATTCTGCTAAGGCGCCTTTGAGCATAGTAATGACATTATCAGCGATGTCTTCTTGCAAAAATAATACCCTAAGTGCCGAGCAACGCTGACCTGCAGATTGAAAACCTGAAGAAATAACGTCATCAACGACTTGCTCAGGCAAAGCAGTAGAATCAACAACCATACAGTTTTGACCGCCTGTTTCAGCAATAAATGGCACTTGATCGCCACCACGTTCAGCCAAGGTTTGTGAAATTCTGGTACCAGTTTCAGTAGAGCCGGTAAACATAACGGTTTGAATACGATCATCAGGAATAATAATACTACCCACTTGGCTACCACGCGCAATGACGGCTTGTACAACGCCGTCAGGTAAACCAACAGTTTTCATCAACTCTATTGTACGTAGCGCAATTAAACCGGTTTGCTCCGCAGGTTTTGCTACAACCGTATTGCCGGTTGCAATTGCCGCTGCTACTTGCCCTAAAAAAATAGCTAAGGGGAAGTTCCAAGGACTTATACAAAGCACAACACCACGTGCTTCTAATCGTTCATCATTTGCTAACTCAGTTGCTCTGTTAGCGTAGTAACGACAAAAATCAACTGCTTCTCGTACTTCATCAATACCGTCTTGAGCCACTTTGCCTGCCTCTTTGATACATAAGGCAATAAGTTCTTCGCTATGACTTTCTAGGATGTCTGCTACACGATATAACAAGGCCGCGCGATCGGTTACCGGTGTTTGTGACCATGAAGTAAAGGCTGTTTGCGCCGTATCTATCATCGCCAACATTTCATCTTTGTTGTGATGGCTGTGAAAACCAATAATTTCATTATGATTTGCCGGGTTTTTAACAGCATTCGAACCTTCGGGCACATCATTTTTATTCAGTAAGTTGCTTACCAACCAGTTATCTAGTGACGCTTTTAATGGCGTGATCACATTAATATCAGTTAAATCTAAACCTTTAGAATTATCACGGTTTTTTCCTTTTTCGTTATAATACAAAGCAATAGGTTTAATGATTTGATTATTGTATTTGTCTTTTAAGCGTAGCGTTTTTTCAACAGGGTCTTCAAGTAATGATTCAACTGGCTTTGTCTCGTCAACAATGGCATTAACAAAAGAAGAGTTAGCCCCATTTTCTAATAAACGGCGCACTAGATAGGCAAGCAGATCTTCATGGTGACCCACAGGTGCGTAGATGCGACATTGAATTTTTTCATTGGTAACAATCTGATCATACAAAGAATCACCCATACCGTGTAAACATTGAAACTCAAAGCCGTGTTTATCATCACCAGCAAGTTCAACAATAGTTGCCGCTGTATAGGCATTATGCGTAGCAAACTGTGGATAAATAGTATCTCTAAAAGCTAATAACTTATTTGCGCAGGCATGGTAAGAAACATCAGTAGAAGACTTGCGTGTAAATACAGGAAAATGCGCATGGCCATCTTTTTGTGTATTTTTAATTTCTGTGTCCCAGTAAGCGCCTTTTACTAAACGCACCATCATTTTTCGGTCAACACGTAGGGTTAATTCACGTAACCAATCGACAACAAAAATAGCGCGTTGTTGGTAAGCTTGTAATGCCATACCAAATCCATCCCAGCCCGCTAAGTCATTATCACTAAATACCGCTTCAATCACATCTAGAGAAATATCTAATCGTTCAGATTCTTCTGCATCAACCGTCAAACCGATATTAAAGTGTTTTGCTCGTAAACAAAGTGCTTTAAGTTTTGGCACAATTTCAGCCATTACTCGCGCTTTGTGTGTAAATTCGTAACGTGGGTGGATAGCAGAAAGCTTCACCGAAATACCCGGAACTTTACGAGGATTATTTTTACCCGAAGCAAGAGCTGCAAAACCAATAACGTTTATCGCTTCTTGATAAGATTTTAAATAACGCTCAGCATCATCCATGGTGCGCGCACCTTCACCAAGCATATCGTAGGAATACACATAACCTTGTTGCTCTTTAGTAGCAGCACGTTCAGTTGCCGCAGTGATGGTTTCGCCCATAACAAACTGCTTGCCCATAATTTTCATGGCATAGTTCATTGATTTACGAATAACAGGTTCGCCTAAACGACCAATCGTTTTTTTCAATAAACCAAATCTATTTTCTTTGCGTTTATCGGCATAATCCACCATAGAGCCTGTGATCAATAACCCCCACGAAGAAGCATTAACAAAAAGAGAGTCACTGCTGCCTAGGTGGTTACTCCACTGACCTTGAGAAATCTTGTCACGAATTAATGCATCTTGAGTATGTTTATCTGGCACACGTAATAATGCTTCAGCCAAACACATCAATACCACACCTTCCTCACTTGAAAGTGAATATTCTTTCAATAATGAATCTATTGCACCATTACCCGCTTGTTCTTTACGAATATTCAGCACCATTTTGCGTGCTCTTTCCCAGGCTCTACTTCTGGCACTGACATTAACTTCAGCTAAAGGAAGAATATGATCTACCGCAGTATTTTCATCAATACGATAAAATTTGCGAATGTTCTGACGAATTGGACAGTCAGTGATAAATGAATCATTAAAAAGCATGTGCTTGATCTCAAAAATTATTAAATAGTGCTTGGCAACTATTTAGAGTTAATTACAATTGTATTTATTCTACTGTTATCTAAATATTTCAAACTTAGCTAGGTGTTAACCTTCAGGAGCTCATAAATATTTTAGAATGCACTTAGAAATTCAACTACTACTTATACCCGTTCCACTTGAAAGTGCTCGTTTCAGGAAGTCGGAGCGATTCATAATCAAGGCACATTTTTTATTAAGGGTTACTCCCTTAAAAAGAAATGTAACGCAGAGTATGATTTGCTCAGCCTTCCCCAAGGGGCTGGTTTAGAAACGCTTTATGCTACGTTATTGATTTCGACAATAGAATAACTATTCTCTTCAATCAATGCCTTGCCTAAAGGCGTTTCTAATTCCAGCTGAATCATGCATCTTCAAGTGGAGCGGGTATATTAACCGCTAAGAATGATGCGTTAACATTTCATCATGCTTGGCTAAAACCTCTGTATCATCTTGTGGCGCCATTTTACTCACCACATAGATAACTAAAGAACATAAAATAAAACCTGGTACAATTTCATACATCACTGAACTTAATGATTGACCATTAATCGTGAAAGGTGCATAAATCCATAACAATACCGTTACCGCTCCCGTTACCATACCTGCTAGCGCGCCATTTCTAGTCATTTCTTTCCAGTACAAACTACCGATAACAACCGGGCCAAAAGCGGCACCAAAACCTGCCCAAGCATTACTGACTAATGATAAAATAGATGCGTTTCGATCGTAGGCTAAAGCGATTGCAACCAACGCCACTAAAAATACTGATATTCGTCCAACCAATACTTGTTGCTTTTCGCTAGCATCGCGATGCAAAAATGTTTTGTAAAAGTCTTCAGTCAAAGAACTTGATGTCACCAAAAGCTGAGAAGAAATAGTACTCATGATGGCCGCTAAAATTGCTGCTAATAAAAAGCCAGCAATTAATGGGCTGAATAAGATTTGAGACAATAGAATAAATATGGTTTCAGCATCATCAAGCTTGAGACCTGTTTTCGCAACATAGGCAATACCCGCAAGGCCCGTTGTCATCGCGCCAATAATAGCAACGATCATCCAACTCATCCCAATACGACGCGCGGTAGGCATATCTTTAACACTACGTATAGCCATAAAGCGAACGATTATATGGGGTTGACCAAAGTAGCCTAATCCCCATGCCATCGCTGAAAAAATACCAATTAAACTCACGCCACTAAAGATATCAAGCAAGGCAGGGTTTATGGTATTAATGCTTGAGTGCATTTCTGACAAACCACCCACTTCACTAATAGCGACTACGGGCACTAATACCAAAGCGATAAACATAATACAGCCTTGCACAAAGTCAGTTAAGCTCACCGCTAAAAAACCGCCGAATAGTGTGTAGGCGACAACCACACCTGCAGTAACATATAAGCCGACTTCATAATTTAAACCAAAAGAGCTTTCAAATAGTTTGCCACCAGCAACAATACCGCTTGAGGTATAAAGCGTGAAAAACACGACAATAACCACGGAAGAAACCACTCTTAACAGGCGAGAATTATCATTAAAACGATTTTCAAAAAAATCAGGTAAGGTTATAGAGTCATTGGCGACTTCGGTATAAGTTCTAAGACGAGGAGCAACGATAAGGTAATTTAAAAATGCACCAGCAACGAGGCCAATCGCAATCCATAAACTACTGACACCTGAAATATACATAGCGCCTGGTAGGCCCATTAACATCCAACCACTCATGTCAGATGCGCCCGCAGAAAGAGCTGCTACACTTGGGCTTAAGCTTCTACCACCAAGCATATAACCTGAAACATCACTCGTTGATTTACGATATGCGTACAGACCGATCCCCAGCATTGCACAGAAATAAAGACCTAAAGAAAAAAGTGTTTCAAATTCCAAAATAATTTCCACCGTTATATTTTATTTTTTAATCATGAGAGTAAATTTATTCATCGATAAAACTAAAGAGCATGACTTTTGGATAATCCATAAATATTTATGAAAAAATTAATCAATAGCACTTTTTCAAGTAACATAAATGTAAGCTATAATCGTTTATGGACTTGATCTCACTTAAAAATAAATGACTTATCGGCCTTCAATTGAAGTGGTTAATAATATTAAAGAAAGCAAAAGTAAGACTGTAATTTGTACGATATGTAATAAAAAGATTGTTATCGTATGTTTTTTCTAAAAAGAGTTACGGATTAAGCCATAAACTAACTCTTTAGTAGAACCGTGTATCATTGGAAACATAAATGCCCACAAACAAGCAGTCGCATAATAGAGTTTTAACCGCTTTTCAATCATGCAGAGATGGTTTAGTGCGTTCTATTATGAAGATGAGTGTAGAACAGCAAGATGTTGATGATATTTTACAAGAGGCATTTATTAGAGTTTTAAACTCTGATGCTAAGCAACCAATTAGCTCACCTAAAGGTTACTTATTTGTTGTTTCAAGAAACTTGGTTCTTAAGAAATTAATGCAACAATCAAAGGAAATACATACTGAATTAGATGATGCTTTAATAGAAGATGATGTTGATAATACGGTTGAACAAGAACTCTACCAAAAACTTAAATTTGAGCGTTTTAGTAAAGTATTAACTTCATTGCCTGAAAAAAATCGTCGCGCGATACTCTTAAGGAAACTCTATTGTTTAAGTCATAAAGAAATAGCAAATAAAATGGATGTATCAGTAAGTTCCGTTGAAAAATATATTGCTACAGGCTTGAAGCAATGCAAGCAGTCACTTTGTGCTCAAGGATATGAAGTTAATGGACACGAACTTCCAATACACCGGGATCAATCAAGTAAAGAGCGTACAAAATGAATACAAGTAATAAAGTAATTCCACTGCATACGGCAAATACGATTGATGACGAAGCGTCTATTTGGTTAGTAAGGCTAGACAATGGTAATTTATCAGATCAATCTAGAAAAGAATTAAAGGCCTGGTTGTCTGCCGATAAAAGACATCAGGTAGCATTAAAAGCGATGGCCGATATCTGGGATGGTATGGATGAAGTACTCCTTAATATTGATGATAATTCGACAAAAAATTTATCCTTATGGCCAATATTAACACCTGTTATTAAACCTTTTTTATTGGCGGCAAGTGTCAGCTTTATAGCTATTTTACTATGGTTTACAATGCCTAATAATGTGCAAAAAGATTCTTATGTGACCTTAATAGGACAGCAGATGGATGCAACATTTGATGACGGTTCAATCATACACTTAAATACCAATACTCGTATTGAAACTGAGTTTTCTGATGAGAAACGCATCATTAAACTCATAAAAGGTGAGGCTTTATTTGACGTTGCACATGATCCTGACCGGCCATTTATTGTTTATGCTGGTGATCGTTTAGTTAAAGCGATAGGAACAAAGTTTGTTGTTCATTTAAAACCTGACAATATTCAAGTTACCGTTACTGATGGTAAAGTTAAAATGTCAAAAGTGCCACTCAATACAAAATTAACGGATATTAAAAAATTAAATAGTACCACCATTCAAAAAGATGATGTTTATATTACTAAGGGTGAAAAAGTTATCGTGGGTAGTAATCAAATACCAAAATTAACTCACATCAAACCAGAGAATATAAAACGTAAACTTGCATGGCTTGATGGAAAATTAATTTTTGAGAATGAAGAATTGTTTGACGTTATCGAAGAGGTTAATCGTTATGTCGATATTCAAATTGTGTTAAAAGAGCCTTCACTACACAGTATTCGAATCAGTGGTCGTTTTGATCTAGGAGACAGTGAAGCATTAATTGAAGCATTAGAGCTTTCTTTTAATGTCAAGTCTCTACGGCTTGATTCAAATAAAATATTACTGACTAAGAAAATATAACGGTTCAAGCTAAATAAAATTTATTTTAGGATCCCCAGAAGAACGAGTTGATTGCACCTTCTCAAAGCTGCCTACATGTTGATTAATCAACATGTAGGCAGCTACCCCACTATATTCTACTCAAGTTCGAAAAATACCAGGCTGTTTTCGCTCAGCAAACCGTGATGATATTCTTGTTCGTTTTTACCGTAAAAACAACCCCGAAAGCTATTGTAAAAGCTATCGTAAAAGCTATCGTAAAAATAACCCTCAAAGAAAGAGGTCAATAGGTTTGACACACTCATTGATTGATTTATCGACAAAGCTTTTATTGCCACTGTTAATTAATTCAGCCCATCAATTGGCAGGCTTAATAGCGACTTAAAAATTAAATTTTAATAAATAAACAAATTTTTTACGGATTTACATACCACCTTGCTCTTTAGTGTAAGTTGCAAAAAAATTAATTTAATAGCAACTGTCTAAATAATAATATCTATTTAAACCTTGGGAAGAAAATAACATGTCGATAAAATTTAAAACTACAACGTTAGCCATTGCCGTAAGCATGGCGCTAGGTACTGTATCTAGCTATGCTGCAGAAAATAATGCACAAGTAGAAGAAGTTGAACGTATTGCCGTTGTTGGCTCTCGTGGTGCACCTCGTTCTGTAAATGACTCTCCAGTACCTATTGATTTAATCGGTGCAGAAGAACTAGAACGTGGTGGCAACACTAATATGTTGGAGTTGCTCAAAGGAACGGTTCCGTCATTTAACGTTCATGAAAATCCTATTTCAGATGCGGCCAGTTTAGTTAAACCCGCTAACCTTCGTGGCCTATCTTCAGACAGTACGCTAATACTCGTTAATGGTAAGCGTCGTCACCGTGCCTCGGTTATTGCCTTATTAGGTGGTGGCATTAATGATGGTGCACAAGGTCCAGACATCTCTGTTATCCCAAGTTCAGCGTTGAAACAAGTTGAGGTATTACGCGATGGCGCAGCGGCTCAATATGGTTCAGATGCTATTGCTGGTGTATTGAACTTTGTACTTAAAGATGATGATGATGGTGGTTCTTTAACGGTACGTCATGGCGAATATTATGAAGGTGATGGTACGACAACTGAACTTTCGGGTAATGTAGGTATGCCATTAACTAAAGATGGTTTTGCTAATGTAAGTTTTCAATATAAAACAGCTGATGCAACGAGTAGAAGTGTACAACGTCCTGATGCTGCCGCTTTTATTGCTGCTGGTGTTCCTGATGTTGGTGACCCGGCACAAATTTGGGGCTCTCCAGAAATTGAAGATGACCTCACTATTTTTGCTAACTTGGGTTTAGATTTAGGCAATGATAGCGAAGCTTATATGTTTGGTAACTTTTCTGAACGTAATGTACGTGGTGGTTTCTATTATCGTAACCCGCATACACGTGGTGGTGTGTATTCAAATGATGGTGGTGAAACATTACTTATTGCTGATATTGCTGAGGCTGAGGGTGCCGAAAGAACTTGTCAACCTGTTGCTATTACTAGTGATAATGTGTTAACACAAGTCGATTACATCAACAATGTCGCGAATAATGATAATTGTTTTTCCTTCAATGAAATGTTACCCGGTGGTTTTACTCCAAACTTTGGTGGCAATATTGTTGATACAAGTTTAACAGTGGGTACACGTGGTCAAATTGATGACACGTTATCTTATGATATTAGCGGCTCTGTTGGTCGCAATGAATCAAGTTATGTTATCTACGATACGTTAAATGCTTCTTTAGGCCCAGACACGCCTCGTGATTTTAATCCGGGTAAACATATTCAATTAGAAAAATTCTTTAATGTTGATTTAGTGAAAGATATTGACATTGACGCATTCGATTCACCTTTAATTATTGCCGGTGGTTATGAATGGCACCAAGAAACATTTGAAGTTGTGGCAGGTGATATAGCTTCATTTACTGCTGGCCCATACACAGATCAAGGTTTTGGTATAGGTTCAAATGGTTTCCCTGGTTTTAAACCTGCATCAGCAGGTGAGTTTTCTCGTCAAAACTATGCGTTTTATGTTGATGTAGAAGCACAATTTACGGAACAGTTTTTGATGGGCTTTGCCGTTCGTTATGAAGACTACAGTACCTTTGGTGATACCACTAATTATAAACTTACTGCACAGTACCGCATTACGGATGATTTCTCACTTCGTGGTTCTCTTGGTACAGGCTTCCGAGCACCAACAGTTGGTCAAGCTAATTATTCAAACGTACAAACATCTTTAGAAGGCGGACAGTTAGTTGATTCAGCATTATTACCTGCAACAAACCCTATTGCAATGCAACTTGGTTCTACAGAGTTAACTCCTGAAGAGTCAAATAGTTTTGCATTTGGCGCGGTTTGGGAAATTGCAGGGATTTTCTTTACGTTAGATTATTATAACATTGAAGTAACAGACCGTGTTTCTCAATCAACTAAGTATACGTTAACTGAAGACGACAAAAATGCTTTGAAAGAGGCTGGTGTACCAAATGTAGATTCAATTCAGCAAGTAAGTTTCTTTACTAATGACTTTGACACTACAACCGAAGGTGTTGATTTTGTTGCTAACTATTCTACTAGTCTTTTCGACGGTGATACTTCGTTTAGCTTAGCTTACAACTGGAATGAAACAACAGTTGATGATTATTCTGAAATAACAGGTGATTTTAAAGTTTCGCGTTTAGAAAATGACTTGCCGAACCATCGTGGTACGTTTACTTTGTCACAAACATGGGATCAAGTAAGTTTATTTACGCGTGTTAATTACTATGGTGAATATCAAGGTGTTCATGTAGAATATGATGCAACGGTTAATGAAGGCAGTGCAGCCATTACAGTAGATGCAGAAGTTAGTTACTTTGTAAATGATGATATTACGCTTTCTATCGGTGCTCAAAACCTATTGGA
>CAJXWZ010000062.1 GCA_913062815.1 uncultured Colwellia sp. | reverse complement strand
ATATTCCTTGGTTTGGCGCTATTTAGTAATAAATACAAAATCTACGCCGTTTATGGCTGGTTTGTTTTTATGTTAAGTCTAGTGTTTGGCCATTACATTTTGCAAGAATGGTCTTCTGTTAATCAGATGCTTAGTTATATTTTTATTGGCCTATTATGTTTTATTTTGCCGAACCATTCTTCATGGTTCAATAGAAATGTTGATAGCTAAGTATCGATGTCATACAAGCTCATGAACCATCGCCCGCAAGCGGGCGGAACCTTCAAAGGCTGCAATTTTTTGACCGTTTACAAGATTTCTGCATTCAGAAAGCATGTGTAATTTCCCCATTTATAATCGAATTTTTAAGTAGAGGGGTAAGCTGCCTGTATTGCCTCTTACGGGGACATAGCCGAGGCTCCGGCCAAAATTGTGGATATGTTTCAGGGCGTGTTTGCACAAGGAAATAAGGGTACGGACGCACAAAACGTAGCGGATCAACTTGCCGCACTTATTGACACGCAAGGTGAACGACCAATACGCACTACCGTAGGTAACAATATGGGCGTCGACCAGATCAATACGCGAGTTGCGCCAGTGCAAGCGGAGTTCATTCGTTCATTTTTACCGATGGCAGGCATAGAAGCGCAGGATAAAAGGTTGTTCGTTTCAGCCACCATATCCTTGAAACTTGAGCACTACGAAGAAGGCCGCACTGCGATCGAGGCGATCATTCCACAAACACTCAGCGAGCCAGGTTGTCACGTTTTTTCATTGATGGAAAGAAAAGACAGTAGGGTACGCTTCATCTTTTTGAAATTTTCGAAGATGAAAACGCTCTGCAACAGCATTACGAACAAGATTACACCACAGCCGTTTTTGCTCAGTACGAGGAATGGCTAGAAAAACCCATCGAGATAACGAAAATGCACGCCTCTTCTTCGGCAACGTCGGTGCAGTTTTAATTAGCAATCAGCCTAGCTATCGCCCTTATTTACCTTGTGTTACCTTGTGGATTATTTATGTAATGAAGAAATATAAAACAAAAACGGCATTGATATTTCTTATCGCTACATTAGTAACCGGGGCGGCATTAGGAATTGAGGTGGCACCCGCTGAGAATACTTGTATGCACCCCAGTTATTGTTAACTAGCCAGTCACTGGATTAATACATTTTCCCCATAAAAAACCAAGAAAAGGAGTTCAATATTTCCTTACTTTCATGGGGCCTAACGGCTATTATTTTCCTGAAAACACAACAACGATACTACTATCCATGATAAATTTACGAGAACAAACACACAACTACTTAACAATTATGCGCTTTGACCGTCCAGTTGGCACACTCCTAATTTTATGGCCAACTTTATGGGCTTTATGGCTTGCTGCTGAAGGCCTACCAGATACAAACCTCTTGATCATATTTACCTTAGGCACCTTTTTTATGAGGTCAGCAGGTTGCGTGATCAATGACTATGCGGATAGAAATATTGATGGCAGTGTTGAGCGAACAAATAATAGGCCCTTAGTGACCGGACAGGTTAGTGCAAAAGAAGCCCTAATACTATGTGCTGTACTGTGCCTCTTATCTTTTTTGCTAGTACTCCTTACCAATGCAACAACGATTATGCTTTCTTTTGTAGCCATGGCATTAGCTGCATGTTATCCCTTTATGAAACGGCATACATATTTCCCACAAGTCGTATTGGGAGCTGCATTTGCCTGCGGTACTCTCATGGCATTTTCCGCGCAAACAGGCGAGCTACCTTTACAGGTATGGCCACTATATTTAGCCACTGTATTATGGACTGTCGTTTTCGATACCTTTTACGCCATGGTTGACCGTGATGATGATATAAAAATAGGAATAAAATCGACTGCCATTCTATTTGGTATCAATGACAAACGTATTACTGGGTTACTCCAAGGCTTAGTGATTTTTATACTCTTAATAAGCGGAAATCAATTTCATTTGGGTTACTACTATTACGGTGGAGTTGCCATCGCCACAGGCCTGTTTATATATCAACAACGCTTGATCAGAAATAATGATCGAGAGCGTTGCTTTAAAGCATTTATCAATAACCAATGGGTTGGTGCTGCTATATTTGTAGGAATTTATTTACACTTTTTATTAAATTAATATTTTTAATGTTACATTTAATTTGCAAGCACTGTAAAGGTCTAGAATTATAGTAATTTGAGCTTACACATCTATGTTCAACTGGCATTAAACCGAGGCGAGGCTACCTCAACGACTACGTGTAACCAGCAACTTCAACAAGGAGTCAGCTATGGAGTGAATATGCACGCTTGGTCACCAACGCCATTATCTATTTCAGTTCAACCGTTCTCAGTCAATTGCTTGCCAGTTTGAGTATCTGGAAGATGAGGACAGGCACCGAATCATTAGGCAACTCTCACCGGTTGCCTAGTACAACATCAAGCTGAAAGGCACATAACTTCGAGTTAAGTGAAAAATCCCTGATCCTGGAGAAGCTGGTTCGATCAATATAGCGTTATTTGCCAGTTCAGAAAAAGTAATACCCTCTAGGAGGACACTGAGGACAT
This sequence comes from uncultured Colwellia sp., assembly GCA_913062815.1. Lineage (GTDB taxonomy): Bacteria > Pseudomonadota > Gammaproteobacteria > Enterobacterales > Alteromonadaceae > Colwellia. The sequence continues at coordinate 7,052 of CAJXWZ010000062.1, read as the reverse complement.
AGAATCTAGCAGTTTTAGTCCGTTTATGACGAAAACGCCTAGTACCCCTCATTGAGTTGAAGCGGCGTATGCCCAGCTATCGCACTCTCGTTGGTTGGTGTGAAACTATTTCATATTGGGACTTAAATCCGGGACAAGCTTTCGCTACCAGCACCTCGTCTTTCCTCAACTTGTCTGTTACGATCATCCTTTGTTCTCCCTGATACTTACGCTTTGATCGTTTGGCACATTTCGCCAAAATATATTGCACCACAAACGAATCAACTCATGACTGTCGACAATACCTCGTTCAGCCAATAAAACCTCCAATGTCTTTGCGGCTGAGATTGTAGCGATAAGGCTCAGCGCACATCTTGGCTTGCCATTTTCGCCTCCAACATCTGTAATTCTCGCTTTAACAAAACCCAAAAGGGGCATGAAGAAACAGCAAAAGCCTTTTATACCCATCAAACTTCAAGATGCAGAATTTAACACCTGAAAATTATCATTAATTCTGCTCGCCAAGATATTACCTATCTTAGGAAGTGTTTGACTAAAAAACTCATCAATTTTGTTTCTAAGTTCTTTTGCTGTGGAAAATATTTATTATTTCTGACATGTTCATTCATTACTTTCCATAGCCGCTCTATTGGATTTAAATTGGGACTGTACGGTGGAAGAAAATGGAGTTCAATATTAAGCTCATCAGCTTTGTTTTTTACAACTTTTGCTCAATGGTAACCTGCACCATCTAAAATTAAGTGAATACGTTTATTGCTACCATTTTCGGTGCGTAGTTCGGCAAAGAACGCTTGAATTGTTTCGCTATTCACTTTCTCATAACGCTTGACTTGAGCACCGGCTAAATTACTCAAATCAATAGCACCAACAAGGTTTAACCGTGCTCTGCTACCGGTGGTTTCTATCGCTTTATCATGCCCCCTTTTTATCCAGCCACAACTTACTTTTGTTGCTTGGGTTGGATGCATGGTATTCATAAAAACATAGGTTAATCAATTGCTTGAAATTTAATTTCGGTATATTTCTTAATGAAATCTGCTTGTTTTCTTCATCAAACTTATAAGGTACACCTTTAGGATATTTATAACTAAAACTATGCTGATGAAGCCATTTATTTAAACCTGAAATAGAAAAGCGAATTTCATTGGTTTTCCAAATATATTAAATTATTTCATAAGAGCAACGATAAGTTTTCAGCATGAGGTGAGCAACAACTTCATCTGTTTGTGTTTTACTCAAATAAGGTTGTGAGCCACCATTTTCTGGGGTTAACTTATTTTTACTTACATAATCATCAATATGCCTGACAATACTCGTTTCATGAAGTCGTAATGCTTGAGCAATCATCGACGTTGACCAACCTTCTGAGCGAAGTAAAACCGCTTTAATTCGATCTCGAACACGGCCATCACGACTAGCATCGTGAAGGGCTTCAAGATCTACTTTTTGCTCGGTGGTCAGTTTGATATTTTTCATGAGGGGTATCATGATCCTCATTATTGTATAAATCAAGCACCTTCATTGACCACGGGTATAGAAGTATTGCTAAAGGAGACGTCATTCCAAAAAGTCAATTTCTTGCCATAACTGGATCCCGATCCGCATAGCATGGAGGAGTCGCTTGCCTTTACTGCGCAATATGCCAAAACATGACAGTTCGTAATTCAAGGTTTAATAGGGTGGATGCCTTCTAGTATCGGCGTCGCAATACGCCAAACTTGAAGATGAAAAAACCATCAAGTTAAAGCCCTATCATAAACTGTACGTAAACGGATAGTTAGGTATTACTCTAATTAACCATTCATAGGATGAGGAGTAACCCAAAATGAGGATTATAAATTGCGTTATGGCATCGCTCTACGTCGGGGTCAAAAAGCCCCTACTTCAGCTAGTTGTTTGTCTTTATTCCTCCCATGCAGGATGTTCTGAAAAGTACTCTTTGAGTAATGCCATAAATAATTGCACTTTTGTAGATAAATGCCGACGGTGTGAATATACGGCATATAAGCCAAATTCTTCAATTTTATATTTGGACAAAACTATTTTGAGTTTTCTAGCTTTTACGGCCTCCCCCAAAACAAAAGTAGGACATAGTGCTATTCCATTATGAGCAAGTGCTAATTTTCTTACCGCTACAGCACTGTTTATATAATGTCGCCCTTCAATATTGACACTTTGTACATCTCCATCTCGCTCAAAAGACCATGCTATTTCGCTCTTATAATTAGTGTCAATGATGCATGAATGGCGCAACAAATCTTTTGGACAATCAGGCTCCCCATATTGTTGTAAATATTCTGGTGATGCACAAGCAACAGTGCGAATAGTGGAAAGCTTGCATGCAATTAAACTTGAATCAGGGAGAATACCAATACGTAATGCCAGATCAAAGCCTTCCTCGACAATATCAATAACTCTATCTGTTAATACCATATTGATACGAATATCAGGATACTTACTAGTAAAACTTGATATTACCTGCATTAGATGGAGTTCTGAGAATGAGGTGGGCGCACTGATATTTAATTCACCACTGGGAGTCGTATGGATATCTTGAACCACTGCTTCTAGTTCATCTAATTCCTCAAGCAAAGGAATGCAGCGTGTATAATATGCTCGACCTACCTCAGTTAAAGAAACTTGACGAGTGGTACGGTTAAATAAACGAATATTAAGTGATTCCTCCAACTGTGCCACATATTTACTTAATAAGGCTTTTGTTAGATTTGACTTTCGTGCTGCCCTAGAGAAGCCTCCTGCATTCGCTACCGCGGTAAATGCCCTCATACAAGCTAGTTTGTCCACTTTCTCACCTTTAACAGTCCTCAATATGAAGACAGTGTATCAACATTTACCTATATTGTATTTATTTATGTATACACCAATAATATATCCATGTCAGAAGCATGAGATGAGACGAAACAATCAATCTTATAATTTTACAAAACCCATTTTTTAGGAGATATATCATGACTACTCAAGCAACAGCACCCTATGCAGTACTTATTTTACGTATTGCTCTTGGCACTATGTTTATTGCACACGCTTTACTAAAAATATTAGTGTTTACGCCTGAAGGAACCGTTGGTTATTTTGCCTCCCTCGGAGTGCCGGGCTGGTTCGCTTATCCGACAATGGCAATAGAACTTATTGGTGGTGCCATGCTGATACTCGGTATTAAAACAAGGCCAGTTTCCTTAGCACTCATTCCTGTTCTCGTCGGCGCTATGGTATTGGTACATGGTGCTAAAGGCTGGTTATTCACAAATGAAGGCGGTGGTTGGGAGTACCCTCTGTTTTTGATTGCGGCATTGATTGCACAAAGTTTGCTGGGCAACGGAGCTATAACCCTAAAGTCTATCATCAACAAATCCCACTAACAATCATCACCTGAAATCGAGCCCGTGTGTATCAGGCTCAATTTCAGAATTTAGGAGAATATTTAATGTTAATCAATGGCAAGTGGAGTAAAGATTTTCACCCTGTTCAAGCAAGTGATAAGGAAGGTCGTTTTCTACGCTATTCATCGCAGTATAGAAATTGGATTACCCTTGACGGGACAGCCGGTCCAACAGGTAAAGCAGGATTTGCCGCTGAACCAGATCGCTATCATTTATATATCGCCTTAATTTGCCCCTGGGCATGTCGTACTTTAATGGCTCGTAAACTTAAGAAACTCGAAGGTATTATTTCAGTTAGCGTAGTTGAGCCGTTTTTAGGACCACAAAGCTGGGCTTTTGGTGACTATCTAGCAGCTGACCATGAACCGTTTTACGGCTATCGTTATGTTCATGAACTATATTCTCATGCTGACTCAGACTATACAGGGCAAGTGACTGTCCCCGTTCTTTGGGACAAAAAGCAGCAAACCATCGTGAACAATGAATCCGCTGATATTATCCGAATGCTTAATAATGGATTTGGAGATTTAGCTGATAATACCATTGACTTGTACCCAGAATCTTTGCAAGTAGAAATCGATCGTATCAATGATTATTTATACGAACGCTTTAACAATGGTGTTTATCAAGCAGGTTTTGCTACTAATCAATCAGCGTATGAAGAGGCTGTTGATAAAGTCTTTGAAAGTATTGAATATTTAGAGCAACATATGAAAAACCGGATGTATTTAGTAGGAGAGCAAATAACAGAGGCCGATATTAGAGCTTTTGTAACCTTGATTCGTTTTGATGTTGCTTACTATGGTTTATTTAAAACGAACCTTGCACAGGTACAGGATTTTACAAGAGTGTTGGCATATATGAAGAGAATTTATAATTATTTGGAAATTTCTGATACAGTAAATTTTGACCATATTAAGCAAGGCTACTATTCGATGAAAGCCTTAAACCCGCAAGGTATCGTACCAAAAGGACCTGATTTGTCTTATTTAAAATTGTGAGGGGCTTAGAATGACTGTTAAAGGAGGTATTAACCACATTACCCTACGCGTTCAAAATCTTCAACGAGCCGAAAAATTTTATTCTGGCATATTAGGTTTGAAACGTGTGGGACATCGCCGTGGCATAAATTTCTATAGTAGCGGCCTCTATAATCATGAACTAGCCTTAGTTGAAGACCCTGGTCTCACGTTAGCGGACGTTCAACAAAGCGGGCTAGCCCACTTTGCATTTAATATTGAAGGTACTCATGCTCTTAAAATGATGTATCAGGAGTTAATAGATGCAGGGTATCCTGTTAGCACAGGTGTTGATCACAATATATCTCACTCATTTTATACTCATGATGTGGACGGGTATCTAATCGAACTAACAACAGACTGTGCATCTTATAAGTGGGAGAAAAACCCCAATGCCTTTATGTCGGATCAGCCACTACGGCTTTGAACTTGTTATGTGCCAGTATAGCTTATATTTATACTATTGATGTCCGAAAATATTTTTTACATCTTCTAAATTTATATCATCTAGTTTTCAAATAATGCATACCTTTTTACGTGCCCTTTTGGGGAATGCTTTAAATGGTATAGCCTTATCGATGTTAATTAATTTATCTGTTTCTTATTTTGGTATTTAGAATACTAAGTCAACTAGAGACTAGGGAATACATACTGCTTGATTGGCACAAAAAAATAGACCATACCCATTATAAATAGGAAAACAGCCTTCAATCTTGCAGCTACAAAAGATCTGTTTCACTGATTAATTCAAGGTTGTATCAGGTAAAAATTAACCAATAACACTCTAGATGTAATTGTGCTCACCTTGAGATGCATTGATTAGCTGGAATTAGGCAATGTTTAAATATTTTATTTAGTGATGCACTGTCGCGTATGGGTATTTGGATTGATGTTGCCAAGTGAGCTTGATGATTTCTGCTTTGGTGGTATTTATTTTTCATAGTGAATCCGGGTTGCGCTGCGCTGGTCTTCTACCTGCGCGACTTCAGTTGAAAATTTATGGTTATCTAAATCAATAAAAAGTATATTATGTTTAATCATACTAGCCATAATATATATTATGGCTTTGGTTTTACTAACCCACGAATTTGGAGGCTAGCACCTCGTGGGGAGTCATTTTGTCTAGCCGTAATCGTTATCAGGAGTAGCCGAAGATATATGAAAACAGCTATCATTATAATTGATGTTCAAAACGCATTATTTGAAAAAAATCCGAAGCCCTATGAATCAGATGATGTCATAGATCGAATTAATTTCGTTTCTGAGCAAGCAAGAAAGGCGGGTGCTCCTATTTTTTTCATACAACATGAGCACCCTGAATTTTTAGGGTATGGGAGCGAAAGTTGGAATTTACATTCTAAATTGAAAGCATTAGATTCTGACTTTAAGATTAGAAAAACTGAAGGTAACTGCTTTGTACGTACTGATTTAGATGCACAACTGAAATCTAAAAACATAACTGATTTGGTTATTTGTGGTTACGCCTCTGAGTTCTGTATTGATTCAACAACGAGGAGCGCGGCGCAATCCGGGTATACCGTCCAACTTGTTTCTGATTCACACACAACAGATGATAAAGAGCACCTGTCGGCAGAAAAAATTAGGAACCACCACAATGAAACATTATCGATGAGCCCACAAATTACGATTATTAAGTCTGGGGATATTAAGTTCTAAAGAATAAGGCTACAAGGTAAGCGCGTAATTAGTCCCACATACCAATCCTAACCGAGCTTCATCATAATTATCTCAGTAAACTAACATGAGGTAATTATGGATATTCAACAGAAAACTAAGCACTGGAAAAACATCTTCGAGCAGCAACAAAGTAGCGGCTTAAGTATTATTGGCTTTTGTCGAAAAAACAAAATAAACGTTTCAACCTTCTACGGTTGCGAAAACGACTCGCTAGCCAAACTACGCAAACTCAACCGCAACAAATCATTCCCTTCGTTATTAATGAGCCATCTTTTGTGTAGTATCAGTACCGTTCTGAGGTGGACTCCCACAGGCAGCTATGAGCTTTCAGCAGTCAGAGATATTGTTCTCGTTCTATAACTGTATTTTGTTTTTTTGATCATGAAATTAGTATCAAAATCGATCTCGTTAACATCCACTTAGTCGAATGTTTTGAAGTCAGTTGTCGACTTACTAAAGTCAGCTAACTGATTTCCAGTTGACTTTAACAAACACTAAAAATTTGAAATCCTAACTTCCTCTTTGCGCACTTTACTGTATTTACAATGTTAATGGTGAGCACCGTTATTTACATCACTCTGAGGCTCTCGCGTTGCTCGACTTTGTCATCTTGCCATTTCACCCTAGCAGGCCAAATACTTTATTACAGGCAATAAAAAAGCCTTAACAAAGTAAGGCTTTATCTTGAGACGGTTGATGTTTATTTATAATAACTTAAACATTTTTCTACTTCATTTTTAGAACCCATAATCACTTCTACACGTTGGTGAATGCTGCTTGGCTCTATGTCCATAATACGACCTTCACTGGTCATGGCTAAAGCACCTGCTTGTTCTAGCAGAAATGCCATAGGGTTGGCTTCATACATTAAACGCAATTTATAAGGTTGTTTTGCGTTTTTGCTGTCGGTAGGGTAGGTGAATATACCGCCGCG
>CAJXWZ010000061.1 GCA_913062815.1 uncultured Colwellia sp. | reverse complement strand
TTTGCTGATCTAAGCCTAGTTTCACCATTAACCACGCGGGTGAACTACTCACATAAGCAATAATAATCGCCATGGCTAACATCACCACAATAGCATTGAAAAGAAATACCGGATGCCTTAACACCGGCGTAAACCGAGCCATGGTAATGAGTCTTTTATGTTGCTCAGTATGTGCTGGCTTTGTTTCTTTGAGGGTAAAAAACAAAATTGCACCGGCGACTACAGCGTAGCCAGCCATAAACTCAAAATTACTTTGCCAGCCAAAGTATTGCGTTAATACATTACCTAACAAGGGGGCAAGTGCTGGAATACAACAGATAGCGCTATTTAGATAAGAGTACATAATTCCACTTTCAATCGCGTTATATTTATCACGAACACTGGCAAAAGCAGCAACCACAATCGCGCAAGCTCCGAAACCTTGCGCTAAACGATTTATCAGGAAAAAAGCTAAGCTATCAGAGTACACGGTGATAATTGAACTAAGACCATAAATAATGATGCCACCGATAGCGACTGGCCTACGACCATAACGATCGGCTAAGGGACCCGCCACTAGTTGACCAAAGCCCATACTTAATATAAAAGCGGTAATGCTCCACTGAATTTGCGTCATAGATACAGAGAAATCTTGCGCCATAATCGGTAGTGCGGGTAAAAATATATCAATAGCTAATGGGCTAAAAATAACCATTAAGATTAGCAGGGGTAAAAGTTGCTTGTTTGTCATTTTCAGTCTCTCATTGGTGAAGGAGTATTATAAGAGCTTGATGTTATGAGTAGAAGTGAATTATTCTAATTTCTATTATTCCAAAATGGAATTTTATTAAGTGAGTATACCCCATGAGTAAGTTTGACCTCAATTTATTGAAAGTATTAGAAATATTGTTGCAAGAGCGTAATGTCTCAGCAGCAGCCCAGCGCCTAAATTTAAGTCAATCCGCAGTAAGTAAGCACTTATCTCGGCTGCGAGAAATGTTTGCTGATCAATTGTTTGAGCGTAAAGCCCAAGGACTTAAAGCAACACCACGCGCGTTAGCATTGGCACCACAATTAAAGCTGGTGATTCAACAACTAGAGCAACTTACTCGCCCCGCCATGTTTGATCCTAGCGACAGCAGCCGAAAATTTCGTATTCATTTAGCCGATACCGCTTGTTCATTAACTTTTCCTTCATTTATGCCTGAATTGCTAAACCAAGCAGCTAATATCACTTTAAAAACTAATACGTGGGATGAAAATAGTCTCAACCAATTACTTACATGTGAAATCGATTTAGGTATTGCGTGTCGAGAATGGGATCATCGCTCTCCTTTGCATATCAAGCATATTCCAGCAGAGTTAAACTACATAGAATTATTGCAAGAGCACTCTTTATGTTTAGTAAGAGAAAATCATCCGGCGTTAAAGCAAGAGTGGAATTTAGAGACTTTTCTTCGATATCGACATTTACAAGTTACCATTGGTGGAAAAGATCATTGGTTGCTTGATGAAGTGTTGAAAACAGAAGATTTATACCGCGATATTGCGATTGATATGCCAGACTTTCATAGTGCCATGAGCCTATGTGAGCAAAGCGATCTCATATTATGTGCCCCCGCTAGGCATGTTAGTCAAATGGCAAAGTACTTTAATTTGAAGGTGCTGAATGTTCCTGTTGAATTTGCAGATGGAGCTTATGTGTTACTTTGGCATAAACATTTTGAACATGACAATGGCCATCGTTGGTTAAGGGAGTTAATTATCAATAAAGTCGGTAAAGTACCCGATGAAACTGGCTAGTTTTTAAGCGCTTGAAGAGTAGCAAACTTGTTCATATTGCGAATGTAATCGCCGATTATTTTGATTTTTACAAAAAAAAATATTTCAAAAAGTTTACTTTCATACAGATTCTGGGATGTTAATCCGTAAAAAGGATGCCGTCAGGATAGATAATCACTTTCTCAATATTATTATGGTTGAGCTCAACGAAGGGTATTAAAAGCCTTATTGATACAGCCAAAAATGAACTCACAGCAACTTTTACTGAATCCTTTGGGATTTAAACTAACTCAAATACATTGTAGCCTTGAAAGGTGTGGCTTGGTAAGTTGATGAAAATCAATGTATTATTCTTTCTTATCGAGATGACTTATGTGGTCAGCTAACTTACTCCATGGACAAGCCTTTGCAGCAATGTAGGCTTAAACCTATTGCTGAAAAACTTCTCTAGGATAATGGCGAAGGCTGTTTAGCGAATGAGAGTATTAGTGTGACAATTTCATCAGTCATACCTTCTACTTCTATTTTTTCTGGTGTAAATGAAGCCCGATATAAGGTAATCGATGGAGTAAGATCTGTTAGTAAATCAAGGTGTGGATGATTGTTTCCTACAATGCGAGCAATTGCACTTCTAAAATGTTCCAAACTGTAACTTGCCTTTACTGCCTCTTCAATACCGTTATCGGCTCGCATAGCTGAGATGAGACCAGGCACAAGGTCAGGTTTTTCAAAAGCAGAGCTATATTGACGCTGAACTAATTTTCTTAAATCAGCAATTGGATCATCTGTAAACTCAACTTTTGTAACAGGCATAGTTCTAATTGCTTCCGCAATTAAAGTCTCTTTTTTTGGCCATCGCCGATAAATAGCACCAGTACCAGAGCCTGCACGCTCGGCGACATCTTGGACTCTGAATCTGTCAAAACCAACTTCAAATAATAACTCCAATGCTGCTTGAAGTATTGAGTCTGTCCGGCCTTCATCGCGTTTTCGTCCTCTAGTTTTATCAGGACGTCTAGATATATTTTCTTTCATAGGCGGATATTAACAGAAATAAAGTTATCTGGAAATATTATATCGAAAATATATATTTCCGGAATTATTGATTTCCGGAAATATATATTCCATAATGCAATTCTCGATACAACAAACAAAAGGAAAGTATTATGACTTTACAATTAACACTGAATTCAACTAGCAAATTAGAATTTGCTTTCGGAAAAATAACCACAGGCAAAGAGATGCAATTATTTGGAGAATACTTCCCTGCATTAACCCCGCTTATCGAAGAGCATGGTTGTCAACAAGTAGGCTCTTTTGTCGTCATAGCTTCAAATACAAAAAACACTGCGCCTGAAATGGGGGCATTTACGCAATGGCCTTCTGAAGAAAACTTTAAGAACTTTTACAGCGATCCTAGGTTTATTAAATTAAAAGCTTTACGGGATGATTCACTTGATTTACTTTGCGATGGTCACTTTTTTAATCCTGTGGATAAGGTTATTGATATTAATACTGACGATGACTATGCAATTGTCATTTCAAAAGAAGATCCAATGGGATTAAAGGCAATGCTTAACTTGCCGTTAGAAGTTAACAGTCCAACCCAAACTTATTCAGGTAAATCTATTACACTTTCTCTTTGGGATGACAATGCCGATAATGTTTTGGCAGCTCCTTCTAAAGAGGCTGAGATATTTCGGGTTCGATTCAACGCGCCAACTTCGTAATAAAGCCGATAATAAATTTGGGACTTATTGTTATGGCATGGAAAACCTGGTTATCTGATCAGCGGTGCTTTGTCTGAAATACGTAAAGCAAACAGAATTCAATAATCAAGGAAAACCAGTTGGTTACCTGTTTTTATTGAATTGAAGCATGTGTTAACTTACAAACTTTAGTAACTGCTTGATTACTTTATAAATAGTCAAGCGGATTTCTAATCCCTTTTTCGGCTAAGCTTCTATCTATATTATTCTTTCTTTTGCTGTTAACGGCTTAAAATGTACTAATAATAATGGCAATAAGGTTAAATTGGCGGCTAGGGCAACCAGCATAGAAAACCCAGTTAATAAACCGAAATACATTGAAGGCATGAAATTTGACAAGACAAGAATTGAAAAGCCTAAGGTAATTGTTATAGATGTGTAATACATCGCTCTACCAATGCTGGCGTGAGAGTTTAACATCGCGGTTTTATAGTTTTGGCATTGTTTAAATTCTAATTTAAATCTATGTACATAATGAATTGAATTATCTACAGCAATGCCAATACATATTGCGGCGATAGTTATCGTCATTATGTCTAATGGTACTTTTAGCCAGCCCATCAGACCAAGTACCATGCTTGCTGCAATTAAATTAGGAATTAGCGTAATTATCGATAATTTAAGATTTCGATATAACAAGATGAACATTAACAAAATGCAAAAGAAAACGGTTCCTAGGGTATAAATTTGTGATTGGAATAGGCTTTGTAACATATTGTTATATAACACTAACATTCCTGAAAACCTAATTTGCTCAGGCGATAAATCAAATTTATTAACCAAGCCTTGCTTGATGGTATTTAATAACTCGGTACGTTTAAGTGATTTATCACTCTCAAAAACTCGGATACTAAAGCGTATTTGATTACCATCTGGTGAAATATATGGTGTTATAATTATCGACTTTATTGAATCAGGCAGCTTGCTATACAGGATTGATAAAATGAAATTATCGGTTTTCGTTTCGGGCTCAATTTGGTTCATTAATGCCACACTTGAGGCAATTGAAAGCACTTTCCCTGTTTGTGGTATGCTTTCTAAATACCGATGATAATCAGCTACTTTTGCTAACATCCTAGGGTTAAACCAATAACCCTTAGTTAACGGAGATGGCTTTTTATTATCTTCTCCTGCCATTTCTTTTTCATCTAAATCAAACTCAGCCAAAAATTCAGCTTCATCTAAATCAAGCTCAGCCAAAAACTCAGTATCTAACGCTTCACTTTCATCAGACGCGCTCAATTTTTCTTTAGGTGCATCTATAATGACATCTAAAGGAGTCGTACCCCCGAGTTTTTTATCTATTAAAGACATTCCTTGGTATATTTCAGTATTCTGCTTGAAATAATCAATGAAACGATTTTCAACGGTTAACAAAGAAGCACCGGTTAAGCTTAAGATAATGATAATAGTATAAATAATAAGAGTGTTTGTTTTATAGGGCAGTAAGCGTACAGCCAAAAATAAGGCAATACGTTTGGTTAAATTTTCTTGATTAACGGGCTTTCCTACAGGGAGCAACATTAACATTGCCGGAAATAAGGTAAATACCATAAGAAATGAGAGAGCAACGCCAATTGTCATCATCCAACCAAAATCAATTACCGGACGTATGCCACTTACGAGTAGAGAGACAAAGGCAACAATTGTCGTTATTGAAGTAAATAAACAGGGAATAAGTTTTTTCTTTAAAGTGGTGCTAACAAGAGTGAGCTGAGTTATTTGTGGGTTCTGCCAGTGTAATTCTTGATATCGAACAATCAAATGAATAGTAAGGGATAGCGTTAAGATCAGCATTAGGGAAATAAAATTCGAAGAAACAACGGTAACGGGCCAATTAAGCAAACCTAATAACCCTATCATCACAGCACCTGTTATTACGCAGGTGACTAAGGGCAATATCATCCATTGAATGCGTGAAAAAGCCACAATTAAGGTAATGATAATAAACAGTAAAACCACAAAACCAAAATTGATTAAGTCGTGACGAATAAAAGCGATAGAGTCAGCAGTAATCATAGGGACTCCACCTAAATGTAATTGACCGTACGTACTGAACTTAGCCATGACTTGACGCACACTTTCAATAATATCTTCTTGTCGATATTGATTTTTCTTTATATAACGGGCGAACTTTCTATTTTTACTTGCGAGTTCTTTGCGTAACTTAAAAGAACCTGGTTCTTTTTCCACTAGTAATTTAACTTCATCTCTTGACGATTTTAATGCCTTATATTTTTCGTCTTCTTGTAAATACAGTAAAAATGCAGTGGTTTTACTATCTGAGCTAATGAGTGAATTACGATAAATTGGACTAGCTAATAACTCTTGTTGGGCAAGTCTTATTTCGGTTCTAGTACTAAGTAGCGTAGGTGTTTCTTGTTGTAGTTTTTCAACTGATATCGCCGGACTATTAATTAAGGGCACCGTTAAGATACTGGTGATTGATTCAATGGCAGATATCTGGTTAAGCTCTTGTGATATTAATTCAAGCTGTTGTAAGGTCTTGCTGGAGAATAAGTCTTTATCCGGACTAAAAGTCATAATCAGGAAATCATCTGAGCCGTACTGTGTTTTAACTTCCCGATAAAATTGCAAAGCGCTATCATTTTGCAGTACCAAAGTATCGCTTGAGGCATCTAACCTGAAGTTTTTTATTTGTGAGATAAACAACAGACTGACGATTAAAATAACAAAACACACTAATTTAGGTCGTAAGAGAATTTGTTGCTCATATAATTTCGTAAAATTAAAAGACATTGTGGTGCCATTTTTAGTATTCACTTAATTTTAGTATGGTACAAATTAGCAGATCAGGTGAATTTAAAATTATTGTAGGTTATTAAGTTGCAGTGTATTTTGAGTTGTAATAGGGCTGTTTTTTATCCTCAGCTCAGCCGCAGGGCAATATGAACAGCGTTGTTACTTTGTATCCAAATACTTTTTCATCAAGCATATTTACATTAAAAATTAACTCATCAAGCATATTCACATTAAAAATTAACTCATTAATGTAATCTGGTGCAGAAAAATATAGCCAGTATCTAGTGATTTTTCTAGCCATCAATAGCTCATGTCGTATACCTTAGTATTATTCAAATATTAGTGGAGTTTAATCTTGCAGCCCATTATTCAAATAACAGATGTTAATAAGATTTATGATAGCGGTTTTCAAGCACTTAATGATATTAGCTTATCAATAAAGCCCGCTGAAATTTTTGCCTTGTTAGGACCTAATGGTGCAGGTAAAACTACACTTATTAGTACTATTTGCGGCATTGTTAATGCTAGCTCTGGGCAAATAACTGTGGATGGCAAAGATATTGTCTCGGGTTACCGACATACCCGCGAGCTTATTGGTTTAGTACCACAAGAGTTAACCACCGATGCTTTTGAAACCGTATGGGCAACTGTTTCATTTAGTCGTGGATTATTTGGTAAAAAACCGAATCCTACTTTTATTGAAAAAACGCTTAAATCCTTGTCTCTTTGGGATAAAAAGGACAGTCGCATGATGGAGTTATCTGGCGGTATGAAACGCCGGGTGATGATTGCTAAAGCACTTTCTCATGAACCTTCCATTTTGTTTTTAGATGAGCCTACCGCCGGCGTAGATGTTGAATTGCGCAAAGACATGTGGCAATTGGTACGGCAATTACGTAACGATGGCGTGACTATTATTTTAACTACCCACTATATTGAAGAAGCAGAGGAAATAGCAGACCGTATTGGTGTCATTAAAAATGGCCAACTTATTTTGGTTGAAGATAAAGCAGCCTTGATGAATCAATTGGGTAAAAAGCAATTGATTCTTGATTTAAAAGAGCCGTTAGTGGCAATACCTTCGACTATGACTGATTTTAATTTACAGATTAAAAACGAAGGACTGCAATTGATTTATAGTTATGACACAACCAAAGAGCACACCGGAATTTCTGCGTTACTGCAGCAGTTATCTTCAGCAAATATTGGCTTTAAAGATATCAAAACAGATCAAAGTTCGTTAGAAGATATATTCGTCTCATTAGTAAAGGAGTCAACATGAATCATTATGCTGTTGCGGCTATCTATAAGTTTGAAATGGCGCGAACTAAACGCACTCTTTTTCAAAGCATTATCTCGCCAGTGATCTCAACGTCACTGTATTTTATTGTCTTTGGCTCTGCGATTGGCTCTCGTATTACTGAAATCGATGGTGTTAGTTACGGTGCTTTTATTGTGCCAGGCTTAATTATGTTATCGCTATTAACACAAAGTATTTCGAATGCGTCTTTTGGTATATATTTTCCAAAATTCACTGGCACTATTTATGAGCTACTTTCTGCACCCGTATCATCTATTGAAGTGTTGCTAGGTTATGTAGGGGCTGCAGCGACTAAGTCGATTTTGTTAGCGCTAATTATTTTAGCAACCGCACATTTTTTTGTCCCGCTTGAAATAGCTCATCCATTGTGGATGTTATTCTTTTTAGTCGTGACCGCCATAACCTTTAGTTTGTTTGGGTTTATTATCGGTATATGGGCAGACAACTTTGAAAAACTACAAGTGATCCCACTTATTGTTATCACACCACTGGTTTTCTTAGGTGGCACTTTTTACTCCGTCAGTATGCTACCGCCATTTTGGCAAACGGTAACGCAACTTAACCCCGTATTTTACTTAATTAGTGGCTTTCGATGGAGCTTTTATGGCGTGGCTGACGTAAGTTTAATTACAAGTTTTATGGTGATGAGCGGGTTTTTAGCTTTTTGTTTATTAGCCGTTACTTGGATATTTAAAAGTGGATATCAGATAAAGCAATAAGCGCAAGGATATAGCGGCACAGCATGTGGTTCATTGATTGAATCGTTAAGCTTAAATATATCGTTTTAGTATTCTTTTAGGTGCTTTTAAAGAGCGGTATAGCCATAGCCTATTTAAACCTTTAGGCAGTAAACTTTGTTGGATAACTCTTTGATGATTATTAATACTGAGGTTTTTTTTATCTTTTACAGTTCATAGATTTTTACTATCTATTTTAAAAGTTGAGTTACTCATTAACATATTAATATTTTAATGAGTAACTCTTTAATTAGCTCTGATGTTTCGTCTTGAAATTTAACTCCAACTTTATAAAATTTGCTTGTCGCTCTGATGTTACAAATCTCTCCTTTAATTGACTTAAACCCTTCAAAAGATTTATCTAAAATCGAATAACAAATGCTATCTCCCTCGGCCTTATCAAATGGTTGATCTTTTGGAATGCTTAATAAGCAACCATCTATAGAAATGTTTACAATAACCCCTTTTACAGTATGCTCCTTTAACATAGTTTCAAAATTTAACTGTGTTTCAATACGGGTTCTTTTTCGTAGATTTTGCAAAGCAACTTTGGTTGGTATATTGAGCACTAGCATTTTAGCGGGAATGTTTACCAGCCGCTCTATAGAGGTAATAAACGCTACAACTGCACCTTCTTTACCCTCTACCAAGCTACGAATGGTACAAGCTACCCCTTGTTTAAGGTTAGCAGCAAGCTCTGTATTTTGGCTTAAATTAGGTAGCTGAATAAGAATAAATTGATTGGGTAAAAAACCAATAAAAACAGTTTTAAATTTAATTTTCTTTGTAGAGTAAAGCGATAACTCAACAATTATAGTAGAGCCCGATGTGAGCATTGATATTGACTTGGTAACTTCCTCTTCACTAGTCATAATTCTTCAGGGTTTTATTTTATCCAGACATAAAATTAATATAAGACATTATCGAGTAAATACAATAATTAATGGAACATTAATAGATAAATCAGGCTGTATTACCATTGTTTGAGAAGAGGGTAAGTAGAATACTTAGCTGTATACAACTAAATAAAAGGTTAGTTGATAAGTAAAGACAACTACAACTCGATGGACCACAAAATTCTTATTTCTTGCATTAGTGCTTTGACTAATGGCTCATTGACTCTACTTTTAGCAATAACAAAGTGCAAGGTTGCACAGAAATCTAAGGCAGGTATGACTTGAATACTTTTGTTTTTTTCGGCCAAAAGCGCTTCTTCAATTTCGAGGAAACTGAGTCCGAGTCCACTTTGCACTAATGTTAATCGGGTACCGTCATCACTGGTTTTTAAAACCGATGGAATGTTGCTCCCAAGTTTTGATCTTAAAAAATCATCAAAAGGGCAATAATCACCCATCATAATCCATTGATGAGTACTAAGATCTGCTTGAGTCATTACTTCACCACAGTCAAACGTTAACGGTGCGGCTGTTGTTATTTGCTGCTCCATCACGGCAAAGCCGATAAAGTCAGCAGGAATTTCACCAAAAATATAACCACCATCTAATTGATGATCTCTAATATCATTAATGGTTTTTCCGGTTGCTTGATGATGAATATCCAAGCTGATGCCCGGACAGTTCTCTTGTAAATTGCCTACTAATTCTGCAAGTTTTGTTTGCTTGGCGGTTAAGTTTATACCTAAATGGAATGTTCCAATTATTTCATGTTGGTTATCAGTGGCAAGGTTAACTATGTCTAAAGCACTATCGAGAGTAATTTGTGCCTTTTTCAACAGTAATTGGCCTTTATCGGTTAACGACATGCCTTTACTTGAGCGAATAAATAAAGGTGTAGAAAGCTCTTCTTCAAGCGTTTTAATGTGCGCACTTATTGCCGGCGGTGTTGTGTATAAACGCTTTGCTGCTTGCGTTAAGTTACCTGTTTGAGCAACCGCTACAAAAGAGCGTAAATGGTAAAATTCCAACATTAATTCCTTAAATCAACTCAACTGAAAGCAGTACTGTCATACTTAATAAATATTACGCTAAAGATAATGCTTTTCTAAATATTTCACCATTCATTTATGTTGAACACCGACTTCAGCAATCATGAATTTAGTGTACAACTAAACTGAGCTAAATTAACGCCAACTAAAACGCACAACTGATTAGCTTCAGTGCAGTTCAACACAACTCATATTACAAGGAATCCCCATGCCTAACAATACCAATGCATTTACTAACCAAGCTATTTCGCCTCAGCAAGTGAATGACTTTTTTGCAACAAAATTGGCCTGCGAAACTGATTGTTCAGATGTATATGCAGATATAAAAACAGGTAGGAAAAACTATGTATTATTAGATGTACGCTCTAGCGATGCTTTTGATAAAAGTCATGCTATAACGGCCGTAAGTATGCCGCACAGTGAAATTAATAAAGCGTCATTAGAACAATTCGACAGTGATACTTTGTTTGTTGTCTATTGCTGGGGGCCCGGTTGCAATGGCGCATCTAAAGCGGGTTTAAAAATATCTCGTTTAGGATATGAAGTAAAAGAAATGATAGGTGGCATTCATTACTGGGAAGATTTTGAGAGGTACCCAGTGAATCGGCGTAATACTGAAATTCAACAGTAATTAGAATTTACCTAAAGGTAATCATTGTGGCTAATAGAAAATATTTACAGTGATTACTTTATTTTTACTGAAAGCTTTTTGAGGTTTACATGATTACTTGTTTTATCAATTATATTATTGACGCTAATAAAATTGAAGAATTTGAGCATTACGCCAAGTTATGGATACCACTAGTCAATAAATTTGGTGGTCAACATCATGGATACTTTTTACCTTCAGAAGGTGCTAGCAATGTTGCATTGGCGTTATTTACTTTTCCAAGCTTAGCTGAATATGAGCAATACCGAGCTGAATCTTTGAAGGATTTAGCATGTATGGAAGCATTTCATTATGCTGAACAAACGCAATGCATTAAAAGTTATCAACGTAGCTTTTTTCGTCCATTGTTTAACTAATTTTGTTAGGAAAAATAATGAAATATTGCATTCGTCTTGCCGAAGTTAAAGATAAAAACGCTATATTAGCTTTGATGAAAGAGCATGCTGAATTTGAAGGCCATGAATTAGTGCTTTCAAGACAAGAACAACAACTTAATAGTTTAGCAACTCTGCCTTTAACCATCTTTGTTGTAGAACTTAAAAGTACTCTGGTTGGTTATACCTCAGTAATTAA
>CAJXWZ010000060.1 GCA_913062815.1 uncultured Colwellia sp. | reverse complement strand
AAAACACCATTTCCTTGACCTGAAATACCATGACAACTCGCACAGTTATTTTCAAATAAAGAAAACGTCGCTTCTTTAGACAGTAATCTTTTAGGGAGAGGTAACTCAGGCATCATAGCCAATAGTGAAATTCGTAGTTCAGAAGCAAATTGCCTGACAGTGTCTACTTTTTGTTTAGTTGAAATGGCGGTTTGTAAAGCCGATGCTTTCTCATTGAGAGAGTGCATAACATAATTATCACTTGACGTTTTATCAACTATCAATTGAGAGAATTCAAGCATTTCCTGATATTCATCATCGTTAATAACTTGACCATTCTCAACCGCTGATGCGTAATCGACCCCCACATATTCTGCCAACTGTGCTATCTGGCGTAGTTGAGCAACCTCATCAACCGTTGAAGCTACACTCAACTTCGAAAATAAAAGAATCGCCATCAACACTAAACAAAATAATGATTGTATTCCTATATGTTTTTGACTTATTAATCGCACGTTCCAACAAAATTGCATACTATGGCCCTTAAATATTACAGCCCAAATGATAATTATTATCAATTATAATATCTATAGCTACTACAGGGTCAATGCTTAGAGCTAAATTTACCTTATTACTCTATTTAAATTGACGAATTACATCACAAATGTTCAAATCATGGTGTTCATCCTTAAATGATCTTTAGGTTATTAAGAAAATTTGACATTTTACGTAGCTATGAGGTAACTACCCCACTAACCTTTGTGAATACATTGTTTATTTGGTTGAAGGCAAAGCTGTCAGGCAGGGAAATATGTTTCGAAAAGACCAATTGTGAAGTATAACGGGTCTCTATAAACCGTTAATTTATTCTAAGACGGAATAGTATATTATTACGTTAACCAAGTAAGCGTACTGCTTACTTGGCTTTACGGTTAACCAGTTTATTTTACCTTAAAAACTATATTTATAACCCAAAATTAACGTTCGAGGTTTACCCAACATAATAGAGCCTTGAGTACGGGTAGAAACATAAGTTTCATCAAGTAAATTATCAATATTTAACGTTAGTTCTTGCTGTTCATCTAGCGAATAATGTGCGGCAAAATCAACGACTGTACGGCTCGCGACCAGTTCACCCGCTAACATTGTTCCCTGACCAGCTTGTGTTCTCATTTCACCAGAATAACGCACTAATAAATCACTACGCCAGTTATCACCCTCTGCACCCAAAGTTAATTGCAGTTGATTATTGGGTACATAAGGTAACTCATCACCCGCATTTACTGTACCCCAGGTGTCAAGATCTGAGTCAAAAGAATTTTTAAATTCAGTTTCGGTATAGGTATAAGTTAAATCAATAGGAAAGGTGACTGATTGTGTTTCAAAACGATAACCCACCATTAGCTCAAGACCTCCTATTTGAACCTTACCCGCATTATATTGATCGCCAATATTTTCATCATCACAGCCTTGACTTGCGGTGCAATTGCCATACATATTGGCGTAATCTGCATAAAACAAGATGGCTTCGGCATTCGCTAAAGAGTCGTTGTAGCGAAAACCCAATTCATAATTAATACTTTTTTCATTTATTGCTTCTTTATTACCTGGTGCTGGTGGCGCAAAACCTTTTTGTACACCACCAATAATGACTAAATCATCATTAACTTTATACGTTAAAGCAAGTGAAGGTAGAAATACATCAAGACTATTATCAATATCTTTTTTCAATGGCTGGTTACGATCACTAACACCTTTGCCCCAATCTTTGCGACTAATGGTCATGTTTTCATAGCGTAAACCCGCATTGAAAATGAAATTACCAACGCTATATTCGTCATGAACAAACAGTGCCGTTGCTTTCGCGCTATCAATACGATTCGACTCTGTGCCCGGCGTACCCGCATTAAGTTGAGTTAATTGGTAATTTTGATCTAATTGAAAACCATCAATCCATTGATATCTATCCATTTCATCTTCATGATAGCGCGCGCCAAACTTAACTTGATGATCATTGAAATCAGCATTAAGTACTGTTTGTACGCCTTGTGAAATATAAGCGCGGCTATTGGCTTTAACATCAAAAGATAAGGGTTGTTCACTAGGCGATTTATCAAAATCAGCAGCGGCTTCAATACCACCACTACCTAATGACAAACCATTAATTTTACTAGCTTTATACCAGTTTCTTGAAAAGTCGTTGTAGTAAACCGTACTGACAAAATTAAAGCGCTCTGAAAGCTGTAAAAGGTGATTTAATTGTACTTGTTTATGTTCGGTGCTTATATTATCAAGCTGTGAAGCAGAATAACGATTGTAAGGTTGACTGTTAAAATCTTCATCCGTAATGCCCATATAAGTTTCATTGGCGTCTTCGTCTGAATATTTTAGTTTTAATTCTAACTCTTGATAATATTTTGCGTCTGCATCGCTATTTAAACGAAATTTAGCAAGGTAATCATTTTTAAAAAAATCAGCTTCTTGATCAGTGTTATTAATGTTTTTAAACCCGTCAGCTTGGTAACGATACACTTCGAATACTGACGAAACATTTTTTCCTGTCCCGCCCGCGTAAGCATGTAACTTACCATAGCCATCACCACCTAGGTTCAAATCAACTTGGCCGGAGAGTTCTTCATCAGGTATTTGTCGAGACAATAAATTAATCACGCCACCTGTTGTTCTTGGTCCATACATAGCGCTTGAAGTACCTTTTAATACTTCAATTTGTTGCATGCGACCTGCTGTTGGAAAGTAATAAGCTGACGGAGCGGCATAAGGTGCCGGGGCTGCCAGCACATTATCTTCCATTATGGTTACTTTTTCACTACGGTTTTGCCCAGTTCCACGCATACCAATATTAGGTCGTAAACCATAACCGTCTTCTTCTAGCACATAAACACCCGGAATAGACGTTAACGTACGCATAATGTCGCTGTAATCAAATTTTTCTAATTGTTCTTCAGTAATCATATGGGCACTACCAGGAATGTCATTTACCGACTGGTCACTACCAAAAATAGACATTTGTTCAATATTGCTATCATCATCAGGGGAAGGAGCGGCTAAACTGGTTTGACTCAACGTGGTTAAAATTGCTAAGGCAACAAGGCTTTTATTCATTAGATATAAGATTCCATGAGTTACGGTATTAGTTAGTGTGGTGAGTCTACATCTAACAAGGCGCTAATGCAAATCATTCTCATTAAGCTTTATTGATTTAGATCAAACTTTTCAATCGTTTTATTGAAGAGATACCTAATGCAGAGAATGCCAAGCCTAAAATGATTGCCCAATAAGTGGGTTCACTTTTTCCTTTAGGCCAGCTAGCAATCAAGCGGTAATCTGTTTTTCCTTCAACATCCATATCAACAATAACGCTACGACGAATGTGCTTCTTCACATCCTTTTGCTTTTTGCTTGTAAAACGTTTTAATGTGATCCCTTTACGGTTAAAGACTGCAACAACAGTTGGATTGACTGTTGTTTTAGCTCGAACAACGTAAAAACCACCCGCAGCGTCAATTGACTCTAAGTACGATAACTTGAAGTAACCCCTGTCCGCTAAAAACAATGTGTCTGCGAGTGTGCTGGCATCAGGTAAAAAGTCATATTCTGACTGTCAGCACTTACAGACACTTGTACAGGGTAACCCTTTAAAACATCCCAACTGACATGCACTTCTATTGCTGCGGGACTTATTTTAGTTAAGCGCCCTTTAAAATGCTCCTTTAAGCTGTCATGCACCGCAAACGAGCTTCCATCTTGTAATACAATCCGCTTAAAGTCAGATAAGTCTACCTCTGAGCCAAGTACCTCTTGTTGCAATTCGCTTAACGCGACATCAACTAAGGGTTTCATTAGCTTAACAAACTCTGGTTTGCTTAGTTGGTTATGAAAAGGCTTATATTGAACATCTGTTTCCGTAAGCTTCACAAAATAGCGATGTAAATATGTTACCGTGTCGACCGATTTATCGCCTAAAGCGGTTATGAGTGACATAACTAATTCAAATGGTTTAATAAGTCGTTTTCTCGTGCGAAATGACTTGTTTTACCTATTTCATTAATATTAAAGTCATCAAGAACTTTCATTATTTGCGCTAACTCAGTATTATCTTTAATCATGCTCTGTCTTTTATTGATGTTGGTTTGGCGATTAATATCAGATCAAATTCAGAGCATGATTTCAATTGTTTTATTCCTTAAGATCCAACCTATGATAAGCTGTTAATAACAAGATAAATAACGAGCATATATTAATGACTTTTACTCGTTTTAGCCAGCAACTGAATTAGTAAAGCAGAATCCTATTAAATCAAATATATATTTAAAGAAATCGAATATTCTAGATTACGATACCCCTCTAATTACAGACTTGATTAAAAATAGAGGCTGGAATTCTCTTGATGATTTAAAAAAAATAGGGGCTGCTTACAGTTTTGTTAAAGATGAAATAAAGTTTGGGTATAACAGTCGTGATGATATAAGTGCGAGCTTTGTTTTAGCTGATGGGTATGGTCAATGCAATACTAAAGGAACTCTTTTAATGGCTTTATTAAGAGCATTGGATATTCCTTGTAGATTTCACGGATTTACTATTGAGAAAAGCTTACAAAAAGGTGCTATACCCAATTACATTATGTGGCTTGCTCCAGAATTCATTATTCATAGCTGGGTTGAAGTGCTTTTTGAAGATAATTGGATCAATCTAGAAGGCTTTATTATTGATGACTTGTATCTAAAATCTATTCAATCTAAGTTTAAAAATGTGAAAAATAATTTTTGCGGATATGGTATTGCAACAAAGTGTTTATTAGATCCACAAGTGGAATGGTCAGGCAAAGATACGTTTATTCAAAAAGAAGGTATACATGATGACTTTGGCATTTTTAACACCCCAGATGAATTCTATGAGAAATATGGCACTAATTTGTCTGGCATTAAAAATTGGCTATATAAAAATGTCATTCGACATCTAATCAATAAAAATGTAGAAAGCATTAGAAAACTAATTAACTAATCGTTACAAAATGAAAAAAAGGGTTATCTAGCTAATTCTGAAAATATTTCTTGACTCTATAGTTACTATAGATGTTGTTGTTGTACGGTTATTTTGAATATTCTTGAATTTAATTATTTTCTAAATACCTTCTCAATAAATTTGTGTTATGTATCCTTAAAGGTCTTTGCTGTGAAAAATGTGTTTTTGAATTTTACTTTAGTCATTTTGATTGTATTACAATCATTTGTAGCTATTGCAAATTCACAAGAAATTCATGAATTAGATGTACAGCATATCCAAATAGAACACTCTCATGAATCTGATCGCTTTGTAGCTGACAAAGAATTACCAACAGACAATGAACATAATGCTAAAGATTGTCATCATTGTGGTCATTGCCATGGATTTCATATTCAGTGGCTCGTTCAAGCTCAAACCTTTACTGAGCGTCCGAATCAAATAGGACATCAATATGGGTATTTATTTCAATATTCAAGCCCTCTTCACGATAACCCAATAATCCCCCCTATAAGTTAACTCTATTAGAATCGCTCAGTTTAGCTGAGCATCTTTATATTCGTGTCTACTACGATTTCACTGTCGTTAGTTAACACTATTTAAATAAATATGAGTTTAATTTATGAAAATATTTTTTCAAAAAAATATTGGCGCTGTGCTATGCGTCAGTATGTCTTTGGCTATTTTAATTAATATACAAAGCGTAAATGCACAAACAACATCAACATCTTGGTTATCGATGCAAATAAACAAACATCCCGATATTATTGTCGCCAAAGAAGAAATGAATGCTGTTTTTTCAAATGCTGAAGGAAACAAGCAACCACTTTATAATCCTGAATTAGAGACAGGTTATGAACGAGAAGGTGACGCTAATAATTATTCTATTGGTATTAATCAAACGATTGATTGGTGGGATAAGCGGGAAACGAAAGAGCAACAAGCTAACTTTAGTTTAACCCAAGCAAGCAAACACTTTGACTTTCTTGTTCAAGAAAAGACAGCGCAAGCTTTACAAGCGTTAGTTACTTGGCAAGCAGCTAAAAAACAAGCTGTTATTGCCCAAGAACAAGAAAAGCAGTTAGAAACCTTACTTGATATAGTTAAAGACCGTCAAAAAGCAGGTGATCTAGGGCAAGTAGATGCCGAACTTACTTTTTTAAGTTTATCCCAAATGTTGAATGTCACCGCAAAGGTACAAGTTCAATTAAAACAAGCCGAAGCCCAAACCAAAGAGCTATTGCGAGATTGGACGCCAGATAAAGAGGTTATACCTGCGCAAGGTTTAACTATCACTAATTATCAACTTTCACCTCAATGGCTTGAACAACATCCCTTAGTCTTAGCGGCAAAAGCACAGTGGAAAATAACTAGTAGTGAAGCGCAACTGGCGTTATTAGAGACTAAAGCTGATCCAACTATCGGTATTAATGCAGGCAAAAATGATCGAGAAAATGTGTTAGGCGTAACTTTTTCAATGCCTTTGAATATCCGTAACAATTATTCAGCACAAGCAAGAGCTGCGAATCAACAAGCAATAGCTGCTGAAGCAAATTTTCGCTCCGTTATGCGCAAACAGAGATTTGCTATCCAATCAAGTACTGACACCTTAATCACTTATCAAAAAAACTATCAACGATGGCAACAATTGATGGATGGAAGAGGAAAACGTAGTGGCGATTTACTGCAAAAGCAATGGCAAAGCGGTGATGTAAGTACTACCGAGTATTTACTTGCATTACAACAACGCGCTGAAGGTCTTAATGCTGGTATTGAATTACAAAGTCAATTTCAATTAAGCCAGATCGACTGGCTATTACAGGTGGGCCAAATTAAAGCCGCGACTCTGCAATTATCTCAGCTTTGAATATTAAAGGCATTATCAAGAATCAATTAATAGTCAATGAACCAATTTTGGAAAAAACATATGAATAAGCAAATTAAATTAATAACGCTGGCCGCACTTTTTTGTGGGATAACAACCATAACTACTGCGACATTTGCAAATGTTCAATCATCTGAAAAAACCGAAAAGCATGTTGAAGAAAAAGATGATGGACATGGACATGAAGCTAAAAATGAGCACGAAGAAGAAAAAGACGATGGGCATGGACATGAAGGTAAAAATGAACATGAAGAAGAAAAAGACGATGGGCATGGGCATGAAGGTAAAAATGAACACGAAGAAGAAAAAGACGATGGGCATGGACATGAAGGTAAAAATGAACACGAAGAAGAAAAAGACGATGGGCATGGACATGAAGGTAAAAATGAACATGAAGAAGAAGGTGCGGGAGTTAAACTTTCAAAGGAACAATTAAATTTAGCTGAAATTAACATAACCGTACTAGAGCCTCAGGCGATGGCTTACAGTATTTATGCTCAAGGGGAGATAAAGGCTAATGATTATACCAGTTATTTAGTCTCGCCAAGAGTAGATTCAGTGATACTAAAACGCCATGTTGCTTTAGGTGATCATGTTGAAATCAATCAACCGTTAGTCACCCTATTTAGTGAGTCAATGGCTGAAGCACAAGCCAGCTATAGGCTCGCTGATTCAGAATGGAAAAGGGTTCAAAAACTTGGTCGAAAAGCGGTAGGTGATAAACGCTTTATAGAAGCTCAGACCGATTTTGAGGCTGACTTAGGACGATTATATGCGTTTGGCTTATCTGCTGACGCTATTACCTCTTTGGCTACCAACACTAAAAAACTTGGACAATACACCCTAAACGCAGAGACTTCTGGCGCTGTATTATCTGATAATTTCCGTCAAGGACAACGCATAGAATCCGGCGGTACTTTATTTGATCTGGCTGATGAGGGTACGTTATGGGTTGAAGCACGTTTAGCTCCATCAATGGAATTGGATTTACCCAAAAATTCAAAGGCGCAAGTAAATGTAGGTAACAATACATACATAGCTACGGTCACTCAAAAAGCTCATACCATAGACCCAGTTACTCGCACACGCATTATACGTTTACAGGTTCAAAATGACGGCCATACGCTTCATCCCGGTTTATTTGCTGATATCTATTTTGCCCTTGAAACTGACAAAAAAGTTCTGACTGTGCCTGAAGAAGCATTAATGCGTGGTAGTGATGGTGATTGGATGGTGTTTGTTGAAGAAAATGGCGAATTTAAAGGTGTCGAAGTTGAATTGGGACGACAACTGGGAAAATCACGTGAAATTCATGGTTTACCCGCAGGTACTAAAGTCGTCACAAAAGGCGCGTTTTATGTAGCAGCGGAAATTGCCAAAGGCAGTTTCGATGCTCATAACCATTAATTGATAATTGGAGAACTAACACATGTTAAATCGTTTGATTGACTGGTCTGTCGCTAATCGATTATTGGTGATTATAGCCTTGATTGCGTTAACGGTTTCGGCCTTTTTTACTATTCCTCGTTTGAATTTAGATGCATTTCCAGATGTTACTAACGTACAAGTAGCCATTAATACTGAAGCCCCTGGTTTGGCTTCAGAAGAAGTAGAACAACTCATTACCTTTCCAATAGAAGCTGTAATGTATGCATTACCTGATGTTGAAGAAGTACGTTCTATTTCTAAAACAGGTTTGTCTGGTATTACGGTTGTCTTCAAAGAAGGCACCGATATTTATTTTGCTCGTCAATTGGTTTTTGAGCGATTGCAATCAGCAAAAGAATTAATACCTGAAGGTGTTGGTACACCTGATATTGGGCCAAACACCTCTGGTTTGGGCCAAGTATATCAATATTTATTACTCGCTGATGAAGACTCTGGTTATGACAGTATGTCACTTCGAAGTCTAAACGATTGGGTGGTTAAATTATTGTTAATGCCTGTAGATGGTGTTACAGATGTCTTAGCATTCGGCGGAAATGTTAAACAATACCAAGTAAATATCAACCCTTCTCGTTTACTTGCGTACCAATTGACCCAAGAAGATATCGCTAACGCATTAGAAGATAATAATGATAACGCTGGTGGCTGGTATATGGAAAGAGGCCAAGAGCAACTTATTATTCGAGGTGTTGGTTGGTTAAGTAGTGATGAAAAAGGTATTGAAGAACTAAAGCAAATCCCTGTCAAAACAATTGAAGGTACTGTTGTTTATTTAGCTGATGTTGCAACTATTGAATTTGGAAGAGAAATTAGACAGGGCGCTGTCACCATGACTAAACGTGTTGGTACTAACGATAGTAAATTCCTAGGTGAAGTTGTTTCCGGTATTGTTTTAAAACGTATGGGCGCAAATACTAAAGTTGCCATTGATGGCATAAAAGACAGAATCCCGCTCATTCAACAAGCCTTGCCAAAAGGTGTAACGTTTGAACCCATTTATGACCAAGCAGATTTAATTGAAAAAGCAGTTAGTACGGTAGTTCAAGCATTGACAATGGCTTTTATATTTATTGTTATTGTATTGGTACTTTTCTTACTGAATGTACGCGCAGTTTTACTGGTTCTTATTTCTATTCCACTTTCTGTTGGTATGGCCTTAATGATCATGGCCTACAATGGCTTGTCTGCGAATTTAATGTCTCTGGGTGGTTTAGCGGTTGCGATTGGAATGATGGTCGATGGTGCAGTGGTGATGATGGAAAATATTTTCAAACATCTCAGTCAGCCCGATCGTCGTCACGAACATAGTC
Organism: uncultured Colwellia sp.; assembly: GCA_913062815.1. Lineage (GTDB taxonomy): Bacteria > Pseudomonadota > Gammaproteobacteria > Enterobacterales > Alteromonadaceae > Colwellia. Next base: position 2,404 of record CAJXWZ010000060.1, on the reverse strand, counting down.
ATGAAGGAATGCATGACAGTGAGAACCCTTTTGATGTCGAAAAAGATATCGATGTTAGTTTGCGTATACAAATTGCCGCACGAGAAGTCGCTAAGCCTGTATTTTTTGCAGTAACAATTATTATGGTGGTTTTTGCCCCTTTGTTTAGCTTAGAAGGAGTCGAAGGCAAACTATTTCAGCCCATGGCTATTAGTATTATGATTGCTATGGTGGCGTCTTTAGCCGTATCACTCATTGTTGTACCTGCTCTAGCCAGTTACCTGTTTCAACGAGGTTTTAAAGCCCGAACCAGCCCTTTCGTTAGTGTGCTAGAAAAGCTTTACCGGAGTAGTTTAATAAAAGCGATGAACGCAAAAAAAGTGGTTCTTATCGGGGCTGGAGCCTTACTTGTTGGTACGTTATTTCTAGTGCCAAATTTAGGCACTGAATTTGTACCTGAGCTTGAAGAAGGCACAATTAATTTACGTGTAACAATGGCTCCTTCTACCAGCTTAACTACAGCTCTGTTTGTAGCGCCTAAGTTGGAAAAAATACTACTGGAATTTCCTGAAGTTACTTATGCTACCAGTCGTATTGGTCGAGCAGAAATTGGTGGTGATCCTGAACCAGTCAGTAATATTGAAATATATATTGGCCTCAAACCAACCGCTGAGTGGACCAGTGCAAAAACACGCCATGAACTACAAGGTTTGATGGAAATAAAACTTGAGAAATTCCCCGGTTTACTACTTAATTTTTCTCAACCTATCGCAACAAGAGTCGATGAACTGCTTTCAGGTGTGAAAGCCCAGTTAGCAATAAAACTGTTTGGCCCAGATCTCGACATCCTTGCTCAGCAAGGTCAGGCTATTGTTAATGCAATTCAAGATGTTAATGGCGCAAGGGATGTTGCTATGGAGCCAATAGCTGGTGAGTCTCAATTAGTTGTTAGACCAAACCGTCGTCAATTATCTCGATACGGCTTATCGGTTGGTGATGTAATGAGGTTAGTGCGAAATGGTATCGGTGGTCAGGAAGTAGGACAAGTCATTAATGGCAATGAACGTTATGACATTTACCTTAGAGTAGCCAAAGAGTTTAGAAATCAGCAACAAACTATTGCTGATTTACGACTACAAGCTCCAACAGGTGCATGGGTGCGATTAGGTGATGTTGCAAATATTGCTATTGAATCGGGTCCCCCTCAGGTACGCCGAGATGATGTCCAGCGACGCGTCGTTATTCAAGCCAATGTACAAGGGCGAGACATGGGTAGTGTCGTAAAAGATATTCGAGAAGCGATTGCAAATGAGGTTGATTTACCTGCGGGATATTCAGTTGATATTGGCGGTCAGTTTGAAAATCAACAACGAGCACAGCAACGCCTCACCATTGTTGTTCCACTTTCTATTGGCATTATTGCGTTGTTATTATATTTTGCTTTTGCCAGTGTTGGTCAAGCCATGCTCATCCTCGTTAATTTACCTTTAGCTATGATTGGTGGGATTGTCGCCTTATATATTTCTGGTCAATACCTATCTGTACCTAGCTCGATTGGTTTTATTACCTTATTTGGTGTTGCGGTTCTTAATGGCGTGGTTATGGTTGAAGCGATTAACTTACGCATTCAAACAGGTACGGAAAGTATTGCCAACGCCGTTTACGAAGGCGCTGTATCAAGACTTCGCCCTGTACTGATGACAGCGATTACTTCCGCCCTCGGTTTGATTCCTATTATTATGTCAAGCGGTGTAGGCTCTGAGATACAACGACCATTAGCCACGGTAATTGTTGGTGGTTTGGTTACAGCAACGTTCCTTACTTTATTTGTCCTCCCCGTACTTTATGGTTGGTTTTCTAAAGGTCGGATTGAAGAAATGAGAAGGTAGTTCTGCTTGGTTAAAGTAAATATAATTGTTTGCTTTAACTAGATATCCCGTAGGTATTCGCTACGGGATATCAATTTATAGGAGAAAGTAATGTCCGAAAATTTACATCAACACTCAACTAGCCATGGACACAGTCATATTCCTAAAGATATGTCTTCGAGTCGTATTGGCTGGGCATTTATATTAAATGTTTGTTTTACTATTATCGAGTTTATTGGCGGCTGGTTAACCAACAGCACCGCAATAATGGCGGATGCGGTTCACGATTTAGGAGATAGTTTATCCATCGGTCTCGCATGGGGATTAAATAAACTCAGCAAGAAAAGCTATGATGAAATGTTTAGTTACGGCTACCATCGTTTCTCTTTATTAGGCGCACTTATTAATGGTGTTGTCTTAATAGCAGGGTCGATTTGGGTATTAACCATTTCATTCCCTCGATTGTTATCGCCAGAGATGCCTGATGCTCAAGGCATGTTATGGTTAGCGATATTAGGGGTGATTGTTAATGGTTATGCTGCTTTTAAATTAAGTGA
>CAJXWZ010000059.1 GCA_913062815.1 uncultured Colwellia sp. | reverse complement strand
TATAAAGGCGAGAAAATGGAAGATGGCGGCACAGGCCCACGAGTGGCTGAATGGATCATGCGCCGTAAAGAAATTCCGCGCGAAGAATATGCAAAACATGCCAAGAACTTTAACCCTCAAGGCTTTAATGCCGATGAATGGGTTGCCATTGCTAAAGCCGCTGGTATGAAATACATCGTGATGGGCTCAAAGCATCATGACGGTTTTGCGATGTTTGACTCAGATGTTAGTGACTATAATATTGTTGATGCTACACCTTTTGGCCGTGATGCCATTAAAGAAATGGAAATAGCGGCAAAAAAAGCTGGTATTGATTTTGGTGTTTACTATTCTAATGCCCTTGATTGGCGAAGTGGTGGTGATAGCGGTTTGAAAGATTATGGGCCAGCGCCGGACATCAAACCAAGACGTGCTCTATTTGTCAATAAATTCGATCCATCGCCAGTGAGCTTTGATGACTACATCAAAAACAAGTCAATTCCACAGGTAAAAGAGTTATTATCCAATTACGATTTAAGCCAAATTTGGTTTGATACCCCGCTTTATATACCACCAAAATATAGCATGGAATTTTATCGCTTAGTGAATGATGCGAACCCTGAAATTTTGGTTAATGCTCGCATTGGTAATGGTTTTGCTGATATTGGTACGCCAGGTGATAATGTTATTCCTGATCAAGCGAGTGCGAATACGTGGGAAGGCATTGCGACAACAAATCATTCATGGGGCTTTAAATCTTATGATACCGATTGGAAAAGCCCTAAAGAGACACTTTACTGGCTAATTGCTAATGTCAGTAAAGGCGGTAACTTTTTATTAAATGTTGGCCCAGATGGAAACGGCGTGATACCTAAAGAATCTGCAGGTATTTTAAAACAAGTGGGTCAATGGTTACGGGTTAATGGCGAAGCAATTTATGATTCTGCACCCTGGAAGGTTGATCATGAAGGACCGACAAAAATCAGCATGAAAGGTACAAAACACCGTTCTGAAAATAAAGTGACCTTTGATTTTAAAGAGACTGATTTTTGGTTTACCCAAAAAGAAAATAAAGTCTATGTTGTTTCATTCAAAAAACCAGCAACGAATAAAATATCAGTAAAATCTTTACAAGGTCTTGACGTCAAAAACATTCGAGTTCTAGGGCAACAAGGAAAGGTATCATGGAAAAACAACAATGATGCTCTTGCTATTGAACTACCTAAATTAACTAACTCAACGTTAGGTTATGCATTGGAAGTAACCTTGTAGCTTTATTAGCTTACATAACCCTGTTGAAACTGCAATTTAGCATTGACAGTTTCAACAGGTTCTCATTTCTATCATGATTAATTATCGAAAGAATAATTAAATGAAGTTCATTCAATTATCGAAAGCAACCGCCATGAAAGTTAAATTTTTTTTTATGAAAATTTTTCTCCTGACTACGTGCTCTATAGCTGCGCATGAGGTGGAGGACGTAAAAACAAAAAGACCCAATATTGTGGTTGTTTTGGCAGACGACATGCGGACAAATTATACCGGATTTGAAGGGCATGCCATCATTAAAACCCCTAACATTGATAAACTCGCATCTAACGGCACGGTTTTTATCAAAGGCTTTGCTACCAGCGCGGCTTGTACGCCTAGCCGTACCAGCTTATTAACGGGTTTATACGAACGACGTCATGGTATTAATTTTAACTCAAAAAGTAGTATGACCGAAGATGCATGGTCACAAACTTATCCGATGATATTAAAAGATGCGGGATATTTTGTTGGCTATGTTGGTAAAAATCATACACCTATTGGTAAAAATGAAGCGGGTGTATTGGGCTATAAAAGTGGCGTTATGGAGCAAAGTTTTGATTATTGGTATGGCAGCCACAAGCACTTAGGTTTTTATCCGAAAGATCATAAGCGTCATGCTATTTTTAACAATGCCAAAGCTTATACCCAAATAGAAATCCTCGAAGAGGGGCTAGAAAACTTCATGGCGCCTAATGAAGCGTTTAAAGCGGGATATCGCTTTCTCGATAGCCGACCTAAGGACAAACCGTTTGCCTTAATGATTAATTTCAATGTGCCTCATTCCTGGGGCACTGAGTCAATGCAGCAACGTGATAGCGATCTGGATCTTTACAAAACAGTCTATCGAGACAAGTTAAGTCAGGTAACTATCCCTGAAACTTACGTTGCCAATAAAGACATCAAAACGCCGAAATTGCCGTTAGACGTTTATAACGGTAAATACATAAAAAGTTATAACTACGTTAAAACACCATCTACCCTGAAAGAGCGAAAAATCAGAGAGATACAAACTATCTCTGGTATTGATAAGTTATTAGGTAAACTGGTTCACCATCTGGAAAAGCAAGGTATTAGCGACAATACCATTATTGTCTTTACCTCGGATCACGGCTTAATGCATGGTGAATTTGGTTTAGGTGGCAAGGTACATCTTTATGAACCATCGGTGCGCATTCCTCTGGTGGTGTACGATCCTAGAATGAAGCAGCAAAAAGCGGATAAGCGTCACGAACTTGTTGCTTTAGTTGATATTGCGCCGACCTTACTTGAGTTAACTAATACCCCTGTGCCAGCAGAGATGCAAGGCAAAAGCCTAAAACCTTTGATGAAAGGGGATAAACCACAATGGCGTCAGGAAATTTTCTTAGAAAATATGATGACCATCCAAAACTATCCTCGAATGGAGGGGGTGCGTACTCATAAATGGAAATATGTACGTTATTTTGATAAGAAAAAAGACCAGCCATACGCCGCTATGAGTGTCGCGTCGATTAATGGAGAACAGCCAATATATGAAGAGTTATTTGATTTAGAAAACGACCCTCATGAAATTAGTAACTTAATCGCAGAACCGGAATATACGGATGTGGTTAAGGAGTTACGTAATAAAAATGCAGTATTAGTAAAAGAATATCGTGGCAATAAACCGTTCAACACTCATGTTAATTATGTGAAGCAATAAAATAGATAAGGATCATAATCTTTATCTTTTTTGAATATTTGCAAAGGCTCTGTAGCTAAGGCGTTATTAACAATGTGCAAAAGAAGATCGTCGAAAGAGCTATGATTTTTATCTAAAAAAAATGAGTAAGTAAAATGAGTAAAGGAATTTAAAAGTGAAACATTTACAGAAAAAAGCCACTCTACTGGCTAGTGTCTTAGTTATTTTAGCTTGTGAAGCATCAAATACTTCTGTGGCTCCCAATAAAGAGGTTAATAGCTCATCTAATGGTGTTACTTACTATGTTTCACCACTAGGGAATAATAATGAGCAGGGCACATTGATAGAAAAGCCATTTCAAACAGTGCAATATGCTATTGATAAAATGTCGAGTGGCGATACCTTAGTTGTTATGGATGGTTTATATACAGGGAAATTTTCACTTAAATCAGGTATTAATATACAGGCTAAAAACCCCAGAAAGGTGGTTTTTTCTGGCTTAGAAATACTTAAAGCAAGCTTTGAAAAACATGGTAATGGTATTTACAAAACTGAGTTACCCCCACAGCTAAACCAGAAACCTAAACAAATTTTTTTCAATAATCAACCTATGACTTGGGCACAGTGGCCAAATGTACAATGGGTCGATAATTGGCTTGAAGATAAAAAATGGGCTAAGGCTACAGATGGTTCAGGACCTGGTGTTCTGACCTCAAATGCTTTTAAAGAAATTGCTGATCTTGATTTAACCGGTGCTTATACTTTTATTCGTTATGGTAAAGGCAATAGTAACTATAGCCGACTTATTGAATCATTCGATGGTGAAACATTACATTGGAACGACGATAACTTTTATAATCGAAAATATACTGGAGAAGATGGACGACGTGGCTCTGTAAAAGCATTAGAAACATTACCTGAAAGCCATGTTTGGCACCCCAATAAATCAAAGTTTTTCTTAGCAGGCGATTTAGACTTACTTGATTCGCCGGGTGAGTGGTTTGTAGAAAATGGAGCATTATATTTAATGCCATTAAACGGGATCAATCCAAATGATGCAAAAATCCTGACCAAAACAAGTGATTATTGTATTAATCAGCAATCGCAATTAACTGATGTTGTTATACAAGGGATTGATTTTTTTGGCTGCTCGGTAAAGCTCAATAACAGCGATAATAATGCTATCACCTTCTCTAATACTCACTTTAGTTATATAGGCGAAGAGCTACTATTTATCGACCGAGTAAAAGGTAATGCGATTAATAAGCCTATTGAGCTTGCTGGGTCTAACATTGTTGTCGAAAAAAGTTTATTTGCAGGGGCAAAAAACACCGCCCTTAAATTAATAGGAAGTGAGTTAACCATAAACAACTCCGTTTTTCTTGAAAATAATCGTCATGCAAATTTCGAAAGCCGGGCTGTTTTTATTGACGCTACGGGGCCTTATCGAGTTACGCGAAATACCTTTTTCAATAATCATTCTGATGCTATTTCGATTCGAATAAAAGCTAAATCACCATTAAGCGTTAAACCAGAAATTGCTTATAACAACATCTTTAATGCAGGAAAATACAATAGCGATGTTTCAGGTATTTATATGCCACACGGTTCACAAGAATATGCTGAGGTACATCATAACTGGATCCACAATATTAACGGTAATGCTTTTCGCCTAGACTTGGCTGGTAGTCAATTAAGCTTACACCACAATGTGTTTTGGGCTTCAAAAAGAGGGATTAATGTTGAGGGTTATGGTGAATTTAATATTTACAACAATACTGACGTCCATAATCATGTTGCCAGTGCACTCACCAGAAATATATTAGATCATGCTCGACAAAACAAAGGTAGCCAAGAAAAGAACTTCCCACCGATAAGTGATTGGCATGTTATCAACAACATAAGTGCAGGCTTAGATGATCGAGTAGGGCCAAGAGAGAAAAAATTACTAAGATCCCAAATGAAAAAAGGCTTAGTGCATCCAGCAAGAAATAAGCAAGGCAACATTCCGGTTGTTGATCGTGGATCTATCCAAGGAAATTTGACAGGCAAGCGTGACGAGTTATTTATTAATAGTGAATTAACCGCTCTGAATTTGATGCCAAAAGACAAATCCGTACAAAATGGCGTCAGACAAACAGACGCGTTGGCGACTCAAAATGTTACCGCGCTAAGTAGCTATCGTGGTGCTTATGATTATGGCGATGCCGGTTGGATTCCTGGCAGCGATTGGATGCCCTATGGTTTAGAAGTCATTACCTCTATGGCTATGGCAGAAAAATTTGCTAAAAAGTATGACTCAATATCCATAGAGCCTTAAATAAAATATAGCGATATCTAGCTGGTCAGTTCAATGAGTAACAGAGTTATTACATGGGTTGAGTGCACAACTATAAAAGCTCTTAACCAAACGCGCCAGTGAAAACAGCAATATCTAAACAAAGAGCCAATTAAACATGAATGTAAAATTAAATATTAAACAGCTTTTGTTAAACGTTATTCCCCTATTGTCGGCTAGTTTATTGAGTTCTTTTGCTTATGCTGAAACAGCTGAAACAGCTGAAACAGCTGAAACAGCTGAATTTGCTTTTGTCGAGAATAATCAAAAACTTCCTAATGTACTTATTTACGGTGATTCAATCTCTATTCACTACACACAAGCCGTTCGAGCAGAGCTTGAAGGTAAAGCTAATGTCTACCGTTTGTATCTAAATGGCGGTGACTCAAAATCGTTTATTCCTAAAATGACTAAGATGCATCATAAAATGCAAGACAAGAAATTAGCTGATGGTTGGAGGTTTAACTGGGATGTTATTCACTTTAATGTTGGTTTGCATGATCTTAAATACACTCATAATAGAAAACTGGATAAGGTAAACGGCCAGCAAATTAGCTCGTTCAGTGATTATGAAAAAAATCTCCGTGCGAATATTCAATACTTAAAACAACTAGCACCGAATGCAAAGCTTATTTTTGCTACTACGACACCTATTCCCGAAGGGGAAGCAGGACGAGTCGCAGGTGACGCTGCAAAATACAATGATGTTGCGTTAAAAGTGATGCAAGCGTATCCAGAAATTCATATCAATGATTTATATCATTTTACCAAGCCAAACCATGAGAAATGGTGGGCTGCTTCTGGCAATGTCCATTACAACTCATTAGGTAGAAAGGCTCATGGCAAAGAAGTTGCCAAACATATCTATTCTCAAATAAAACAATAAAATTAGTAATTTAATTAATTTTTCTAAAAACAAAATTACAACATTATTAGCAAGTGTATTACTTGCTTCTGCTACAGTATCAATTTTTGCTCGAGCAGCACAGTTAATCGGCATTGAGAATCTAGTGAAAAAGATTATTCTTGAAGGAGTAGATCCTGTAGAAGCTTATTTAAAGTATGGAAAATTATAACTATTGGTTTATGATTAAATAAACGTTCCTAACTCGTTATGGGGGCGAAAGCGAGATGGAATATATTTTCTAAAATAGCTTTTTATCTCATTTTTTGGCATTAACACCATAGAAGTCATGCTCTTTAGAGCCCATAACAGAAGTATATCGTTTTAGAGTTGAGACTTCTGTTGATAAGCAAAAATCCTCATTTCTAATAGCAGGTGTGGTGATAACTAATGGCATATTAGCAACTAAGATTTATATGCAACTTAACCATCACAAATAACAGCGGTTACCATTATAAAAGGCTTTAGCACATTTAAAATTGTGCTTTATTCTCGCATCGTTGTTGTCACTGATTCATCGAAACTCTCTTCGATAAACATTAAATATATTTAATCTTTAATAAACGCTTAGCTCACTTTGTGTCTTTAAAATATCATTTCAATTCAATAATTAAAGTATAAGTCATGATAAAAAAACACCTGGTTTTGGGATTATGTATCTCTCTAATAACGGCTTGCACCTCAGCAGCAATAACCACACCTAATAAGCAAACAACTGATTTAACAGAAAAAGTAATATCGAGTGAGGTTAATTTTAATCACGTTTATGACGTTGACACTAAAGTTGTTCAAATTGAAAATAGTACTGAACAGCATGTTTACAGCGCTGAAACACAAGTTACTCCATTTATCAATTCTACGACATTAACTGTTGGTGAAAGAGTATTGCTTGGGACATGGCAAGGTGGCATATCAATGGGGGACCATGAACATCCACTCACTTTTACCACAAAAGAAATCAATGGAAGATTATCAACAAGTTATTCGTTTTGGGGCATGGATACGCGAGGCATGGGGAATGCCAACGAAGATGATAAAACCATCGACTTTAAAAACGGCGCTATCAGCTTTATATTGCCGGAATCTGGCGTAAAATTCACCAGTCATGCAATATCAAAGAATGAGATAAATGGTACGGTAGAGTGGATGGGGTTAAGCCAATCCATGCAATTTAAAAGACAGCAATTATCAAAATTAACAGATAAAGAACCTGAACATTCAATGTCAGAACACGCTATGCCAAGTAATAAGCCATTAAATATTGCCATTTTGGTATTCGATGGCGTTGATGTATTAGACTGGGCGGGGCCTTTAGAAGTGTTTGTAAATGCACATAGTTTCAATGTTTTTACTGTTGCATCGACAATGAAAGCGTTTGATGGAGGAAATTATCAGGTTACTCCAAAATACACTTTTGCCAACATGCCTAAAGCTGATATTCTCATTGTTCCTGGTGGCAGTGTTGCGCCATTGTTTCATCAACCCGAAACAATGGCATGGATAAAAGCAACGTCCAAGCATGCAGCTATCACCATGTCTGTATGCAATGCTGCGAATTTGTTGGCTGGCGCATCAATGTTAAAAGGTCTCGAAGCCACTACTCATAGTTCATGGATAAAATGGTTAGATAGGCAATCATCACAACAGAGTTTTACTGTTGTCCGAGGCAGTCGCTTTGTTGATAACGGTAAAATAATAACAACGGCAGGTGTATCTTCTGGTATCGATGGCGCCCTTCATGTGGTCGCTCGACTCAAAGGACTTGCTCATGCACGAATGACAGCAAGTATGATCGAATATAACTGGCAACCTGAAAACATCGAACAGTATCAGTAACCAATAACCACAATAATATGCTAAAAATAGACATACAATAGTGGTATTCATTCATGAAGGTCCCGAGATTATCAATGCAAATATTACTTATTGAAGATGACAGTGCTGTCGCAGACTTTATAAAAAAAGGCCTGCAACAAGTAGGGCATTGCATAGAGCATATGTCTAATGGAAAACAGGGACTTTCTACGGCAATAGATAATGACTTTGATTTGCTCATTGTCGACCGTATGTTGCCAGAATTAGACGGTTTATCCATTGTCAAAGCGTTACGCGCTATCGGCAAAGATTGCCCAATAATATTTTTGTCTGCTTTAGGTGATGTTGACGAACGTGTGAAGGGTCTTAAGGCTGGAGGTGATGACTATTTGGTTAAGCCTTTCGCCTTTAGCGAGCTGCTGGCTAGAATAGAGGTGCTAGCAAAACGTGCTCCGAAAATGCTGCCAATAAAAGAGACCATGCTTGCTTTTTCAGACTTAAGAATGGACCTACTCAAACGCCAAGTAACGCGAGGTGACAGAGTTATTGAGCTACATACCAAAGAGTTTAATCTACTGGAGCAACTGGTTAGGAATGCAGGCCAGGTCTTTACTCGAACAATGCTACTGGAAAGTATTTGGGGATATCATTTTGATACTAAGACCAATGTTATTGATGTTCATATTAGCAACTTAAGAAAGAAAATAGACGAAGGGTCATCTTCACCGATATTACAAACGCTGCGAGGCACGGGGTATAAGGTTGATCACCATGTTAAATAGCTTTATTGGCCGGCTACTTTTGATTTATGGAATTACTTTGACCTTAGTTTTAGTCGCCGCTTACACCTTTTATGATGAATGGTTAGAGCCACAGGTTACGCAGCTAGAAACGATAGTCTCAAGTGAATGTGAAATTTGTGCTTTTACTAGCCAGTTCCAAGCACAAGGCTTACCGGCTCTTACAGTTTTGCTCGATGCTCGCACGGTGAAATCAGGGCTTAATTACGCTGTGTTAAGTAATGGAATCGTTAGTGCAGGCGATTTACCGTGGTTGAACAAAAATATTGCACAAATAAAGCGAAAAGCTGCCGCTGAAAATGAGAAAGGCGTTAACAAAAAGAACGGTGAAATACATACTCTTTGGCGAGATGTTCATGCAGGTATTGCTCTTTCAACTATTCGTTTAGATAGAGACCATACACTTTATATTGAAGAATACCTAAAAGTTAAATCTAGGTCCTTACTCTCTGCTGATAATCAACAGGTCGTTGGTGATAACATCAGGGAAATAACAACCCAATTAGTATTATATGGACTAGTGTTGTTGTTTCTCGGTTTTATTGCAACGATCTTCATAGCGTGGAAAATTTACCAAAAATTAGAAAATATAAATCAAACGGCAGATCACATTATTAAGCATCAGGATCTAGGTCAGCGTATTTCGCATTCAGGTGGTAAAAATGAATTTGATCATCTTGCCCGTAATCTAAATAAAATGTTAAGTAAAATTGAAGTAAAAGTAGAGGATATTAAACAAATATCTAATAATATTGCGCATGATCTTCGAACACCGTTAACATCCTTGCATAACCAACTTGAACAATTGAAATTGGAGGTGCCAGTAGCCGTCAGTCTTACTAAACAAGTGGATACTATCATTGATACGTTTGATTCGCTTTTGCGGATTAGTCATTTAGAGTCAGGCAATGCTTATATTACTAAACAAGCAGTCGATCTTAACGCCGTAGTAGCAGACGTTATAGACTTGTTTCGTCCTCTGGCAGAAGAAAAAGAACAGCGCTTAACAATGGAATTGGCAACGACATCAGTAGAGGCTGACATCAATTTATTATTTCAAGCATTGGGGAATTTACTTGAGAATGCGATAAAATATGCCCCGAAAAACAGCAATATAAGTATTTTAGCAGCAGAGCAATACGGAAAAGTTACCCTCAGTGTTCAAGATGAAGGGGATGGCATACCCAATGATAAACTTGAAGAAGTAATTCAGCGCTTTGTCAGGTTAGACGAAACAAGGAATAGCCCGGGAAATGGACTAGGCCTTAGCATGGTAAACGCCATTGCAGCAGCACACCAAGGAAGCATGCAACTAAAAAACTTACCCGGTGGATTTAAAGCATCCATTTGCATGGAATGATCAATGCGGTAAAGTACAGATAACTGTAAGTTGTTGTTTTAAAATGAGATTTGTTGAGGGTGTAGAGCGGTGTTTGGATATGGTTACTACCACAGATATTACGAAAAATAACGCTTTTGCAGATATCTCTGATTTCATGATATATCAAAAATAAAAGCGCTTATGAGCTGCCTGTATATCGCTTAAATTACTGTTTATATGTTATAAAACAGTAGTTTAAGCGGTGAAATCTAATCTGTTATTTGAATTTCTTAATTTCACCACTATCTATTCTGGCAAAATAAGACTGCATTTCTCTTTTGACTATGGGGGCCAAAAAGTACAACCCTACTAGGTTAGGAATACAAATTAAGAAAACTAACGCGTCTGATATATCAAGAATTGGCCCCAGTTTTACCGTTGAACCTAACACGACAAAGGCACAAAAAATCACTTTATAGTTAACTTGGCTCGCATTACTTTCACCAAATAAATATGTCCACCCTTTGAGACCATAATATGACCAAGAAATCATGGTAGAAAAGGCAAAGAGCACTGCGATAAATGCTAAGGGAATAGGGAACCAAGATATTTCACGTTCAAAAGCGGCTGAGGTCATGGCTACGCCAATTGCTTCACCAGCAAATTCAGGATTTGCTACCTGTGCGGTACCAATGACTAAAGCGGTCATGGTACAAATTAATATAGTATCGATGAAGGGCTCTAGTAAAGATACGATACCTTCGGTAACGGGCTCATTGGTTTTAACCGCTGAATGCGCGATTGAAGCTGAGCCAATACCGGCTTCGTTAGAAAATACCGCTCGTTGAAAACCAATAATCATGGCGCCAAGTGCGCCACCTGCTACACCTTCACCGGTAAATGCACCGGTAAATATATTTGAAATTGCTTGAGGCAGTGAATCGACATTCATCATGATGACAATAAACGCGAATAGGCAGTAGAAAATTGCCATAAAAGGCACTATTTTTTCGGTTACTTTTACGATAGATTTTATGCCGCCAATAATAACCATGAAAACTACGCTAGCCATGGCTAAGCCAACTAACCAACCTAATCCGTCTAACGCTCCGCCTGTTACGCCGTTAAGCTGCACATAGGCTTGGTTTGACTGGAACATATTGCCAATGCCTAAGGCACCAAGACAAATACCTGAGGCATAAAATACGCCCATAAATTTGCCAAAACCTTGCCAACCTCGGTCGGTAAAGCCTTTTCGTAGATAATACATCGGGCCACCCGAAACATGGCCGTCCTCAAATTCATTACGGTATTTTACCCCTAAAGTACATTCAACAAATTTAGTAGACATACCTAAGAAACCGGCTAATATCAGCCAAAAAGTTGCCCCCGCACCACCAACGGTAACAGCAACAGCAACACCACCAATATTGCTGATGCCAACCGTACCTGACACGGCAGTGGCTAATGCCTGAAAATGGGAAACCTCACCATGACTCTTTGGATCTGAATAATCGCCACGTATTAATTCAATGGCGTGTTTGAATCCTCTAATATTAATAAAATTCATGTACAAGGTGAAAAAGGTGGCTCCGATAACCAACCATAAAACAACCAAGGGAAAATCGACGCCAAAAATAGACACGCTAAAAAAAACAATGTCGCTGATAAATTTTGCGATGGGCGCAGTAAGGTTGTTAACAGTTTCATCAACGCCAGCGTTAACCGAAAAAATGGGTAAGATGAATAAGCTCAAAAAAATAGTTAGACGGCTCATATTTACTCCTTGTTATTATTGTTAGTGAGAGAATAACCAGTATCCCCCCTATTATTTAGGTATTTTAGTGGGTTAGATTGAGCCCCCAGCATTCAATGCAATAGCTAGTTCACTGATTTATTCTTTGGTATTAACGTTTATTTATTAATCAGATAAGCCAGAATAACGTGAAACGCTATGACTAACTAGCAAAATTAAATTCGGCATTCCCTTTAACAAATTATCTCAGTACTCTGGTGGTGAAATACAGTGTGATCGCGTCAGTAATTTCGTTGCGACTTTGCCTTAAGTCACACTTTTATAAGCTAGATAAACCTTCAAATTTTTTCTTCCATCAGCATCCTGGAATTAATCTCTTTAGCAGAGGCAATAAAACTGGTCTTGTTTAAACTCGCCTTTTACCTGTTAAAGACTTCAATACAGCGTGTATTGTAAAATAGGCTTGGTTGTCTGAAGGTATTATCAAGGATTCAATAGGTTATTAAATTTAATGTTTTTTAAGTTAACTTAAGTAAACGCTTACTTAATTGGAGCCTCACTAATTTAAAGCTAATGTGATAAAAACTAATAGCAACTTAATGCCAATATAGGAAGAACATGGCAATGAATAACGTAGTAAAGCGTATTAGAAATATATATCTATGTCATGAACAGCATTAGCTCAAATCTGAATTGACACTTTTGGTTTACTAGTCTTTTCTAACCTTACCGTCGAAAAAAGTCATCATTGAAGTCATTGATGCGTTAAATTAAAGCGACAACTCTTCCGATAAAGCAGCACTACAGAAACAATTAAGTCGTACAATTTTCTAACGTAAAGTTTGCAAAAACAACATTTAATATTAATTG
Organism: uncultured Colwellia sp.; assembly: GCA_913062815.1. Lineage (GTDB taxonomy): Bacteria > Pseudomonadota > Gammaproteobacteria > Enterobacterales > Alteromonadaceae > Colwellia. Next base: position 3,197 of record CAJXWZ010000059.1, on the reverse strand, counting down.
AAATTACCGAAGTAGACATTAAATTCATATGATTTTTGTGCTGTAAACCTTTAATAGTTCTAAGGCGTATTGGGGCACATTGCGCAATATGAAATACTAACTGTTACTTTTAAAAATGTGGCAGATTTCACTTTGCCACTATGGATGAGTTGGAACAACCAATTAAGGCTATAGTGTGAAAAAATGACCACTAGGAGGTTAATCTAATTTGATTGCAGTTTATAAAATACTTACAGTTTTATTCTTCTGAAGGCTACTATAACAATGTAAGATTAAGGCAATTGAAACCCACAAATAAAAGCGGTGTATAAATAGTGTATATGAAATACGGGATCATTATTTGCGTTGTATTACTTATCAGTGCTTGTGCCCAAAACGATTGGCGTACGGCTAGTAGAGAGCCCGCCGGTATAGCTACTTCACCGAGTGAAGATAGTAGAGCCATAATTGAAGTTTATGCTGCAGACGCTTTTAGTTGGCGCGGCTGGTTTGCTGTTCACCCTTGGATTGCAATTAAGAAGAGCAAAGCGACTGAATATAGAGTTTATGAGGTTACTGGTTGGCAAGTAAGGCAGGGGTTACCAGCAATCAGGCAATATCAAACCTCAACGCCTGATAGGTATTGGTATGGTTCAAAACCTAAATTATTACTTTCTATAAAAGGTGATAGAGCCTCGAAGCTTATTCCTAAAATTCAGGCAGCAATTGCCCTTTATCCTTGGATAAATGAATACAGCATTTTCCCAGGGCCTAACAGTAATACTTTTGTGGCTTGGATAGGTATTCAAGTACCAGAGCTAGAATTAGAGCTACCATTTAGTGCAATTGGTAGTGGTTATGCTGACTGATTCTTCGAATACGACCAAGATTTACCATTTTCTATTTGGCTGTGATCTAATTTTCATTTGGAATAGTGCTACTATTACCTTTTGAATATTACACCTTTTGACACATCTTTATTTCGGCGCAATCACTTGAATTATGTCATTTCATAACCACCTTAAGTGAAACACTACTACCTCGAGAAACCATTGTGAGCGACAACAGCCAAATCTTCAATCAGCCTATTTCAGATGGTACTCCTGCAAAAAATAAGCCTACGGCATTTACTAGCCTGTTTCCCATATTTGCCTTTATAAAACCCTATAAACTAATGCTAGCATTTGCTTTATTGGCTTTACTTATAACAGCGGCGGTTAACTTATCGTTGGGGCAGGGGGTGAAATTTGTTATAGACAGTGGCTTTATTGCTGGCTCAGTTGAACAATTACAAACGGCTATTTTAGTCTTGATTGGCCTAATTAGTCTGTTAGCCGTAGGTACCTTTTGTCGATTTTATTTAATGTCTTGGTTAGGTGAGCGTATCAGCGCTGATATTCGAAAAGCAGTGTTCAACCGAGTGGTAACCTTACATCCAAGCTATTTTGAAGAAAATCGCAGTGGTGAGTTGATGTCTCGCTTAACTACTGATACCGCTTTACTGCAATCAATTATTGGTTCGTCTTTTTCGATGGCATTACGCAGTATGTTAATGCTCATTGGCGGCATAGTGATGCTCATGGTGACTAATATAAAATTAACTCTTTTTGTGATTTTGTCAGTGCCTATTATTTTAATACCTATGATGATTTATGGTCGTAAAGTCAGAAAGTTGGCGTCAAGTTCACAAGATGCTATTGCTGATGTAGGCACTTATGCTGGTGAAATAATTCAGAACATTAAAGTGGTACAAAGTTATACCCACGAAGTAAAAGAGCAATACGCTTTTGCTAATGAAGTAGAAAAGGCTTTTTCCGTAGCTAAACGACGAGTAAAGCAGCGTTCATATTTGATCGCTATTGTTATTTTTCTTACCTTTGGTGCCATTAGTGGCATGTTATGGGTAGGGGGAATGGATGTCTTAAATGGTGAAATGAGTGGCGGTGAATTAGGTGCCTTTGTTTTTTACGCCGTTATGGTAGCTATGTCTGTTGCAACTATTGCCGAAGTTTATGGTGAATTACAACGTGCGGCAGGCTCTGCGACTAGATTACTAGAATTACTTGAGGTTGAAAGTGAGATCAAAGAATTAGTTAGTCCAGAGATGGTCAGTCATAACGCCCAATCGGTGATCGCATTTAATGACGTAGATTTTTGTTATCCCTCACGTCCAGACAGAGCTGCACTTAGCAGTATAAATTTAGCAATACCTACGGGGAAAATTGTCGCTTTAGTTGGCCCTTCTGGCGCCGGTAAAACCACCTTATTTGAATTGCTACAACGCTTTTATGATCCTCAAAAAGGCAGTATTAGTTTTAACGATACTGATATTACCCAATTGAAATTAACGGATTTACGTCAATCAATGGGCATGGTACCTCAACACCCTATATTGTTTAGTTCTGACGTTTGGCACAATATACGTTACGGCAAACCTGACGCTAGCGATGCAGAGGTCATTAGTGCTGCAAAAAGAGCGCATGCTCATGAATTTATTGAACAGTTGCCTGAAGGTTATGGAAGCTTTTTAGGTGAACAAGGTGTACGTTTATCAGGCGGCCAAAAACAACGTATTGCGTTAGCGCGCGCCATATTGAAAGACCCGGACGTATTGTTACTTGACGAGGCAACCAGTGCTTTAGATGCGCAAAGTGAATATCACGTGCAGGCTGCATTAGATGAATTAATGGCGAACAGAACCACGTTAATTATCGCTCATCGACTCGCGACGGTAATTCATGCCGACTTAATCGTGGTGATGGACCAAGGAAAAATTGTAGATAAAGGAAATCATAAGTCATTGTTGAAAAGCTCGACATTGTATCAACGACTTTGCGAGTTGCAGTTTGATAAGGCCAATGAAAAAAGCGAGTAATATACTCATGTGTTTATGACCGAAAGCTTGTTTAGTGAGACAGGTAAATGAGTACGCTTACTTTAAATAAGCGCATAAAAACATAAACCATCACTAATAAGGGCGGGAATAATTTTATGTTTGTTTATGACCGAAAGCTTGTTTAGTGAGACAGGTAAATGAGTACGCTTACTTTAAATAAGCGCATAAAAACATAAACCATCACTAATAAGGGCGGGAATAATTTTATGTTTGTTTATGACCGAAAGCTTGTTTAGTGAGACAGGTAAATGAGTACGCTTACTTTAAATAAGCGCATAAAAAGCATAAACCATCTCTAATAAGGGGCGGGAATAATTTTATG
>CAJXWZ010000058.1 GCA_913062815.1 uncultured Colwellia sp. | reverse complement strand
TAAATGAGTACGCTTACTTTAAATAAGCGCATAAAAAGCATAAACCATCTCTAATAAGGGGCGGGAATAATTTTATGTTTGTTTATGACCGAAAGCTTGTTTAGTGAGACAGATAAATGAGTACGCTTACTTTAAATAAGCGCATAAAAAGCATAAACCATCTCTAATAAGGGGCGGGAATAATTTTATGTTTGTTTATGACCGAGAGTTTGTTTGATGAAAAAAATGCAAAAAAAATGCGCTCATAAAATAAGCGCATAAAAAACATAAACCATCACTAATAAGGGCGGGAATAATTTTATGTGTGTTGATGACCGAAAGTTTGTTTAGTGAAAAAAAGGCAAAAAAAATGCGCTTATATAAATAAGCGCATAAAAAACATGAAACACTAAGGGAATAACATAACTATTAAGTAAGAGTGTTGTTTTCAAAATAAGTTCAATTTTATTTGAATTTTATTTATTTCTGGATATCACCAAAATAACCGAGAAGAAAGTTGATAAACGTTTTACTTTTTTAGGAGCTAATATTGTTAGCTTGTAAAACTTCTATTATTGACCCTGAAAGCCGTATATCGAAATTTAGCTCTCGATAGAGTGCTAAAAGTTGAGTTAAAGTTGGTATTAGATGGGTCCTCTAAATTAAGCAAAAGTAGTAATTGTCAATGTGCCGCTCGGTATCAATTTTCCATCGCCTATCGGCGCACATGACGATTCAACTTCAGTAATTGCATTTTCAACAGAAGGAAAAAGTTTTTCCACCTTCAATGAAAGCGGCTTTTCTTGTAATGCGATGAATAAGTCTAACCTCACGTCGAACTTCTAGTTTATTGATATGAAGGCTTGTTGCTGTAGCCGACAAGCATAGCTTTTTGTCTGCTAACGAATTGTTATCTATTTTCGAAATTTCGTTTAAAAGTTTTCAACATTTAATCAATCATTATCAACAAAATATTGAAAGAGTTTCTGTTCTTACACTATTTGCTATTTGTCACCTATAAACTATGGTTTAAGTATGGATAATAACTAAGTATTATTTCAATGGTTCTACCTTAAAATATTTGAATTAACTGCAATAGTTGTAAATTTAAGGCGTAAGGAATATGTTCTTTCCTCTCTGCAACTTTGTCTAACTGTCTATCTTTTATCTAGATACAAGTTTCAGAAGTGTCTCTTTCTAAATGCTATTTCTTTTGAGTAAATAAAGTCTTTTAACAGCTACTATTCGTAGGAATCAATATGACTGAGAAAAATAACAAATTGAGTAGCGAGTTGAATCAACTAACGCTCGTCAATGCTATGTTAAATGATGAGTTAGATTACACCGTTATACGAAAAACACTTCAACATCTAGATTGTTTGGATTCGGTATTTCTTATTTTGTCTGCAGATCAAAAAATCACTTATATAAACAATGCAGGGTGTGCCATTTTAAAACAAAAGCATGAGGATATTATAGGGAAAAACTGGTTTGACAACTATATTCCTACAGTTATTCGAGAAACATTAAAAGCAGGCTTTAGTGACTTAATGAAAGGGAAACTATCTGATTACGGTAATTATGAAAATGAGATATTAATTAATCAAAATATAACCATAAATATGTGTTGGGATAACTCATTAATTAAAAACCCAATAAATAATGCCATCATAGGCTCATTTAGTTTAGGAAAAAAGAAAGAGCGCCACATCAGTACACGTCTAACAGAAAGTAATTTAACCAAAAGAGAGTTAGAGGTTCTGCGTTTTTTTGCCATGGGATATAACCCAAAAGAAGTTTCCCAACGGTTAAGTGTTCAACCAAAAACGATACATGCGCACAAAGCCAATTTATTTCAAAACCTAGGTTTTAATAATCAAAGGGAGTTGCTCAGTTTTGCTTTACTTAATAATCTAATAAAACTAGATGATTTACTATTTGATTAATTTTAAGCACCTCTTCTACTTATAAATACAAATTATTGAACTCGTAACGTTAAAAATATTAGAGTCTTTTAAAAAAACAAATTATAAACGATGATGTTTTCTTTAGCTAAAGTAATGGGCTACTTTTATAAGAATTTTTCTTAAGGTTAAACTTATTGAAGCCATCTATAGTATGTATAGCTTATATTTTTAAAGGAATAAATAACTACTTAGCTTGTTAACTTATGCAAAGTTTTCATCCAAACCATTATTATCAGTGAAAATATAGCTAGTTCTTATTTTTAACAATAAGTTTGGATTACCGCATGTTTACAAATAATACTTTGGCAAGACAAGGAATCTATACTAGAGAAAACAATGTTTATTGTTTTGAATTGTTAAACCTAATTAATCATGGTATGACTAATATAAATAGGAGAAGTAATACAAAAACAGGGATGTTAGCTAGTCTTCATAGTCATGTTTTAGATAAATACTCATACGAAAACAGCTTGTTGCTTATTAAAGTAGATGAATCATTTCTCACATCAAACAGCTTTTCACCTCTCGAGAGTTCTAATTTGATATTTGAACTTTTACCTTCTGTACAGCCTAAAGAGTTACTTAGAATTTTACTTACAAGAGCAAACACATGCGAAGTTTTCTCTATGTTTCTCCCTAAGACGCCCAAGGCTGATTATTTCACTTTAGGAATTTTTCCTGGCCTTGATGTGATAGTAAAAACTGATGTAAAGATAATAATAGCTCGTATGAAATTTTCATTACCACTGAAGGCTTGTTTTGTTTGATCAATTAGATGAAAAAACAGCTTTCTAAACGCAGTTAAAGTAGTTGAATGAAATTAAACTTGTTTAATTCAGAAATGCTAAATCGCGTCAGTGACTGTTTTTTATGAAGCAAAGTAGACTGATGAATTGATTGAGATCATCGATTAAATGATTTTGTAAAGTGTGACTATATAAAGTTGATGTTCATAAAGTAAGGATATTGTTATGTTGCTTATTCAAAAGAGGATATTAGTATTTACTTTATATACGTTAAGTGGATGGGTAGGTATACAATTTGCTGGAATTGGTGAAGGTTCAATCACATTAATTTGGCTTCCTTCAGGTATAGGGCTTGCGGCTTGTGTCTTATACGGCAAAGCTATGTTGCCAGTAATTTGGTTAGGTTCCTTTGTAGCAAATACTCCTTACTTAATATCTAACTCAAGCTCAACCCCTTTTCTTTACGCTTGTTTTTTTGGTGCTCTGGCTGCCACGGTTAATACTTTTATACAAACGTATTTTGCTTATTTTCTTTACGGTAAATACTTGGCAAACCAGAAGCTTGAAACTAGTCGTTATATAGTCGACTTTATTACCAAGGTTACTCTATTACCGAGTGCTATAAACATGGCGCTCCTAATTTTTATTTATTCAATTGGAGGGTTTACCAGTTTATCTTCCAATAATACGATATTCAATTTACTGTCTATTTGGTTGTCAGGTGCACTCGCCGACTTTCACGGTTATTTTGTTGTAGTACCTTGCTTATTAAGCTGGACCTTAGTCAGTACATTTGAATACCTAAATAACAAGAAAGGGTTTTATCTATATGTTTTTTGTTTCCTAATATTGATGGTTATCGCAAATATCTATGCGACTTCAGCACTGTATTTACTATTAGTTCTAGGGGTTATAATCGCATTATTTTCAAGCATGAGAGTCGCAACATCATTTGTGTTTGCCACATCAATAGGTTTTACATTCGCTACAGCTAATGATGTAGGCCCATTTTACTTAAATACGCCTTGGTATTCTTTTTCGTCTCTTTTAGTCTTTATTTTTAGTTTGGGGTTCTCTGTATATGTAATCGTTACCAAACGATACGAGTTACATCGTGCTAATGAGGAATTAGAAGAAAAAGTACACAAAAGAACCATAAAGCTTAATCATGCCAATGAAAAACTACTTAATCTTTCTAAAACGGATGGGTTGACAGGAATAGCTAATAGAAGATGTTTTGATGATTTTTTGAATAATGAATGGGCTAGAGCGATTAGGAATCAAAGTCCAATATCTTTGCTCATATTTGATATAGATCGATTCAAACAATATAACGATGTATACGGTCATGTAAAAGGTGATGAGTGCTTGAAGTTAATTACCCGTGCCGCTCAAAAATTAATACATAGGCCTTGTGATTTGATCGCCAGGTATGGAGGGGAAGAATTTGCAGTGGTTTTACCTGACACTACTAATACTGAAACTATTGCAGAACATTTACGCATTGAAATATTGAAATTAGCAATCCCGCATAAAGGCTCTGATATTAATGAATTTATCTCAATAAGTGTAGGTTGCTGTACTGTTTTTCCTAAAAAAGGAGCAATAGCGAAGCATTTAATAGAATTAACAGATAAAGCGCTATATCAAGCAAAGAACTCAGGAAGAGACAAGGTCAAAGTTATTAAGTTAGGGTTGTCATCTGTATCTTAGGTTTCAGCTGGGGATAGACATTTATCTCTAAAAACTAATGATATGTAAAGTGGCAGAGAGGTTATTATTGTCTTAAGTTCAATATGAGGAGTTACTCGCCAATCCATTCTTGCAGTTTGGTTAACCGAAAATTAAATCTTCTAGGGTTATGAGTCTTCTTTTTATGGCAAAACTAACTAACTCTCGTTGATTTGAAAACTTCATTTTGCCAAAAATATTTATTTTATGAGCATGGACAGTTTTTGGTTGAATATTTAATTGTTTAGAAACTTCTTTTGCATTAAAACCCCGGGCAAACCTAGTAAGCACCTCAACCTCTCTAGCAGTTAACTTATAATCAGAAATATTCACTACGTTTTGACTAATAATTTCCTTCCCTAAGCTAAATAAGGCGAATACAGAATTGCTTTGAAAGCTCTTTACCAATGAATTATCCCAGTTAACCGCAATTTTATCTCCTGTATTAGCTAATACATGGCTAGCTTGAGTGTGAAAACCTTTTAATTCACCGCTCATTATTTGTTCGAAGCAAAGCTTACTTTCTTCACGATCTTCAAAAGGAATAAAATTTTCAAACCAATTGATACCAATTATGGATTGAAAATCAGAAGACAATAGCTTGCATCCTGCTTCGTTAATGTAAGCTACTTTTTGTCGTGAACATATAACAATGAAAATTGACTCTAGATCGTCAAGGTGACTTAGTATGCTTTTAATTTCTTGGTAGTCATGTTTAGCTTTAAGTAACTCTGATACTAACTTTGATTCTGATTTTTTATATTCCATTATTCGTTTATATCACTAGTCTATTCTTGGCGTTTATTGAGTACTACTATAATTGAAAGTAATGATGAGGTTTGACATTATATCTAAGAATTTTTCCTAGAATATTGATAAATTGGGGGCAGTATAGGGAGTAGCTTAGTAAATCCTCTATCCCTTTGAATTGACTTGTTTAAAATGTGAGTGATTTTTTTGCGGCGTGACAGTGTCATACCAGAGTACTTTTTATCCAATTGTGTTTTTTATGGAAAAAATAGTTTTATTTTGTTGGTTTCACAGTGTGCTTTTGTTTTAGAATAATTGTTAGACGTTAGACGTTAGACGTTAGACGTTAGACGTTAGAAACGTTATATTTTCAGTATTGTAATAATGTTGAATTTTTTGAGGAGATTTTAACGTTGTTTGGTTTAGGTAGTCATAAATTTGATATTGCCGTGTATATTGCTAATACACCGGCGACGCCAGAATATCAAGAGTTAACGCAAGTCAGCGCCTTAACTAGTGGTGAAATTACGGCGATTGGCCAAGCTTGTGGTAATGGCTGGCGCAAGGTCTTTAATGTTTATGCTAAGCTTTTACACGCCTTACCAAAAGAGCACTTTTCTTACGCTAATCTAACATCAACTTGGCAACAATACCGTGATAAGTATTTATTGCAATCTAACAGTCGAACAGCGCTTTTATTTAGTCCTCCTTGCATAAATAGCGAAAATAAAAGCTTACATGTTATTTGCGGTAGAACATACGCCAAGCAGTTAATCAATAATGGTGATTTGAAGGCACAGCTTACGTGGTTAGACGAAGAGTTTGCTATTGATAAAAAAAATAGGGTGATTGTTTGTCCGTATTTTGATTATCGACAGTTATCGAATATTAAAATTTCACGTTTGGTGGTAATGCTAACGGCATTGCGATGTGAACAATAAGATAAAGTGATAAGTTATGAATGAAACTAGGTTATTTTATTAAAAAGTGTTTACTTTTTCCTCTGCATGTATTAAATTTGCGTCGTTATTTATTCTTGTTGTACATATTTAACAGTTTATCCTCAGTGATAAAAGTGTTTTGCCTTTCCCTTTCACAGTTAGTCATCACCTCAAAATAAAGTTTAATTGTTATTCTTCTGTTTCTATTCGGCTACTTGCTCAATAAGTTAAACGGTTTATCAAATGCTATCATTTGAATTTCATTAATAATAATTTTGCTTTTTGTCTACGTTGATTTCATTGGTACATCCAAACGAAGTGTAACGTATTTTTAAAGGAGTACTATTATGTCTTATACCTATAACGGTAAAGTATATTCTATTGCGTCACCCGTAGTGTCTATTTCGGTTAACAAGTTAAATGTTGCCATTAAAGATCAAGAAGGTTCACGTTTATTTGAATTTACCAACTTAAATGAGTCTAAAGATTTTCTAGCTTTGTTGTATCAAGCCTAATCTTAGCTAAAACTCATCGATTGGCAGAGGAAACAAAACTTCTGCGCCAGTAAAGCCTGATATTATTTAACATAGTTCAGGCTTTAACTTTTTTATTACTTCCTTAATTTATCTTCTCTGCTAAAGATTATGCCATTCAGTAAAAAATTTAGTATCATCTAGCCAATTAATTCAATGGATTAAGGTTGCCGTGTTGGCACTTTTTCTTAGTCTGTCAGCTCAATATTTTAAAGCATCTATAAGAACGGAAACTAACTGATGAAAAACACCCTAACGATTATTACCCTGGTTATCTTTTTTATCCCATTGATATGTTTTGCCAATGTATTTGATACTGGAACACGAATCACTATTAATTCAGCCGAGTTGGCCGAAAAAAGGACATTACAAATATTGTTACCTGAAAATTATCAGGCCAATTTAACTGCTACTTATCCGGTTATTTATTTATTAGATGGTGATTACAATTTTCATGGTGTTTCGGGCATGTTGGATTTATTAGCAAATAAAGGCCAATTAATTCCAAACGTTATTTTGGTTGGTCTTGCTGATAAAGGTACTGAAACTTACCGAGAATATATGACTCCCAATGACTCTTCTTCGCCTATTAAAGGAAATAAAGGCGCTGCAAAATCATTTTTAGATTTTCTAAATAATGAAGTGCAACCTTATATGAAAAAGCACTACAGAACCGCTGACCATTCAACTCTTGTTGGTCATTCTATTGGCGGGTTATTTGTTTTAAATGCATTAATAGAAACACCAAACGCATTTGATAATTATGTGGCTATTAGCCCATCAGTGTGGGTTTCGGATAATGCGATTGTAAAAAAAGCGCAAGATAAATTAGGTAAAACTCAGCATGAAAAAGTGTCGCTATATTTAGCCTTGGGTGATGAAACGCGTATGGGTCAATATGCGTTTATAGATCAGCTGGATAATAAAGCTCTTAAAAATATTGATTGGCACTTTAAACATTATCCAGATGAAAATCATAAGTCTGTTGCTCTCATCTCACTACGTGACAACTTAAAAACTATTTTTAAGGGCTGGCATCTACAAGAGAAAATAGTTGAGGGCTTTGAACCAGAACAAACGCTACAATACTATGAGAGTATTCAAAGTTCTCTTAGTTTACAGCAACCAATTCCTGCATCAATCGTACATGTAATGATTCGCCAACACTATAGACAGAAAATTGCCGATGCATTGCCAGAATTCATTAAAAATGCCGTTGAGCGTTTTCCAGAGTCAAAACAATTATTAATTGCTAAACAAGCTAGTTTTGTCGGATATTACGATTCACCTGAAAGTGCTCTGTCGCTGCTGAAAAATGTTGAAACAGAGTTTGCTAACTCAATAGAGCATATGAAAGCCATTGCATCTATTTATGAACAGTTGAAAGACAATGCATCGGCACAAGATTACTATAAAAAAGCACTAACGTTAGCTCAACAACAAAAAGTTAATCAATGGCAAGTGAACATTATTCAAGCGAAATTATTGTAAAGTTTGCTAATGTACCGCTTCACCAATAAATAGTAACAAAGCGAGCCTCAAGCTCGCTTTTTTGTATGCGTAATACGCTCAGCTTATTTTCATCATTATGGTGTTAGTTGTTTAGGAAAAACAGCAACGTCAAACATAAATAGTACCGCTTTTAGATAAGAGGGGAATCACACATATTTACAAAATGAAGTGGGCCTAACAATGCATACTAAGAGTAGATACTTTAGTATAAAATAATCAAAAGCAAAAAAACTTAAATAAAATAGGAAGGTAGATGCTAGAACTTCATAGTTTTCATCGAATTTGGTGTTTAGCTAAGTTTGAATTAGTGCGGATGTTTTTAACGAAAAGAGGCGGTATGGCCATTGCTGCTTTTGCTACGGCTTGGTTTCTTATTCTTTATTACGTTATTAGTACTGCCAATGATTTAGTTTCTTCTGACACCTTTGTTACTATCGCATATCAAGTCTTCAGCGGTGCCACCATGAGAGAAATACTGAGCTGGCCAGTACCAGAGCTTGCGGTTTTTTGGGTGGTAGCCGTTTACTCTTTTCCAATTTTCGCTTTAATCGCGACAAGCGATCAAACCTGTGCTGATCGCAGCCGAGGCACGTTAAGGTTTATTGCTTTACGAGCCACAAGGGCTGAAATTTTATTCGGTCGATTTTTGGGGCAAGTGCTTATTTTGGCTGTCTTAATCGCATGTACGCTGACAGCTACGTTATTAATGGCCAGTTTCCGAGATGCCAGTTTGTTTTTTGTTGGGCTTATAAAAGCGATGGATATCTTTAAAAGTATTCTCATTGCCGTAATGCCATTTGTTGCCTTGATGGCCTTTTTTAATAGTTTCCTTCGTTCAGCGCGCTTAGCTATTATTGTCAGCTTTCTATTTTTTGTTATCATCCCTCTTATCATCGCCTTTATTGAATACAAGTTAGGGATAAATACCTACATAACTTACTTAGTGCCAGGTGTACAACTCAGTGATGTTATTAACCAAAAGAACTTACTGCTCAATAGTTATGTTATCCCTATCGCTCAGGTTTGTGGGTACTTACTTGTTGGCAGTGTTATTATGAAAAGGAGTTCATTATGAGCACATTAATTCAAGTGAAAGGACTCAATAAGTTTTTTGGTGAGAAGCACGCACTGAACAATGTGGACTTTGACATTGAGAAAGGCTCACCTGTTGCCTTAATTGGTCCCAATGGTGCAGGTAAAACAACGCTATTTAGTATTTTATGTGGCTATATTCAACCAAGCGCTGGTAGCGTGTCAGTATTTGGCGCAGCTCCAGGTAGCAATGCAACATTTGGTCGCTTGGCAGCCTTGCCACAAGACGCACAGTTAGATCCGCGTTTTTCAATTGCTCACCAATTAAGCTTTTATGGGCAATTACAAGGATTCAATAAAAAGAAAAGTAGCATTGAAGTGGAACGAACTCTTGAATTAGTAGGCTTGTCTGATATTTTAAATGAGAAACCTGAAGCGTTATCCCATGGCATGAGAAAGCGAGTAACCATAGCACAAGCACTAATGGGCTCGCCTGAAATTGTCATGTTTGATGAAGCAACCGCGGGACTAGACCCTTTACATGCGCGCGAGATAAGACAACTTGTTGCTTCACTATCTAACGAAGTTACTTTTATTCTAAGCTCTCATGATTTAAATGAGCTAGAGCGTTTATGTCAACAAGTACTTTATTTAGATAAAGGTGTGTTACAGCATAATTCAAGTATTTCTGAAAATATTGATTTTTCTTACTTTACTTTACGCATGGAAAAGCAAGAGTCAGCTTTAATTGATGGGTTAAAATCAATTGAGCAAGTAGTTGATGTGGTTAACTCGCAAGACAAAGAGTACCTTATAAGCGTTAACCAAAACCAAGGTGGTGCGCCTTTAGATATACAAATTTTGCAAATGTGTCATCAAAACAAATGGTCGTATCGACAATTAACAAACGGTAAAACATTGGAAAATACGCTGTTTAAATAAGTTTATTTACGTTTTTAGGCTTTTGATAAAAAAGTAATTTTTACAAATGATATTACAATAGCTAGAATATTCGTAATTCACTTTTTCAGAGTTTCTTATTTTGTCTACTTTACTTGAAATTGTAAAAGCTCTTCTTTTTGTTGGCATACCAGTAGGTGCTTTCAGCTTTTTGATGGTGTATTTTTCCTATCAAAAAGGTTACTTGTCAACAGATGTTGAAATTCAAGATGCTTTTAAAAAGAAAAATAAAATAGAGACAAAGCTGTCAGGTAAGAACAAAAAAGAATTAGTATTCTTGCATTCAAAGTGGATCACGTTTGGTGGTGGGTTTTATGGCTTAATCGCCTTGTTAACTTTTATTGTCATCGAACTACTACAAATACTTAACTTCTGGTTAGGTGTCACGGGTTGGCATGACATTTTCGCACTATTTAGTATTGAAGGTGTGATTGGTATGTTCATTGACTCTATAATGAACATGGTTAAAGCAGCGGTCTGGTTTACTTATTGGCCGGAGCACTTTAATACCAATCATTATCCTGCTTGGATATTAATGGCTTACATTGGTTATCGATTGGGCGGGAAATTTGCCAAGCAATATTCAATAACTCAAAGCAAAAAAAGTGAAAATATTGAGAGTAAAGAATAAAAACGTTATTTACTTTCCATCGTTAAAGTTATTGTCGCTCTAATATTTCACGTTGCTCTGCTACTTCTATGCGTATGTCAAAATCACGTGGCCAGTCTGTATTATCATAATCAAATACCGTAGCTTCAAATGATTTGTTTTCTTTTAACGTTTCGCTTTTATCTTCCATTTTGCCCTCTCTTTTGACCAAGACAACATCGTCATAAGTCATAATTAAAAAAACATCATGTAATATTATTACGTCAAAAATCATGAAAAAGCAAGCTTTACTCAGTTTTAGGTTTATTTTGTTGTTTTATTACTGATTATTCTGTTTAGAGTAGTAATAATAGCTTAGTTAAATTACTTCGAATGTATTCAATAAGGTATACACATTAAGCCAATTCTCTGGCGTTATGATAGATTTGTTCCTCATTTGCAGGTGTTTTTGTTTCTAATGAAATGTTTAGTGCTTGTTGATATAAATCTGGATCATTTTCTTGAAAGTGGTTTACTCTACTTATTGCTTGAGGCAGCTTTTTATCTGCGGCGTTAATTAACCAAGCTAAACCCATAACCTGATTTTCATCAATACCTTCTGCAAGAAAATATGCTCTGCCAGTTGCTCCCATGGCTTTTAAATGGCCAAGTTGTGCTGCCTGCTCAAATAAGGCAAAAGACTGTTCTAATTCATTATTATCTCTATGTAATAAGGCTTTTTCGTACATGTTATTGATAGCATCCTGCTCATTACTACTCTCTGTAGAGTCCATGGTTAATTGAACTAAGTCATCAATGAATGGCTCATTTGAAGTACTAGATGGCTGACACTCATTTTCTTGAATTTCTCTGGTATTCACATGATCGGTACCATTATGTTCAACTGAGTTTTTCAAACTCATCTCATTGTCTTGAGGTGGGATGAATATATCTTCAGAGAAGATCTCTTTTATATCTCTTTGCTTATTGTTTTCGACGAGTAAACGACCAACTACGGCATCGTATCTTGAGTTTAATTGTTCAATAGATTTATTTTGCTGAGCTATTTGTTGCTTATAAAAAACGATATCATTGTGCAATTGAGAAATTTGCTCATCATATTGCTGCTTCTGCATTTTATTTGCTTGCTTTAAATTGGTGAAGTTTTCAAGCATCGCTTTATCAAATCTTTTTTGCTGAACAAGGTTGTTTTGCTCAAAACGATCAAGAACTGATTGAACACTTTGTTCATAGCTAGCTTTCATCTTTTCAAACCACTCGAAAATCTGGCTTGGCTTTTTCATGATGACTCCCTGTTACAATATCCCCAATGATTTTTATATTAAAGTCAGCTGTTAAGCAAATCAATGGATAAATATTGTCAAATATTCGAACTATTACGCTTGATATAACATTGCTTATATTTGAATAGTTACTCAAGTCGACTGTTTTTATTAATATTTTCATAGAAAATGTTCTACAAAAGTATAGTATTAATTCATCGAAAAGTAGGTGGATTTCGAAAAGATTTTATAAAAAGCACATTTTCAGGCTTGAATGAGATCATCTCTATATTTTCATTGATTGTACTACCTAATAGCATTTATCTAGTTTTTACCTAAATGGCCAATTTTTCCATAGACAAAATCAATCCCTAACTATATCTTATATGTTGAATTATAAGAGTTGTTTTCTGGTTAAACTTTATACAACCAATGTTTATGTTAGAGGAAAAAAATGTCAAAAATTTTAGTAGTCGATGATTCTAACTCTATTCGAGATATGGTTTGCTTTACTTTAAAAAGCGCTGGTTATGACACTGTTGAAGCTATAGATGGTCAAGATGGCCTGTCAAAAGCTAAAACTAACAGTGTTGATTTGGTTATTTCTGATGTCAATATGCCAAATATGGATGGTATCGACTTATGCGGTGAATTAAGAAAGTTAGCCACTTATAAGTTTACGCCAATATTAATGTTAACGACTGAAAGTTCTGTGGATATGAAAATGCGAGGAAAATCAGCAGGGGCTACTGGTTGGTTAGTAAAACCATTTAACCCTGATAAACTCCTTGCCACGATCAAACGCGTCTTACCGTAAGTTACTCAGAGTGTTTTATTTCAGCTTTCCTTCTTAATTTCATAAAAGAAAGTTTTCTAGAAAACCTTAGTAATGTTCATTGCTAAGGTTTTTTTTGATTAACATTTCTAGTTACAACGAAATTATGAAATTAATCTAGCCTGTAACCAAGTAGAAATATCTGTAATTTGTTCAGGTAACACATTGTGCTCCATCATATAACTTTGCCAACTGCTGTTATAACCATTATCAACTAATAACTGATGAGCTATTTTGCCGGCTGCAAAGGGGACAACGCCATCTTGCTCACCATGATGCTGCAAAATACTTGTTTGTTTATTGGCTTGGTGACAGTTATCAGGCAAGGTATCTGCTGTTGGCAAATAGCAAGACAATGCTAAAATTCCGGCTAGTTTTTCAGGGTAGCGCAATGCAGTAAATAAGCTTAAAACCCCACCTTGGCTAAAGCCAGCCAATACTATGTTACTGGCAGAAATACCTGAATCTATTTGTTCTTGAATTAAGGCTTTTACTTTAACTTCCGATTCAAGCACACCCGTCATATCAGCACGTTGATGCAAATCCATACTTTTTATGTCATACCATGAGCGCATAACATAACCCTGATTTATAGTTACCGCCTGCTCAGGTGCATGTGGAAAAATAAAACGAATACTGTGATTGGAGGGTAAATTTAGCGCAGGCACTATTGGAGCAAAGCCTTCACCTGAGTCTCCCAAACCATGTAACCATATAACACAACTGGTGGCTGCTGTTTTAGGCTCAACAGCAATGCGTTCTAATGATGAAACTGACATATTAACGAGTAACCTTACGACTTCAAAAAATTCCGCTTATGATAACAAGACTTGTTAGCACGTAATAATACTATTTTTATTTACTATCAATTTACGTTGTAGCTGCTCGTAACTGACATATTGTGTTGTTGAATAGAATAAATATAACTGCATTTCAAAGTAGCGAGGTAGATGTTGGCTTAAGATGAAGCTTTTCGAAAGTAATACCATTAATAATACTATTGTATTAGCTCGGATGTTAGTTAACATTTTGATAAATAGTTCTTTATTATGTCTAGTCTTCATGCGCCAAAGCGATCGTTCACGTAATTGTATTGTTATTACTTTAAAGCGACATGAAAGACATTTTTTAGTATCTTAAAAGACGTCCTAAAAAGCAGGGTATTGCCAAACATACGGTAATTTCATGTTCAGCTAGAATAAAAAGTAAAATTAACTATAGTAATATTATGCTAACTTTACCTAAAATGAACCCAAAGGGCATTTTTAAGCTATTGAAGTATTGCGTATTCTACTTTAGTGGCTCTTTTATGTGGCTGTTTGCTTGGCATTCTTGTGCCCAAGAGTTATATATTGTTACCGAGCACCAACCGCCTTATCAAATCTTGAATGGCGATAATAGAGTTGAAGGCTTAGCTACCGAAATAATTCGTGCTGCTTTAGAACTGACGCCATATAAATATCAAATACATCTCTATCCTTGGTCGCGTGCTTTTGTGATGGGATTAGAAAATGACAATACTTGTATCTATCTTATTTCCAACAGTGCAGAAAGAGCAAAGCACTTTCAATGGGTAGCGCCTATTGTTTCCACAAATGACTATTTTATCGCCCTTAGCAATCGAACTGACATCCAAGTAAATAATATTGATGACATTAAAAACTATAAAGTTGCGGTATTAAAAGATGATAGAACTCATCATTTGTTGTTAAGGCTTGGTTTTGAAGAGAACAAAAACCTTTATGTCATCAATAATCCATATTCGATGCTCAAACTTTTGATAACAAGAAAAAATATTGACTTCATAGTGACCGATACGGTGATGTTAAAATATCGTGCAGAATTTAATAAAATTGACCCAAAACTATTTAAAAGTTATTTTAAACTGAATAAAAGTCCTATTGATTTAAACCTCGCCTGCAGTCTCAATACCCCAATCCAAATTATAGACAATCTCAAAGCGGCGATAATTACCATCAAAAAAAATGGTACTTACCAAAAAATCTCCCAAAAGTGGCAGTTTTAAAAGCATGAACTATAGCCACAAAATTGATCCGGTTTAATGGCATAGGACACTTAATAAAGGACAATATCCTAGTAAATCGAGGATTTTGTAATCAAAAACTACACTACAAAACTCATACAAAAACTTTTAAAGAATAGACCGTAGTTCTCGTCACCGGTCAAGGTTATTCAGTACCAGAGGCTGTACAGTCTATAGAGAGCGGGCTGTATGAATCAAACGGCGACTGCTTTGCAACTGAGTTGGAACGGTCCACAATAAATGTGCCCTATGCTGTTTAGTCAGTTCATCCAAAAATTTTGGGCAGATTCTGAACCAGTTGATATACTCAAGTAATACTAGAGACAATTAAGCGACAAGATGAAACTGACTAAGTTTTTAACGCTGATATTGCTACAACTAATGACAACAAGTAGTTTTGCTTTAGAAAAAGAGACGCCCCAAAAGTTAACTTTCTATACTGAATCTTATCCTCCTGCAAACTACATTGAAAATGGCGAAATGAAAGGTATTACAGTAGATACACTTAAAGCCATATGGAAAGAATTAGGAATAGCAGAGCCAGAAATAAATATAGTTCCTTGGGTGAGGGGCTATAGGTTTGCCTTAGACAAGCCTAATAGCGTGCTATTTACAATGTCTCGCACTCAACCAAGAGAAAAACTATTTAAATGGGTCGGGCCAATTTTTAATTCAACGCATGTGCTCATTGGCAAAAAATCCAAGAAATTCGAATTTGCAAACTTGGGACAATTGTTTTATCACAAAGTAGCCGCTGTTCGAGGCGATATTTCCGAAATCTCTCTTAATCAAGTTGGTTTTCCTGATTACAATTTTACTAGGGTGTCAG
This sequence comes from uncultured Colwellia sp., assembly GCA_913062815.1. Classification (GTDB taxonomy): domain Bacteria; phylum Pseudomonadota; class Gammaproteobacteria; order Enterobacterales; family Alteromonadaceae; genus Colwellia. The sequence goes on along the minus strand of CAJXWZ010000058.1, from coordinate 1,480 downwards.
AGCTTAAGTTGGCATTCAAAATGATGGAATCAGATCGCGTTGATATGATAGTTACAACTATCCATGGATTTGACCACTTATCTAAACAACTGGAGATAAATTACCAACAATATGAAGTAGTGTGGCAAATTAACAAATTTGGCAATTACATTGCTTTCAATAATAAAACATCAAGTGAAATTATCTATAAATATCAATCAGCACTTGAGAGAATTGCCAATCAACATTTACTGATTAAAAAGAAATATGGATTACGCCAAGCTGAATACTAAGATGGCAATTATTCCGCCATATACAAGGGTTTAGAATTCGAGATCCAATGAGCATCAATCCGGCGTAAAACAGTGATTTCTATTTACTATTTACCATTTACCATAAAGCGAATCTTGAACTTCACAGCAAAGACCCTTTTTTGTATAAATCAAAATTTAATTCATCAACTTTAATACTACCGATGGAATTACCCAATGAAAACAGTGCAATTACTTGCAAATATATAGTCATAGCTAATGGTGCCAGACTATGCAATTGATATTCTTTAATACTTAGGGTAACCATTAAGAATATACTGGCACTAATGCTGATAAATACGAGCGATTTAATTGCAACCGTTATCACCTTTTGTCGATCTGCTTCAGTTTGGTGAGGATTGAGTTTTTTGCCGTAAAGGTTCCAATAAATTAAACCAGCAAAAAACGCATTTACAGTTAAAAGAATCCCTGCTGCATATACGGCGCTTCCTTCAATACTTATGGTGAAATCTTCCAAATAAAAGCCGTATACAATGGCAATCAATAAAATAAACAAAGCAACATAGAGCCACTTAGGTGCAATAAAACTAGCGAGACTACGAGGACTTAAAGTAGCTCTACGTACTGAACTTCGGTCTGCTGTTCGCATCATTTTAAATTGACTAAATTCAGAAAGCTCAATCATCATAATTGGCATAAACTGCACCATAAAAAATAACCACACTAATACTTGCGGTTCAATAAACTCACCTTTGCTGTTAAACACTATACTTAAGGCTAAAGTCACTATGCCAGCAACAGCAATCAACCAATTGGCTAAGCGATAATTACCATGAAAACGATGATAATTTTCGATAGGCTGTGGATACAGTTTTGGATACTGACTACACGGGTAATGGCTTATAACATAACGCATACGTTGATATATTTTATGAGGGAAATACACCGAAAAAAGTAATATTTGACTTAAAAATAAAATATAAAATATGGTTTCAATCATCTTAACTTCCTCTCTTTTTATCTGAATTCATTACCTTTGTAAATGCAATACGAATTTCTGAATCTGTAGCCCCGATATGTCTTAACATATCAATCACATCAGTTAGCTTTTCCTCAACCAGCTCGTTAAGGTTAGCCGTACAGTTCTTCTCAGCATCAGGATGAATATAACTACCGCGATATCCTTTGGCTTGAATAACAGAGTCTCTTTCAAGCAAACGATAGGCTTT
>CAJXWZ010000057.1 GCA_913062815.1 uncultured Colwellia sp. | reverse complement strand
CGCGGTTAGCTCAGTGGTAGAGTCCTCGCCTGACTTGCGAGTTGTCAAGTGTTCGAATCACTTACCGCGCACCATATTTATGTTTAAAAATACAAAAAAGCTGCCTTATGGTGGCTTTTTTGTTTTTATATTCAGATAACCCTTTATGTTGTCGTCAACAAGCTACTAATTTTGTATCAGCTCGGTATAATTAAGCAGCTATCATTTAAGTGTTTTCGTTCAACTATTTTCAATTAGTAATAAGACTGGGTAAATTAATGAGTTATTTTCCGCTAGAGCAACTTAAAAATGCTTGGATTTTCAAACATAAAAGCCTACCCATCGCTGACATTGACCTAGCCAAAATAAAACCAATGACAGCAACAAGAGCTAATGTATTATGGGATACTTTTATTAGCCGCCAAGTAGATCACCCTGATTTTTTCAAAAAAGGTGACTGGCCTTTTGATAACGGTAATTGGAATGAACAAGGCAAATGGGAAGGCATTTGGGATAGTAATGAAGAACAGCTACCTGAGCTAATCACTACCCATATCGAATGGGATAATAATACTGTGGTTTATTATTGCTCAAACAGAGAAAATGTTATTGAAACGACATGGTCTACCTTTAAATCTTGTTGGAAAAACTTTTTATTTATGGATGACGGACCTATCCTTATAGGCAAAAAACGGCTACAAACGGTGCAATTTAACAGTAATGGCTATTTTAAAATCGGTAATAAGCCTAAGGTATGATAAGTAAAATCGCTTTGCATACCAATAATAAACATCGCCAAGGATATGACTTCTCAGCATTAGTGAAAGCTTATCCAGCTTTAGCCGCTTTCATTATTATCAATAAGTATAATCAACAAAAAACAATCGATTTTAGCTGTAGTGATGCGGTAAGAGCATTGAACTCAGCTTTGCTTAAAAAGTATTATCAAATACAGTTTTGGGATTTTCCAAAAGGTTACTTATGCCCTCCTATTCCTGGACGCGTTGACTATATCCATTACCTTGCAGATTTATTAAAAGCAACAACAAATAAAGTAAATAAAAGGATTTCAGTATTAGATATTGGCACTGGCGCCACCTGTATCTATCCTATTTTAGGAGCTCGAGAATATGGTTGGCAGTTTACTGCTTCAGATATTGATCCTGTATCAATTAAAACAGCAAAACTTAACATTAGTGCTAACAAAGCTATCTCAAAACAAATAGAATGTCGGTTACAAAAAAATAGTAAGGCTATATTTGAAGAGATAATAAAAGCCGATGAATTTTATCACCTAACAATGTGTAACCCGCCTTTTCATAACTCGTTAGCACAAGCGACACAAGGTAGTAACCGAAAGTGGCAAAACCTGAATAAAAGCGATACCTCACCTAAAAAAGACTCGTTAAACTTTGGAGGGCAGAAAGCTGAACTTTGGTGCCAAGGTGGAGAGTTAGCTTTTATTAATAAAATGATACAAGAGAGTAAAAAATTTCAATCGCAAGTTTTATGGTTTAGTTGTCTGGTGTCTAAGAAAGACCATGTCTCAAAATTGAAGCTAAAACTTAAAAAGGCAAACGTAGCAGAACTCAAAGTTATTAACATGGCTCAGGGTAATAAAATAAGTCGTTTTATTGCTTGGCGCTTTGCAAATGAACTATAAATACCCTTAAAGATTGGACGGGTATTACTCAGCAAGTTATGATTAGGTAATATTTACATCATTGATGTCAAAGTTCGTAATACATGAGTAAACGCTTTATACCACTGTTAGTCATCTTAATTTCAAATTATTGTACTTCCTCTCACGCTCAAAAAGTCACCCTAGTGACTGAACATTTACCTCCTTATCAAATCATTAAAGAAGATTCTACGGTAGCTGGGTTTGCCACTGAAATTGTCTTAGAAGTTGTACAACGCTCAAATCTAGATTACGAGTTACTTGGCTATCCTTGGGTAAGAACTTATAACCTTGCGCTAAAAAAAGCCAATCACTGTATATTTTCAATTGCTAGAATTCCGTTACGAGAAAAACTATTCACATGGATAGGTCAAGTAACAGAAAAAAACAATGCCGTAGTTTGGTCATTAAAAAGCAATGAAAATGCAGCCAAAGTAAAATCTCTAGATGACTTAAAACACTTTACCACTGCAGTAAATAAAAATGATGTCACACACACCGCAATGTTAGACATCGGCTTGATAGAAAGTAAAAATTTATATGTCGTTGAACATACAAAATCATTAATTAATTTACTTGCGACTAGACCAGAGATTGATTTTATTGTGGCAGATGATATTACCATTCCACACCGTGCAAAACTTGCTGGTGTATCAGTAAATTTATTAAATCGTGTGATTGAAGTGACAAACCTGTCATTGAATTTCTATTTAGCCTGCAACAAAAATACTGATAAAGATATTATTAACAAACTAAAAAAGAATATCGCCAAGATTCACCTTGATGGCAGTTATGAGAAAATACTATTAAAATGGAAGAGTAAAATGCCACATTTAAAGTAATTATTCTTATTACATTTACTCACCTACCCTCCCAATAAATAACTATTCATACCGCACTTTACTCATCGCGACTCCTGAAGCGAGTTAACAAATGTCTACTCTACTTTAAGTAAAACAGTCTACTCTTCAATTGCTCAGATATTGCCTTATAAAAAATTTAATTCTCATTAGCTCATCGCAATATTTTCTCATACATTATCTATCTATAGACGCACAATAGAAGTTAAAAAATTAATATCTTAAAATGCTTGAATATTATCCAAAATACATATACTGTACATCTATACAGTGTATGTATTTTACTTAATTGAACATCGGGGCAACGTATTGTGTATAACAAAAATCATAGAAATATTAATGAGATAGAAAACATCAATCAAAGCACAGTTCAGTTAAGTGCAAATTGGTTACAGCGTACTAAAGTAAATGATAACTTTGAATTATCTGACCAATATGCGCATATTTGCCAACAATTTAAGCAAGAAAAAAAATGGGTTTTATTTATTAACCCTGAAGAAAGTTCAATAGAACAACTGAGTAAAACACACGGGGTCGATGTATCTAAAATACTCCTGGTGAACTATAAAGATAATGAAAAATCACATACAAAAATAGCGTTAGAACATATAAAGTCAGCCTTAAGCAAAGGCAATTGTTCAGCGGTAATTTTGTCAAATGCTGACTTTAACAACGAAGAGATTACTCAACTTGAAAGTTCAGCTTGTCAAGGAAGAACACAATGCGTATTACTCAAGAAAAGTGTGCTTCATTAAAAAGCCACCAATATCGCTATTAGTGGCTTTCAATTCATACTTTCAATCTAATATGTAAAAATATTGTCTACAACTGTGTAGCTATCCATTGATTAATATTTCGTTCTAATACCACCATGGGAACAGCGCCACCAAGTAACACCACGTCATGAAAGGCACTTAAATCAAATTTACTGCCAAGCTCTGCTTTTGCTTGCTCACGTAACGATAGTATTTTAAGCATGCCTAACTTATAACCCAATGCTTGGCCTGGCCAAGTAATATAACGTTCAATTTCTGCCACAACATCAGACTCAGCAGTACCCGTAATATCACTCATATAAGTTATTGCTTGCTCTCGCGTCCAACGTTTATGATGCATGCCCGTATCAACGACTAGACGTACCGCTCTAAACAGCTCTGCTTGTAGTCGGCCTAAATCACCAAAAGGATCATCTTCATAAAGGCCAAGTTCACTGGCAATTTTCTCAGAGTAAAGTGCCCAGCCTTCAGCGTAAGCATTATAGGGCGCTATTCTACGTAAAAAGGGTAAAGAAGCTTGTCCCATGTTCAGTGCAACTTGCCAGTGATGCCCAGGATTAGCTTCATGGTAGGTTAATGTTTTTAAACCAAATGTTGGATTAGCTTTCATATCACGTAAATTAATCCAATAAATGCCGGGTTTTGAACCATCTACGGCAGGTGGGCTATATTGGCCACCGGGAGCACCATCTTGAATTTCAACAGGGAAAGAGCGAACTTGTACCTCATAAGTTGGTTTAGTTTTAAACACTGGCGCCATTTTCATGGTAATTTCGTCTATATAACCGTTAATATCGGCCAGTAATTGTGCTCTTCCTGCTTTTGAATCAGGATATAAAAAACGCTGTTCTTCATTTAGTGCCACCATGCGAGCACCAACTCTACCATTAATGTAACCTTCTGTAGCGAGAATAGTGTTCATTTCGGTACTTATACGCTTAACTTCATCTAAACCAACTTGATGAATTTCATCAGCTGATAAGCTGCTGTCACCTAACTGGCGAATCGCTTCTTGATAATAAGCTTCGCCATTAGGCTGTGCCCAAACTCCCGCTTCACTACGTGCTTTTGATAACAATTGCTCAGTAACCGCAGTTATTGAATGGTAGGCTGGATAAACAACATTCGCTACTTTATCAATAACTTGTTCAGTTAATTGCTGCTGTTGTTGTTTAGAAAGCGCATTTACTTTACTTAACTTTTCTATAAAGCTGGTGACAAACACATGAGATTTTGGCTCGGCACTAGTAAAGCCTTTCAAATAACGTATTGCACCGGTTACCGTACTTCTTGGAGGTAACCAATTTTGCGCGCTGTCAAACCGAAGTTTTTCTTCAATACTCGCGACCATTTTATCAAACTTGCCAAGGCGACTAATATAATTAAGTGCTTCTTGTTCAGAGGTGATTGCTTGATCATTTTGCATTATACGAGGTATATCAATTAACGGACCATTGATTTGGTTAACAATAAAAGGCGACAACCCCATCCAAGCATCAATATAACCAATAGGAAAATCAACATGACCAGCAAAATATTGTGTTATCCCTGTCATAACTTGCTGATTATCAATATCAGTATTTGTGGGTTGAGATAATTCAAAATCACTAATTTTTTTAGATAAATGCGCTATTTTTTTACGTAAGTCTGCTTCACTTTTTGGGCTAAAGTCAGCCAGTTGATCATTAATGTCAACACCAACATCTTTACTGGTTAAGCCAAACATTGTTGCTTCTGGTGCTCGTAATTTAAAAAACTGTTGTGATGCTTGTTGATAAAGCTCATCAACCGATATCGTAGTTGCAGCACTCGCTTGGTTTTTTAATATTTCAGCCGGCTTTGCTGCTAATTTACCTGCATCTGCATCATCATTTTTGCTACAACCAGCAAGCACAATGGTTGCTATAATTGCACTACTCACAAGGGTTAGTTTCATTCTTGATATCTCTTTCGATTTATTTTTGTGATTTGATTAGAGCAAAAGCCAGCCTCATTGTAAATATCCAAACCTAAAATTGTATACAAAATATTATTTTAATATTCTGTCATAAAATAGAAGAATATCAGAGTAATAGATTCCTTTAGAAAATGAGGCTCATTTTTGTTATAATCGCGCGCCTACATTTTGTTGTAGCAATTTTTATGTTTTTTACCTTACAGAGTACACTATGAGTCAATTGCAATCCCAAGCCTTATTCGATTATCCCAAGTATTGGGCTGAGTGCTATGGTACCGCACCATTTTTGCCTATGTCTCGACAAGAGATGGATGTTCTAGGCTGGGATAGTTGTGACATTATTATTGTTACAGGCGATGCTTATGTTGACCACCCAAGTTTTGGCATGGCAATAATTGGCAGAATGTTAGAGTCTCAAGGCTTTCGGGTTGGTATCATTGCACAACCAGACTGGCACTCAAAAGATGCGTTTATGCAGTTAGGTAAACCAAATTTATTTTTTGGTGTAACTGCCGGTAATATGGACTCCATGATTAACCGCTACACAGCTGAACGCCGTATGCGTCATGATGATGCCTATACTCCTAATGATGAAGGTGGCAAGCGACCTGACAGAGCAGTAACAGCTTATACTCAACGCTGTAAAGAGGCGTTCAAAGGGGTACCTGTTGTTATTGGAGGAATAGAAGCTAGTTTGCGCCGTATTGCTCATTATGATTATTGGTCGGATAAGGTACGACGTTCAGTATTATTTGACTCAAAAGCAGACTTATTAATATATGGTAATGCAGAACGACCATTAGTAGAAATAGCTCATCGTATAGCGCGCGGCGAAGACGTAAAAAAAATTACCGATGTTCGCGGTAGCGCTTTTTTAGCGAATCAGGCTTTACCCGGTTGGCAAGGAATAGATTCTCGAGATATAGATCGCCCCGGTAAGATTGATCCTATTCATAGCCCCTATGAAGAGATTACGCCAAGTAGTTGTAGTGATAAAGACAAGCTAACAAATACAGACGAAGCTAAAGATGTCACCAAAACAGCTCAAGTTGTACAGATCGCATCACCAAATGACACGCTTAAGACGGAAGGGATCATAAGCTATACGCGTAATAAAACTTGGGCAAAAAAAGCTAAGCCATGGGAAAATACTTATATAAACCTGCCTACCTTTGAGCAAGTTAAAGATAACAAAGTCATGTATGCACATGCCTCTCGAATTTTTCATCAAGAAGTTAATCCAACATCGGCCAAGCCTCTGGTTCAAAACCATGGCTCTAGACTCATTTGGCTAAACCCACCGGCAAAGCCACTCTCTCAAGATGAAATGGATGGGGTGTTTGGTTTTGCTTATCAACGCGTACCACACCCAAGTTACGGCAAGGCAAAAATTCCTGCCTACGATATGATAAAGACATCCATTAATATAATGCGTGGCTGCTTTGGTGGTTGTACCTTTTGTTCTATTACGGAGCATGAAGGGAGAATTATTCAATCTCGCTCTCATGAGTCGATTATTAACGAAATTGAAGACATTAAAGCTAAGGTGCCTGGCTTTACTGGCGTTATCTCAGACCTAGGCGGTCCTACCGCAAATATGTACCAACTCAATTGTAAGAGTGAAAAAGCTGAAGCAACTTGTCGTAAGCCTTCTTGTGTTTGGCCAACTATCTGCGGTCATTTAGATACCGACCATACTCCTACTATCGAGCTATACCGAAAAGCAAGAAAAGTTAAAGGCATTAAAAAGGTATTGATTGCTTCAGGCGTTCGCTATGACTTAGCAATACAAGACCCTGAATATGTTAAAGAGTTAGCAAGTCATCACGTTGGCGGTTATTTAAAAATTGCACCTGAACATACCGAAGAAGGCCCGTTAAATAACATGATGAAACCGGGTATGGGCAGTTATGACAAGTTCAAAGAAATGTTCGATCATTACTCAAAACTTGCTGGAAAAAAACAGTATTTAATTCCTTATTTTATCTCCGCACACCCAGGTACAACCGATAAAGACATGGTTAATTTGGCACTTTGGTTGAAGGAGAACAACTTTAAATTAGATCAAGTTCAGAATTTTTACCCTTCACCACTAGCTAATGCGACCACGTTATATCATACCGAGCTAAATTCGCTCCGTAATGTTACCAGCAAAAATTTAGCCAAGGCTGATGGTACAATTGCAGTGCCAAAAGGAGCAATTCAAAGGCGATTACACAAAGCAATTTTACGCTACCATGATCCACTTAATTGGCCAGAAATACGTCAAGCCCTAACAAAAATGGGCTTGAGCAAATTAATAGGCTCTACCCCTAGTTGTTTGGTACCAAGAGAAACTCGCAGTGAACAGCGAAATAATGACACCAACAAGCGCCAAGGAAAAAATAATGCTAAAGGCTTTAAAACTAGCCCTGGGCAGAATAAAAAAGGGCAAAGTCGCAACGGTAACAAAAGCAAAAGTTCTCAAAAAGGCTTAACACGCTTTAGCGAAAACCAATTTAAAAAAGGCAAGTAGCTGAATAATAGTAAAAACAAATAACTAAATTGCAGGTGTTGTAAATTTAAAAAGTTAAGATTTATTCAACCAATGATTAATTTTCTGTTCTAATAATTTATAGTCTATCGGTTTAGTGAGATAATCATCCATGCCTGCGTCTAAGCAGGCCTCTTTATCCCCAACCATTGCATTTGCAGTCATGGCAATTATGGGAATATCTTTATTTATAGAACCATCCTTACAGCTTCTTATTGCTCGGGTAGCCTGATATCCATCCATTTCAGGCATTTGGCAATCCATTAAAACCACTTCAAAAGGTGAGCTTTCGCCTACATTTTTAAGCATTTTCAATGCTTCGATGCCATTAACCGCAATTTCAGACTTATAGCCTAGTCGTTTGAGTATTCCCATGGCAACTTGTTGATTTATGCGATTGTCTTCCACTAGCAATACTTTCCCGCAGTTCTCTTTAGTGATTTTTTTCAAGCTTGAAATATAATGCTTGGTGACTAGTGGTGTTGCTTTTGCTAACACTTTACCGTCATTAACAATGATCTCCATTGTGCTATGCAAATCTGAAGCAATAACAGGTTTTATCAAATAGGCAGAAAAGCCTAAGTCAGCAAAATATGTAGCATCACCCCGTTTTCCCATAGACGTTAACATAACTAGTTTCAATGATGACCATGCTGGTATTGCTTTAATTTTTTTGCAGAGTACATCACCAGACATATGCGGCATTTGCATATCAATAAAAGCCATTGAGAAAAAATTCTCATCATATTTAATTAAAAGCTCTAACGCCGCTTCACCACTATCTGCTTCTACAGTGTCCACTCCCCATAATGCTAATTGGTTAGTTATTACTTTACGGTTTGTTCTATTGTCATCTACAAGTAAAACTCTTAATCCTTTGATATTTTCAATAGGCAAAATATCTAAGTGCTGCTCGCTTTGTGCTAGTGCTATAGTGAAATTAAATGTGCTGCCCACATTAACTTCGCTACTAACACTTATGCTTCCGCCCATTATTTGACATAACTGTTTAGCAATTGACAAGCCTAGACCTGTTCCGCCATATTCTCTTGTGGTTGAGGCATCGACTTGAGTAAAGGCATCAAACAAAGTTTCACATTTACTTTGAGGAATACCGATGCCAGTATCTGAAACATTAATATCAAGCATTATTTTGGAGCTATCAACTGAGTTTGGAAATAAAATAGCTTTGATAATGACTTCACCATCTTTAGTGAATTTAATAGCATTGCCCACTAAGTTTGTGATTATTTGTCTTATTCGTCCAGGATCCCCCACAACCATAGTTTGTTCCACATCGATATCATCTAAAATGATTTCAATATTTTTTTCTTTTGCTTTTATTGATAATGATTGTGCTAGATCACCTAGGTGGCTGCGCAAATCAAAGTCGATCAGTTCAATTTCTAACTTACCTGCTTCAATTTTAGAGAAATCTAAAATATCATTTATCAGTACTAATAAAGTATCAGCACTGCTTTTGGCAAGTTTACTAAAATATTCCTGTTCTTTTGTCAGTGAGGTTGCCGAAAGTAAATCTAACATGCCAAGTACGCCATTCATTGGGGTACGAATTTCATGACTCATATTTGCCAAAAATTGTGATTTTGCCGAGTTAGCCAGTTCTGCTTTTATTTGCTGCTGTTTATTTTCATCTGCCAGCTTTTTCAACATTAGCTCTTTTTTCACTGTACTGGTAACGTCGTCTATTAAAATTTCACACAGCTTTTCATTAGTTTCACTACTAATACTTTTAACTGAGATCTGTTGATGTATACGATAATGATTATCACCAATATGGTTTTTCAAAAATAAAGGTAAAGGCTTAGGATTGAAAGTATTCGATAATTTCGCCGGCAAACCTAAGTTCAATGCGCAGAGGCAAGCTTCCTCTAAGCGTGTATCAGTAAACTCACTAAATATGGATGATATACTCTTCCCAATGACGTCTTGAGATGTCACACCAGAATGATCACTAAACCACTGATTAAAAAATACAATTTCACAATCGTGATCAATAATAACAACGCCGACCTCTAGCTGATTTAATGAACTAAATAGAATATCACTGGGTAAATGCTTCATACAAAGTTAGCTTGTTCTTTTTTCGATGCCATACACAAATTGACGTACCGATTCTTGAAATACTTCTAAAGAAGTAATATCCATTAAAAATGAAATATGCCCATCTATTTTTTCATTCGGTAAAGAAAACTTCACTTTAATATAAAGTGACCAGTCTTGCTCGCTACTATAGGTAAAAACTTTATCAATATTTCCTTGAGTAAACTCAGGCATTTCAATGGTAATGGACGATTTTAAAAAGTTAATAACGGTGCCAAAACAGGCATTTAAAATAACATTACCTATTTCTACTAAAGAGTCTTGCTCTAATTCAGAGAGTGCTTCTAAAGGGACTTTATTTCCAAGTAAAGTACTAACTAATTTCAGACCACTTTCTTTACCAAACATCAACAATGCTTGCCCTTTAAAATCCCCATCAAAGCGTTGAGTAACGGCGCTAATTTCCATATCCGATTCAAAGCAAAGTCTTGATTTTGCCGTTGCATTGGGCAAAATTTCAATTTCAGGAATAGTCAAATCAACCAGTTGTGAAACCATTTTATTTAAAGAGTTGGCTGCACGGCCGATGCCAATATTAAAGATTTCTGTTAGTGCGTCTATTTCAAGTGGGGATAAATCATCCTTCATTTGGATCTCGCTTAACTATTAAGAAAAGGTGCAATAATATCTTCAGAGATTGGCTTATTTAAAAATTCAATGCCCGCTTTTAGCGTTCTCTCTTTGATTTCATCTTGAATATTGGCAGTTAACAGTGCTCTTTTTTCAATTTTCACAATACCTTCTAACTCATGAAATAATTCAAGGCCTGTCATACCAGGCATATTATAATCAACCAAAGCAATATCGACTTCACTTTCATGATTAAGTTGCTCTAATGCGTTATCACCACTTGATGCTTCAATTATCGTGGCTGATGGTTGATGATTGTGCAGAATTTCCTTTATCATCATGCGAGAAACCATGCTGTCATCCACAACTAAAATTATTTTGCTCATCTACATCTCCAAATTGTAAAACTAGCTAACCTAAAGTTAGGTTTATAAAAAAGTTTATGCAGCAACATGGATATTATCAAGGTAGCAAAAAAATAAATTGATAATTTCCACTACTTTAAAATATAAGTAACATTATTCTTCTGTATTACTTGCGCCTTTTCTTCTGAATGATTGTTACTATCTAAGACAACCACTTGATTACCGTTATTGTCTACTGTATTACCATTCGCATCTAACGATAAAATGATACCAACCGTTGCAGCAACCGCGAGCCAAGCATGATGATGATTATAAACGGGGGCAACGATTACGCGTCTCGGTTGAATTACTACAACCTTGTTCTTTGGGTGTGTATGAATGACACCATTTCGGTGTGCTTGTGCTGTGGAGATCGTTGTGATTGATAACACTGATAATGTGATTAATAATTTTTTCATAGTATAAACCCTAAATAAATGACTATTGATGTTTTGGTAATGGTGAGATTGTAAGTGAAATGTAACTATTGATATGTAGTATACGAGTAAGAAATTGTTATCAATTGTTATTAGTTGAAGCAGGGATTTAACGCACTCGCGAACCAAAAGCCAGTCATTTATCGAATTCGCTTAAGGGCTGTTAATAGCAAGTTAACTGTCAGACAAGCCCTTACCTCGTTAGATGCTTTTGTACACACTGCGCTAGTTAATTTATTCATTGCCTGCATAAAAAAGGGGGAATATTTATTGTTAACTTAACGTGTTTTTCTGAAGGCAAATCAAGTAATATTCCTGAGAAAACGCTTCTATTTCCTTTTGCTTATTCACCTTGCTATGCCATAACGGTTTACTGTACGCGTCTTTTATTATTCTGCGTAATGCTACGCTCCTTCTTAATGCCTTTGTTTCCAATATATCTTCAAGCGTTATACCTTCTTGTCGGTAGCGCATCATTGCTCGTGCTGAATCTTCAAAATTAGTGCAGCTAGCAATTAAAGCCTCGGTTTCGATTTTTTTCGCAACACAAACCGTTGAAAGTCCTAAAGCAGCCAATAACAATAAAATTTTCATTCATTAATCCCCTTCAAAATCATATTTTTGATAGATAACTGTGTTGCCTTGTGTTTGGTTTTCATTTCTAATTCCTGTTCTTTTTATTACTTAATTTAATGAGTCTCATTTAATACATCATGCCTATCGCTAACCATTCATTACGGAGATATATGTGAAGCTGCGCCCTCTTTTTTTTCACAATCAAACATTTTCTGATTATTTTGTTAAGTAAATAAATACGTTACCCACCCCTTAAAATGCAGCTGGCATAAAGGCAATATATAACTTTACTTAGGTACGAATAATATCGTGAGAATGTGGATAAATGATGGAGTTATAGCAATGACTAAGGTTAATACGGATAACGTGTTATTTATTAGGTTTTTAACGGTTATACCGCGGTAAAAACGCACCAAAGTTGATAGCCATAGGTTGGTATTTAATGATCGATTTTATTGATTTCAGGGCGAGATTTATCGTTAAAAGAGGGAATTAACCAAAAGACCATGTATAATATGCGCCATTAAATATCTTTAGCAGGAGAAGGCATATCCTCAGTGCAAATAACATAACTCAACAATTTGGCGCTAAGCCTTTGTTCGAAAATATTTCACAAAAATTTGGTGGTGGAAACCGCTATGGCTTAATCGGCGCCAATGGCTGTGGTAAGTCTACCTTTATGAAAATACTTGGGGGTGATTTAGAACAAACCTCAGGCAATGTCAGTTTAGATACCGGTGAACGTTTAGGTAAGTTACGTCAAGACCAATTTGCCTTTGAAGAATATAGCGTTATAGATACCGTTATTATGGGACACACTGAGTTATGGGCAGTAAAAGAAGAGCGTGACAGAATTTACGCTTTGCCTGAAATGAGTGAAGCCGATGGGATGAAAGTAGGCGACTTAGAATCTGAATACGCCGAAATGGATGGTTATAGTGCCGAAAGCCGTGCCGGTGAATTACTCATTGGCGTAGGTATTCCTGTTGAGCAACATTATGGTTTAATGAGTGAAATAGCACCTGGCTTTAAGCTACGTATATTACTTGCACAAGCGTTGTTTTCTGATCCCGATATTTTATTACTTGATGAGCCAACTAACAACTTGGACATACATACTATTCAATGGCTTGAAGACACCTTGAACGAACGTGACTCAACGATGATCATTATCTCTCATGATAGGCACTTTTTAAACAGTGTTTGTACTCACATGGCCGATTTAGATTATGGTGAACTTTGTGTCTTCCCAGGCAATTATGATGAATATATGCTTGCTGCAACGCAAGCTAGAGCTCGCCTATTATCTGATAACGCGAAGAAAAAAGCACAAATCGGTGAACTTCAAGCCTTTGTAGCACGCTTCTCAGCTAACGCCTCTAAAGCTAAACAAGCAACCTCTCGTGCAAAACAAATTGATAAGATTCAATTAGAGGAAGTAAAAGTTTCTAGTCGAAGTAATCCGTTTATCCGTTTCGACCAAGAGAAAAAGCTATTTCGTAATGCCTTAGTTATCGACAAGTTAAATAAAAGTTTTGACGATGCTCATATCTTGAAAGATCTTACTGCCTTGATTGAAGTAGGTGAGCGTATCGCTATCATTGGTGAAAACGGTATAGGTAAAACAACCTTGCTACGCACCTTAATGAATGAAGTTGGCTATGAACCTAGTTCGGGCGAATATACCTGGTCTGAAAATGTAAATATTGGTTACTACGCCCAAGATCACGAGTATGAATTTGAAACAGACATGACCTTATTCGAATGGATGAGCCAATGGCGTCAACCAACTGATGATGAACAAGCCGTTCGTGGTTATTTAGGCCGTTTATTATTCTCAGCTGATGACATCAAAAAGATGGTTAGTGTACTCTCTGGTGGCGAGAAAGGCAGAATGCTTTTCGGTAAACTAATGATGCAAAAGCCCAATATATTAGTGCTTGATGAGCCTACTAACCATATGGATATGGAATCAATAGAATCCTTGAATATGGCGCTTGAGCAATATGAAGGCACTTTGTTTTTCGTCAGCCATGATAGGGAATTTGTTTCAACAATTGCCACGCGCATAATTGAAATAACCAAAGAAGGTTATATTGATTTTGCTGGTACTTACGATGAGTATTTAGCAAGTCAAAGCTAAAACGAAACTAGTGATATAAACAGGCTATAAATTAAGTTGTAAGTTAGAAAGGAAGCTTTCTGCTTACAACTTAGCACATCAACTACGCTTAAAAATGCGTAAACTATTTCGAAGAAATTATTATGCTAAGTTACCGCCACGCCTTCCATGCAGGAAATTTTGCCGATGTTATTAAGCACAGTGTATTAGTACATGTGCTCGATTATATGACTCGAAAAGATAAAGGATTTCATTACATTGATAGTCATGCTGGCGCAGGTATGTATCAGCTGCAAGATGATTATGCGCAAAAAACAAATGAGTACAAAGCGGGTATTGCTAAATTAATTAATGAGCAAGATTTACCTGAGCTATTACAAACATATGTGGATTTAATTAAAGCACTTAATCCGAGTGATACCTTAGACTTATATCCTGGCTCACCAGGCATTGCAAAACGCTTTATGCGCCGCCAAGACAGTAGTCATTTATTTGAGCTACACCCGACCGACATACAGCACTTAACTGACTTCAGTCATCGTTGGAAAAAGGTGTTTATTAAACAAAGCGATGGGTATCAAGGCGTTTTAGGGTTACTACCTCCACCAAGTCGCCGTGGTGTAGTTTTAATAGACCCACCTTATGAGCTAAAAGATGACTACCAAAAAGCGGTAACTACCATAATAAAAGCCTATAAGAAATTTTCAACAGGCACTTATATTCTTTGGTACCCTGTTGTAAAACGCGCACTTGTCGAACAAATGGCCAACAGTTTTGTTAATAGTGAAATAAAAAATTTAGTACAAATTGAGTTTTGCTTATCAGCTGACACCGATGAATATGGTATGACAGGAACAGGATTATTTATAGTAAACCCGCCATGGCAATTAGCGAAACAAATGGACAAAACACTACCTTATTTAAAAGCTAAAATAGGGAATGAAAATTCTACCTTTAAGGTGGAGCAGTTAATAGTTGAATAATAAAGAAGGCAGCAAGCTCAATTACTTTGAAAATTATGGCTTAACGTCTGTACTGACCAAATTGAGTTAGAGTATCACTGATTTTATACCAGTCAGCTTTAGACTCAGTATAAATGTGAGCATCCGCATGAACAGGTTCAATAGAATCAAAAGCTGCCAAAGCTATTTCTATGGTACCTTCGACACGATTATGCTTAGATTCAAATAATAAACTTGAACCACAACACGCGCAAAATGCTCTGACAGTTTCGTTTTCTGCACGATAGCTTTTAAGGAAAACTTGCCCCGATAACCAGTGAAGATCACTCACCTTTGTTTCAGCGAACGTAGAAAACGCAGCGCCATGAAACTTCTGACACATTTTGCAATGACAATGCCCTATTGGGCCTTGAAATTTAAACACTTCAAAAGTGATTTTTTTACATAAACAACTACCCATATTTTTCATTGTATTGATATTCTCTATGTATTCATTGTAGATATTTATCAACCAAAGCTTGATAATCAGGTGTGGCTTTAACTTGATTAATTTTCTGCATAATATCATTAACATCATGTTCATTTGCATAAGGCTTTGAAAAAGCCAAATAGGCCGGAAAACTATTATTTGAAAGCGCTAACACCTCAACTTTATCCCGTAGCTTAAGTTTGTCCAGTGCGTAATAACTAACACTTTCAAAACATGCCACTAGATCAACCCGCGAATGTACTAGCATTTGAATTGCATGTTCGTGGTCACGAACTTCTTTAACACTAATTTTTCCAGTACGCTCGGCATCGTCAAAATGTTTTCCTAAGCTCATCGCTCTTTTTTTAGCAATGATCTTTTCAACACCCACATCATCAATATTATTGACAGTAAATTTATCTTCGCTTCGTTTTAGTAATACCATTTGAAAATCAATTAATGATTCATCTGGATAAACAAGAAACTTTTCTCGTTCTTGGGTAAAAAGCGTTGGTATTAAAGCGTCGAATTGACCGAACTTAACCTCGTGCATTCCTCTAACCCAAGGCATAACAGTAATGCTTGCACTAATACCTGTTTGTTTTTCAATTAACGAAAAAAAATCGATTAAAAAGCCTTTTGGTTTGCTTTGTTTATCTAAATAAACATAGGGTTCACTACTCGGTGCGGCAATACGAATATTTACAGTAACTTTATTTTCAGCTTGTAAGTCATAACTTGTCAAAAACGAAATAATACAAAAAGCGGATAAAACACTAGTCAGCTTCATTTAAATCACTGTCTTCTAGCTGTTGTGCCGACAAAGGTTTTTTACGTTTAATTATCGGCATATCACCAACATCTTGTGCTGCATGAAAGACCTTTTTAGTGGCTTTCTTAACTTTAATTGGTTGCTCTTTTACTCGGCTTTTCGCTTTACTGCTGGTTGATTTAGCTTTGATTTTTTTCGGTTTTAAGCCTTTAAACTTAGCTTTTAAACTATCGACTTGTTCAAAACTAATCGTTTGCTCTAATAAACCTTCAACATTTTTAAAGCTTAACCAATCTTTTGGGCCAACAAATGCAATCGCATCCCCTTGGCTACCCGCACGACCCGTACGGCCAATTCGATGGATAAACTCTTCTGTATGCTTGGGCATATCAAAATTTATCACTAAGGAAACATTAACTAAATCTAAACCTCGAGATGCTAGGTCAGTGGTCACTAAAATTTTATGCTGGCCTTTGCTAAAGCTTTCCATAATTTGATTTCGCTGACTTTGATTTAGCTCGCCACTTAACGCAACTGCATTAAATTCTTGCTTTGTTAGAATTCCGGCTAAACGTTCAGTATCACTGCGTGTTGCTGTAAATATAATGGCCTGTTGGTATTTTTCAGCGGTTAAGAAATGCTGTAATAAAGCTTCTTTATGATCTAGATTATCTGATAAATAGAAACGTTTATTGATATCTTTATGCTCAGTAAAAGCACCACCAATGGCAATTCGTTTAGGCTTTTTCAATAGCTCTTTTGCAAAATCATTCACTTGCGCGTGATCTAAGGTTGCCGAGAATAGTAAGGTTTGACGTTTTCTATGATCAGCTGCTTTATTGATTTGACTTAACTGTTTAGCAAAACCTAAATCAAGCATACGATCGGCTTCATCTAAAATCAGTAGTTCTAAACCATTTAAATAAAAGTGCCCTTGGGTGAGATGATCTGCCAACCGCCCAGGTGTAGCGACAATAAAATGCGGCTCCTTTTCTAACACTTTCACTTGATCGTTAAAATTTTCTCCGCCCAGAATTAACACCGCTTTAAATTGCGTGTTCGCGGTAAATAAGCGCAATTGGCTAAACACCTGTTTAGCCAATTCTCGCGTTGGTGTTAATATAACCACACGAGGATCACGCTTAGATAAGGCACGATTTTTAACTACTCGCTGCAGAGCAGGAATGATAAACGCTAAGGTTTTTCCTGAGCCTGTTTTTGATGAGGCAATTAAATCATGCCCTTGCATAGCAGCAGGTATTGCCTGCTGCTGAATTTCAGTAGGCTCTGTAAAGCCTAAGTGCTCTACTGTAGTCATTAAACGTCTTTCTAAACCAAGATCACTAAATTGCACTTATTTCTCCCAAACCCTATTCTTTATATTCATGTCTAGCCTGCAGCAATTCTTGCTTCAACAACAATTAATGCTTGATCAATACGAGCAAGCACCTTGTCTTTATCGAGTAATGCTAAAGTAATATCGAGTGATGGCGAGTTACCACCGCCAGTGGCCGCAACCCGCAATGGCATACCAACTTTACCCATGCCAACAGCTAACTCTTCTGCAGTATCATTAATTGCTGCATGAATAAGTTCAGGCACCCACTCAGCTAATTCGGCTAATTTGGTTTTGACCAATAATAACGGCTCTTTTACCACTGGTCGCAAATGCTTCTTCACCGCTTTTGCATCAAGTTCAGAAAAATCTTCATAGAAATAACGTGAAATTTCTGCCATTTCTTTTAACGTTTTTACTCTGTCTGCTTGCACTTTAACCACTTCACTCAACGCGGGACCGTTTTCAGTGTTAATACCTTGCTCTGCCATATGCCATGCAAGATGTTCTGCAACATACTCTGAGTCCATTGTTTTCATATAATGCTGGTTTACCCAGATTAACTTGTCAGTGTTAAAACCAGAAGGCGCACGATTACAATCTTTCAAATCAAACAATTCGATCATTTCTTCACGAGAGAATATTTCTTTATCGCCATGTGACCAACCTAAACGTACTAAATAGTTTAGTAATGCTTCTGGTAAATAGCCATCATCACGATATTGCATCACACTTACTGCGCCATGACGTTTTGATAAGCGTTTACCGTCATCACCTAGAATCATAGGAATGTGCGCATATGCTGGTATGTCAGCACCTAATGCTGCAAGAATATTAATTTGCTTAGGGGTATTTGAAATATGATCATCACCACGTACCACATGACTAACTTTCATATCCCAATCATCAACAATTACAGTTAAATTATAAGTGGGAGTGCCATCAGTACGGGCAATAATTAAATCATCAAGTTGTTCATTACTTATAGTGATATCGCCTTTAACCATGTCGTTAATAACAACATCTCCCGCTAAAGGGTTTTTGAAACGGATAACATAAGGCTTATCTGCTGGATGATCTGTACGATCACGCCATAAACCGTTGTATTTCTCTATTGCACCTTTTGCCTTTGCTTCTTCACGCATAGCGTCAACTTCATCAGCTGTGCTATAACAACGATAGGCATTACCTGACTCAAGTAATTGTTCAATGACTTCTTTATAACGGTCAAAGCGTTTTGTTTGAAAATACGGACCATGAGTCCATTCCAAGTTCAACCAGTTCATACCATCCATAATTGCATCAACAGAAGCTTGAGTTGAACGTTCTAAATCAGTATCCTCAATACGAAGGATAAAATCACCGCCGTTCTTTTTAGCATAAAGCCAGCTATATAAAGCGGTACGTGCACCGCCAACGTGTAAATAACCAGTGGGGCTAGGAGCAAAACGAGTAGTTAAAGTCATATGAATCTCGGCATTATGGGCCTAAGCAATGAAACAACAGCTTAGGAAAGTAAATAGGTATAAAAAATTGGCGGCATTTTAACACTGAATCTAGCTTAATTCATCTATTAACAAGAGAAGTTTCTAACTATTAGTTAAGAATTCGGATAATAGTGCAGACAAAAACACCTTAATGAACAAAAATAAATCAAACAACAAGTTATTTGAAAATAATTAGCAATTTTAACAGCTTTTATGTTGACAGCTTTTGGGATCTCCCTATAATACGCCCCCACAGAGACGGACGATTAGCTCAGTTGGGAGAGCACCGCCCTTACAAGGCGGGGG
>CAJXWZ010000056.1 GCA_913062815.1 uncultured Colwellia sp. | reverse complement strand
AAGACCTTTTATATATGTACAAGAAAGCATTCGCACTTACAACATATACTTATTCAAATTATTACCTTTCGGAGTGGTTTGACGAATAAACACGAGAAAACAATTCCTTTGTTTTCTGGTGGTTAGATCTCGTTTTCTACTCGCTCAAAAACTCAATATAAAATCAAAATAAATTATTGTCCTTGCATAGTCGTGTTTTTCACTCGTGTAGTGTTCTTCATTGTATGCAATAAAATTGATAAATATCAGAGAGTTAAATTATGAAAGTTTTTAAACCTTCGTGTCTTGCTATGGCCGTTTGTGCAACCTTGTCTGTGTCAAATTTTGCAAATGCAGCTGAAAATAATGTAGCTGATGAAAAAAGTATTGAAAAAATAGTTGTTACTGGTAGTCGAATTAAAGGAGTTGACCTAGAGGGTAAGCAGCCTTTAGTCATCATCAATGCTGATGATATCCGCAATTCTGGAGCAAGTAGCGTTTCTGAATTAATGAGACAGATCAGCCAAACCCGAGGCGGTGAAGGCTCTTTCTCAACCAGTGAAAGTGGCGCTACGTCTACTTCAACGCCTGCCGGACAAGCTGCTGCTTCGCTTCGTGGCTTGGGACCTTCTTCAACGTTAACACTAATTAATGGCCGACGTGTTGCCGCAAGTTCATTTGCTTCTGGTACGCAAAACTTTGTTGATGTAAATAGCATCCCACTTGCAGCGATTGAGCGAATAGAAGTACTCGCAACAGGCGCTTCAGCCATATACGGCGCTGATGCTGTAGCCGGTGTTATCAATTATATTTTGAAAAAAGATTACCGGGGCGTAGAGTTGAATCTTTCCTATGGCGATAGTTTTGAATCGTCAAACGAAGGCAAAACCAATCTTAACCTTGTGATGGGCACTGAGATCGCTGGGGGTAATTTAACGGTATTCGCTGATTACTTCGACCGTGAAGACTTTAGTGCACAAGATCGCGACTTTACTAAAGATCCTTTGCTTGCCAATTCATACTCTTACTTGCCAAAAAATACGCCGAATATCTATTACTACTCTGCTCGTTCTGGCAATGAAATAGGGAGTCCAAACTGTAAAACAGAGTTGGTCACTACTGAGTTTGGCGAAGATATTTGTGCGTATTATGGTAATGAAGACGATATGCTAAACAGTGAGCTAGAAACCGGCTCATTAGGTTTTATCTTCAATAGAGATATTGGTGAGTTAGTGTGGAATACAGATTTCTTTTATTCTCATACCAAATCAACGGCAAATTCAAGACCTGCACCAATCAATCAAATAGATGATAGTGATGGCCCTTGGGTAAATGAAACGGCGTTAGATATATTTTCTGATGATGTGCGAAATGACTTATTGGATCAAATGTATATTGACCCATTTTACACCATGGCCGATCGTAAGCTCTATGGTTTTCAATACGATGCACGCTTTGCGGCTCCACGTACTGTTGAAGTAGAAACTAATGCGTTTCGGTTAGTGTCAAGCTTAGCAGGAGAGTTCGGTGATTGGGAATGGGAGTCTGCGGTAACCTTATCAAAATCTGAGTCTGAGCAAGAGGCAATTGCCGGTATTTATAATCGCTACAAATATACTGCTGCAGTAAATGGTGAGCTTTGTGGTGACGGCTCTTTTGCTGACTATGACTACGACAGCGATAGTTTGTCATGTGCAGCAGGTGCACCTTTAGCTATGTATAATCCATTCTTAGAGGGAGATGCCAGTAATGACGCTATCCTAGCAATGACACAAGAGAAGCCAACTCGTGATGGTGAAAGTACCGTTTATGGTTGGGATGCAAGAATTACCGGTGACTTATTTGAGTTCAACGATGACATCGTGAGAGCAGCTTTTGGTCTTGAAGCACGAAAAGAAGAGATCACAGATGTTCCCTCATTGAATGCTCGCGCTAGAACAGAAAATGAATACCTTGTTGATGTTTACGGTTTTGGTTCAAGTTTATCAGAAGCCGATCGTTTTCAATGGGGCGCATTTGCAGAATTCCATATTCCTCTAAATGAAATGGTTGAGTTACAGCTTGCCGGTCGTTATGACGATTATGATGATTTTGGTGACACTTTTAACCCTAAAGTTGCGATTACTGTTAAGCCAAATGATGATTTAATTCTACGTGCTTCGTGGTCTACATCATTTAGAGCGCCATCGTTAACTCAAGCGGGTGTTAAACTAAGAACAACAACTGCAACTTATGATTGTGGCGCGAACCAAACCGTAGCAGATTTATATTGTGGTGGTGATAGCTTCGAAAGTAGCCCAAATGTATTAGAGCTAGGTAACCCTAACTTACGTGCGGAAGAGTCTGAGTCAATCAGCCTTGGTTTTGCATATAGCCCAAGTGAAAATACCACCATTACCGTAGATTATTGGAAATTTAAGCATGAAGATCTAGTTGATACTGATATGACGGCAGTGCTAGCCCGTGCCGCAACCGATGCTTCACTACGTCATTGTGGCGTTATAGCAGAGGGGCAAGTGGGCATTTCTTACGATGAAGCACTGTGTGATTACACCGATAGCAGTGGCTTAACCATTGAAGATGCAGGCGCGAACCTAACCGAAATCAAAGACAGCTGGGTGTTTGATAACACGCGTGATGATGGCTTACCTTTATATCGCGATCATATTATTCAATTAGAAAACACTGGCGAGCAGAATGTATCAGGCATTGACTTAGCTTTTGATCATAAAGTTGAGTTTAATCAAGGTGTTTTAAGTTTTGCTGTGGATGCTACCCATTACTTAGAATTTGAGCGCAATAAAGCCGGCTCAAGTGAAATTGAGAAATTGGTGGGTACTTGGCGTTATCCAGAGAATATTGCGAGTGCACGGGTAGCATGGTCACAAGATGCTTTCTACAGCAGCTTGACAGTCGATTATACCAGCAGTTATGAAGACGATGTTGAAGGCTTAAGAGGCCGTCAAATAGATGAACTTGATGCTATGGGCAAACTAGATGAAAACGGCGAGCGCGATGTCGATTCATGGGTTACGGTTCGTGCCAACATTGGCTACGATTTCGAAAATATGAATATTAATCTAACCATTAATAACTTATTTGATGAAGAGCCGCCGGTAGCTTATGGCTCTAGTCGAGGGTTTGATTCGATTAATCATGATGCGCTAGGTGCTAACTATCGCTTATCAATGACTTACTTCTTTTAAATAGAGTGAGCAGAGGCAGCAAGCCTCTGCTCAAAGACTATAATATATCTAAACTAATTTAATATCGAGAATTTCAACGTTGATAATCTCTTTATTGCTTAGTAGGTAGCATGTTTTCTTAAACCTTTTTACTGAAGAAGTTGAGTTGAAATGAATACAGAAGAACACAACAAAGACACTAATGGACAGGCGCCATTAATGTCTGAAAAAGCAATGCCAGACGCTTTTGTTATTTTATTTTTTATAGTGCTGTTTGCTGCAATTGCTACGCACTTAATTCCCGCTGGCTTTTATCAAGTTGCACTCGATCCAAGTACTAATACTACCAAGCTTGTTGCCGATAGTTTTCAGTTTGTTGAACAAACTAAAGGCGTCCCACTGTTTGCTGAAGGCGGGCAAATTGGTTTTCTAAACTTTGCTTTTGAGGGCATGGTTTCTGGCGATAAATGGGGCTCAGCCATTGGCGTCATGATGTTTATTATTCTTACTGGCGGTGCGTTTGGCATTATCATGAAAACCCGCGCCATCGATAATGGCATATTGGCATTAATTGCTAAAACGCAAAACTTAGAACAAGCATTTATACCAATTCTATTTTTAATGTTTTCATTTGCTGGTGCCATTTTTGGTATGGGAGAGGAGGCTATTGCCTTTTGTATAGTGCTACTACCCTTAATGCGCGCTATAGGTTATGACGGCGTAACCACTGTTCTTGTCACCTATGTTGCCACTCAAATAGGCTTTGCTACGTCGTGGATGAACCCTTTTAGTGTTGCCATTGCACAAGGCATTGCAGGCTTACCTTTAATGTCTGGTTTAGAATTCAGAGTATCAATGTGGTTAGTTTTTACTGCACTCGGGGTCGCCTTTACAATGCGATATGCTAGCAAAATTAAGCAACAGCCAAGTTTATCGCCTTGCTATAACGTAAATACGGAAATGGAGACAACCGAAGTTAAAGAAAGCTCATTTACTATGCTTGACGGCTTACTGTTAAGCGCATTTGTTTTAGGGATCGCTTGGGTCATTTGGGGGGTTGTAGCGAGACAATATTATATTCCTGAATTGGCCAGCCAGTTTTTTACTTTAGGTTGTGTTGTTGGTGTTATCGCTATTTTGGGTAAACGCCTTAACGTTAATGAAGTGGCTGACGCCTTTAAGTCAGGTGCCAAAGATTTATTGCCGGCTGCGATGATTGTTGGCATGGCAAAGGGCATCGTTATTATACTTGGTGGTGATAACGCAGGTGAGCCCTCAGTATTAAATACCGTGCTCTTTTATGCGGGTAATTTACTCGCTGAATTACCTCAAGTCGTTTCTGCTGTGTGCATGTTCTTATTTCAATCTATCTTTAACTTTTTTATTGCTTCAGGCTCAGGACAAGCAGCACTCACTATGCCAATTATGGCACCTCTCTCAGACATTGTTGGACTTTCTAGACAAGTAGCTGTGCTAGCGTTTCAGCTTGGTGATGGCTTAACCAATGTCATTATTCCAACCTCGGCCGCGCTTATCGGTTGTTTAGGCGTTGCGAAAATAGACTGGTTTGTTTGGGCCAAATTTATATGGCGTTTTATGTTGCTACTAGCCAGCGTAGCTATCTCATTTATGGCTTTAGCCGTAATGATGAATATTTCCTAAAGGATTCTTATGAAATTAATCAAAAATGGACACGTTTTTTCACCGCAAGATCTAGGACGAAAAGACATCTTAATTGCAGCCGGAAAAATTGTCGCAATTGAAGAAGAAATATCAATAGATTTACCAGATCTGGTAGAAATCATTGATGCCTCAGAAAAGTTTGTAACGCCAGGTTTTGTTGATTCTTTAGTGCACATAACTGGTGGAGGTGGTGAAGGTGGCTATGCAACCCGCACGCCTGAAATGAATGTAGAAGATGCCTTTAATGGCGGTGTTACTACTGTTATTGGCGTACTAGGAACTGATGCAGAAACCCGCAGTTTAGAAAATTTATTAGCGAAGGCCTATGGCTTGGAGGAGCAGGGCTTATCGGTTTTCTGTTATACCGGCTCATATCATCTGCCTATGGTGACCGTATCAGGCTCAATTAAGCGCGATATTATGCTAATTGAGAAGTTTATTGGTGTTGGCGAAGTTGCTATTGCCGATCATCGTAGCTCACAAATGACTCCTCACGAGATGGCTAGGCTAGCGTCAGAAGCGCGAGTTGCCGGTATGTTATCTGGAAAAGCAGGCATTGTTAGCATTCATGTTGGCGACGAACTAGCTAAGTTAACTAAGCTTCAGCGAGTGGTTGAGCAATCTGATATTCCTATTACTCAGTTCTATCCAACCCATATCAATCGCAGTGTGCCTTTATTAAATGCAGGCTTTGATTTTGCGAAACAAGGGGGCTTTATTGACTTTACTACCAGCACAACGGAGCAAATCATTGAGCAAGGTGAAGTACCAGCTGCACAAGCGTTAGCGCAAGCATTGGAAAATGGCATTGATATAAAACACATCACCATGAGCTCCGATGGTAACGCAAGCTTGCCTATTTTTGACGATGAAGGAAAGTTAATCGACCTTCAAGTTGGGGAAGTAAAGAGTTTACATCAATCGATGGTCGATGCAGTCAAGCTTTATCAAGTTCCGTTTCATTTAGCGTTAACAAGTATTACCCAGTCTCCTGCGGATATTTTATCACTAGGAGCAAAAGGAAAACTAACCGTAGGTAATGATGCTGATCTTAATATTCTTGATAACACATCATTGTCGCTTAACACGGTAATAGCAAAGGGTGAGGTAGTTGGTAAACAAGAACCACTGCTACTAAGCTTAAATATATAACAAAAACAACATTACACTAAAAATGAAATACTCTGGGAGAAAGTTATGAAGACAAGTAATATGAAAGTATTTAAAAAGTCTGCTTTATGCGTAGCATTAAGTTCAGCTTTGACAATACCTGCATATAGTTATGCAGAAGAATCTGAGCCCTCGGTTGAGGGAATTGAACGTATTCAAGTGACGGCGTCTCGTCGTGCTTCAACTGTTCAAGAAGCTCCACTTAACATTACCGCACTTGATGGTGATGTAATGAAAGATCAAAACATCAGCCAGCTTTCTGATGTTGCTCGCTGGGTACCCGGCTTAACTATTCCCGATCAAGGTGGTCGCTCAGATTCACCTATAATCGTGCGTGGTTTAAACACAAATTCGTCTGGCCCAGGCTCTGATGGTGGCACAGTAGCAACTTATGTTGGCGAAATTCCTCTTTTCGTTGATATGAAGTTGATAGATGTTGAACGAGTAGAAGTGCTAATTGGCCCGCAAGGTACTTTATATGGTGCAGGTACATTAGGTGGCGCTATTCGTTATCTACCAAACAAACCGGTATTAGATGAAATCTCTGGCTCTGTTTACGGCGATATTTCTAGCTTGTCAGAGAGTGACGATACAGGTGGTGAAGCTGGCTTCGTTTTGAATATGCCAATTATTGATGACGAATTTGGTATGCGATTAGCCTTTAACTATTTAGATGAGCCAGGCTATGTTGATTATGCTTACACTGTTCGCGATGGCGGTGTGTCATTACCTGATCCTGATTGGGATAATGATGCTGAAGTAAGTGGGAATCTGAAAAAGTTAAAAGATGTGAACAATGAAGAAGCCACGACTGCTCGAGTGATGTTCCGTTGGACGCCAAACGAAACTTTTGATGCAACTTTATCTTATTTTTATCAAAAACAAGAGGTTGGTGGCCGCTCTATTGTACATTACGGTAGTTTAAGTGATAGCAATCCTTTATCAGACATCATGGGTAAATATGAGTCAGGTTATCGTTATGAAGAGCCTCGTGAAAAAGAAGACTCGTTAATCAGTTTAGAGCTGACCGCAGATCTTGGTTTTGCTGAGTTAACCTCTGCAACCGGTTCATCTTCTTTTAAAGCTGATGGTCAGCGCGATCAAACTGATTTACTTATTCGCTTAGATTACAGTTATGAAGATTTCCCAGCGTTTTCTGCTTTTACTCGTGAACTTGATGATACCGATGTGTTTACTCAAGAAATACGTCTTGTTTCAACTATGGATTCAGATTTATCATGGATTGTCGGTGGTTTTTATAACAAGATTGAAACAACAGGTGATAGCCGTGAATATACACCAGGTTTTGACAAATACGCAGTAGATAATTGGGGCGCAAACCAGTTACGCCCTGATGCACTTGAATATATTTCAGTAAGTGATGATACCACCACAGAAAAAGCGATTTTTGGTGAAATTAGTTACCAAGCCTCTGAGCAATTATCTTTTACTGTTGGCGGGCGCTATTATGAATATGAAGTAGAGTCTAATTCAGCAATAGACTTGCCACTTTACTACACTTTATTTGGTGATTATGGGCCAAATGACATTAACCTTGATTATGAAAAAATAGGTGCAGAGGATGACGGTACCTTACTTAAATTTAATGTAAGTTATCAAGTTAATGAAGATGTTTTAACTTATGCAACATTGAGTGAAGGTTTTAGAATAGGCGGCTCAAATGGTGTTGCTGCTTGTCCTGCTAATATCGATGAAATAGACAATCAAATAGTGTGTGCTTTACCTAACGAAGTTATTTATACCGCTGATACCACTACTAACTATGAGTTAGGCTTTAAAAGTACTTGGTATAATAATAAATTACACTTTAACGCCGCACTATTTTTTGTTGAGTGGGAAGATGCCCAAGTAGGTGGTGCCACTGTTAATGGTCAACAACCTATTACCTCAAATGCAGCAACAGCTGAGGCATCGGGTATTGAAATATCATCTCGCGCTATGCTATCTGATAGTGTTATTGCCTATGCGACCTATTCATATACTAACGCTGAATTGACCGATGATGCGCCTTTCTTGTTTGGTGTTTTTGATGATCAAGGAACTGATTTGCAGAGTTTCTATGACGGTAAAGATGGCGATCGACTACCTGGCTCACCAGAGCAGCAAATTTCGATGGGTTTCACCTATTCTACCGAAGTTTTTGATGACAAATTGTTGGATGTTAATTACGGCCTAACGTATCAAAGTGATGTTTATAGCAAGTTGGGATTAAGAGCTGACGGTGAAGTGATTCCGGGTTATGCCTTAAGTAACTTGTCAGCACGTATCTCTGATGATGTTTGGTCAGTAACTTTTTATGTTGATAATATGTTTGATAAATATGCCTTTAGTTCTGTTCGACGTGATAAAGGGGATATTGGTTTAGCTCAGTTTGCAGAGATGAACTCAAATGATCCTGCACTTCAACGTAACTATGGACATTACTTAATTACACCGCGTAAGATTGGTGTTCGTTTTGAGTATATGTTTGATATGTAATCGCTTATTTATGCATTAGATAAGTTAAATGAGGCATTGTGAATATACTGATCACAATGCCTTTTCTTTGTATCTTTTTTTGATTTATTAGTGAGGGATTATGCACATTTTTAAAATATTGCTTTCGTATGCAATGGCACTGTTATTGATACTTTGTACAGGTGTTGAAGCAAAGCAAGTTATTATCAAAGCAGGGACATTGTTAGATGTAGTAAGTGGCCAAACTTTAACGAATCAAGTGATTGTGGTTGACGATGGGGTTATTAGTCGAATTTCCTCATCTATGCCAAAAAACTCCGATAACGCTAACGTTATTGATTTATCTGATAAATTTGTATTACCGGGTTTGATGGATATGCACACTCACGTGGTACGTAATTTATCAAAATCATTTTACGATAGATACTTTCAATCACCGCATAGAGCAACGATTGGCGGCGTTGTTAATGTAGAGAAAACCCTAATGGCTGGCTTTACTGTTATCAGAAATGTGGGTGCTGCAGACTATAAAGATGTAGCGTTACGCAATGCAATAAATGCAGGTGAAGTACCTGGTCCTCGTATGGCTGTTTCCGGCCCTTCGTTAGGCATTACTGGCGGCCATTGTGATAGCAATGCACTCAACCATGCTTTTAAAGAGCGTGGTCAAGGTGTAGCGAATGGTCCATGGCAAGTCAGAGAACGTGTTCGAGAAAATGTTAAATATCAAGTTGATTTGATAAAGTTTTGTGCAACAGGAGGTGTTTTTTCTAAAGGAACGAAAGTTGGCCAACGACAATATACCCAAGAAGAAATGAACGCGATTGTTGATGAAGCCCATACCCATGGTAGAACCGTAGCTGCTCATGCACACGGTACTGAAGGCATAGCATATGCAATTAGAGCCGGTGTAGATTCCATAGAACATGCGAGCTTTTTAGACCAAACTACCATAGCACTGGCCAAAGAATACGGTACGATATTATCAATGGACATTTATAATACTGAATATACCTTAAGTGAAGGTAAGAAAAATGGTGTACCGGAAGAGAACATAAATAAAGAAAAGCAGGTCGGTAAACGACAACGAGAGAGCTTTACAGCGGCAGTAAAAGCGGGAGTAAAAATTGTATTAGGTACTGATGCAGGTATTTACCCACACGGTGATAATGCTAAACAACTTGCTAGGATGGTGCAATTTGGTATGACTCCCTTGCAAGCAATTCAATCAGCCACAATAAACAGTGCTGAATTGTTACGATGGCAAGATAAAGTTGGGCAGTTAAAATCAGGTTTTTACGCTGATATCATTGCAGTAGATCAAAATCCATTAACAAATATTAGTACCCTTGAAAGTGTTACTTTTGTGATGAAAAATGGTGATGTATATAAACATCAATAAATGGCTTAATTAGTTATCATGAACTCAAATATAAAAAGTTTACACCAGCAAGCGCAAAGCGCATTAAATCAAGGTGAGTATAAACTGGCGCATCAATGTCTGTTGAGCATTTTGCAACAAGATAAATACTTTGCTGATGCATATTTTTTATTAGCAATGATCGCCAGTGCCCATCAGAATTTTGCTAAAGCAATCGAATTAATTAAGCAAGCTGATGTGCTTGCGCCAAATAATGCCGAATACCTCGCGCAACTAGCAAAACATTATGCGCTAGAGAATAATCATGTCTTGGCGGTAGCTATTGCCGAAAAAACGGTAAGTCTTCCTTCAATTTCAGCGCTAACTTTTGATACGCTTGGCGTCGCGTATAGCCAAATAGGTTTACATGAAAAATCGGTGGGTTTATTTCAACAAGCGATTGCCTTGGATAGAAGTAAAGCGATGTATTTTTTCAATTTAGGTGCATCTTTAAAGTTTATCGGTGATTTTGCGGGTGCTCGAGCAGCATATGAAAAAACGATAGAATTAGCGCCAAGTTATTGTAAAGCGCATGCAGCGCTTTCAAGCCTTGGAGGAATCAGTGAACAAAAGAATAATATTGAGCGTTTAACTTACCTTTTCGAACAATCGATTAATATAGATGATAAGTTATATATTGGTCATGCTTTGGCGCGAGAGTATGAAGCGCTGAATAACTACTCTCAAGCTTTCGAATACCTAATGGCAGCTAAACAAGCTAAGGTAGAAACGCTTGAATATAGTATAAATGATGATAAAGACATGTTTGCTTGTCTGCAGAAAACTTTCCAAGAAAACCCTCTAAAGATCAATGAAGGTTTTGATTCAACGGAAGCCTTGTTTGTTGTGGGTATGCCTAGAACAGGTACTACGTTGGTAGAGCGTATTTTATCTCAGCATAGTGAAGTGACAAGTGCTGGAGAGCTTCAGCATTTCGGACTCTTGGTTAAGAAAATGTCAGGTACAAGCACAAATCGTGTTATTGATGTTGATACTATCTTGGCAGCGCAAAGCATTGACTATAAAAAACTGGGGCAGGCGTATATTGACAGTACTAGAGCAATTACGGGAAAAACGGCAAAGTTTGTTGATAAAATGCCGCTAAATGTTTTGTATGTAGGTTTTATTTTACAAGCATTACCAAAAGCAAAAATAGTCTGCTTAGATAGAAACCCGCTTGATACCATTATGAGTAACTTTAGGCAGCTCTTTGCCGTGAATTTCTCATATTACAATTACTCTTATGCGTTGAACTCAACCACTGAGTTTTACCTATTATTTAAATCACTCGCTGAATTTTGGTTAAAGCAATATCCTGAGAATTTCTATTTAGTTGACTACGAAAAATTAGTTAATAACCCTGAGGTAGAAGCAAGAAAACTAGTTGAGTTTTGTGATTTGACTTGGCAAGCGCAATGTCTTGAAATTGATAAAAATAATGCCCCAGTAGCAACAGCCAGTGCTGTGCAAGTTAGAAGCCCAATTTCAGCTAAAAATATTGGTAACTGGAAAAAATACCAAGCTTTTTTACAACCTGTGCATAAAATCCTCGAGTAACATGAATGCTAATGGCAGCAAAGTGATTGTCATTGCATTTATTCATGCTTTCAAAACATTAGTTCTTTGGTTGTCTTACTGTATACGGTTTTACTCTATTCGCTTATTTGTATTTACTATCTTCTGAAGTGCAATGAAGCAAGTAACTGCTTAGTTGGATATTTTAACTGAACTACATACGTATTCACTTTGTATCGCCTCTTTGATTAGCTCACAGTAGTAAGGTAATAATAGATAAGGTGATTTAATGTATAAGATAATACTTGCGATTATAATGCTACTAGCTTCTACGGTAAGTGCTGAAGAGGCTTTTCCTGAGGTAACAAAAGGAAAAATAGAACGTATCAGCTCTTTCAACTCGCAATTAATAGCATCGCGATTTATCGATGTATGGCTACCGCCGGGTTATTCTGCATCGCAGAAATATGATGTTTTATATATGCATGATGCTCGTATGTTATTTGATAAAAATACTACTTGGAATAAACAGGAATGGATGCTTGATGAAACAGCGGGTAGGTTAATTGAATTAAATAAGGTGCGTCCTTTCATCGTTGTGGCTATTCCTAATGCGAAAGAAAACCGTCACAGTGAGTACTTTCCTCAAAAACCTTTTGAAAGTATTTCTCCTCAACAGCAGACTGAGATGTATAAATTAAGAAGAAGCCCTGAGCAAGCATTGTTCAACACTCGCGTATATTCAGACAGTTATTTAGCATTTATTGTTAAAGAGCTGATCCCTTATATTGAGCGTGAATATTCTGTGAATATAGGCGGAAAGCATAGATATTTAGCGGGTTCGAGTATGGGAGGGCTAATTTCTTGGTATGGCTTAATGGAGTACCCGAACGAGTTTGCTGGTGCTATTTGTATGTCTAGTCACTGGCCGGGAGGTTTTGCCGATAATGAAGTTCTATTCAATGCTTTCTATGATTATATACAATCAAACTTACCTAGATTAACAAAACAAAAAGTCTATTTTGATTACGGTGATCAAACCTTAGATGCTTTGTACCCACCGTTACAGAAACAAATAGATGCATTGTTTATAAAGCACAGATACCCAAAAAAACAATGGCGTAGTCAATTTTTCCCAAACGAAAACCATAGTGAAAAGTCATGGGCAAAAAGGTTAGATGAGCCATTAGCGTTCATGTTCAAAAATTCAGTTAAAGCTGAGGTAAAATAATTGCTTGAATGTTTCTATGCGGTTATGAATTAGATAACCGCCTATGGTAAATAGGATTATTAATGGGAGAAGTTATGGCTAGAACCTTAGTTGCAAGTACAAACCCTTATGCAGATATTTTGATACACATAAGCCGCTTCATTAACCCTGAGTGACTAATTTAAATTGCAGCTGACGCAATAATTACGAAACAATCGTGATTCAACTTTGAATTTAAAACATTTGATAAAAGTTCAAGGCATGCCAACCAACAAAAAGTGCAATAGCATAACTGATTAACGTGCCAAGCATCATGTACTCAGTGAGCTTCATATCTTTATTTTTTGTTAGGTCTCCGAATCTAAATATTGTTTTAGTTGCCACTAAAAAGCCAATGCCGGCGAATTGCCCCATAAATATGAAAGAAACAGCTAAACATCGTTCAATATAACCAATCCAAGCACCAGCAGAAATCAAACCTGAATTTTTGGCCGAAGAAGGCTTGTTTATGTCATCATTGTTCGTTGTCGATAAATCGTCAGTATGTTTTTTAAGCGCAATAGAAATTAAGATTGAAGCAGGTTTGCATACCAATAAGTAAGCAGAAGCTATTATTAAGTTCTTTGTTGTTAATAAACTTTGTCCAAACAGTAAAGCTTGGTTAATTGAAAAACCCGCCACATAAGCCCATACAGCGCAAATAATGATGATATGTATGAGTTGATCTATGAGAAAATAAACTAATATGTTTTTTCGATATGACTTCCACAAGTCAGTAATTAAGTGAGATGTTGATATAATTACGACAACTGTTAACGCTTGCAATATCGGTAAAGCGGTTATAATTGTTACGATAAAATAAAGTAGCGTATGCACTAAAAAGTGTAAGGCAAGCCCTTTAGATTTATAATGATTTTTGTTTCTGCAATTCACCCAGCTAAGTGGTTGGGCGTAGAAGTCACCGATAAAATGAGCCACTAACAGTAAGATTAATAATTCGGTCATTGTTTTGCTCCTATTAACGCTACTTGTTCGTTTATTGCTTTCATATAATCCTTAACAAGCGATGCTCCGATATTGCTGAGCCTATTGCTGATATTTTGTCGAGAAGTCGTTGTAATTTCAGCCATAGTGCTATGATCAGTAAAATCATGTTGTATATATTGGTACAACAGCTCGGCTTGGCTTTTTGTTAATCTATTCAATATATGGTTTAAAAATTTCGTCAACAGTAAGGTTTTGTCACGGTTATGTTGAGCTTCAAACGATAATGAAAGCTCACCTCGTGGTGTTTTATCTAATCCTCGACCAGAGGCGATAAAAACCGGCCCTGAAGAGGTGTTTGGCTTTGTATCATAAATGTCATGGTTTCCATATGCCAGAGATAAAGAGCATTGGATAGGCTTTGTTGAAGCTGCTGAAAAATGTAAGGCTAGTTTTATTAACAGTACGCTTTTTAATGCATATAAGGGGGTTGGGTATTGAATTTGAAATTCATCTCCTCGATATATTTCACCAATAGCTAAAAATTTGTTATTCGCATCATTCAACAAACTTTGCAGCTGCTTTGTTACTTGAGAGTATGTGCTACTCGTCATTTTTGTTGAATTAACGAGATCACCGGTTAACACCGCAATCATGATAATGTCCATTTATTTGTCACTAGTAGCAACTATATATCATTGCATTTACTCATGCAATTGAATTTGATTGCTTTGGTCGTTGCAATTTAATTCAATTGTTTTTGCTTGAACAAAACGTCGTTCGAATTATCCATTGTTGTACCGTTCTTGATTCGTTGGAAAGTGTACTACTGTATGAGCTGTTGATCTTTCGAGATTACTTTTGCAGTAAAAATGACCAACAAACGCTGTCCGAAGGATTCGGCTAAAAGCGCTTTATTCTTTGTCGAGTAGTATTTGCTTAGCATGACTAGGCTACACACTACTCGCCGCGACTAAAACGCTTTTATCTCGAACAAAATTTAACCCTGAAAGATCAAACCCCCTAGTGTAACTAATTTATTATTCGGGTCGAAATTTGCACTACCTACTGCTAACTTTATTCTAAAGTACGTTTTTATCTTGGTTGCGTTAATTGTGAGTATTCCTGATTTACCAAATTATCATGCATTGGCTATGTTACTGATAACGGTTGTGGCTTTATATTTTTTTCGACGTGAAGATATCCCATTGCAAACATCGTCATTGTCGGTTTTAGTAGTATTGTGCTTAGTGTTTACCGTCTTTCCTTTTGAGTTAGACAAAGGACATTTAGAGCCATCATCATTATTTTTTGGCTTTGGACATGAGGCATTAGTAACGGTATGTGGGTTGATGATTATTGGCCATGCACTTGTACGAACAGGTGCGTTGGTGCCTGTTGGAAGAAGCTTAGCAAGGCTTTGGAAAATAAGTCCAATGCTATCTTTATTACTTACGTTAGTGGTTGCTGGCGCTTTAAGCGCATTTGTTAATAATACACCTATTGTGGTGTTATTTTTACCAATACTCGCCAATGTTGCTCTCAGAACCGGCTCTGATACCTCTCCAATGTTACTGCCCATGGGATTAGCAACATTAGTTGGCGGAATGACAACAACAATAGGCACGTCTACCAACCTTCTAGTGGTTAGTGTTGCTAGCGATATGGGGCTCGCTAGAATAGGCATGTTTGATTTTAGTTTCCCTGCAGTTATTGCGGCAACTATTGCCATTGTCTATTTATGGCTAATAGCGCCTAAGTTAATACCTAAAAGAGAGCCAACACTCGCAGATACTTCGCCAAGACTATTTAGTGCATACCTAAACATTAATGAAGAAAGTGTTGTGAATGGAAAAACAGTTGCACAAGCATTAAAAATGACAGATGAGCAGTTAAGTATTGAATCTATACAGCGTAAACCTGATTACAGAAATATAGTGCCTTTTCCCGATACCATATTAAAAGAAGGGGACCGATTACATGTGAAAGATTCACCAGAACAACTTAAAGAATTTGAAGCAGTTTTGCAGGCGACGCTTTTTGCTGGCAACCATAAAGTTGACGAAGATCATCCTCTCAATGCTGAAAAACAAAAACTAGCTGAGCTTGTGGTAGTGCAAGCTTCAGGAATGATAGGGAAAACGTTAAAAGACGTGCAGTTCGCTAAACGATATGGCATTTCAGTACTTGCGCTACATCGAGGCGGTAAAGCGATGGACATCGGTCGAAAAAGTATAGGAAACGTGATTATTCATACTGGTGATGTGCTCTTAGTGCAAGGTGATTCCGAACAAATAGCCGAAATTCGTGAGAATCGTGGCTTTCTCATCATTGATGGTGCTGCAGACTTACCGTACTCAAAAAAAGCACCGCTAGCTTTAGTTGTTATATTTTTAGTGATCGCCATAGCGGCTCTAGGTATATTACCCATTGCAATTAGTTCAATATGCGGAACGTTAGTATTATTAATCACCCGATGCTTAGATTGGCATGAAATTTCCGCAGCACTAAGTAGTCAAGTGGTCTTAATTGTTGTGGCATCGCTCGCTTTAGGTTCGGCTATGATGCAAACAGGTGGAGCAGAATATATAGCGCAAGTTTTTGTTGCTTTAGCTTCAGATCTTCCCCCTGCTGGGGTACTTTCAGCATTGATGTTAATGTTAGCCGTGTTGACCAATATTGTCTCAAATAATGCTGCAGCGGTAATCGGCACACCAATTGCTATTTCAGTTGCCAATCAGTTGAATGTCCCTGTTGAGCCTTTCATTCTAGCGGTTTTATTTGGCGCAAATTTAAGTTACGCAACCCCAATGGCCTATAAAACCAACATCTTAGTGATGAATGCTGGAGGTTATCAGTTTTCAGATTTTGTTAGAGTGGGTGTGCCTTTGATTATTCTAATGTGGATGACACTGTCGTTTTTATTGAGTTGGATATATCTATAAGTATTTACTGAGTTGATTGCAGCGAAGGATAAAATATTTATTAATAAAGTTATATCCTTAAGCAGACTAGAACAGCACTTTTTGAAAAGAATCTAAGTAGCTGGATGTAAAATAAGCTATTGAAAACTAAAGTTTGATGTTTGGGAAATGAACAGGCTAGTACTATTCTTGTACAATATTGAAAAACATTAAAAAAAGCCCTTGCGTTATTTAAAATTGTGCTACTTTTAAGGTATAGAAATAAAAAAAGGGGAACTCTATGGCGACTGAAAATGCCTTGTATACCATTTTAATGGAGAAAATAAAACAAGAGGCTTTGGTTTTACCAACGTTGCCAAAAGTGGCGTTAAAAGTTAGGCAAGCAGCAGACGATCCCGATGTTAACTTAGGTCATATGTCAGATATTATAAGCAAAGATCCGGCACTCGCCTTAGGTATGATAAAAGTAGCGAATAGTGCTTTGCTTGGTAGAAGTGTTAAGGTTGAAAGCGTATCTCAAGCAGTGACTCGTATAGGTTTGCGTCAAATCAAAAGTATTTCAACTGCTATGGCGCTAGAACAAGTGTTTGTTTCTGAAAACGATGTTGTTGCTATGTATCTGAAAAAATCATGGCGTAAAACAATAGATGTAGCCTCAGTTGCCATTAGTTTAATGAGTTTCTATCTAAATGGAAATAAGCACACATCATTGACGCTAGATACAATTACCTTAGCTGCCTTAGTACATAATATTGGTGTTTTGCCAATATTAACGGAAGCTGAGCAACATCCTGATATTTTTGCTAACCCTACTTTTTTACAGCAAGCGATTATTAAGCTATCAGGTAAAATTGGTGGCACTATTACGCGTGAATGGGGGTTTTCTGATGAGTTAACATTGCTAGCGGAAAGCTGGAGTGATTTAACCATTTTGCCAAAAGAAATTCACTATTTAGACTTTATTCGAGCAGGTGCCATTTATCACAACATATTTAAAAATGCATCTACTCAAGAAGTTTTATTAAATAGTTACGTGAAAAAAGGAATTTTACCAGAGATTGACTTTATGAAATCTGATGACTTTAAGTCAATGTGTTCAGATGTGAAGTCAATGTTC
Organism: uncultured Colwellia sp.; assembly: GCA_913062815.1. GTDB lineage: Bacteria > Pseudomonadota > Gammaproteobacteria > Enterobacterales > Alteromonadaceae > Colwellia. The sequence goes on along the minus strand of CAJXWZ010000056.1, from coordinate 2,268 downwards.
ACATAATACTATCCCTGAGAAATTTAAGTTCATGAAAGCAACTGTTTAGTTGCTTTTTTTATGAGCTTAAAGTTATGTGCTTTAAAGGGGGATTCAGATAATATTTAGAACATGGACAAATTGTTACCTAGCATTTTCAATGCTGTCTTCATCCTTAAAAATTGTGTTTTATCTTTAGATAAAATTTTAAAGCTCTAGGTAAAACCTTTTAAGCTTTCAAACAGCTTGATATTTTTTTAAACTCTATGTTTGTCAAATAGGCTATTAGGTCAAAAATGCAGATGTTAGCAGAAAACGAGTACGGCTTGGTTCGTGAAGAAGTATTAGGCGAAGGTTTGTCAGCAATCGTTATTGAACATGCCAAGGTTAACGCAAAAGTCAGTTTATACGGCGGACAAGTTTTAACATGGCAACCAAAGGGAGAGAAAGAAGTGTTTTGGTTGTCAAAAGATTCCTTGTATGAGCAAAGTAAAGCAATTCGTGGTGGTATTCCTTTATGTTGGCCATGGTTTGGTGCTCACACTGATGATCTTGACAACAAGGAGGGCAACCATGGTTTTGCTCGTACTCAATTATGGCAACTAGATCACGTTACTATCAGTGAACTAGGTGTTGAAATAAATTTGAGTTGGCAAGGTGAGAGCATGAGCAAATTATGGCCGTTTTCTTGTCAATTAAAGCAGGTGCTATATTTTGGCGACTCATTTAAGCAAAGTTTGACTATGACCAATTTAAGTCAATCTGATGCCTATTATACAGGAGCCTTGCATAGCTATTTTTCTGTGAGTTCACCAGAGCACATTAAAGTTGAAGCTTTAGAGTCGGCAAGTTTCGATGATAAATTATCAGGGAAATTGTGTGATCCGCAACCACTTAATAATGCAGTAGGACCTATAGATCGTATCTATTATACTAATGCAGCAATGGACATTGTAGATAGTCAATGGCAGCGGGTTATTAAATTAAAAACGAGCAATACCAATCAATGGGTTTTTTGGAACCCAGGTGTTGAGGTAGCGCGTAACATGGCCGACATACATCAACATGGCGAGCAAGGCTTTGTTTGTTTAGAAGCAGCCAATACTCAAATGCAATTACTTAGTGCGGGTCAAAGTGAAAAAATAGAACAAGAAATTTCAATTGTTAGTTAATTCGTAGATTTTTGTTTAGTAACATTTGTGTGAAAGGGATTTTTAAATAAAAGCCGCGCGGTAAGGTCATAAATGGCTTACCATGTTTATCAAAAGCCTGTGTTTTGGCCTTACTATTCGCGGCTTTTGGTCTCAACTGTAGTACCTGCCCATGTTTGCCATGGATTTTTTCAACTTCTCCTAAGGTAATCATGTCAGTTAATTCTTGCCAGTCCATAGCTAATAATTGCTCTTCTTCACTTGATGGCGACCAAATAAACGCACTACCAACCCTACGTTGTGCCAGTGGGATATTTTTCTGAGTTGGGGTATTGCAAAGAATAGGTACCCACAATACTTTGGCGAGTTTTTGTTTTAACCAACAGTTTTGCCAATTGACACCAACTAAGCCAGTAAGTGGTGCAACACAAACAAAAGTGGTTTCAAGAGGCTTACCTTGGCAATTAATCGGCAAGGTTTTCAATTCAATACCTAATGTGGGGAAGTCAGGTTCAGGTCTAGAGCTGGCACTTGCACCTAAAACATGTTCGAGTAAAAGCCCTACCCAGCCCTTGTTACGTTTTAGATCCTCTGGCATTTTGATATCAGCGTCGCGGGCTATTTCCTCAAGTGTTAACCCTGCTAAACTTTGTACTCTTGCTAGCAACTCTTGTTCTGAGGAAGGAATGTTCATAATGCTTAAATAATATCAAGGTTATTTCTAGAATGACTATTATCTGGTGATTAGCTAAAAAAATCAAAGTAATCATTTGCTCAGTCGCCGTTAATATGATTGAATCTATACAAGTATTATTTAGTTGTCAGGAGTTCCTGTGATCGATGCCGAAGGCTATCGAGCCAACGTCGGCATAGTAATAATTAATGACAGGGGACAAGTATTTTGGGCGAGACGATTTGGACAACACTCATGGCAGTACCCGCAGGGTGGTGTTGATGAAGGGGAAACCGCAGAGCAAACCATGTTTCGAGAGTTACATGAAGAAGTTGGTTTAAAACCTGAACACGTGAAAATTGTTGCTTCAACCAAGCACTGGCTAAAGTACAAATTACCAAAACGTTATATAAGGCACGACAGTAAACCTGTTTGTATTGGGCAAAAACAAAAGTGGTTTTTATT
>CAJXWZ010000055.1 GCA_913062815.1 uncultured Colwellia sp. | reverse complement strand
AAAGGTCGTATCTTTGTTAACATTAAGCCAGTGATCATCCGAGAGTTCTTCAGCTAGCCATAAGCCGACATTAGCTTATGGTGGTATTTTATGACAACAAATCGCTAAAAGAAGACATATTGTTTAATGTTTTTACCCTTTGGGCAAAAACATTTCTTCAATGCGTTGTCCAAAGGTATCCGCAAGGGCAAAAGCAAGGGTTAAAGAGGGGTCATGCTTACCCGTTTCTATTGCATTCACTGCTTGACGCGACACACCTAACCTGTGTGCAAGGTCTGCTTGTGACCAACCATTTTCTGCGCGTAGCACCCGTAACCTATTCTTCATGGCCATCACCTTTTAGCTGAATAGACTGTGCGATACCAAAAATAACCGCGATTGCTGGCAACATAAAGGCTGGACTAAAGCTTGGCACTTCAACCATTTCCGCGAGCAAACCATAAGACATAGCAGCACACCCAACAACCCCTACAGCCCAAAGTAAACTTTCACCCATCACACTCTGGATATATTCATCCAATGATCGGTAATGACCGATGACCAACCGCAGCAGAAATATAATTGGCACCACAGGACTCATTGCGAGAAATCCTGTGCTGATTATAGACAAGTCATTGGTCTCGTTCATTACCACTGACAGCCCTAACACTGCAAGAAACATGGCTACATGTATCATAAATTTGACTAAGAATTTCTTTTCTTTTCTTTCTAATTCACTACTCATTTTAATCTCCGGCCTTTCGTTTGTTATCGTAACTCAATTATTTTTATAATGTCAACTATTCATGACACAATGTCATGTAAACATTACTCTATAGAATATTAAGTGTCAAGCAAGCCTGACATAAAGATAGGCGTTACTTACATGAGCCTAATGATGAAAAATTAGAACAAAGGGAACCTTAATTACTGAAATCGTCGTTTCATGTTGTAAAGCTGAAGTTTTTATTTATATCCATTGGGTCATTTCAAGATCTGTTTTGCCAGTACAGCGATCATTCGTGATTAAATTGATAACACTCACTTTGTCGGATCAGTTGCCTTTAGAGAAGCAATGTCTAACGTCTGTTTTCGTATCATTGCTGACCTTATTGGATCGTTGAGGAGTTACAAAAATTTTCTCAGGTATAACTTAAATGTTAAATTTTCTCATCGTGTGACGCATTTCTCATTATTTGTGACGATCCACACATTGGTCCAGTGTTTCCAAGCAGGTGTGACAATATTAATGACTTTATCATCGTTGGCCGTTGAGAACGGCGGATAAACAAGTATAAAAACAAAGAGAAAGATGAGGTGCTGTTTTCATTTCTTAACCTTTATTTGCGTTGTTTAAGGTTGGCTCTGGTTGCTATCAAGGGATCTAGCAGGTTTTAAAATGATGATCGCGCATAAAACTAACCCGACTACCGCAAAATTAATAACTTGCTGATAGTTTTCACCGTTAAGCATAAGCGCCGCAACCATAGGCCCTGAAGCTAGCCCCATCTTCGACGCAAAACCACCAAGTGCTGCCATCTGACCCGTTTTATCAAGCTCAGAGCAAATACCAAACAAATAAGGCAACACAAACGCCCAGGTGATGCCAACAATAATATTAGCTACTAAGTAAATCATTTCACTGTTGCTAAAGTGTAACAGCCAACTACATAAGGCCGTAAGCACAATAGCGCCAACTAAGGGTATGGTTCGACCATATTTCGTCCCAATAACAATCACTAAGAACGCTCCTAATAATGCTACCCAGCTTGCTACTGCTAAAGCATTGCTCATAAAGTCGATTGACAAACCATCAGCTTTACCAAGGCTTATCATATAAGCAAACAAGCCCATGTTGGCCGCCTGAAATAAGAAAATACCAAACAAGTTTAACAATAGTGGTAAACGAAAGGTTTTAGGTGCAGTTTGATGATTATCTTTTAATGAGATAAGGGATTTTTCAATTGGATATTGAGGTAAAAAAGGTAACATAATCAGTGTCACCACGGTAAAAGCAATCAAGGAGATAAATAACGCGCTGGTACCGTATTCAGGTACTAATCCCGGTAAATACATGATTCCCAAACCACCTAGGCCCCATTGAATTAGCAATAGATAACCAAAGGTTTTATCGGCTTCAGACGTTCTCGAGATAATGCTAAAACCTATGCCAACTAATAAACCACCGGTAAGACCATGTATTGCTCTGATGGCTATCATAGTAATAGGCTTCTCAATAAAGATACATAGAGTGTCTATCACAATTAACGCTATTAGTAATACGTAAGACCAACGCTGCCAGCGAATGTGCTTAATGAGAAATACCGCCGACAATGCACCAATGGCAGCGCCATATAAATTGGCCGAACTAACAAAGCCAGCATGCTGGCTAGAGAAAGATAAACCTTCTTTTAAACCATTAACTACCGCGGGCATTATATTGATATAAAAAATACCTGCTGTAGTTAAAAATGCCAGTATGATCCGGGCTAAAATACCATTTGGTAATACTTTTAGTTTATCAAAATAGTTTGTTGCCCCTTTAGGCATAGTGTCGCTCTCGTTTATGGTGTGACTATTAATAATTTGCTCTGACATTGAATGCTCCTAGCGGGTATTTGTTAATCACAACAAATGCCCGCTTGCTCTAATAATAGTTTAATAGGTAAAAGCTCTTGTTCAAACTGGCGCCACTTTCCTTTAGAGCTTTGATAAATTGGTTGCCGAACTTGGCTTGCGCTTGCGGTCGTCGACGGTGCAATATTAGTTTGAAAATCACTACATTGTGATTGCCAATCAAGCTGACAACGGGATATTAGTTTTTTTGCTTCTGCCGTTAAATCATTAACCACATCTTCATAAGCCACTTGATGAATGCTATTAGGCAAAACAGTTAACCAATGCTGCATCATTTTGTGGTGTTCTATGTAATATTGAGCAAGTTCAGTTAAATCGTAAGAAAAAGGGTAGCCATTGGTAAAATTTTGTTTATAAATTGAGTAACAGGTATCAAGCGGGTGACGAGTAACATGAATAATTTTAGCTTTTGGTAGTGCTAAATGAATTAAGCCAATATATAAAGAGTTAAGCGGTAATTTATCGATAAAGTGCTTTGTGTGACCTGTTTCTGGTCGAGTGCTGTTGATGTAGTTTTCGCCCAACGCTTTAAAATCAATTTTACTCGTTAACTCAACTAATTCTTCTCTCGACTTTGGTGGTACTGTTGCTGTCTTTTTGACTTCATCCATCATGCGTAATGCGAAACAATTCAGCTCTCCTGCATTAAAGACGTCACTATGATTACTCACTATACGCTCCACTAAAGTTGAACCTGTGCGAGGTAACCCTAAAATAAAAATAGCTTCATCATTACTACATGTTTGTGATAAATCTTGCTGTTGCTCAAAGCACTTTTGGCTAAACGTTTTCCTTATCTGTTGCAAGGTTGACAGGTCATGCTCAACTTTATATTTCATCTGTGCACGACGTACTTTTGCCCCTTGAGCAAGTTGCTGAAAGCTTTGTGAGAATAAAGCCAAATCTTCTTGTTCTTTTGCTAAAGCATAATGCACTTGAGCTTTGCTTATCGGGTGTTTAATACCTTGCGCTAATACTTGTTCAAGTTGTTTTATATGATTACTTTCATGGCTTTGTTTTTTCAAACTTGAACGCAATAAGTAACTTTCAAAGTCTTGTGAATTCAATGAAATAGCTTGGTTTAAATGTTGCTCTGCTTGTTCGATGTTGCCTTGATAACGCTCTATTGAGGCCAAGTTAAAATACAATTGTGCACTTTGGTTTGGCTGATGTTTTTCATTAGTTAATGCTATCGCTTGTTGATAATAAAAGCCTGCTTGCTGATAATCAGTTAATTGTGTAAACAGTACTGCATAGTCACAACAATGATTGATGTTATGCAACGTTTGGTTTTTCAAGGCAAGCGCCATTTGCTTAGCTTGAGCTTTGTCAGCCATAGATAACAAAGTATTGGTTTTTTGAAATTGCCACTGCAAGTTAGAAGGTTGCAAGCCAATTGCTTTATCAATAGTACTTAATGCGATATTGAATTGTTTAAGCTGAAATGCCAAAAAGCTTGTGGCATACCACCCATCAGCATCCATAGGGAAAAGTTGATTAATGTTTTGGCAAGCCTGTTGTGCTAAAGGCACATTTTGATCATTGATATAGGTCCAAGCCTGATCTAGCCTTGAATCAATATCTTCGCTGCTGGAGGAAATACTGTTTTTTGATACATTTTGATCAAGCATACAAAGCTCTGATAATGGTAGCTATAAAGACAACATAACTTGTTGCTCTAATGCTAGCAACAACGGCACTGGTTAATATAGCCAATGACATTGTTGCTAACTTATTCTTAGAACTTATATGTTGCAGATAAACCTATGGTTCTCGGTTGACTAATATAGTCTTTAGATGAGTTACCTAGGAAATTTTCCGCAGGATCTGTCCCCATTGCATTTTCAGGAATAACGCCTGTTACGCCGTCTTCGTTAAATACGTTTTTAACGTATAGTGTTACATCCCAATCATCAGCACTAATACGTGTACTTAATCCCCAGATTGAGAAGGCATCAATGTCTGCTTGATATTTACCATCGCCTAATGCATTTACCGTATCAGATTGATAATAGCCATTAACCTGAGTAATCCAGTACATATCATTATCCATGGTGTGGGTATAATCCATGGAAAAACTAAAAGTGCTTTCTGGGGTGGCCGGTAAACGAGTACCATCAGCCGCCACTAAGTAGCTTGACTCATCAGCGCCTGCACCTGAAGGTGCATAAAAATCATCCGTTAACTCAGCTTTGGCATAGGCGTAGCCTATTAAATAATGCAAATCATCCGTTAAGTAGCCTTGTAACTCTAACTCAACCCCCGAAGTCTGTGCTGATTCACCGTTAGCTACGGCAAAAAATCCCCAATAGGTGGCAGTGTTTAACTGCGGGTCTTGCCAGTCGATGAGGAAAGCAGAAACCGTATAACTATGTGCACCATCATCTAAATAGCCTTTTAAGCCAAACTCATAGTTAGCGGCAAAATCTGAAGTATACTGTTGCCATTCTGGTCGTTCTTGTAAAGAGCCACTTAATGGTACAGCGTTGGCACCACCACGGCGGTAACCTTCGGCATAAGTAGCATAGAACATAGTATCGTCAGAGATATCATAAGAGATATTACCTTTAAATAAGGTATCGCTTTCTTCAGTTTCAAAGTTTGGTTCATCACTTAAAAATGGCCAAATTGGTAAAGATAGTACAGTGTCATTGGTGAAATTATTATCAAAATATCGAGTACCAATAGTTGCGCGTAATTTATCAGAGAAATGGTAAGTTAACTCACCAAAAATGGCAGTATCTTTAAAGCTTTGGTTTCTCACATAATGAAAATCATTATCCGTGTAAACCATACCGTAGCCACCCATAGTATCCCACCAACTAGGAAATGCTGAGAATGCCCACTCTTGATAACCTGGCATATAACTATCCTGTGTTGATAGTGTGTCTTGATCCATATAATAAGCACCAACCACCCAATCGATATTTGCTTTGCGCTCATTAGAAACTAAACGTAACTCTTGTACGAAGGCTTCTTCATCGTAGCCACGATCAGCCATTGCTAAAGGACGAGGGCTACCGTAGTAAAGACCAGAAAACCAATCATTTTGTGCATAAAAACCAGTGTTATCACTTATTGAATTGCCTTCATGGTTATATTGTGAAGAGCTAGAGGTTAAAGTAGCAAAACCTAAATTCCATTCAACTTCTAGGGTAGTTAGTGAAACATCTCGCTCTGATGGCTCTAGTAATACCGCACCATTTTCATAATCGCCATAAGCTTGTTCGGTGCCATCAACCCAGTTTGTACCGCGAGTAACTTGGCGACGACCACCAATTTCATCCTTTTGGAATTGATATGCAAGCAGAACTTTTATATCTTCTGTCGCTTCAAATAAAGCGGATAAACGGCCATAAGATATATCGACCGTATCGGCATCCTTAACGCTTCTAAAGGTATTTCCTCCTGCCGCTAGATCACCATCGGTAGCTGGCGGGTTGTAATCTGCTGAAGGAGAAAAACCGCCACTAGGGTCAAAATTATCTGCCGGAGTAAAACCCGTTGGCGCTCTTGAGTTATCGTTTAAATTATACACGTTGGTATAATCAACAATGCCATCATTGTCGATTTTTCCAACATTAGCGCGAATAGCAAAATTATCTGAAATAGGTAAATTCAACATGACATCAGTATTTAAATTAAAGCCATCCGATCCTTCTGTTTGACCTAAGTTAACACTGGTTGAACCATAAAATTCATCCGTGTCTGGTCGGTTCATACGATATTTTACCGTGCCTGCTAAGGAGCCAGAACCATATAACGTGCCTTGAGGTCCACGTAATACTTCAACCATTTCAACGTCTTTTAAAATGAAATTTGCATACATTGGTGTATCGTTAATATAAGAAGCAACCGTGGGAACCGCTGACAATGCCACATCACCGTTTGAGCCACCATCAACATTTACACCACGAATAATAACGCCATTAACCGCACCAGAATTTCGGTAACCACGGTCTACTACGGTAATACCGGCAACATTACGCATAAGATCTGAAGAATCAATAATACCTGCGCTCTCAAGCTCATCACCAGACAGTGCTGAAATATTATATGGAATTTCTTGAATGGTTTGTGCGCGGCGGTTAGCGGTAACTTCAATTATTTCAATTTTGCCTTTTTCGGCTATTGGCGCATCGGCTGCATATGCGTCAATCGATGCAAATGATATTAATAATGCTGTACTAACAGCACTTGCTACTACCGATTTATTAAATGTTGTTTTTTTCATCATATTCCCCAGAATTTACTGTTGTATTTTTATACTGGTTTTAGGTTAGAACAATCCATTCTCATGACATAGTACCAGTTTCAGACTTGTTATAGGTCCAGTTCAAATGGCTAGTTTTTTGGTATTGCTAGCGGTCCAAGCTGGTTTAATTTACTTTCTTTTCGTTCAACTTCTGTAGCAAAATCAAAAGATATTGTGTTATCTCTGAAGCTTTTAAGTGGTTGGCCTAAACCATGTAGACCTCGCTCTCTATTACGACGAACCAAAGAAAAATCAATTTCAACGGGAAATACTTCTTTATTTATCCCGGCTTGATGAATAACACTACCATCAGGTGCAACAATTATAGATTTACCATTTCCGTATTCACCTAAGCCATTTACCGTGAAAACATAACATTGGTTCATTGCGGCGGTAGCTTGAGCCATTGACAGTTCAACTTTTCGGTCGATCGTACCTGTGAGTGTTGGGTAAATAAGTACTTCTGCTCCCATGCAGGTTAAGCTTCGAGCAACTTCTGGAAACCAAAGATCGTAACAAATAGCAACGCCGATTCTTCCTTGAGGGACGTCAAAAACAACAAAATCTTGGCCGCAAGAAACCCCTGACTCATAAGGATAAAATGGATATATTTTACGATAACGCTTAATAACAACACCTTCATTATTGATCACCGAAGTCGTGTTAAATATGTCATCACCATCAACTTCATAATCTGAGCCAGGAATGAGCCAAATATTCAGTTCTTTAGCTAAGTTGCAATAATAGCTTTCTGCTTTACTTGGGAACTTTTCTGCATATTTTTTTTCTGGGCCGTAGGTTAAAAGTTCGCTAAGAACAATCATATCTACCCAAGGAAAACGTTTTTTCGTTTTCGTTATTTCTTCTCCAATAGTGGCTAGGTTGTCACCACAAGGAAGTGAAAGTTGCATACCTGCAATGGAAAAATGGCTCATTAAGTGACTCTCACTGTTATATTTATGAAACTAATTTAGATTAAATTTACTGTACTAAGTTTAGCTAATAATAGGTTAGTACCAGATGGTTACTGGTTGTGGGTCCAGATTTGAATAAGCTAAGGTATGATTTTGTTGTGATAGGAAGCGTTAGGGGGTATTAAGGTAATCTAATTGACGTACAAAACAGTAATTTTGATCGAACCATTTCATTTCATTGCCATCCATAATGACATAAAAACCTTTAACTTCACCGTAACCCCATAAATTCCATTGTCGATAATACATATCTCCCTCTACCCACCATCGACCAGTATCTGACTCTATATTCTTCCCTCCTGTTTGCCCAACCATAGTACCATCAGTTAAGAGCTTGATAATGCAGGGAACGCCATAAACCATCTGACACTCTAAAATAGCACCCGACAGCACTTTATTTAATGAATCATTAGTCAATAAATTACCTTTAGCATCGGGCAACTTTTCCTCAAACTCCGCCGTTAACTGATGAATCAATGCAGATAATTTACTAACCCCTGAGCGAATTCGATCAGTGGGAATACTCGTGATTCCCATACGGAAGCAGTTTTCAGGGTAGGCTGAACTTGCAAAATAACGTTTAACTGGTTCAATCAGAATACCTATTTCAGCCGCTTTTTCCCTCAAGTATTCGCCATCAAGTTGCTTAGGACCTGTAATCCAATATGCAGTTCCTCCCTGAATAGGGCCCGTATCAATACAGTTAGGCAAATAGATGTTTAATGCTTCTCTTAGCTCTAACCAACGTTCAAAAAACAATTTGTGCAAGTGCATCATAAACGCATCGTAGTAACCTAAAGATAAAAAGTAAGCAACCGCTCGCTGATTAGATAACGGTGGGTTTCGCATTACCATTTTACGCAGTTTTTTTAGTTCGAGAATAACGGAGCTATCTGCAACGATAAAAGCTATTTGTACGCCAGCGGCTAATACTTTTGATAAACAAGAAATGTACACTACGCGATTATTTTTATCTAAACTACGTAATGCTGGGTGTGGATTACCTAGAAAATTGCTCTCAAACTCAAAGTCATCTTCGATAATTAAAAAGTCATGTTGTTGTGCTTTTTTTAACAGTTGATCGCGGCGCTCCATTGACATGGTGATACTGGTCGGTGTTTGATGGCTTGGTGTTGTATAAATGATATCGCAATCATTAAGTTTGTTATCCACCACCACACCTTTATCGTCAATTTCTTGGTAAATTAACTTAGCCCCTTGTTGTAATAACAACTCTCTCATTTCGGGGTAACCTGGCTCTTCCACTGCGACCGTGACAGAGTCATCGACAAAAAGCTTACTAATTAAATGCAGCGCTTGTTGGGTGCCTACCGTGATTAATATTTCTTCTCTACTCGCTTGAATGCCTCTACGAGGTAAAATTTTACTTCTGATTTCATCAAGCAGCATTGGATCGTCTTGTAAACCTTGCAATTCAGACCATTGATAAATTTCACCACTGGCATTAGCTCGATTGTTTACATCGCGCCACTCTTTAATAGGATAAAGTGATGAATCAAATTTTCCATCAATAAATGGAAAGCTATATCGCCGCCAATTTACCGGGCATGAAGTTTGACTCGTAGTAGATAGTGCCCCTTTAAATCTATAGTGCTTACTTATTTGTTGTTTATTAGAAAGGTCAATGCTAACGGCTCTAGTTTGATGATTTTTGCTTGCACTCTCTACTTTAGATGCTTTGGAAGTCGTCGCGACATAACCTTTATAAATATCATTACTTACAAATATGCCACTGCGCTCTTTAGCTATTAAATAACCTTCATCAATTAAGGCTTGATAGACTAAAACAATGGTATTTCTCGACACGCTAAGTTGTTTTGCTAGCTTTCGTGATGAAGGGAACTTACTGTTTGGAGGAAAAGAGCCAATAAGGATACCTTCTACCATTTTCGTACGAATTTGGCTTTGTAAGCTTTCCTCAGCGTTATGATCTATATGTATTAAACGGCTAATCATTTTGTTATTTAATACCTTTTTTTTCTAATTTAAAAGAAAAACTTAATCTGTAAGCCAATAAAATAGCTTGCATCACTTTTTGGACATAGTGCCAGTTCAGCCATTTCGATTGGACCAGATACAAAATAGGCATATCAGTAAAGGGATAAATTTGCCTTCTAATGTTTATACTTAATAGTGGATACTCTTGGGCGAGGAGCGCTATTTATATAAATGATAATCTGGCTCTATGTAACGATATAACCGTTAAAAGCCAAATACATAGCTTAATTAGCTGAGTTATAAAATTTAGAATAAAAGAGCAGCCTAATATGGCTGCTTGTTTAAAGTTAGCAGTTAATATCTCAAGTCTATTGGAGCTTTATGCTCTAGCTAAATTGTTGTATTTACTCGATGCCACAATACAGAGGCATAGTAATTTTGCCGCAAAGCTCGATAAGTAGGTTTCTATCAAAGTTTAATGACCTATTATTTTTATTGAACGTAAAGCCACAAGCTTGACATAATATGTCAAGCTTGTTAGTTTAAGCTCCTAGTAAACACTTGTTTTCATTTAAATGTTAAAGATTATATTTTAATGCAGATAGCGTCATTTAAACGATGAATACGTGAAAATCAATAAAAATTAAATAGGAATTATACTCAATGGAATTGCTTATCCCGCTTATTACCAGCCCGCTTTTGTGGATCACTATTGTAGTTTTATACACACTGAAAAAAGGTATTTATTTCGTCCCACAAAATAGGGGCTATGTGATTTATACATTGGGTAAATACGATAAAACCCTTTCTGCCGGTTTAAACTTTATCATCCCATTCATTCAGTCCGTTGAAGCAGACAGAAACCTAAAAGAGCAATCGTTAGATATTTCATCACAAACCGCTATTACCAAAGACAATATAACCCTAGCGCTTGACGGCATATTATTTATGAAAGTAACTGATGCGGCGGCGGCAACCAATAACATTACTGATTATAAATTGTCAGTAACGCAATTAGCGATGACAACTATGCGTAATGCGATAGGCTCTATGGAGCTCGATGAGTGTTTTCAATCAAGAGATACTATCAACGCTATCATCCTATCTGCTATGACTGAAGCGACAGCTCCCTGGGGCGTAATGGTGACACGTTATGAAATAAGAGACATTAATCCTCCACAGAGTATTCGTGAAGATATGGAAAAACAAATGACTGCTGAGCGAGAAAAGCGCTCAGTGATATTAACCGCTGAAGGTGTTAAACGAGCATCCATAACTGAAGCTGAAGGATTAAAAGCAGCTCGAGTACTGGATGCTGAAGCATCAAAAGCAGAGCAAGTATTAAATGCTGAAGCGGACAAAGAAAAACAAATCTTAGAAGCAACCGGTAAATCAGAAGCAATACGCTTAGTCGCGAACGCTGAAGCTGCAGCTTTATCAACAATTGGTGAAGCAGCAATCACTCAAGGCGGTAAGGCTGCTGTAACGCTAACACTCGCTCAAGATACCATTGCGGCACACCAGGCAATTGCCGCACAGAGTACAGTGGTATTAACGGATGGAAAAACTGGTGATAACGTTGCCAATACAGTTGCTCAAGCTATTGCGGTATCTAGCTCGTTAAAGTTACCAACAATTGATACGGCTGCAAGTTAATTTTTATGGAGTCTATTATGGAGATTATTAATTATTTTAGCGAAAACCATGCTCAGTTATTTTATTTTATAGCGGGGTTAAGTTTTGTTATTGAACTCACCCTGCTTGGTTTAAGTGGGCCTTTGTTATTTTTTGCAATTGCCAGCACTTTTACTGGCATGCTGATTCATTTAAACATAGTCTCTGGCTGGGAAAGTGAATGTTTAACCGTTGGCTTATTAACTGCAATAATTACGTTAGCATTATGGAAACCATTGAAGCGCTTCCAAAACTCAGGAGGCGGCGCTGATACCAGCAGTGATATGATAGGTAAACAAGTCCCTAGCACTAGTGAAATAACACATGAGCAAGGTCAAGTTCGCTTTTCTGGCATTGATTGGAACGCGCGGTTAACAAGTGATTGCCAAGTGAAGTTGGTGGCAAAAAATACTGCTTGCATTATTACCGGCGTTGACGGAAATGTGATGTTGGTAAAACCGCTAAACCTGAGCGAATCAAATTAGAACAACTCCATATAAAATGATTAATAAGAAAGTAAGTAGTACCTACTTCCTATTTCCAAAAAAAAGCGAATCATTGCTGATTCGCTTTTTGTTATTGTAGATTTTCTTAGCTGTTGACTATAACTAATAATGGTATCGACAGGATAGTACCGTAATGTGACTATCATCAACTGCATATACTAGACGATTTGATTCATCTACACGTCTAGACCAAAAACCTGATAAATTTTCTTTAAGAGGCTCAGGCTTTCCTATTCCCTCAAATGGAGAGCGCTTAGTGTCAGTAATTAATTTATTAATTCTTTTTAATGTTTTTTTATCTTGCCCCTGCCAATATACATAATCAGACCATGCATCATCAGTCCATGCTAGCAACCTAGTCATTTATTATTTCTCGCTCAACCACTTGAGCTGATTTAAATTGCTCAATGGAGCGGGTTAAATGAACAGCGTTAGCTGGAGATTTTAATAAATGAACTGTTTCCATCAAACTGTTGTAATGATCCATAGACATTACAACAGCATCTTCAGAATTTCTACGTGTAATCACTGTATAATCTGCGTCGTTTACGACATGATCAAGTACAGATTTAAGTCCGTTTCTTGCTTCTGTAAAAGATACAATTCTCATAATATGTTCTCATTTTTAATTGTACAACTAATAAGACAAGTCTAATCCAAAGGAGTGAGTTGTGCAACTTTAGGTACAAGTTATGCTGGAACAGCCTTTGCCCCCAAGCAAGATAAAAAATATAACTTAGTGACCAAAGTTATTTACACAATTAAGCAAATTTCACACACAACCAGATATACCCATTTGAATACCTTAATTCTTTTATCACAAAAAAAAGCGACCACTCAAAAGAGTAAGTCGCTTTAATTCGCGTTGAGGTGGTTCTAACTTTATTCGTATGTTTCCAACTTTATTTATAACCCACAGTTATTAAACTTTTGGTAGTTACCTATTCAACGGTTACCGATTTTGCTAAGTTTCTTGGCTGATCAACATCAGTCCCTTTGATAATAGCCACATAATATGAAAGCAACTGTAATGGAATGGTGTAGACAATAGGTGCAATAAGTTCATCACATACTGGCACATCAATAACTTTCATGGTGTCATCACTGGTAAAGTTAGCATTTGAATCGGCAAAAACATACATTAAGCCGCCTCGTGCTCTCACTTCTTCAACATTAGATTTTAATTTTTCAATTAAATCATTTTTTGGCGCAACCACAATAACAGGCATTTCAGCATCAATTAATGCTAATGGTCCATGCTTTAATTCACCTGCTGCATATGCTTCTGCATGAATGTAAGAGATCTCTTTTAGCTTTAAAGCACCTTCCATAGCAATTGGATATTGATCGCCACGGCCTAAAAATAAAGCATGATTCTTGTCAGCAAAGTCTTCAGCCAAATCTTCAATTGAACTAGCCAATGCTAATACTTCTTCTAATTTGCTAGGTAGCGTCATTAACGCTTTGGCTATGCTTGTTTGCGTTTCTTCAGTCATGCCATGATATTTACCTAACGCTAAGGTCATCATCATTAAGCCAACAAGTTGGGTGGTAAATGCTTTCGTTGAAGCAACACCAATTTCTACACCGGCTTTGGTCATAAAGGCAAGATCTGATTCGCGTACTAATGATGAACCATCTACATTACATATAGTTAAGCTAGCACGGTACCCTAACTCTTTCGCTAAACGTAAAGCGGCTAGCGTATCTGCCGTTTCACCTGATTGTGAAATAGTCACTAATAGCGCATTTTTCGGCACATGTGATTTGCGGTACCTGAACTCACTGGCAATCTCAATATTACATGACACACCGGCTAACGCTTCTAACCAATAGCGAGCGACCATGCCCGAATGATAACTTGTACCACAAGCAATAATTTGTACGTGCTCAATGTCTTTGAAAATTTCTTCAGCGCCAGCGCCAAAGGTATTGATATCGAGTGAGTCACTCAATAAACGTCCGTCTAACGTATTACGAATTGCGGTAGGCTGTTCGTAAGTTTCTTTTAGCATATAGTGACGATATTCACCTTTATCACCACTGTCGTGGTTTACAGACGCTTCTTTTGACTCACGCTGTACAGGAGCATCATTAATATCAAAAATATTTACTTCAAAGCGCGTTACTTCTGCTACATCACCTTCCTCTAAAAAGGCAAACTTACGAGTAACAGGTAAAAGTGCCATCATGTCTGAAGCAATAAAGTTTTCACCTAAACCATAACCAATTACCAAAGGGCTACCAGAGCGAGCTACAATAATTCGGTCTTGATCTGTGCTGTCCATAACTACTGTGCCATATGCACCTTCTAACTGCTTAACGGTTTTTTGCACTGCAGCCAATAGATTGTCGCTAGTTTTTAACTCATGATGAACTAGGTGCCCAATCACTTCAGTATCGGTTTGTGAAACAAATTCATAACCTAATTCTTGCAATCGATTTCTTAACGATTGATGATTTTCAATAATACCATTGTGAACAACGGCAATGTTGCCACTTGAAAAATGTGGGTGAGCGTTCACTTCGCTTGGAGCACCATGTGTAGCCCATCGTGTATGAGCAATGCCGGTGCCGCCACTTAATGGTGAGTCTGCAATAGCTTGTGCAAGTTCTTGCACTTTACCTAAACGTTTCGCACTGGCTAACTGGCCCTGCTGATCTACCGTAGCAATTCCTGCAGAATCATAACCACGGTATTCTAAACGTCTTAATCCTTCGACTAAGATTTCTGCTACATCACGTTGTGCTACTGCACCGACTATGCCACACATATTTAAATCCTTATATTCTCTGTTAATTTTTTAATTAAGCTGCTTTGGCGCATATTAAATTCACGCCTTGAGCAACTAAATGTGTTCTAACTGATTCAGGCAAATCATCATCAGTTATGAGGGTGTGTATTTGTTGCCATCCTAACTCTAGATTAGGTATTTTCTTCGCTATTTTATCTGATTCAACCATCACGATAACCTCACGGGCTACTTCTGCCATAACACGGCTTAAGCCAATGAGTTCATTAAATGTGGTTGTGCCTCTCTCAATATCAATACCATCAGCGCCGATAAATAATTGATCAAAGTCATAAGAGCGTAATACTTGTTCTGCTATTTGGCCCTGAAAAGCTTCAGAATTTGCATCCCATGTGCCACCTGTCATCAATAGGGTTGGCTCATTTTCAAGCGCATGTATTTCATTGGCAATACTGAGTGCATTTGTCATAACAACTAAGCCTTTTTTACTTTCTAGCTCGCCCACTAAAGCTGATGTTGTTTGTCCACTATCAATAATAATACGATTATGGTCTCTAACAAGGGTTGCTGCATGTTTAGCAATTATTTTCTTTTGTGCAGAAAGCTTTTCACTTTTAGGCTCTGTTATTTCACTTGGCAGTGCTATAGCACCACCATAACGACGTAATAACAAACCACTGTTTTCTAGTGCTGCGAGATCTTTACGAATAGAAACTTCTGAAATATCAAACTGTTTAGCAAGGCTATCAACACTCACTTCGCCATTTAGATTTAGCTCTGCAATGATGCGGTGACGACGTTGTTGAGTATTTCTTTTTGACATAATTATCTAAACAAAATTTCAGTTATCTTTCGGTTGGTCGTTATTATGTTTCAAAACGAAAGATAAAGCAATAAATTGCTCCTCTGCATTATCCTAATAAAAAAGGCATACCTCTTTTTATATTAATAAAGAGAGGTATGCCTTTTTTCTTTACTTACTAAATGTAGTCTAAATCATCTGTGCAGACATATTAAAGTGGTTATTTTTTTATAGGTCGTTGCCAGTTTTTAATATTACGTTGTTTGCCTCGAGCCACAGCTAAATCATGTTCAGCGACTTCTTTAGCAATAACTGAACCTGCACCAACGGTCGCTGTTGCTCCAATTGTGACGGGTGCAACCAATGAACTATTTGAACCTATAAAAGCATTATCTTTAATTATTGTTTGCGCTTTGTTTACACCGTCGTAATTACAGGTAATAGTGCCAGCACCGATATTTACTTTGTTACCGACAGTGGTATCACCAAGGTAAGATAAGTGCCCTGCTTTACTACCTTCGCCAAGTGTAGTTTTCTTCATTTCGACAAAATTACCTACGTGGGAATCTTTTTTCATTGTTGTGCCTGGTCTAATACGGGCAAATGGACCAACAGAGCACTCATCTTCAATTAATGCATCTTCAATTATAGTATTAGGCTTTATCTCTACATTGTTGCCAACTTTACAATTCTTAAGAATACAATTGGCTCCTACTTTGACACTACTACCGAGAATTACGTCGCCTTCAAAAATACAATTAATATCGATACTAACTTCTTCGCCTATGCTTAATGAGCCTCGAATATCAATACGAGCAGGATCACGTAAACTTGCCCCTTCAATCATCAATTCTTCTGCCAAACGTGCTTGATAAGCGCGCTCGAGCGAAGCAAGTTGTACTCTATTATTTGCCCCTTCCACTTCTATTTCAGTTTCAGGGTGAGCAGTAGCAATAGCTTTACCTTCACCGTATGCAGTAGCAATAATATCAGTCAGGTAGTATTCGCCTTGCGCATTTTCATTTGAGAGCCCTGATAACCAGCGTTTTAAGTCACCACCATTTGCTAATAAAATACCCGTATTTGCTTCATTAATTGTAAGTTGCTCTGGGTTGGCATCTTTTTGTTCAACAATACCAACAACTTGTTTCCCTTCACGCACAATTCTTCCATAACCTGTTGGGTTAGCAAGATGTACTGTTAACAGTGCCATACCGTCTACAGGCTTAGCCTGTATTAAACTATCTAGTGTAGATACTTTTGTCAGTGGTACATCGCCATAGAGTACTAATATATCTTCATCATCATTTAAAAATGGTGATGCTTGATCAACTGCATGGCCGGTACCTAGTTGCTCTTTTTGCTCAATAAAGGTGAGATCATCAATAGAACTATCGTTCGTTAATGTAGCTTTGAGCACCTCACCACCAAAACCATAAACCACATAAATATTTTTCGCACCAACTTGACGAGCACTGTCGATAACATGCGAAACCATAGGTTTATCAGCAACTACATGAAGAACTTTAGGTAAAGCCGAGCGCATACGAGTACCTTTACCCGCAGCAAGAATAACAACAGAAAGAGACATGATAAATCCATTCAATTTAAACAATTATAATGGCAGCTATTGTAACCAAGTTTGATCGCGCATTGCCACATTATTATGAAAGGATTCAATTTTAAATAACTAAATCAATGACAACTAGTTAACAGCTAATACTCCGTCCTTTATAACCCTGTTTTAAACCATTGTTGTGTTTGCCTCAAGTTACTACGCTTTTACACTAATTTCTTGCACATCATGTGTGCAACAATCACTTTTACCGCCCGTTGTTTAAGCATCCATCAATATATGACAACTATAATTTTTAAAATAACCACAATAAAACAAATGGTTAAGTGGTTTTATATGCTTTGGTACATTATTTGCGATAGACATAGCAATATTGCACATGAGAGTGGTAAATAAAGTATGAGTCCTAAGATAAAGTTAGTAGTGATAGGTAATGGCCCAGTTGGTCATAACTTTTTAGAATATTTAGTTGAGAGTGGAGAAAGTGCTAAATATCAAGTCACTGTCTTTGGTGAAGAGCCTTTACCAGCCTACGATCGTGTGCATTTAACTGCATGGTTTAAAACCCAGTCGGTTGATGATATAAATATGGTGACCGAAGATTTTTACCCTAAGAATAACTTTATCCTTCATACAGGTGACAAAGCAGCCAGTATTGACCGTGAAAATAAAACAGTTACCTCAGAGTCTGGCTTAACAGTAAGTTACGATAAAATCATCTTAGCAACGGGGTCTTTTCCTTTTGTTCCGCCAGTACCAGGACATGAACGCAATAATATCTTTGTATATCGTACTATTGATGATCTTGAAAAAATTACTGCTGCAGCTAAAACAGCTAAAGTAGGTACTGTAATTGGTGGTGGTTTATTAGGTCTAGAAGCCGCAAAAGCTGTCATGGATTTGGGCCTAAAGACTCATGTAGTTGAATTTGCTCCTCGTTTAATGGCTGTACAAGTTGACGATGGCGGCGGCGCTATGCTGAGTAAGAAAATCGAAGACTTAGGTGTTAGTGTTCATACACAAAAAAATACCCAAAATATCGGTGACGGTGAAGATGCTGTCCATAAAATGAGTTTTGCTGATGGTAGTGAATTAGAAACTGACATTATTGTATTTTCTGCCGGTATTCGTCCACGTGATGAATTGGGTCGTAGTTCTGACTTACAAATGGGTGAACGTGGCGGTATCGTCATTAATAATAATTGCTTAACTTCAGATGAAGATATATATGCAATCGGTGAAGTTGCCCTTTGGGACAATAAGATTTTTGGTTTAATTGCCCCGGGTAATGCAATGGCACACGCTGCCGTTGATCATTTAACTAGCACTGGCTCAAGTGAGTTTGCGGGTGCTGATATGAGTACAAAACTTAAACTTATGGGTGTTGATGTAGCGTCCATTGGAGATGCTCACGGTAATACCCCTAATTCTCGCAGTTATACTTATGTGAACGACCGTGAAGAAGTTTATAAGAAAATTGTGGTCAGTGAAGATGATAAATATTTGCTTGGTGCTGTGCTAATTGGTGATGCTGCTGAATACGGGTCTTTATTACAATTCATGCTCAATAAAATGGAGCTTCCCCCTGAACCTGAAGGCTTAATTTTGCCAAGTGTTGATGGTAGCTCTAGTGGTATTGGCGTTGACGCTTTACCTGATTCTGCCCAACTGTGCTCATGTTTAAATGTGACTAAAGCAGATATTATTGAAGCCGTTGAAGCGGGTGCGACAGATATGGCCGCGATTAAGAGCCAAACCAAAGCTGCCACGGGTTGTGGTGGTTGTGCAGCTCTAGTAACACAAGTACTTAATTCTGAATTAGAAAAATTAGGTGTTGAAGTAAACACTGACCTTTGTGAGCATTTTGCTTATACACGTCAAGATTTATATAACATTATTCGTATTGAGAAAATCAAATCTTTTGCCGAGCTCCTTGAAAAACATGGTACAGGCTTAGGCTGTGATATTTGTAAACCTACTGCTGCAAACATACTAGCCTCGTGTTGGAATGACCACGTATTGGAAAGTAATCTTCAAGGCTTACAAGATACCAATGATTTTTACATGGGTAATATGCAAAAAGATGGAACTTACTCTGTTGTGCCTCGTGTTCCTGGCGGTGAAATCACTCCTGATAAACTGATAGTTTTGGGTGAAGTAGCTAAAGAATATGGTCTATATACTAAAATTACTGGTGGCCAACGTGTTGATTTGTTCGGTGCACGAGTAGAACAATTACCACCCATTTGGCGCAAACTTGTTGATGCCGGCTTTGAAACAGGGCACGCCTACGGTAAATCATTACGCACAGTAAAATCATGTGTTGGTTCTACTTGGTGTCGATATGGCGTACAAGATTCTATGGGCTTAGCTATTACGCTTGAAAATCGCTATAAAGGCTTGCGTTCACCTCATAAGATCAAGTTAGCGGTATCGGGTTGTACCCGTGAATGTGCCGAAGCACAAAGTAAAGACTTTGGTGTAATCGCGACTGAAAATGGTTGGAATTTGTATGTTTGTGGTAACGGCGGTATGAAACCACGTCACGCTGATTTATTTGCGTCTGATTTACCGGAAGAAGAAGTCATTAAATATATTGACCGGATTTCTATGTTTTATGTTCGTACTGCCGACCGTTTACAACGAACTTCGGTTTGGATGGACAACATGGAAGGCGGTTTAGAGTATCTTAAATCAGTTATTATTGATGACAAATTAGGCCTAGCTGAAGAATTAGAAAAAGAAATGCTTAATGTGGTAGACACTTATCAATGTGAATGGAAGACAACCATTGATGATCCTGAAAAAATGAAGCGTTTTACTCATTTTGTTAATAGTGATAAACAGGATGACAATATTATATTCACGACTGAAAGAGAACAGATACGTCCTGTTTTAAGCCCTGAAGAAACCCTTGCTATTGAAGTTAAATAAGAGAGTATTAACTATGTCGAACGAAAAGAAATGGGAAAACATTTGTGATACCAATGACATACTTCCAAATATGGGGGTTTGTGCCTTATTCCAAGACCAACAAGTTGCTATTTTTAAAATAGTTGATAATGCTGGTGCAGAACGACTCTTTGCAATTAACAATTATTGCCCTTTTAGTAAGTCTAATACTTTATCTAGAGGTTTAATTGGCAGTTTAGATAATAAGGTTGTTGTTGCGTCTCCACTTTATAAGCAACATTTTGATTTAGAAACAGGTATTTGTATTGAAGATGGCATTACCAATGTAAATGTTTATTCAGTGCAAGTTAATGGAAATACTGTCCAACTGGCCGCTTAAGGAACTACGATGAATTATAATTATTATACCGCCGACGTTTTCACTGAGCACGCCTTTCATGGTGTACCCTTACCTGTATTTCCTGAAGCGGATGGATTGTCAGATAAAAAAATGCAACAAATAGCAGGAGAACTTAGTACATCAAGTACTATATTTTTATCTGCTAATGGTGAGGATAATAGTCGTAATATTAGAGTGTTTTCGAAAGAAAAAGAATTACCTATTGGTGTTCATACAGTATTAGCTGCAAGTTACGTACTTGCTAAGACACAAACCATTGAGCTTTCTCAACAACATACTTTAATCAGTTTGAAATCCTCTCTAAATAAGCAAGAGCAGGTTATTAAAAGTTATGTGTCTAAAGACAATAATGGCGCTGCAGGGCTTGTGCAACAAACTTACGATACTCATGCCGCTGTTGATTACTATACCCCTACTAAAGAAGAACTAGCTGCTATGCTATCGCTTAGCCCTTCTGATATAGGTTTTGATAATTACCGTCCGTTGATAGTGTCATGTGGTGTGCCTTATTTGATTGTACCAATTAAATCTTATACTGCTATTCGTGAGGCTAAATTTAATGAAGCAGCATGGAGTAATTCATCTGCACCTACATCGCTGGCACAAGAAATATTATTATTTGCCAATAACACTGACGACAACCCTGCCGATTTTCATGCTCGATTGTTAGGCCCAGCTATTGCCCACCATGAAGATCCACCGATTGGCGGTGCTATACCCGCATTTGCCAACCACATTTGTGATCATACCCATGTGCAAGCTGGTACACATGTTTTCGCTATTCAGCGTGGCGCTAATGATGCAAGGCAAAGTATATTCTATGTAGAAATGGATAACCTGCAGAGTAAAGATTTAACGATTCGCGTTGGCGGTCATGCAGTTTTAATGAGTGAAGGTAGTATTAATTTTCCCTCTTAATCTGATTATTAAAAATACTAGGGAACTTTATCTATTTTATACGCTCTTATGTAATGTTAGTTTTATTTCCCAGAGTGTTTCATGTTTAAGCGCGTTATTATACGCGCTTTTTTTTGTCTAAAAATTGACTTTATTTACCAACGCTAACAAAAAAGCTCCGTTACTTTTCAGTAACAGAGCTTTTACTATTTAATTCACTAAAGCCTTTATGCCTTACTAAATGGTTATTAGCTTTTTTTCTTAGTCGCTTGAATAACGCGCAATTGCGCTACAGCACGTGCTAATTCAGCAGCAACAGCAGCATAATCAACATCAGTACCTTGGGTATTCATGTTGTCTTCTGCGCGTTGTTTAGCTTCTAAAGCAGCTTGTTCATTCAAATCATCAGCACGTGTTGCTATATCAGCAAGTACGATTATTTGATTAGGCTGAACTTCTAACATACCACCTGAAAGATAAATAACTTCTTCGCTACCATCTTTTCTAGTGATAAGTGCCATACCAGGTTTTAGTGAGGTCAGTAAAGGTGCGTGACCAGGCATAATACCTAACTCACCTTCACTACCTGTGATCTGTAATGATTTAATGCTACCAGAAAATAAGCTTTC
>CAJXWZ010000054.1 GCA_913062815.1 uncultured Colwellia sp. | reverse complement strand
AAAGAGATGGGTAAGTCGACTAAGTTTGTCTACACTCAGTTTGGTCATTCATCCAAAATGTTAAAAGTAAAAGCAGTGGATGCAGTAATGACGACTAACAAGTCAATTTTTAGCGATAGTACTAAACTGAGTGATAAATATATTACATATCAAAATGTCGCAATTTCTTTAAAAAGTAGCCAGTTAACAATTAATACCATTGCAGACTTGGCAAATTATTCAATCGCTTCATTTCAAAAGGCAGATATAGTGTTAGGGCAAGCGTTCGCTGATGCAGTGGATCAGAGCCCTGCATATATGAAAGTTGCTGAACAAAGCCGACAACCCAAGCTGCTACTAAAAAAACGTGTTGAGGTATTAGTAATGGATAAAAATATTTTTAGTTACTTTGCCAGAGCTCAGGGTATTAAAGATATTCAAGCTTCATTTATTTTCCATCCTATATTTCCTGAAACTCATTATAGAATGGCATTTAAAAATCAAAAATATGTAGATGATTTTAATGAGGCCTTTGCAAAGTATAAACTTACCAACGAATACCTAGCGTTGAAAAATAGATATAACCTATAATGAATACTCAAGCATTTTAGCTAAACGCTGCGCTGCCTGTAGTAATCGTTGTTCCATTACACTTTGGTTGCGTGTTAAATAATTAGCAGGTAACTTAATATCCGTTTTTGGCTTTTGACAGCTGCCTTGAGTATTAATTTGGCAGTAATTAAAACTAGATTTTCTGACTATTTGAAATGATTCGTTTGCCCATATCCACACTTGATTTTTTTGCCATGTTGGTTGCGAACTTTGGCTCCATTTAGCTTGTAACAATGTTAACCACTTTGCTTTACTTTGCTTACCTTTATATAAAATACATTCATCCCAATACCAGTGTAAGTTTTTACACTTTGTGCCTAAGTGAGAAAACTTTATTTTATTACCCCCTTGGTCATCGGCAAAACTAATATGCAAAGGTTGGTGGAGATCACCTAGCCAATGACCAAGGAAAAGCAATGCTTGGGCTTGCCGCCATCTGTTTTTCTCATCATGTTGAGATAATATTGTTTGGTGCGCTAAGATAGCTTGAGGTAGGCAGTCTTTGCTACAGTCATTCGCTTTAATTTCAAGCTGTGCTCGAGGCACATTCATAAAATGCCAATTATTGTAGTTTCTAAATTCTTCTAAACGTTTAATAGCGTCAGCCCAAGTACATGCGTTTGCAAATGTTATGGGTGCTGTTTTCTTTTTATAGTTGTATTGATTGATAAGAGCTTGGTGTTGTATTGGCACTGCACCAAGTAATGTCGTTAGTTTATGTTGTTTTTGTGGTGATAAATGTTCAAAAGCTAGCTGACAAACTATTTGATGGCCTAGTTTGCCTAGCGCAAAGCTTGATGTGCTATAAATTAAAGTAAAAAACAGGCTAACAAAAGCTAGGTATTTGGCAGGCATTTCTTGGTTCCTTTATTTAATGCCAAGGCTGGCTACCAACTGTCGTTTTTAATAATTCAAGAAACTTAGTGGTTCTGCCAGCCCTAGCCCTTTGTTCTGTCCCTAATAAGGCAACAATATTTGCGCTAGGCAATTCATAATCTGTGAGGAGCTGTACTAATTCACCATTTTTAAGTTCAGCGGCTACATCCCATTCAGAGCGTAACATAATGCCTTGCCCTTCAATAGCCCACTGTTTAACAACACGACCATCATTACTGGCAAGTTTCGGTGTAATACGGATAGATTCGTCTTTATTATTAATTGGTGAGTGAAACCTCCACATGGTCACATCTTCGGCATTCTCTCTTAAAGCGATGCAATGGTGATGGCGTAAATCTGCAGGTTCATTAATGGCACCATATTTTTTAATATAACTGGGCGCAGCACAGAGGAAGCGTTTATTCGGCGCTAATACTGAAAGCCGTAAAGACGAATCACGCAATTCACCAATATAAATCATAATATCCCAGGAATGACCTGCAGCCCAATCTGGGTTATCAGACAACTCAAGCTCTACAGATAAACTCGAGTATTGCTGCTGAAACTGCGTCACGAGTGGCGCAATATACTTACTGCCAAAACCCAATGGAGCCAGAATTTTCAAGCAACCAGCAACTTCATTACGTTGGCTATAAATAGACTCATGCAAATCATCTATCTCTTCTAAAATGAGTTTTGCTCTTTCGGCGAGTAAAATGCCTTCGTCAGTTAAGGTGATGCTTCGTGCATGACGATCAACCAGTTTTAATTGCAATTTTTTTTCAATAATTTGTAAGCGTTGAGTGATGGTTGGTGGTGTTACATTCAAAGACCGTGCAGAGGCTGCTAGAGAAGAGTGGGTAGCAATTACCCGAAAAAATCGTAAATCGTCACTGTTTATCATTAAGGTAATGCTTAATTATATAGTTAGTTTTGATTAATGTTATCCTATATTTAGATTTGCTACAATTTTACCACTAACGAAATTCGTATTGATGAACAAAAGGTAAAAGGATAATTATGTTTAGAAATTTAGTATTGGCAGCATTAATCATTGGAGTTACCACACTCACTTCATTAGCCAGCTCGTATGAAAAATTAGATTCAATGTTAACGCCGGAACAAGCGAAAAGTGATATTAAACAATGGACTGATTTTATAGAAAAAACTCACCCAGATTTAGCATATACAACAGAAGACACAAAGGGGCTTTCTGACAATATAACCAAATTTAGTAATAGTATATCTCAACCGATTTCTGTACGTGATTTTTGGTTAGAAATGATGTTATTCAACCGACAAATATCTGATGGTCATGTTTCACTGACACCACCAAAAGTTTTTGATATGGCAGAAGAGTATTTGCTGGCTGGCGGTGTAATGTTCCCATTTGAAGTGGTTTTTGATGATGAGCAATTAATTATTAAAGAACAACTTGATGGTAAACCCGCAAAACTTGCAGGTTATGCCATAACCGAGATTAATGGCAAATCAATTGAAGCAATTTTAAAGCCTTTGCTTGAGAGAACACACGGTGACAGTGATAACCAAAGGAAAGCGGTATTAGCTCCGCGCTTTGCAGTGTACTACTGGTTATATTTTGGCGAAGTTAAGCGGTTTAAAATGGATGTGATAAAAGACAATGTTGCCTTGCAGAATGTCGACGTTGTAGGTGGAACTAAACTGGCACGCAGTGATAAAAGTTTTGAAGAAAAATTTAAATTTCGCGTGCTAAATAATGATACCGCGCTTTTAACAATTAACACTTTTACTTGGCGAGAAGACGAGCAGATGGTCTTTGATTTTTTTGCGGCGAGTTTCGAGAAAATTAAAGCTCAAAAGCTAACACATTTGCTAATTGATATTAGGAAAAATGGTGGCGGCGATGACCAAATATGGATGAAAGGTATTTTGCCTTATATTGCTGACAAGCCATGGAGAACGGGTTCAAACTATAAAGTGAAAATTCTCGCTGGTAGTGAGGATGAAGGGGAAACAGCTGGTGATGTAGTTGCAGGTGAGATTAATAAAATGCAAAAAGTAGATACTGATAATTTACTAAAATTTACTGGTGAAGTGTCAGTGTTAGTAGGCCCGTATACGTATTCGTCTTCTATTTTGTTTATGAATGTCATGCAAGATTACGGATTTGGCAAATTGGTAGGTGATAGAACAGGCGGTAAAAGTGGCCAAACAGGCGGCACACAAAAGCAAATCTTATCTAACTCGGGTCTTTTTACGGTGAGCCCAAGATTTTGGTTAGCAAGACCAAAGGGTGGAGAAAATCTTGAATTGGTGAAACTAGATACAATCATTAACTATGACCCAACTCAGCCTGACCAATTAATTGATAAATTAATAGCGCGTCATAACTCGTCAATTTAACACCTAAAAGCCGTTTATTTCCAGGTGAACAAACGCACCTGGTCATAGATTGAAATTATTTCAGCCATACTGAAGAGAATTTAAGAAGTATTATGGAGTTTGTTCAAATAAGCACTGAGTTACTTAGTCTATTGTTTGCTGTTGCAATCATTGCCGGCTTGTTAGATACCTTAGCGGGTGGCGGAGGGTTAATTGCTTTACCAGCATTAATCCTCAGCGGCGTGCCCCCACTTACTGCCTTAGGTACCAATAAATTACAAGGGAGTATGGGCACAGCAACAGCAACATTTATGATGTTGAAAAACAAAAGGATAAAGTGGCCTGAAGTGAAAAAATTAATGCTGTTTGCCTTTGTCGGCGCTTTGTTTGGTACTGTAGGTGTTCAGTTTGTTGATCAAAAAGTGCTAAGTTATGTCATTCCAATCGTCATTACTTTCATTGGCGTATATTTTTTATTCTCAACAAAAACGATTGAGCAACAAACCAGCCCTAAAATATCATCGCATCATTATCAACATATCGTTATACCAACAATAGGTTGTTATGATGGCTTTTTTGGTCCGGGTACAGGGTCATTTTTCTCTCTAGCAGGTGTTTCATTGCGAGGACAGGGAATTATTGATGCTACCGCAATTGCTAAACCACTTAACTTTGCTACCAATATTGCCTCACTTATCATCTTTATATTGGCCGGAAAGATTGTTTGGACCATAGGTTTTGTGATGATTTTTGGGCAAGTCATTGGTGCTTGGATAGGTGCTCACTGTCTATTCTCTATCAATCCCAAATATTTAAGATTGCTAGTCGTTTTCATGTGTTTTGGCATGTTGATTAAATATAGTCACAGTATGGGTTGGTTAAGTGTTGTCTAATGAATCAAAGAAAGGGCGTCTAAG
Organism: uncultured Colwellia sp.; assembly: GCA_913062815.1. Lineage (GTDB taxonomy): Bacteria > Pseudomonadota > Gammaproteobacteria > Enterobacterales > Alteromonadaceae > Colwellia. The sequence continues at coordinate 17,283 of CAJXWZ010000054.1, read as the reverse complement.
CCATCACGACCACTTAATAAAGAGATATTTAACGAAGAAAATTCACGTTTATCTGTTCAGGGATAAAGTGCTGAAATCAGTTAAGGGTTACTAGTTTCTTCTTGTTCTCTCAATTTTGCTTGTTGAATACGCCATTTCTGCAACTCGGCATAATAATGATCCCAAACACATGGGTTGCAAGCACCACCACCGCAGCAATCATCATCTTCAGGTGGAAAGGGTTTCTCTAACTGTTCAGTCATAGTTAAATCTTATTGAATTGCTTTACCATATTATATATGAAAGTTACTTCAACAAAAAAGACTTACTTACATCAAGTTAGTCGATATGCAGAGATATTAAACTTAACCATTACTTGCAGCTTTTGAGTAATCAGGCGTGTTTGTTAAATGATAATCTTGAACCTGCTCTATATCCACATGGTTAATGTCCATGTTGTAGCAAAACTTTTTCAATGTTTGGTAGTCGTTGCCATTTAACGTGTTGTGATCTTTTAACATGATACCGTCTATAAAGGCATTATCGCCATTAAAAGCAATATTGGCTATGGCACTATAGGGTTCACCGTATTGGCTCACTCGCAATGCTCTCACTACTTTAACTTCAAAAATCCAATCATTGATTTTAACGCATCGAGTCATTTCATTTGTCATGTGCTTTTCCAATATTTAAAGTAAGTTGCTAGCAGAGGTTTATAAAAAAGAGTCGACTATTAAGGAGCTAATTAACTGGTAATAATTAGCAGCACATAACGGGAACTATGTTTTTGTTTTAGCCGACTCTTTTAATTCGACAGAAATTTAGTTATTGATTTTTGTAACCACTACTTGTTTATCACTAATTAAAGCTAGAAAATCATTAAATTCTTTTTCACTGATTTTTTCATCACTATTTGAGTCAATTTTTTCAAAAGCAGCTTGTAAAACTTTTACCTTACTCGCTGAGGTTTCTGTTTGAGAGAGTAAACCATCTTTATCGCTATCTAGATTAGCAATTAGCTCTGAGTAGCTTACTTGCTCGCTTATTTGAGCGGTTAATTTATCATTAGCACTGACAAAGTTAGAGGTAAGAGTCGCAGCGACAACTATCATTGATACGTTAATTAAACTAATATTTTTCATTTTATGTCCTTTGATGTTATTGCGGTGAATGCACCACATGTTGATAAAGCTTAATCAGATTAGATAACACGTCTGCTTCTCTAAGTGATGTATTGGTAGTTGCACAAGACATACCAAAATAGCAAGTTGTTGTTTTTTAAGGTTAAAGTCTGTTTTTATGTTTGGTTGCTGTTGCTAATTGGCAACACATATTAATTCGGAAAATTTTATTACTTCAATATGCTTGAAGTGTAAATCTAAAACCCTATAGTAATCAGTAAGTAACAGAGAGTTATATCCTTTCTGTTGTTGTCTCTTTCTAGCAACAGTGTTGTATTTACCTTTAATATCGCTTACAAAGAACGTGGTTTGGGAATGTACCGGCTTGATAAAATAATAGGAAAAGTATTTATCGTGTTAGCAATTCAGAAAAAAATCACTTCACTGAAAAAGAGGCTTTTTTCGATTGAAGTTTTATCAATAAAGCATCTTACTTTGCTCGGTTTTACGCTTGTCGCGTTGCCTTTAGCTCTCGCCTTGCTTTATAGCGCCAATCAAGTAAATCAATTGTCGAAACAAGGTGCTAATGCAATTTTTGATGTTGCAGAATTAATAAATATAAATCGTGAAATTAGTAGCTCTTTGAAGAAAATGGAGCGATTTGCTAGTCAATTTGTCGTGTTAAAAGACGATGAATTATTAGCAAGTTATTTAAAACAAGAAGACATCATTCATACCGAAATTATACCCAGTTTGTCACGAGTTAATGATGCCAACTTGAAAAAACTAAGTCGCAACTTTATCCATATTACGGAGTCTATTAACCAGCTATTACAAGATAAAACTCACCTGGAAAAAAATAAGCTTTCATTAGTAGAAGTTCAACATGCCTTTAAAAGGCTAACGGAAATCAATGGAAAAATTGCTCAACACAGTAATGAGTTAATTAACTTGCAAGCAAGTAAAATGAAATGGTCTGCTGAGAATATCCAAAATACAATTTTATGGAGTTTGTTGATTATTCCAATATCGCTACTGATTGGTATATTTTTCATCATATTGATAACCAAGCCATTAAAATTACTAACTGCAAAAATAAAACGCATAGAACGAGGCGATTTTGAAGGCAATATTTCGGTTCATGGTTCAATTGAAATAAATGAAATTGCTGACGCTTTAGAGATGATGCGCACACGCTTACATGCGTTAGAATTACAAAAATCCAGCTTTATTCGCCATATTTCCCATGAATTAAAAACACCTCTTGCGGCTATAAGGGAAGGCACAGAATTGCTTTATGATAATAGCGTTGGTCCATTAAATGAGGAACAGCAAGAAATATCATTGATCATTAAAAGTAGTGTTAAACGTTTACAGCGTTTAATTGAGGATTTGCTCAATTTCAATATTGTTTTAGATTCTACTAGTTTACAAGACAGAGAAAAAATATTGCTTTCACGGATAATTGAAACCGTTTTAGAGGAGAGAAAACTAGACATAAAACGTAAAAACCTAGTAATTGATTCATCTTTTGATGGCTCCACAATGACGCAAATATTATTACATAGTAATGCTAAGCAGCTCACGGTTATCTTTGATAATTTACTCTCTAATGCCATCAAGTACTCACCAGAAGAAGGGGTTATCTCTTTGAATATAGAGATGAGTAATGATCGGGTTTTGTTGACCATAAGTGATCAAGGTCCAGGTATAGCTCTGGAACAACAAGGGAAAATTTTTAACGCATTTTACCAAGGAACTGCGCCACAGGATAATACAATAAAAGGGAGCGGCCTTGGTTTAACCATAGTAAAAGAATTATTAATGCGCTTAAATGGTACTATTAATATTGAAAGCCAAATGGCTCCCCCAAGTGGCACTTCGATACAGGTGAGTTTATCGCAGGCTTTTCAAGTAGGAGATGATAAATGAAATTACACTTTTATTGGCGCTTAACCTTTTTAACAACTAATTGCTCGACTAACACTAAACTGTTTTTAGTTTTATTTTCTTCTTTGTTCTTGTTTGCTTGCCAAGTGACAGATCAGTTTTCAATCGATAAGTCTATCGAAAAACAACGAGTAGATTATGCGCAATATTATCTTTACATCAAAGGTCTAACGAGCAATGAGTTAGTGGATGAAATTAATCAGCAAAAATTAAATAAGTTGGACAACCAGGCTAAGGCTGATATTCATTTACTGCTGCTTCATAGCCTACCTAACTCACCTATACATAATCCTTATACTGCTAAAGCATTGTTAAATGCTCAGCAAAAGAAAAATAATCATTCGAGCTATGTTCCCGCAGATATTGCTTTTGTTGCTTTATTGAAAGATCAGCTTAATCAGCAGCTATTTCTATTCCAACAATTGATTGGTGAAGACTTAGCGCAAGAGCAAGCGAAAACCAAGCAACATCATGCGCTGTCTGAGCTTGAAGAAAAAATAAAACAATTGGAAAAGCAAATTTTGCAGCTTAAAAATATTGAAAAAAACATCAGTGAACATGGACAGTAGCAAAATGAGCAATCAGAAAAGTTTAGAAAAAATACTTATTGTAGATGACGATCCTAACTTGTTGAGGTTGCTGGGAATTCGCTTATCTGCGGCAGGGTATGAAATAGCATCGGCTGCGAATGCCAAAATCGCCTTAGGCATGCTAGAAAGTTTTCACCCACAACTTGTCATCAGTGATTTAAGAATGGAAGGCATGGACGGTTTGGCATTGTTTGATCAAATTAGAGAGCAATACCCTAATTTACCGGTAATTATTATGACGGCGCACGGTACCATTCCGGATGCGATTAATGCCACTAAGCAGGGCGTGTTTAGCTTTTTAACTAAACCTTTTGAAAGTCTGCAACTTTTACAAACAGTAGAACAAGCTATACGATTACAACCTCATCCAGAGCATAAAAAAGAAAATGGTAGTGATGAGTTTTGGCGTAAGAAAATTATTAGTCGAAGTACCGTGATGGAGTCACTACTTCAACAAACTAAACAGGTATCACAAAGCGATTTTAGTTTATTAATTCATAGTCAAAGCGGGACGGGAAAAGAGTTATTAGCAGAAGCTATTCATCTGGCTAGTCACCGTGCTAAAAAACCATTTACGGCAATTAACTGTGCAGCGATTCCTGAGCAATTATTTGAGTCTGAATTATTTGGCCATGTTAAAGGCGCTTTTACGGGGGCAGAAAAGAGTCACCTTGGACTTTTTCAAGCAACCCAAGGAGGCACTTTATTCTTGGATGAAATTGGCGATATGCCGATAAATTTTCAGGTGAAATTATTAAGAGTGATACAAGAAAAAGAAGTTAGGCCAGTAGGAAGTACGCAAGCTGTTAGTGTTGATGTACGTATCATTTCAGCAACTCACAAGAATTTACAACAAGCGATAAAACAGAATACGTTCCGTGAAGATTTGTATTATCGTCTCAATGTTGTTGAACTTGAACTACCTCCGCTGATTCAGCGCCGTGAAGATATCCCTTTGTTAGCACAACATTTCCTCAGTCAGAGTAATAAACAATCGCATTATGATATGAAAGGTTTCTCGCAGGAAGCGATGGAATTACTGATTAGTGCACCTTGGCCAGGTAATATAAGGCAATTGCAAAATGTTATTGAACAAAGTGTTGCGTTATCATCTGAGGTTATCATTTCTGAAACCTTAATCAAAAATGCACTAAGGGATGAAAGCTCACCGCTACTTTCATTTCAACAAGCAAAAGATCAGTTTGAGCGTGATTACTTAGCGAAATTATTAAAAATAACAGCCGGTAATGTGACGCAAGCGGCAAGAATTGCTCAGCGAAATAGAACTGAGTTTTATAAATTATTAAATAGACATCATTTAACCGCAGGCGCATTTAGGGAAGATTAAAAGTCATTTCAAATAATTTAACTTTGTGTGCTAGGGTGGAGCTAAGTAAAACGGTTAAAAACAAAAAAGCTCTGTAAATACAGAGCTTTTGAACTAATCTATCAAACTAATCATTATTCATATTCAGCTAATCTTTTCTCTAAATAATGAATATTAGCACCACCGTTAACAAAGCCTTGATCGTTCAAGATATCTTGATGCAAAGTAATGTTGGTTTTGATGCCATCAATAACTAATTCTGACAAAGCATTGCGCATACGAGCAATGGCAACATCTCGATTATCACCCCAAGTAATTAATTTACCAATCATAGAGTCATAATGTGGAGGTACAGAATAATCTGCATAGATGTGAGAATCCCAACGTACCCCTAAACCCCCTGGAGGATGGAAGCGAGTAATCTTACCCGGTGAAGGAATAAAAGTGCGTGGATCTTCAGCATTAATTCGGCACTCTATTGAATGGCCTGCAATTTTTATATCATCTTGAGTGTAAGATAATGGCTGACCTGCTGCGACACGTAATTGCTCTTTTATTAAATCAACGCCAGTAACCATTTCAGATACGGGATGTTCAACTTGAATACGGGTGTTCATTTCAATGAAATAGAACTCACCATTTTCATATAAAAATTCAAAAGTACCAGCGCCACGGTAATTTATTTCAATACAGGCATTGCAACAACGCTCACCTATTTTAGCGCGCATTTCAGGCGTAATTCCTGGTGCTGGCGCTTCTTCAACAACTTTTTGATGGCGACGCTGCATTGAACAGTCTCGTTCACCTAGGTGAATTGCACTGCCTTGACCATCAGCCATTATTTGAATTTCAACATGACGTGGATTTTCAAGGAATTTTTCCATGTAAACCATATCATTTTTGAAAATTGTACCTGCTTCCTTCTTTGTTAAAGCAATAGAGTCTATAAGCTCTTCTTCGGTACGAACAACGCGCATACCTCGTCCGCCGCCGCCGCCAGCTGCTTTAACAATGATAGGGTAACCAATACGTTTGGCATGAGCCTTATTGACTTCTTCATCGGCAGTCAATGGACCATCTGAACCGGGTACACAAGGAACTCCAGCAGCTTTCATTGCACGAATCGCGGCAACTTTATCGCCCATTATACGGATGCTTTCGGCTTTTGGACCAATAAAAGCAAAACCTGAGTTTTCTACTTGCTCCGCAAAGTCAGCATTTTCTGCTAAAAACCCATAACCTGGATGGATTGCTACTGCGTTAGTGACTTCAGCGGCGGTAATAATCATTGGTATATTAAGGTAGCTATCCGGTGCTGGCGCTTTACCTATACAAATGGTTTCATCGGCTAACAATACGTGCTTTAAGTTTTTATCTGCGGTTGAATGTACAGCAACGGTTTTAATGCCGAGCTCTTTACAGGCGCGTAATATTCTTAAGGCAATTTCGCCACGGTTGGCGATAACAACTTTATCTAACATGGAGTAACCCTTGTGTCTGAGAATCAGTGGGCTTATTCAATGATGAAAAGCGGCTGGTCAAATTCAATCGCATCTTCGTTTTGCGCTAGAATTTCTTTAATTACACCAGATTTGTCTGCTTCAATTTGGTTCATCATTTTCATTGCTTCAACAATACATAAAGTATCGCCAGCATTTACATGCTTGCCCACTTCAGTAAATACAGGAGAATCAGGAGAAGCAGAAGCATAGAAAGTACCTACCATAGGTGATCGAACTACATGGCCAGTCACTGCAGGCACCGCCTCAGCAACAGGCGCTGCTGCCGGTGCTACTGGAGCTGGAGCAACCATAGGTGCAGCTTGCATCATAGGTGCATGAGCCATAATGTTTCCACCGCGGCTTATGCGTACCGATTCTTCACCTTCAGAAATTTCTAATTCGTTAATGCCTGACTCTTCAACGAGTTCAATTAGTTTTTTTATTTTGCGAATATCCATTGTAATACCTTGTTTTGGTTTTGCTTAATTTAATATAAGTTAATAGCAAGCTATTAACTGTAATTGCTTGTGCTGAGGCTACTCTTGTTGTTGAGTTAGCCAATTGTGTGCTGATTCAAGTGCATAGTGATATCCCTTTGTACCTAAGCCACAAATAACCCCTTGAGCAACATCCGATAAATATGAATGATGCCTAAATTCTTCCCTTGCATGCACATTTGATAAATGTACTTCGATGAAAGGTATCGCTACCGCTAACAATGCATCACGAATAGCAACACTGGTATGCGTGAATGCGGCAGGGTTGATGATTATAAAATCAACCTTTTGATATGCTTGATGTATTGCTTCAATTAATAGGTGCTCAGCATTGGATTGCAAATGGGATAGTGCAATCTCTTTCTTTTGAGCTTGTTTTTTTAGCTGATTAATTATTTCATCTAATGTCTGGGCACCATAAATTTCAGGTTCACGCTTACCCAGCATATTTAAATTTGGCCCATTTAGCACTAAAACTGTAAACTTTGAGGTCATCTTCGTTAAAAACACCTGTAAAACAAAACTAGTATTTATAATTGCATAAAATAATAATTTTGTGAATGAAAAAGCCATTTTTTTAATATTGGCGAATATTATAGTGTTTTCGCAGAATATAGCAGCAAAATACTGGTCTTATCTCTTTGTGTTACTCAATATTGGTGTTTTTTTCTATTATTTACTACACTTATGTAATAGTTACATATTTATAAGGAACTGTTTTTTAAGGGATTATATATTTGTAGGATGATTGTTATAACAATCGAATGTTACTTTTGTTGTTATATTTCAAATTGTTATTATAAATATTACTGCAACTGTTAGGTTTTGCTATGGGAGCAACTAATAGTTGTAACAGGCAGGTAACTTCTGATATCTTATTGGCGAGTATTAAGCTTTATTTAATATTTTCAATAAGCTATAGATTTGTAGCTATTCTTGTAACTAGTACCAATTACCATGCCTATTAAATCCCCCACTTAATAGTTGGTAAATGCTTAATCATTATTCATACGTGAATATTGTTAAGTATAAAAGGACTGAATTATCAAAACACTTTATTCTTTATGCTTGCTAGTATTTTATGGCTGCTTTAGTTTAACGGCTTTGGCTGTTGAAGTAATTGTGCACCCATCTGTTAGTGAGCCCAAAATCACCACCTCACAATTACGCCGTATATATACAATGCGACAGACTCAATGGCCTGACGGTAGCAGAATCACTGTATATGTATTACCAAGGCAACACGTTCTTCATGTCAATTTTAGTAAAGAGCGTTTGCAAATGTTTCCTTATCAACTTGATCGTATATGGAATAAACTGACTTATTCTGGATTAGGGGTTGCGCCTATTATGGTCAATAGCCCAGAGGAGTTGATAAATGCTGTAAAGGAAACCCCCGGTGCTATTGGGTATGTAGAGAATATCAAGGATGAGGAGACAGTAAATGTTGTTCAAATTGAAGCTTAAAATGGTGACTATGTCTATGACTAAACTGTTTTTGATAGTAGCGTTCACAATTTTTTGTCTGTTTATTGTTCCTGCAGAAGCTGCTGAACAAGACATTCAAATTCATGGTTTTGCTGCGCAAGGGTTAATCGATGTGAACGGCAGTAATTTTGTCGATGATGATGGCGGACTATCAACAAAATTAACTGAATTTGGAATCAATGGCTCTTATCGGTTAAGCCCTAATTTAAGACTTGCAGGGCAAGTGGTTTACCTTAATGGCGGCAACCGATATGAAGAAGGGGTACGTGTAGATTATGCCTTACTAGATTGGACTGCATATGATAAAGGTGATTGGAAAGCTAATATCTATGTTGGCCGTTTTAAAAACAATCATTGGTTATATTCTAGTTCTAGAGATATTCCCTTTGCACGACCAAGTATTATATTGCCACAATCGGTATATTTTGATGGTTTCAGGGATATTGCTGTCGGCGCTGATGGCGCAGCAATCAAGTTAAGCTATAGTGATGATAATTATGGTGATTTTGATTTTAATTTGACATATGGCGCTTCAAGTATTTCAACCAAGCAATCATCTATTCTATTAAGCGACCTAGCTTTAGGTAAAGTAAAACAAGATTTTGAGACTCAAACTAGTATTTATTGGCAGCCAGCTTTTTCATCTTGGCGGTTTGGTGTTTCTTACTTAGATTCTGATTTTAGTTATGAAACGGCTGCTAATCTTGATCTGTTTTTTAATGGCCTATTTTCTTTTCAATTCTCTACTTTAAACGCTCTTTATGAAGGTGAAAAATGGGAGCTAAGCGGTGAAATATATCAATCTGTATTTACTACCAAAGGTTTTTATCATCCCGCATTTGATAAAACGCCAGTAGCTCAAGGTATGTATATGCAATCAAGGTACAAGCTTAATGATGAGTTATCACTTTTAGCAAGATATGAGTACTTTTATAATGATAAAAATGACAAAGACGGTAAAAAATTGGCAGCAGAGACTGGCGGTCTTGTGCCTGCCTATTTCGGTTATCACAGAGATACAACGGTAGGTTTATCTTATGACTTTGCCAGCAATTTGCGCTTAAGGTTAGAGTATCACTGGTTCCAAGGTGCAGGTAGGTTAACTCCTGTTGTAATGCCTAACCCTAGAATAAATAGCAATGAGAATTGGCAGTTGTGGGCTATGCAACTTATGTATTGGTTTTAGCAGGTAGTTTGACTAATGACTAAAAAATTTATCAGTGTGCCAACCAAGTTATTATTATTAATAGTTTCTACGCTATTGTTGTTGGCTATAGGTTTTTCCGCTTTGTCATTGTCGAGGTTGCAAGATGACTATAAGCAATTTCAACAAAATACTTTAGATCGTGGTCAAGCTCAATTTAATTTGCATAGCGATATATTACGCTCAAAGCTCAATGTTTGGCTCGAATCTTTCTCCGAGATCACCCAGTTTTCTCAACAAGATGATTTTACCATTTTCGCACAACAACTAGCGGCACAGTTTGATGGTTTACAGCTTAATTTAAATGTAGAAAATGTCTGGTTAGTTGATGAACAAAAAACTTCACTCTTTGTAACTTCAATGTTACCAGCGATAGTACATGAAAATGTCGATCAAGTCATAAGGCTACAAAGTCCATATCATCAGATTTATTGTCCAAGTCAATGTCAGTTAATTCTGAGCTTGCCACTAATAAATAACCGAGGTGATGTTGTTATCATAACTTTGAGCGCTAGTCTTGTTGATATGCTTTATGCCATCAATACTTCGTTAAATAGCGATGTTGCTGTAATCAGTTTTTCTAAGTTAAATAACACACTAGATAATGTAGATATTGTTTCAGCTTCAAATATGAATTTAGTCCAGTCATTACTTGAGGCGAATACAGAGAGCAATGTAAACTTTGTACTTGAACAAGGCTTACAAATAGATCATCTCGACAACAACTATTTAGTTAATCTTTTACCGTTAGCAAAAAATCAAAAGAGAGCATTTTATTTATCCTTAATAGATGATGTAACTCCCTTCAAAGAGAAAAATGATCGTTATAGGTTGCAATTCCTCATCTCTTTAAGTGGTCTATTTTTCTTACTTGGTCTTTTTGTCTTTTCGGTGGCACGTCCATTTACCAAACGTTTGTTACGTTTATCTGGTGCGCTACCTTTATTGGCAAATAAAAAATTCGATCAATTTAGACAAGTAAAATTAAAAAGGCCTATTTTATTTTCTGATGAGCTTGACGTTCTAACTGATTCAGCCTTAGAGCTTAGTTATGAGCTAGAGCAGCTAAATATAGAAGTAGAGCAGAAAACGAAAGAACTAGAAAATATTGCCATGTATGATTTACTTACCGGGCTACCTAATAGAAATATGCTGAATTATCAGTTACGTAAGTCGATAGTTAATATTGGTCGATACCCTGGTGGCGTAGCGGTTTTATTCCTTGATTTAGATGATTTCAAGAAAGTAAATGACAGTAATGGTCATCCTGAAGGGGATAAACTGTTAATTCAAGCAGCAAAACGGGTACGTTTGAGTGTTGGTCAGTATGATCTAGCTTGCCGCTTTGGTGGTGATGAATTTGTTGTTGTGCTAGGTGATTTGAAGTCAGTCAATGAGGCCATCAATGTTGCGGAACAGTTATTAGCGCAATTTAAAGAGCCAATAAGATTAGGCTCAAGCATATTTTATGTTTCTACTAGCATAGGTATTTCGTATACCGAATTTGTCGATGAAAAAGCGGAAGATTTAATCTCTCATGCGGATATTGCTATGTACGAAGCCAAAGATAATGGTGGTGCTCAGTATCATGTTTATCATCATGAAATGTACCAACGAGTTGCACAAAGAGTGATGCTAGAAGGAGAAGTGAGGCAGGCGCTTTCAAAGCAAGAGTTTAGCCTCAGTTTGCAACCACAATTACGAGCAGCAGATAAAAAATTATATGGCTTTGAGGCTTTGCTGCGTTGGCAACACCCTGAACGAGGAATGATCTCTCCAGAAGACTTTATTCCTATTCTTGAAAATTCTCAATATATGATCGAATTGGGTTATTGGATTATTCATCGCTGTTTTGAATTAGCGGTTATGATCAAAAGACAAGGTCTTAAAGATATTAGAATTGCCATTAATTTATCAGCAGGTCAATTCAATGATGTCAACTTGCCAAGCTACTTTAGAAGTTTAATGGATAAGTTTTCTCTATCAGCATCAAGTTTTGAATTAGAGCTTACAGAACAAACCTTGGTAAAGGATATTGATCACACTATTGCTATGATGGACAATCTTAAAGAGATCGGGTTTAGCTTCGCAATAGATGATTTCGGCACGGGTTACTCTTCACTGGCTTATATTAAAAAAATGCCCATTGATGTCATTAAAATAGATAAGAGCTTTGTGTTCGGTATGTTAGAAAATCATGCTGATTATCAAATAATTATGTCAACAATTGCGATGGTTAAAAACCTAGATTTAACAGTGATTGCCGAAGGTGTTGAGACAGCAGCACAATTACGCAGCCTGACAGAAAATGGTTGCGATTTAATACAAGGGTATTACTTTTCAAAACCGGTACCTGAAATGGAGTTGATTGAATTTATTCAAAACCATATCAATGAAGGGTACTGGAAAACTCAAGTAGGAAAACAACCAGCTAAAATGCTGTAAACTAACCAATCACTACTTATTTTATGCGAGCATAATGAAACTCACTTACTGATATTTATCCCAAGTAAGTGAGTTTCATTATATTAAGCTAATATGTCAAAATATAGCCCTTATATGAGCACTAAATTCATCTGCTCCCATAAACCCTGTAACACGTTGGTGACTTAACTCTTTACCGTGTAAGTCAAAAAATAGAATAGAAGGTAAGCCAAATACATCGAAGTGCTCCATTAATTGCACGTTCTTTGATGCACTTGTTTCAGTTAAATCTATTTGCACTAATACTGAGTTTGCTAAGGCATCTTGTACTGACTTTTCAGGGAAGGTATATTTTTCAAACTCTTTACACGCTATACACCAGTCTGCATACAAATCAACCATCACCGTTTTTCCTTGACGATTTGCCTCTTGAACTGCATTTTGTAACTCTTGTAGATTTGATACATGTACAAAGTGTTGCATTTGTTGCTGCTGATTTTTCACAGTGGCAACTTGTTGATTACTTGGCATAACCAACTGGTAAGCCATATTGGCACCAATAAACATCATTAAAAAGATCAATAACGAGCGCAAACCATAGGTAAAGCCTTTTGGCTTATTAGTCGCTGAATTTTGATTAGCGACGTAAAAGTAACTTGCAGCCCCCAGTACTAATAATGCCCACAATGCTTGGGCCGCTATAGCGGGAATAAAACGCTCTAATAAGAAAATAGGTACGGCTAGTAATAATATACCAAAAATATTTTTGATGATATTCATCCAAGCACCTGCTTTAGGGAGTAATTTACCGCCAGAACTACCTAAAATAAGAAGGGGTAAGCCCATACCTAGACTCAGTGCATATAAAGCTGAGGCACCCAATACCACATCACCTGTTTGAGAAATATAGAGCAGAGCTCCTGTTAATGGCGCCGTAGTGCAAGGAGAGGCGACTAAGCCCGAGATTACCCCCATCATTACCACACCAAAAATAGAGCCACCCTTTTGTTTATTGCTCAGGTTATTCAATTTATTTTGCCAACTTGCCGGTAATGCTAAATTGAACAGACCAAACATGGACAAAGCTAAAAATATAAATAAAACGCTAAGTGCAATCAGTACAATGGGGTGTTGAAACATCGCTTGAAATTGTGCGCCAGCAAGCGCTACAACAATACCGAGTATAGTGTAGGTAATAGCCATACCTTGAACATAGAAAAAAGATAAGGTGAATGCTTTCTTCGTGGTAAGGTTTTTTCCAGCACCAACAATAATGCCCGTTAAAATGGGGTACATTGGAAATACACAAGGTGTAAATGATAAAAGTAGTCCGCCAACAAAGAACGCCAATAGTGTTAGTAATAAGCTATCTTGTTTTAACATGTCTGCTAATTGGTGTTGTTCACTTATTTTAGCAATTTCATTTGTGTTTGGTGTCTCAGCAGTACTATTAACAGCACTTAATGCAGACAATATCGTTGACGACTCGTTGTTTATTGTTTGAGATATAACTTCATCGAGGTCAATTTTTTTCTTCGTTGGAGGATAACATAAACCCTTATCTGCACACCCTTGGTAGCGTACGGTAACCGATGCGTTTTTATCGGCTTGTTCAATGTTTACCGTGAAGCTAACCTGCTCAGTATAAATTTGCTGTACACCAAAAAACTCATCTTCGTGGTCAATCCCTTTTGGTAACGTCACTTCAGATAACAAAGCATTTTCACTAGTGACCTTAAATTGATGACGATAGAGATAGTAACCTTCACTAATATCAAAACTGATTTGTAGCTGGCTTTTATCCTGATCGAAATTAAAAATAAATGCTTGGTCTACTTTTAAAAACTCATCGTCATTACTAAAAAGTGATGAATCAGAGGTGTCAAAGATTGACTGTTGAGCTTGGCCGGCAAGCGGCAAGAAAGTTGCAACACTCAAAAGCACAACTAAAAATAAACCATAAAGGAAAGAATTTTGTTTCATCGGTACTACTTCAACGATTCAGTTATCCAGTTTAAATAATGCTTATCACCTTGCTGGATATTCAAGGCAATAACCTCCACCACTTCATAGGGGTGTAACTCATTGATACGAGCATTAAGAGCGTCAAATATTTCACTCGTTGTTTTTATTAACAATTGCACTTCACTGTCACACTGTAATTCATTTTTCCAACAGTAAACCGAAGTAATATTGGGAATTATATTGACACATCCAGCTAATTTTTCAGTTACCAAATGCTGAGCGATATCTTTAGCAACCACTTCGTTAGGGCAGGTAGTTAAAACTAGTTGATACATATATTGCGCTAATTATTTTATCTAAGGTTGATACTCTAACAGTTAACAAAAACTTAATACAGAATCAGCCCATTAATGCTTGCCTTGAAAAAGACCTGTTAACCCCAATATATCTTACAAAGAAAATAGGAGTCTTTATGTTTCGCGTATTATTTGCACTTTTTATTATTGTACCTATTATTGAAATTACTGTGTTAATGCAAGTAGGAGAACTCATTGGCGCATGGCCAACAGTGGCTATTGTTATCATTAGTGCATGGCTTGGGGCAAAGTATGTACGTCAACAAGGATTGGCTACATTGCAATCAGTACAAGCAAAGATGGCTCAAGGTGAAATGCCTTCCGGAGAAATAGTGACCGGGCTAATGCTATTAGTCGCTGGCGTGCTTTTAGTCACGCCGGGTTTTGTTACTGACGCTTTTGGATTATTGTTACTTGTGCCTAATGTGCGTAAAGCATTAGCCAATTCAGTACAGAAACATATGCAAAATAATCAAGGCAGAGCATTTGGTGCCAATGCGCATTTTCATTCATCAACTTTCACGCAAGCAGGTGGCAATGTTTATGAAAATGAGGTTGATAACCCGAAAGACTTTAGCCAAGAGCAAGCTGAAATTACCCAGAAAAGCGAAACCATAGAGGGTGACTTTCAAAGGAAGGGTTAGTTTACTCAGGGAAATAGCTTAAAAAATTAGCTAAAAGACTTGTGAAGCGCATTTTTAGCCCCATTTACTTATCCACTAGTTACACATTATTTAAATTTGTTAAAACTCAATATTCTCAGGAGATAATTAATGAGCATTCGTCCATTACACGATCGCGTAATCGTAAAGCGTAAAGAAGTTGAATCAAAGTCAGCCGGTGGCATTGTACTTACAGGTAGTGCCGCAGAAAAATCTACTCGCGGTGAAGTTGTTGCTGTTGGTAACGGCCGAATTCTAGAAAACGGTGAAGTACGCGCATTAGACGTAAAAGTGGGCGATCAAGTGATTTTCTCTGAAGGTTACGGCGCTAAAACTGAAAAAATTGACGGTGAAGAAGTATTGATTCTTGCTGAATCAGACATCTTGGCAATTGTTGAGTAGTCGTAGAAATTCGAATTTAATTATTTAATGAATAAACAAAATTATAGGAATAAATAACATGGCTGCAAAAGACGTATTATTTGGAAATGACGCACGCGTAAAAATGCTTAAAGGCGTAAATGTATTAGCCGATGCGGTAAAAGTAACGTTAGGCCCTAAAGGTCGTAACGTAGTGTTAGATAAATCATTTGGTGGTCCAACAATCACTAAAGATGGTGTTTCTGTTGCCAAAGAAATCGAATTAGAAGATAAATTCGAAAACATGGGCGCACAAATGGTTAAAGAAGTTGCTTCTAAAGCCAATGATGAAGCCGGTGATGGTACTACAACCGCCACTGTTTTAGCGCAAGCTATTGTTAACGAAGGTTTGAAATCAATTGCTGCGGGTATGAACCCAATGGATCTTAAGCGCGGTATCGACAAAGCAGTAATCGCTGCCGTTGCTGCATTAAAAGACACGTCAACACCGGTAACTGACAATAAAGCGATTGAGCAAGTAGGTACTATTTCAGCTAACTCAGATGAAACGGTAGGGCAAATCATTGCAACAGCAATGGAAAAAGTAGGCACAGAAGGTGTTATTACTGTTGAAGAAGGTCAAGCCTTAACTGACGAGCTAGATGTTGTTGAAGGTATGCAGTTCGACCGTGGTTATTTATCGCCTTATTTCATCAACAGCCAAGAAAACGGCACAGTTGAATTAGAAAGCCCATTCATCCTGTTAGTTGATAAGAAAGTATCGAACATTCGCGAATTATTAACCACGTTAGAAGGTGTTGCTAAAGCCGGTAAGCCATTATTAATTATTGCTGAAGATGTTGAAGGCGAAGCCTTAGCAACATTGGTAGTAAATAACATGCGCGGTATTGTGAAAGTGGCAGCTGTTAAAGCGCCTGGTTTCGGTGATCGTCGTAAAGCAATGCTACAAGATGTTGCTACCTTAACTGCCGGTACGGTAATTTCAGAAGAAATTGGTATGGAACTAGAAAAAGCGACTTTAGAAGATTTAGGTCAGGCTAAGCGTGTCATTATTTCTAAAGACAATACTACTATTATTGATGGAATTGGTGACGAAGCTGATATCCAAGCACGTGTTGCTCAAATTCGTGGTCAAATTGAAGATTCATCTTCAGATTATGATAAAGAAAAACTTCAAGAGCGTTTAGCTAAATTGGCAGGCGGTGTTGCGGTAATTAAAGTAGGCGCAGCTACTGAAATTGAAATGAAAGAGAAAAAAGCCCGTGTTGAAGATGCTTTACACGCAACTCGCGCAGCGGTTGAAGAGGGTGTTGTTGCTGGTGGTGGTGTTGCGCTAGTTCGTGCGGCAACGGCAATTAAAGATCTTGAAGGTGCAAACGAAGACCAAACACACGGTGTTAATGTTGCTATTCGCGCTATGGAAGCGCCACTTCGTCAAATCGTTGCTAA
Organism: uncultured Colwellia sp.; assembly: GCA_913062815.1. Classification (GTDB taxonomy): domain Bacteria; phylum Pseudomonadota; class Gammaproteobacteria; order Enterobacterales; family Alteromonadaceae; genus Colwellia. Next base: position 388 of record CAJXWZ010000054.1, on the reverse strand, counting down.
CTGTGGTGACGAGCCATCAGTAGTATTAAACGAAGTGCGTAACGGTGAAGGCAATTATGGTTACAATGCGGGTAACAGTACTTACGGTGACATGATTGCCATGGGTATTTTAGACCCAACTAAAGTAACGCGCAGTGCCTTACAGTTTGCAGCTTCTGTTGCTGGCTTAATGTTAACCACTGAAGCAATGATTACCGATGCACCACAAGACGCTGGTCCAGCAATGCCTGATATGGGCGGCATGGGCGGTGGCATGGGTGGTATGCCAGGCATGATGTAATAGATTTTAAATCTATTAGTCTAGCTCTAACCATTTAAACGAAAGCCTGAATAGCAATATTCAGGCTTTTTTATTGTTTATTGATGGTCTGTAATAATCTCTATGCTG
>CAJXWZ010000053.1 GCA_913062815.1 uncultured Colwellia sp. | reverse complement strand
ACAGGCAGTTTTTACGTTAATAAGAAAAAAAGTTTTGGCTTTGGCACTACGGAGGCTGGAGAGCATACCTTGTATGTATCTGGGTACAATGGCGTAGGCAGTTATGATTTAAAACTTGAAGAAGTGACTAATTAGTTTATAAGGAATTTAAAATGGCTTTCATATTAGGAATACTACTTTTTGTCATCCTGGCTATTATTGCCAAAGCAGTTTTTCAATTTTTATTTCTAATAATAGATGTCATTATTGGTAATAAAAAGCTTACTAAAGAGGAATTAACTAACATTTTTTCTGCTGCTATATTGATGTTAGGCATGTTTATTTGCATTGGTGGATTGTTTTATTTTTCAAATGAAGAGAGTGGCGAACTAACATGGCATCTGCTTATTTTTGATGTGTTATTTATTTATGTAATATCTCGGTTTGATGATGTCATTCATAAATCAAAGGCAAATGAAGTTGCATTCGTTATTTTATATTCATATCCATTTGTGTGGGCTCTATATTCTGGCTTTGCTATTACTGTATTTTCAATCTTAAACCAAATAGCTCAAATAAACTTTTAGGTACAGTTTAGTGAAATTTCGATGTGACTCCACGTGTGAACCCATGAGGAACGTTCTGGCTATACCCCTTTTAAAACAAAAGGGAGGGCACAATCGTGCCAGAGAATGCTTGGTTGATTTCCTGTGTTTTGAGCTGATGTGTTAGATTTCATTTTATCCATATAAAATCATATCTGCCGCTTTTTCTGCAATAGCCATGGTTGGTGCGTTAGTATTACCGCTAATTAAAGTCGGCATGATGGAGGCGTCGACCACACGTAAACTCTTAATGCCATGCACTCTTAACTCTTGATCAACTACGGCACTGTCATCATTGCCCATTTTGCATGTACCTACAGGATGAAAAACAGTGCCTAGTAGCTCTTTCGATTTAATGAAAATGTCTTCATCACTTTGTGCTTGAACGCCAGGGTGAATCTCTTCTCCTCTATGCTCATCAAAAGCTGATGTTGCAAAAATTTTACGAATAACTTTGATACCATCAATTAGTATCTTTTTATCAGCAGGGTGTGAGAAAAAATTGAAATCAATTTCAGGCGCTACGGTCGGGCTGGCTGATTTGAGTGAAACAGTGCCCCTACTTTTAGGGCGTAAAACGCAAACGTGACAAGAATAGCCTTCGTTCATCATGAGCTTTATTGCTCTGCCATTGTCATCGTATAATAATGGCGCCATATGCAATTGAATGTCAGGACGATCTACCTGCTTATTAGACTTTAAAAATGCCCCCGCTTCGGTAATAGTATTAGCTAACTTACCCTGTTTCTTGGTCATATATTTCAGTGTGTCGGGTAACATACGCACCAGGCCCCTTATTGAAGTACTTAGACCATCACGTTTGTTACTTTTAACAAGTACACAGGCGTCTACGTGTTCTTGTAAGTTTTTTCCTACCCCGGGTAAGTCGTGAATGCAGTTAATGCCTTGCTGTTGCAGTTGCTGTTTTTCACCAATACCCGATAACATCAAAAGTTGTGGTGAGTTAATTGCCCCACCGGATATAATCACTTCTCTATTGGCTTTAATAATTTGTGACTTCCCTTGCTTTACGTATTCAACCCCGATGGCAGTTTTATGCTCAATGATAATTTTTGTCGTTAACGCTTCAACAATTACGGTAGTATTTTTTTTTGTTAGTGCAGGAGCTAAAAATGCTTTAGCAGCACTACATCGCTTGCCATCTTTTATTGTGCATTGATAATAACCAGCACCTTCTTGTGAGTCGTTATTAAAATCATCGGTAATGTTAAACCCCGCTTCTGCCGATGCTGCGATAAAAGCTTTATTTACTGGGTAGCCCACGGTTCCATCACTGACATGCAAGGGACCATTCCTTCCATGGTAGTGAGATTCACCTCGTGTATTTGATTCAGATTTTTTGAAGTAAGGCAGTATGTCGTTATAAGACCAACCTTCATTACCTAAACTTTGCCAATGATCATAATCTTGTTTTTGACCTCGAATATATAACATTGCGTTAGTTGATGAGCTGCCACCGAGCAGTTTACCTCGAGGAACAAAGATGGGCTCTCCGTTTCGAATGCTCGGTTCAGGTTTTGCGTTGTAAGCCCAATTATACTTTTTAGAAAACATAAAATAACCAAAAGCGGCAGGAATACTTGAAAACGGTGTTTTGTCAGCAGGGCCTGCCTCTAAAACACATACAGTGTATTTGGCATTTTCAGATAGTCTGTTTGCTAATACGCAGCCTGCTGACCCGGCTCCTACAATGATGTAATCGTAAGTTTTCGTTGGTTCTTCATTTGGCATAGTATTAAATCCTAGGGATGTAAGTTTTGAAGTATTATTTGTTATGGCACGCCATATGTCAAAATATTTATTGATGATACCTTACGTTTATTATGACTATTAATCTATATTATGAACTCTGCTAAATTGATGTATTGACATAGGAGATGTCAATAGTGTAATTTAGTTAATATCGCGCTTTATTATTTAAGTAATAACAGCTCTTAGTTAAGGAACGTTGTGGAATTTGATATGAAAAGTATATCTGTGATTATTTGTCGCCTGTGTAAGGTATTGAGTTTAATAGTTTTATTGAGTGCTTGTTCCGAGCCGGTAAAACTTGAGGCAGGTGCGGATGAGCAAGGCCATACAGCCGCGACACCAGCAACCATTAAGGTGAATAAAAGCGTTTTAACGCATTTACCTTTTCATGACCAGACAGACTTTGATGATGTGAAGCGTGGTTTTATTGCTAGCGAAGAGCACTTGGTTATTAAAGACGAAGGTGGAGCAACCATCTGGAATATGCCAGCGTATGACTTTATCAAATATCAGGGAGAAACAGGTAATGCACCCAGTAGTGTTAATCCAAGTTTGTGGCGTCAAGCAGCGTTAAATAATCACCACGGACTTTTCAAATTGCAAGATGGCTTATATCAATTAAGAAATTTTGATTTGGCCAATATGACTATTATTGAAAGTGAGAATGGCTGGATTCTTGTAGACCCACTTACCGCCAAAGAAACTGCACAGAAAGCGTTATTATTTGCTCAGCAACATCTGGGAAAAAAGCCAATTAAAGCCATTATCTTTACCCATAGCCACATAGATCATTTTGGTGGTGTTGACGGTATTTTAACTATGCTGAGTAAAGATGAAAGGGACGAATTGCAAATTATTGCTCCAAGAGGCTTCATGGAAGAGGCGTTAAGTGAAAACCTGATTGCCGGTGTTGTCATGAGTCGCCGAGCTTCATTTATGTATGGAAAACGATTAGCACGTTCAGCGCGAGGACATATTGGCTCTGGATTAGGCAAGGGACCTGCCTTTGGAACTTTTGGCATTATTACGCCAACTACCATTATAGATAATGCCACCAATGACTTAGACATTGACGGTGTGCCGTTTATTTTTAAGTTCACTCCTGGTGCTGAAGCGCCAGCAGAATTGGTCTTCTATTTACCTGAGCATAAAGCCTTTTCTGGTGCTGAAATTGTCTCAAAAACTATGCATAATCTATATACCCTTCGCGGTGCAAAAGTTAGAGATGCCACTCAGTGGAGTGGATTTATTGAGCAAACAAGAGAGCAGTTTAGTGCTGCTGAATTATATTTTGGCAGTCATCATTGGCCTGTTTGGGGACAAGAAAATATTCAGTCGTTTATGGCTCAACAACGAGATACCTATAAATATATTCATGATCAAACTGTCCGCTTAATGAATGCCGGTCATACGCCTAATGAAATAGCGGAAATGTTAGTTTTACCTAAATCATTGCAGGTGTCTTTTTCAAATCGAGGATATTACGGTACACTAAAACACAATGTAAAAGCAGTATATCAAGCCTATATGGGATGGTTTACTGCCAACCCTGCAATGCTTGATCCCTTACCTGAAGTAGAAACTGCAACACGCTACATAGCTGCTATGGGCGGCGTTGAGTCAGTGGTTGAAAAGGCAAATGTATCATTTGAAAATGCCAACGAACTTGCTACTGAAAAAATCACCGCAGAATATCGATGGATTGCTCAGTTACTAAATCAAGTTATTTTTGCTCACCCAGAACATTCGCAAGCTAAAGCTTTATTAGCTAAAACCTATGATCAACTTGGTTACCTTGCAGAGTCAGCGCCATGGAGAGACTTCTATTTATCAGGCGCTTATGAGCTTCGTCATGGTGGACCAGACACAGGAGTTACACCTGCAACAATGAAAAATGTGTTGTTGCAAACGCCTGTCCATAAGTTTTTTGAAAATATGGCGGTGAGTTTAAATGGCATAAAAGCAGAAGGAGAGTCTTTAACCATCAAAGTAAATTTTACTGATTTACAGCAACAATATTTACTTATTTTAGAAAACTCTGTGTTAAGGCATAAAGTAGCAAATGCTGCAACTCAGGCTGGAACAACAATAAACATTACGCAATCGCTATTTATTGATTTAATTGTCGGAGAGGCAGGGCTAAAGGAGACGTTATTTGGTGATGAGTTAACTATTGAAGGCAGTAAACTTGATTTATTAAGCTTTTTTAGTTTAATTGAAAAGCCTAACGGAACATTTAATATTGTTACACCCTAATAAATTCTTGAACCAGATTTAATTTTTATAGGTTTGTAATAGTGCGGTTAAGCTCAGCTTCATAATGTCATAGCTCTGCATTGGGTTAATATTTTGATCTACTCTAAGTTGCAACCAAGTCTCAAAACTCAATGCTGTTTCTATGGCATTGAATAAGACTGGCTCATTAGATTTATTAAAGGGCAAAATATTTTCAAGGTTCTTTTGTACAACGCTAAACCAATATGCAGTAGCTTGCTGGATAAAGGCTGAGTGGTGTTTATGATAATTCGATGCTATTCGATAAGGCATTAACTCTTCATACATCACAGATCTACGTTCAAGCAACTCTTGTAACTGGTTTTCCATACCTGTTGTTTTCCAGGGTTTGGCAACTTCAGGAGCAAATTTATTTTCTAACTCAATGACCATTTCTCGATACAACAGCTCCATTTCTTTGAAGCGTCTAAACACGGTGCGAAGTCCAACATTGGCAGTTTTAGCAATATCTTCAGCGCTTGGGGCTATATTACCTTCACGAACCAACTGCAAAAAGGCGTTAACAATTTTTTGTCGGCTATCATCAGTGCGCAGTTTACGTCCATCTTGCTTACTTGAAAGTTTTTCTTCGTTGATCTCTGTTGTCAAAGTTGCATTCCTGTATTTGTATGTTCAAAGACTTACCAGTGCGGACAAAAAATTGATTATAAAGAATATAATACACTATGGCGTAGAAGGAGCCTAGTCAGAGATATCGAGGAATGATTGAAATTTAGAATATTGATGCACAACTTAAATATAGAGATACTTCATTAAATTTTGGTCTGTTTATTGATTGAAATTGCAATTAAATGAAAAGTATTCCCTAGTTTTTAGTTTAGACATAGTAGATTAAGGCTAGTGTAGAAGTAGACTAGATCGAGTTTCGCTGGATGAATGACTGTATTATCATATCTTTCATAGACTTCATCACATCGAATGCTTGCTCCTTTGGCAGGTTTTGCATTGTCCGTAATAGCGTCCAAGTATCTGATGAGGTCGCCGATTGTAAACTGTCAAATAATACCTTATTTTCAGCATAATCAAATGGTAAGATATTTTTATGGATATTTTCTTCGACCTGTAGCCATTTTTTTAAACGTCCTCTCAGAAAAGAGGAGTGGTGGCTATAGTAGACAATTGCTATTCGATAAAGCATTGTTTGCTCGTAAATATAGCGTTTTCTTATTAATGCTTCATTTAGCTGATCTTGCCAGTTTTTTGCTTTGAGAGGTTCAAATGTTAATGCCTCGAAAATCCTTTCAATTTCGGGCACTAGTTCTCGATATAACAATTCCATTTCATTAAATCGACGAAAAACAGTTCTTAAGCCGACCCCAGACATTTTTGCTACTTCTTCAGCACTAGGGTTGATTTTACCTTCGCCTATGAGGTGTAAGAAGGCTTTGACTATCTTTTTTCTGCTGGCATTTGAGCGGGCTTTTCGACCATCATTATTAACTATGTCAGCAGAATATTTGTTTGCTTGAACTCCCACCAAAGACATCCTTACTCGCTTTTTAATATTTATATTTACAGATATTTATTTATGATAAATATAACAGCAGTTAAATAGCACTTTAACTGCTGTTAAAAGCCTGTGCTTAAAAATGTTTTTTAAATGTTACGCCATAAGTTGCTGGCTCAGTGTAAAAATTAATGAGCTTACCATTTTGAAGTGTTGCAGGTGCACCAGAGCTTTTTGATTCTTCATCGGTAATATTACGCCCCCAAAAAAGCAGGTCAAAATCATATTCGTCAAAGGTGAGCATTACACGCGCATTAACTAAACCATTAGCATCAATCTTGGATAATGGGTCATTACTGGCTTCGCTATAAAAACTATCAATATAGTTATAGTCAATACTCGCACTACCATAGATATTATCAGTAAGCTCAAAGTCTTGTGCTAATTGTAATAGCACTGTATTTTCAGGTTGTTGGATAGGTTGGTTACCTGCTTGGTTACAATAAGGGTTAGGGGCTGCAAGGTTGTCACTTTCTTGACCTGAAGGTTTCTCCCCTGTATTCCACGGCGTTGCAATCCAACAAGCGCCTTTGTCAAAACTTGCATATTCGGCATTTATATAAGCATAGGCAAGAGTCACAGTCATATTATCTGTGGGTAACCAAACACCTTCAATTTCAACACCTGAGGTGTCGTAATCACCAGCATTTTGTAAATTAAATCCTGTACCTGCGTAGGTTGCTTTCTGAAAATTTTCCACTTCTGTGATATGAGCGGCAACGTTTAATCGCAATGCCTGAACAGGAAAATCTTTTTTAAAACCAAGTTCAAATGAAGATGATGTTTCTGCTTTAAATAGTGGGTCAAAAGAAGTATCAATTCTGTCAGTATTGGTTCCGCCAGATTTATAACCCGTACCATATGAAGCATAAACTAAGGTGTCGATGTTGGGTTGATAACTTAGTTTAATTGTTCCTGAAACTTGTGAATCTTCTAAAGTTTCTGTAATGTCAGGACGCGCTCGTGTAGCCGCAGCTAGTGATTGTGCTGCCCAACCTTCAGCTTGAAATGGAGTGAACGTTTGAATTGCTTGGAAAAATGCGGGTGTACCAATAGGTATCATTCCTGATTGGATCATTTGTAAGGCAATACCGGCAGCACCAGCACTATAAAGCACACTACCAGGTACAATTGTTTCAGGGAATGCTGGGTTACCAACAGTCGTTAATGTTGTTGGATGAGTCGCACCACTGCTATAATTCTCTGTAAATTTATTGCTCAATTCTTTACTTTCATCGGTATATCGTAAACCGGCAGTGATAGTAAACTCATCGTTAAGTTTATAATCTACTTGGCCAAATGCAGCGTAACTTTTATGGTCTTGCACTGAGTAATCTTCAAAAGCAGATAACCCCATTGCCTCTGCCGCAGGGGCAATAAGACCATTGGTCATAGCACTCAATTGGTTAATCCCTTGAAGAACTGGATTTAATTGACCACCATAAATGCCATTTAACACATAGGAATTGATATCACCTTCCATTGTGGTTGTGCCGTGATTAATAAGCTCTTGGGTAAAATAATAAATACCACCAATAATGTTAAATTTATCATCGCTATAATTTAAACGTAGCTCTTGAGAAAATGAGTTTTGTGTCGCGTCATTTATTTTTCCAATCAAATTTACTGAAGCGAAATCAGCATCTATATTATCAAAAGAGCTAAAATCACGATAAGCTGATAAAGAAGTAAGGGTTAGATTATCATTTATATCCCAAGTAATTTCTGCTGAAAGTCCACTGTCTTCCATTTTAGATTGGGGTAGGTAGCTTAACGCTGTTTTACGCTCATGGAAATCTGCTGCTTTGATAATTGTGGCATTGAATAATGGTGAAGAAAATAATGTGTCACTGCCAAATTTTCCTGGTATGCCACTTGCCTGAAAATTATTCGCTGTCGGCCCTGAAGCACAGCAAGCTTCATCTATTTCAGAATAATCAGCAACAAACAGTAACCTTAAGTCATCAGCAGGTGTATATAATGCTTGTACTCTAGCGCCATAGCGATTTCGATCATTAAGTTTGTCTTTACCATGCGCTATATCACTTACTGTACCGTCTCGTTGTGTGCCAAAACCTGTTACTCGAAATGCTAGTACATCCTCAATGGCTGAAAATGAAGAAGCACCTGCAAAATTTGTAAGACCATAATTTCCAACGCCTAACTCAATGAATGCATTGGCATCATTATGACTTGGATCAATCGTGCGTACATTAATGGCGCCCATTGGTGTGTTTTTACCAAATAAAGTACCTTGAGGGCCTCTTAAAACTTCTACCGCTTCAACGTCAACATAGTTATTAATCATGGCATTTTGACGAGAGCGGTATACACCATCAACATATAAACCAACAGAAGACTCAAGGCCAAAGTTTTGTGCGGCCGTTCCTACTCCGCGAATAGAAAAGCTTGCTTGGGTCGCATTTTGGCTTTGATAAACACTTAATCCAGGTACATTAGCTTGCAGATCGAAAACATCTTTTATTGCTTCTGAAGCCAGAGTTTCACCGTTGACAGCAGTAACAGCAACGGGGACTTCTTGTAAATTTTGCACCCTTTTTTGAGAAGTAACTGTAATGACTTCGAGTGAGCTACTGTCTTTTGTAACTTTCTCTTGGGCAGCTTGCGCTGACAAGCTATAACTTGACAGTAGTACAGGTATAAGTACTGATAAATATCGTTTATTTGTTGCTAACTTATTTTTAAATTTCATTCTTTATTTCCCCATCGTTCGTAATGTTTTTATATTTTTATCTAAACATTAATACATATTGACATCTACTATGTCAATAGTTGATTTTGATGAGTTGGCATTTGTCATGTCAATTAAATTTTGTTATTGATAAAAGTTTATATGGTCAGTTTGATACCGGTGAGTGACCTTATTGTTACAGGGTTTTTGTATGGTAATCTCTAAATTAGTAGGTACATTAAAAGAATGATTTACAAAGACAGGTTATTTTGGGTTCCTGTAGTGGCACTGTTAGTGTCAAATTAATTGACACTAACAAGAAAGGTAGTTTATATTCGTAATAGTTAGCTACACAGGTGCATGGGATAGTGACTGAAATCACTGCATCGAAGTAGTGTTTACTCATTTATCAATAAAGTTGCTTTGAGCAGTGAAGCAGCTCAAGTTTTGGAAAATTACTCAGGCAATCATTCGCTGAGTTTGGCGCTAAATTAGCACTTGGTAATTTCAATGAACTTAGTTCATGACATTAAGTGGGGAATGAAAATGAAACCAAGAGTAAAATATTCAATTACAGTGATAATGGTCATTATAGGTTTAGCGGGCGCTGCCAAAATGGTAATTGACGAATTAAAACTTGCGTCATCTGCTTATTTATATGGTTATCCCCTCGTTATTATGGAAGAAACTCGTAAAGGTACGGTTGAAACTAGCCCTGCTAATCTTTTGATTCATAGCGTAAACTTTCCAAATCATAACTTTCGTCTTGTTGTTCGTCCTAATGTCGACACACTTTATAGCACAGCATGGCTCGATCTTGCTCGAGGCCCACAGATACTGTCTATGCCAGCAACGGGCGAGCGTTATTACGTATTACCTTTTATGGACGCTTGGACTAATGTCTTTGAAAGTCGAGGCACCAGTGTAACGGGAAATGGTGCGCAAGAAATTGCCATTGTAGGTCCAGACTTTGACGGCGAACTTCCTCTTGGTATTGACTCTGTAGTGAAATCTCCAACTAATATGGTTTGGCTGATTGGCCGCATTCAAACAAACAGTGTTGAAGATGTGGTTAACGTCGCCGAAATTCAAGCTAAAATGGCATTAACGCCAATGAAGTCTTGGCAAGCGGGAGAGCGCTCTTATGGTGTAAAGCGTAATTTAAAGCAGAACAAAACAGCTGATCCTATGAGCATTGTTGATAATTTGGATGCGCAAACCTTCTTTAGTCGATTGAATAAACTGATGGACAAACAACCACCCTTGGCTGCTGATACGCCAGAGTTGGCTAAATTTTCTCATTTAAATATTAGTCCCGGCAAAGATTTTCAATTAGCTAACTTAGGGCTAATTCAGCGTTGGGCAGTAGAAAAGTCGATACCATTAACGATAGAAAAAATTCTGCAAGCCGTAAGTGCCAAGGAAGCCAATAAGCAAGGTTGGAATGTTAGGCACGATTTAGGTATTTATGGCACCAATTATCGCCTTCGTACCGTAATAGCGCGCTTTGGTTTAGGGGCATTGCCTGCAATGGAGGCGAGTTATCCTAGTACTAGCATTGATTCAACGGGACAACCTTATGATGGCAGCAACAACTATGTATTGCATTTTGACGCAGGTGAAACTCCACCAGTACATGCATTCTGGTCGTTATCCATGTATGACTCTGCAGGCTATTTCGTCGAAAATGTAATTGACCGTTATGCTATAGGCGATCGTTCAAATTTACAATTCAATCAAGATGGTTCGTTAGATCTATATATTCAACATCAGCCACCTGAGCGAGGTACCAGCAATTGGCTTCCCGCTCCAGCAGGAAAATTTAACTTACTGTTAAGACTGTATATGGTTGAGCAAGCATTCCTTAATAGTGAATGGACCCTTCCTGCTGTGCATAAAGTTACTCAGCAATAGCCAAATCAAAGTGATTTAATTTATTTAATACCAGTCGAACTAACAAATTAATCCGTTTGCTATAACCGCTTTTATGAATATAGGTATGACGCCGAATTTGTAACATTAATAACCGATTTCTTTATACTGAATTTTGCGAGAAAACACTATAGTAGGGAGTATATTTCGATCACTATTAATAAGGTTTTTGATGCAAAAAATTCGTATGGGCATGGTTGGCGGTGGCCAAGGTGCCTTTATTGGTGCGGTACATCGCATTGCAGCGCAGTTAGATAATGAGATTGAATTAGTTTGTGGCGCCTTTTCAAGTACCGCTGAAAAATCTATCGCGTCGGGCAAAATGCTGATGCTTAACGAAGAGCGATGCTACGCTGATTTTGACACTATGTTTACAGCAGAAGCCAAGTTACCAGCTGAGCATCGTATGCAATTTGTCGTCATTGTTACTCCCAATCATATGCATTTTCCTGCGGCAAAAGCGGCACTAGAGCATGGCTTTCACGTGCTATCTGACAAGCCAGCAACCTTGAATTTAAACGAAGTTAAAGCACTGAAAAAAATTGTTGATGACACTGGTTTGTTATACGGGTTAACACATACCTATACCGGTTACCCTATGGTTAAAGAGGCACAAACTTTGGTAGCCAATGGCGAAATAGGAAAAGTACGTAAGGTCATTGTTGAGTATGTTCAAGGTTGGTTATCTGAAGCTCAAAATACGGATAATAAACAAGCAGAATGGCGTACAGATCCTTCTCGTTCAGGCATTTCTGGCTGCATGGGCGATATTGGTAGTCACGCAGCAAATTTAGTTGAATATGTTACAGGTAAAGAAATTACTCACGTTTGTGCCGAATTAACCGCATTTGTTGAAGGTAGATGTTTAGATGACGACGGTATTGTTTTGCTAAAAATGCAAGATGGAATCAAAGGTACATTGCAAGCCAGTCAAATTGCCGCCGGTGAAGAAAATAACCTGACTATTCGTGTTTATGGTGAAACAGGCGGCTTGGAATGGCGACAGCAAGAGCCAAATACCTTAACACTTAAATACCTAGATAAATCCATGCAAGTTTTACGCACTGGCGGTATGCATAACGAACGCACTGCGGCTAATACCAGAACACCTATGGGGCATCCGGAAGGTTATTTAGAAGCTTTTGCCAATATTTACGGGAGTTTTGCCCATGCCGTTCGTGATGTTGAAAACGGAGAGTACAACGCAACTAAAGATTACGACTTTCCTGATGTAAATAAAGGCGTACGTGGTATGGCATTAGTTGAATCATTCGTAAATAGCTCCAATCAAGACACTAAATGGTACAACCTCGCACAACTGTTAGCCGATTAATGGCTTTTTTCACAACCAGAAAATATAACCAATAAAAATGACGAAGAGAGACTCGATGAAAACATTAAAGGGCCCAGCAATATTTCTAGCACAATTTGCTTCAGACGAGGCACCATTTAATACCTTGCCTAATATATGTAAATGGGTCGCTAGTTTAGGTTATAAAGGCGTGCAAATTCCGACTTGGGATGGGCGTTTATTCGATTTAGAAAAAGCGGCACATGACTTAAATTATTGTAAAGCGATAGAGGCGACTGTTGCTGAACACGGTTTAGAAATTACGGAGCTTTCCACACACTTACAAGGTCAATTAGTTGCCTCGCACCCAGCATACGACACGCTATTTGATGCTTTTGCACCCGAACAATTCAAAGATGCACCAGAAGAACGTACACAATGGGCTATTGAACAAATGATGCTTGCTGCTAAAGCCAGTAAAAATTTGGGGTTGAAATCTCATGCATCATTCTCTGGAGCTTTACTTTGGCACACTGTATATCCTTGGCCACAACGCCCAGCAGGGCTAGTTGAACAGGGCTTTGCTGAATTAGCAAAACGTTGGTTACCCATTTTAGATGCTTTTGATGAAGCAGATTGTGATATTTGTTACGAGTTGCACCCAGGTGAAGACTTACATGATGGTGTGACTTTCGAGCGCTTCTTAACAGCAGTGAACTATCATCCACGTGCAAACATTTTATACGACCCGAGTCACTTTGTATTACAACAACTCGATTATCTTGAGTTCATTGATATCTACCACGAACGCATTAAAGCCTTTCATGTTAAAGACGCTGAGTTTATCCCTAATGGTCGCAGCGGAGTCTATGGCGGTTATCAAAGCTGGATTGACCGTCCTGGTCGTTTCCGCTCGTTAGGTGATGGACAGGTTGATTTTGGTGGTATTTTTACGCGTATGGCTAAATATAATTTTGACGGTTGGGCTGTGCTTGAATGGGAGTGTTGTGTAAAACACCCAGTTGCTGGCGCAACTGAAGGTGCACCATTTATTGCAAAACACATTATTGAAGTGACTGACAAAGCATTCGATGACTTTGCTGCCGTTGGCGTTGATGAAGCGTTTAATAAACGTATTTTAGGTTTGAAATAATCTAACTTAAGCAAAAAATATAAAACAAAAGTAAGTTCAATTATTATAAAGAGAAAAGCTATGAGTACATCTACTATTTCTGCATCGCGCTTATTTAGTGCTTCATGTATAGCATTAATTGTAACAGCAATGACATTTGCAATTCGCGCAGGAATTTTGTCACAATTGAGTGCTGAATTTCAGTTAACAGATACCCAATTGGGTTGGGTAAATGCGTTAGCTTTATTCGGTTTTCCTGTTGCTACTATTTTGGGGGGCTTTTTATATAACGTGATGGGCGCTAAGAAAATGTTATATATTGCATTTTTTGGTCACTTATTAGGTTTAGTACTAACGATTACCGCAAATGGTTATGTTACTTTACTTATTTCTAGCTTTTGTATTGGTTTTGCCAACGGTTGTGTAGAAGCGGCTTGTAACCCATTAATTGCTGATATTTATCATAAAAAGAAAACCACCATGCTGAATAAGTTCCACGTATGGTTTCCTGGTGGCATAGTTATTGGCGCATTATTATCAAAATATATGACCGAGATGAATATGAGCTGGCAAATGCAAATTGCCGCGATGTTAGTACCTACGGCTATTTATGGCTATATGATTTTTGGTCAGAAATTTCCAGAAACAGCAAATACCGAAACTTCTACTTCAACTAATTTTAAAGCGTTATTAAACCCAGTGTACATTTTTATGCTGTTCTGTATGACATTAACGGCGACAACTGAATTGGGTACTTCTGGCTGGGTTGACCGAATATTAGGTAATGCTGGAGCTGATCCTATGCTTATTCTAGCCATGGTAACTGGCTTAATGGCCGTTGGTCGTTACTTCGCCGGCCCAGTAATACATGCACTTAATCCTGTCGGTGTATTGCTAGCTTCATCCATTGTCTCTGCTATAGCACTATATTTAATGAGTACGGCGACGGGTAATATGGTATATGTTTCTGCTATTTTATTTGCGGTTGGTGTGATGTATTTCTGGCCAACGATGATCGGTTATATTGGCGAATACCATGAAAAAACAGGTGCGTTAGGCATGTCTATCATTGGCGGCTTTGGCATGTTAGGTGTTGGTTGGTGGAGTCCTATTATTGGTGGTTGGATAGACAAAGGCCGTGAAACTGCTGTAGCTTCAGGTTTAACTGGAGAAGTGGCTGAATTAGCTGCAGGCCAGTCAGCATTAGCAAATATTGCAATATTCCCCGTCATATTGGTGGGCTGCTTTTTTGTTTTATATTTAATCACTAAAAAGCAAGCAGCTTCGGTTGAAGCTAAAAGTTATGCTTAAATAAAGGCAGCGGTCGTTAAAGTAGCGACCGCTCATTTTTACAAATCGTTAATCACTTAAATATTAGCCAAAGAATCACTACTTAAGTCATTAATACACTTAGCGCCGGTTAAAGTCATGGCGACCCTAATTTCTTTTTCATAGAGATCAAGTAAATTCTCTACGCCTTTTTGTCCTTGAGCAGCAAGAGCATAAATATAAGAACGGCCAAGTAAAGTACAATCAGCACCTAAGGCCAACATTCTTACTACGTCTAACCCCGAACGAATACCGGAGTCAGCAAATATTTTTATATTGCCTTTAACTGCATCAGCAATATCCGGCAGTGCTTTTGCAGATGACACAACACCGTCTAATTGACGGCCTCCGTGATTAGATACCACAATACCATCAGCGCCAAAACTTACCGCATCTTTAGCATCTTGTTGATCCAAAATGCCTTTAATTACCATTGGGCCATCCCAAAATTCTCTCACCCATTCAAGGTCTTTCCAAGAAATAGAGGGATCAAAGTTGTCGCCTAACCAGCCAATGTAGTCTTCTAATTTAGTGGACTCACCTCGGTAGGTTGAAATATTGCCTAAGTCATGGGGTTTACCAAAAACACCCACGTCAAATGCCTAGTGTGGGAGACGCATCGCTTGAAATACACGACGTGCGGCAGCATTGGGGCCACTCATGCCAGAGTGCATATCTCTATAACGGGCGCCCGGAACTGGCATATCTACAGTAAAAACTAAGGTGGTAACGCCAGCCGCTTTTGCACGTTCGAGTACGTTTTTCATAAAACCACGGTCTTTAAGGACATAGAGTTGAAACCACATTGGGCGTTCAATTGCGGGAGCCACTTCTTCAATTGGACAAACAGAAACGGTTGACATGATAAAGGGCAAACCTTTGTTTTCAGCGGCTTTTGCTGCTTGTACTTCGCCACGGCGAGCATACATTCCTGTAAGACCAACTGGCGCAAGAGCAATGGGCAATGCCATTTGTTCACCGAATATTTCTGTACTTAAATTAAGATCAGACATATTGTTCAGAACACGCTGCTTTAACGCTAATGCAGCCAAATCATCGACATTTTTTCTAAGGGTATGTTCACCATAAGAGCCGCCATCAATATAATGAAATAAAAAGGGGGGAAGCTTAGCTTTTGCTGCCTTTCGGTAATCTGTTGGTGCTGAGATAATCATGGTACTGTTCCTATTTATAAAGCAGATGCGATTTTCTAAAACTAAGGTTATTTTACTCTTTATGTTTTTGTAATAAATAGAGATAATTTAACTAATTCGGTGATAAGCAAACATATTGCAAAATTAGAAAAAGAGCTCAGCGTGCAATTGTTGTATAGAACCACACGCAGATTAACCCTAACAGAAGCGGGTATTGCGCTTGTTCAATGTGCCAAAATGGTCAGTCAATTAACCGCTGAGGTTATTGATGCGGTTTATCCTTTTACCAAACACTTACCTAATAAGGTTAAGCTATTAATTGGGCATATTAAACAGGGGTATAGTGACTTGAGTCATTATTTCTAGTTAATGTTCAATATTTTCATGTTATTCACTTTTTACTTATTAATTAGGCGATAGTAGCACTATGATTGTTCTAGAAAACTTCAAACACCCAAAACTCAACATTAATAAGTGGCAAGTACTTAAAGATGAAACTTGGTGTGTTTTGGGAAGAAATGGCTCGGGTAAGCAATATTTGGATCAGTTATTCTCTGGGGAATTGTGCTCTTTTACGGCAGAGAAACTGACACTGCCTAAGCCAAATAAAGTTGCTATGGTGTCTTTTGAAACACAACAAGCCATTTACGAGCATGAACTAAAAATTGATGCTACAGACTTTACCGACTCCCATGATACAGGGACATTAGCAAAAGAGTTCTTGCCTCAAGATAAATTAAGTTCTCCCTTAATCGCTGAGTTTGGCCTAGCCGACAAGTTAGCAAGTGGCTATCGACAACTTAGCACAGGTGAGGGCAGGAAGTTGCTGATATTGCAAGCGATACTCTCTGGTGTTGAATTGTTGGTTTGTGACAATCCGTTTGATAGCTTAGATGAAGCTTCATGTGGCGCCTTGTCAAAAGCCTTAGCGTTATTAAGCAAGCAAAATATTACCGTTTTACTTGTATTGAACAACCGCCAAGACATTCCAACTTGGTGTAAGAAGGTCGCCTTTATTGAGCGAGGACAGCTTGATGTTATTGGTGAGCTCGATAATGAAGAAACTAAACGTCAATTAGATGTTTTACTTACCCCAAAGCCAGAAAACATTGAGTGGCCTCAAACACTTAATACGCTTGCTGATTATCAACATGATTACCTGGTTAAGCTTTCAAATGGGAAAGTACAATACAGTGGCGTAAATGTTTTTGAAGGTTTAGACGTAACTATTAAACCACTGCAACATACCTTAATCACGGGCGGAAATGGTAGTGGTAAGTCAACTTTAATGCAGTTAGTTACCGGTGATTGTACCCAGTGTTATAGCAACGATCTGGAAGTGTTAGGCTATAAGCGGGGCTCAGGTGAGAGTATTTGGCAGCTCAAAGAACATATGGGCATTGTTAGCTCTGAGCTTCATCGCCAATATAGAGTCAATGGAGAATTATTAACAGTAGTGTTGTCGGGGTTGTTTGACTCTATAGGTCTATACCAAAAGCCAGAATCATACCAAATTGATATTGCTAAACAATGGTTAGCGTTAGTTGGCTTGTCGAGCCATCAACATACTTTATTTAATGAATTAAGCTATGGAGAGCAAAGGTTAGCGCTAATCGCTAGAGCATTAGTGAAATCACCCTATTTATTAATATTGGATGAGCCAACTCAAGGCTTAGATGAAATTAACCGCCATAGAATACTTAACTTTTTAGAAATAGTAGCACAACAAAAACATAGTACCTTGATACTAGTTAGTCATCGAAAAGATGAGCATTTGCCTATTTTTACACAGCATATTTCGATGTAGAGTGACAAGATATTGCTAGGTGTTTAAACGTTTAGATTAAATGTATTCGATATAGGTATTGTTGGAGGAAATACCGATGTCGAATACCTTGAGTAATACCTTTTCAATTTAATGCCAGAATCGCCAATTTTACTTCTGAACGAGGCGTTATGCGCGAAGGAGAGCCATGAGTTTCCTAAAAGTGTATAATCCGATTAAAGCTTTAGCTGTATTATCTTTTGTGTCTATTGCTATTAAATATTGGTTCCCAAGTGAGATGATTTTTTACTTGTTGTTGTCGCCTTATGCAGTTTTATATTTTTTGTCTAATGAGAATAATTATCGAAATACTAAATTAGCTACTATTAGAGTTATTCCTGCGACAATTACCTTTGTTTTAGTGCTTTTTTTATTGTTTGGAATAGAATCTGATGCGCAAGCTGGAATAGGGTTAGTACTTGGCCTTATCATTCAACTAGTATCAATTAGCACAGCAGAATTTATTATTTTATTCTTCATTAATGGTGAAGGCAGTACATAACAAGCTGTTTAATCAGTGCTTTACCGCTTGCTCGGCTTCGCTACATAATTTTAGCAAACTAATAAAAAGCCCCTTAACGCGGGCGTTATGTGCCGTAATGGTAGCGGAGTTGTGCAACTAGAATTGTATCACCTTGTTGTTTATAAACTATTCTATGTTCATCGTTTATACGTCGAGACCAATAACCTGACAATCCATGTTTTAAAGGCTCTGGCTTTCCAATACCCTCATTGTGAGTTCTTTGAATATCTTTAATGAGCAAGTTAATACGTTTCAGTATTTTTTTGTCAGTAGTTTGCCAATAAAGGTATTGTTCCCAAGCTTTAGTTGAGAAGGTTAGCTTCATTCAATAAGCTCTCTTTCCGTTCCATTACCAGCTTCCAGCTCGGCAATAGATTCTAAAAGATCTCTAGCATTTGCTGGTGATCTGAGTAAATATGTAGTTTCCTGCATTGCGTTGTAATCTTCCAAAGACATCATAACAACAGGATCTTCACTTTTACGGGTAATAATAATTGGGGCGTGGTCATTACAAACATTTGCCATAGTACTTGCTAAGTTAGCTCTAGCTGAGGTATAACTTATTGCGTCCATGTTATTCTCCAAAGTGTTCATGTACGTTAATTTGTACATGTTAGCGTAATGGCGCAAAACAAGCAATTAAACAGGAACAAAAAATAGTGGGATTTTGCTCCTGCGTCACAATTTGAGCCAACAATTATCAGCCCTTTAAATGGGCGTTAGACATATTCGTAGGGATGCGATTTAATGAAGTTTTTGAGTGTTGTAATACTTAGTATTTTTCTTGTTGCTTGTTCTTCTACAGAAGTTCATTTATACACGCGTTATTTATCAGATACTGAAATTGAAAAAATCAGCTCAAAACTGGATGAGTCTAACTTTAAAGTTATTACTAATACACACTCTTTTCCTGAAACAATTAACCAATCAACTCTGCTTTATTCGCCATTTATTAAGGGTGAAAAAACTCTAGATATACTGATAAATTCACTTTCTGACTTAGGTTGGGCTATCCCTAAAGTAGAAGCGCTTGTATCAGGGAATCATTGGTATAGCAAAGATAGTGTTGGTTTGTTTTTATTTCCTGAAGGAGTAAAACAAAAAGATAAGATTGCTAATCAAGATCTGGCTAATGATTACGAAAGTCGAAATTGCGATACTCTAGTGAGCCTTCGTTTAAACAAAGATAATACTTATCAACTGACTTTTATCAACAAAACTAAAGAGCGAACAGATCATCTCAAAGGAAGTTGGAAAATAAGAAGTTATCCTTATATAGAATTAACATCATTTAACGAACGTTGGTGGTTTTACTTTGAGATTGAACAAAAAGTTGAATCGGATAAAGTAAGTAAAGTAAATATTATTGAGCTTAAGCCCGTAGATAGTTACCCCTTCTTTCCTAATTGCAGTTTTGCAAATGGTGTAAGAATTTAATAATAATCGGCTAAGCGTATATATGTCATAAAAGCCATTAAGACAGAACTGCTAACAGTTTGCTCGGCTCCGCTTCGCGACACATTTACCAAACGATTATCAGCTCCTTACTGGAGCGTTTGCAGTATTGAAGTGAGTAACCTGATAGCCTACTGATTGTGAAGAGATTATTCATTATCAAATGAGTTGGTTGTATTATTACAGCCGTTTAAAAAAATATGTATTTATAAAGGAATTGTAAATGAATGCTCAAAAAATGCTTAATTTAATTTTTACGGGATTTTTAGTTTTATCCTTTACTTTGGTTTGTCGGGCAAATGAAAATTCATACAGCTCTTTAGAGCAGTCAAACCTAAATAAAGCCATATACTGTATGGAAATATTAGAAAATAGAAACGATATTGAACCATCGAAAAGGATTAATATTTTAAGAAATGAGTGTTACTCCGATAACTTTGTTGAACATTCACCTCATATAAGCGGTGGCCGAGAAGGACTATTCAGCTTATTCTTAAGTCGATATAAGGAATATCCAAAGCTTTCGATGTCTATTAAGCGAAGCGCTTCCGAAGGTGATCTCGTTTGGTTACACCTTCATGTAAAACGCACACCAGAATCTCTTGGCGCAGCTCTTATACATATTTTTCGAATGAAAGATGGCATGGTTGTGGAGCACTGGGGGGTAGGGCAGCCTGTTCCAGAAAAATCTAAAAACAACAATACAATGTTTTAAGTTAATTTATGAGTTAAGGCTGCATAATAAAAGTTCAAAAAGGACACCGTAACTTGGCGTTAAACATAATGGAGAGTTGATGCGATATCTATTCACCTTACTAATTATTATTTTGTCAATTGGCAATGTAACGGCTAGTGAAGCCATCACTATTTTCGTAAAAGAAACTAGCTATTCAACATCTAACGCAGAGGGCGAGCTAACAATTGACGAGTTAGAGGCTAGACTTAAATCATTCAAATTTTCAAATGTGACATTAAATATTGATTATTGTGCAGGACCCGAAATTATTGTTAATGCGTATGTTGCAATTGCAAATAGTAAACCGGAAGTGAAGGATATAAGGTTACAATTAAGTGGTGGTCATAAAGTAAGTCAGTGTAAAAATATATAAGCTGTTTAATAAGGTCAAAATGCTGTTGGCTTTTGCTCCTTCGTCGCTTATATTAGCCAATAATTATTTGCTCATTATTGTGAGCGTTATATTACAAGGTATGTTCATGCTCTTTTTCATTATCAAACTTTTGATGTTAGCTCTGTCATATAAATTATATTTGGTGAAGAAGGAGCCTTACTTTTCAGCCTTATTATTTAGTATTCCTTTAGCCATTGTTGGTTTAATTATGGGGCATTCATTAATCGGGGTATTCGTTGGCAGTGCTATATTATTTGCATTGGCTTTTGTTTGTTTTTTACTTATTTCCAAAGTACCAACTGGAACGCCGGAGTACAGTATCTTAGCGATAACGGCAATTATCGTTGCATTTGTAATATAAGCAAGTAAATGAAGACAAATCAAAGTTGGTTTTGCTCCATTGCTGCTTATTTTAGCCATAATTATTTGCCCATTATTGTGGGCGTATGTTTAGTTAATAAAGTATGGAGAAGCTAATATGAGTAAAGCTATACGGGCATCTGATACACCCTATGCAATAGATGTAGAATCAGGAAAAAACTATTTTTGGTGTGCTTGCGGCAAAAGTAAGAAACAGCCACTGTGTGATGGCTCACATAATGGAACTGACTTTACTCCAATAATATATAAAGCTTCAGAGTCAAAAAAGCTTTTCTTCTGTGGTTGCAAGCAAACAGCTAGCCAACCACTATGTGATGGGAGTCATAAAAAAACCTAATAAACTGTTAAACAAAGAAAATGTAGTTGCCCCGTTTTAGTCGACACCTCCTTATCATATTGAGGAGGCTAATATGCCTAGATGTAATCAATCGAAGAAAACATGGTTGGTATATGCGTAGTGCATGACTAATACAAAAACGCATCTAACTCGCTGAGGGAGCGTTTTCGCCATAGCGTTATTAGTTTAAAAGCCAAGAGAATCTCTTATGAAAAATTGGGTAAAGCAGAGTGTGCAAAAAATTGAAGCTGACTATAACCGTTCGGCAGATACTCACCTGTTAAAAATAGATATCCCTAAAAGCCCTTTTATTCACCTATACCTTAAGGATGAAAGTACTCATCCTACTGGCAGCCTTAAACATAGATTGGCCCGTTCACTTTTTTTATATGCGCTATGCAACGGGAGAATTAAAGAAGGTACCACTATTGTCGAGGCGTCATCTGGCAGTACAGCCGTATCTGAGGCATATTTTGCACAAATGATCGGCGTCCCTTTTATTGCTGTTGTTCCTAAATCAACAGCGAAGAGCAAAATAAATAAAATCGAATTTTATGGCGGAAAATGTCACTTTGTTGATTCAGCTCCCAAGATGCATGAAGCTGCTACAAGGCTTGCAACAGAAATTGATGGATATTTTATGGATCAATTTACTTATGCAGAGCGAGCTACCGATTGGCGTGGCAATAACAATATTGCCGAGAGTATTTATGACCAAATGGAAAAAGAACCTTACAGTATACCAAGCGCTATTGTGATGAGTGCTGGTACTGGTGGTACTTCAGCAACTATAGGTAGGTACATCCTTTATAGAGGCTTCGATACAAAACTTTTGGTAGTAGATCCTGAGAACTCAGTTTTCTACGATTGCTTTAAATCGGGTGATCGCAATCTGAAAAACAATAAATCAAGCCGTATTGAGGGTATCGGTAGACCTAAAGTGGAACATTCTTTTCAGCCTAATGTGATTGACCAAATGATGCAAGTGCCAGACGCAGCGAGCGTAGCAACAATTTTATGGTTGGAAAAAATTATTGGTAAAAAAGCAGGAGCTTCAACAGGCACTAATATATGGGGTGCATTATGTCTTGCAGAAGAGATGGAGGCTAACAAAGAACAAGGCTCAATAGTGACTTTGATGTGTGATAGCGGTGAAAGATATTTAGACTCATATTATGACGAAAAGTGGGTTAAAAAGCACATAGGTGATATTCAACCGTACACCGAAAAGTTGAATTATTGGTTTCTAAAACAGTAGTCACCAGCTTACTAAAGGGTTCCAAAAATAACAGAGCCTAAGTAATCCATGCTATGCCCAAAATAAAATTTACACTTCCTTCTTAGTTTTTGATTTACTCTTTAAATCTGTGTTTACCACAGTAACCTTGCCCATCAATAATAGATAGGCACTTAACCTAATGGCTGCATTTAGCCGATAAGTTGACCTAAAGCACGACCAATAATTAACGTCAGTAAAGCGTTATGAGTTGTCCGTAACTCAAATGTTATTCATGCCGACCATGAGTTAAAATAGTTCTTCAATTCTAAGTCGGTATGGGCACTTATGCGCCTAAAGTATTCATCGAAATACTTATAATAGTACCTATAAAATTACTCAGATGTTTTATCTGTTTTCCTTTAAAACATATAATTGCTCATGAGCAAATACTTTCAAAAATAAAGTCCGTGAAGCATTGTTTTCATGCAAACCCAAGTACTCAATATTTTTGTATCAGATCACATAAGAGTATGTATTCTGAAAGCTCACTGCTGTCCTAAGTTAAATAAAGCATTTACTAAGGCCTCCTTGTAAATGCTTTATCTGAACTGATAACTTTTATTCTGCAAAGGTTACAGCTATTTTATCAATAACTGCTACATCTGTAATACTAACCTCGCCAATACTTTTTTGTAATTGATTCGCTGTTTTTATTGCCCCATTTTTTTCAGCAAAGGTAATAATATCATCACCATTACACATAACTTTTAAGGCAACAGTCTTATCCTGTAAGCGGTAAGATTTCATTGCTGATTTCAATTTAAATACTTTATTACTCTGAGCGGCTTTACATACATCAGCTAATGCTGTGTCCATATATGCCATTGTTGTTGCCTGACTTGATAAGCTAAAAGCTAATGCTGGAACGACTGTGGCTAATGCGATAAGAGTTGTTTTAATTGTAGTCATGGTATTCTCCAAATGTTGTAGTTTACAAAACAAAATTGCTTCGTTGTTTTCTTCATTGTGATTAGACTATTACAAATGCTGTGCCAGATTTTTCAAAACAAATTAACTAATTGATAATACAGTTGTTTATTGGCTTTCGGTAGAGGGGTTAGAAATAGTGACAAACTATGCGTGTTGATCTGATCTTTTATATTTATTATATTTTAGCCAAATTAACCACCTATGTGGTTAAATTAACCTTGTTAATTAAATTAGCTACAAATACTGAAATTTTGGTGTTTTTTCTGGATTAATTTAATTGCTATATCTCATTATGCATTCCTAGTTGCTCCGATAATGTTCGCAGAACAAAGGCAATGTTCATTAAGTCCTTTCTCGTAAAAGAGACGAACATTGCTCTTTTTAAATAGAGTAATGGCCGCTTTGGTGGCTTAGTTCTCACTCAGACTTAACGGGGTATTGACAAAAATTATCATCAAGATACAGATATTCTTATCTGTGTCGAACGTCTGCTATCAGAAAATGGCTAATATAATATGATTGTTCAGCCATGTCCGCTGCAGATCAAAACATACTAAAAATTATCAAATACTAACTTCTGCTCAGTGATATTAGTTAACCTTATGATCAAAGGTTAATGATAAATTATCATGTGTTCACATGCTCGATTGGATTGATTTTTCGATAAATACAGTGCTGCAGGGGGCTTGGTGTACCTTGTTACTTTATTCTAGATAAATGGTCTAGCCAATAAGCACTAACTTTCTTATTATAACCTTTAATTTCAGTTACTTTGTAAGTTTAGTAAAGTCAGCAAAGTGACAAAGCGGACTCTTTTTTGTGATAAATATGTGTCTAAATTTTGTCAGCTTTGAGGATAAAAAACATAATTGCCACATTCAAGCCTATTTATATGTATATTGAGTGAATTTGATTCACTCTATAGTGTTGGTGGCATTTGCAGTGTCGTTATTAGAGCAGTGCGCTATCGACATATAAAACAGCATAAGTATGTTTTTTAAGTTTTCCAGTAATACGCTTGCTGCAAAACCCACTTTACGTCATCGAGTTTGGCTGCATCAAATAAGTTGTTAATAACGATATGATTGGGACAAGAGTTCAATAAAGACTCTCGATATACGCATATCGCAGAATCGCTTACTTGTTCATCATTCAATCACTCGCTTGTGTTTTTAGATAATAATAGCTCATGGTCAGGGCTAACTTAAATCTAAAATGCGTGCAGCACATGCTCTACTGTGCGGACGGTTCCAAGGCTTACGCCTAATTGCAAAGTATTGGAATGAGTGATTTTCTGGTAATTCATAAATTGCTCGCAAAATCTATTCAATACTTTCCAGTTTATCTTTGTATTTATTGATGGATTCGACAATAAACTCGGAAAAGACTCTGAG
>CAJXWZ010000052.1 GCA_913062815.1 uncultured Colwellia sp. | reverse complement strand
TAGCTGTTTATAGCCAAATTGGCAAGGCATATTTGGCGCAATCAGAAAAAGAGTATGCGGAAAGTTTAGTAAAAATAGATACTCTTATAGGCGAGCATCCAAAATTTTCGGAAGCAATGCTGCTAAAAGCGCATTTATTATTCTCGTTAAAAGAGTTTGAACAAGCTGCAGTTGCTTTCTCAAATTATGCGACCGACCATCCTTTTGATTACAGTGTCAGATTTTTTGAGATAAGTAGTTTAATAAAAGCAAAGATGTTTGATCAAGCTGAAGTGATAACAGACAAGTTATTGGAAAAATTCGATTCTGCTCCTTTAGCCTTGCATTATAAGGCTCAATTACAATATCAGCAGAAAAATTTCAAAGAAGCAAAGTTTAATGCAGAACAATCAATTCAAGCTGGCTCAACATTAATTCTGACTAAAGTTCTTGCAGGAGCGAGTGCTTTTCAATTAAAGGATTATGAGCAAGCCTATAACTACTTAAAGCCTATAGAATCATCATTATCCAATAGTCATTCTTTGCAAAAAATTATTGCGATTGTGAAAATGCAGCTTGGTTACGGGTTAGAAGCCGCTCAAGATATTATGTCTTTTGAAGGGCTAACAAGTGAAGATTCATCCTTTTTACAAACATCGACTGCGAGTTTAATTGAGCTAGGTGACTTTGAAAGCGCGGAGAAATTGATCGAGAAAGCTGAATCGATAGATCCTACCAATGCTAAAGTGGCAGCTCAAAAAGGTTTGATTTTATTTTCCCAAAACGATGAGAGAGCCATTGACTCTCTAGAGCGAGCAATTGAGCTGGACTCTACATTTATTGAGATTGAGCTTGCATTAGGTTTGCAATATTTAAAAGCAGATGATGTTAACAAAGCGAAGGAAATAGCAACAAAACTTTTAAAACTTCATAGTGAAAATGTATCAGGTTATATTCTTCAAGGCGTTATTCTTGTAAAAGAAGGAAATAAAGGGGAGGCTATAAATATATTCAATAAAGCATTATCAATTTCACCTGATAATATTGCTAGCCTTTATAATTTAGCTTTAATTTTAATGGATTCCCCAGATAAAAATAACTCGATGGGTTATTTTGAGCAGGTAATCAAATTAGTGCCAACTCACAAGGGAGCGCTTTCAAATTATATCACTCTTGCGGCTCGAACTGATCAATTAGAACGATCTCGAAATTTTTTACAAGAGCTTAATGAAAATAAAAATTTAACTTTATCCATAGCGCTAGCACAAAATTTACGAATAAATAATCAAATAAAAGATTCAATTGAATTATTAGAAAACTTATCAAGGAAAATAGCAAAAAATACTAGCTATTGGTCGTTGTTAGGAGATCTTAATTTACAGATGAAACTGATAGGTAAAGCCAATGACGCATTTAAGGAAGGTTTGAAGTTAGAGCCCAAGAATTATTTACTTAATTTAAGAAGTATTGGCATTCTAGAGATATTAGAAAAATATCCAGCAGCGTTAGCACAGACAAAATCTGCTTATGATTATTATCCTAACGATTCAAGGTTAGAAATATTATTAGCGCATTTTGAACTAAGGAATAATAATATTGACGCAGCGAAGACTATGCTCAAGATTATGAAACAAAAGGGAATTGATCACCACCTAGTTGATTCGGTTTTTGGTAACATTTCACTCTTAGAGAGAAGTTTTGAACGAGCCATTGAATTCTTTTCTTCTGCTCTTGAACATAAGAAAACAGATGAAAATATTATTCAATTGGCACGTGCTCTTAAGTTTAATGGGCAACAGCAAGAGGCTGAAAAACTTTTAGAAGACTTCGTTGATAGCAATACAGGTAAGGTTGAAGTTCGTTTCTTATTAGCAGAGTTATATAGTGTAGAAAATAAAGAGAAAAAGATAAAACAGTACCAGTCAATAGTTAGTACAAATCCTGAAAATTTTATAGCATTTAATAATTTAGCTTGGAATCAGTATAAACATGGCCAGTTTGAAGCGGCAATTGGTAATGCTGAACAAGCATATCTGTTAGCTCCTTTAAATATGTCTATATTAGAAACATATGGCGTGATCTTAGTTGAGGTGAGGAAATATAATGATGCAGTTAAAATTTTAGAGGAAGCAATTTCAAAAGGCTCTAAAGATAGTTTAGTTGAGGAAGCGTTGACTCAAGCGAGGACATCATTAAAGAATTAAAACTCTTTCTGTCTTATACTATTGAATCCTTTGCTAGGTACACTAGTTATCAATTTAAAAGTGTTATGAAGTGATTAATTAATGTAAGTCATCTATTTGTTTCAAGTGCATATTAGATGAAATTATATAGGGTATGAAGTGTCGGTTTTATTTACAACTTTATTTTTTATTGTTTTGGTGTTTTTGTAAGTGATTGTTATATGGGTGTTTTATTGTTTTGGCATGAACTGTGCTTATATCTAGCTAAGTTGAACGAATTATTAATACTAAGGAATAATTATGAATAAATTTATAACAACATTAAGTGCAGCTGCTTTTGCATTAGCTAGCTTAAGTGCTACAGCGGACACAATTAGTGTTGGTGGTGTAACTTGGGATTCAGTAGATAATGATGGTGGGTTGACTGCAAGTTTTAACTTTCAACAATGGTTTAGTACTTCACTACCAGGTTTTGGTTCAGAAGGACAATTCACGTTAGCGGACGATCTTGCTGTACCTGTTGGTGCTGGAGCATTAGCTGGTCTTGGTGAGTTCTATAATTTTTCAAATGGACGTGGACCAACAGCAGTTTTCGATCCTAACTTCTGTACATCGTGTGAATTAACTTTTGCCTTTGGTGGATTACTTCCTACACCTCCAAACGGTGGTGAAATTGCTTTTGATACAACTAATTCTTGGTTAAACATCTACTTTGATGAGACACCAGATTTTGCAAACTTTACAAACTTACCTGATACTGCACATAGCGAGTTTGTTGAAGCACAAAATGGCACATTATGGGCTTCATTCGTATTTGACTCATTTGTTTTAGATGGTTCAATACTTGGCGGATTTGTTGAAGCTGAATTAAGTGTTGTTGGTGGTTTAGCAGATGTTGTTGAAGCATTGAATTTCCATGATGATATAGCTGATATTGCATTCACTAGTAGTGCTATTTTTGGTAATGATGAATTATATAGTGACGAAGGTAACGGTCAAATATCTAATAACATTCCAGAGCCAACTACGTTAGCTATCTTAGGTTTAGGTTTATTAGGTTTAGCTGGCGCTCGTCGCAAGCAATCTTAATAACAAAAACTTAAAGCGTTAAATATTAAAAGGCTTCCAGTGGAAGCCTTTTTAGTTTCTGTATATTGTTATATTGTAAGGTTTAGATAAATATTTTTGTTTAGGAAGGGTTGTATCTACCAACACTTAAAATGTTATTAGGATCTAAAGTAGCTTTGAGCTTATTTGCTGTTTGCCAGAAACTATCATCCTTATTAAGTAACCATTGTTGCTGATCTATGTTTAAGCGATAAGGTACAAAACCTTTTTCGAGCCCTTTCAATACTAATTCTTTCAAGCAATTATGTGCATCCCTCACTGCATCAGGATTTGATAAATCGAAAACAATAGGTATGGTACTATCAATACAGTCATGTTTGAGATTTGTAAAAGTGATAAAAGGCTCTATATTGTGCCTAGGACAAACTTCTCTGACGAAGGTAACAAACTCCCTCATTTTTTCTGCTTTCATCGTTACTAATGGTGCATACCATAACAAACCACAACCGTCAGCAGCAGGGGACAGGCTTTCATGTGAGTATTTACTCGCATTTGGGTGTCGCCAATAGGCAAGCTTTAGCGCTACCTTATTGGGTTTACCTAGCATAATCTCTTTTCCTTTATTAAAAGAGCTTAATTGCTGTTTTAGTATGTCCAAAGCCGAACTTTTTTTAATAAACCAATCAGGCAACCAATTAATGACTCTGTTTGCAGATGTTATAAGAAGGCTATCAGAAAAGATTCGTTTGCTTGGAATTGTTTTAAAAATGGCATTAATTTCTTTTTTTACCGCTTTTACAACGCGGGTACTACCATAAATACTGCCGACAATTGTCCAGCTGGGCGTTTGTAATTGTTTTGCGATATCATCGACATCACTACTACTCATTACAGTATGATTGTTTACAGTGCCAATATCATTAGATGGATTTTCAGCAAACATTGATAATATGCGGCGTTTATCCATCAGGTTAATTGAACCGACAGTGCCTTCATAGTTTTGTAGAACTTTTCTTATTAAAGGTACAGCAAATTCTAATTGGGAATCGGACTGCATCTGAACAAAAAAAGACGTAAATGCTGCTTTCTTTTTAGCTAAGCGAATAGTCATTTTGGTGACAATACCTAAGCTAGATTGTGTAAAAAGGCCTTCCATATAGGGGCCTAAGCCCCATTTAAATGTTCTATCTACACTTTTATTTTCGCTTTGGTCTAATTGGTATACTGCTGATTGATAAGCAGTGCCATCAGCCCAATATCCGTGGATAGCTGATACAGCAGCAAAATGTTCAGTGTAAGGGGTAATACCGTATCCGCGTTCAAGTGCATTAGCTAAAATAGAACAGTCGGGCCCTGCGCCAGTGACTGGCACCATATATTCATCACCTAAGCTTATAAGGTAATCACTTAACTGTTGCTGAGTAACGCCAGGCTCAAGCGTTACTAAACCAAGTTCGGCATCGAATTCAGATATTTTATTCAAATGAGAGAGATCTAGTAGTAAGATATTATTTTCTACACTAGTGGGCTGGCTTGTACCATAACCCCAATTATTTCCGGTGCTTATTGGGTAAATTGTGAAGTTTAATTCACTATCACCAGCGCACTGGTTTGCCATACTAAGTATACTGTCGACTTCCGCCTGATCAGATATGATAGCAACCGCGAATAAGCTTCTTTTCTTTTCTGTAAAATGGTTTAGTCCTTCAGTACCTTGAAGGTAACTATCTAGGAGAGTGCTATCACTAATAAGTGTAGAATTTGGTAGTAAAGTACTTTGAATTTTCTCTAAACGTAGATGCATCAGGAATTAAACATTATCATCAAGTGAACTTAGCTGTTTGATTAAATCAGATTCTATTGTTTTGTATAAATATTTAAAGCCAGGAGATAAGTTTTGCATAAACATTTCAGCATTAATATAATAAGGAGCACGCAGTCCATGATACTCTATCGCCTCTCCTAATTGTTGAAAGTGTATGCCAACAAATTTCATACTTCGCGCTAGGCGGGGTTCCATCATAACGTATACATGCCTTACACCCGTATTCATTCCTAATGATGCTGCGGACATATATAATCCGATGGCAATAAAAGGAAAGCATCGAAGTTCGATTTCAGAATAGCTATTCTCGCTGATAACACCGGTTCCAGCACCTTTATATTTATCAGAATTACGGCGTCTAAAATCTGATTTTACCGCTAATCTAGATATTTCAGCTATTTCATCTCTATTAAATCGTTTAGGACTTAATGATTCGTCTGTAATGGAGCTTAAACAAAACTTTTCTATTGGCAGTAACTGTTCAGGACTATTTGTTCTAACTAAGCGAACACAACTAGTATAATGTCCTGAAGGCTTGTGTTTTATAAGGGAAAATATGGATTGGTCGTCAAACTCATCATGCTCTTGTTTATCTTTTTTAGTCTCTTCAAAAGCGAGTTCTTCACAATAAACATTATGTCTGATTTTAAAAACTTCATTCTTTAATTCTGGTGTTGATGCAAGTTGTGGTTCTAGAAATTGAGTAAAGTGCTCAGATATATTGTACGCTTCTTTATTCGCTTTATGAGACACTATTTTTTTAGCTATATCACCAATTATAGGTGTATTAAATAAACTTTTATTCCAACTCATTTATGCCACCTAAGAAGAGCATTATCATGCTTATTAGTACAATTATAGACGATTAAAAACCGGTTATAATAAATTAGTAAAATTATAATAAAATTTCGTATAGATCTGGCTGGCTGAGAAAATCACGAGGACTTGCCGAAGCGCCGTAAGCCCCCGATTGATAAATTACGACGTAATCACCTATATTAGAAATAGGTAGATTGACTTTATCGGCTAAAATATCAAGTGGTGTACACAAAGGGCCAACAATATTAACCAGCTCTGTTTGTTCGGCTTCGATACTAAGTTTATTGGCAATTGCTACAGGGTAATTTTTACGAATGACTTGCCCGAAGTTACCTGAATTAGATAAATGATGATGTAACCCCCCATCACAGACTAAATATGTACTTCCTCGTGAGGTTTTCTTATCGACAACTTTACAAATATAGACACCAGCTTCACCAACAAGGTAGCGACCAAGCTCCATAACAATATCAATATTAACTAATGCTTGGCGATATTTCTTAAGTAAAACAGTTAAGTTAGCGCTTATTTCATCTAGCACTAAACGTTGTTCGCCAGGAAAATAAGGAATGCCAAGCCCGCCACCAATATTAATATAACCAATTGAACAAGAAGTTAATGAAACAAGTCGTTGGGCAAGTGCAAAGGTTTTTTCATGCATATCCATAATTGCTTCTGCTTTTAAATTTTGCGAACCAGCAAAAATATGGAAGCCCCTTAAGTTGACTTTATCGTGAGAAAGCTCGTTTAAAATGCTAGGGAGTAGCTCCTCATCTATACCAAAGGGTTTAGAGCCTCCTGCCATTTTCATGCCTGAAGATTTTAACTCAAAGGCAGGGTTTACACGAATAGCAATGTTTGGCTTTATGCCTAAGTTTTCACCTATATTTATAGCACGGTTGATTTCATTAATTGACTCTGTGTGCAAAGTAATTCCTGCAATAATAGCCGCCTGAATGTCATCTTTATTTTTCCCTGGACCGGCAAAGCTAATTTCATTTGCAGGCATACCAGATTGTAAAGCAAGTAACATTTCTTTTTTTGAAGCTACGTCAAAGCCGCTAACATGATCAACCATAAAGTGCACTAAACTAGGATAAGGGTTAGCTTTTATGGCATAGTGTAGTTTGATTTTTTCTGGTAAAGCTAATTTTAACCGAGTTATATTTTTAGCGATGAGGGATTTGTCGTAAGCATAAAATGGTGTGCTACCAATAAGCTGTTCTACTTGACTAATGGTTTTACCGCCAATTACCAGTTCATCATTAAGCGTGGAAAAATGATTCATTTCAGCATGTTTTGGTGTTTGTCTCGGTAATGATTTTGTCATTTTGCTTTACTTCTCACTCTCACTGTAAAAGTTTTTATACTCTTGGTTTAATCTATTCCTGTCTATTTTACCATTTGCATTATGAGGCAACTCGGACAAGACAATAATTTTTTTGGGTATCATGTAGTTTGCTAACTGTTTTTGGCAGTGTTTGAGCAGGGACTTTTCCACTAAGTTTAAATCATCTTGGCTGTTAGTGCATACTATCGCGAGAATGGCTTGGCCTAATTCTATGTGCGGTACACCAATGATTGCACCTTCTGTGATTTGATCATGTTGATAAAGCACTTCTTCAATTTCCATCGGGCTAATGCGATAACCTGAAGTTTTCAACATTTCGTCGGTTCGAGCTACAAAATATAAAAAACCGTCTTTATCTCGTTTGACAGAGTCACCTGAAAATACCGCTAATTCTGTTGGAATGATACCTTTGAGTTGTCCTGGAGCAGGTTTAAATCGTTCAGCTGTTTTATCTGCAGCGTTCCAATAGCCCAAACTCACGAGTGGTCCTTTATGGACTAATTCACCGGCCTCATCAACATCGCATTCACTGCCATCTTTACGAATTACCAATACCTCTGCATTGGGGATAGCTTTACCCATGGAGCCAATTCGATTGTCTATTTCATTAGGAGGCAAGTAGGTTGAGCGGAAGGCTTCAGTCAAGCCATACATTAAATAAGGAGCCGCGTTAGGCATTAAAATACGTAATTGCCCTAAATTGGTATTTGATAATGCACCACCAGAGTTGGTGAAATATCGGATAGATTTACCAGCACCTTCTAACCAATTAAGTTTGCAAAGTTGTGACCATAGTGGTGGAACAGCAGCTATTCCGGTGATTTTATATTTAATTATCGCTTTAATGACATCATTGGGTAGTAGGTAATCTAAAAGAACACATTCAGCTCCTACCAAAAAACTCGTTGTTAATTGGCTAAAGCCGTAGTCAAAACTTAACGGTAATACGGCTAATATTTTATCTGTAGCAGAGTTTTCCAAATATTGAGCAACAGATTTTGCTCCTAAAACAATATTACTATGGGAAAGCACAACACCCTTTGGTTTTCCTGTGCTTCCTGAGGTATATAAGATAGCAGCGATATCATTACCCGTTAATGGCTTTGTTTCGAGTTCACAAGGAGAAAGTTTGACAAAGTTTGGCCATGAAATAATCGACACTTGCATGATAGTGTCAACTTCATTTGAATCTGAGTCAGTTAGTATCACCGTAGTCAATTTTGTAAAACTTGATAGTAAAGATTGTAATGCTTTAAAGCGCGCTTTGTTGGTGATAATAATTTCTACATCACAGTCGTTAGCAATATGCAGTACTTGCTGAGCTTTTAACACTGGATTGATGGGAACAAAGACAGCGCCTACATTACTACAAGCAAACATGCTCACTACATTTTCAATCGTTTTAGGTAAATAAATACCGATACGCTGGTGA
This sequence comes from uncultured Colwellia sp., assembly GCA_913062815.1. Taxonomy (GTDB): domain Bacteria; phylum Pseudomonadota; class Gammaproteobacteria; order Enterobacterales; family Alteromonadaceae; genus Colwellia. The sequence goes on along the minus strand of CAJXWZ010000052.1, from coordinate 16,717 downwards.
CGCTTAACGGCTAATGCACTATAACTGTCTGCAATACTATTGATGTATTCTTGAAGCTCTTGATAACTAAGCTGTTGGTCTCTTAATGTAAGCGCGATATTAAACGGTGATTTTTCTGCACTCTGGCTGATTAAATCATGAATGAAGGTGGTCATTTATCATCCTGAAAATTCATTTGTAAATAAATAATAAATAGTTATTGTTACAAATCTAAAAATAGAAAACACATATGACCATTATTGCAGTGAAACCAGTTATCAAGCAAGTCGATAACGCTAACTTTATGATATTTTATAATTTCATTTTAATTGGAATGATTTCTTTGGCTGTTTGATAGCCTGTTTCAAATAGGGCGTTTTTCTGCTCTTGTGACATTTTAAAATCAACGACTGAGCAATGCCCAGTATTAATAACGATCGTATTATGCCAAAAAGCTTCGTTGATGTATTCGCGAGAAATGGTGGTCATAAACGTTCTGATGAGCAAAGTGATGTAATTGAAAATAGGGAAATAACTATTGGTATTTAATTCATCGTATTCGTGCTCACCTCGTAGTCTAAAGCATAAAACGGGAGTGCCATCATTAGCCCAGTTTCTATGCAAAGCATCTTCAGACAGTATACTGCCATCGACCATTAAATGTCTGCCAAAAGGCTTAAAGCTAAAAACAAGTGGAATTGACATAGAAAAACGCACGGCTCTAGATACCTTCATATCAGGCGTGTTTTCTTGATTGAAGATAACAGGTTTACCACTTCTTACATCGGTAGCTACTACATGCAACTGTTTGTCTAATTGTGAAAATGTTTTGCCTTGTAAGTTGGTATCAACCCATTTTTCAAAAAGATCGCCTGAACTTAAGCCACCATTTCGAATTAATTTAAACAATGAAAAACCGCGAAATTGATTGTAATCCGTTTCTAGGGCTATTTTTTTAATTGCTTCAATAGATAGACCTGCTGCGTAAAAGCTAGATATTATGCTGCCACCTGAAACGCCAACGATGTGAGTAAAGTTAATATTTAAATCAAGTAGTGCATTAAGAACGCCAAGATGTGCAGGGAGTCGTGTGCCACCACCGGCTAGTATAGGAACAATTTTTTCGGTCATGTAGACTCCCCAATCACTTAATTACTTAATTATGGCCGAAATTAGAAAAATTGCGTAAAGTAGGGTTAATTAAATCTTTTCAATGGAAAGTTACTATGTTCAACAAGTTACCAATCATATTTTTTGTAGCTCAGCTTTTTTCAACAAATGCCATAGCTGAATTTGTCGATGTGGTCGCAAAAATTAAACCCTCAGTCGTAGGCATTGGCATACATACGCCAACGAGTAGGCCGCAAAATATTTTACGTGGTACCGGCTTCGTTATTGGTGACGGCCATTATGTGGTCACTAATGCTCATGTGTTACCCACTGAGCTAGATGATAGTTTATTGCAAAAAATGGCCGTGTTTATCGGCTCAGGTAAACAAGCGACAGTAAGACACGCTGACATTGTCGCGACTTCTGAACTTTATGACTTAGCCATTTTGAAAATATCAGGCGCTGCGCTGCCATCAATGACATTAGCAAACGACAATTTTCAAAGTGATGGTAGTTATATCGCTTTTACTGGCTTTCCCATTGGGGCTGTTTTAGGTTTATACCCAGTAACTCATAGAGGCATTATTGCTAGTACTACGCCTACAGTAATACCGGCTCAAAGTGCCGGTCAAATTAACTTGAAAATGCTCAAACGTATGCGCAATCCATATTTGGTTTATCAATTGGATGCTACGGCATACCCTGGTAATAGTGGCAGCGCCATGTATGACATGAAAACAGGCAAGGTGTTAGGCGTTATTAATAAAGTCTTTGTACAAACAACAAAAGAAGCGGTTATCTCTAACCCAAGCGGTATTACTTATGCAATACCGGTTAAATATCTGCACCAACTGTTAAAAGAAAATAATATATCGCTTTAGTCGCTATTAGCGGTAGTTAACTGTTGCATGACAGGTTTTATATATAATGCCGATAGTGGCACCAGTTCAATATTATTACTTGCTAGTGTCGGGATCAGCTGTTTTAAAGCTTGAATAGTTTCGGGATGAGGGTGTGCTATAGCAATAGCTATTTTTTTTGATTTGGCGTAATTGATTAACGCGTTAAATTGGTTACTGATATAGCGATTAGTTAGTTGGTTATCAAGAAAAATGTGCCTGCGCTGAACAGGTACACCAATTAATTTGGCAATACTGGCTGCTTTTGAATTGGGACTTGTTTTACTATCTAAAAAAAGTAACTGATGTTGTTTAAGAAAGTTCATTGTCCAAGTCATAGGATCATTGAGTTGGGTTAAATGGCTACCCATATGGTTATTGATGCCAATTGCAAAGGGCACTTCAGCAAGAGATTTTTTTAAGCTGGCAATAATTTCTGCTCGACTCATGGCGCTTGTAAGTGCGCCCGGTCCTAGTTTTTTACCATTTTCAGCTTCCATGGGAATGTGTAATAAAACCTCTTTATGTTTTTCATTTGCTTGGTCTGCCAGCATTTTACCATAAGGCGTATGAGGCAAAATAGAATAAGTAATAGCGCCAGGCAAAGCCAATGCATTGATGTCGGTATCACGATAACCAATATCGTCAATGACTATAGCAATACGAGCAGGTTTTGCTTGTGTTGAGCCACAAACAAGAAACACGAAAAATGTACAAGCAACAAGAAAAAGTTTCGACACAGCTGAAATCATTTTATTGGTTTTATATAATAGTGGGGATGGTAAAAGCATAGCATTTGGCTATGCCTTTTTGTAGTAACTTTTAAGACTATTAACTAGTTATCGACACCAAAGCTTAGGATTTACCGCTTTACCCTGATGACGAATTTCAAAATAAAGACCGGCTTGGTTTTGCCCACCACTTTGTCCTATTAATGCGATTGGCTCGCCGGTTTCAACACGATCGCCGACAGATTTCAATAGCGTTTGATTATGAGCATACAAACTCATATAGCCATTACCATGATCTATTACGGTTAACAAACCATAGCCTTTTAGCCAGTCAGAAAACAACACCGTACCGTTATGTATGGTTTGTACTTGCCTACCAATAGGGGCGCCTAACAAAACACCTTTCCACTTTAAATAACCTTGTTTGCTACTACCAAAACTACGTAATAACCTGCCCTTTACTGGCCATGAAAGTTTCCTTTTCAGCTTGCTAAGGCCTGTTAAGTCAACTTCAGCACGTATAAGCGCGGTCAGCTTTTGCAAGGCAGCAGTCAAGTTACTTTCTTCGGCTTTTAATTTGTTTAACTGCTGTTTACTCGACAATAGTTTTTTACTTAAAGACGCTAGTGTGTTTTTACGATTAGCCTTATTCTTGCCTAAATCTACACTTTGCTGTTGTTGCGTTTTTTCTAATATTTGTAGCTGTTCAATTTGCTCTTGATGCTTGGTTGTCACTTGCATTAGTTGCGTTATTGTTGCTTGAAATTTATTTATTTCGTTTATACGGGCTTTGTTAAAATACTGATAATAACTAATTGTGCGTTGAATTTTTTCACTTTTTTCTTGGTTTAACAGCAACTTTAAATAATCATGCTGGCCTGTGGTATAAGCAGCACGAAGTTGTTTTGCCAGTAACCTTTCTTGTGTTAGTTTTTTAGAGGTTAACAGCTGCTTTTCTTGCGCTAACGTAGATATTTTATGGCGAGTTGTTGTTAATTGTAGCTTTGTGTCATTAATTGCTTTAGCAGCTTTCGCAATGGCTAAATCATCATTTTTAAGTTGTTGTTCTAAGGTAGCACGGGCTTTATTTGTTTGAAATATATTGGATTCTTGCTTAGCAATGGCCTGCTGAACATCGTTGAGCTTAGCAGTATTATTTTGCTTGGCTTTGTCATTTTCACTGTTGTCAAAAGCCATACTGTTGTCGATAAACAGTAAGCTGTTTAGTAAAACTAAACAGCTTAAAAATTTACAGCAATACGGTAAGGCGTTGGACATTAAATCATCATTTATTATTTTTAGTGACGCCAGTTTGCCCCATTAATCTAATTGCATCAATACTGAGCCCGTCATTTCTTCAGGTTGTTCCATTGCCATTAAGTGTAATAAAGTTGGTGAAATATCACTTAAGGTACCTGTGTTAGCGGCTGTTGCGTTACGGCCTACATAAATAAGCGGTACAGGTTCACAGGTATGTGCTGTGTGAGCTTGACCTGAAGTTTCGTCAAGCATTTGTTCAGCATTGCCGTGATCAGCGGTAATTAAACATTCGCCACCCGATTTTTTCAAGGCAGTAACAACACGGCCCATACAAGCATCAACAGCTTCACAGGCTTTTACTGCCGCATCAAAATCTCCAGTGTGACCAACCATATCACCATTGGGGTAATTACAAACAATAAAGTCATGCTCACCCGCTTCAATGGCATGTACTAACTTGTCGGTCAGTAACGCGGAATTCATCTCGGGCTGCAAATCATATGTAGCTACATCAGGTGAAGGCACTAAAACTCGCTGTTCACCGGCAAAAGTATCTTCTTGGCCACCACTAAAGAAAAACGTGACATGCGCATACTTTTCAGTTTCTGAAATACGCAATTGTGTTTTGTTATGTTTGGCAAGCCACTCACCCATAACATTGCTTAGCGCTGCTGGAGCAAACGCACAGCTCGCATCAATATCAGCTGAATATTGCGTTAACATAACAAAGTCACTGATAGCAGGCACCTTTTTACGGGCAAAACCATCAAAGTTACGTTCGGTAAAACAGCGACTAAATTGTCGAGCACGGTCAGCTCTAAAATTCATAAAAATTAAAGCATCACCGTCATTAACTTCGATGGCATCACCTTGTTTATTTAAAATGGCGCTGGCACTAACAAATTCGTCATTTTCATCACGCTGGTAGGCTGAGTCAAGTGCTGATACTGCGTCGTTATATTGGTATTTACTGATGCCTGAAACCATCACATCGTATGCTGATTCAACACGATCCCAACGTTGATCTCTGTCCATAGCAAAATAACGACCAACAATTGAAGCTATCTGACCTTCGCCTTTTGTATCATTGAATAACTGGGTAAACTTTTGCTGTGCTTTTTCTAAAGATGCTTTTGCGCTACGAGGCGGAGTATCACGGCCATCTAAAAAGGCGTGTAAGTAGACTTTAGTTGCTCCTCGCGCTTTAGCTAGTTCCATCATGGCAAAGATATGATCTTCATGGCTATGTACACCGCCGGGAGATAATAAACCAAAAATATGCACCGCTTTGTCTTGTGCAACCGCTTTATCTACCGCTTGGCATAATACGGGATTTTTTGAAAATTCATCGTCTTCAATGGCTTTAGTAATACGAGTAAAGTCTTGATAAACCACACGGCCAGCACCTAAGTTTACATGGCCTACTTCAGAATTACCCATTTGACCTTCAGGTAAGCCTACCGCCATACCAGAAGTTTGTATTAACATATTTGGATAATCGGCTTTTAGCTGGTCTAATATTGGTGTGTTGGCTGCTTGTATGGCATTGGCATCACTTTGCTCGCGATAGCCCCAACCATCTAAGATAATTAAAACTGTCGATTTTTTCTTTGCCTGTGCCATTACTACGCTACCTTTAGTGTTTATCAGAGAAGTGCAGGTATTGTACACATAAGCGCTGGTTTAATTAAGCAAGAAATGATTCATAGCGACTTACCATATTGGCGGATAAATCTTCATGGTAAAAAAGTGCAGAATCTGTATACTGTCACGGTTTTTAAAATTCATCTTTCAATGCTAATCAGTAGAGTTATCATATATGGAACAATTTATTACTTTTGTCAGCAATAATGGCATGTTAAGTGCGATTTGGGTTGCCGTCGTTGTTATGATTATCGTGACAACTATTAAAATTAATTTGTCGCCAGTTAAACAAATTAGTCCACAAGACTTAACTTTTTTGATGAATAGAGAGCAAGGTGTTGCTTTAGATGTTCGTAGTGAAAAAGACTTTAAAACGAGTCATATTCTAGATGCCGTAAGTTTATCAAACGATAAAATAACCAAAAATGGTTTTTCAAGCCTTGAAAAGCATAAAGATAATCCCATCATAGTTGTATGTAGTGCAGGCCTTAGTGCCGCAAAAGTTGCCAATGATTTACACAAAGCAGGCTTCGCTCGCGTTAGTGTATTGAAAGGTGGTATGGGTGCATGGACAGGTGCTGGCTTACCAGTAGCTAAGTAGAACTTAAGTTGTTCACTTGTGGTAATGGTTAATAAGTGATTTGAGAGTTATTGATGGCAAAAGTAGATATTTATACCAAGGCATATTGCCCATTTTGTACACGTGCAATTGCTTTACTTGAACATAAATTAGCCGCTCATCCAGCCTTGCAGGTTGAAGAAATAAGTATAGATGGTGACATGGCATTGCGTGAGCACATGATTGCACGTAGTAACGGTGGCTATACTGTACCGCAAATATTTATTGATGATGTCCACGTTGGTGGTTGTGATCAATTAGTCGGTTTAGAAATGAATGATCAGTTAGATGCTTTATTAACGGCTAACTGATACCAATTTAAATGAAATATATAATATAGGAAAACTCTCATGAGTGATGAAAATCAAAAACCAGCAGGCGAAACTGCACAAGCTGAGCCGCAATTTGCTATTCAACGTGTTTATACAAAAGATGTATCATTTGAAACGCCAAACTCTCCTGCAATCTTTCAAAAAGAATGGAAGCCTGAGATTAAGTTAGACCTAGACACTCGCTCTAACAAATTAGCGGATAATACGTTTGAAGTAGTTTTAGCGGTAACGGTTACTGCAACGGTTGAAGGCCAAACTGCCTTTTTAGCGGAAGTGCAACAAGCAGGTATTTTTACTATTGGCAACTTACCTGAAGCACAATTAGCGCATACCATTGGCGCATTTTGTCCAACAACGTTATTTCCATATGCGCGTGAAACAGTAGCAAGTTTAGTTAACCGTGGTTCATTCCCACAATTTAACTTATCGCCAGTTAACTTCGAAGCTTTATTCGCTTCTTATGTGCAACAACGTGCGGCAGAAGCAAAAGTTAGCGCGCCAGAAAGCACTGAAACTCACTAGTTTTAGATTAGACTCCGGTTTAATTATTCGTTGATAAATAGTGAGAAAGTAATGACGGTTTCAGCAAAAATCACAGTATTAGGTGCCGGCTCATATGGTACGGCACTCGCTATTTGTTTAGCTCGAAACGGTCATAAAACCTTATTATGGGGGCGTGATGCTAATCAGGTAGAAGATATGGTTAGTGCAGGCGAAAACAGCAAGTACCTAGCGGGCTGTCCTTTTCCTGAAAGCTTACAACCCGTAGCCGATCTCGCTACTGCAGTTGGCGCCAGTGATAATGTGTTAGTGGTGGTACCAAGCCATGCTTTTGGCGATATGCTAAAACAAATTAAACCCATGCTTCAGCCCCAAGCCAAATTGGCTTGGGCAACTAAAGGATTAGATCCTGAGTCGGGCGATTTGTTACAAAATGTCGCACAAGATATCTTAGGGGATAAGCTTGCCTTGGCTGTCTTATCAGGCCCTACTTTTGCTAAAGAAATGGCCGCAGGTTTGCCTACCGCCATTTCTTTATCTTCAACAGATAAAGACTTTGCTGATCAACTCTCAGCATTACTGCATTGTGAAAAGTGTTTTCGTGTTTACCCGAATAAAGACTTTATTGGCGTTCAACTTGGCGGAGCCGTTAAAAATGTTATTGCTATTGGCGCAGGTATGGCTGATGGGATTGGTTTCGGTGCAAATGCTCGTACTGCGCTGATAACTCGTGGTCTAGCCGAAATGACTCGCTTAGGCACAGCATTAAATGCTGATCCTGCTACCTTTATGGGCATGGCAGGTTTAGGCGATTTAGTCTTAACCTGTACCGACAACCAATCGCGCAACCGCCGTTTTGGCTTAGCTTTAGGACAGGGGGCAGCTGTTGAACAAGCGATGACTGATATTGGACAAGTCGTTGAAGGTTATCGAAATACTAAAGAAGTTTATATGCTAGCAGAGCGACTGGGCGTTGAAATGCCTATTGTTGAGCAAGTGTATCAAGTGCTATATCAAAACAAGGCAGCAAAACTCGCTGCAGCAGATTTACTCTCGCGTGATCAAAAACAAGAATAGTCCCTTTATTTTTTGCTAATTAATACCATTTATTCGTTAACAGTACTCATAGACTACCGTCAACTGTGTGCTTTCCCTAGTGCAATAAATTACGGCCAATATTATACCGCATCAACAAAACCTAATTGACGCCAAGCATCATAAACAATGACGGCAGCGGCGTTTGATAAATTCATACTACGGCTATCTTTTAGCATGGGTATACGAATTTTATCTCTATCTGGAATTTGTATTCGCACCTCTTCTGGTAAACCGGCAGTTTCAGAGCCAAACAATAAATAATCACCTTCACTAAAAGTAACATCACCATAAAAGTTATTAGTTTTGGTGGTAATGGCTAAAATGCGCTTTGGTTGTTCTTGCTTAACAAAAGCGTTGAAGTTCTTATGGCGCTTAATTGCCGCAAATTCATGGTAGTCTAGCCCGGCGCGGCGTAACTTTTTATCTTCTAAATCAAAACCTAATGGCTCTATTAAATGCAAACGGAAACCTGAATTTGCACATAAACGAATAATATTTCCAGTGTTTGGTGGGATCTGAGGTTGGAACAGCACAACATCTAACATAATGATATCAACATGAGTATAGAGAATAGATTTTTGGCATTATAACAGTCACTCCCACTATACGCTCCACTTTTGCACTTTTTGTATCGGCAGTGCATAGCGTCAGTGATGATCTTTAAACTGAAATTTTTCGCACGCTTGCACCGTGCGCAGATAATTTTTAAACTTTAGTGCTGCTCAAACCAAGCAATCGCTTCGGATAAGGCAGGTTGTCGATAAATATCGCTTTCAAAAAACAATTCATGCTTAGCATTGTTAACAACGAAAGGCTTACCACCTGGACATGATTTTGGTTGAAGTTGGTGTAATTGCTGGCAAAAATCATCTTGTGATTGATTCTTTACAATGGTGTCAGCGCCAGACTGCATCACTATGGTAGGTGTGGTGATTTTATCAATGTTGGCAAAAATGGTTTCTAACGCTTTAATTGATTCCGTTAGCCATTTCACCGTTATGCCACCCAGTTGAATGTCTGGGTTATCTTGGTACGTTTGTTCTAATTGTTGATAACGCAATGCTGAGTGAACCAAACTATTTTTGGAAAACTCACCTGGCGCATAATCGCTCTGACCTAAAAAGTACCAAGGTGTATCGCCAAACCATTGATTAAGTTTGGTTGTGGTACTAATTAGCATTTGCGCAATGAAATCAGGCATACCGCCACCATTAAACCCTAGCATGGGTGATGAGAGTACGGCGGCTTGAATACTATCGGGGTGAACTTGTAAATACCTGGCTGCAATAGCACCACCCATGGAATGGGCCAGTAAGTATGGCTTAGCCGCTTTATCAACTTGATTACAATGAGGAGTAACAATGTTATCAATAAAATGTGCTAGATCATCGACATAGTATTGGAAATTATCAACATGGCCTTTATGAGGGTTTTCCAGAGAACGTGCTGACAAGCCTTGCCCGCGATGATCAATAAGGAAAACATTATAACCAAGGCTGAATAAATCAAAACTTAGCTCTTTGTATTTTAAATACGCCTCTGTACGGCCAGAAGATATAACTAAACACTTACTTTGTTGACCTTCATTTTCTTGCTTGTGAAGAAAAGCAGCATAATTAATACGGGTATTCTCAACGCCATTAAAGTGGGCGAATTCTCCGCGTTGCCAGAAATCAGCAATTTCACCTAGGTAACGGGTATCAAGTTGTGCTTCTGTGGTAAATCTAGTGCCGTTTGCTTGTGTCATAAGTCCAACCATAGCTAAAATGAAAAAAGTGTATTTCAACATTATTATTACTCTGCAGAAGCCGCTTCTAATGCCGCTAAGCGTGTTTCTAGGGCCGCTATTTTTTCGCGCGTTTTAATTAGCACTTGTGTTTGCACGTCAAATTCTTCACGAGACACTACATCGAGTTGTGATAATTTACGTTGTAGTACCGTTTTCGTTTTATCTTCAAAGTCGCTTGCCATGGTTTTTAAGCCGGGTGGTATAGCATCAGTAACTTGCTTGGCAATCTCTTCGATTTTTTTCGCATTGAGCATGATTTTTCCTTGAAAATTAGCATTGAAAACATTGTAACTGTTTTGCTGTTGAGTAAAAACAGGTAAAATCAGCGACCTTAAAGATATTTCTAGAAAACTACGCCGAGTCACTATGAAACTTAACCCCGGACAAAACGAAGCTGTAAAGTATGTGAGTGGTCCTTGCCTTGTTTTGGCAGGTGCTGGCTCAGGTAAGACTGGGGTAATTTGTCAGAAAATTGCTTATTTAATTCAAAAATGTGATTACAAAGCCAGAAATATTGCAGCGGTAACCTTTACCAATAAAGCGGCACGCGAGATGAAAGAGCGTATTGTTAAAATGCTGGGTAAAGATTTAACCCGAGGTTTAACCGTCTCAACCTTCCATTCGCTCGGTTTAGATATTATTCGAAGGGAAATTAAAACCCTAGGATATAAGCCAGGTTTTACGCTTTTTGACGATCAAGACTCAATGGCTTTATTGAAAGAGCTGACTATTGAAGAGCTAGATGGCGATAAAGATTTACTCAGCAAATTGCAAAGTATGATTTCCAATTGGAAAAACGATTTATTATTGCCTGATGCGGCAATAAAAATAGCGAGTGATGCCGATTCAGTAGAAAATGCAGAGTTTTATCAGCGTTATCATAAGCATATGAAAGCTTATAATGCTTTGGATTTTGATGATTTGATCCTCATTCCAACGCTGTTATTGAAAAACTACGCAGAAGTTCGTGAACGCTGGCGCAATAAAATTCGTTATTTACTGGTAGATGAATATCAAGACACCAATGCTAGCCAATATGAATTAGTGAAACTGATTGCGGGAGAACGCGCAAGGCTAACGGTAGTAGGTGATGATGACCAATCTATTTATTCGTGGCGGGGAGCCAAGCCGGAAAACTTAGTCTTGTTAGGCAAAGATTTTCCGCAATTGAAATTGATTAAATTAGAACAAAATTATCGTTCAAGTGGCCGCATTCTAAAATGCGCTAATATTTTAATCGCTAACAATCCACACGTTTACGATAAAGCTTTATTTAGTGAACTCGCTTATGGCCCCGAGTTGCGCGTAGTACAAACTAAAAATGAAGAAGATGAAGTGTCTCGCATTATTGGCGAGCTAATCGGTCATCGCTTTATGAATCGAAGTCATTATAAAGACTATGCCATTTTATACCGAGGCAACCATCAGTCGCGTTTGTTAGAAAAGGCGCTAATGACCAATCGCATTCCCTACAAAATTAGTGGTGGTACCTCGTTTTTCTCGCGAGCAGAAATAAAAGACGTCATGGCTTATTTAAGAGTTTTGGTAAATCCCGATGACGATAATGCCTTTTTACGTATTGTAAATGTACCGAAACGCGAGTTAGGGCCAGCAACGCTAGAAAAGCTTGGTACTTATGCCAATATGCGACAAATAAGTATGTTTGCCGCTAGCTTTGAATTGGGATTAGAGCAAACGTTAACAGGGCGAGCGTTGATGAAAATGCAAGCATTTACCCAATGGCTTGTTGGTGTTGCTGACCAAACCGAGCGGGGCGATACTGCGGCGGTGTTACGTTCAATGATTCGTGAAATAAATTATGAAGATTTTCTTTACGATACTTCACCTAGTGCAAAAGCCGCAGAAATGCGCATGAAAAATGTGACTGAATTATTTAGCTGGGTCACACAAATGCTTGAAGGCTCAGATGATGAAGAGCCGATGACGTTACCGCAAATTGTTACCCGTTTAACCTTACGTGACATGATGGAACGTAACGAAGACGAAGACAACAGTGATCAAGTGCAGTTAATGACTTTGCATGCTTCTAAAGGTTTAGAGTTTCCTTATGTATTTCTAATCGGCATGGAAGAAGGCTTGCTCCCGCATCAAACTAGTGTCGATGAAGGCACAGTTGAAGAAGAGCGTCGCTTAGCCTATGTTGGTATTACTCGAGCGCAACGTGAGTTAATATTCACTTACGCCAGAGAACGCCGTCAGTTTGGAGAAGTGTCGCGTACAGAAGCCAGTCGATTTCTACATGAACTGCCTCAAGATGATTTAAATTGGGAATTAGGTCAAGTAAAAAAGACTGAGGCACATAAAGAGCAGGCAGCCAAACAAGGTGTCGCAAATTTACGATCCTTGTTTAATAAAGATAAAAAATAAAGAGTAGTCACAGATAATCAGACGTTACTCATGTTTCTCAATGGGTAGCGACTGATTACTGCCCCAGTCAGCCCATGAACCGTCGTACAGACTAGTTTTTGTCATTCCTGCAATATGAGCTGCTAGCATGATAATGCACGCAGTAATGCCGGAGCCACAGGTGAAAATGGCTTGAGTATTTTTTTGTATACCTAGCTTAGAAAAGATTTCTGTTAATTGTTGTTGGCTTTTAAAGCAATGAATATCTAATATCTCAGCAAAGGGTAAGCTTAACGCCTTAGGAATATGACCGCTGCGCACACCGGCCCTTGGCTCAGGTGCTTGGCCGGAAAATCGCATCGCTGATCGGGCATCTACTATTGAGCTTGTGTGTTGAGGTAGGCTTTGAAGCACATAGTGAGCATCACAGACTAATGCTTGTTGATAGAAGCCGTTAATATTGCCTAGTTTGATACTTTTGTTTGAAAGAGCGGATACTGTTGGTCTTTTCTCTTCAAGCCATTGTGGTAAGCCGCCATTAAGTACTACGGCATTTTTAAAGCCCATGGCTTGGAATATCCACCATGCGCGCGGCGATGAATAGATGCCTTGATTGTCATAAATCACTACTAGGCTATCGGTGTTTATACCCAGTTTTCGAGCTTCTCGAGTAAAATGCTCTGGTGATGGAAAAGCGTTATTTTGTGCAGAGGCTAGATCACAAAAGACTTCTTCTAAATCAAACCGCCGACTGTGGGGAATAAATTTAGCTTCAGTATAAACAATAGGCTTTTTACCGACAATTTTGCTCATGCTCGCATCTAAGAGGATAAGTTTTTTATTATCTAAATTACGCTCAAGCCAAGCAGTTGTTACTATCGGGTTGTTCAGCACAATAACTCCTGGTATTAAATCAATGTTCAACTAACTTAGTTGGGAATATTGTTACCTAATTTAGCGGTTACATCAGCCACAACTTGTGTTTTAAATTCATTGCTATTAGCTAGGTTAAATTGTTGTTTATATTTAAGCAAATCGACTACTTCTATATTAGCTTTGATGCCTTTAAATAACTTAGGTAGTTTTTCACCCGGTGCCTGAATGTGATGTAAACCACCACTATAAACAAATAAAATTTGGCCGTGATTTAATTTTCGTAATATATCGACAACACCACCGCGCACACTCATTGGCTTGCCATGTTTATCTAAACCATTGCGACGTTTCATTCTACCTTCGGGCAAAATAGCGGTTATTTTTGAGTGATCTACTAAAGACAAGAAATGCTGCCATGTTTCATCATTCTTTCGGCTGATGGGAATAATACCAGGTATTAAAGCATGCATTATTTTCCCAACAATAGGACGTGTGAAAGTAATGTCAGCGCCTGGAGCAATGAGTCTTCCAGCTAAAAACCATAAGCCTTTTATTGAAGACAGCTGAATAAATACGGGCTCAAATAAACTGGTGTGATTGAGGAAAACAATCAGCTTTATTTGTTGCCAATCTAGTTTTCTATCAGCAAAGTAAGTTGCTTTGGCGGGGTAGAAGAGTGTCGATAGTAGCTTCAACAAGACTAATAAGATAAAGCGAACCAGTTGCAGCAAGAAATTTAGCATTACTTGAGCAATACCGCCAAAGCTATTAATACAGCGGAGACAATGATACTTATCAATAATTTTTTATTATGTTTTTTTTGTTGCTCAAGTAATTGCTGAATTAACAGGGCTTGTTGTTGTTGGCTTTCTTTACCAACCTTTAAATAATCGTAAACAAGATCTGGAATTTCGGGTAGCTTTTCATTCCAAAAAGGCAGATTCTCCTTAATCTTAGTAAATACCGCTTTAACGCCCATTTGTTCTTTCACCCAATTTTCTAAAAAGGGCTTGGCGGTTTGCCATAAATCCAATTGTGGATAGAGCTGACGGCCTAAACCTTCAATGTAAAGTAAGGTTTTTTGTAGTAAAACTAATTGCGGCTGCACTTCCATATTAAAGCGACGGGCGGTATTGAATAAGTTAACTAATACTTGTCCAAACGAAATTTCGGATAGAGGCTTATTGAAAATGGGCTCACATACAGTGCGAATCGCAAACTCAAATTCATCAACGCTAGTAGTGGCTGGCACCCAACCAGAATCAACATGAAGCTGAGCAACTTTGCGATAATCACGGTTGAAAAAAGCAACAAAATTTTCGGCTAAATAGCGTTTATCTTCACGATTTAAGGTACCAACAATACCACAGTCTATGGCGATCCAAGTAGGATCTGCAGGGTTAGTAGCATCGACAAAAACATTACCTGGGTGCATATCAGCATGAAAAAAACTATCGCGAAATACTTGAGTGAAAAACACTTCAACGCCGCGTTCAGCAAGTAATTTCATGTCAACACCAAGACCATTTAACGTCTCTATTTCAGCAACACCAACCCCATAAATACGTTCCATCACCAGTACATTTTTATGACTATATTCGCTATGAATCTCAGGTACGTATAGTACTTTGTCATAGTCGCTACCTTGTTCAAAATTACGCTTTAATTGAATAGCGTTGGCAGCTTCTCGATTGAGATCTAATTCATCTAGAATGGTCTTTTTATATTCTGCTACTACTTCAACAGGTCGTAAACGTTTGCCATCAGGCAACCAGCGGGCAACTATGGCTGCAAAGCGAGACATCACTTTGATATCGGCTAATATTATTTTACCAATATTGGGTCTTAGTACTTTAATAACGACATTTTCTTCATCGCCATTCTCAATAAGCGTGGCCGTATGTACTTGTGCAATGGAAGCGGAGGCAAGTGGTGTGCTATCGAAATGACTAAAATGTTGCTCAAAAAGTGTTATGCCCATGGCATCTATGATTATTTGCTTTGCATGCTCACCGTCAAAAGGCGTGACTTGATCTTGCAATAAGGCCAATTCGTCTGCGAAATCAGAAGGTAGCAGGTCGCGACGCGTAGAAAGCATTTGGCCAAATTTGATAAATACCGGACCTAATTCTTCAATAGCCAAACGGAAGCGTAGCGCAACAGGTTTGTTTTTATGCTTATTTTGAAGCCAGAAAAAAGCATTGCGACCAAACTTGACGTACCAAGGTAGCAATTTTTTTGGCACTATGTCATCTAAGCCGTAGTGTAGAAATGTTCTAACAATGCGATACAAACGAATACTGCTCACTTACTTTTAATCCTTTAATTATGCGGGTGATTGGTTAGGCGAGTAATACGATCTTCTAACGCTTCAACCTGTTTGCTGATATTGGTAACATCTTGATTAAAAACTTTAATTTGACTATTGGTTACCAGTAAACGTTGTTCATGTACTAGGTATTCACTGGCATCAGCTTGGATCTGCTCGCTGGCGAATTGCACTTTTTTAGCAACCTTTCTACCAAGCTGCATTAGCTTGTGGGTTGGTATATCGCCAATATGATTGGCTAATTCACTTTGCCAGTCAATATCTAGATTCTCTACTAAGCTGGCAAATTGTTGTGCTACTTTGATATCGCCAGATAAATCGAGTTCATCTTGCTTAATCAACTCGGTAATTTGCTGCTGTGCTTTTAAAGCTTGTAGGGTTTTCAAACTGGTATGTATGGTGCAATCTGCACGCTCTGTTAACCCAGACACTAAGATATTGTCTTGATTTACCGTAAGGCTTATTGGAAAGTTAAATTCAGCCAAGTTAATCGCCAGCGTCTTTTGTTCTAACTTTTTTAAGTCAAGTTGATTAGTACTTAAAGAAAGTGCTTTGTTTAACAATAACTCTAGCGATGAGGTGAATACTTGCTGCAACATCAAAGTAATCCTGATTAATTAATATAGGTAGTTGTTTAATCAAATATTATTAATTAAAACTTATAGCCTTTATGTAGCGCAACCACGCCACCGGTTAAGTTCTTATAACTGGTTTGCTCAAAACCAGCGTTATCTAGCATAGTCTTTAATGTTTCTTGATCTGGGTGCATACGAATTGATTCTGCTAAGTATTGATAGCTGTCGCCATCTTTAGCCACAATTTCACCCACTTTCGGTAAAATATTAAATGAATAGAAATCATAAGCTTTATTTAGTAATTCATGTTCAGGCTTAGAAAACTCTAATACCAATAAACGACCACCAGGTTTGAGCACACGGTAGATAGAGCGCAAAGCCATATCTTTGTCTGTCACGTTTCGTAAGCCAAAAGCGATGGTAACTATGTCGAAAGTATTATCTTCAAAGGGTAAGTATTGCGCATTGGCTTGCACATATTTAATGTTTTGAACCAAGCCTTTATCGCGTAATTTATCACGACCTACATTGAGCATCGAACTGTTAATATCTGCTAAAACAACTTTACCTTCTTTACCGACTAATTGTGAAAATTTAGCGGTAAGATC
>CAJXWZ010000051.1 GCA_913062815.1 uncultured Colwellia sp. | reverse complement strand
AAAGCAATTACCGAACCGAACCGAACAATCGAACCTATTTCGGTTTTTCCGCTGGTGGAGTATTTGGTGTTTACGCATTAATGACACAACCCGACTCATTTAAAAATTACATTCTTGGTAGCCCATTGGACGAGGCAGTTCCTACACTCTTTGCTCAACAACATGCCGATTTAAAAAATCCACAGTCTGCGATTAATGTCTTAACTTCTTATGGTGAATTAGAGAAAGAGAGACAAGCGCCATTTGTCGAAGATTTTGTTAGCCAACTAAGCAATAAAAAATATAAGGGAATAGCTTCAATAGAGAACGTTGTTGCTGAGGACTATGGACATAGCGATTCGTCTCCTCTGGTGGCGGCACACGGTTTGAGATGGTTAAAAAACTTGCAGCCAAAGTCAAAAGAATAAATAAATGGGATCAGATACACATTAGCTAATTTCTAATGAATTAATCGAGTCATGTTATGGAGGCGTCACCATAAAAATCGTTATATACATCTAATAAGTTGATTATCGCTGTCAGAAAAAATCAGCAGAAATTCATAAGGACGTCAGGCGTTTTAGAGACGACTTGAGTAAACTGAGGTCTTCTCAATCACATTTAGTGAAGTTAAATAATTCGTTGATTTCAAATTAAAGGTAAATTATGAAGTCTATTTGTATTTCAATTGTTCTGCTGTTTTCTCTTCTAGCTTTCAGTAGCAATAGTTATGGTCAAGATGAGTTTCCAGTCTTGGAAGGCCCCTATCTTGGGCAAAAGCCTCCAGGCTTAACTCCCGAAGTTTTCGCTCCTGATATTGTTTCGACAGAGCATCATGAGTGGGGCTCTATCTTTTCACCCGACATGAAAGAGTTCTACTTTTCTAGGAGAAACAACAAAAGTGGAAAAGATTCGCATTTTGTTCTTAAATCCGAGAATAATCGATGGCACGAGTCAGAAGTGGAGCCTGGGGTGGGTGGCTCTATCTCTCCTGATGGTAAAACTATGTTTTATACAAACCAATATAGGGAGCGAACCGATGAGGGATGGTCGGAGTTAAAAAGTCTTGGTCCCGCATTTGAAAACATCGACATCATGCGCCTTACGACATCGTCCAAAGGCACTTATGTTTTTGATGAATATGCTAAAGATGGAAATTTTGTTCTTCGATATTCTCGACTGATAAATGGTGTACGTGAAACCCCGAAGCCACTTAGTAAAGAGATAAATACCGGAAAACAGAACGTTCACCCCTTCATTGCACCTGATGAGTCCTATATTTTGTGGGATAGTAAAAGAGATGATGGCTATGGTGGTAGTGATATCTACGTTAGTTTTCGGCAGGAAAACGGCTCTTGGGGAACTGCCATTAACTTAGGTGATAAGGTAAACACAAGTACCTCACAACGTGGAGGATACGTAACGCCAGATGGAAAATATCTTTTCTTTATGAGTCCTGCTAGCACAGGAAAAGGAGATATGTTCTGGGTGGATGCGCAAATTATTGAGAAACTTAGGTCTAAATGATGAATCATATAACTGTCGCAGCAAGAGCGACGCCGAAAGACGGCGTGCCTTCTGCGGGCGTTATCGATACTAAACCTTATTCGAAACGTTGTTTGGCGCTTGTTAGCTAATGTCTCCAATGTGGTGTTAGTTAGCGTAAAATCCCTAAAATGATTATGAAACAGACATAATAATTTGGAAGTATTAAGCTAAGCTTATTTGTTAAATAGAAGTGAATAAGTCATGATGATTTTCTGACTATACTGTAGAAATACAATAAAGAAATAACTTAGAGCCATTAATGAAATATCAACTCCAATGCATTAACAGTAGAATTTTCAGGTTATTATTGTTGCTATCGCTATATTTGTTTTTGTCCCTGTCTTCTTCAACTGCTTTTACTGAATCGCAAGATAAACATCCAAATGGACTTGCCCAGAAAATACAGCAAGAAATTTCTCATGTTAATAAACTAGCCTACAGCAAGCCCAAAACAGTATTCAATGAAATTAAAACCATCAGAAGCAAATACCAAAATCAACTCAGCACAACAAACCTCGCTGACTTGATTGGCATAGAGGCATGGAGTTATATCAATACCGATCAATATCAATTAGCTTTGGAGACAATTGAAAAAATCAACCTGTTAATAAAACCTAAAACGAACGATTTTGATTGGCGTATCCTTAGTACAAAAGCCGCTATATACAGACATATGGGTCAGGGACAACAAGCATTAAAACATTATTTATTGGCTTATGAAGATATTAAAAACAAACCAAATTTTTTAAGTTCAAGAATAACAACAGAAAGTAATATTGGTTATACCTCAGTGCAACTGGGATTTTACCAGCAAGCACTACCTTATTTGGAAAGAGTATTAGCCTATTTTCTAAAACAAGATAACCCTTCTTTTCTTGCTATTGCCTACAATAATATAGGAGAAGCTTTATTTCATCTAAATCAGGTCGACAAAGCACTAATTTATCATCGAAAAGCTCTAGCCATTAGGATCAAGCATGAGATCATTTTTCATACCTCTTATTCTTATCATAATCTGGGGGTAATTTATCATCACCGCAAAAACTATCTACAAGCGAAAGAAAACCTACTTAAGGCGATAAAAATTAGAGTTGATAGTAATTACATGTCGGGGACATTAGAAAGTCAGTTAGTGCTCGCCAGAGTTTATCAAGAAACCAGAGAACACCGTGCATTTAGCGAATTGATAGTTGATATTGTTGATAATGCAACTAAGCATAAACAGCTGAATAGCTTGGCCCGTGCTTACGAACTGCAAAGTGAATTTTTTAAAGGGCAAGGTGCATATCAAAACGCGCTAACTGCATATGAAAATTACAATAGAACGCTTGAAGATGTACAGTTAAAAAAAACCGATTCCCAGCTGGCACGATATATCACTAAGTCAAGCACCGTCAATAAAGATATCAATATTTTACAATTACAAAAAGAGAATGAGATCCAGCAATTAGAAGTGGAAAATCAACAGAAAATAGCTCGCATTATCGTTGCTGCAGCCATAATAATTGTTGCGGTTCTAAGTGTTTTTCTACGGCTGTTGCAATTAAAACGGCGAAAAATTCAGTCAATTAATCAAGATTTGACGGTGACCTTGCATGATTTAAAAACGACTCAGGGGAAGTTAATAGAATCAGAAAAAATGTCTGCATTAACTACTTTGGTTTCTGGTATGGCACACCAGATTAATACGCCCTTAGGCGTGGCTATTACTTCGGTTTCGGTGATCAAAGATAAAATAAAAACCATTACTGAGACGGTAAATCAAGGGCGGGCAACTCGTAAATCCATGAATGTAATGCTTAATAATACCTGTGGCGCTAGCAAGTTAGCCTTAGGTGCCATGGATAAAACTGCCAAGCTAGTGACACAATTTAAAATGATTTCGGCTCAATTGGAAGGGGATGAACAACAAGAATTTGAGTTAACTGAACATTTAATTGATCAAGCGGAGTTAATTATGGGCCAAGTTGATAATAACCAACTCGTGATAAACATTCATGGGGATAAGGTCAAGATCTCAAGCTACCCGAGTGCTTTAGATAAAGTATTATCTCACTTGGTTAATAATTCTTTCGAACACGGGTTTATTCATACGGATCTACCAAAAATAGATATTGAAATAACGACGCTAGCTCAGTCAGTAATTATATGTTATCAAGATAACGGTAAAGGCATTGATAGTGAAAAAATCAGTAAGATTTTTGATCCATTTTACACCAGTAAAATGGGCAGTGACAATGTAGGCCTTGGTTTGAGTATTGTATACAACCTAGTAGTACAGCTAATGCAGGGCAGTATATCAGTTGAACCGTCAACTGATATAGGAACAACTTTTAACATTAATTTACCCATACAACTAACAGAACTAAACTGAAATACAGAACTATTTATATTCACTAGATTATGACTTTGTTACACCTTATAAAGGACATTAAAGTTTTAAAGCCTACTTACTTTCGTTATGCGCACTCTGAAGAATATTACAAATTCGTAAAAACTTAAGATTGCTCCAAGTAGCCGTACACCAAAGATTCAAAATATCAGCTAGTAGCGATCAGTTGAACTAAAGAAAAACCAATAATTAACCTCAACAATGCTGTCATTAGGATAGTTGTTTTTGAGGACTTAGAGGCCATTTTAGTAAACTTTACTTAGGTACTTGCTACGTTATGTGATTGCTGTTGATTTTTGACATAAAAAGAGTCAGCGGCTTGCTCCATAAATTATGACATCATGGAAATATGCAACTGCTTAACAATATTAGTGAAATAAGCAGAGAAAAATAAAAAGAACCATTTTTTAGTGGACCCAAATAATGAACATGCGCTAACTTATGTTGAATAATTATTTCTATGTTATCAGAGCTTGTTTGCTCAATAAGTTCCGTAGATATAAAACATGATGGTCTAAACACACCACCAGTGAATGCTGTCGGTATGGATGATTCAATAACATAGACATGCTTGCTCTTTTCAACCCCTAATGCACGTAACAAATTAATTTGATGATGATTATGATAAAGAAGCGTCATTTTTTGTATAAGAATATAAAAAGTAAAAGCAATGAAAATAAGTAAACTCGCGTAATGCCAAAATAAAAAATATCAGGATGATGCCAATGAGCAAAATCTGTTAACCAAATAAATATTGAACCGTTTTGAAATAGTGGGCTAAAAAAAAGTGTGACACATAAAGATATCAGCCAAGGAGTAAGTACGAACAACCATAATAATAATTTACGTGTAGATACAGCATAGCGTTGCAATTTACTTTTAACTAACCAAAAAGCAATCGACACAAATAGGTTAGCCACGATAAAGGCTAAAATGCCCACCGTGAGTAAATTTAAAGCTAATGCCCATTGGCCATAAATCATTTTTCAGAATTCTTCTGTAATTTTTGGCGTTGTTGTTCAATCATTGCTTCTAATTTATCAAGCTGTTGCTCATCTAGATCTTCTGAAATAGAAGAGAAAGCTGCGACGACACTACTTTCATCTTCAGAAACAAAATCATGAGTAACATTTTTGATCAATTGGCCAATTAATTCATGACGCTCAACTTTAGGGAAATATTGATAAGCATGTCCATTTTTGACTCTGCCTAGAAGAGTTTTTTTGAACAAGCGATCTAACGTACTTTGTATGGTATTTAAAGAGTCTCCCCTATTTTTTTCGAAATAGCTATGCACCTGTTTAGCATCAGCAGGTTCTGCTTTCCAAAGATACTCTAAGACTTATTTTTTAAGTTCACCTAGTTGCATAGAATTTTTTCATTAACATTTTTAGTATTGTGATTGACCAAACTTGGTACAAAATCACATTATTTCTGAATTCAGCTAACTACCACTTTAGGCCCTAAGTTGACGTTAGTTTTATGGCGGTTTGGAGCACATTGCGAGTTAGTTAATATTAAAAAATATGACCCAGAAAAAAAATCTGTGTAACTGCCTAATTAATTGCAATTGTTCTGCCAATGCTGCCATTAGGGTCTTTTGTATTGTGTGCATAACTGCACAAAAGGGACGTTTTTTTAAAATCCAAATAATCTTACCTAATGCTCACTTTGTATTAAAGACGTTAACGCTTGTTCAACTAGTAGCAACTATTCCGACGATATAGGGTAAAGGCAGCCCAGTCTCCTTACTTATCTGTTGTCTAAATCATACAGAAACTACTTTAAATTAAATTTAGCGGGTATGTTTAATTTGAACATATTTCCTGAGGTAACTGTGCCAAACTACTTATTTTATTAGTGAGTAGAGTGATGAAAATTGTCAAGCTTTTACTATTAAATTGTTTTTTAATTTTATTAGATTTTCAATATGATTAAGTGAGTAATTTAATTGGTGAATAAATTCGATATATCCATTTGATTTTAATTTATATATTTGATTTTCGTTAAGTTGTTCAAGTTTGCTTGGATCTATAGTATACAAACCTAAAATTTTTGATGTTTGGTGGTTATGCCATGTTATATCTAAACTTAATGATTGGAAAAGATCTAATTGATTTGCAGTTTTAATAAACATTTCATTCAACATTTCTCCGTGAGCTAGTGTAGCTAATATTTCTTGAGCTTGGTGTAGGCAAATATTCTTCTCCCCATTTCCATTGAAAAAAGTTAAACCAGTTTTATTTTTTTTACCATTAACATCTATTTTTTGACTATTTATGTTAACGCATAAATACTTTTCTTTATCAGTTTCATTATTTGAATAGGCTAAATAAAAAGGATCACTTTGCAAATGAAGTGGAATATGATTGTTATTCCAAATATCATTTTTACAATATAAATTTTCACCTGGTTCAAAGCCAAAGAGGGCTACTAATTTGAATTGTCCGCTTACACTGCTTTTTATCCACACTAAGGGGTAATGAAGGCTGGTTTTATGTACTTCATTTAATCCTATGGGGATCATATTAAGGTGTTTAGCTTGTTGAGCACTATTTTCTCTAAGTACACTATAGTTTGCGTGATCTTGAAAGTTTACTTCTATTAAATATTTCGACATATAGCTCTCCTTACACATGTTGAAAGCCATATTTATAAATTTTATTCAGCAAATCTCTGTTTTTAGGTAAAACTTCGCAGGCTTTAATTGTAATAGCTTTATTGGCAACAAATTGCTGTTGAGCAAACGTCTGCTGATTAAGAGAGCTTTTTTGGTATTCAATATCAGTTTTAAAGCCCATACCATAAAGTATATACTGATAACTTGCCGCAGGAAAAACTTCATTGCTGCTATTAAAATCGTGGTCATAAGGACTATGGTATTTCCACAATTCCATTAGTTCTTGTAGACTGTCCGGTATAGTTTTTGGGTTACGATTGTCTAACCAGAAATCTTCTGTACGTTTGCTTAAAATGTAATGTAATTTTAGAAAATCAATTATCCTCTTCCAACGATAATTAAAAGTTTGATTAAATCGCTTAGCAATGATGTCCATAGTCTGTCTACAAGCTGGAAGTTGTTCTGCGATCATATCAGCAGACATTTCGACTAAGACTAAAGAAGATGCTTCTAAAGGTTCTAAAAAACCAGAAGCGAGCCCAACGGCTACACAATTATTCTGCCAGAAAATTTTACGATGGCCTGCCTTTATTGGAATTTTTTTTAGGTTTGATTCACTAAAATTTGGGCCAACATAAACGGCAAGCCTTTCAATAGCCTGGGCTTCACTTTGATGATTGTCACTATAAACATATCCTATGCCTCGACGGGTAGGTAGGCCAATATCCCATATCCAACCAGCGTCTTGGGCTGTTGAAATGGTATGGGATGCAATTTCATCGTTATTTTTTTGATTCGGCAATTGCACTGCAAGTGCTTGATTAACAAATAAGACATCACTTTTATCATTAAAAGGGGTTTTATAATGCTTACCTATCAAAATAGCAGAGAAGCCGCTGCAATCTACAAATAAATCTGCAGAAATATTGCCATTTTTGGAAGTAACTAATGATGAAATATCTGCATTTTCATGTGAATTTACTGATAGCACATCATCAACAATATGTTTAACCCCAAGTTTATCGGTACAGTGCTTCTTTAAAAAATTAGCAAACTTTGCTGAGTCTAAATGATATGCATAGTTGGCAACACCGACGTATTCTGCTGTGGTAATAAGCTTAGGGGCTAAACCTTGTTCACATAGTTGCTCTTGAAAACAAACAGAATTAGAAAAAGAACTATTACTTTGCTCTGAATCTGTTTGCCAGTATGGCGCTAGATTTATATTAGAATAACTCTGTGGTAAAACAAGAGGATGATAATAAAAGTCATCTACAGACCCATCGAGCCAGCGGGCAAACTTAGCACCTTGTTTGAATGATACACAACATTGTTGAATAAATTCAGTTTCACTAACACCCATTTTTTTTAAAGTGTTTCGCATGGTAGGCCATGTACCTTCACCCACATTCACAGGGCTAATTTTAGCTGATTCAATTAAGGTAACTTGAAGGTTGTTACTATCTTTACTGTTATGTTGTGCTGCAATTCGGCCCGCAATTAACCAACCTGCCGTACCACCACCAACGATAACTACAGACTTTGTTGGTTTATTCATAATTTATATTACCTGGGTAAAAGATCACAATTGCATTAAAACAACTGTGATCTAGGTTAATTTTAACAAAATGTTAAATATCTAAAATGTAGCTCTTAAACCTAAGGCGTATCTCGGACCCGTATCTTGAGCTAGCAGAAAGTGGTTTTCATAGCGCCCATGTTTTATCGTTTCTTCACCCGTTAAGTTAGTACCTTCAAAGAAAGCTGTAAAATGATCATTAATTTCATAGCTGCCGCTTAAATCAAATTGCTGATAACTTTTAACAAAAGTGGGTTCTCCGCTAGCACCTTGTACTGTGCTTTGTAAAAAACCATCTCTTTGGTTCCATGCAAGACGGATTTGAAATGCATCATCTTCATAAAATAACACTAAATTTTTAGAATCACTTAGTCCAGTAAGAGCAAAGGTTTGATTTAAGTTATTTGTATCAAGTTCCGCATTACTGTTTACTATGGTTAAGTTGGTAATAATGCCAAAACCACTATCTCCAAAGGTATGTTGTGCAGCTAATTCAAAACCATCTACTTTGGCTGTTTCGCCATTGTCTGGCAAAGTTAAAGTAAATTGTGCTATTTCATCATCTACATCAGAAGCTGTCTCATCTGTACCTGTACTTGGATCTGTAACTCCTGGATAGGTAACTTGTTGAGTTGATGTAACAATAAAATTCTCCACATCCTTTCTAAAATAACCAACAGAAAGATAACTAGCTTCTTCGTAATACCATTCTAATGACAAATCAAGATTATCAGACTCGAAAGGCTTTAATTCAGCATTACCTGAAGAAGAGGTTAATACACCGCTTGGTCTTGTAGTGTTAATGGTTACAGCGGGTGCCATTTGTAACAAAGTAGGGCGCGTTATAGTTTTAGAATACGAAATACGGCTAATAATATCATCCGTTAAATCAAAACTAATATTTACATTTGGTAGTAAATTACTGTAGCTTGAGTTCGCATTTAATTCTTGCTCACCTGAAAATTCTCTACCAAAGTCTGTTGGATCTCTAAAATATAAACTTACTAGGGTTGATTGTAGGCCAGTCACTTTCACATCGGTTTGCTCATATCTGACTCCTATGTTTGCATCCCATAAAACTTCACCTAATTCTCCACTTAGTTTTAAATCTACATAAGCGGCTAAAATATCTTCAGTGACAGTAAACGAACTGGCTTGCCCTTTTGCCGAATAACTAAAATTAGGCACAGCATCCCAACCATCGCCGCCAATTCTTGCTTGTTGTTCTAAGTAAGCAAACATGTTATCGCCATTATGTTGAAGCCATTGATTTGGGATGTCATTACTTCCACTTAAATCACCAAGAAAGTCGCTACCGGCATCGAAAACACTAAAAAACTCATCTGGAATGTCTAAAGATTCGTGATAACAGAATTGACAAACAACACTGTCGTTGTTTAAGAATTGATTGTTTTTTTCTTGACTTGATGATAATAACCCAAAACTTATGGTATTTAATAAGTCGTATTCAAGTTCGTTTTTACCGTCAAGTTTAATTTGTGATACTTTGCTTACTACATTTGTTCCACTACGGCTCATATAGTTCGGTAATATATTCGATGGGTTTAAGTAATTCGTTACAGTTCGACCTTCGCCTGCACCTTTAGTTATTGTTCCCGCATCTTCAAACCCAGATATACCAGGCAGGGTGTTACCTTTAGAATGATCCCAACTAATTCTATTCCAATAACCTGCATTTGACATTTCAATTGCATCACCATTGGGATCTATCAATTTTGATTGAGAGTCTGAAGCATCAAAATTAAGTGAAAAGTTATCATTAACTTGCCATTCTGCGGATAAAGAAAAAGCATGCATTTTTGATTGTCGATCAAATGTACGTGCATGAAAATCAGTTGCTTGGTCAAATTCTTCATCAAACTTGATTACTGTACCGTTTGGATCTAACTCTGCATTTTCGATAACACCAGGATTGAACCAATGACCAATAGCTTGGGAGTTTGTTTTTACATCAAATTCAGAAAAAATAACATCTGCGGTTACTTCTATCTCGTCATTTGGGTTATATTGTAAAACCAATGAACCGCCTGTTCGTGTACGTTCATCAAAAACGACTCTCTGATCATAATTTTGTGGTAGAAAAGTGTTCTCAGAACCATTTCGATTAATAATACTTTCATTTGAGATGGCATTAGGTAGCCAACCATCTACTTGCGCTTCATCACTACGGCCTTTACTTTGTTGATGAGAGAACGAAAATAATGCCCCAAAGGAATCATCAGCAAAAGTATTACTTAATAAGCCTGAGAATTGAGGGGTTAACTCTTCACTATTACCGTTGTATAGCCCTTTAGCACTTGCTATAGCCTTAAAACCACTAAATGATAAAGGTTTAGCGGTTCGAATATTTATTGTTGAGCCTATCCCACCTGACGGTAGTGAGCTGGTAGATGTTTTGTAGATATCAACACCGTTGACCAATTCAGCTGCTATTAAATCAAAATTAAATTCTCGTCCTGTACTATCTGTAGCTAATTGGCGCCCATTCACTAATACAGTATTAAATTGTGGACCAAAACCTCTCACGGTCACTTGCTGCCCTTCACCACCTGACCGATCAATAGACACCCCTGATATTCTTTGTAATGACTCAGCTAAATTTTGATCTGGGAGTTTACCTATATCTTCCGAGGATATTGCATCTACGACACCTTCAGCTCCACGTTTTACATAAACAGCTTTAACCATACTGCCACGAATACCTTTAACTTCAATCACCTCAACCTCAGCCTCAACCTCAGCTGCTGATAAACTACTTGATGCCATGATAATAGCAAGCGCTAGCGTTGAGCGTTTAATTTCTTTCTTTCCGACTAACATATATTTCCCCTGGGTTCATACCTTTATAATTTTAGTTACCTTTATAATTTTAGTTACCTTTACCTGTTTTTACTAAACTCATCAAAACATGCAGTAAATAGCTAAAAACAATTAAAAGAAATTTAAAAAATAACCAAACGCAACTTAATGTAACATTGAGCATGATAATGAAAGAAAATGAAAATGTAAATAGTTATTAAAGGAAATATTAAAATGAAGCATTTAGCGTTTACATATCAATGGATACCTTTATTTAGTCCTTTTATTTTAAATGTAGCTCAGAGTGAAATGAAAGTAATGGCTAGTAAGTGAAATGTAAAGGTTGCATTATCTTGCGGATTATTTACCGAAAGACTCTAATTGCTGTGATGTTTGATATTGTTAACTTTCAATTTACTAGTAGGGTATTAATTTGAAAGTTATGCACTTATTGAAAGCAGCTTCAATATGGTTGTTATCCGAGTTTTTGAAACTCTAATTTACTAGATCTACGTTTCCTATGGGGTAAAGTCAGAAGTTTGTATATAAAGTGTTTAGGTATCAGTTTTTTGATTCAACACTATAGTGAAGTTGCTTTTCAACCGAAGGAGAGCCAACTTTAATTCTATAAAATTCACCTTAGTAAGGTTCATTTGCATGCTTAATTTATCAGTACAACAAAAACCTTTCCCAGTTTTTTAAAACCCTACACCGTTTGTCTATTCAAATAACTAAAAGTCACAACGAAATAAAATGAATGTATCTATATTGGTTTCTACCTTTAAAACAGTTAGTTATAAACATGGTTGATGACTTTTTTATGTGTAAAAAGTAAAGTGACAACAAAACGAAAGAAAAAGTAATTTACTTTGGCTTCGTTTTGTTTCATGATGTTTCAAAGAACATCATTATATATATTTATTTGCACATTATTATTTAATTTAGCAAGTGATATAAACAATAAGTAACAGAAATTAGAGTAGGTAGTATGAATGTAATTCTAGACATAGTTAAACAACATAAGCAGGGAAGGGCTACAGGCATTTATTCTGTTTGTTCTGCACATCCTCTTGTAATTGAAGCATCTTTGCAACATGCCTTAAAACAAAATACATATGCGCTAATAGAGGCTACTTCAAACCAAGTAAATCAAGATGGCGGCTATACAGGTATGCAACCCGTAGATTTTCGTGATTTAGTGCTCAATATTGCAAAAAAAATGGGTTTTCCGTGCAATAAGGTTATTCTTGGAGGAGATCATTTGGGGCCAAATTGTTGGCAGGAAATGTCTGCAGAACAAGCGATGAGTAAATCAAAAGTGCTAATTGCTCAATATGTTGAAGCGGGTTTTAAAAAAATTCATTTAGATTGTTCAATGTCATGCAGTGATGATCCAATTCCACTAACCGATGAAATTGTTGCTAAAAGGGCTGCTACCCTATGCTTAGTAGCAGAAAACTCATGGAAAAAAGTAGGAGGGGAAGCACCTGTATATGTTGTTGGTACGGAAGTACCTGTTCCTGGTGGAGCTACCGAAGATCTTAATACACTTGATGTAACCTCTCCTGATGCAGCTGAAACTACAATCTCTGCTCACCGTGATGCTTTTATTGCTCAAGGTTTAACTAATGAAACTTGGCAAAGAGTCATTGCGCTTGTTGTTCAACCCGGAGTTGAATTTGATCACTATAAGGTGATTGATTACAAACACGAAGCAACCACTGAATTGAGTAACTTCATTGTTGGTCAAAAGCATATGATATATGAAGCACATTCTACTGATTATCAAACATTTACTAATTTAAATCATTTAGTACGTGATCACTTTGCCATATTAAAAGTTGGACCAGGAGTTACTTTTGCTTTACGTGAGGCTCTTTGGGCTTTAGATCTAATAGAAAATGAATGGTTAGGAAAAAAGCAGTCATCACAATTAAAGATGACTATGTTGAATGTTATGAAAGAAAACCCTAATTATTGGGAGCCCTATTATAATAGTACCGACAACAAACTTACGTTAGATCTTCAATATAGTCTAAGCGATCGTATTCGTTATTACTGGGCGCACCCCTTAGTAGTTGAAGCATTTAAAAAGCTATCGACAAATCTTGATAACAACCCACCTCCATTGACGTTATTAAGTTTATATCTTCCTCAGCAATATCTTGCTATCAGGCAAGGTGAAATATCAGCAACAGTAAAAGAAATCATCATCCATCACATTACAATCGTGCTAACACAATATTCAGACGCCTGTATGGCTGATAATACATAAAAATCAAGGGAAATAAAATGAAATATTTAGATGTAAATACAGAAGAATTAACATTATTAGGTGCATTTTGGACGGCGAAGGAAATTGAGCAACAACCAGATGTTTGGGAAAAGACTCATAATATTATTGAAAAAAATAAGGTGGCTATTAATGACTTTTTAAAGCCATTAATAGCCAAACGTGATTTACGAATTATTCTCACTGGGGCAGGAACTTCTGCGTTTGCAGGTGGTAGTATAGCGCCAAGCTTATCACTAAAATTAAACAAAAGTGTAGAGGCTATAGCAACGACAGACTTAGTATCAAATCCAATGCAGTTTTTTCAAAAAAACATACCTACTTTAGTTGTTTCATTTGCTCGTTCAGGAAACAGTCCTGAAAGTGTTGCTGCTGTGGAAATTGCCTCTACAGTAGTCAACAATTGCTATCATTTGGTTATTACGTGCAACCAAGATGGCCAGTTGTATAAATACTGTGACAACAACACAAATAGTTTGGCACTTTTAATGCCAACAGAGACAAATGATAAAAGTTTTGCTATGACATCAAGTTTCACTTCTATGATGTTTACAGCACTTGAAGTTTTATTCAGTGATGAAAACTTGGCAAATACTACCAAAGCTATTGGCATTGCTGCCAAACAAGTTATCACACAGTATAATAGCCAACTTAAAAAAATTGCTGAAAAAAATCACAGCCGAGTTGTTTTTTTGGGTAGTGGCGGTTTGAAATCTCTCGCACAAGAATCTGCACTGAAACTGTTAGAATTATCTGATGGTAAAATTGTTGCTACATATGATTCACCTTTAGGATTTCGTCACGGGCCCAAAACCATTGTGAATGATGACACGCTAGTGATCCTTTTTATGTCAAATGACAGTTATACACGAAAATATGACCTTGATCTTTTGGATGAATTACGTACTGATGCAGAAGTTGGGCAAGTTATTGCAATAACAACACTTGCAGACGAATGCGTTAACGGTGATTATATTCTCATTGATCAACAACAAGGGCTGAATGATAGCTTATTGATGTTTCCATACATTGTTTGTGCTCAAATTTATGCTTTTCATCATGCGCTTACTCTAAACAATAAGCCTGATACGCCTAGTGCGTCTGGTACAGTAAACCGAGTAGTTAAAGGAGTTACAATTCATCCGTTAAACAAGGATGATTTGAATTTGGGGAAAGTATTATGTATTTAGGTGTAGATGGTGGCGGAACAAAGACAGCTTTTGTACTTATTAATAAAAATGGCGAGATCTTAGCTGAGCATGTTGAAGCAACATCATATTATATTGAAATAGGTGTTGATGGTTTACGAGACCTATTAATTAATGGTATTAGGGAAACATTTTTGAAAGCAAACCATTCTATAGCGTCACTTAATTATGCTTTTTTTGGTTTACCAGCATATGGGGAAGACAGCAGCGTTACTGATACCATTAATAACATTCCAGCTGAATTAATTATGCAAAACAAATATCAGTGCGGCAACGACATGATTCCTGGATGGGCATCAGCTCTAGGATGTAAAGATGGTATTAATATTGTGGCTGGTACAGGTTCAATTGCATACGGTGAGATCAACAATTCTCGAGCCCGTTGCGGTGGTTGGGGTGAAGTTTTTAGTGATGAAGGTTCTGCATATTGGATTGCAAAATCAGGTCTGAACGCATTTACTCGTATGAGTGATGGACGACTTACTAAGGGTCCTTTGTATCTATTATTTAAAGAGCACTTTCAGTTAACTAGTGATCTTGATATCTGCGGCATTGTTATGAACCAGTTGGGAGGAACAAGGAGTTGGATAGCTAAACTTTCATTAGTTGTACATCAAGCCGCTATCGCTGGAGATATAATAGCAAAAGATATTTTTGATAAAGCTGGGTACGAACTTTCACAGTTAATTCATGGTGTTTCTAATCAACTCTGCATAAAAGATGAACAGCCATTGTTGGTCTCATATTCCGGTGGAGTTTTTAATGCAGATGAAGTGATATTACAGCCATTAAAAAGTAACTTATCGGCGTTGTCTAAAAACTATTGCCTAGTTGCACCTAAATATAACCCTGTTGTAGGGGCAGCACTTTATGCCGCTAAATTGGATGGCTGTGAACTTTCCTCTGAAAGTTTATTAGCTCTAAAAATATAATCTTAAATAGCATCACAAACAATAAAAGAGATAAAAAAATGAGTATTACTCAACTACAATCAACCTCTGAAGATAAAAAACAACCTAGTTGGTTAATGTTTTCATTACTTACCATCGTTTTATGGGGTACGTGGGGAGCGTTTATTGCTATTCCTGAAAGTAATAATTTTCCTGCTGAACTTGGTTTTATTATGTGGGCTTTTTCAATGGTTGTTCCTGCCTTTTTTGCCCTTAGAGCGAAAGGTTGGGAATTAGATGTGACTATACCGTCTATTGTTTATGGTTCCATTATTGGCTTATTAGGGGGGGTTGGGCAATTGATACTTTATACTGGCGCAATAGCTAACGGCCCCGCCTATTTAATATTTCCAATTATTGCATTAGCGCCTGTGGTTACCATATTGATGTCGTTCATGTTTTTAAAAGAGCGTGCGGGTAAAAAAGGTTGGATAGGTATTGCTCTAGCGCTTATGGCAGTGCCATTCTTAAATTACTCAGAGCCAGGAATTGCAGCAGAGTATTCTGGTTGGTTTATTTTTACCATATTGGTCTTTTTAGCATGGGGAATACAAGGTTATTTTATTAAATTTGCGAATGAAAAGGTTGATGCAGAAAGTATTTTCTTTTATATGGCTTTGATAAGCCTGATATTGTGTCCAATTGCTTGGTTCATGGCAGAAGGGCCTCCTTCAGCAAATTGGGGATGGGATGGCGCAGGTCTTGCCTTTGGTATTGGTTTATTAAATTCATTTGGTGCATTGTTTTTAGTTTTTGCATTTAGATACGGAAAAGCTATTGTGGTTAGCCCGCTTGTTAATTGTTTACCTCCCATAATTACCAGTGTTTTATCATTAATTATGTTGGCTGTCTTACCAGCACCAATAGTTGGGATTGGGATGTTTATTGCGCTTATCTCAGCATATTACTTAGCTTTTGATAGTTAGATCAAATAGAACTAAGACAAAATTTAATTTGTCTGGTATTAACAGCGTTGCATAGTGAAAGCCTTAATTAAGACCCTGTAAATAATTCTGTGTAACTGCCAGTTTTATATAAAGTCTTTTAAGCGGTCTTCGAATTCAATCATAAATCGATTCAAGGCCGTTTTCCAGTTTCTAATGGGCATAGTCCATTTCTTGGCTACATTTTCAATGGCTAGATAAACGATTTTCTTAGCTGAGTCATCCGTAGGAAACAGCTTACATTTTTTAATGGCCTTACGAATAACACTGTTCAACGATTCAATCGCATTGGTCGTATAAATAGCTTTCCTGATATCTTGGGGATAGATGAAGAGCGTATTTAAATTCTCCCAATGTGCACGCCAAGAGTGACTGATTTGTAGGTATTTGTCATCCCACCGTTCGCCAAATTCATCAAGCGCCAGTAGTGCTTTTTCTTCGGTTACAGACTGATAAATTAACTTTAAATCCCGAGCAATAGCCTTGTAGTCTTTCCAGGGTACATATTTCATAGAATTACGCACCATGTGAACAATACAAAGCTGAAATTGAGCTTTAGGGTAAACAGTATTGATTGCTACAGGAGAGCTCTTGAGGCCATCGACACAGGCGATAAGGATATCGTTCAAGCCTCGGTTTTGTAGTTCAGTAAGCACGTTTAGCCAGAATTTTGTGCCTTCATTTTCTGAAATCCACATACCCAGCAACTCTTTGTGACCTTCAATATTTACCCCAAGCGCCAAGTAAATTGCTTTGTTAATGACTTGCTTATCTTGTCTGATTTTAACGACAAGGCAATCGAGATAAACAATAGGGTAAACTGATTCTAAAGGTCTGGACTGCCACTCGACCACTTTTTCAATAACAGAGTCAGTGACTTTAGATATCAAGGAGGCTGACACATCGGCATCATACATTTCTTTGAAGGTGTCAACGGTTTCACGGGTTGTCATGCTTTTGGCATACAAGCTTAATATCTTGTCATCCATCGAGGTAAAGCGTGTTTGCTGCTTCTTGACGAGTTCTGGTTCGAAACTACCGTGTCTATCTCTTGGCGTTTCAATATCGAATTGGCCGTCTTCAGTTTTCAGCGTATTACTAGTAAAGCCATCACGGCTATTTTCATTAGTAGACGGCTCATGCTTAGGATAGCCAAGATGGTTATCCAGTTCAGCATTAAGCACTGCTCCAACGGTTATTTTGATTAACATTTGACTGAAGTTGTTGAGATCTTTTTCAGTCTTAATTGATTTTGCCGTTTCGCGGGCAAATGCTTCTAGTTCTTTTTTATTCATAGTTTGCCTATCCTTAAACTCTTCAATAAGAGTAGTAGTGATAGGCAGTACACAATCTTTTTTACAGCCTCTTAATTAACATTAAGATTCTTCCATGTATCACGTTTTACATTAAAAAATCCTGATTCTACATAGGCCTTAGTTATAGAACCTTGTTTCCTTAACTTCTTAAGTCCTTGTTGTAAAGCTAAAAAAACAATCTTAGAATGTGGTTGTGCTTTAGATACAACAAAATGTCTACTTTCAGCAAAGACAAATTTGATATTAGATATTTGAAATAAACTAACACCATCCAAAGTTATAATATTGTTTAATTGAAAGTCTTGTAATGTAAAATCCGCTCTTCCTTTATCTACCATTTTATACATTGATAAAAGGTTATATACGCTATGTTTTTCGACTCCTATCTTAGTTAATGCAGCCCAATCGTGAATCCATAAAATAGAGGATACAGCGCTAAACTTTTTTAATTCATCAAGAGATCTAATTTTGTGCATATCAAGTCTGTCTTTACGTGTATAAACCCCTACTTCATATTCTCCTTTTCTTACGACAGGATCACTAACGTAAAAGCTACTTTTATCAATATCAGTTATCCAGACGGTTTCTGAAGGCATCGTAATACTTCCTGCCTTTGCCAGGAACAAACTCCGAGTATAATTAGGGGTTTCGACCACTTTTATTCTTTCATTTAATCCTCCAATTTTCAAGGCTTTACAAAGTAATATAAGTTCTACGGTATTTCTATTTACTCCTTTTTTACCACTAATTGAAATATCACTACAACTTTGATTTTTAGTCCACTTTTGAAAAAAGGTGTATGTTTTGTGATTAGTACCAATTTCAATATCTTTAGAATGAAGAAAGGGTAAATACATTATAACCAAAGGAAATAGTAAATATTTTAATACTAGTTTCGAAAAGTTCTCAAATATAATTTTCATTGCGGATAATCCTAAATCCTAAATCTTAAATCTTAAATCTTAAATCTTAAATCTTAAATCGTGAATAAGTCTAAGTATAGGTGTATAGGTGCATAAGTAAATACATCACTGAAAAGCACACTTTTACAAAGTTAAAGCCATTTTCAATAATGGAATAACGGCTTAAATTAGAGAATAAATAATTAGTAGGGATTATTCTTAGTCTTACAGCTTCATGAGCAATGACTTCGTATTAGTATTTCGTTGGAAAATCTACGCTACCCTGTTGTGACCTATTTCCTAATTTAACGCACTTATAAAAAGTATCGCTCGTATCATTAAAGGCCATTGCTCAATTGTCTAGATAATTTGCTTTACATTTATATTAACGACAAATGAATTCCTACTACTCAATCCAATAAATGGTATTTTGGCTAAGTTATTATTTAGTATGTATAACAATATCTTTTGCGTTACCAATTGAATGGAAAAATACTAATGTCAGTAACAAGAGTGATTTCAGAACATTCCACTTATTTATAGTGCTCATTTTTTATCAAAAACTAAATTGGGACTACTTGAATTATTTGTTTATTTTGACATTGAATAAATTAATGTTCCGTTATCTTTCATTGTCATTTGGTTTTGATGGATGTTCGCATGAAACATAATGTTTGTAAATGTCTAAAAGGCGAAATTAATTGATTGTACCCCAATACAGATAGGCAAAAAAGAAGTTTACGTACATGTATTTGTAAACGAACAGACTAAAAATAATCTTTTTATTTCACTTTGTTTTATTTTCGATGTTTTATTTAGAGTAAAAAGCTTTAAAAATAATTACCCATCTACTGTTACGATGAAAATACGGCAGTAAATGATTTAATCTATTGATAATAATAGAATTTCATTTTTACTTTTAAAAGGTGTTATGAATACCAAAAAAGTTAATAAAGTTTCACTCTTTAGTATTGACTGATATACTCAACCTATATTTACAGAGAATCTATTCATCAGGAAATACTTCATGAGAGACACTAGCGCTAGGCGTGAAAAAACCATAGCTCTTTTAAAAGAAAAGGGTAGTGTGCAGGTTCACGAACTGTCGAATTTATTCAACATTTCAGCAGTAAGCATACGTAAAGATCTTAAGTTTCTAGATAAAATGGGAATAGCAACAAAAGCATATGGAGGGGCATTTTTAAATACTAGCAATAATGAAACTACCGAAACAAGCATTGATATTAAAAGAAAACTAAATGT
The DNA here is from genome assembly GCA_913062815.1 of uncultured Colwellia sp. GTDB lineage: Bacteria > Pseudomonadota > Gammaproteobacteria > Enterobacterales > Alteromonadaceae > Colwellia. The sequence continues at coordinate 9,053 of CAJXWZ010000051.1, read as the reverse complement.
ATCCAAAAAATGTAATATTGCGCAATATGCTGCAGATTTAATTGATTCCGGCGATTCTATTATTCTTGATTCAGGTACAACAACAAATCAAATAGCCCAATTGTTAAAGAATATAGAAGACATAACAGTTATTACAAATGATCTTAGTGTGATAGACATTATTTCGAATTACAATAATACAGAGTTAATTGTATTGGGAGGCAGGTTACGCCGAAAAAGTATGTTCTTTTATGGATTTCAGGCTGAAAGAGCATTGAAAGAACTGCATGCTGACAAAGTTTTTTTGGGTGTCGATGGGTTTCATATGGATAAAGGTATTACAACTCATTTTGAAGCTGAAGCTGCTCTAAACACTATGATGTGCAACTCAGCGACAGAAGTCATTGTAGTTACTGATTCATCAAAATTCGATAAAATTTGTTTACATAAGATTATCGATTTATCAAGAATATCAAAACTAATAACTGATTCTGGAATTTCTGATGAATATAAAGAAGGGTTAAAAAATATCGGAATTGAAGTGATCGTCGTTGATAAGAATTAATACTACTCACTATATTATTAGGGTAAATGATTCGGAATGATCTGTTTTTATTTGTCATGATAACTAACACTAGCCTCATACTGTAGTGGTCAACTAATTTTGGCCAGAGATTTGTATTCAAGCCAGTATCTTTTCTCTGACTCATTGGGTGTTAGTCCTCCATTATAGCTGTGAGGTCTAACCTGGCTATAATATCCAGTAATGTATTTAACAACCGTATTTTCAGCTTCAGTAAATGAAGGATAACCTTTTGTTGGTATCCATTCTGTTTTTAAACTTCTGAAGAATCTCTCCATTGGGCTGTTGTCCCAACAATTACCACGAAGACTCATGCTTTGGTCTATTTGATATCGCCATAATAATTGATGGTAGCTTCTGCTTGTATAAGTGCTCCCTTGATCCGAGTGAAACATTACGCCTTTTGGTCGTCCTCTTGATTCAAACGCCATCATTAGTGCTTTAGCTGCTAACTTCGTGTCTGGCGAATTAGACATTGCCCAACCAACAGGCTTACGAGCAAATAAATCCATAACGAGAGCCAGATAAGCCCAACGATTACCAGTCCAAATAAATGTGATATCACCACACCAAACTTGATTAGGCTCTGTTACTGAAAATTGACGTTCAAGCGTGTTCGGTATAGCCACATGCTCTTGAGTCGCTTTTTTATATTTATGGCTAGGAAGCTGGCAGCTCACTAAGCCTTGCTCTTTCATCAAACGAGTCGCTACATAGCGGCTTAATGGTAAGCCTCTGGTAGCCGCAATGCCTGCAATCGTCCGTGTACCAGCGGAGTTATTACTTTCGGAGTAAATGCTTTTGACCATAGCCAATGCTTCAACCTCTTCAGGTTTGATGCTTCTAGATGCCTTTATTATTAATTTAGGCTTATATCAGATAAATCTCCCTTTCTTTTATGTGAAAATCAATTATCACATCGTGAATTATCTTGTAAATAGAAATTAATCGCAATACAATGAAAGGTAACGAAGGGTGGTGGAGGGTAATGAAAGGTATTGAAAGGTGCTGTGTTGCGGATAGAGCCTTATTTCTCCTAATATATTACTCAATTGAATCAAATATCAACACTTAATACAAATGAGGTTATTAAATGGTTTGTAGAACATCTCTAAACAGTTGGCAGAATTTAGAAAGTCACGTTAAAAAAATCAAGACAAAACATATCAATGAACTGTTTGCAGAGAACAACAGTCGTTTTGATGAGTTTTCGTTACGACTCCCAGAAATTTTTTTGGATTACTCTAAAAATTTAATTACCCAAGAATCAGTTAAGTATCTCATTTCTTTAGCTAAAGAATGTGATGTAGATAAAAAAATAGCTGAGATGTTCTCTGGCCAACCTATCAATGTGACAGAGAATCGTGCTGTATTACATACTGCACTTCGAAACTTTTCTGGTACTCCTGTTTATGTTGAAGGAGAGGACATTATGCCCCCCATCAAGGCAACATTAAATAAAATAGAAACCTTTGTAAATGATATATCTGCAGGCGTAATCAAGGGGTATAATGGAAAAGCATTTAAAGACGTTGTAGCTATAGGGATTGGTGGTTCTTTTTTAGGGCCAAAAATTATGTCAGAGGCATTAAAACCCTACCGCCAAAAGCATATTAACGTACATTTTGTAGCCAATGTAGATGGTTCTCACATTAACGACGTTTTAGCTAAGCTGGATCCAGAAACAACTTTAATCATCACTTCCTCAAAAACACTAACAACACAAGAAACGCTAAGAAATACAGAAACAGCGAAAGAGTGGTTTTTATCTAAGGCTGATGTAAGTGATGTTCAACATAATTTTGTTTGTGTCACTACAAATATTGAAGCGGCTAAAACCTTTGGTATAAAAGAAAAAAACATTTTTCCAATGTGGGACTGGGTTGGAGGGAGGTATTCTGTGTGGTCAGCTATAGGATTACCACTTGCTATTGCTATTGGTTTTGACAACTATCGAGAATTTCTAACGGGTGCTTTTGATATGGATGAACATTTTAAGGAAGCTCCTTTCGAAGAAAATATGCCTATAATTATGGCACTGTTGGGTATTTGGTATAGAAATTTTCATGGTGCTCAATCTCACCTGCTTCTGCCCTATTATCATTATCTACGTGGGTTGCCTGCTTATATTCAACAATTAGATATGGAAAGTAATGGTAAATCTGTCACATTAGAGAATAAAGAAACAAATTACGATACAGGACCTATTATATGGGGTAGTGAGGGTACTAATGGACAACACTCATTTCATCAACTTATTCACCAAAGTAAAACACCAATTCCAGTAGATTTTATTTTACCGTCAAAACCTCACGAAGAGATTACTAATCATCATGATATGCTAGTGGCAAACTGCTTAGGACAAAGTCAGGCACTGATGGAAGGACAATCAGAGGAGCAGGTCACTACTGCAATGATCACAGCTAAATATAGTACCGAAGAAATTGGTCAATTACCATTTCATAAGGTGATGAAAGGCAATAAACCTAGTAATACGATAATAATGTCAAAGTTGACGCCCAAAAATTTAGGTGGTCTTATCGCTCTTTATGAGCATAAGGTTTTTGTTCAAGGTATTATTTGGCAAATAAATTCATTCGACCAATGGGGGGTTGAATTAGGGAAAGCTCTAGGAAGTGAAGTATTAACTAAGATTTTAGATTCTAATTCACCACTAGATATGGATAGTTCGACAAACGGGCTTATCGATATGTATAGAAAAAGAGGATAAGTTTATTATTTCTTGTAATTGAAAGCGAGTAAATCAAATAAAACCCAAAACAGGATGAGTCAATAGGCTCTTTTTGTATAGGTGGTTACAGATGCTAGCTTTGGTTTTTCGTTAAGCTTTCTGACGACATTACTCAACTTTTACCAACTGTGTACCTAAAAATTAGTATATTTTGAAAAAAAACTCCCTAATATCCTACTAGTCTTTTCATTTGAACCTCTTTTATAAGGGAGTATAGATTGAAAAGGTATACTTAGATTTTTGTCTCCAGCAAAAAAATTGTGATTCGATATCTCATACTGTCAACTGTAGTGGTTTAGTTAAATGGACCACTAATTTTTAGGGTTATAAGGCGGTTTGGGGGCGAAATGATATAGACTATATATTCTAATTTTATGTGAGCTTAGATAAATCCAATGTCTGCTTTTAAGATTAGGTAAATAATTTTACGCAATGTACTGAGTGAAATTTTCGGTGTAAATAAGTAAAAATCTTTAAATTAGAGTGACTATATTAAGCTAAAAGCTACCGTCTGCTTTGGAGCATAAATTTAAAATTATCAAGCTAATGTTTTCAGTTGTAGATTGTCTTAAACTTTATTGGAAATTGACAAAAGACGAATAAGAAATGATTCGCCTTTCGTATTCATGAGCCAGAAAAATACTTCTTATTGAAGATCTTCAATTGGAGTTATGAACGATTCAATTAAGTGAAGATTGTTTTCTAATCACAAAGTTTATTGTGTTAAATGTTTTTTAACGTTAGATTAGGTACCGAACAAAAGTAGAGTGAATTCTCACCAGAAGATCAGAATTCATTCTTATAATAAACGGTTAAAAACCGACTATATTGCGTTGAATGTTAATAACTTTATAAAGGTAAGAAAAGGGGAAAGTTGTATGGAAAAGGTTAAGGGTAAAAATGTAATTGAAAATGAAAATTTATTTAGAATGTTGTTTTGTTCACCTGTCGCTATTTTATTTTTGGTGTTAGCAGAGAGTTATTTAATGTCTCCAGGAATTATGTTATTCAAGGTGATATTTGTGTTGTTTGCATTGTATTTTACCCTAAGTGCGCTGGCGTATGCCGCTTTTTATACTAACGACTATTACTATGCAAAAGCTGATAGTAACCATTAGTTAGATTGAACAATAAAAAAACGCCACTCAGTTCAACACAATAATAAATAGTGTGTGGCGTTCATCAAATTCTTGCCTCCCAAGGCTTTTATATTACTGATAAATTCTTCTAGCGTCTTTAGTCTCAACAAAAACTCAAAACAACAGACAAGCACTCATCTAAATTTACCAAGCTCTATAATCCTCAAGCCTATTAGACAATCACTAAAGTGTCTAAATAACTGAGGGCTATCACTGTGAGTGGACTTCCCATACTTTAATTTCAACTTGGCGTTTGATGCAGGAAAGTCAAATTAATTATCAAAATTACACTTTAGTCATTCTTAATGTAACAACTTTATATTGCGGTAGTTTGTTAAAAAAATCGACGAAACCTCGTTGTAAACTTTAAATAAAAAGTTCTTAAAGGCGAACCAGAAATGGCTCGTCTTTTTTAATTATGTCACTTAAATTGATTCTATTAAGATCAAGTTGCAATTATTTGAAACGAATTTGATATAGAAAAAGGAGTTTTTTGAAAAATACGTTCGAATAGGCCCATTCGGGCGATTTTGAATAGCCACCTTTTCATACTACTGAGCAATGAAGTAGAACAGAGGGGTTGATAATGGAAAATATACAAGGAGCTAATTCTGGCTCAGAATTGGCAATACCAGGCACAAAAAAAACATCGGCACAAAAAAGAGCATCCGCGCAGTTAGCGAAGCAGTCATTGAAATACACTACCATGTTTTGGTTTGTCACGGCGTTAGTTGGACAATGGATTTTCTTTTACTACATTATGGGATTCTATGGAATCTCAGTAATAAACGACAATATGGCATATTGGAATGTCGTGTTTGAACGCTTTGGCGTCACCCCTTACCGCGCAGGAGATTTTTCTGGTAACCTTGCATTTGTTGCCCACGCAATAGGTGCCGGTATAGTGGCTTTTGGTGGGGCATTGCAATTAATACCCAAAGTTCGAAACTCCTTTCCAAAATTTCATAAAATTAATGGTTATGTCTACTTAACAACAGTGTTTTGTTTGGCTATCTCTGGCTTCTATCTTGTGTGGATAAGAGACCCTGACCCAGTAGAGCTCAATGGAATCGGTACAACGATTAATGGCTTTTTAATATTAGGATTTGCTTATTTAACCGTACGACTAGCGATTAAAAAGGATATATCTAGCCACAGAAAATGGGCCTTACGATTATTTTTTGTCTCAAATGCTCAATTGACATTAAGACTTGGTACATTTAGCTACTTAGTAACGGGAAACATACTGGGAATGAACCCTGCTTTTGGCGACCCGTTTTTTACTATGTGGACATTTGGCTGTTATGTTTTACCGCTATTAACATTGCAATTGTATTTTTACGCGAAGGAAAGAGGCAGTAACAGAGTTAAGTATGCAACCAGTGGTGTGTTGTTTGTAATCACCATACTGATGATTTTGGGAATGGTCGGCTACACACCTTTCTTATTAAAGGTTTTGTCAGGGGGGCCGATTAGTTTTTAAATGTTATTCGACGCCAATGTTTACCAAACGGGGCAAGTCATGTTTTGTGACTGCTCCATCGCATAATCGTTTTAAGTTGTGAATTCAATACGCACAAAAAAATAGCAACAATAATTGAAAAAATACGTTCGAATAGGCCCATTTAGACGACAACACAACTAAATAGAACTACCTTTCATATCAAAACTCATTACTTAAAAAGAGGAAGGCTATGGCAAACTCATTAGCTAACGTAAAAAACAACTACACAAAAATTGCAGGAATAACCTACGCGCTCATAATTATTATCGCGACGTTTCCTTCTATGATTTTTGACCTTGGCTCTTTGTTAAAAGCAGAAAACGCAGTAGCTAGCATGCTAGGCCAAGAGGGTACTTTTAGAATCGCTATCGCAGTAGAATTCATAATGTTTGTTTTAGTTATGGTGCTTTCTTGGGCGCTTTACGTTGTTCTCAAACCTGTGAACAAGAACCTTGCATTGTTGGGGCTAATTTTTAGGTTCGGCGAAGCGCTTTTAGGCTGCGTTGCCATTATGTTCATCCTTTCAATATTAATATTCTTAAGTGACGCCGAATATCTACAGGCGTTTGAACCAGCTCAATTACAGGCGTTAGCTAGGTCTTTTGGCAAATTATATGGCGTTGGTTATTACATCCTATTGTTCATCATGGGTGTTGGTGGTGTGGTCTATTGCTATTTGTTTTACACTTCTCGTTATATTCCGAGAGCTTTATCCATTTGGGGAATAATTACGTATTCAACGATGATTGTGTATGGCTTTGTTAACATAGCAGTACACAATGCGCCTAAAGAGTTGGCCTATGCAATGGCTCCAGGTGCATTATTTGAATTAACAATTGGCCTTTGGTTAATTTTTAAAGGTATCACTGTAAACCAGGAGCATACATGCACTACAGAGTAGGTTGAACTCAACCAGCTAATATGAATTAGATAAGTTTACTCTTACAACTAAAGCAAACTCAGATAGTTAATCGTTTTTGTATAGTGATTATTTGCTTAATGATTGTATTTAAAAACAAACAACCGCTAACGGAACACTCAATCATGCATTTTGCATGATTGAACAGAATTACCTACAAGGAGATATGTAGATTAAGATAGATTTTAGTTTTATAATCGCAAGGAGTGATAAAAATGTTTTTCCTTGGTAATTATATGGTCCATCTTTTAGCCACAATTTTATATTCCTGCATCATGGGAATAACAGTATTCGCATTATTAGAGGTATTCAAAAGACCTAACGATAGACAAAACGTATACCTAAAAGGCCTACTGTTGCTCTTGCTGATACACTCGGCTGGTGAGCTTTTTGTATATTCAGGCGCATTTGTTTATGCGCCAAACTTAGTTGGTGTACACGGTCCCTTTAAAGTCTTACTTGGACCTGTCCTCTATTTTTATGCTTATGCTTCTATGTCACCTGATAAGGGCAACAATAAACGCATGGTGGTATTGGCAATTTCTGGGCCCATTATTGTGTTGTTGGGTATGCTCCCCTTTATTTTTATGATCAGTCCTGCTGAAAAGGTCGCTTTGGCTCTACCATCAACGAGAGATCCTGAGCTATGGAAAATAGCTGTATTTACCTGCTTTTTCACTACTTTTGTTTTTATTTTCTACACGCTGTTTTATTTAATTGCCGCTTTAAAACTTCACGATAGCCACCGTCAACAACTCATGGAGCGCTTTTCTGAAATAGAACAACGTTCATTAGATTGGTTTAGGCCTGTGCTGTTTATTTGGGGAGCAGTATGGTTAATGTATGCCGTGGAATTTTCACTCGGTGCCTTGGGCTGGCGTTGGTTTGGCTCTGGCATATTACTACCTATTTTAGAGGTGATAGCGCTGGCGATTTTTATTCAGAAGGCATTGAGTCAAAAAGTGCTTGTTGAGTCTGACAAGGGGGTGCCTCGTGTGAATCAGCCGAATCAAAGTCAGACTAGAGCTGCTTTACTAAGCGCTGAAAAAATGCAATTAATTGCGTCAAAATTAGAGCATGCGATGAAAGAAGATAAGCTATTTTTGCAAGATAACTTATCACTAAACAAGCTCTCTGAATCTATCGCTGAAACTGAAAACCACATTTCAGAAACACTCTCTCAATTTTTACAAACCAAATTTTTCCAATTTGTTAATGGCTTTCGCGTCGAAGAAGCGAAGAAGGCGTTACAAGATAGCGACAAATTAATCACTAGTATTGCCTATGACGTTGGTTTCAATTCTAAATCGACATTCAATACCGCTTTTAAAAAAGTAGTTGGTCATAGTCCTTCAGCATACCGAAATTTATTACTCGAAAATAAATAGAACCACCTTGAATAGATATATTCGAATTGAGCTATTTGGAAGGCAACTTCCTACTTATCTTAATTGGTTTCAGTAGTATTCGAAGAGTCATAAACTTAAATAGAACATGACAGGTGTTGACTAAAAAAATCAGAAACTGTCGCTTGAAAGTAAAAGGGTATTAGTATGAGTAAAGGTATGGCTGTTGATGTGAAAGGCCAGCTGATAACTCAGACGATTTACTTATGGAGCTTTCACTTTCGTAACTCATCATATTACTGCTAATAAGCATCTAACATAATATGTTTTTTCACTTGTGGCAGCTTCCAAATAACATAGACAGGTATAATAGTCAGCATCAGTAGTGCCAACTGTTCAGCTTCATTTATCGGCAGTAATTGCAATAAGTAAACGATAACGGCTGAGCCACTCATTTGCATAAAGCCAAGTAAGGCAGAAGCCGCTCCTGCTTTATCACCAAAAGGTGCAAGCGCTTGGCCAGCGCAGGCTCCCATCAGTAATGAAAAACCAAGTGAACTTATCATTATAGGTAACATAAAGGCTACTGGGCTGTGCCAAGCTAGTAAGGCAAACATCAGTATGCCTGCAGCAATCAACAAAACCATGCCAAAACCTATCGTGGCCCTAGCGCCAAACTTGAGTAAAACTTTAGGCGCAAGAAAACAAGCAATAATGTTAATGACGGCATTTAAACTGAACCAGTAAACAAAATTTTGCTGATCTAAGCCTAGTTTCACCATTAACCACGCGGGTGAACTACTCACATAAGCAATAATAATCGCCATGGCT
>CAJXWZ010000050.1 GCA_913062815.1 uncultured Colwellia sp. | reverse complement strand
TTCACTCTGATCAGGGTGAACCATAAATACGATTTCGTAATGACGCATTACGAGCTCCTTATGGGTTGTAGCCTCATTATCTGGCTCAGCCAACACCAGTTGAGGCAAGGAACAAAAAGTTCAGGCTGAATTAAGGACGCGTATTGTAGATAAAGCAAACTATTAATGCAAGACAAACTTATCCTTTACCCGCTCAACCAGCATATAATTCACAGGGATTAGGGGGAAGGTGATAAAAGTAGCAAACAAATAGCCATTATCAGTAATTACAAAGGTAATACTTGGCCATTAACTTCTAATTGGCCTTGCGATAAATGCGCTTTAAAGCGTAAATCATTATCGATTTTCATTAAGAGACCTTGTTCAATATACATCTCAATCATTGGTGTTAAACCCAACTTAGCAAAAAACCTTTCTGGGGCTTTGCCATTAGCATTTGCTTTAATCGCGGCCATTATCGACATAATATTAGTCGTATCGAATAACTGCTTATCAGCACTAACTTTCATGCTAGATTCTATTTTTCCTTCTGGTGTATCAACACTAAAATCCTGAATTTCAACAACAGGTTCATCTGCTAATAGCTTATCGGTGAGTTGAGACAACACCGCCATATTTTCAGAGGTAAATTCTGCTGTATCGTTACCTGTAGATTGAGTCATCAAGTTATTTAATTCTTGCATAACCTTTATGTTTAGATCATTAAAGTTAATGTCTAAATTAGCATGTTCAAATTGCTGACCATCAGATTCAAATTTATCAATGCTGTAATTCATTTTAACCGTCATTAAATCCTTACTAACGGTAGACTTCGCTTTAGCTAATAAATTACTCAATGACAATGTTGTTTTTCCTTTGTCATCTGTTGAAGAAATTGAAGCAAGCAAAAATTCAAACTCTCCAATAGAAATAGCATTACCTTGGTAATAGTCACCTGAAATTAAGGTTTGATCTAATGAAAAAGTAGTCTCTCCAAGGGTAAAGCTTTTGTCACTGGTTGTTGCCTTCAAACCAGCCCAAGTAAAGTCACCATACAGTCTTGTATCATTCTCTATGGTGAAATGCCCTTCTGCCTTCGCAGAAGCGACTTTATTTCCATCTACTTCTTTTGTAATTTCATCTATAACAAGTCGAGCAACTATATCTCTGGAAAACGTTAACAAACCACTGAGTTGAACTTTGTCATTAATGAAGTGACTAATTTCTTCATCAATTGCTAACTCTTTAAAGTTAATTTTGGCTTGGGAATGGCTCAATGCCAACTGTAAACCTTCCGCGGTATATATTATCGGACCGAACGACAGTTGCTCTTCAATAATGATAGTAATACCTCCCAACTCCTCGTCCCCTAACAATAGGGTCATTTCAGTAACAGCTTGCCCACCAAACCAATGCTGGATAAAAGTCGATGAGTTAACGGTAATCGCAGGATTATCATTTACTTTATCCATAGCAGCTTGATGTTCTGTATCAACAATACCGCCAATGTATTTTGGCAAACTTAATCCGACTAAAATAAACAGTAATACAATAATAAATATTTTTTTCATGGGGCCATCCTTGAGCAAGTGTTAGCTGAGTTAATAAATAATTGGTTTATAGTATCAATAACTTATTGAATACGTTGCCGAACCATTTCAAACAAGCAAATACCTGTTGCTACCGAGACATTCAAACTTGAAACATCACCCGCCATTGGTAACTTTACCAATTGGTCACAATTTTCTCTGGTTAATCGACGCATACCTTTACCTTCAGCCCCCATAACCAAAGCCATAGGGCCTGAAAGTTTAACATCATACAAGCAAGTATCAGTTTCTCCTGCAGTGCCAACTATCCATACCCCCATTTGTTGTAAATGTTTCATGGTGCGAGCTAGGTTTGTCACTTGTATTAATGGCACTGATTCTGCTGCGCCTACCGCAACTTTTCTCACTGTGGCTGTCAATTTAGCAGCATTATCCTTCGGGACAATAATCGCTTGTACACCAGCAGCATCGGCATTTCGTAAACATGCTCCTAAATTGTGAGGGTCTGTAACGCCATCTAAAATGAGTAAAAATGGCGGAATGTTCTTTTGTTCAGTTAGGTTAATAATATCGTCTAGATCATTTTCATTGAGTATTTTCCCTGGTTTTACGCGTGCTACGACGCCTTGGTGTTGCTCACCAAAACTTTTTTCATCAAGCACTCGTCTTTGCACCATTTGCGTTGCAATACCATATTTTCGTGTTAGGTTAATTATTGGTAATAACCTTTCATCATCGCGGCCTTTTAGCAACCACATTTCAATAAAACGCTCTGGTGCACTTTTCAATAATGCATTGACTGCATGAATACCAAATACTAACTCTTCATTTTTTGCCATTGTCTTTCTCTATTAAATATTCTTCTAAACTAAAGTTGGTCTTTAGTTGTTGCTTTTTGTTTTTTTGCGGGCATTCTTCCCAGGACGCTTTTTATTTTCGCCACGCTTTTTTGCTTTACGCTTTTCTTTCTTTGGCTGGTCTTTGTTACTACTGGTTTTTCGCTTAGGTTTTTGCTTCGCCTTTTTCTCATTAACGGGTAAGTTACTACTACCACCTGCTTGTATTGCTAAGTCAATTTTCTTTTCATCAAGATTTACAGCGGCAACTTGTACCTGAACCACATCACCAACTCTATACCTTGTGCCTGAATTTTCACCCGTTAGGCACATTCTTACATCATCGTAATGATAATAATCACGCCCAAGAGAAGTAATATGTACCAAACCTTCAATATGTAAATCTTGCAAACGTACAAACATGCCAAAATTAGTCACTGTGCTTATCACACCGGAAAAACTATCGCCGACATGATCTTGCATAAATTCACATTTAAGCCAATCACTTACATCTCGAGTCGCTTCGTCTGCACGTCGTTCTGTCATTGAGCAATGTTCACCAAGCTCAATAATTTGTTCGAGTTTATAATCATAATTGCCAACATTAGCATTTTTAACCTGTTCGATATCTTGCTGCTCTTTAGCTTGAGCAACTAATATATGCTTTATTACGCGATGAACCACTAAATCAGGATAGCGGCGAATAGGTGAAGTAAAGTGACTATATGATTGTAAAGCCAAGCCAAAGTGACCTAAGTTATCGCTTTGATAAACCGCTTGGCGCATTGAGCGCAATAACATCGTTTGAATAAGATCTTGATCGGGGCGATTGGCCACTTTTGCTAAAATATCGCAATAATCTCTTGGCTCTGGCTCTTCTTTGCTTGGTAAAGTAATGCCTAATTCAGCTAAGTACGTAACAAATTTATTGTACTTATCTTCGGTAGGTTTATCGTGCACACGAAATAATCCCGGCTTTTTATGTTTCTCAATAAACTTTGCCGTAGATACATTTGCCAAAATCATACATTCTTCGATAATTTTATGTGCGTCATTGCGAATAAGGGGAACAACACTCTCTATTTTTTTCTCATCATTAAACAGAAATAATGACTCTTCTGTTTCAAAGGCAATGGCACCACGCTTAATACGAGCATCTGACAAGGCCAAGTACATATTTTTCAGGTTCTCTAAATCTGGAACCAAGCTTGTGTACTGCGCTCTTAATGTATTATCTCCATCAAGTATTGCAGCAACTTTAGTATAGGTAAAACGGGCATGGGAACGCATAACCGCAGGGTAAAACTTGCTGCCCGATAACTTTCCGGTAGCACTCACGGTCATTTCACAAACCATGCAAAGCCTGTCAACCTCAGGCTTTAGTGAGCATAAGCCATTGGATAGTTTTTCTGGCAACATAGGAATAACTTGGCTAGGAAAGTACACCGAATTACCCCGGGCAATAGCTTCATCATCTAAGGCACTACCGTGACGCACATAATAACTCACATCGGCAATTGCTACCCAAAGTCGCCAACCACCTGATTTTTTTGGCTGACAATAAACTGCATCATCAAAATCACGAGCATCTTCTCCATCAATTGTTACAAGCGGTAAGTCGCGTAAATCTTTACGCGGTAATTTCGCCGAATCTTCCACTTCATCATCAATAGTAGCAACTTGGGCTTGTACATCATGAGAAAATTGATGAGGTAAGTCATGCGCACGTAAGGCAATTTCTATTTCCATTCCAGGCGCCATATGATCGCCTAGCACTTCAATGACTTTACCTATAGCATGAGAGCGCTTCGTTGGTCTCTGCACTAATTCAAGTACTACCATTTGCCCATGACGTGCACCGAGCTTAGCTTTTGGATCTATTAATATTTCTTGTTTTATTTTGCTATCTTCTGGTACGACAGAGCAAACATGGTGGTCAACATTAAAGCGACCAACGATGGGCGCCTTTCTTGGCGTTATGACCTCAAGAATTCTAACTTCTTTACGTCCTTTGCGATCAGTTCTATCCACTAAAATAGCTTGTACAACATCGCCATGAAATACTCGCTGCATTTCATGAGAAGAAATATAAAAGTCTTTACCACGCTTATCTTTCTGAGCTGGATCATCAGGAGTAAAGAAGCCAAATCCATCTCGGTGACCAATAACTTTCCCGGTTAACAAGCTATTTTTTTCTGGTATGGCGTATTGTTTAAATTTATTGAAAACCAGTTGGCCACTGTTTTCCATAGCACGTAAACGGCGTTTTAAACCTACAAGCAGATGATCTTCTTGATATTTTAATGTCTTAGCTAAACTTTTAAAAGTAGGAGGCGGTGAACACTTCTCGATAAGAGAAAGCAATAATTCTCGTGAAGCGACTGGTTTTTCGTATTTTTTAGCTTCACGTTTGGCGTGGGGATCGTTTAAGGTCACAGTGATAAGGTACTTGTAATGAATTGATTATAAGAATTTACTTAAAACAAGTATATCACAAACTTAGCACTTACTAGTCAAATCTAATAATCCCAAACCTTAGTTTGTATAATCAGCTATTTTAGCTGCATCTACCACATGGCTTGGCATTTTCATCGACAGCTGCCTTTTCAATTGACTAATTTTTTTATGAATAGTTTTGTCATCTGTTATTGCATGGTGCAACTGAGAATATAGCTCAGGATAATCTAAGGGACTGCCATAGCCTTGATGATAAATTGTCGCTAAACGCATTTGGGCGGCAAGATTATTCATAGCAGCGGCAGCTTTTAGAAAGCGAATGGCTTGTTCTAAATCCACCTGCATAAATTTGCCAACATGATAATAGCGACCTATTTGTTCTAATCCTTCTACTAAGCCCTGATCTGCCGCTAAGCGCATATAGTGTAAACCTAGTTTGATATCTTTTTTAACACATACTCCATAAGCTAACATGTCACCCCAAAGAAATTGATAAGATGGCATTTCTGCTTTAAGTGCTCTGGCTTCGATATCTTGCACTAATTGGCATTCGTCTATAACAACTTGGCTCAAATGTTTGTTTTCTGCTATTAAGCTAAGCAATTGATCATCTGTATAAATTTGTACCGCGATAAGGTTTTGACCATGAGCAATAGATAAAAAACACATGGAGAAAATAAAAAGAACAATACGCATATATCAATCCCAATAGGTAACCTAAACAAGAAAACATAATTCACTAAGTATATAGTTATCGGCAATGGCACACAAAACTATATCTATCAAATCACATGCAATTAAAAGACCAGTATCAAATACAATTTTGTACAATCATAGAATTGTGTATTATTAAAAAACTAGCTAATATCAAGTTAGGAATAATAATAACCAAAATCGCTCTGTAGTAATTGGTCACAAACTAGATGATTGTAGAAAAACAACTTACCGAATTAACTGTTGGCCATTTCGTTACAGAAATAGCAAAGCAAAATGGCAACTTTTCATTAAGCTCGCCTGGGCATATTAAAAGCAACAAAGTAATTAACCATTTAAAAAGCAAAGAAGTTATCTCGGTTTTCATTGATGAAAGCAAAACCCTTAACCGCTCTCAAAAACCAAAAACTAAAGCTGAGATAACGGCTGAAGTAAAACAAGCGAAACAGATATTTGATGAATCCAAAAACATTCAAAAAGATCTTTTCTCCAAAGCCTTAAGTGGTGCTACAGTTGACTTGAAGCCGGTCATTGAAGTTACCAACAAATCGGTTGATGCGATTTTTAATAACCCTGATTCCTTAGCATGCATGGTGAATATTCGTGAAAAGGATGAATATTTACTTGAGCATTCTGTTGCCGTATCCGTTTACATTACTATTTTTGCCCATCATTTAAAAATGAGTAAAAAAGTTGTTCAGCATTTAAGTGTTGGTGCTTTCTTACATGATATTGGCAAAATCAAAGTCCCTGATGATATTTTAAATAAACCCGGTAAGCTCACCGATGATGAGTTTACCATTATGAAAACTCACGCGAATCATTCAATTGATATAATTAAAAAAACCCCTGGCATTAGTAAATTAAGCTTAGAAGTCGCGGCATTACATCATGAAAAACTAAACGGCGAAGGCTACCCTTTTCAAGTTGAAGGCAAAGACATTCATAAATACGGCCGCATGATTGCCATTTGTGATATTTTTGATGCGTTAACTGCAAATCGTTGTTACAAAGACGGCTTTACTCATGGAAAAGCTTTTTCAATTTTAAGAGAGTTAGCCAAAAGTAATCACCTTGATAACAAATTGGTGGAGAGATTCATTCAATGTATTGGTGTATTCCCTATCGGTTCTTTAGTTCAGCTAGAATCGAAGAAACTAGCGGTGGTCGAGCAACGAAACGAAAATGATCCCACCAATCCTAGAGTCCGTTCTTTTTATAGTGTGAAGTTAAATCAATACTTAAATACCCAAGATATTGATTTAACTGAAACAGATGATTATATTGTTAAAGGTGTTAGAGCTGAAGAGTTTGATCTGGACATGAATACCATTATAGAAATGCTCTTAATGGAAGGCTAACGACCTTTGCCCAAGTTTCAGCCCAACTTAATATTTTACATGCCCCCTAATTCACTTGTTTAAGCAGGAAGTCTATGTCTGAATCCACAAAAGAATTAGAACAAAAGTTAGCAAGCGTGATTGACGTTTCACGTGCTAATGCCGAAATAGCTCAAAAGCTATTTGATATAGAAACCCAAATATTAAGCTGTAAAACTAGCCAAGAGCTTTTACAGCAATTGCTCTCATCAATAAAAGACCAATTCAACTTTAGTGGTATTTGTTTACTACTTGCAGACCCTACACCGATTAGTTATTTACTTAGTGGCAATTTGCAATCGAGTTGGCATCAAAAAAATAGCAGGAACATTGCTTTTACCCAGTTGCAACTACTTCACCCTGAAAGAAAACCCTATTTAACTGACAATATTGCAACCATCAAATCAATACTGCCTAAGAACCTTGTCGATAAAACTCAATCTGCCGCACTAACGCCGTTAGTCATAGAAGACAAACTATTTGGTAGCTTACTTTTTACCGATGAGAATAAACAACGCTTTAGGCCTGACTTAGGCACAATCCATTTAGAGCAGCTAGCAGTTAAGGTGAGTTTATGCTTATCTAATGCTTTGATAAGAGAACAGCTTGAATACATGGCTCATTATGACAGGTTAACCGGTGTGGCTAATCGTCGATTAATGGAAGCGTCAATCAATGAAGAGTTGATTCGACAACGTCGCTATAATGTCCCTTTTTCTGTACTTTTTATTGATTGTAATAAATTCAAACAAATTAATGATACATACGGTCATGACTGTGGTGATAAAGTACTAACTTATGTGGCAACACAGCTACAAGAGTTGATCCGTGAAAACGATAAGTGTTTTCGTTATGCGGGCGATGAATTTGTAATTACCTTAGCAAGTCAGAACTACCAAGAAGCACTATTAGCTTGTAAACGTTTAACTGAATTTTTCCAAAATAACCCTATGCCTTACCAAGGCTCACATTTATCCATAACTATCAGCTGCGGCGCTGCGGCAAGTGATGGCAAAAAAACAATGGAAGAGCTACTTAAACAAGCCGACGAGCAGCTTTACTTACATAAAAAGACAGGGATTGGGGTATAAAATTTACAACAAAAAAGCCTGCATAGTCGCAGGCTTTATTTCAATGATTATGCTTTTAAATAGAAAAAGATGAACCGCAACCACAAGTCGTAGTGGCATTGGGGTTGTTTACGACAAAGCGACTTCCCTCTAAGCTCTCAAGGTAATCGACTTCACCATCAACTAAATACTGTAAACTCATAGGATCAATCACCATAGTAACGCCTTGTTTTTCTATAGTCATATCTCCTTCATTGACCTTTTCGTCAAAGGTAAACCCATACTGGAAACCAGAGCAACCACCACCAGTAACATACACTCTAAGCTTTAACTCAGGGTTTTCTTCTTCGGTGATCAATGACAATACTTTCTTCGCTGCGGCGTCAGTAAATTTTATTGGTAATTCAAGGTTTGCAATAGGATCAGACATGGAACTCTACTTTTACTAAAAAAGGGGATAAACTTTATAATCGCGGCAATTATCTTAAACCTGACTAATTTAATCAAGTATTATTCAGTTATTACTCTAAAATCCATGGCAAGGTTTTATTAAGCTTATGATATTTTTGCCATTTTGTTTTTGTCAAAATGGCAGATACTTGAATTTTTTCAGGGATAAAACCTTCTGGCAAAGTAATAATACCTTCTATCATCTGAAAATATTTAAAACTAAATGACAGTTCTTTTCTACTAAGGGAGGAAATATCTTTCAGCGCAAGTTGACTTGGCTTATTAGCCAAACTTCCTTTCAACACTAAATCAACATATCCATTGGCATAGCGTTTTTTCAATTGCTGTTGTACTAAAACAACTTGAAAATTGTAGTGACCAGGGCTTTTACTTGCCGTCATTTTGATATTATCTATGACTAAGCCATCAGCTTCCTTTTCTGGCGCCATAACTTTTTCATAAAAAGCCAATTGTTTCTTAACTTGATAGTGTTCAGTCGACATCTCTTTTAGCATTACCTGAGCATTTTGATTGGCCATTTGTTCGACCGCTAACTCAACTTCTAAAGTATGAATACGCTCAACTTGGCTTGCTTGTGCTTGGTACATTTGCTCGAGACGATGCTTTTGTTGGTCTAATGTTGCAGATTGAAAATTATGATAAAAATTTCCGACCCTATAACCAATAAATAAACATAGGGCTATTAAGATCAGTAAGAATAGTGCTGATTTAAAAGGCCCTAAACGCTCAGTTACCACGGTGAGATTTATTTTTGCTAACCAATTCATTTGTGACGTACAATAACCTTATAAACAATAAAATTCTTATCAGAAAACAACAATTAAGCTAGTTAAATAATAATGAGCTACTTTAGCACAATAAGAAAAAATTTAGCGCTACCTAAAACCTCATGGCAAATCTGTTTACTTGCTATTGTTGGCGGCTTTGCGTCTGCACTTTTTGTTGTTTTATTTACGCTTACAATTGAAGAACTACAACAGCTCTATTTAATTAAGCGCGACAACTATAACACCTTAGATGGCGTAAGTCGTTTTGATTTACCTATCATTGGTGCCTTGATTATACTATTTTTCGGTTGGCTCACTGGCTATAAGTATTTAAGAACAGGCATTCCCTTTGTACTACACCGTCTAAAAGTGTCTCACGGCGTTATTCCATTAAAAAATACCATCAATCAATTTTTTGGCAGTGCAGTGGCTCTTGCCTCTGGATTTTCAGTTGGTAGAGAAGGTCCTGCTGTACATTTGGGTGCTGCTGCCAGCAGTTATATCGGTAGTGTATTAAAACTACCTTACAACAGTATTCGAACCTTATGTGCTTGTGGCATTGCTGCAGGCATTGCAGCAACGTTTAACACCCCAATTGCAGCTGTACTTTTTGTTATGGAAGTCATTCTTCGAGAATATAAAATTCATATTTTTATTCCTGTCATGTTAGCTGCACTGGTTGGCTCCTTAGTCACACGCAATGTTTTCGATATTACTCATAACTTTGAGTATTTTCATAAAATTGAGCTTATTCCACAGCATTATATTCCTTTAATTATTTTAGGCGTTTTTTTAGGCACGCTTGCTGCTGCTTTTAATAAAACATTAGTCACTGTTATTAGTCACAGTAGCAAATTTCATATAGTGCCAAGGCTTTTATTGGCCGCTTTAATCACAGGTAGCCTTGGTTACTTGATTCCTGAGGCTATGGGTGTTGGCAGTGGTGCTATCGATGTTTCTTTAGCCAATAATTGGCATGTAGGTTTGTTATTAAGTTTACTTTTAGCTAAGTTTTTAATGACAACCTTCGCGTTAGGCTTAGGTATACCTGGTGGGATTGTTGGCCCGATTATTGGCATTGGCGCCATTGCTGGTGGTTTAGGTGGCGCCTTAGTTATGCAAGTTATCCCCGGTGAGCACTTAGGTAATGATTTCATTCTTATGGGCATGGCCGGCTTTATGGCGGCTAGTTTGAATGCCCCTCTTGCTGCTTTACTTGCGGTAGTTGAGTTGTCTGGACAACTTGAAATTATTGTACCTGCGATGATAGTTATCACAGTAGCAAGCATCATTTCCGGTCAATTGTTCAATAATCGCTCAGTGTTTACCATGCAACTCGATATACAAGGTCTAGCTTACCGTAAGCCACCTATTGAAAAAACACTACAAAAAATTGGCGTACTTGGTTTGATGATTAAAAACATAGAGTTAACCAAGCAAGCATCTTTAAAATCCATTGCCGGCAGCATTATTGCTAGTGACATCCAAACGCCCGTTATTAATAAAACCACCGACAAAATAATAAAAAATGGCAAAGCTATTGAGCAAGTTAATTATCATTGGGCTGAGTTTAATGAGCACATTGCCTTAGAGCAAAAGCAATCAACTAACCATACCATTACGGAAAAAGAGCGTGTAGAGTACCAAGTATCCGAGAAAATCACACTGCATAAACTGGTGCCATTATCTCAGCAAGCCACCTTAGCAGAAGCGTATTTAGCACTTGTTAATGATCGCTGTGGTGGCGTATACATATATCAAGACAATGCCAATGAAATTATCGGCATGGTTACTTTTGAGCAAATTAGGCAATATCTTGTCAATGGCAAACTAATCAAGGGTGTATTACCAACTCAATCACCGGCAAGAGAGTGCGTCGTTGAAGGAAGAGCAAATTAATGAGCGAATTTTTGTTAAATAATATTTTATGGTTCAAAGCGTTCCATGTGATTTTTATGGTCGCTTGGTTTGCTGGTATTTTTTATTTGCCACGCCTCTTTGTAAATCATGCTGAAACACAATCAAGTGAAGTGGCCGAACATTTAAAAGGCATGGAAAAACGTTTACTCTATTTTGTTACACCTTTCGCGATATTAACGGTAATACTTGGCTCAACCCTAATTTTCGCATACGGCTGGTCTTGGTTTGTTGCGGCCAAGTGGCTCCATATAAAACTAGCTTTAGTGATATTGGTGCTGATTTATCATGGTTACTGTTTCAAGTTAGTGAAGGCTTTTCAACAGAATAAGAATACTCGTTCAGGCAAATTTTATCGATTTTTTAACGAACTCCCCGTCATAGTGCTATTTGCCATAATAATTTTGGCTTATGTAAAGCCAGTTTAAACCAAGTTATTATCAAGTGAATATAAGTTCTTGTAGGCTATCACGCTAATAAAAAATAACTTTAAAGCCCGTGTTCAGTCAGTGTTATTAGTATTTCTTATAACCTTATTTATTGTTTTATCTAAATTATTTTTGGTATTATCACTAAAGGATAGTTTACCTAAATGGAAATAATTGACGATGTGCGCAAAAACAATTACTAATAATTACTCTCTCTTTTCAGCCCTTGTATTATCTTTAACTCTGTTATCTGCTTGCGGTGGTTCAGGTGGCCAAACAGAAACAACACCAATTAATTCACCTGTTAGTGCCGACCTTAACTGGGTAAAAGATCAATTCTCCCCTGCTGGTGACTTTGCAGCACAATGTGAAGCCCCTCGCGTGGGGAGTAGCCCGATTACCGGCGAATCCTACCCGGATCAACATGGCAGTGAATTACTAGAAAAACACTGGCAACGTGCTTTCACCCATGAAACCTACCTTTGGTATCAAGAAGTAATCGATAAAGACCCGAAAGATTTCAATCTTATTGATTATTTTGCACAACTTAAAACCACGGCAGTTACCGACTCTGGCAGAGATAAAGACCAATTTCATTGGCTACAACCTACCAGCGAAGTTGAAGAATTAACTCAGTTAGGCGTAAGTTATGGGTATGGTATTTCTTTTGCTAGAAAAAATAGTGAACCGCCAAGAGAATGGATAGTTCAAAACCTCACTCCCGATACACAAGCACTGACAGCGGGCATATCACGGGGTTCCAAATTATTAGCCGTAGATGGTGTTGACTTTATTAATGCTAATAGCCAAACAGACATAGATACTATTAACAACGCTATCTTCAGCGATGTAGAAGATGAAACCCATACCTTAAAATTTATTGACAACAATGCAGTGGAGTATGAAGTTGAACTGCAAACCGCAGCCATTAGCGGAGTGCCACTACAAATCGCTAAAACAATAGATACGGCACAAGGCAAAACAGGGTATCTATTACTAACTTCATTCTACAACAGCCAAGTTGAGAAAGACTTATTTGATAGTTTTACCACCTTTGCCGAGCAAGGCATTAACGACCTTATTGTTGATTTACGTTATAATGGCGGTGGTTATTTAGCCTTGTCTTCACAACTTGCCTATATGGTTGCTGGCAACAGTGCCACGTTTGGTAAAATATATGAAACCACTGTTTACAACGATAAAATAGCAAATGAGCAAATGCCATTTTTTAGTGAAACACTCGATTTAAGAAGGTTAATCGGTGGTGATTCAATTATACAAGATGGACAAGCATTACCCGCGTTAAATTTAAATCGAGTGTATGTGCTCACCACAGGTTCTTCCTGTTCTGCTAGTGAATCATTTATGAATTCATTGATTGGAATTGATATAGAAGTCATCCAAATTGGCAGCACTACTTGTGGTAAGCCCTATGGTTTTGTTAGTGAAGATAACTGTGGCTCTACCTATTTTACTGTGCAATTTAAAGGGGAAAATGACGCAGGTTTTGGCGATTATGCAGACGGTTTAATACCTGTGCAACTACCAGAAGCAGGCAAATTAGCACAAGTACAAGGTTGCCCAATAACTGAAGACTACCTGCATGATTTGGGTGATGAACAAGAAGTATTACTTGCTAGTGCGCTATATTACCAAGCAAACAATGGCTGTCCTGACATTGTTGAGCAATCCGCAATGAAAATGAAACGGACAAGTTCACAAGCTCTGAATTCAGTAGAGGCTACTAAACTACAGGGTTTATCGCCTTTACAAGATGCTATTATTAGAGATATTCATTTTGACAAATATCGCCACATAAAAGCAGGACTGAGAGATGAAAACTAAGCATTTGTTTAAAGCAAAAAAGGCAATAACCTTATCTATTTTGGCTTTCACTTTGAGTGCTTGTTCATTACAAGCTCATCAAAAGGAAGCTGCGCTATTACCTGTTAAGAGTGAACAAGCAAGAGCTGAAATCATCAATATTGTTAGTCAGTCAATTGGAGGTAAGAGAGTGCCTATTGCGGCCGATGTTTTTCAACACTCAAGTCGATTACTGTTAGGTAAAAAAGCCGTTAATTCACCTAATGGCATTAAAGTTATACCTTCTAATATAGACGCTGCGATAGTTTTTGAGCTAATTAGACAAGGTGATACATGCTTACTTCGACGTATAAATAATGCACAAGAGTGGCAGTTAAAAACTAAGCGTTGTTACAGTCTCAATTAACTTGTTAGCTATTGGTTATCAAATAAGATAATTTAAAAGGCCTAGTTTTTGGCCTTTTAAATTATCTATTCACAAAGGAGTTAACTTTGTCTTTTAAAACGGACTTCAATCCAGACTAATTTTTACTTACAAGTTAAAACGTGTTTTAGCATTCTAAAAATCGCCATTTCGTGCTATATTTTCGCAAAATTTTTCTAAGTACTTGTCCAAATGATGAAATTTCAAGGCAATCATATTCTGTCGGTATCTCAGTTTGATCGTGACGCCATTGCAAAAATCTTAGATGTTTCTGCACAGATGGCGCCCTATGCTGCACGCCAAAAACGCTGTACCGTACTTGATGGTGCTATTTTAAGTAATTTATTTTTCGAAGCTAGTACAAGAACCAGGGTAAGTTTTGGCACCGCCTTTAATTTACTCGGCGGCTTTGTTCGTGAAACAGTTGGACAAGAAAACTCATCATTAAGTAAAGGTGAGTCACTGTTTGATACTGCACAAGTGATTAGTGGTTATAGTGACGTGATTGCCATGCGCCACCCACAAATGCACTCAGTAGAACAATTTGCCAAAGGTAGTACCGTGCCAGTAATTAATGGTGGTGACGGTGCCAACGAACACCCTACACAAGCGCTATTGGACTTGTTCACCATTCAGTCTGAAATGATGCATTATCAAAAAGGCTTAGATAATCTTGATATTGTGCTAATGGGCGACTTAAAACATGGTCGTACAGTCCATTCATTATCTAAGTTACTTAGTCTTTATAATAATGTAAAAGTAACCATGGTATCGCCAAAAGCACTGCAAATGCCCGACAGTGTTATATCTACACTCGAGAATGCAGGCCATCAAGTCGTCATGACCGACACCATGGCAGGTAACTTATCATGTGATGTAATTTATCAAACGCGTATACAGCAAGAGCGCTTTGCCAGTAAAGATGAAGCTGATTTATATCGCGGTCATTTTAGTTTGAATAAAGAAATTTATCAGCAATATTGTCGTGAGAATACGGTGATTATGCATCCTCTGCCCAGAGACTCTCGCCCTGAAGCTAATGAGTTGGACGTAGATTTGGATGATCTAGACAGTTTGGCCATTTTTAGACAGGCACAGAATGGTGTTTTAGTGCGCATGGCACTTTTTGCCTTAACTTTAGGTGTTGAAGAGCAACTAACGCAATATGAAAAAGAAGTAAACTGGCATACAAATAAACGCTAATTTACTTGTTAGCAAATTACTAATCTATAAATTTTCAGAGTGAAACCTTGTCTTCATCAGATCAAGTAAGTAACCATAGACCAATAAAGAGCTTTACTATGAGTGGATCAACAAATTTTTCTACATGCAATTCCGAGCAATTATTTTCTCAAGCAAGAAAGGTTATACCTGGTGGGGTTAATTCTCCGGTTAGAGCATTCAACGGTGTCGGCGGCACCCCCTCTTTCATAAAACGCGCTGAAGGTGCTTACATTTATGATGCGGATGACAATGCTTACATTGATTATGTCGGTTCATGGGGACCCATGATTTTGGGTCACAATCACCCTGCGATTTTAGATGCGGTAATCAATACGGCTCAAAATGGTTTAAGTTTTGGCGCACCAACCGAATTAGAAATAACCATGGCGGAAAAGGTGCGTGAACTAGTACCTTCAATGGAGTCGCTGCGTATGGTGAGCTCAGGCACTGAAGCCACCATGAGTGCTATACGTTTGGCACGTGGCTTCACTAATCGTGACAAAATATTAAAGTTTGAGGGTTGTTATCATGGCCATGCCGATTCTTTATTGGTAAAAGCTGGCTCTGGCGCTTTAACGTTAGGCGTACCTAATTCACCTGGTATTCCTGCTGACTTTGCTCAGCACACGTTAACAGTGAGTTATAACAATCTCGCACAAGTGAAAGAAATATTTGCCAAATACCCCGAGCAAATCGCCTGTATTATTGTTGAACCGGTTGCCGGCAATATGAATTGTATTTTGCCAGTAGCTGGGTTTCTTAAAGGTTTACGCGACGTTTGTGACGAGTACAGCTCAGTATTAATTTTTGATGAAGTTATGACTGGCTTTCGTGTAGCTTTAGGCGGCGCACAAGCGCATTATGATATTAAGCCTGATTTGACCACTTTAGGTAAAGTCATTGGTGGCGGCATGCCTGTAGGGGCCTTTGGTGGCAAGCAAGTAATCATGGATTATATTGCTCCTGTTGGTCCTGTATATCAAGCAGGTACCCTTTCCGGTAACCCAATTGCTATGGCAGCCGGTTTAGCCTCATTAACTGAATTAGCGCAAGGTGATAAGCACCAAGCATTAAGCGCAGCAACAGAAAAATTAGCGATGGGATTGAAAGCAGCAGCTGAGCGTCAAGGTGTTGATTTAAACATTAATTATGTCGGCGCTATGTTTGGTTTTTTCTTTACCAGTGATGAAAATCCTATCACGACCTTCGAGCAAGTAATGGCTTGTGATAGTGAAAAGTTTAAACGATTCTTCCATTTAATGTTAGAACAGGGCGTTTACTTAGCGCCATCAGCGTTCGAAACAGGATTCTTATCTACTGCGCATAGCGATGAAGTTATTGAACAAACCTTAGAAGCTGCGGCCAAGTGTTTTTCACAACTGTAATTAAGTAAAGCTTTCAAGCTTAGTAATTAAGTAAGCAGAGTTATCAGCAAGCTTCTGATAACTCTTTTTCCAACCAATTTAACCCTTGTTGCCAACCTAAGTCTAAACCTGAAAAAGTTTTTAAATTCCAGCCATCCGACTGTCTCATTGCAAAAAGATCATCAACAGCTTTCTCTGCCGCTTGGTTATAAAGAACTACCGCTATGGCTTTAATATTACTTGCAGAGCCTATATTTAATTTGGCTTCAAAAGTATAACTGTAAGGGTTAATTTTGTTGACGAGTAAGCCGAGATCGCCGATAAAGTTATCCACTAAAAATTGATGATACTCTTCTGTCATTTCCAGTGACATTACAACATTTTCATTAACAATAACTTCAGCAATATTGTCACTAATCTTATTGATAGAGCCAAAACTTAATTGGTGCTTCATCTTCGCTTCCCTATGAAGTCTATTCTTATTGAAGCATAATTTATCATTCCTCTATGTATTTGTACAACAAATATACAATACACATTATTTTAACACCTTGTTTACATTAGACAATATAGCTATCAAATAGTTGAATAGTTACAATTTCTCCTGCTTTTACCTTACCCTGCTCTGCGGGTAAAATAATATAACAGTTAGCTTTTGCCAAACTAGATAAAATACCTGATCCCTGAGCTCCTGTTGAAGCAACGACATTTTCGCCTTGCGCATCAACACTCAGCACTCCGCGTTGAAAGTCCATACGACCAGGCGATTTCTTTAAGTCATGGATGCACTTCACCTGTAAACTTGTGCGCGTTAATTCAACAGCATGCTGCATTTTAGTCAAGGCAACTAATGCAAGTTGATGAAAAGTAACAAGTGCTGAAACTGGGTTGCCCGGTAGTCCAAAAAAGATGCTGTTAGGTAATTTACCAAAAGCAAAGGGTTTGCCTGGCTTCATTGCTATTTTCCAAAAGCCTATTTCACCTAAATCATCTAATACCATTTTAGTGAAATCAGCCTCACCAACTGAAACGCCACCTGATGAAATAACGGCATCGGCTTGACTATCCGCTTCGATAAAAGCTTCTTTTATCGCTGCAAAATCATCTTCGATAATGCCAAAATTGATGACTTCAATATTTAGCTTTTCTAGCATTGCGCATAACACAAAACTATTAGTTTCATAAATATCACCTGATTCAAGCATTTGACCCGGTAGCTTTAATTCATCGCCAGTGGCAATGATGGCAACTTTTAACTGACGAAACACCTTAACAGTGCTAATGCCTAAAGAGGCGAGTACACCAATATCTACTGCGCTCAACTTATGCCCTTGCCTAAGCACAGTCTGACCTAGTTTTATATCTTCTCCCACTTTACGTACGTGGGCGCCACATTGTTTATCTTCGAGGAAACTTATATTGTCCTCACTTACTTGAACATTTTCCTGCATCTCGACCGTGTCGCAACTTACTGGCATTTTAGCGCCAGTCATAATGCGGATACACTCACCAATTTTACATTCCCCCTCAAAAGGAGCACCCGCCATAGAACGACCTACTAAGGTTAATGTGCTAGCTTTCTTTATACTTTCGATGGCAAAGGCATAACCATCCATCGCTGAGTTATCATGGTTCGGCACGTTAAGCGGGCTGGTAATATCAATCGCTAATACATAGTTTAACGATTGATTAATGGGGATAGATAAGGTGTCTGTCACGGGAGTAATTTGCGAAAGCATATTTTCTAAAGCAGAGTCAAAGGGTAATAAACCGGGTGCGGCACAATAATCAGACATTAGCTACTCGTATTAAGTTTGGATAAATATAGATTTCAGCTTGAAACTCTCTGTTAATAGTCTTGGGTAAAAGAGAGTTTTCACTGCATCAGTCTACAAGGAACATAACGCTAGTATCGCTCAATTAACCATAAAAGTAATAATTTAAAACGGCAATTTATTGATGTCGATGCAAATATGTAAGATTAAAAAGTATTATTATCTGTGCGATTAAATGATATATACTTATTTATACACACCGAGCTGTAACTACTAACGCTTTATTGAACAAATATAAGGTTAAGTATTTATAAGCCGTAGCAAGGCCATAGGGGCCGAGTTACCAGGGTTAACAAGGAAACAAGTTAGCCTCCCGACATTTGGAAAGGTGATATGTTACAAGACAACTATGGTCGCAGATTCTATTATCTGCGCCTTTCAATTACTGACGTTTGCAATTTTAAGTGTAATTATTGCTTACCTGACGGATATCAGTGCGATCAGCCTCGTGATTTCATTTCACATAGTGAAATAAAGCGACTGACGGCAGCCTTTGCCAGTTTAGGCACTGAAAAAATACGTATTACAGGTGGCGAGCCGGCGCTTAGGAAAGATCTGCCTGATATTATTGCTACTTGCAAACAAACTCAGGGCATTAAAAAAGTTGCTATTACTAGCAATGGCTTCAAATTACCTGAGCATTTACCTTTATGGTTAGATGCAGGTATTGATGCTATTAATATCTCGATAGACAGTTTAGATCCTAGGCAATTCCTTGCTATTACTGGCCACAACAAACTCGATACTATATTAAAAGGTATTGATATGGCGTTAGCTGATGGCCGTCCCAGCGTTAAAGTTAATACCGTATTAATGCGCGAATATAGCGGCCGAGATATTCAAAGTTATTTGGATTGGTTAAAAGACACACCAGTGACTTTACGCTTTATCGAGTTAATGCAAACCGGCGAGAATCAAGCTTTTTTTGACGCACAGCATGTCCAAGGCTCACGTATTAAGCAAAACTTAATACTTGATGGCTGGTTGCCTGTTATTCAAGACAAGGCTTCAGGACCTGCACAAGAGTTTTATCACCCTGATTACCAAGGTCGAATAGGGCTTATCATGCCTTATTCGAAAGATTTTTGTGATAGTTGTAATCGTTTACGGGTGAGTTCGTCAGGCAAATTACACCTGTGCTTATTTGGTGATAACGGCTTATCACTGCGAGAGCAATTGCAATGCGATGAAATTGAACCTTTGCAAGCAAGAATATTATCGTTATTAGGTGATAAAAAAGCCACTCATTTCCTGCATGACAAACTGACTGGCGGCACCAAAAACTTTGCTATGTTAGGTGGTTAGGGTGAATACAAGTGTTCAACATGGTTGTCTAGGTGTAGTACTGGCTGGCGGTTTATCGTCTCGTATGGGGCAAGACAAAGCGCTGTTGACGCGCAATAACCATTCCATGTTATCGTTTTCCAAGCAGATACTTATGGACTCAGGTATAAGCAATGTTGTGGTCAGTGGCAATAATCATGATATTCCCGACTTAGTTGAACAAAACGGTCCTGTCGGTGGTATTTTTAGTGTGTTAGCGAGATTTCCACAGATAAATTCATTATTGATTTTACCAGTAGACTTGCCTTTTATCACGGCAAAGGCTTTAGCCAAGCTTCGTGTTAAGGGAGAGTTATCTCAAAAAGCCACTTTTTTCCAAAGTCATAATATTCCGCTGTATTTACCTAATAATGCTTATTTGGAACTATACCTTAAACAAGCTTTTAATATAAATGATGCAAGAAAAGCTGTAAATACGGCTGCTACTTCTCGATTTGTAACTAAAGGGCCATCAATTAAAGCGTTAATAAACTGTATGCCCCATCAAGCTATTTCTTGCGATGATGAGAAAACATTGTTCAACACCAACACACCTGAGCAGTGGCAACAAGCTAGCAAGCAATTAAATTTTGAACAGGCTAAGGCCTGAATTATCAGTAGAAAGGAAAACTTATGTCTGCACAAGGCGGCAAAACTTTTATTCCATTAAACATCGCAGTGTTAACTGTTTCAGACACTCGTACTATTGACAATGATACTTCAGGTCAAGCATTAGTAGAACGCTTAACTAGCACTGGCCATACCTTGGTCGATAAAGCCATAGTCATTGATGATGTCTATCAACTGCGCGCGCAAGTATCAAAATGGATAGCTGATGATGGTATTAATGTCATTATTTCTACCGGTGGTACCGGCTTTACTGAGCGTGATAATACACCTGAAGCATTGATGGTCTTATTTGATAAAGATATTGAAGGCTTTGGTGAGATTTTTCGTCATGTATCATTAGCTGAGATAGGTACGTCAACTATTCAATCTCGTGCCTTTGGTGGCATAGCTAACAAAACCGTGGTTTTATGTGTGCCAGGCTCAACCAATGCTTGTAAAACTGCTTGGGATAAAGTTATTAAAGAGCAATTAGATGCCAGCCATCGTCCATGTAACTTCGTTCCGCATTTAAATATAAGTGCTGAGCAATGCGAGAGTCGTAACTAATGACAAACTCAACCACAAAGAATGATCAAATAGCACTAAGCCACCTTAACCAACAAGGTGAGGCTAATATGGTTGATGTAACAGAAAAGGCTATGACCTCTCGAACAGCGACCGCGCAAGGTTTTATCAAAATGAATCGCGCTACTTTTGAGCTTATTACTAGTGGCAAACATAAAAAAGGCGATGTATTTGCTGTCGCCCGTATCGCCGGCATTCAAGCAGCAAAAAAATGTAGCGATTTAATTCCTTTATGTCACCCGTTAATGTTAAGTAAGGTGCAAGTTGATTTCAGTCTTGATGAAGAGAATTCGCAAGTGAAGATCACCACCCTTTGCCGTTTAACTGGGCAAACCGGTGTAGAGATGGAAGCACTTACCGCGGCTTCAGTGGCTTGTTTAACGTTATTTGATATGTGCAAAGCGGCAGATCCGGCTATGGAAATACATAGTATCAAGGTATTGACAAAAACAGGCGGTAAATCAGGGCATTGGCAAGCACAGTAATTAGTGTTGGCGATAAAAATTAAAGATATTGGATAAGAGAACATTATTATGATTAAAGTCGTATTTTTTGCCGCATTAAGAGAGCAACTAAATTGCCACGAGTTAACCATAGTTAATGAAAATTTAACCACGGTAGCCGAGTTAAAAGCTGAACTTGCTAGCAAGAGTGAACAGTGGCAAAAAGTTTTTACTACGGGTTCGTTATTGTCGGCTGTAAATCACAATATGGTTGATGGCGAACAAACAATAACATCAGGTGATGAAGTGGCTTTTTTCCCACCGGTTACCGGAGGTTAACTCATGACGACCGAAAACTATGCTCCTGAAATATCAATTCAGTCTGTCGACTTTAATTTAGCTGATGAAGTTGCTTTACTTGAAAAAGATAATGCTATTGATGGTGCTGTGGTTACTTTTACTGGGCGGGTGCGCAACAAAAATGAAGGCAAAGATGTTACCAGTTTAACGCTCGAACATTATCCGGGTATGACCGAAAAGTCGTTAGCTAAAATTATTAGCCAAGCTAAAGAGCGTTGGCGTATTGGCCGAGTAAAAGTTATCCATCGTGTTGGCAAACTTGCTATTGGTGAACAAATTGTTTTTGTTGGCGTTACCAGTATGCATCGCCAAGATGCGTTTGCTGCTAATGAATTTATTATGGATTACTTAAAAGTTCAGGCGCCTTTTTGGAAAAAAGAAAATACCAATCAAGGTGAACAGTGGCTTGCAGCCAAAACGAGTGATGAAAATAAAGCGGCTAAGTGGTAACTCATGATCGTTCGTCCATTTCTGCAGGTACTTTCTTTATTATTTACATTTAGCCTAAGCAGTATCGTTTCTGCTGAGGCAAAGCAGCCACTGCGCATTGCTGTTTCTTCAAATTTTACCCCAGTATTAAAACAACTACTCGTTGAATTTAATCAACAAACAAATATCGACACACAAATCATTAGTGGCGCAACAGGGGCATTGTTCTTACAAATAAAGCATGGCGCTCCATTTGATATTTTTATTGCTGCCGATAGCGTCAGACCCAATCAACTTGAGCAAGAGCAATTAACATTAGCTGACAGTCGACAAACATATGCTTTAGGTCGATTAGCGTTATTATCGCTCAATAACTCAGCCAAATTGATTGACTTGCACACGCTTCCTGCACGTTTCGCTATTGCTAATCCAGATACGGCCCCTTATGGTAAAGCAGCAAAACAGACTCTTGCGCATTTAGGGCTTTGGCAGCAATATCAACCCAAGTTAATTCAAGGGATTAACATCAACCAAACTTTCACTCAAGTTCGCAGTCAAGCGGTACCCTCAGGGTTAGTGGCCTACAGCCAGCTTGTGCTTAATAACTTATCGGGTGCTATCATCCCTGCTGATTACCACCAGCCAATATCGCAACAACTAGTCATCATCAAAAAAAGTAATAACATCAAGCAAGCCAAACAGTTAAGTAAATATTTATTATCTGCACAGGTGCAACAAAAAATAGTCAGTTTTGGCTATGCTAGCTTTACTCAAAATCAAAAAGGTGTAAGTAAATGATCAGTCCAGATTTACTTGCATTGCTGACTACCTTAAAAATGGCAGCATTGACTACGGTCATTTTATTATTGATTGGTACACCCATAGCTTGGTATCTGGCTAATATGCAAAGTCGGGTGAAAGTAATTATTGAAGCAATTGTAGCCCTACCCTTGGTATTACCACCAACCGTGTTAGGTTTTTATTTACTGATTGCTTTTTCACCCCAATATTTACCCGGACAACTATGGCAACAGGCGACTGGACAACAGCTCGCTTTTAGCTTTTCAGCTATTGTCATTGGCTCAGTACTTTACTCTATGCCGTTTGTTGTACAACCTCTACAAAAAGCGTTTGAGCAATTAGGCAAACCCATTCTTGAAGCAGGAGCAATGCTTGGTGCTGGGCCTATTGACAGGTTTTTCAACATTGTTTTTCCTATTACTAGAGCGAGTTTCATTACTGCAGCCAGTTTAGGTTTTGCTCATACCGTTGGTGAGTTTGGTGTGATTTTGATGATTGGCGGCAACATTCCCGGTGAAACTCGTGTGTTATCTATTGCACTTTTTGATCATGTTGAAGCCTTTGACTACGCTAAAGCCCACGTGTTGGCAATAAGTCTGCTGGTAGGCTCCATGATATTGCTTTCAGCCGTTTACCTTTTAAATAGATCTCCACAAACAATTACCAAAAGGAAAAACTAATGGCTTGCCTTTCTTTAGATTTCTCTATGGTATTTAATGCGTTTAAATTGCAACTAAAGCAAGAGATTCCGCTAACCAGTATTACCGGTATTTTTGGCCACTCAGGCTCGGGCAAGTCATCAATGTTACGTGCCATTGCTGGTTTAGAAAACAATATCACGGGTAGTATCGCATTAGATGACAAGTGTCTAGTTGATAGTCAAGCTAAGGTTTTTGTTAAATCAGAACAACGACATGTTGGCTTGGTCTTTCAAGATTCTCGGTTATTTCCGCATTTAAATGTTTTAGAAAACCTGACATTTGCTGTAAAACGATGTCAGCATAACCAGTTAAACTTTAAAGAAATCATCGAACTTACTGAGATAAACGCCCTTTTGCACAAAAAAATCCATGAGCTTTCTGGTGGGCAAAAGCAGCGAGTAGCTTTGGCCAGGGCAATTTTAGCTGAGCCAAAATTATTATTGCTTGACGAACCATTAAGTGCGCTTGATATACCGGCCAAAACAGCTTTATTGAAAATGCTGCTGACAATTCAGCGTAAATTGAATATTCCTGTTTTATATGTCAGTCACTCCCTTGAAGAATTGCAACAAGTTTGCGACAACCTGCTAGTACTAGCTCAAGGAAAAACAATAGGGTACGGCAACATTCATCAAATGATCCATAAACTGAGTCAATCACACACTGCCGATTTTATTCAACATCAAACAAGCATGTCCTTGCCAATAAAATCACTAAATAATGGCCAAGGCTTGGCAGTATTAAGCTTAAATGATGAAGATAACATTTATTTACCTGCTTTAAATGAACAGCCCATTCAGGCAGAGGAGCGGATGCTGCGTTGTTTTATACTGGCCAATGATATTAGTGTTTCATTAACCGAGCCGCTAAATTCCTCCATTGTAAATCATCTACCTGCATCAATAACAACAATCAATACTACCGGCAATAAAGTACTCATCAGTGCAATATGCGGACAGCAAAAGTTTCTTATAAGCATCAGTATTTTTTCTCAACAGAAGCTTGCCCTAAAAATCGACCAAGATGTATATCTGCAATTTAAGGCAAGTGCAGTTCGTACTTATCTTTATTAATATTTAACGAATTAAGCAAAGGGAGTAGCCTGTGCTAACAACGCAAGAGCAACTTAAATATTCACGACAGATTATGATGGATAAAATAGGCGAGCAAGGGCAAGTAGCTTTGCGAAATGCCAGAGTACTCATAGTAGGTGTTGGCGGTTTAGGGAATCCTGCCAGTTTATATTTAGCAGCGGCGGGGGTTGGCACCTTATACTTAGCTGATGGAGATAGCATTGAGTTAAGTAATTTACCTAGGCAAATACAATTTCACCAAAAAGATATTAACCTTAACAAAGCAGATGTGGCCGCAGAAAGGCTTAGTAAACAATTCCCTGATTGTGAAACTGAAGCAATAGATGAAATGCTAGATAAAGAGCTATGCGATTATTATCTACCGCTAGTTGACCTAGTACTTGACTGCTCAGATAACATTAAAACACGCTATTTAATTAACCAAGCCTGTGTTGAACATAAGACTCCTCTAGTTATCGGAGCGGCAACAGGCTTTGATGGTCAACAGCTTGTCGTCGATTCTAGAGATGAGAGTAGCGCCTGTTATCATTGTTTATTTCCCTCGAGTGAAAAAGCCCCTGTCAATAACTGTCAAACAATTGGTATTCTAGGGCCTGTACTGGCGATCATTGCCGGCTCACAAGCTTTACAAGCTATCAAGTTATTAACGAATAATGATGCACAACTAAATCAATTGAACTTGTTTGATGGTTTATCAAACCAATGGCAACAATTTAACATGAAAAAACAAAAGAATTGTACTGTTTGTGGCGGGATGAACTAGCAGGTATTGCGTTTTTTGAATTTTTTATAGCCATTTCGTTCAATGAAAAAATCGAGCGAAATGGCAATAAGCTGTTATTGTTATTTAAATAACCCCATATTTCGATCGGTGAGCGCTTCTCGCCATCCCCCTAACCATTGCGACTTAGCATCAACCCCTTCATAAGGACATTGCTCTTTTGATTTTCCGCTCAGGCCGGCTTGGTATCCATTCGAATGCGCTCTTCCTAACTTATCTCTTTTTTGTCTTCTCATTTTTTAAACACCTCGTAACTATTTCTTAAAAATACCTTTTAAATCACTAAGTCAGGCAATAACCTTTTAGCAATTAAACTACGTTGTGGCCAAATTTGTTATTAAAATACTATGTGCTAAAAACAAATCGACGATTCATTTAAAAGGATTTCATCAAGTGTTGCAAGGTCAAAATGCTAACTTTTATCGCTTATAAAGTAATGAAATTGTTAACAGAAACTGTTCATTATTTCACCGGTAAACTTCTATCAAATAAAACAGAACTTTACAAAAAAGCAATACTTTTTTTATAGAATAAGGAGGAATTAAAATATAGTTTTATAGATAAATTTATTTTAAAAAGTACAAAGCCTCTAAAGTGAAACCTCTAACTATTTCTATATTCTCTTAATTACATTTTAACTTTTTGCAAAAAAACGCGCTTTTTATGTCAATCAAGTTGCAAAGACAATACGTGTTCAACAATCACCTAATAGTGCTGAAAGCAATAAACAGCTCACCCGCAACGTTATTGAAAGTTCTTAGCCTGAAAACGTTGATATGCTTTGATTATGTTTAATTCTATTCGTAGACATTGTGGCATCCAAACCCAAAGAGTTAATGCAACAACACAAGCAAGATTGGTATCATATAAAAGGCCAAGTAGACTAAAGATATAAATGATAACTCTATTACTATAAAGTAAATAATGGCGCTGCTTACTTCTGCTCATAATATCTCCTTGCGTTACACCCTAAAAAAATCATCAAAGTGAATTAGATTAGTAGTAATGATCAAGCATAAGTTAGGCCAAAAACTAGTTTAATAATAAATAGAGCTTATGAAAATCACCTTAGCAAATAAAACTAATAGAAAGAAAATCCGCCAATTTTATATATGCCAAAGCTATTCTGTACGATTTATGGGTTTAGATAATTGCTACTATATTGAGAAAAATAATCTTATTATTGCTAGTGTTATCATTTCAAAAATTAATAAAATGAATAACCAACATTTCCTACATGCGCTGGCTGTTGATGTTAATTATCAAGGTCAAGGAATTGCCACATTACTGCTTCAACATGTACAAAAATATCATCAGCCACTTGTTTGCTTTGCTGCCCAAGAGCTAAGTTACCTCTATTTGCAAAGCAATATGAAAGAAATTCAATCCAATTATCTTGAAGCACAATTAAATGACATTTTGTTTTCTCGCTTTATACAATACAAACGAAACAAAAAGTTTTTAAAAGCCTTTATATCTACCCAGCATGATGTAATACATCCTGTGACTACTTAAAGTGAAATTAGAAAGGTTAAAGAAGTGAGAGCTATTGCGACTTAAAATGATTCCTCACAATTTATGCTCTCTCTTTTAAAATACGTTATAACAACATATTTCACATTATTGAGTTTACATGTGAAATAACCAATATCGACTTTGCATGAAAAATTGTTTAAAATTATATAGTCTATGCTAAATCTACATTGGGTAGCATTTATGAATCACCTTAATTCTAAGTTTACG
The DNA here is from genome assembly GCA_913062815.1 of uncultured Colwellia sp. Taxonomy (GTDB): domain Bacteria; phylum Pseudomonadota; class Gammaproteobacteria; order Enterobacterales; family Alteromonadaceae; genus Colwellia. Next base: position 1,997 of record CAJXWZ010000050.1, on the reverse strand, counting down.
GAAGTAAGCCAACATTTAGAATAATCAATACAGATTGAAGTTTATGAAGGATGAAACCATATTTGCTTTAAGCCAAGGGCTTTCGGAGTAGAAAAGAATGAGGTTTATTCTAACAATATGCTTGCTTTCATTAGCGTTTAAGTCATATGGTCAAGAATTTACAATAGCTGTAAATGAAAGGGATATTTATCGCTTTAAAGATGAAAGTGGTACTTGGATTGGTAAAGATATTGAACTTGCCAAAGCGGTATTTCGCAGAACTTCCCATCAATTTAAAATAATTTCTATGCCTTGGCCCAGAGTATTAAAAGGTCTTGAGTCTGGGGCTGTTGATATAACTCTTGCAGCTGCAGTTTCACCTGAACGCCAAGAATACGCCTTGTTTACCAAGCAAGCTTTTCGTTATAGCCATTACATGCTTTTCGCTCATAAGAATAAGTTAGATCTATTTCAATCCATCAAAAATCTAGCTGATTTGGCAAATAAAGACATCCTTATAGGCGCGCTTCGTGGTGCCATTTATTCTGACTCATATAATGAACTGCTAAAACAACAAAAATTCGTTGAGCGACTTGCTTATATAGATAATGATCAAAAGCTGCCTAGTTTTGTTCTTAAAGGGAGAGTTGATGCATATATTGATTCAGAAATTGAGGGCAAACATTATTTATTAAAACAAACGAGTTATAGCGCGAACATAGTGCCACTTTTTAGGATCACCTCTGATGAAGAAGCTAAAAGTAAAATCATGTTTAGTAAAAAAACCGTATCTCAACGACTAGTTGACGAATTTGATAAAGCATTAGCAGAGCTCCATAAAAGTGGAGAATATGAGAAAATTTCTAATAAGTTTGAGTTGCCAAAGCAAACTTTATAAGTAAAAGGTTAAAAGTTCAGGTTCTTTAATGCACTTTTTGAGATTAACAGAATGAAAACTAGTTGAGCGAACTTCTATTAATTGCGAATAAAGTTCCTAGTGAACGAAAGGGAATATTGAATTTGTGCCATGTTGTCGATTGCCAGCAAACAGCATAAAAAGCCAGTAAGCACCTATGAAAAACGAAAGAAAAGAAGGGCGACCAGAGCGTGCTTTTGTTGGCTTTTTCTCAAGATGAAAGCCAATATTGCTAGTACAAACACATAGCCAATTTAAATTGAATAATACTCGTCACGTTGCACGAAGAAGAAACATAGAGCATACAAACTCTAGTTGTACGCCATTTCTACGTCTTCGAACAAGCGCACCTAAACTTTGGCGGTAAGTGAAAAGAAAAGTAGAATGTGATTAGCGTTCGCGACAAACTGAAACAGGGTAGCAAACAAATTAGTGTGCTACCTATGTCACCTATCCCGATAAAGATTAATTGGATAGGTGGGAGAGCAATAAATAGTTTTAAGTTTCAAAGTCGTTAGCTTGGAGTTCTGTAAATAACTGTACTAATCATTAATATAAGATAAAAATGTGGTTAAAATTAGCTTAAGGTATTAATAATTTAACAGCGAAAACAATATACAGCTAAAGACTTCTTTGTGGCAATGTAAACATAAATACCCATACTTTTACCGTCTTATCCGTGCCTCGCAATCAAAGTTTAGGCTTGACGAAGTTTTCTTTTAATCATCATTAATTTGCAAAAAAACGTTAGGTGAATTAATTAAATTAATCTATTATTATTCTGATTAAAAAAAACACAATAATAAGGGAACTATTACATGTCAGTAAAACATACGATTAACTTGTCTAAAATACTCATATTTACCTTAATAATATCTTTAGCTGGCTGTGGTGGTGGTGGTGGTGGTGAAAATAAAGATACTACTGCACCAGTGATAACTATCTCAGGAGAAAACCCTGCAAATATTCTGTTAAATGAGGCCTATAATGATGCTGGTGCCTCTGCAGTGGATGACAAGGATGGAAATGTTACCGTAAGTAGCACGGGAACAGTTGATACTTCGGTGGTAGGTGAATATACGATCACCTATTCAGCAACAGA
>CAJXWZ010000049.1 GCA_913062815.1 uncultured Colwellia sp. | reverse complement strand
GCCTGCTGCAGTTGCTCATTCATCTCTGCTATTTGTTGCTCTGTATCTTGCTTTGCCGTTGCAGTTTGGTTTTGATGATCCGTAATCAGCGCTTCTCTTTGCGCCTGTGCATCATTTTGAGCCTGCTGCAGTTGCTCATTCATCTCTGCTATTTGTTGCTCTGTATCTTGCTTTGCCGTTGCAGTTTGGTTTTGATGATCCGTAATCAGCGCTTCTCTTTGCGCCTGTGCATCATTTTGAGCCTGCTGCAGTTGCTCATTCATCTGCGTTATTTGTTGCTCTGTACCTTGCTCGGCAGTCGCTGATTGGTTTTGATGCGCTGCTATTAGCGATTCTCTTTGCAACTGTGCATCACTTAAAGCTTGTTGCTGCTGCTCACTCATCTGCGCTATTTGTCGCTCTGTATCTTGCTGAGCTGTTACAGTTTGGTTTTCATGCCCTGCTATTAGCGCTTCTCTTTGCGCTTGTGCATCATTTTGAGCTTGTTGCTGTTGCTCACTCATTTGCGCTATTTTATGCTCAGTTTCTTGCTTGGTTGTTGCGGTTTGGTTTTTATGCTCCGCAATTAGCATTTCTCTCTGCGCCTGTGCATCATTTTGAGCTTGTTGTTGTTGCTCATTCATCTGCGCTATTTTTTGCTCAGTTTCTTTTTTGGCACTACTCGTTTGGTTTTGGTACTGTGTGATTAGCTCAGTATGTTGTTTGGTCAATTTACTTAAGGCTTGCTCATATTCTTGTTCTGTTTGCTCGTGTTGCTCAATGTTTTCTTTTAATCCTGCTAGTTTACTTTCTTGCTCGGTCAATTTGTTTATTTGATCATTATTCTCATTCTGCACTTGTAGCAATTGTTCATTCAGCTCAGTTACTAATTCTTCTGTTTGTTGTTTGGAGTTTGCTGCTTGATGCTTATGCTGCTGCTGAACTTCGTCTAAGCTTCCTGTTGAAGCTTTTAATTTTTTATTCAATTCAGTAATTTGTTTTTTCTGCGCTATCAAAGTAGACGTTTGTAGTTCATCTGTTTTTTGCCACGTCTCTTCGGCTTTGTGAAGTTTACCTTCTTTATTTTCAAGTTGCTTTTCAAGCAAGTTTAAACGCTCAGTCAAGGTTTGCTCTTGTTCAGCAAATACCGTTAGGCTGTCATTCAACGTAGAAATTTCCTGTTGTTGTTCAGTGATTTCTGTCTCATTAGCGACGAGTTTGTCTTGCTGTTCTTTATCTTGGTTTGAAATTTCTGCTTGTGCTTGTGCTAATTGCTTTTTATGGTCCGATATTTCTAATTCTAATGTTGAAATAGTCTGTTGCAAGCCTGTAGCTTGTTCGTTTAATTCAGATTTCAAACTTTGTTGTTCACTTGATAACTTTGTTTGTCCTTCTGCAAGTGCAGCTTTCATCAGCTTATTTTCATGCTCTAAACGTTCAATTGTTTCAGTGAAATTAATCGTATGCTGGGTTAGCTCAACCTGAAAATTTTGTTCGCTTGCTTGTGATTTTTCTTGTTCCTCTGTTAATTGCTCAGTCAACAATTCATGCTTACCAGACAATAGCGCAAACTTTTTTTCCGCATCGTCATCATGGGCAATAAGTGTGGCTTGATCACTCGCTTGCTTAGTTTCTCCCGCTGCAAGCTGGGCTTTTAACTGTGTGACATTTTCCTCTAATTGAGTAATTTTTTTGGCAAGGCTTTCAGATTGTTTAGATAGTGTTTCTTGGCTGGATTGATAGTCATTTTGTAGTGCGATGTAGGCAGGTTCTTCTTCTATTTTAACTTTTTCACTTGGCTCTTTTGGCGTAGCTGTGCTAATAAGCTGGGTAAGCTTTTCTTCTATTTGTATATAAACATCACTCGCTAGACTTTGTATTTGCTCTTCTACTTCCTTGGAAAGCTTGTCTTTTTCGGCCATTACATTTCCACTATCACATACTGGTAATAATTAAATTAGCACAAGAAAGCGACTATCGAAATAAGCAATGACGTTTATTTGTTGTTAAAACGAAAAAAGGAGCAAAAAGCTCCTTTTTATTAAGATTTGTTATTAAAGCTAGGCTTCGTTAGCCGCTTTTTGGCCAACTGGTACAACTTGTACACCTGTTACTTTTTGTTCAGATACACGGTTACGTATCTGCACTAAATTATTAACTTGCGTTAATGAGCCTAGCATTGAGTATATTGGTACAAATAAGCCACGCTTATGGAAATCGAGTACTTTCTCGTCTGAAAGGTCTTTAATTTTGTCTTCGTTGATTGTAAAAATACCAACCAGCTTCTTTTTCTCGCCCGTTTGTAAAGCAATATTCAATTCAAGCTCTTGCAGTAAATCATTCTCTTGAAGCTCTTTAATGAAATTCTCTGTCATTCTTTCATTATCAAATAATCGACCAAGGCCTTTTTGAACACTAACAAACATTTCAGAGTCTTCACCATCTGCTTCAAATAAAGCTAAATCTTTATCTTCACCGACAAACTCACTATCTAGGTCAATACAGGTTGTTAAGGTGTTTTCTTTTTCCGGATCAACACCTAATGAGAATGGCACCATTGAAATACTTTGAGGCATTGATAATGCTGTCCACTTTTCATCTTGCAAAAACAGGTTTTCGCCCGCTTCTAAGCCAAGCATTGCCACACTACGAAAACGCTCAGAATCAGGATTTTTAACCAAAACAATTGGAAAGCTTGCCGACGATTGTGCATATTCAATTGCAGACACAGGGATAATGTGCTGTCCAGCTACATGTGAAATATTACGAGTAGTAGCAATTTTTAGGTTTTGGTGCTGCTCTTTTTTTACAGGAACGATATTCGCCATGATTTTTCTCTTATTTCTGGTGCTTTTATTCTTAGTTTGCTTGAATATTTGGGCACATTTTTATAATAATGTAATTGAATAAATGAAATTAATTACTGGGTTCTTTTTTTGTACTTTATTTAGTATAAGTAAGTTATGGAGACACCTGTTTTCGGTTTCAATGCTAAACTTAAAATAATTTAACTTTTTTTGATTCATACTCGCTGGTACACATAACTAATGCCTATTAAAACCTTCATCTATCTAACTTTATTGGTATTTTCGGCCTCGGCTTGTGCACTACCTAAATTTTCTGTCAAGCATCAACGAAATTTTGAAGACTTTGCTGAAATACAATTAACCAACGATACTATTGAGCCACTGGTTTGTTTTGTTGCTATTGACGGACACAAAATATATTTCCGTTTACAAGCTAGACAAATATCGCAATGGTACAAAGCAACAGACAAGCGCTTTCATTATACTCACTTTAGTACTTGGTGTGATTATTTGTCTTTATACCCTCAACATCAACCCAAAATAAACTAGTTATCAGCATAGCATGACCTGAAGGTTACCTTGAATTATTGCGCGCTACTAACCTATTCTTAATTCATTCCTTTAATATTTAAATAGCTTCCAAATGACGTTTTATTGTTCATCAAATGGAAATATAAACGACACTGCCCCTGGTAATAACAAACTTTGCCTGTTCATATTGCTATCATGCTTTTCTTTTAGCTGTTATGCCGTACAGCTAAATGTGGTGACTGAACAACGTATCCCCTTAAATTATATGAATGAGCACGGTGAAGTTGTTGGGGACGCGACTAAAATAGTTAGAGAAATCTTAGCTCATGCTGGAATTGCTTATTCCATTCAAGTGTACCCTTGGGCTAGAGCATACAATAAAGCAAAAACGGAGCCTAATACGCTTATTTATTCTTTGCGCCGCACTAATAAGCGTGAAGATATGTTCCATTGGATTTGCCCATTAATACAATCTGAAAAAGAATACATCTACCGTTTGAGTACCAGACATGACATAAATTTTTCTGTCATGGAAGCAGCTAAAACATATAGTCTAGGTGTAGTACGCAATGACTTTACCCATGAAACACTGCGAGTGAGAGGGTTTGAAGATAACAAACATCTCGATATTAATAACGACGGCTTTGCCAATTTAAAAAAGTTGATTAAGGGCCGGGTAGACTTAATTGTACAATCAGATAGAGCCATTGAAAGATCATTAAAAAAGCTCAACTTACCACTTAGTACAGTAACGGCAATTATTCCTTTTGAACTGGAACAACCTACCTGTATCGGCTTAAATATACAAACAGCCGACAAAATCGTAAATCAATTGAGACAGAGCCATAAAATAATACTAAAACGGCAAGGCCTACAAGCGACGGATAAATAAAGTATAACCACAAACGTCCGTTTACTTTGGTTCAAAGCAAAAAATCCGACTCATTAAGTAATGAATCGGACTTATTTATTGGGCTAGCTATTACTTAGCGATATTTAAATCAGTAATGTAAATTTTATTGTTTACCCCTCCACCTTCACCAAAGATAGCAATTTGCGTTAACTTGGACATATTAAGCGGAATATCAGCAACATTAATGGTTACATCAGTCCAGTTACTATTCACGGTTAACGGCACTTTAAATTCAGCACCATCAACAATAAAGTCGATGAAGTAAGCAGAAAAAGCTCCTTGAGCAGCTATTTTAAAGTTGATGGTACTGTATTTCGCCACATCTAACTTATACTCTTGCACCCCACCATAAGTATCTCCCATAAGGGCAAGTACAGCACCCCAACCATTTCCTTTACTTAATTCAAAAGTACTTAAACCATTATAAGTAACGTCGGCTGTTAGTGTTGTTCCGGTTGACCATTCACTCATAGTTATATTGCCATTATGAGCAAAGTCATCGCCATCCCAAACTAAATCAGAGCTTTCACCGGTAGACGAAAAGAAAACAAATTTATCATCTGAGCTATCTTTTGCTGGTCCAACTTTACCTGTGTCATAGACAATCAAGTCAGTGATATAGATTTTTTGACCTGCAGAGCCCCCATCATAAACACCAAACAGTGCCATTTGATTAACGTTTGATAAATTAACGCCATATTGTGCTAGATCTATATCAATATCGTTCCAGTCAGCCTGGTTTGCTAAACTAAAGCCAACTTCCTGAGAGGTTTCGCTACCATTTATGTTAGAAACAATGGATAAAGCATAGCGTTGGAATGCACCTTGTGAAGCAACTTTAAACTTAATGTTAGTATAAGTAGCTAGATCAACATCGTAGTTATCAACATTACTTCCATCTGAGATATCACCTTGTAATGCAAATACCGCCCCCCAACTACCGCCTGCTGTTAATTGGATAGCATCTAAGCCTGAATAATTAATTTCAGAAATGTTAGTACCTGTACTCCACTCACCAAAAATAATGTTACCAATATCACTATTATTATCTCCATCATGGATCAAATCGCTTGCTACGTTTGGGTCTGAAGAAATAAAGACATAGTCACTCACCGTTTCACTATCAAACACGATAGCTACATCTTTTATCAAGCTAAAGTCGGTAACGTTAATCTTTGAAACCCCAGATTCACCTCCTATACCGTAAACCGCAATCCAATCAATTGAAGAAAGATTCAATGGAATATCAGCAGCATCAATTGAAATGGTTTGCCAAGTAGAGATACTTTGGTTTACCGGTAAAGCCATTTCTTTTTGCACACCGTTCGCTGAAATACTTAATTTAAAGCCTTCTGTATAACCGCCAGACGTTGCTAGTTTTAATTCAACACGGTTGAATAAACTAAAGTCACCAAAGAAGCCATTTTGGAATGCTAGTACAGTACCCCAGTTGCCTTGCTCTGGTGAATTTGAACTCGAGGTAAGCTCCCAACTTGATAAACCATCAAACGTTACATCAGACTGAATTGTGGTGCCAGTGCTCCATTCACCAATTGTATCAGGCGTGAAGCTAACATCAGTATCATCGGTAGAAGAAGTGATAACAAACTCATCTTCAACAACTGAACCTCCAGCATTTCCACCGGTATCAGCTTGAATTGAAACGCTGACATCATCAATATATACAGAGCCTGATTCTGCGCCTAAATCGAACAATACGCGACTGTTCTCATCACCAAATCCGTGAGTGGTTAATACCAGAGTATAAGTTTCCCATTCAGTTGATAAAGCAACCGTTTCGGTGACATTTGTCCAAGGATCGTAATTCAAACCAAGGCCAGCAATAATACTACGCGCTACCGATCCTTTTGCTTTAAATGATAAAACATAAGTTTCATTAGGCGCTAAGGTGATTACTTGGCTGAAATTAACATCCCATGCGTTACCCGCGGCTGCAACATCTGCTTGGTAGAAAGTATTGTCACCTTCAGTATTAGCTACACCAACACCAACCCAACCTTCTAAGCCATTATCAAATGAACCATTGCTTAGCATTTCTTCACCCGCTACAGGATCTGAACCTCCACCAGTATCTCCACCTGAGCCGTTATCTCCGTCCCCTGTTTCTTCTCCTGGTAAAATAGTAACATTGTCAACTCTAAATACAGCGCCTTCACCTTGCCCCCAGTCAGGGAAAATCATGATAACGTCAATACCATTAAGTTCTAAGCCACTGTTTTTTAATGTTTGTAAAGATATTGCATAATGTTGCCATTGTGCAGTAGGCGTCGCTATTTGAATTACCGCTTCAGTGGTGGTACCGCCTTGCTCTACTTTCAAATTCCAATTAGCACTAGCATTGTTAGGTGCTGTTACTAGCTTCATATCAAACTCTAACCAGCCATTATTTACCATTGGTGAGCCATCATAAGCTGCAGAGGTATCAGCTACTGTAGTATTAAAGCCAACAACCGTTGGTGTAGCACCAATAGAAAATTCAACCACTTGATTATGATCACTATCATCAGTAACAATACTTGGTGCTGAATCATCGCAACAATTCCATGCAGGCCAATTTTCATTATGTGTCTCTTCAAACACGATCAAATCTGTTGCTATGCCATTAGATGGTTTAATTGGAGTTGGTGCCGTACCTTCAACCAAAGTACCACCACTACTAATAGGCGCTAAATAACCGTCATTTGCACTGGCACAACCTTGGCCTGTTGTCGGATTTACCGAACACTCGTAAATTCGAACGTAATCGAATTCAAATGCATTGCTCGCGTTAAATGCTGAAGAATCTATACCAAGGTTATTTACATTTTCTGCCCAATTACCACCAACAGCAAAGTTCAAAATTAAATGGAAGCGTTGATCGAACGGTGAATTATCCCAATGGAACTCACTATCATAGTCAGCAAACCAACCACGGTGAGTTAAACCATTTGCATCTCCGTCGCTGTCTATATTCACTTGTGAGCTTAATTGTGTTTGATATAAGATATCATCAACATACCAACGAATTTCACCCTCTTCCCATTCTATTGCATATGTATGGAAACCATCAGCAGGATTTTGTTCGTCGGGTAAACCGACATGTGCACCGCTATTAGATTGATTTGGCCAACTGCTGCCATACCAAAGGTTACCGTGCACTTCAGCTTCTTCAACACCTTGAGCATTAACTGTTTTTAAGTTAACAGACTCAAAGATATCAATCTCACCCGAATGTGGCCAGCCACCATAAATATTGTCAGTTGGTAGCATCCAAATTGCAGGAAACGAACCTTGGCCTTGTGGTGGCTTAGCTCTTACTTCAACTCGACCATATTTCCAGTCACCTTGATATTTAGTACGTAAACGTGCAGAGCTATACGGTAGTGCTTGACCAGATTCTGGTTTAGCAACAATTTTTAACAGACCATTGTCTACAAATGAGTTTTCTGGATTGCTGGTATAACATTGTTGCTCGTTATTACCACCACCACTACAGTTAACTTCATGCTCCCATTTACTTAAATCAATAGCAGCCCCTTCAAATTCATCATTCCAAACTAATGACCAATCTGGGTTTGTTGTAGTACTACCGGAATCTCCGCCAGTATCTCCGCCAGTATCTCCGCCGGTATCTCCACCGGTATCTCCACCGGTATCTCCACCGGTATCTCCGCCAGTATCTCCGCCAGTATCTCCGCCAGTATCTCCGCCGGTATCTCCACCGGTATCTCCGCCGGTATCTCCGCCAGTATCTCCGCCGGTATCTCCACCGGTATCTCCGCCGGTAGTACCATCAGAGAAACTAATATTATCGAAGTAAATTCGATTATCTTGCGTTCTACCCGCTAAATCAAAATCAGGGAAGATAATGATTTGGTCAATATTAATGCTTTCTGCAGTACCTATTTGACCCGAAAAATCAAAGGTCAACTCTTCCCACTCATTAATAAGCGTATTAGCAATTTTGATTTCTGGTTGAGCACCGCCACTTGCTATAGCAAATTTAACACCTACATCACTAATGACAGTCTTGTAGACCATGATTTTCACGATACTGTTTGTAGCATCTAAGGTAAATGGACCAATTTCACCATGTGCTGACTCAGCACCTGCCCAAGGAGCACCCGCTTGTCGCGCATCAAAAGCACCCACTGTCGATGAAGCGTTGATACCTGTAGTATCTGGATTAACAAAGAGTGCAACTAGCGGATTATCATCATTTTCGAAAACGTTCCACGTTATTTCAGTACCTGTACCATCAAATTCAAAATTGATCGGTAAAATACCGCTACCTGTATTAGTGCCGGTATCACCAGAGTCTCCGCCACCCGTTTCTGAGTCATCACCTTGAACAGTAACGCTAACATCATCAAGATAAACAGTGCCGGCCTCAGCACCCATATCAAATAATACACGGCTGTTGTCATCACCAAAGCCTGAAGCAGTTAAGATATAAGTGAATGTTTGCCATTGGGTAGTTAAGGCTACTGTTTCTGTGATATTTGTCCACGGATCGTGTGCAAAACCAAGCCCAGCAATAATACTACGTGCTACCGATGCTTTTGCTTTAAAGCTTAAAACATAAGTTTCATCAGGAACAATAGTAATGATTTGGCTTAAGTTAACATCCCAAGGGTTACCCGGCGCAGCAACTTCAGCAGTAAAAACACTATTATCACCTTCGAAAGTAACGTTACCACTGTTCCAGCCAACAATACCATTTTCAAAAGAGCCGTTAATTAATAACTCATTTCCATCTTCTGTCCCCGTATCGCCGCCACCTGTACCCGTGTCGCCACCGCCAGAGTCTCCTCCGCCAGTATCAGAACCGTTTGCACCATGAAAGCTAATGTTGTCAAAATAAACAACATTGTCATATTCACGTGCACCGTCAAAGTCTGGGAAGACAATGATTTGGTCAATATTAATGCTTTCAGCTGTGCCTATTTGGCCTGAAAAATCAAAGCTTAACTCTTCCCATTCATTGATTAAGGTATTCGCTACTTTAATCTCTGGTTGAGCGCCGCCACTAGCGATGGCAAATTTAACACCAACATCACTAATAACCGTCTTATAAACCATGATTTTTACAATGCTGTTTGTGGCATCTAACGTCATTGGTCCAAAGTCGCCATGTGCACTTTCTGCACCGGCCCATGCTGCGCCAGCTTGTCTTGCGGTAAACATTGCTACTGTCGCTGAAGGGTTGTTTCCACCAGAATAAGGATTAGCAACAATTTCTACTGCTGGATTATCAGTATTTTCAAAGACGTTCCACGCAAAATCAGCACCGGCTCCATCCACTTCAAAATTAATCGCAGCAAGACCACTAGGGGTAGTATCATCGCCACCAGAGCCAGTGTCGCCACCGCCTGTACCAGTATCACCACCACCTGTGCCAGTGTCGCCACCGCTTTGCAGCGTTACACTTACATCGTCAAGGTAAACCGTACCTGCCTCTGCCCCCATATCAAATAAGACACGACTATTATCATCACCAAAACCTGATGTGGTTAAGGTGTAAGTAAAGTCTTGCCATTGGGTAGTTAAGGCTACTATTTCTGTAATGTTTGTCCAGGGATCATGGGCTAAGCCAAGACCTGCAATGATATTGCGAGCAACCGATGCTTTCGCTTTAAAGCTTAAAACATAAGTAGCATCCGGAATAATAGTGATAACTTGGCTTAAGTTGACATCCCAAGGGTTGCCTGGTGCTGCAACTTCAGCGACAAAAACATTGTTTTCGCCTTCTAACGTTACATTCCCACCGTTCCAGCCAGCAATACCATTTTCAAAAGATCCGTTAGTGAGTAATTCACCTTCAACCCCAGTATCACTGCCTGAATCATCACTACCCGTGTCACTACCGGTATCTCCACCAGTATTACCACCGCTGTCGTTGCCGTCATCGGAGTCTGTGCTATCGCCAACACTTAACACTTCAAAACTATTAGCTGCAACATTTAGCTGCTGACCATCACTGTAGGTAACGGTTATTGCATTTCCGCCAAAGTTATAAGCGACATAAGTCGTTTTACCCGATTTATCGAACGCAATAGCAGCTGGATGGTTAGCCGTTAGTTCGCCAGAGCCTGTTTTTAAGTGACCTAGTTCTTGCCATGTTTTCACCCAGTGATAAGTATGTGCTTTACTTTCGCCTGTTTCGGTATTGTAGTTTGACCCCATAGTCTGATAATCAGCAAAAGAAGCATCAGCATCTGTCATTGCCCATAAGTTCCACCAGATATCGCGCCAATGATCATCAAGTAATCCTGATGGTTTACCGTTGCTAGATTCTTCCAAACCAAGAGCAACATAGTCTTCCATGTAATCAGGGTACTGGCCAACATGTAATACTAACGGGTTAAGTGGTAAACCTTGAATACCTAATATGTGTGCAAATGCGCCACTGAACCAAGTAGAGAATGAACTACCATTGCCCCAAATAATTGAAGTCGTTATGCGATTATAATCAGACGGGAAGTTATCATAATCATTACCCCTGTCTGGATATTCACTTGACTCGTTGCGAAAGCGGTCGATGTTATTCCAATATTCCCAGTAAGCAGAAGTGGATGATGCGTGTAAATACATGCCTTTTTCTACTAAGGCATCGTTACCTGTGATCATGCCATATAATGCAATAGCACCATACGCATTTGCTGCTTCTGAGGTTGATTCGTTGTTATTACCAGCCGTAAAGTTTGCATTACCTGAGGCCCAAGAAAAGCCGTTGGCAGGGTCAAAGTTACGTAGATATGGGAACATTCCGTCGTCTTTGCTGGCCGCATAGTCACGAATTAATAAATCAATCATTGGACCATATTGTTCGCTACTACACCAAGTGGCATCGACACGACAAATTTCAGCTGCAGCGCGAACAAAATAGCCATAATGGAAATGGTGGTCATTCAGTTGTTGATGGGATGCAAAAGACTCCTGCATGCCTAATAATGTGCTCCATTCTTCGTCATAAACGAAGTACTTCTCAGTATCTAAGCTGCCATTAGTATCAGCCGTAAACCAGTCTGCTAATTCAGCTTTTAACCAAGCGATAAACTCATCGGCTTCAGTGTTCATACCGATAGAGCGAGCAATTGCTGCCATTTCAGCCATTTTACCGTAACTCTTACCAGCCCAGTAGGTATCGTTAGCAACTGCGCCATCATTATTAAGGTTCCATTGACTTGGTCCTTTGTCATAAAATTCAGTCACTAAATCGATTAGGTATTGATTATCAAAGTCACCAATTGTTGAAGGTAGCGTTGGCAAAACACCAACAAATGGTATCTGATATGAGAATGCAGATGTTTGACTAAACTGCACTACACCACGCGCACTACGTACTTTTTGGCCACTAAGTACTTGATCGCTGTTTTTCCATGCCATTGGTAGTAAGCCAGCTGCTGTTTCAATCGCATTACCATCACTATCAAGATAGTTATGTGAAACTGTAACACTGTTATTAGCACGATTTATGGCGTAATCAATATCAACTTTGCGAACAACATTACGTGCTAATGCAGCAAAGAAATCAGCTGTGTTTGCGCTTGGTGTCGTTGCGCCATTTGGTGGTAAAAGAGTAACAGTTACTTCATTAGTGTCGTTGTTTATTGTTATTGCATTTGAAGTGATATTATCAAACGATGTTGACCCTTCACCTGTGATTAAAAAGTCATTACGATTTCCTGCCACACTGGTCCAAATACCTAAGTTATTTCCTTGTTGATAGAAAGTACCCTTTTCGCCACCGTCTTCAGCTTTCGTTTTAATCACAATTTGACCACGGAAAGCTTTAAAATAAATATAAGGTGACCCATGAACAAAGGTGCCTTCCATTACCGGTTTGTTACCCGATTGCCATTGTACGGTGACAGAGCCATCGCTGTAATCTTTAAGGTAAGCATCAAGTTCAGTGAATTCCGAGTTTGCTACGGCAATGCCATCAAATACTTCGCTGAAGGGATCCGGAATTTCATAAAGAAACTTGCCCGCATCACTGCGAATACCCGAGGGAATACCTAAAATACGTACCCCTTTATTTGTTACACGAGCCGCAATAGGATCTGGCGTAATGTAGGCTGCTTGGTTAGGGTCGCCAATAGCCATTTCACCGTGAAAAGGAATTGAACCCCACCATTTGTGTGTTGGTGTTGGATCATTTGCAATGTCGCCAATAACTTGTGGATGACGATAGGTTGGACTACCAATAGGATCACAACCACTAACGCCTGGCTCAGTTACACCAGCGCTACCAATCCAGTTACCGTAATCGTATGTACAGGTATAACCATTAGGGTTAATACCATCCGAAATACTACCGGCGCCATATTGCATAATGTTATAAGTACTTGAGTCACTTGCATCGACAGCAGAACGAACAAAATCTGTAGGTGGCTCGACGAAATATGTAGAAGTATCAACATAATCATCATTACCACCATTGTCTCCGTTGCCAGTGCCACTATCTCCACCACTTTGCAATGTCACACTTACATCATCAATGTATACGGTACCTGCTTCAGCACCCATATCAAATAATACACGGCTGTTTTCATCACCAAAGCCAGTTGTAGTAATGGTATAGTTGAATGTTTGCCACTCAGTCGTTAGAGCAACTGTTTCAACAACATTTGTCCACGGATCGTGAAACAAGCCTAGACCTGCTAGGATGGTACGAGATACAGATGCTTTTGCTTTAAAGCTTAAAAGGTAAGTGGCATCAGGGATAATAGTCATGGTTTGACTTAAGTTGACATCCCAAGGATTGCCCGCATTTAACACATCAGCTTGGAAGAAGTTGTTGTCACCTTCTGAAGCAGTTACACCGCCATTCCAGCCGCCGATGCCATTTTCAAAAGAGCCATTGTTTAATAATTCTTCACCGCCACCAGTATCGCCGTCGTCGTTATCATCTCCGCCGCCAGAGTCACCGCCATTATTATCGCTGCCTTCAGCTATAACTGATACGTTATCAATATATGCATCAATCATACAATCCGAATTACCGCCACAGTCAGCTTTAAATTGTAACGTTACACCACCGCTAACATCATTACCTGTGGTGGTGGTAAAGGTATAATTTGTCCAAGAGTTAGTAGGGAAAAGTGGTCCGCCACCCAGCATGGCATAACTAGAAGTTCCCTCAGTCTCTAACTCAGAGAAGAATTCTGCAAAAACCACCCCACCTACACCTTCCATTGACCCCATTAGATCGAATGAAATGGTTATTTCTGTATTCGGAGCCACTTCTCCAATGCCTAAGTTAGCCTGCTTGATTACAGGAAAAGAGCCTGCACCATCAGCAACAAGGTTACCGGAGAAATTACCTGCATTGGCTTGAGTATCAGTTACATCGAAAAAGCCGTTATTATCAGCAGCATATGAAATCCACCCAGAAGTGTCGCCAGTTTCAAACCCGCCATTGATGGCCAGTTCAGGTGTAAATTCATCATCACTTAATTGTTCATCTGAACAACCATTTTCATCTACAACAGCATCAACAGAGGTGTCTGGACATTGATCAAGTTCATCATTGATACTATCGTTATCAGTGTCTAATTGTGCAGGGGCACAACCGTTTACATCAACGTCTGCACCTGTTGTTGTGTCTGGGCATAAGTCTATATCATCATTGACACCATCATTATCAGTGTCTAATTGTGCAGGGGCACAACCGTTTACATCAACGTCTGCACCTGTTGTCGTGTCTGGGCATAAGTCTAGAGAATCAATTACGCCATCATTATCACTGTCTGGTGGCGGATTGCTTTGCACACTAACATCAAACGTTAATTGTGCACGTCGCGCATAATCAAAGCTAACTGTAACAGAGCTCGATGCATTTGCGGGAAAGCTGGTACGATAGACATCGAAATATGGAATGCCTGTATCCGTTAAGCCATCTTGATCTTTAACAGCCAATGAAGCGTTGTCTATTAGGACACGAAACGGGCCTGTTAATGTTTCAGCGCTTTCATTAGTAATTTTAATTTGAACAATGTATGCGCCTTGGCCGCGCACATAACGAGGGGTAGATTTTGAGACAGAAATACCGTCTTCTATTGTCGCCCAATCAGCGAACGCTGCTTGAGATAGTAGTAAAGTAAAGGCGCAAAAGAGCCCTTTAAACAGAGTGCTTATTTTCATGTTATGTCCTTATATTTATTATTTTTTAATTGATCTACGGACTAATTCATTCGCTTGCTTGCGACGAACCATCAAACCAGCAAAACCTAGAGCAAAAATAGCTAGACTTGAAGGCTCAGGCACATCAGTAGGCACTTTTGTAAGGGATAGGTTGTTGATAGCAACAAATGAACTATTGTTGTCAAAACTAATATCATCATATAGGTAGAAAGAGAGCAGCCAATCTTGATTGATAAAACTTGTTAAATCGTCAGCATTGATAGCTAATGAAGTGGAAAAGGTGTCAATTCCTGTAATGTTAAAAGAAAATAACTCTATAATATCGAAATCGCTGTTCAACAAGCTAATACTAAACCAATCATCGAAGATGGTATCGTCAAACGTGGTTTCAACATCAAAATTTACAGATAAAACATAATCTGTATTTTCCTCAATACTCAATTGTTGCCATAACTCTGCTTCATAATCTTGAAAATCATTAACTTCTAATTCCGCAGCACAATTTCCTGTGGTATCACTTGTATCTACTAACCCATATTGATCCCAGCTAGATAAGTTACAACTAGCACCATCATCAAAGTCACCATTGGTAATGAGTGTTGCTTGCACTTGCGGGATAGTCACAATAAACGCCCCAGCCAACGCGATACTTTTTATTATTTTATTCATATACTTCTCCAAAGATTGTCGTTTATTATTCTCTTATTTTGCAACCATACAATTGAGCATGTTTTGTATTCGCTGTTTAACAGCTGCCTTAATTTTCAAAAATCCTTTGAGGTCAGTACTTATTGAACTCCTTTTCTGTTTTACGCAGAAAATTTATCTATTACTGATAGTTGCGCAAAAACCAGACAGATTTTAATCATTGTCTTTGGTGAAAATACATTCAACTGAAAAACGGCAACAGGGGTTTTAATCGAGTTTTAAGAACGTCGTTGAGGTGAAACGAAACAAATTTGAGATGTAAGGTGTGAAAAAAAATCAACCTTTCTAGCATGGATCTTAAGATCAAAAACTTACGTCTATAAATGCTATAGAGAGGTTTTTAAAACTAAATACTAATAAAAGTTCAGGGCTGAAGGGGAGGTTTTATTGAGACTGGCTAAGCGATTGCGCTTCAAGCTGCGCCGTTATTTTCTTTTGCTCTTGATGACTGATTGCTTTATAACCTCTGGGGTAAGGCCAACCGTAGCCCCAGCGAAAAGTTGTAGGTAAATATGGCGTTCCACCAACACGAACACCTGTTAACATAAGCTCGGCAATAACCGGCTCACCAACACTAGCAACACATTGTTGAAGTTCTTCATCCGCCTTAATACGCTCTTGATAGGTACCGCCTTGCCAATAGGCTAAATCATGGGCGGTACAACAAAAGAGCCATAACTCCTTTTCATCTAATGTACCATCAGGAAAGACACTACAGCCATCAGAAGTAAAAGGGGCAATATCCTCTTCAGCGCTTACCGGCATCGCACTTAACGTTAATAAAATAATAAATAGATAATGTTTCATAAAAAATCCACTATAGCAGAATCATCAATAGTACTACCTTGTCAAAAATATCTCGATACATAAATGATTACTTAACAAACTGTACATTCAACTAGGGTCAATTTAACTTTGCTGATTGTTTTTGCAGCATGAAAGTTCAACGGACCCTAGCATTAACTAACTATTTAGTTTTTAATAATATAGAATTAACACACTCATCACATTGAGTATTAAAATCACGGCCATTTTGTGAAAATAGATAAGAACAAACTAAATACGCTTTTACGCAGTGGCCTTAATCCTGACATTAAGACCCGTAAGCAGCTCGCCGCTTTTCTAGCTTTAGATCCCACTTCACTAACGCGTTGGTTTGCTACCCGAGATAGACTGGGTAACCCAAGATATCCTGTTGTGCCCGATAGGCACGTTACTAAGATTTTAAAGCTATTCAATTTAACAGCTGAAACATTGAGCTTAAGTGAAGAGGCGTTTCGCCAACATTGTTTTGATTTATCATTACAGCATACTCAAAACCAAGATAAATTAGCGGAAAAATCAGCAATAAGGCATGAAAAAGTTACGCAACGAAAACTAGTGCTTGAAAACTACCCTAGAAAAAAAACTAACAAGTTGCTGCTGGTAATTTTTTCAGCCATATTGGTTTTCACTTTAGTTTGGGTAATGACCAATATTAATAGTTTAACAACTTGGTTATTCTCAACTGCAAGTCAGCAATCTACTAACAACAATAAATGCTGGTTAGGATATTCTTCTACACTGGGTGAATACCAGCAAGAAGATAAGGCTGATCCATGCCATTATGCTAAATTATTACAGGAAGCATTAACTGACTTAAAATCTATAAATGCTAACCCGGAAAATGTAAAGCCCAATAAAAGTTACACTGCGACAAAAAGCTATATTTTGTTCCTTTCTGAACAATTAGATCAACGTAGAATCAAGGATAATATTGTCCTTAGCATTGAACTCGGTAAACAAGAGTTTCATAGTAAGAACTACTTGGCTGCTGAACAGTTTTTTCACGCTGCTAGCAAATTATTACTTTCTTCCAATTACAAAAACTCACAATTAAGTGCGGAAATTTCAGCATACCAAAACAAAATCAAAGCCGCTTTAAACTAATTTTTTTAAAACGGTAGCTTTTCTTTACCTTTCAAATCAACTGATCAAAATAACAGTATTCATTCCTATAATTGACACACAATTGGCCTTTTTGGCGCTGTTTTGACTAAAAAACACTTTAAGGCAGTACAAAACTGATCAACAAATAATTCAATTATTGACACACATTGGGCCTTATTCAGCATTTATTTTCCTCGTATATTAGCTAGCAACTTCAAATAGTAATTTAAGAATTTGTAGAGCCCAATGGAGAATGAAATGAATGAAGCAGTACTAACGAATACGAGTAATATAAATATTTCGGTTGATAAAACCTTAAAAGGTGTTGGCCAATTTTGGTTCTTAGTGGCTTTTATAGGCCAGTTTATTTTCGCTTTTTACATTACAACTTTTTATGGCGTATCTGCGATAAAAGGCAACTTTGAAATGTGGAATAGCGTATTACCCAGTGGTTATATACCCGGTGATACTATTGGTAATATCGCTGTAGCAATGCATGTGCTGTTTGCTGCCATTATTACTCTTTGTGGGCCGTTACAACTTATTCCTCAAATTCGAAATCGTATGCCTAAGTTTCATCGCTTTAACGGTCGCCTTTACATGATAACAGCGTTCATTATGGCTCTAGGCGGTCTATATATGATGATCACACGAGGCGCAGTTGGTGCATTTATCACTCATATTAGTCTCGCTATTAATGCTTTATTAATCGTGATTTTTGTCATTCAAACGGTGCGCTTCGCTATTGCCAGAAAAATTAACATTCACCGTCGCTGGGCTATCCGCTTATTTTTGGTTGTCAGTGGTGTCTGGTTTTATCGTGTTGGTTTAATGCTCTGGCTCTTTATCCATGGTGGGCCGGTAGGCTTTGATATGGAAACATTTTCAGGGCCATTCCTGACATTTCTTTCTTTTTCGACCTATTTACTGCCTTTATTTGTATTCGAACTGTATTCATTCGCCAAAGAAAAAAGCAACACGACCGTTAAAATAGCTATGTCTGTTGGCCTTTTCATACTTTCTTGCGCTATGGCTGTAGGTATATTTGTCGCAGCAATGGGCATGTGGCTACCGCGAATACTGAATGTATAAAATAACGTTTTATGAGTTTAAATTGATTAAATGTTTAAAAGCGAGTTGATATGAAAATTCCAGAAAAAAAATCATCGCGGTTCCCCTTTGCTTTCAGGCTAGTAATATTATTTTTAAGTGTCATCTTGCTGTTAATAGCTTGGCAGCATATTAATGACTCAAGTACTGATGTCGAGGTAAACCGAGATGAGTTGATTATTGCCTATGTTGAGCAAGGTGATTTAATTCGCGAAGTTCGAGCACCGGGTACCTTAGTACCCATTGCCTTGAATTTTGTTTCAGCCACCTCTAATGGTCGAGTAAAAGAAATATTACTGGAAGCCAGTGACGCTGTTACCGTCGGTACCGTCATTATGGTATTAGAAAACCCTGAATTAGCGCAGGCCGTTGATGAAGCCAAACTTGAAGTGGAAGTTTTACAGTCTGCTTATAACTCATTACAGCAACGATGGCAGCAAGCTATCCTTAAGCAGCGTATTGTCGTTGCTGACTATAGTGCAAGATATCAAACCACAAAACTACGCAGAGAAGCCAATGAGCAGTTAATAGACACAGGAGCCGTTTCGAAAATAGCTTACAGTGAATCTTTGTTACTTGAACAACAACTTAAATTTCAACATACCTTAGAAGTAGAGTTACTCAATAGTTTGCCCAAACTTAGTGAGGCTGAGTTAATTGCTGCACAAGCTAAAACCAATAAAGCGACTCGCCAGCTGTTACTACAAGAGAAGCTCGCTGATGATCTTAACGTAAAGGCGACTCGTACAGGAATAATACAAGAAGTGAGTTTACGAGAGGGGGAGCCTTTTAAAGTTGGCACTGTACTCGCTCGCATTGCTGAACAAAATAATTTGAAAGCTCAACTGCGTGTGCAAGAGGGCCAAGTAAAGGAAGTACTTAAGGGACAAAATGTGCTTTTATCTGCTGGTGGTAAAAATGCTACCGGTATTGTCAAACGCATAAACCCTTCGGTAAAACAGGGCGTCGTCATAGTAGATGTCTATTTTACCGACAAGGCCTTAGTTGGCGCTCGTCCTGATTTACGTATTGACGGTGTGATAGAGCTGGAGCATTTAACAGATGTTTTAAAGCTAAAACGTCCGGTGTTTACGCAAGAAAATTCGTCAAGTAGCCTTTTTGTACTCAACGAAGCACAAACCCTAGCACAACGAAAACAAATCAGTTTCGGTAAAAGTTCCGTTGATGTAATTGAAGTGCTTTCTGAATTAAAACTCGGTGATCGCGTGATAGTGTCATCTACCAATAAATACCATAAACTAAATACTATAGCGTTACGTTAACCTGTATAGGCTAACAAGTTATAACCAAACGAATAAGGAAAAAGTGTTCATGCAAACACTCATTGAAGACATACAATATGCTTGGCGGAGTTTTGTTAAAACACCTGCTGTTTGTGCGCTCATAGTGATTACCTTAGCTTTAGGTATAGGTGCGAATGCGGCAATTTTTAGCATGGTGCACAATGTATTATTGGCACCCCTTCCCTTTGCTGACGGCGAACAGCTCATTAAGCTGAAAACCAACAATCCAAAAATAGATCGTTTTGATGTGACTGTTTCTGTACCTACTGCACTCGACTATATTGCTAAAAATGACAGCTTAGAGCACTTGGTTGAATATCACCAAATGGCCTTTACCTTATTTGGCTATGGTGACGCCTCTAATGTTGAAGGTGGCGTAGTAAGTTGGGACTTCTTTGAAATGTTAGGTATTCGTCCTATTTTAGGAAGAACCTTTTTACCAGGAGAAGACGAGCCCGGGGCAACACCTGTTATTGTATTATCACACCAGTATTGGCGAGAAAAATTTGGTAGTGACCCTGATGTTGTCGGCTTAAATTTGGAAATGAACGACGCTGTTATTCAGGTTATTGGCGTATTACCACCTCTACCTGCCTACCCTTTTAAAAATGATATTTGGATGGGATCATCTTCTTGCCAAGGTAGAGGCAGTGATATGTTTATTGGTAATCGCTCAAGACCCATATCCAGTTTATATGGTAAATTAAAACAAGGCGTTAGCTTACAAAATGCCAGCCTTGAATTTAATACCCTTTCAAATCAATTACTGTCAGAGTACCCAGATGATTACCCGCAAAGCCAAGGATTAAGCAACACCTTAACACCTATGCGTGCTGACATGGCTGGCGATTCAGGACCAACCTTTTACTTACTGATGGGCATCACTGCCTTAGTTTTACTGATTGCTTGTGCAAATGTCGCGAACCTCAACTTAGCACGTACTGCAGCACGAAAGCAGGAGTTAGCCATTCGTGAAGCACTAGGCGCCGACCCTCGTCGTATTGCCAAACAAGTTTTAACTGAAAGTATTCTTTTATCATTAGCAGGCGGCTTATTAGGCTTACTACTTGCCTTTATGAGTGTTGACTTGTTGTCTGACTTTGCTGAACTTTATACCCCATTAGCAAGTGAAGTAAAAATTAACGCCAGTGTGTTAATTTTTTGTCTTATTGTGTCTTTGTTTACCGGCATAATAAGCGGCACAACATCTGCCTTTCAAAGACGCAATATTAACGAGGTGCTAAAAGAAGGTAGTGGTAATATCACCGCCAGTGGTAGCAGCACACGTTTACGACAAGGTTTGTTAGTCGCACAATTCAGTTTGTCGTTTATTATTTTAACCAGTGCCTCTTTAGTAAGCTTGAGTTTGTATCGACTGAGTCTGCAAGAAATTGGCTTTGATACCACAAACATTATTGCTGTTGATTTATCAACTAGCCCAAATAACAGAACGCAGTTTACCCTTGATACAGTTGCACGCTTACAAGCTCTACCTGAAATAGAAAGTGTCGCCTTTGCTTCGCAAATTCCTTTAGTTAAAGGTCGAGATAAAAGACGGTTTTTCCAAGTTGAGGGGCAACCACCGGCAAACAGTGATGAAAGACCTGAAGCGTTAAAAAATGAAGTATCGGCAAACTTTCATCAAGTGCTAAACATTGATTTGTTACAAGGTCGCTATTTTAATGCGGCTGATGATGAAAACAGTCCCGCCGTTGTTCTGATCAACCAAAGTTTTGCCGAGCAGCACTTTCCAAATCAAACAGCTCTTGGTAAAAGAATATCACTCAATAATGGTGAAGCTTGGCGAACTATTGTTGGTGTTGTAGATGATGTACGTGAAATGGGCATAAAAATAGCACCAGCACCTACATTTTATGTGCCGTGGATAACCGGTTGGCATTATGAATTAGAGTTGTTAATCAATACAGAAGCAACATTAGCCAATATTCGCCCTGCATTAAGCGACATTATTAACGCTGTTAACCCCAAGCAACCCATAGCAAGTGTTACCAGTTTTACTTTGATTAAAGATGACTCTTTTGCTTCATCAAAACTTATTGGCTTATTAGTGTCTATTTTTGCTCTGTTAGCTTTTTTAATCACCTTAAGTGGCGTGGTTGGTGTCGTCGCCTATAACATCAGCCAGCGCAGCAAAGAAATAGGTATTCGGGTGGCATTAGGTGCAAACCCCAAGCGAATACAAGCACTTTTTGCCCTGCAAGGTTTGTCTTTATGCGGTATTGGTATCACTATCGGCGCACTCGTTATGGCCTTTTTATCACCACTGCTAGCTAGCGTACTTTTTGCCACTGAACCATTTAATTTACCGATATATTTACTCACAGCACTTGCCGTTACCTTAGTGACTGCACTGGCGATATATTTGCCTACTAGACAAGCAACGGCAATTCATCCTAATCAGGCATTACGTGAGCAATAAACACAACGAATAATATGGACACTATGTTAACAAGCTAGTCAGCATAGTTTCCAATTGATGAAATACAGGAAGATAAACATGAACACAAACACAAATGAGCAACCACTGATTACTCTAGCTTCATTAACAAAAAGCTTTACTACTGACGCCGGCGTTATCAGTGCAATTAACGATGTAAACTTAACCATTAATGCTGGTGACTATATAAGTATTGCCGGCCCATCAGGTTGCGGCAAGTCCACTTTATTATCAATATTAGGCTTGCTTGATACTTCAACCAGCGGGCAATACCTACTAAACGGCCATCATGTTCATGACTTAGATGTTTATCAACGAGCCGAAATTAGAAATAAGGAAATAGGCTTCATTTTTCAAGCGTTTAATTTGATTGGTGATTTAACTGTTTTAGAAAATGTTGCTTTACCTTTGTCCTATAGAAATATGAAAAAAAAGCAGCGCTTAGAAATAGCCATGAATTCATTAGAAAAAGTTAATATGGCGGATAGAGCCAAGTTTTATCCAGCACAACTTTCAGGTGGTCAACAACAACGCATTGCAGTTGCTAGAAGCTTAGTGGTTGACCCTTCAATTTTATTGGCTGATGAACCCACAGGCAATTTAGATTCAAAAAATGCTGGTGCTATTATGGATTTATTTGACGAGCTAAACGATGAAGGGCGCACCATTTGTATGGTTACTCATGATGCTAGATTTGCTAAACGTAGCCGACAAGTTGTTCATTTAGAAGATGGAGTGTTGCGTTAAGACACAATTTTTGACTATTGCATTTTGATTAGTCTGCAGCTTCTCAATTCTGATTTCTATAAAATTTCAATAACATAAGGCATATGATGCTGATTTTTCATATTGTTGCAGGGGGCTTGGTACTGCTTTTTGGCTATACCGCCCTATTCGCTGCCAAAGGGTTAAAACTACACAAGCTGGCAGGCAGTATTTTTTATATTGCCATGGTTTCTTTATCGTTAAGTGCTGCTTACTTGGAGGTTAAATCAGGAGAGCCACCTATTATGGGCGTGCTATCTTTATACTTCGCCAGTACTTCTTGGGCTACCGTTAAACGCCAAGAGGCTAAAATAGGGAAGTTTGAAGTTTTTGCTTTTCTGGTCATTACTGCAGTCGCCATTACCTTTTACAAAATGGGCTGGGACATTGTTTATAACGAGCAAGTACTAACAGGCACATTGCCCTTAGCGGGATACTTTGTTTTTGGTACCTTTGCCGCTTTTGCCGCCCTATTAGACTTAACTACGATTGTTAAAGGGGGAATAACCGGCGCTCATCGTATTGCTCGCCACCTTTGGCGTATGTGCTTAGCGTTTATAATGGCTATCCTATCATTCTTAGATCAAGATATTTTTGCTGAGGTTGTGCTTAATTCTGGTTTACTTTGGCTACCGCTATTATCGCCCGTATTAATGGTAATTTATTGGTTGCTCAGGTTGTCGTTTACTTCACGGAAGAGAACAGCTTAATTCATTCCTAATAACAAATGTAATTGCGATAATATTAACTAGGTTTTAGCTTTTTTTTAACTCTTAAACTGAATAACCAAACAAGTATTAAGTATAACGGCATCAATTGAGCTATTGTTTGAGAAACGTCAATGATGATCCCCCAATTTTTAGCTGCACTTAGCAAAAACTGTGTTAATGCAAGTAAATAATAAGTGACAACTATAACAGACAACCCTTCAACTGTTTGTTGCAAATTAAGCTGCATTTGGGCTCTGTTGTTCATAGATGTTAACAATTCTTGGTTTTGCTGTTCTATCACCATGTCAATTTTAGTTCTTAGGAAATCACTGGCCCTATCGGTGCGTTTAGCTAAATCATCTAAACGGTATTTTGTCGCCTTTATGGTTCTTAAAGCAGGAGATAGCCTACGCTTAATAAAAGCCGTTACGGTTTGTAAACCCTCTATTTTCTCTTCTTGTAATTCATCAAAACGACTTTCTACAATTTGATAATAAGCGATAGCGGCATCAAAACGGTAGCGTGATTTTGCAATTAACTGAGAAAGGGTTGCAGCCATTGTTGATAATGTTGCTAATTGCTGCTGTTCTGTACATGCTTTATCATTCGAATGGTTCAGTAACTCAGCTAGCTGTATTTCAATATGATTAACTTCATTGCCAATATGTTGAGCCAATGGAAATGCGAGTAAAATCAAATTCCTGTATGCTTCTAATTCTAATAATGTTCTAATTATTCGACCACTTTGACATTGGTGAATTTTGTTGCTTAACAATAAGATGCGATTAAAATTATCTTGATGTAAATGCATCGCGCTCCACATTGATGTATTTCCTTGGCGCAAGGTTGAACCTAACAGCCTATGATGCTCAAAAAATGGTTTTATTTGTGCGGTATTTTTATGGGCTCCGTTAGCGTCTTGCACTTCAATATGCAAAGCTGAAATAACGGTGCCAACAATCGCTTTCAGCCACTTTTTTGGCACTATATCAATTGCCGGTTCGCTAAAAAATTTGTGGTTGTTTGTTCTAACTAAGAAGGTATAACTACTAAATTCATTATGGCGCTCCCATCTCAATTCAAAATCTTTAAAATCTAGATAAAAGTGCCGACAATTTTTGTCTGGTCCCTTATGCTGATAATCATGACAAAGTGTTGTTATATGTGCTATTTCATGCTGAATACTGTGCTCTGTAAGTGCTGATTTTTTATGATGAAAAGCAAGGCTTGAAATTTTTACCGGTCCTTTAATTTTAGGAAAAGGTCTTGTATGTAATTCATGATAACAAGTATAAAGTGCCTTACTTTTTCTCAGCTGATACTTGTCTGTAGGAATGGTTGTACCTA
Organism: uncultured Colwellia sp.; assembly: GCA_913062815.1. Lineage (GTDB taxonomy): Bacteria > Pseudomonadota > Gammaproteobacteria > Enterobacterales > Alteromonadaceae > Colwellia. Next base: position 4,744 of record CAJXWZ010000049.1, on the reverse strand, counting down.
CCGAGGTGTCTACAGTGAAATTCATATGATAAACCTACACAATATAGTTGTTTTTTGAGGCAAAAATAAGCGTTGCATCTAGTGCTTGATGCAATATAAATATCATTTCATCAATTTGTGATTTTGTGATGATAAGAGGCGGGCAAAAGGCTAAAGAAGATCCCGCTATTGCCCGGGTTATCATGCCAAGCTGTTGACAATATTGCATGGCAAAATTACCTACATCACCGTTAGGAAATGCTAGCCCGGTATTTTTATTTGCCACTAGCTCCACGGCTGCAATCATACCTTTTCCTCTAATCTCACCCACTAATGGGTGATTTTTCAAGGATTGCAATTTAGTTTGCATATACTCACCCACATCAGCAGCACGCTCAAAAATATTATCTCGCTCATATATCTCTAAAGTTTTTAACGCTACCGCACAACCCACAGGATGACCCGAATAGGTATAACCATGACCAAACACGCCTACCTTATTACTTGGTTCGACTAGCTCTTTATATATATCACTGCTAACCAGTGAGGCACTAATAGGGATGTATGCTGAAGAGAGCTGCTTCGCTAATGTCATTAAATCAGGGCGCTTAATTCCTACGGCGTTGCAACCAAAATCACTGCCTGTTCTACCAAACGCAGTAATGACTTCATCTGCCCAAAATAAAATATCGTATTTTGCCAAGATAGTTTGTACTTTCTGGTAATAACCTTGCGGAGGTACAATAACACCACTAGCCCCTGTAACCGGCTCAACAATAAAAGCAGCAATAGTTTCAGGCCCCTCTTTAAGGATGAGCTGCTCTAAATTATTGGTGATTCTATCAACAAATTCACTTTCAGATTCGTCAGCTTGCGCACCTCGATAATAGTGTGGTGCATCGGTACGTAAAATGCCTAACGCATCAAAAGGTAAGTCAAAATTAGTATGGTTTACAGCAAGCCCTGTTAATGAAGCTGAAGCTATAGTAACACCATGATAGGAGCGTTCTCTGGCAATTATTTTATACTTTTGTGGCTTGCCTATAGCATTAAAATAATACCGTAGTATTTTAATGAGAGTATCGTTAGCATCACTACCCGAGTTACCAAAAAAGACTTTTGCATTTTTCATTGGCACCATAGACGATAGTTTTTCCGCCAAATCGATACCAACTTGATGGGTTTTACCACCGAACATATGTGAGTATGGCAGCTTGCTCATTTGCTCATTTGCAGCGTCAATTAACTCTTGATTGTTGTAACCTAAAGAAGCACACCATAGTCCAGCCATTGCTTCTAAGTATTGTTTACCTTGATTATCATATATATAAACCCCTTCACCTTTTTCAATAACTAAGTCACTCGGTTTTTTCAAATTACTTGTTGGATAAATAATTGCGCTCATGGCTAAACATCACTTTGTAGTTTAAGTTTTCATCAAGCATAGAAGGAGAATTGATTTGTTTATATGATTACTTGTCTTTACTTGTAATTGGATATACAAATATAAGAGCAAATAAAATTTAAGGATTATCATGGGTAAAAAGAAAGCTGCATTATCAAGACAACTTGCTGATGTTGATTTACGTCTATTAAATGTATTTAAAGCAGTGGTTGATTTTGGTGGTTTTAGTGCGGCGGAAATTCCACTCAATTTAGCCAACTCAACCATTTCTAATTATATTGCTGATTTAGAAAAAAGATTGAATATGCACTTGTGTGACCGTGGCCGAGCAGGCTTCAAACTGACAGAACATGGCCATATAGTTTATAGCGCTACGATTGATTTATTAGCCGCACTCGAGCAATTTCGTACTACGGTTAATCAATCACATCATCGTCTGTTGGGGTATCTTCACATTGCCTTTGCTGAACACATGTTAAGTGTTCATGGCTCTTGTGTGGTTAGTGCCTTGCAAGCCTTTACTGAAATAGCGCCCGATGTTGAAGTAAAAATAAGCACGATGAGCTCAGATGAAGTCACTACTGCCGTTCAAAATAAAAAAGTTGATATTGGTGTTACTGTGTTATCAGAGCGGTTTAATGAATTAGAAACCTTAGCCTTATTTTCCGAAGAAATGCTAGTGTACTGTGCTAAGGGGCACCCTCTTTATGCACAAAGTAAAATAACACCACAAGATTTACAGCATTATGCTTTTGTAGAGTCACCACGTTTAATGCGTGGTCGTGAACCCCATCCCGATATGGAGTTATGGAATAAAACAGCCCAAGCACATCATCAAGAAGCGAGGGCTACCCTCATTTTAAGCGGGGCTTACCTTGGTATTTTACCTAAACATATTGTCACTAATTGGGGCTTGCATGATAAAATGAAGCCCCTCTTTGATGAACGTTATGGTTATCAAAACACCTTTAAAGCTGTTCGTCTTAGAAAAGGCGCAAACGAATTAATTACCAATGCTTTCTTCCAGTGCTTAACCGTCGCTGTCGGCCAAGAAAATGATGATAATTGAGTATTGGCTCAATCTTCAACTGGTACTATTGAGCCATATTATCTGGTACTACTAGTTTTTATCGTAACCTTTATCATGTGTATGTTAGCTAATAATCAACTCCCTTCAGATCATGAATATAGTCTTAAATTTAGGTGTTAATATGAGCGTTTTGAGAGCAACTATGCTTTTTAGTCTTTTACTTTTGAGTGCTTGTGGCAGTGGTGGCAGCCCTGCATCTTCCGTGATTGCACCACCTATAGAGACCCATACAAGAACAGAAGCAAGTTATGAATATTTAAATACAGACTCTGATAAGACCTTTTCAACAAAGGCATTTTTACCTGACAATAGTCAAAAGGCGACTAACATTTTCGAAGGGTCTTTAACCATTACAGGTAAACCTATATTTAAACAAAATTATGGCTCGGCTGATGATTTACCAATAAAGTATGAACAGTGGCCTGACTTTTCTTATGCTTTCGTACAAGACGGCGGGCGCTTAATTCCCGTTGATAGAGGCCACGGTTTTATCGGTACTGGTGCTTGGTCTATCACGGCCGGAGTAGGCGCTGTTTGGGATGAGTCCGATGACAATGGCTATACTAGAGCCGCCTTCCCTTACACGATTAAAGAAAACAATCAAAACTGTGAAGCTAATGGCTTAGCCACATTTTTGTTTAAAAATGACGGTTCTATCTCTAACGTACAAGTACAAAATGTAGCTGAAACTTGTATGTTTTATGGTTTCGAATTTTATGGCACTTTAGCTGCTGAATATAATAATTATGTTATTGAAGATAAAGCACAGGTGATCAGTGATAGAAATATTGAAGAAGCAGCAAGAATCCCGGCTAAGCCTTTAACTGAGTTAGCCGTAGATTATCCAGGTGTTGATCTTACAAACTATGGTTATGCCATTAAGGCCGAAGACTTAAATGGTTATAGCATTTTGGTTAATAACATTAGCTATAGTGATGGGTGTAACACTCGCTACGGCGAACACCCATATTGCTCTGAAAAAACGATAGGCATCTATTCATTTACTAAAACTATTCATGGTTTTCTGATGGTTACTGCCCTTGAAAAACAATATCCTGGATTTAAACAATTATTCATAAAAGATTTGGTTCCTGAGTGTTTAGATAGTCGATGGGAAGGAGTAACGATTGAACATGCACTAGATATGGCAACTGGAAATTATCAATCCTCAGACTTTATGGCTGATGAAGCAAGCAACGAGATAATTGATCACTACTTTATACCAACGAGTAGAGCAGAGCGTGCAAACTTTGCCTGTAATGGTTGGCCACAACAGGTACCTCCAGGCACTTATAGTGTTTATCATACAACCGATACTGAACTGCTGGGTTATGCAGCATCGGCTTTTATAAAAAGTAAATTAGGTGACGATAAAGAAGCGTTCAGTGAGGTGTTAGTACCGCTTTTTACTACTATGGGATTAAGCCATTATATTAGAGGCATCCAACGGACCTCTGACACTCAAGATGCTTGGGGCGGCTATGGTCTTTCAGCAACATTAAATGATATTGTTCGCGTTAGTCAGTACATCCGTGATGAAGGAATAAACAGCGGTATGCTTGATCCAACCATGGTTAATGAAGTACTGAGTGGCGAAGTTGCGGGGTTAGCCTCCAACACCAATCGTTTAAATTATGACAATGGTTTTTGGCGTTTACATGTTGGTTCTTTTACCTCCATGAGTGCTTGCGGTATAACAACGCAGGCACCTATGCTTTCAGGTTTTGGTGGGCACACTAGTTTAATTCTACCTGAAGTTATTATCACTCAAATGACGGATAGTGGCGCTGTTGGTATTGATAAAACGGTCACAGATGTCTTTAATAATATTAGTAATGTCTGCCCATAAATCTAATACTTTGGTCTATTTGTTGTCTTCTAACTTTAAAGGTAAATCCCACTTACGATATAGCTGCTCAATAGTGCCACCTTTAATAAGTATTGGCATTTGTGAGTCCTCACAAATCATGAGAATTCATGAAAAATACTTTCTGGGTTGTAGTTTAATTGAAAGAAATTATTTGAAAATGATGCGTCAAAATTCGTAACAAAATTTAAAAAACTCCTAAGCGATGTCTTGAATGATCACTTATAGCCATAAGCCGACATTAGATTTTGTGAAACCACGATTATGATCAGAGCATTAATAGCCAAATATTTCTGAAAATTTATGGGGCTGGTTTAAGCTCATTATGCCCTTCAATAGGATTGTTGAACAGTTTTAAGCTATAAACCTCTACAGTTTCATTAGATCATTACAATTCATTGAG
>CAJXWZ010000048.1 GCA_913062815.1 uncultured Colwellia sp. | reverse complement strand
AATTCATTTTATTTAACTGTTCAGAGTTGTTTAGTGTACAAGTGTTCGCTAAAGTAGCGACCTAGAAACTTACTTCATACTCAATTTAGGCAATTAATATGGTCATGGCATTACAAAATTCATACAGCAAAAGCGATTTAGTTAAAGCAGGTACAGGTGAAATGTTTGGTGAGGGTAACTCACAACTTCCCAGCGACAATATGTTAATGATGGATCGTATCGTAAAAATAACCGAGGACGGTGGTGAACACGGTAAAGGTTATATTCTAGCTGAATTAGATATTACTCCTGACTTATGGTTTTTCGATTGTCATTTCAAAGGTGACCCAGTAATGCCCGGCTGTTTAGGTTTAGATGCCATGTGGCAACTCGTTGGTTTTTTCTTAGGTTGGTCAGGTGGTCCAGGTAAAGGGCGTGCTTTAGGCGTAGGTGAAGTAAAATTTACCGGACAAATTTTACCTACAGCCAAAAAAGTAACCTTTAAAATTGATATGAAGCGTGTTATTAAGCGTAAATTATTTATGGGACTTGCCGATGGCAGTGTTAGCGTTGACGGTCGTGAAATATATACCGCGAAAAACCTTAAAGTAGGTTTATTTGCTGATACTACTAGCTTTTAATAACAAGCTTTTTCTGGCAAGCCCAAGGTAAACAGGTAAAACATTCTGAACCTTTGCGCATACCATAGCCGAATAAATTAAGCCCAGCAAATTGCTGGGCTTAATTTATTCTTTCATCTTAATTTTCTGTCACTTTGATTTTCTTCATTTTAAAAATGTTCAATTAGCTTATTAAAAAACAAATCATTTGGTTGTTTATTTAACTAAGCCTTGCTGTCTGTCTTCTATAGCTTCACGCCAACCACCTAACCATTGTGATTTGATTGTTGTGCTTTGGTAAGGGCAATGCTCTTTTGAACGTCCAGATATACCTGCTTGGTAACCTCTTGTATGAGCCCTATCTTGGCGGTCTCGTTTTTGCCGATTCATCATTAATGCACGCTCCTTTATTACTATCACTTTCATAATAAAGCTAGTTAACAAATGGTCAAAAAACAATGTACAAAACAAAGAAATTTGATGAAAATAATTAAACACTTGATTGCTTAAGAAATTTATTTTCAATAGAAAACAAAAAAGCACCTAATACCATGTGGATTAAGGTGCTTTTATCACAAAACAGTAAAATACTATCTTAGGGAGACTTATAGATATCTTATGGACACTTATAGAAAATCAACTAAATAGCCTTCTACGCAAAGCAAAAATGGCCATTAAGAACCAAGCACTGCCAAAGCCTAAGCTTGCCCCTTGTCGCTCTACTTTATCCACTTCTTCTGCGGTACAAACCTCACCATCATCAGGAATAGGGTTTAAGCTAATAGCACGTACTACATCTTCGGTTAAGGGCTCACCACCATTATCTAGCATTATTTCACCTTTAGCATCACGGCGATCGGCTTTAACAATTGCAGTAGCTGAGATCATGCCGGCATCATTAATGCCGCGAGCTTCAATAATATCGTAAGTTTGGCGCACACTACAGGGAATAAGCTCATTGATATTAGCAAAAATATCGTCATTCATATTATAAACAAAGGCTGCCGTTCTACGTGGGTTTTGTGCAACCCCTTGAGAAATACTTTCATTATGAGTTTCAATTTCCCCCTCACCCACAATTAGGCCGCTATTATTAATCGCTCTCGCGGTACTGTCAGAGCCACTAAAGTAATCACTAGGGTTAATCATATTAACGGCCTCTTTGCTAACATTAGTGTCAACATAGAAAAATTTATCTACGAGTTTGCCATCAATAGATTTGGTAATATGCCCAACGGCAATACCTGAATCATTAATATCATAGGCGCGTGAGCTGCCTTTATTTGTATGATCGCCGCTAAGATCTATGACTTCTGAATTTTTGTAGACTACTGCAAATTGATAGTTTTGTATTATTCCAAACCCATTCCTATAGGTCCTTACTTCATCAACGTCAGGCTCAGTAACCGTTTCATCACGAAAACCATCGGCATAACCTACCGCGACATTTTGGCTGTTTACCGCTAAAGCATGGCTAGAATAGGAGCGTTCGTCATCTACATGTGGTGTTACCAATAAGCCAAGTTGCTCAACAACAGGGCTGCCGTTTGGATCAAGGGTCGCCTTAAATGCCATAGTATGGTAAAGAGCAGAGCTTGATTGCAATTGTGTTTCGGCAATACAAGCTTCAAGCGTCATTTGATCGGGAACTTTAGCGGTATCAGCACAACCGCCGGTATCATCATTAATAACATCGTCAAAAGCTTGAGTGACCTTATAACTACTAAAGCCTACCGCAGTACCTGCCTCACTTACGTCTAAAACAGCAGAAGTACCGCCAGCATGCTCTGTTTCAAAAGGAGTAACTTCAAATACCTGGGCGCCTAAATCATAGGAAAAGAAACCACGTATACCATGTTCTCTAAGCCAAAAAGTATGCTCTACATCGTCAGAGTCTGCATAAGGTTCGCTAGGTAAATAAGGTGCCGTTGCTGTGCCATACGAGATACCACTATCGGTAATACCACTAACAATGTCTATGGTTGAACGCGTTAAGGTATCAGTGCCATCAAACTTAACATCCCACAGATTAAAATCTGTGCTTACGCCACCCACATGGGTCATGGCAATGGTATCGCCAACTTTTTGATACTCTATATCTAGTCCTTTACCTGAAGAAGTATCTTGTAGCCACCTCACCACCCACGCTAAATCATTGGCGGTGGGGTTTCCAGCTCTCAACGCATCGCTATCTTCAATATCTTCTAAACCGTTAACCCTATCATGGCGTAGTAATACATAACTTTCTATTACCGTAAAGTCATCATCATCTAGATACTCATATTGAACAGGAAAGTTATAAAGACTGGTACCTGAGATAGCCATATCACCCGCATTATTTTGATGCTGTGCAAAGGTGTATTTAAGCTTGCTCGCTTCACCTTTATCAACAAGTTCATAAGTAGCAGCATTAACATGGCTAATACAACTTATACTCAAGGCGCTGGTAATTCCGGCTGCCAAAACTGATTTTACAAATTGGTTCATTCTACTACTTAACTCTTACTTTAAAATTCAAATTATTTAGTAACAACTCTTCTCTATTTGAAAGAGATGTCATTACATGATTTATTACCTTATTTATTATTCATCTAACGCTTGCCATCTAGTATAGGCAAGGTCGAGTTTTGACTCATTTATCGCTAGCTGGTTCAATATATTTTTTGTATGCTCAGCATCTTGACTGAAAAAATCAGCTTGGTTTACTTGTTCTTGCAACTGAGCAATGTCATTTTCTAAATTATCTATGATCCCTGGTAGCTCAGCTAACTCACGTGATTCTTTAAACGAAAGCTTCTTTTTAGTTGAGGGGGTATCAACCGATGTCGCTTTTTTACTTTCAGCACTATTTTGCTTGGTATTTTGTTCGGTACTTTGTTTGCTACTCTGTTCGGTATTCTTTTTATTTGCTGATGATAGCTGTGCTTGCCTTTGCTCGTCTTTTAAGACTAGGTAACTATCTACATCGTCATAACCGCCAACAATCTGATTGATACTACCAGTGCCATCAAAATACAAGCAAGTATTAACACAATTATTGACAAAGTCGCGATCATGGCTGACTAAAATAACGGTTCCTGCGTAATTTGCAACTACTTCCTCTAATAACTCTAAAGTTTCTATATCTAAATCGTTAGTCGGTTCATCGAGAATAAGTAAGTTACTTGGGCGTAAAAATAGCCTTGCAAGCAGTAAGCGGTTTTTTTCGCCTCCAGATAATGCTCTTACTGGCGTACGGGCTCGTTTAGGACTAAATAAGAAATCTTGCAGATAACCAAGCACATGGCGAGATCTACCGTTAACCATTACTTCTTGTTTACCTTCACCGACAATATCTTGTACCGTTTTATTAAGATCAAGTGCTTCACGATGTTGATCAAAATAAGCAATTTCTAAATTAACCCCTGAGCGCATCTTGCCACTGGTCGCTGCCAATTTTTCCATGATAAGTTTTATCAAGGTTGACTTACCCGTGCCGTTAGCGCCAATTAAGGCTAAACGATCGTTACGACTAATCAGCAAATTCAAATTGTTAATAATAACGTTGTCATCAAAGGCAACGGTAACATTTTCGGCTTCAAACACTAGCTTACCTGAACGCTCACCTTGAGTGATGTTCATGGTACTTTGATTTCGTACTTCACGGCGCGCTTTTCGCTCTAACCTTAGTTTTTCTAAAGAGCGTACTCTGCCTTCATTACGAGTACGACGTGCTTTAATACCTTGGCGGATCCATACTTCTTCTTCGGCTAAACGTTTATCAAATAAAGCATTTTGTTGCTCTTCTACTTGCAAATCATGCTGTTTTTGTTCGATATAAAGGTCGTAATCTCCGGGATAACTTGTTAATTTACCGCGATCAAGATCTAAAATACGTGTCGATAAACCGCGAATAAATGCTCTATCATGGCTGATAAAAATAATGGTACCAGCAAAGTCTTTTAAGAATTTTTCTAACCACAATACACTAGCAATATCTAAATGGTTAGTTGGCTCATCAAGTAATAAAATATCAGGATTGGTCACTAACGCTTTCGCCAGTGCTACTTTGCGTAACCAGCCCCCCGATAAATCACAAATTTTTGCATCCGCATTTAATGACAAGGTACTCATTACCTGCTCAATACGTTGCTCGTCTTGCCATGCACCCGCTTGTTCAAGCTCGTCTTGAACGTTAGCTAATTTATTGAGGTTTTTTTCGCTCGGATCTTCGCCAATTAAGTGAATTAAACCATGGTAACGGCTAATTAATTCGGCATTTTCTTTCACCCCTTGCGCAACAAAATCAAATACACTCATATCTGAAGATTCGGGTGGATCTTGCTCTAACATGGCCAATTGCATGGTGCTAGACTTGAGTATTTGACCATCGTCTAAGTTTTGCAGCCCCATCAACACTTTCATCAAGGTTGATTTACCGGCACCGTTACGACCAACCAAACAAATACGCTCACCAGTTTGTACGCTTAAGTCAGCTTTATTTAAAATTTTGTCTTCACCAAAAGCAAGTTCGCCATTGGCTATTCTTAATAATTCCATCAGTTAATTTAACTCTGCTGTGTTAGCGCTAATACTTGCTTTGCAGTAAAAGGCCAAAATAATTTTTTATTATCACTCGGGTTTTCATTCAACAGCTCTAATACAGGAATATGTACGCCATAGAGATCAACCAAAGTTTTCGTTTCGTGGGCAACTTTTTCTTGCTCCACAATATCAATTTCTTCAAACTCACTAGCCATTAACACTGCTGAGCATATTGCCAATGCTTGTTCACATAAATGGCAACCTTCACTGCCATACAGATTATATTTCTTCATGTGTTTTACTTTCAACTTGCTACTTTCAACTTGCTACTTTCAATTTGCTGCCTTTACTTTGCTGCTTTACTTTGAAAAAGCTCTTTTAATAGACCAACTATTGTGAATATGCTTGTTACGAGCAAAGTCTTTATCGCGAGTAACATCCGACATCGCTGTTGCTTGCAAGCCTAATTTGTCCATCGCCTCAAAGTCCATTTTAAAGTTACGTTTATTGTTGGTAAAAAATATTTCGCCACCATCGGCCAATGAACTTAAGGCATCAGTGAGCAAGGTTACATGATCACGTTGCACATCAAAACTGTCTTCCATGCGTTTAGAATTAGAAAAGGTCGGCGGATCAATAAAAATCAACTCAAATTGATCGTTATTCTTTTTTAACCATTCTAAACAATCAGCTTGTACAAATTGATATTTATGACCATTAAGTTTATTTAACGCAAAGTTATCCTGCGCCCAGTTTAGATAAGTATTAGACATATCAACCGTGGTGATAGTGCTAGCACCGTGTAGTGCCGCGTGTACAGACACAGAGCCGGTATAAGCAAATAGATTTAGTACGTTTTTACCCTTGGCTTTTTTAGCCACAATTTGTCTGGTTTTGCGATGATCTAAAAACAGCCCTGTATCGAGATAATCCCACAAGTTAATTTTAAATAAAGCACCGTGTTCATTAATAGTAATAGACTGTTTTGACTTATCAACACGTTGGTATTGATTACTGCCTTTTTGCTTGGCTCTGGTTTTTAACACCACTTTACTGGTTGGTATTTCTAATACCTTGGGCGCCCAGTAAATGACTTCTTGCAAGCGTTTTGCCGCTTTATCTGCGTCAATAGTTTTTGGCGCTGCATATTCTTGAATAACTAAATAGTCACCATAAATATCAACTGCTACATTGTATTCTGGAATATCAGCATCATAGAGGCGATAACACTCTATCTGGCTCGATTTCAGCCACCCCTTAAGACCTTTGCGGTTTTTCTTTAAGCGATTAGCAAAAGCACTGTCTTGCTCAGCAAAATTAGCGTTTGGGCTGACGGCATCTTTTTCAAGTTGCTTTTCATCAACATTATACAGCGCTAGTTGGCAATCTAAGGGACCATTTTTAAATTTATAGCGCTTAAAACTTGATAGTTTTAACATCGCTAGCAGATCAATATTGGCCGTAAGTATCGCTACTCGCCAGTCAATAAATTGTGTTTTTAATTTTTGTCCAAATAACACAAAGTTTTCGACTAATTCTGGCAACTCACCAATACGTTCACCATAAGGAGGGTTAAATAGAATAGTGCCTGCTTGCCCAAAAGTATTATTCATGTCGTTAGTGTTTTGACATTTAAACTCAATAAAGCGCTGTAATTTTGCATTACGGGCATTTTGTTGGGCGGTTTTTAATACTCTCGCATCAATATCGATACCAAAAACTTTAATATTATTAATTTGGCTTTGCTCTAATGAATCTGCAGAGCTTTCAACCGCATAAGCTAATTGTGCCTGCCAGAGTTCATCATCATGCTTTAACCAAGCATCAAACCCCCAAGATTCACGATTTATCGCGGGAGCTTGTTTAGTGGCCATAGCGACAGCTTCAATTAATATAGTGCCTGAACCACACATAGGATCGACCAATGGTTTACGAGTATCTGTTAACCAACCTGAGCGAAGTATTAAGGCCGCCGCTAAATTTTCTTTTAACGGAGCAACACCAGAATGCTCACGATAACCCCGTTGGAATAAGCCTCGACCAGAGAAGTCTAAATAAAGACTGACACTATCTCTTAATAACCGTGCTTGAAAGCTAATACCAGGTGAGGATTTATCAACATTAGGCCTTTCAACGCCTTGCTCTCTAAATTGGTCAACAATAGCATCTTTAATAGTTAAGGCGCCAAACTGACTATTACGAATTTCTTCACTGTAACCAACAAAATCAATCGCAAAGCTAGTTTTAAAGTCAAAGTGTTCAAGCCAATTAACGGTGCTGGCCGTAGCAAAAAGCTCATCTTTATTCTTAGCTTCACCCTCACCTATTTTCAACATCACTCGGGTTGCTAGGCGTGTCCACAAAGAAATTTTATAACCAAGCGCTAATGAAGTGGTGAAATACACTCCTTCAGGCTTTTGTACTACTTGCTCTGCGCCAAGGTTTTTAATTTCCTCGGCGAGTAGAACTTCAATGCCAGGAGAAGTTAAGGCTAAAAATTGTTGCGTGGATTGTGACATGGTGCGGCTCTAGAATAAACGATGGCGCGATTATAGCGAAAGTGTGTCTACACATAAACAAAAGTTAGCCTTAATATATGGAAAACATATAGGAACCGCTTATAAATACTCCATAACGTAGAGCATTTAAGCGAATGATTAAAAATTTAAAAAAAGCGCTTGCTTTATCTTGGTGCTATCCTTACTATACGCCTCGCTTTCAGGGACACAATCCTGAAAAGCATTCTGATAACAAGAATTAAACTTGTTATAGCCGAAGATCGTTATTTTTTAAATACAGCTTCTGCAACCCATTCTTCTAAAGAGAATTAAAATCTTTAGGGCTTTTCTTCTTAATCTATTAAGAAGTTCATTCGGACGCGGGATGGAGCAGCCTGGTAGCTCGTCGGGCTCATAACCCGAAGGTCGTCAGTTCAAATCTGGCTCCCGCAACCAATTCTTCTAAAGAGAATTAAAACCTTTAGGGCTTTCTTCTTAATATCTTGAGAAGTTCATTCGGACGCGGGATGGAGCAGCCTGGTAGCTCGTCGGGCTCATAACCCGAAGGTCGTCAGTTCAAATCTGGCTCCCGCAACCAATTCTTCTAAAGAGAATTAAAACCTTTAGGGCTTTCTTCTTAATATCTTGAGAAGTTCATTCGGACGCGGGATGGAGCAGCCTGGTAGCTCGTCGGGCTCATAACCCGAAGGTCGTCAGTTCAAATCTGGCTCCCGCAACCAATTTTTATATTAGAAAATCTCATACCAAAAGTACAAGATATCCTGTCGCGGGATGGAGCAGCTTGGTAGCTCGTCGGGCTCATAACCCGAAGGTCGTAGGTTCAAATCCTGCTCCCGCAACCAACTTTATATATTTAAAATCAACACGTTAAAAAATCACCATCTGTAATTACACTGTCTTTTTGTCAAAGTTAGGGCAATGTGACTTAAAATTCGGTCACATAAAACTGATGAATTATTTAGTTAGTTTTCAAAAAACACTCTCAACTCACTTTAGTTTTTCTCATGTTAACTTAATTTCGTAAAAACAACGAAAATCCATTTGTGACACGGGTGTGACATTTCTTCTCGTTTTGGTCTTTATTATCTCTGCATAAATCAACTGGAAAATGCATATATATTCAATTTTTGACCTTCAGGCATTTTCATCAAAAAAATATTTATGTCACAGATAAACGTGACATAGACTGTTATTAATTTACCTTAACTGTTCTTACTTCACTCATGAATGATATTTATTTTTCCTATTAATATCTATAGGTTGCATCGTCGGGTATTTTAAAATTTAGTTTTATAGTAGATTTGTATTTGTGACATTTGCTGATCTTTGGCTAGATGATTGAAACGTTTTAAAAATACATGTTTCTATGTTCTAAATTACCTAATGTTAGCACTGGCCTAATTGCATCATTAGCTATTCTATGGTATTAGAATATGCACACATCATCACCGTTGATGAGATAAGTGAAAGTGCATTCTGAGCCTGAAAATTGAGAATAAATAATGCTCTACTTGTATCAAGTATTTGATTTTATCAGAACGAAGAGTATAATAAATAACGTACTTAATTAAGTACGTTATTTATTATTATACAATGTAAGGTGACTTATGGCAGTTCAATCTATATTGGCTGAAAAAACAGTCTCAGTGACAGAGCTGAGAAAAAAACCGTGTGATTATTTCATGGATGAGCCTGTTGCTGTGTTATCTAATAATAAAACTGCCGGTTATATGGTTAGTGCTGAGCTGTATGAGCAAATGGTAGAGCTTATTGAGCTACAGTCTAAAACATCTCGTTTCAGACCTTCACATGCTAGACTGACTAAGATTGCAGAGCAAGGTGCTGAGCGATTGCTTACAGCATCACAGGACGAATTGGGTGACTTTGCAGAGTGATACACGTATTTAAAAGTAGCATTATTCGCCAGATAATGACTGACGAGGAATTAAATGCACTAGTTGATGATTTCAAGAGCTATAAACTTACTGGCAATGCTCCAGAGTGTTTTGGACGAGATGTTCCTTATGATCATCCCAACACCTTGCCAATCTTATTAGTTGAAGAGATTCAGCATATTCATTTGGGCAGTAAAGACAAACCTCTCCCTTTGAAGAAAATTCAATTTTACCAAACCAGTGATATTCACCTTGTCTATTGCCAAGGTGCATTAGATGAAAATTGCTATTTACTAATGACAATATTATCACCTAACGCTCATGAACAAACCAAGTCGCGTGATATTATGTTTAAGCTCGGTGTTATGGCTGAAAGATTTAGAAACCAGTTTTAGTTATCATTGTTTACCTTTGTAGTTTACTTAACCATATATGAGATCTGCTTAAGCAGTGTGCTTTTCTAAACAGCTATCAATCCAAATTCACTAGGTGATAACTTAATACGTGGCTTTTGTTTTTTTAGACAATAAGCCACTATTCCTGAAATTACATTCAACATAAAACCTGTCTCACTGCGATGTCGACTATGTTCTATTTGTGAAATATTCTTTAGTTGAACATTTATCGTTTCAATAATATATCTCTTTGATAACATTGCTCTATCAAACGCTGATATTGCCTTAGCCTTCATATTTTTACGAACAGTCGTGACTAAATCCACATCGCTTTCTGATAGCTTTTCACTTAACTTCTTTCCGATATATCCTTTATCTGCATAAAGCTTCCCGTATAGGTTTTTACATAATTCGGGGATTGGCGTTTTATCGTTTGTATTACCAGGCGTGATCTTCAGAGAAATGATTTCACCTATGTGGTTGATCAATAAATGCAGCTTAAAACCGTAAAACCAACCCATTGTTCCTTTCCCTCGTTTTGCAACACCATCAAATACTCTGTTACGCGGAATACGAATGTTATGACACACTTTAAGGCTTGTGGAGTCAACAAAAGCAATACCCGTCGGCTTTCCTTTAACCGTTTGAAAATAAGCACACATAGGAATGAGTAGAGCAGACATTTTGTGTCAGAAACGTGTATAACTCAATAAGTGAGGGAAGTATTCTTTCCAATATTTTTGAACTAAACCAATATAGAAGTTCTTGAAATCTCTATGGTTTGATTTATGAAAAGCAATAACAATAGTCATACATTCACTCGTCAACATTTTTGACTGACGTCTTCGCTTTATAGTCCCATTAGCGATTAATTCAGTTTCCCATACGGGTAAAAATTTATAACAAAAATCATCAACATCGCAAAATATATCTATTAACTTATTCATCTGCCCACCTTTGTTGCTTTCAAATCGTTTTTAGTCGAAAGATCTGATCGCTAGGTGGGCAATTAGTTCAATTCTTATCCAGTTTTCAGGTTAGCTAACTCTCTAACCCTAAGCTCTACATCACCTGTTAAAACTCGGTAACGATACTTCGTTACCCAAACAAAATGATATTCTATTTTATATTTGGTATGTGAACCATTACGATATTTCATAACTATATAATAAATGCAACTACTAGCTTAAAGTTATCTCGTCTAAAGACAGGGTTTAAACCAATTCCTGCAGACGAATTAATAAACCAATAAAGTGGGTTATTTGTATTAGTTAAATTTTATTTTTTAATTTACCGCTTCGCGAATTAGCACCCATTGTTATTTTTATATGGGGTTGTATTTATTTCACTATAAATAAACATATCAGTGCTCAGATTGATGACCTGTTTAGCTAGTGAATTAACTTGCTATGTAGTGAACTAATAGTTTTAGTCTGAACACCAACGGCTTCCATAGTTGGTCAATAAAAATTCAGGCATCTTTGAAGCTGGTTACTTGAAGGGGTTACCATTCATAAAGCGATGATAAAGCCTTTAAAGGATCAGACAACTTGATCCTTTAAAAAGTTTTAGGTTGGTTAGTTACACATTAATAAACTATTTACCTTTAACGAATAAATAATTTATAAACCAATTTATGCATCAAACCGCCAAATGGAGGAAACAAAAGATGAGCGAAACTGATTTTTCCTTTTTCTAGTATTGACTTACCATGAGAAAAAGTTTTAAAGCCTTCTTCTCCATGATATTGCCCCATACCAGAAGATCCAACACCGCCAAAAGGTAAATCATCATTGGCTACGTGGAAAGTAGCTTCATTTATGCAAACCCCACCAGCATGAGTGTTCAACAAAATATCTTGTTGAAATTTTTTATCAAAACTATAAATATATAAGGCTAAAGGTCTATCATTTTTATTAATATAATGAATAGCTTCTGTGGTATTTTTGTAAGTTAAAATAGGTATGATAGGACCAAAAATTTCTTGTTGCATTACTTTCATATCATCATTGACATCAGTTAACACCGTTAAAGGCATTTTTCTTTCTGTTTTATCAATAGTTTCAACGGTTAGCGGTATAACATTGGCACCAAGACTTCTAGCGTCATCTAACAGCCCGTTTAATCGTTCAAATTGTGCATTATTAATGATGCTAGTACAGTCTTTATTGTTGGCAACTTTTGGATACATTTTACTATAAACTTTCTGTAATTCATCAACTAGCTCTGCAACTTTCTCTTCTGGACAGAAAATATAATCTGGTGCTACACATGTTTGCCCTGAATTAAGCACTTTACCTAAAATAAAGCGCGAAACGGCTAGTTTTATATCTATTTTATCATCAATAATAGCTGGTGATTTACCACCTAATTCTAAAGTTACAGGTACAAGATTTTTAGCGGCAGCTTGCATAACAATTTTACCTACATTGGTAGACCCCGTGAAAAATAAATGATCAAAGGCTAACGATGTAAATGCTGTCGCTATGTCAACTTCCCCTCCTACAATGGCAATTTGCTTCTTTGTAAACACACTATTAATTAAACCAGCTAATAATGTTGCTGTTGCAGGAGTAAATTCTGACATTTTCAACATAACGCAATTACCTGCGGCTAAAGCGGTTGCTAAAGGTCCTAAAGACAAAAACACAGGATAATTCCATGGCACAACTACACCGACTACACCAAGGGGTTGAAACAAAATAGAGGCTTTAGCTGGTTGAAATAACAAATCCACTTTACGCTTTTTAGGTTTCATCCATGATTTCAGATTTTTCATGGTATAATTTATACCCGAAATAGTGGTAATAATATCGCCTATTTTCGTATCATCAGCACTTCTACTACCAAAATCTTTATTTAATGCTTCAATAAAAGCATCTTGGTTATCAAGCAATAACTTTTTTAACTTTTTAAGATCGTTAATTCGGTCTTCATAGCTTTTGTAAGGTTTAGATAAGAAATGGTTTTGTTGTGAGACAAAGCATTCATTTACGTCATTTATAGTTTGGATTAGATGCATATTAGAAACTTACTAAAAATTGAATTTCTCTAGTATTGAATTAATGCCCGGTTATTTCACTAGCAATTCATGCCAAACTATTATCATACTTTTAATTATTTTAATGAATTACGATAAGCGCTAGGCGTTTTACCTGTCCATTGCTTAAATGCTCGATTAAAATTAGCCGTGTGTGAAAAACCTACTAAGTATGATATTTCAGTATAGGTTAAATGAAACTGCTGCATATAACCTAATGCTAACTCTCTGCGTGTACTTTCTAAAATACTCTTATAGCTTGACCCCTGTTCGTGTAATTTTCGTTGCATATTGCGAAGACTAAAACCCAAAGTTTCAGCAACAACCTGTTGAGAGGCTTTACCCGTAGGTAGTAAGTCAAAAATTTTAGATTTTACTAGCTGCTTTAAATTATCTCTGTCAGTGCGAGATAAAAAATCTTCAAGAATTTTCTCATGCATTTGAGTGATTAATGGATTTGACACTATGATTTTCTTTTGTGTTGTCTCAAGATCAAAAACAATTGTTGTTCTTTCGGCATTAAATTCTATATCACATTTAAAATAGTCACTTAAATAATCCGTATTATAACTAGGCTCAGGAAAAGAAAATAAGACTTTCAATGGTGCTATATTTTCACCCGCTAATTCTCTAGAAAATTTAATTATTGTACAAATAAAAAGTTCGACACCTACATAGGACAATACAGGAGTTGTTGTGTTTTTATAGCAAAATAAATCCATACTAATCAAAAATTGATTGTTTTTTTCTAACGTGGTGAGCTTGCATGTATTTGATACCACTTTTTTGTAGTTCGCTAGGCATTGAAGCGCAGCTTGTAAGCTTTCAGATGAAACCATTGCATAACCCAGTGCATGAAATATATTAGGATGAAATTGATTTGCAACAGCGATAGAAAAATCATGTCGATCCAATTTTTCATTAATATAGTTAAGAATTTTAGTTATATTTTTTACTGTCGTTCTAGATTCAGGGTTATTGAAGGCAGAACTATTGATATTAAATTTTTGGCAGGCAAGATCAAAATCAAGCTCAAATAACTCCATGGCACGTTTGATAGAAATCATCCAACCGCTTAATAACGTGTAACTTTCTTCCACATCTCCCTCCCGTTCATGGTTCATCTAACCTAATTCAAATAACAAAAAATGACAAAAAAAAAACATTGTGACGTAAAAAGAACTGTTTAAAACAAATGTTTTATTCCATCTTAATTAAGGGTTCTAACCTTAATTATTACAACATTAAAACATTATGAGTGCATTACAATGAAAAAAAAATTTATCATAAATAACTCATTGAGGGTTGCTATCCTTTTAGCTCTCACTGCTCCAGTAGTACAAGCTACTGACTTTTATTTCGGGGAAGATAACGAGATACTCTTAGCAATCAACTCTCAACTGTCTATTGGCTCTAGTTGGAGAATGACAGAAAGAAATCCACGATTTTACTCTTCAAACAATTTAGCTGATGGTATTCCTGGTACGGGACTGTCTTCAACTACGGATGATGATACCTTAAACTTTGGTAAGCATGATGCTTTCTCAACAATTATTAAAGGTAATAATGATTTTCAACTAGAAAAAGACGGCTTTGGAGCCTTTGTTCGTGTCAAATATTGGTACGATATGGAACTAAAAGATGGTGATCGTCCTCACGGTAATGGGCCAAATGGTTATGCAGCTGGCACACCACTCAGTGATGATGGCTTTAGTGATACAGCAAAATTTTCAGGTATTCAATTACTAGACGCTTATGTGTATGGCAGTTTTGATATTGCAGACATGCCTTTAGATGTACGCTTAGGTCGTCAAGTAGTTAGCTGGGGCGAAAGTACCTTTATTCAAGGTGGAATAAACGCTATAAACCCGTTAGATGTTAGTGCATTACGCCGCCCAGGGGCTATGTTAAAAGAAGGTTTATTGCCCGTTGGCATGCTTTACACCAACATAGGTGCTACAGAAAATTTAAGTATTGAAGCTTTTTATCAATATGAATGGGAAAAAACACAAATTGATGGTTGTGGTACTTTTTTTGCAACTGTTGATTACGCAGCAGACGGTTGTAATTTCATCACGGTAGCAGGTGATGATACAACTGCGGTAGCTGGTGGTTTATATTCTAAACGAAAAACAGATATAGAACCTGATGATGCAGGTCAATACGGTCTTGCTGTTCGTTATTATTCTGAAGCGTTAAATGATACTGAGTTTGGCTTTTATTTCATGAATATTCATGCACGTTTACCTATTGCCAGTGTTTATCGCTCTGAGTTTACTGATTACGGCCCTAATGAAAATACTCCTCCTGTTGATTTAGTTGATATCACAGGACCATTTATTCCTTGGGCTGCAACGGCAGATCCTGCAACAGCAGGTTTACTGAATGCTTACGGCATTACTGACTTATCGAAAGATAATATAGATTCACTGAATGCCAACTATACCATTGAATATCCTGAAGACCTTAAAGTATACGGTTTAAGTTTTGCTACCAATGTCAGTGGTATTGCCTTGTCAGGTGAAATTTCTTATAAGCCAGATACCCCTACTCAAATTAATGGTAATCACGCAGTAGGTGCTGCGTTAAGTGAAAACCCTTTACTACCATTTTCAGCACGCTTACAAGCGGTAGAAGGTGATGATTATGTTAAAGCGTGGGATGCTTTTGATGTTACACAACTGCAAGTTACTGCTATTCAATTTTTTGACCAAGTACTAGGCGCGTCAAGAGTTACTTTTATTGGTGAGGTTGGTTTAACCTTAACTGATGGCATAGAAGATATGGCTAAACAAGGCATTCAATATGGTAGAGATACCATTTATGGTACTCCTACATTTGTTCCAGGTGAAGGCGGTTTTTACACAGATTCTGCTTGGGGATATAGAACTAGAGTTGAGTTTCAATACAATGATTTATTCGCTGGTATTGCCTTAAAACCTGTTATTTCATGGTATCACGATGTTGATGGATATAGCGCTCAATTTAATGAAGGCAGCACTGTAGCGGCAGCATCACTAGAAGCCTTGTATCAGCAGAAATATTCTTTCACCATTTCTTATACAAATTTTGGTGGTGGTGACTATAACTCAATAACAGATAAAGATTTTCTTTCGTTAAGCTTCGCCTTATCGTATTAATTGGAGAGAGATAAATGAAAAAATTAAAAACAACGATTAGCTTACTTGTAGTATCGATAGGCTTAATATCAAGTGTTGTACAAGCAAAAGTAACGTCAAGCGAAGCCTCTCTAATAGGTACAGAATTAACACCTATTGGCGCTGAAGTAGCAGGAAATAAAGCGGGGACTATTCCTAAATGGACAGGGGGACTAAACAGTAAAAACACTACAAAAAGTAAAGATAGTGGACGCCCTGACAACCCATTTCCTGATGAAAAACCAGTATTTACTATTACTAACGAAAACGTAGAGCAATACAAAGCAAATTTAAGTGAAGGTCAGCTGGCTATGTTCAAAAAATATGCTGACTATAAAATGCCTGTTTATAAAACAAAAAGAACAGGGGCATATCCTGAAAGTTTATATGAAACAATCAAAACCAACGCAACAACAGCTGAATTAGTGGATGGTGGAAATGGTTTAAAAAACTTTAGCATAACTGTACCTTTTCCTATTCCTAAAAATGGATCTGAAGTTGTTTGGAACCACTTAACACGCTACCGTGGTGGCTCTGCTAAGCGATATTTAACCACTATCCCTGTTCAAAAAGATGGTTCATTTACGGCAGTTAAAATGAATGACCAATTAGTATGGCCTGACTTTTTAGTGTCGGGGCGCGATGCAGATAAAGATGACAACGTGTTATTTTATTATTTACAGGTTCTTACCGCCCCTGCTCGATTAACAGGTACTGCGTTATTACTTCATGAAACATTAGATCAAGTAAAAGAGCCTCGTCGAGCTTGGGTTTATAATGCTGGACAACGTAGAGTTAGACGTGCACCCAATGTTGCTTATGACAGCCCAGGCGCAGGCACAGATGGTTTAAGAGCATCTGATAACTATGATATGTATAACGGCTCACCAGACAGATACAACTGGAAGTTAGTTGGTAAAAAAGAGATGTATATTCCTTACAACTCATATAAGTTGCTTGATACTACCGCTAAATACACAGACATTGTTCAGCAAGGTCACCTAAACCCTGAATTTTTACGCTATGAGTTACACCGAGTATGGCAAGTAGAAGGAACACTAAAAGATAAAGCGCGTCATATTTATGCTAAACGTACCTTCTTTATTGATGAAGATTCTTGGGGTGTATCAGTTACAGACCAATATGATGGCAGAGGTAAACTTTGGAAGTTAGCTGAAGGATATAATATTCAATATTATGACGTTAACACAGCATGGTTAGCTGCTGAGGCTTTGTATGATTTAAATTCTGGCCGATATTTAGTGACAGGGTTAAGTAACGAAGAGCCTAAATATATGAATTGGGATGTTAAAGCTAAACGTAAAGACTTCTCAACATCAGCACTACGCCGTATAGGCCGTTAATTTTATACAATTAACTCGACAAGTTACAACAAAGATCTAGTGTGATTGTTGTAACTTGTCATTAAGTCAATTTCAAAATTTTATCTTTTATATTTCTTCAATAGTGAGCTACAAATATAAAATTTCAACTTCATCCTATTTAGCCATCACCAGAGAGCATTATGAGATCCTCTATACGAACATGTTATCTTTTCTTCACATTTTTTTTATTTTATGGTGCTAATTGTCAAGCAACCATAGAACTACTAAACACCTCTTCATCAATTAGTCACTTAGCGCCAAAAAGTATTATTACTTCTTTAGCTAACATATCAAATGATCACGTTTTAGCGGTTGGAGAGCGAGGGCATATTTTAAATTGGCAATCACCTAACCAATATCAGCAAGCAATATCGCCTGTTTCACTTTTATTAACCGGTATTATTATTTTATCTAACGGTTCAAAATTAGCGGTAGGACATGATGGTGCCATAATTTCAGCTAAAGAAAACTCAACAACGTGGGTAAAATTGTTTGATGGTTTTGAACTGACTGAACTAAAAATCACTCTGTTAAAGAAACAAATCATCTCATTTAAAAAAAATATTGAAACACTCACTGATGAAGACGAAGTTGAAGAAGCAAATTATGCATTAGAAGATTTAGAGTTTTCATTAGAAGATGCCGAGGCGACAAAAAAATCGGGCCCGACTTTACCACTGTTGTCAGTAACTCAAACAAAAAATGGTAATATTATTGTTGTTGGAGCCTACGGTACATTACTTAAAAGCAGTGATTTAGGAAAAACATGGCTGCTGCTAGATAACGCTTTAAACAACCCTGACAAATACCACCTTAACAATATTATCACCGATGAAAACAATACTACTTATATTGTTGGCGAGCACGGCACTGTTTATAGATCAATTAATGACGGTTTGACGTGGAAATCAATCAACGTTCCATATAATGGCAGTCTTTTTGGCATACTTAACCAAAAAGGCACAACCAACTTAATTACGTTTGGCCTTAAAGGTAATTATTTTATATCGGCAGATCAAGGTGAGCATTGGCAGCACTTTGTTAGCTCAAATAAAGCAACGCTGCTTGCTGGGTTTATTAAAGATAACGGTGATACAACACTCGTGGGACACGGTGGCAGCATAGTGAAGTTAAATATAAATACACCAGAAAAATCAACCTTAACAAAACACACCTCAGGTGCTGCACTATCGGCAGTAACCGTTATGAATGATCAATTAATATTAGCAGGTCAATTCGGTATTTTTTCGTTAAATAGTTTTTCACAAGATCAAGATAGTAATAAAGGGGCCTCTCACTAATGTCTAATTCTAATAAATTAGTTTTATTTGCTGAAAAATTAATTTTTTCTAATCGACTTTTAATCTTATCTTCGCTCCTTATTCTTTGCGCGGCATTAACTTATCAGGGGACTCAAGTAAAGCCTGAAGCAAGTTTTGTGAAAATGTTGCCGACTAACCATGAGTTTATTAAAAACTTTTTAGGCTATCAAAAAGAATTATCAAATTTAGGGAATGTTATAAGAGTTGTTGTTGAAAGTAAAAATGGCGATATTTTTGATGCTGAATACCAAAAAACATTAAAAAATGTTACTGATGATGTATTTTTTATTGCAGGTGTTAACCGAGATGGTTTAAAGTCATTATGGACACCTAATGTACGTTGGCAAGAAATAACAGAAGAAGGTTTTATTGGCGGTAGTATTATTCCTGACGGATACGATGGCTCAGAAAAATATCTTGATAAAATAAGATCTAATATTTTCAAGTCTGGACAAATTGGTAACTTAGTCAGTAATAACTTTAAATCCAGTATTATTTTAGCACCTTTACAAGACACCAATCCTGAAACAGGTTTACCACTCGATTATCATAAACTGTCAAAAAAACTTGAAGAAATAAGATCAAAGTATTCATCTAAAAACATTAACATTAGAATTGTTGGCTTTGCCAAAGTTGTAGGCGACTTAATTGACGGTGCAATGCAAGTTGTTCTGTTTTTTATGCTAGCTGTACTCATTGTTTTAGTGTTGTTATGGTTTTACTCTCGCTGTAAACGCAGCACCTTTGCGGTTGTTAATTGTTCTATCCTCGCTGTTTTTGCTCAATTAGGCACGCTAAATTTGATGGGTTATGGTATTAACCCATATTCAATGCTCGTACCATTTTTAGTTTTTGCTATTGGGGTGAGCCATGGTGTTCAAATTGTTAATTCAATCATTCACCATTCAGAAACAGGTGCTGATAAATTAGAGGCGGCAAAACTTACTTTTAGATCACTTTATTTAGCAGGTATAACCGCATTAGTCAGTGATGCTATTGGTTTTACAACATTAATGGTAATTGATATTGGTGTTATTCAAGAACTTGCTATTGCAGCAAGTATAGGGGTAGCCATTATTATTATTACTAACTTAGTTGCCTTGCCTATCATATTAAGTTTTATCGGTATATCACCTAAAGCAGTTGAATATTCTAGAAAAAACACCCACAACATTAGTTTAGTTGAAAAACTATTTGCTAACTTTACTAGAGCCCCTTTAGCCATACTCACTATTATAGTTTCTATCGGTTTATTTTCAGGTGGATTATATTATTCTCAATTTATGAAAATAGGTGATTTAGATGCTGGTGCGCCTGAGCTAAGAGCTGATTCTAGGTATAACCTTGATAATGCCTTTATTGTTAAAAATTATACCGCAAGTACGGATGTATTTGTGGTCATGGTGGAAACAGCGGCTGATCAATGCAGTAAGTATGACAACTTAGTACTTATAGATCAGCTTGAATGGCAGCTTAAAAATACCGCAGGTGTTCAAAATGTTATCTCGATAACTGACATTTCAAAACGGGGCATGTTTGGCCTTAATGAAGGTTCATTAAAGTGGGTTAATTTAAACAGAAATAAATTTGTAGTCAATGCAACATTATCACAGGTCCCATCAGGGTTTATTAATGGTGACTGCTCGATGGCTCCTATTATCATTTTCTTAAATGATCACAAAGCAGACACCTTGAAAACAGTCGTCAATCAAGTTAAAAAGTTTAGTGCTAAATATCCTCAAGATGATATTAAATTTCTTCTTGCTGCTGGCAATGCTGGTGTTGAGGCTTCAACTAACATTGTTATTGAAGAAGCCCAAACTGAAATGCTTATTTGGGTGTATTCAGTGGTTATCGTGATTTGTTTAATTACCTTTAGGTCTGTGCCCGTTGTGATCTGTATTATCCTTCCTTTGATTGTTACCTCTATATTAAGCCAAGCGCTAATGGCCTTTTTAGGCATAGGCGTTAAAGTGGCAACATTACCTGTAATTGCTTTAGGCGTAGGCATAGGTGTTGATTATGGCATTTATATTTTCAGTAAAATTGAAGAAGGGCTTGCTATGAAAAAGTCACTTTATTTGTCTTACTTATATACGTTAAACCAAACAGGTAAAGCGGTAGGTTTTACGGGTATAACCTTAGCGATTTGTGTGGCGACATGGTTTTTCTCCCCGATTAAATTTCAATCAGATATGGGGCTATTACTAACCTTTATGTTTGTTTTTAATATGATAGGTGCACTTACCTTAATTCCTGCTTTAGCGTGGCTATTACGTATAGGAAAAAACAACGTAAAGCTTAGTTGATACTTCCTATATTTTTAAAATACTTTAACAATGGCAATATTGTTAAAGTATTAGGTTGAGCTTTAAAAGATGTAATTGAATAAATTTAAGGATAAAAAGTGACTTTAATTAATAATACTCATGTTTCAGGAGTGCACTGCTCTAGTACTGCAATTGCTGATTTAGTTCGTTTTCATCATTTTGATTGGAGTGAAGCATTTTGCTTTGGTATCGGTGGAGGTTTAGGTGTTACTTATTTACAAACCCCTGATTCATCCCCTACTCGTTTACTGCATACTCGCTCTTTAGGGTATGAAAAGCGCTTTTTCAATGTCATTGGTGTTGATGACTTTTCATGGTTAAGTGCCAGTACAGAAGAAGAAAGTGAACAACAACTTCTTTGTGCATTAAACGAGGGGCGGCCAGCACTTCTGCTTACCGATATTTTTTATTTACATTACTTTAATTCATCAAGTCACTTTCCTGGCCATGGAATTATGGTTTGGGGTTACGATAAAAACGATAGCATTTATTATGTCACCGATACGGAGCGAGAACACATAGAATGCGTAGCTTTTTCTGATATGAGAAAAGCTCGAGTATCAACAACCCCTCCTTTTCTATGTAATGGCGATTTTTACGCCCCAAAAAGTCTAACTAAACCCGTTGATTTACAACCACTCTGTAAGTTAGCTATTAGAGAAAATGCTGCGCGACTGCTTGATTCAACCGATCCTTCAAGCGGTTTATTTGCACTAGAAACGTTAATAGACGACCTTGATAGCTGGTCTAAGTCTGCTGATTGGCAATGGAACTGTCGATTTGCCTATCAAACTATTGAAAAACGAGGTACAGGCGGCAGCGGTTTTAGAAAAATGTATGCTCAATTCTTATCTGAGGCTAGCCAACATGTAAACTCTGTTAAAACCTTAGCATTAGAAAGTAAAATGATTGCAAGTGCGCAATGTTGGTATGATCTTTCAAACGCTTTCAAACAAACTTCTGAACAGAAAACACCTGACTTTACATTAATTAAAGAGTGCATAAAACAAGTCATTACAGCAGAAACTTACTATTGTGAAAATGCCTTATTAGTTTGAATAAAGAACTCAGTAAACGAATGAATTAAAAAACCAAGGAATATGCATGAATACTTCAAGAAATATAATCAATAGAGTTGCTATGGGTGATGTTTTTAGGCGCAAAGCGATGGTATCCCCAAACCTTGATGCTATTGTAGAGTACAGAAATAACAAAAGACTTTCTTACACACACTTAGAACTAAATAAAGCACTAAACAAAATTGATAATATACTAAGAGAATTAAATATAAAACAAGGCGATAGAGTTGCATTAGCTAGCCCTAATTCACTTGAGTTTGCCTTAGTTGTATATGGTTGCATGAAAGCTGGTGTTGTTGTTGTTCCTATAAATTATTTACAAGGACATTCCGATTTAGTTTTTACGCTTAATCACTGTGAGGCAAAAGCATTGTTTGTTGAAGATTCATTAATTGAAAAATTTGAACAATGCAAAAATGAATTTCACTTTTTAAACCATTGGATTTCAATACCTGTTACAGGTTGCTCAGTGCCAAGCACTTACCTAAGCTTTAATCATTTACTTGAAAATGCTTCTGATCTAGAGAATGAAGATTTAATCATTAACGATCGTGATCCTCTACAAATTCTATATACCAGTGGCACAACATCAAAACCTAAAGGTGTTGAAACGTCTCACCTTGCACTATTTATTAATAGTTTATCAGCCGCTATTGAACTAGGCATTAAAAAAGAAAGTATTGGAACCTCAGTAATGCCGATGTTTCATTGTGCACAACATCTAATTTCAACGTCTATTTTACATATGAATGGCGCAGTACTCATCTTTAGAAACTTCGAGCCTGAAAGTTTTGTTAAAGTTATTGAAAAAGAAAAAGTTAACTTTGTTTTTCTTTTACCTTTGATGTGGAAAGCGCTTTTAGAGGTTACTAACATAGAAAAATACGATTTCAGTGCATTAGATACTTGTATGTATGCCATGGCCCCAATTGATAAACCAAGCTTACTCCGATTAAAAGCTGTTTTTAAATGTCCGTTTATTTTAGGCTCTGGTCAAACAGAAATGACTCCTGTTACCACCGTATTTCAAGACAAGTGGTCTTATAAGGATGGGAATTACTGGGGAGAAGCCTTAGTAACAACAGATCAAGCTATAATGGATGATAATGGACAAATATTACCTGATGGTGAAATAGGTGAAATTGTCTGGCGTTCACCTTCAACGATGAGCGGCTATTATAAAGATCCAGAAGCTACTGCTGAAGTATCTATTTTTGGCTGGCATCATTCAGGCGATCTAGGTTATTTTGATGAAGATCATCAATTAATGTTTGTTGATAGAAAAAAAGACATGATCAAAACAGGTGGTGAAAATGTTCCTTCTGTTAAAGTAGAGCGAGTTTTAATGTCACACCCTAGCGTAGCTGGTGTTACAGTGATAGGCTTACCACACCCTCATTGGACGGAAGCGGTAACTGCTATTGTTACTCCTAAAATTGATACAAATGTGACAGAAAAAGAACTAATAGAGCTTTGTAAAAACGAACTTGCGGGCTACGAAGTGCCAAAGCGGGTTATATTTGTAAATGATATTGTTAAGACAGCTACAGGGAAATTTCTTAAAGCGCCTTTACGTAAAAAATATGCAAACCTATATTTATAAGAGGGTGTAAACAGCCACCAACACCACCTGAAATAGGATCGGCACTATACAATGCTACCAGAGCGTATATACCCATTTTCTTTAGCTGCAATTAATGCCTGTGTTCTATTTTTAACATTGAGTTTCAAATAAATATTATGTAAGTGCCACTTTAAAGTTCCTTCAGAAATATTTAATTCTTCGGCAACTTTTTTATTGGGATGCCCTTCTTCGAGCTTTAGAATTATTTCTTTTTCTTTAGCAGTCAATGGCTCAATTAATTTTTGTTTTTTATATTCAATATCAGGACACTGTTTTAATAGTAAGCTTATAAAATTATGCTGCTCTTTGGTTAGTTTTTCATTAATAGCAAACAATAATAATTGATAAACTAATTGACCTTCATCAACATACATACGGATATATTTTCTAGTTCTTGATATTTCTATAGATTCTATAAAAAATATTAACGCATTTTTTTTATCTTCCATTTCAAAATGCACTATGCTCATCAATAGTAACCAATAAGATAGTTGCCTCATTTGGAAATTTTTTTGACTTTTATCAATCAACTGGTGTAATTTATCTATAGCTTCTTGATACTTTTTTTCAGTAATTAACTGATGAATTAAAGACTTACTAATTATTTTACATTGATCAACATCTACATCATAATTATTCATTTTTTCGTGTTGTATTTTATACAATCGAGCATAATTATCAGCTTCTTTAGCGCGTTTATGAAGTAACAGTAAAGTTATCAAATCATCGACTAAAGTTAACTTAAGCCTGAAAAGCTGTGCACTTTCAGACCACTTAATTCCATCTTTTAAAACATTGACTCCTTCATCAACTGAGCCTTCTGCGACAAAAAGTTTATATTCAGTTTGAAATAATGCGATCAGTATATCGGTTGACCCCTGTTCTTTAATATACTTATGGCAATTTTTTATATATTTACGAGCATAATCTAAGTCATTATATTCATAATAAATTCTAGACATTAACGTTGATAACATATAACCAATATGAGACTCCTTACCTAATTTAACTCTAACTTCTTCTAAACCCTCTTGTGCTTGTTGAAAAGCTTCATGGTGAAAGCCTTGTTTTGCATATAATACTGACAAAATAGCGGTTGCCCAACCTTTTCCAAAAGAGCTTTCTGCGTCTTTAAAGCTTTCTAGAGCACTTAACAAAGATTTTTTTCCTTCATCAAATAAAGAGATACATTTACAGCTGAAACCTTTTACTAAATTAGCCATTGCCAATTCAAAGTGGAATTGATTCGTTTTTTGGTATACCTCAATGTGACCCCATTCATGTAACCAATGAGTTATTTTTGAATTTAAACCTTTAATATCATCGGTTAAGCCTGACATAACAAAAGCAGCTAAACTGGTTTGTCTTTTAATTATATCAACAGTTCTTTCATCGAAATTATGTAGCTGTGCTAGCAATATATTGGAGTTTTCTTGCATTTTTTCAAATTGCTTGGTGAAGCAAAGCACTAATACATAATTAGCTCTAATTAAGGGATATTTATCTAAAAAAGTTTTTGGAAGTTTTTGAACCCAATCAATATAATCATAGTGACGACCTTTTTTAAGAAATATATTTAAATCATTTTCTATCCATTTTGAGGCAATTTCAAATTGTCCCACTTTCAGCGTTAGCTCTATTGCCTTCGTTGACTGTTTATTATTATACAACCAATTTGCAGCACGTATTGAGCATTCTAAAAGACCAAAATCACCTAAAGCCAGTTTTGCTTTGTTTCTTATAAACTGTAGAAATAAAGGGTGAAACTTAAAATGATCATGAGATATTGTTGTAATAAATGTATTATTTGTTATTAAATTAGACAATTTAATATGGGCATTTTGATCTTGAGTGATGTCATTACACAACGAAAGATGAAACTCATCTACGACTGAAATTTTATGGATAAAATCTTTTAAATCTCCCGATTGATTATTATATGACTTCTCTGAAAAATAAGTTTCTAAATTCTGATTACCTCGTTGCAAATCTTCTATTATTAAATTGATTCCATCTTCTTCTGTAATATGATTAAGTACAAACTGAATACCAAGAGGCCAACCGTCTGTAGTACTTAATAACTCCTCAAGCTTTAAATTTTGAATGTTATTAAAGCCTTTCTCATCAAATAACTTTCTGACATCAGAAAAAGTTAACTTTAAATGAGATTCATCAATAATTGTTACTTGGTTCTTTAATAATAAATCTGAATAGTGAAAATTAGGTGATTTTGTACAAGTTACAATAAGATGAAATTGATTCGCTAAATTAGTAATAAAACGACTTATTATTTTATTAGCCGAAGTATTTGTTATTAAATCAACATCATCCACAAAAATATAATCAATTTCACTTGAGACACATGCAGCCAACATCGAATTAATAATAGGCTCTAATGATGGTAAAGATATATTATCAAGCTGATTCATAAAAGATATATCAACATTCGATTGAGCAACATTAAGCGATAAAACTATTTTTTCAAGAAGTACAATGGGGTTATTGTCAGAATGAGAAAGTGACAGGTATATAGGTGTTCTTAACTTTTTATTCTCTTGATAAAGCTTGTTTAATAGAACTGTTTTACCAAATCCTGGCTGAGACTGAATAATGGTTAGTTTGTTTTGATGAATATTATAGTTTTTATAGAGAGTGTGCATAGGTTATTTATCAAACATTCTTTATTCCGAGTATTTTTAAACTATATGACGATTATCATTAAGTTGTAAATAGACTCATACAAATATTAGTCATACTTATATGAGCCAAAACTATAACAAGGCTTAAAATTTATAACCTATCATTAATGAATACACTATAGGGTCTACATCAATTGTTGCAGAGCCTTTAGCGCCATTAGCCATATCAAAAGTCAAATCTGTCGAAATATCAGCATATCTTAGTGAAGCATTAACAAACCAAGCTTCATTTAAGTAATAATCAGCACCCACTTGTACCGCAACACCTACAGAGCTATCTAGCGATAAATTACTAAAACCACCAGCTTGTCCTGCTGCATTAAACTCTTCATCAAAGAAAAAAGTATAATTAATACCAAGACCAACATAAGGTTGAAAAGCTGATGTGGTATCAAAATAATATAGGGCACTAACAATCGGAGGTAAATGACTAATTTCAGCTACATTACCACCTTCAAGCGCTACATCATGCGTAAAAGGTGTGGCAACAATAAGCTCTACAGCCCAGTTAGAATCAAAAAAGTAAGCAATAGTGCCACTTAATTGTGGATTATCATCTACAGTCAAATTTAAACCTGAATCGGCTCCATCTAAAAATACAGGCGATTTTCCGCTATCGGGATCAACTAATGAAAATCCTCCTCTAACGGTGATATCACCAGCTTCAGAGGCTGAAACCAATGTAGGTAGCATTAATGCTGAACAGACAAGTGTAGATAGTATAGTATTTTTCATAAGTATTCCTTTTTTCTTAAAATTATTGTTTTAATATGTGCTTATATAAAGCTGTAAATATTTATTTCTAGGCGTTTAAAATCATGTCTGCGGCTTTTTCTGCAATCATCATAGTAGGCGCATTTGTATTGCCGGTTACAACATTCGGCATTATAGAAGCATCAACAACGCGTAAGCCTTTTACTCCGTAAACTTTTAATTGATTATCTACAACCGCCATATTATCAACACCCATTTTACATGTGCCAACGGGGTGATAGATGCTCTCGGCACGCTTGCGAATATCTTCTCTAATTTGATCATCTGTTTCAACAAGGTTGCCAGGCGCAACCTCTTTATCTCTATAAGGAGCAAAAGCTTTAGTATTGAGTAGTTCTCGCCCAATTTTATATCCATTGACTAAGTTAACCCAATCTTCTTCTTCGGTTAAATAACGCGGTTGAATAAGCGGATCGTCAAGTGGATTAGCGGTTTTCAAACCAATAAAGCCACGACTTTTAGGTTGTAAGTCACATATATGTAATGTGTAACCATACCCAAACATTATTTCACGGCCATGATTTTTTAAATAGGTTGGTAAAAAATGAAATTGAATATTCGGTGTTTTTTGTTTTTTGTCACTTTTAACAAAACCACCACTTTCAGCAACATTACTCGTTAAAAAGCCCTTTCTATTTTTAATGTAATCGACTGTTGCTACAGCACCTTTCACCATACCCAATGGTGTAACAGAGATAGCATCTTTACTTATTGAACTATGCATAATGGTAATATCGAGGTGATCTTGTAAATTTTGTCCTACCCCTTCAAGCTTTTTAACAACAGGGATATTATGGCGTTTCAATTCAGCTTCAGGACCTACCCCTGATAACATTAATAATTGTGGTGAGTTTAATGCTCCACCGCTTAATATAACTTCGCCTTTGCTTTTTAAAGACACAGTATGAATAGCACCATTTTTAGAGTATTCAACGCCTACCGCTTGAGTTTTATCAAATAAAACTTTGGTAACATGTGCAGCAGAAATAACATCAAGATTTGAACGTCCCAATACAGGTGTTAAATAGCCTTTTGCAGAACTACAACGTTCTCCATTTTTTTGTGTAACTTGATAATAACCAACACCTTCTTGGTCTTCACCGTTAAAGTCATTATTGACTTTAAAACCAACTTCTTCGCCTGCGCCAATAAAGGCACCACTTAAGGTATTTACTGTTCTTAAATTATCAACTGACAGCGGCCCTGAATTACCATGAAGCTTACAGTCCATAGTTTGATTACCTTCAGATTTAATAAAATAAGGTAAAACATCTTGGTAAGACCAACCTTTATTACCTAACTTTTCCCAACTATCATAATCCTTTTTTTGGCCACGAATATAAACCATCGCGTTGATAGAACTACTACCACCATAAGCCTTGCCTCTTGGCCAAAACAACTCACGGCCGTTCAACTCAGTTTGCAAATCAGTATTAAATTGCCAGTTAAGTTTTTTACTTCGAGATAATAGTGCTATACCCACTGGAACATGTATTAAAGCACTTTTATCTTCTGGTCCTGCTTCAACTAATAATACTTTCTTATTGGTATCCGCTGATAAACGATTTGCAAGAACACAACCCGCAGATCCTGCACCAACTATTATGAAATCATACATACTAATTCTAACCTTCTTCAATAACTTTCTAAAAATAACAAGACAGATTAGCGCAAGAAAATAGATTACTTACGCTAATTGTTATTAACTTGACTGTTCTACAAAGTCAGGTTTTTCTCGCACAAAACAATCAGGGCAAGGAAAATCGTCCGGTAAATCATCAAATTTCGTTCCTGCTGGATACCCTTCGTGCTCTGCGCCTAGGGTTTCATCATAAATATAACCACAATCTGGACATTCATATTTGTTCATTGTTATTTTCCTTTTATATTAAAATTCAAATATAGTTCTTGTTATTTAATTAATGAGTAAAAAATTAGTTAACCATAATTAAAGAGTATGTCAGAACACCAATACAGGTGGTTGCAAAAACACCATGTATAGCAATAATTAAAGAAGGTGTTTTACGTTGTTTAAACCACTTTCCAAACACTAAAAAACCAAAAATCAATAAAAGGCTAAACAATCCTACTGAGATCCAGCCCCAATCACTCCAATAGCCTCTTAACTGTCCCATAAAAAGAAGTAACAAGCCGATACAACCAGCCACACCATGAGACCCGATCATAAAGCGATTTACTTTTTTATTGTTTTTTCTACGTTTAACTAAATATAGGCCAAAAAAAGCCACCATAACAAAAACTAACAGCGCTAAAAATTGCATAAATTATCCTCATATTAGATAGAACAATAAATATAAATATTTATTGTTCTGTTTCATTTACGCTGCTTTAGCAACCTTAGGGTTGTGATAACGCTTAAATACTTCATCCTGTACATCAGGGTCAATATTTACTTTAGTCATATCCCCTTCTGCCCAGTTAACTACCATTGGGTTCATTACTGAAAACCATGCTGATGGAAACATTGCAACAGCAAACATCCACGGGTAACCCGATGGTAAACCTGGAACTTCAGGATAATCTCTTAATAATTGATAAGGACGAGTAGGATGAGCATGATGATCTGAATGGCGTTGTAAATGCAATAATACTAAGTTAGATACTTTATGATTACTATTCCATGAATGTCTTGCTTGACAACGCTCATAACGGCCGTTGGCATCACGTTCACGCATTAAACCATAGTGTTCTACATAGTTAGCACAGGTTAATTGCCACCAGCCGTAACCTGCTGCTATGGCTAAAAATGGGATCATAACGGGGCCAAAGTAAGCCAACATTAAAGTGTATGCCGTGATTGTAATAAGCGCTGGTTGAATAATTTCATTACTTAACGACCATTCAGATTTACCTAAACGGTGTAGCCTTGCAGATTCAAGTTCCCATGCACGCCTAAAAGCACCAGGGATTTCTCTTTGAACAAACTTATAAATTGTTTCACCAAACCTTGATGTTGCTGGGTCTTCTGGTGTCGCTACATCTTTATGATGACCTTTATTATGCTCAATAAAGAAATGACCATAACCACTACAAGCAAGCATCAACTTAGCGCAAAAAACTTGAGCTTTATCATTAACTTTATGACCAAGTTCGTGCCCTGCAACCAAAGCAAGACCATTAGCAATACCTGCACTTAATGCCCCGCCTAAAATACTAAACCAAGAAAAATCAAAAGATGATACGACGTATGCCATATAAACTAATGCGACCCAATGAGCTACCGTAGCACCATACATTATATAAACGTAATAACGGTCTTTGCCTAATTCGTCCATTAATTCATCACTAGGGTTTGCAGCATCTAGGCCTGAAAGGTGATCGAGTAAAGGAAGTATTGCATAAAGAACAACAAACATAGACCATAGCCACAATCCATTACCTGTTTGAGAAGCAATATATGCTGACAGAATTGGTACTCCTGGCAATATCATCGAAGTTAAATACCAATAGCGCTTACTTTTTATCCAGCTACTATCTTCTTCCAAAACATCGGCAGTAACATCTTCAACTCCCGAGTTTTGAATGCCCGTTTGTATTTTCTTTATATTTTCCGTCATGACTTTCTCACTTAAACTTTTTATAATATTTATTTAGTTAGTTCAGAAACAGCTAATAAAATTAATTAAAACTAACTCATTATGTTTAACTAAAAAAACTATGCCTGAAATATCGCCCTAATAAACCTAACAATAGTTAGGGCTAAACAATCTTTTATCTTTAAAGACAATGCGTGAACATGATAATAAAGTGATAACAATTTATTCTTTTTGAAGTCAAAATATTCTATAGTGATTATTTTCTATATAAATATTGATGAACAGCTGCTTCATGCTAAATTTTCATATAGTCTATTTTTTAAGGAGAAAACAATGATGATATGGGTGAAAAATATGTTGATTTTCATGTATAGTATTTTTTGCTATGTCATTGCAATAACAGGTCAATTATGGTTTATTTTCTATCTTAGCGACTGGCAACTCATAGAAAAATCTATTCATTCCCCTCAAGAAGTAAACTTTTTTGTTGCTTTACTGATAAACATTCTTTTAATAATAATTTTTGCTTCTCAGCACTCCTTCATGGCTAGAAATTGGTTTAAAAAAATCATTACAACTTTTATTCATCCCGCAAGTGAACGCTGTACCTATGTATTAATGTCAGGTTTATCCTTATGGTTAATTATATTTCTTTGGCAACCGATTAATGGCACTATTTGGCATATTGAAAATGACATAATGTCTTCTTTCATATTCTTCTTATTTATCTTTGGATGGGCTTTTTCATCATTGGCTACTTTCAATATTAATCATTTCGAACTATTTGGTTTACAGCAAGCTTATTTAAATTTAGTCAATAAACGTCCTGCTCAAATAAATTTTACAGAAAAACTTTTTTATAAATTTATCCGCCACCCCATACAGTTGGGTATATTAATTGGTATTTGGGCAACA
This sequence comes from uncultured Colwellia sp., assembly GCA_913062815.1. Lineage (GTDB taxonomy): Bacteria > Pseudomonadota > Gammaproteobacteria > Enterobacterales > Alteromonadaceae > Colwellia. The sequence continues at coordinate 1,052 of CAJXWZ010000048.1, read as the reverse complement.
TCAAACATGACATATGGACATTTTACAATATCAATACTATTAACTTTATATATTTTCTTAGGGCTATATTTTGAAGAAAAAGATTTGGTGAACACTTTAGGTGACGCATATAAGGATTATAAACAACGGGTAGGCTTAGTAATACCTAAAATTTGGCGTTAAACCAAATACTGTAATAATTTAGTTTCATATTAAAATAAAGTTATATGAGTTTCTATAAATATAAGACCATCAACGCTACAAGGATGCAGCTAATTGACAATGCAGGATCTATACCCGCTTCAATATACGAGTTCTACATCTTGAGGTAACATGGGTATACATTCTCCTGAGTATATTGGGTTGAAACCCAATGGTATGGACTCCTCCAACTTTAATCGAATATAGACTAAGGTTGGTGTAACCAAACAAAAAAGGAATCCATACCATGAACAATAATATAACAATTACAATTGATTTAGCTAAAACTATTTTCCAAATAGCTGTATTTAATAAGTCTGGGAATGTCATTTACAACAAGGCTGTTAAAGAAAAAGGCATGCGACAACTTGTTGATAAATACCCACAAGCTGACATTTACATGGAAGCGTGTGGCTCAAGTCATTATTGGGGACGTTATTTTAAAAAACACGGCCACTTGGTTGGATTACTCCCAGCTCAAATAGTTGCCAAGTTTCGTACTGGAAATAAAAGTGACAAGAACGATGCTTTGGCTATTTATGCCGTAAGTCAAAGCAAAAATAACAACATACATTTGATACCTGTCTTGACTTTAGAGCAACAAGATATTTCGATAATGCATACATACCGTGAAGGCTGCAAAAAACAGAGAAATCAAATAGCATCACGTATTAGAGGCTTAGGTTTAGAATATGGTGTTAAATTCCCATTAGGTATTAACAAGCTATGTGAACAGATGAAAGATGTATTAGAAGATGCTGAAAATGAATTAACAACCAAAGGAAGAAATATAATTGTAACTTCCCAACATCCAGTTAACCGATCAGGTTATATCCACTCATATTCTCATCAAGTCAGCGATAGCTTATTAC
>CAJXWZ010000047.1 GCA_913062815.1 uncultured Colwellia sp. | reverse complement strand
AACTGTTTGTCCTTCGGTTACACGATGCTGTTTACCACCGCTTTGGAATACCGCGTACATAGCTACTCCGTACTGCGCCACTACTTTATGTAAAATGACGCTTAAGATTTAAAAATATAGGGCGCGAATTCTACGCGAAGAAACACAGTAGGGCAAGTATAAATATGAACATTTCTAAAGTTTTTCGCTCATTGATAACTTTTACAAAATAAAATAAAAACAAAGTCACCTGAAACACGCTTTGTCACTTTATTGTCGTCAATTTTAGTGTAGAATTTCCTTTTTAAATTTCCGTCAAAAATACTGGTTAGCATAAATAGGCTAGCCCAAATGGATGTATAATAAAGTGGACATAAAAGCAATACAAGCGCTCTCTCAAGATGATATGAGCACGGTTAATGATCTCATCTATGCTCAACTACACTCAGATGTGGCGTTAATTAATCAATTAGGTATCTATATTGTTAATGCGGGTGGGAAGCGTATGCGCCCTATGCTCACTGTATTAACAGCGCAAGCGTTAAGTAGCAATAGCCTAACTGACTTGGGTGATAAGCACTGTACTATTGCCGCTATTATTGAATTTATTCATACGGCAACTTTACTGCATGATGACGTAGTAGATGAGTCAAACATGCGCCGTGGTCGAGAAACAGCGAATGCTTTGTTTGGTAATAGTGCTAGCGTATTAGTGGGTGATTTTCTTTATACCCGTGCTTTCCAAATGATGACTAAACTTGGTGATATGCGCATTATGGATATTTTATCTGATGCGACCAATATCGTTGCTGAAGGTGAGGTATTACAATTAATGAATTGTAATGACCCTGACACCACTGAAGAAAGCTATATGCAGGTTATTTATTGTAAAACAGCTAAGCTTTTTGAAGCGGCCACTCGCCTTGCTGCCGTGATTACCAAACAACCCCCTGCCGTCGAAACTGCGATAGCTAATTATGGTAAATATTTAGGTACAGCTTTTCAACTTGTCGATGATATTATGGATTATACAGCTGACGCTAAAGAGATGGGCAAGAATGTAGGTGATGATTTGGCTGAAGGAAAACCGACCTTACCTTTACTTTATACTATGGCTCACGGCACAGCAGCACAAAAGCAATTAGTTCGAGATGCTATAGAGCATGGTAATGGTATGGATCACCTGCCTGATATCCTTACTGCCATGAAACAAACCGGCGCTTTAGTCTATACTCAGAAAAAAGCAGAGATTGAAGCTGATAAAGCTATCAATGCTTTATCTATACTACCGGAATCAGCTCACAAGCAGGCCTTAATAGCTTTAGCGCACATTGCTGCTAATCGTTCTGCTTAACAGTTGCAATACATATACAGAGACGTCAAATGAGTTCAAAAAGCATTTACGAAAACAATCCCCTTCATGGCATTGGTTTAGAACAAGTACTCACTGAGTTAGTGGATCATTACGGCTTTGAAATATTACACGCATATTTAAGTTTAAATTGTTTTAAAACTAACCCCAGCATAAAATCTAGTGTTAAATTTTTAAAGAAAACCGATTGGGCGAAGGATAAAGTTGAGGCTTTTTATCTATATCAATTTAAAAGTTTACCTCGCGCTGACGACGATCAATTTCAATTACCGCCCCGCGATCGCATCGTACCTGCTCATCAAAAGCCAGGAGAACCAGCAGAGTTAAGTTTTGAAGATGCTGAAAATCTTAGGCAAAAACGCGCTAAAAAAACACGTGAACGGTCATCAACGCCATCAAACCCTTGGGGCAAGTAACTGTCTATTTAAATTATGTGGCTCTGTAATAGCTTGGAGTTATTTAACTGATAAAGGTGAGAGTTAATAAGGCTTAAATTCCTTAAGTAACTATATGTAAGGCAGGTTTTATAAACTGAGTAATCAAGTTACCTATTATAAGCTAGAAACTTACAACAGGTAACTTGTGGTATTTAACTAGCTTAGCTAGCCATAAAATCAACACCTTCTTGAATGTCTTTTTTCAAGGTTGCTAACATGTCTGCTTTGGCTTTTTGTTCAAAGGCACTTAACTCACCGTAAGATAAAATTTCACTAACACCATTTACACCTAAACGTACTGGGTGAGCAAAATATGGCGCATCGCCATCTTCAACTGCAACGTATGCATAATCGACTACATCTTCGCCTTGTAAACCTTTCACTAAAGATAAACAAAAACGTGCTGCTGCTGCGCCCATTGATAAAGTTGCAGAGCCGCCACCAGCTTTAGCTTCAACAACTTCAGTACCTGCATTTTGAATGCGAGGTGTTAATGCGGCAACTTCTTCATCAGTAAAACTTGTACCTTCAATTTGTGAAAGTAACGGCAAAATAGTTGTACCCGAATGACCACCAATAACAGGTACCTTAACGTTAGCAACATCTAAGCCTTTAAGCTCAGCAACAAAGGCTTCAGAGCGAATAACATCTAACGTTGTGATACCAAAAACACGGTTTGCCTCATAAGTACCTGCTTTTTTAAATACTTCAGCAACAATGGGTACTGTACCATTTACTGGGTTAGTGATAATGCCAACTAACGCTTTTGGACAAGCTTCAACAATACCTTCCGCCAATACTTTAATAATACCTGCATTGACATTGAATAAATCTGCACGATCCATTCCTGGTTTGCGTGGCATACCAGCGGGAATTAAAACAATATCAGCACCCGTTAAAGCAGCATTTAAGTCATCACGGCCAAAACCGGCAACTTTCACATCGGTTGGGATATGAGATAAATCTACCGCAACACCAGGAACAACAGGCGCAACATCATAAAGTGATAATTCAGAGCCTGCTGGCAATTGAGTTTTTAATAATAAAGATAATGCTTGACCGATACCGCCAGCGGCACCTAAAACTGCTACTTTCATGTGTTCTCTCCGAGATTTTAATAAGGGTTAAACTAAGACTTATCAGCCTTGGTTATAGGTTAACAATAAATTTGAGTAAATACGTAAATTTGCTGCGCAAAAGATATAGTATAGACTACAAAAATACAATGAATATTAAGTTATAGCGTATATTTACCCAAATAATAACGTATAATGCCCGCTTGCAAAAATTCAACTTTAGTATTACTGCAACACTTTTACTTATTTGTAGAAAAAGGTCTGATATCTAACAATGAATGGTTCACAAAAACAAGAAGCACTAGTACAAGCGTTCAAAGGGCTATTAAAGCAGGAACAATTTGGCTCACAAGGCGAAATTGTAGAAGCTTTAAAAGCGGAAGGCTTTGATAATATCAGTCAATCAAAAATATCCCGCATGCTTAGTAAGTTTGGCGCCGTTCGTACTCGAAATGCTCGTCAAGAAATGGTTTATTGTTTACCTGCAGAGCTGGGCGTACCTACAGCACAAAGTCCACTAAAACAACTTGTCTTAGAAATCGAACATAATGAGGTAATGATCATCATTCAAACGAGCCCAGGCGCAGCACAATTAATTGCGCGTCTACTAGATAGTTTGAGTAAAAGTGATGGTGTACTTGGTACTATTGCTGGCGATGATACTATTTTCATTGCCCCAACTGATGTAAATAATATAAAAGACACGATTAATAGATTAGAACGTCTCTTTTCTAAAAGTCTAAGTTAAATTAAGTTTTTTCTACCGAAAGTGCTTGCGATATATTGCTCAGTAATAGCTTGGCGGTAACTGGCTTAGCAATATGAAAATTCATCCCTGCCGAAATACTGCGTTGCTTATCTTCCTCTCGTGCATGGGCAGTCATGGCAATAATTGGTAAATTTTGATATTTTTTTTGTTTTCGGATTTCATGCGTTGCCGTTAAACCGTCCATTACTGGCATTTGAATATCCATCAGTATCACATCAAAACTGTGTTCGTTAAGACAATCAATTGCGCGCTGGCCATTATCGGCAATAATTACCTTAGCTTTCATGCTTGTTAATAACTCTTTGGCGACTAATTGATTGACCAAGTTATCCTCAACTAAGAGCACACTGACATTTAACAAGTCTTCTTTAACCTTATGTAATTGAGTCTCTGTAGCACTTGCCTGTCCATTGTTACTACTCACATTGCTACTATTTACATTATCTAGTAACGAAAGCGAGTCCTTCATCATAGAGTTTTGTGCAAAAGAGTTACTAATTTGATCTAAGCCAAAACGGTATAAAGGTGTGTCTAATAAAATATATGGCACACGCATTTCTTCTAACTGTCTGCAAGTATTACCACTTAACTCCTGCATGGTAGGTTGGCAAAAACCAACTAGATCTATATATCGTTTCCAGTCAATGACAGAGTCTTCTATTTCAGCACCTAAGGTAAGAAAAGCTGCCTCATCAATGAGTAGTACTACTTTTTCATTTGAAAAGTCGTTGGTAGACAACTGTTGATTGAATGCTGATAAACTATCGAATGGGTGATATTGCCAAGTAAAGCTTGCAATCGTTTCAATACAGCTATCCGATAACACTTGGTTGATCACACATAAATGAATATGTTCAACTTCTTTGTTGGTCAGGTGAGCAAAACCTAAACTCTGCTTAACGTTTTCACTTGGTAAAGAGAAAGGTAAAACAAAGCTAAATTCACAACCTTTTCCTAAATCACTTTTTAATGTTATTTCCCCACCCAGTAATTTCACAATTTGTTGGCAAATAGACAAACCTAAACCCGAACCGCCATATTTTCTGGTCATAGAAATATCTGCTTGTGAAAAAGCTTCAAATAAATGTCCTTGCTTGTCTTTAGCAATACCAATACCGGTATCTATAATTTTAAAGCGAACTAATGCGTTAGTTTCACTCAAGCCGATAGTGTCAATTAATAAGGTAATTTCCCCTTGCTCGGTGAACTTAGTGGCATTGTTTAACAAGTTTGATAGTACTTGTACCAAACGCATTTCATCGCTCATAAGAAAACTGGGTACATTAGCGGCTAGTTCCACTCGCATATCCAATTTCTTCGTATAAATATTTGCTGTATTAAGTTTAAGTGCTTTATCAAGCACTGAAGCTAAATCAATAATTTCTTTAACTATCACCATTTTGCCCGCTTCAATTTTGGATAAATCGAGCAGTTCATCAATAAGATGAAGTAAAGAAAAGGCAGCCGTTTGCGCATTATCTAAATAATGTTGTTGGCGAGAATCTAATAGCGTTCGCGTTAAGAGGTCCATCATGCCTTGCATGGCATTAATCGGTGTCCTAATTTCATGACTCATATTGGCTAAAAATTGAATTTTTACTTGGTTAGCATATTCCGCTTGATTTTTAGCACTCTCCAAGGCCGATTGTGTTGCCTGTTGCTCAGTCACATCTTGCAATATTGTGATAGTACCGAGTATTTCACCGCTATCGTTGGTAAATTGGTTACAAAAGCCTTGATAACTTTCTTCACCGGCTTCAATTAATGCTTGCTGTGGATAACTCTCATCTAATACTTCATTAAGAGTTATAATTTCATTAGCTAAAGCTTTAGGCATGAAAGAACTCGCCCTAGAACCAAGCATGTCACTTTCTAAATGGCCACATAATTGCTCAAATGCTTGGTTACAACCCATTAATTTGTCAAAGGGGTCATTGAAAATTATCAATTCAGGAATAGCATTCATTACTGAACGTAGTAGCACATAATCACGTTGATGCTTAGCACTGGTTTCTTGGAGTGCTTGAGTTTTTTCCAGCACTCGGCTATCAAGTACTTCATTTTGCTCTTTTAGTTGCAGTAATAAACTGCGGTTTTGGGTAAAGATATCTTCTACCAACACAAACCAATGCAACCAGTCCGCATTAGCTTTTACCTTACCAGGGTCGCCTTGAGCACAATATTCTATATGACTAATAAAATCATGAGTCGGTTTAATAAAGCTGCGTCTGGTCATCGCATTAACTAACATCAAAAAAGCTAACAAACCAATAAGCAAGATGGTGAACATAAACACAAAATGACTTCGCAGCGGTAAAATAAAACTCGAATAGGGCTGGTACTTTAATAATGTCCAACCATTAACTGGCAAAGATTGCTTTTCAACTAACCACTCACCAATTTGTGTTGAGTCAGATAACTCTTTTAGGCTTCCCTGGTTGAGATGATGTAAGTCTTCAGGTAATAACTTTTGCCATGACGCGCGGTAACTTAACGGCTCTTGCCCTTTCTGTTTGAAGATAAGAATATCGCTATTTTGATTAAACAAGACCAAGCCTTGCTCTGCTGATTCTAGCATGGGCAAACTTTCTTGCAGACGAGCTAAGCTAACATCAATAACAATAGCACCTAGCATTTGTTTACCGCGATATACGCCAATACCCAAAGAAACATTCATTCCCGTACCGGCAGAATCAATATAAGGTGAAGACCAAATGACTTTGTTATTTTCAAAACCGAGTTTTTGAATCTTTTGCGCATGGGCATTGGTTAGCATTCGATCGCTAAACCGCCAGCTATCTCTACCTATCCAAGGGAATATATTGACAAATTGCTCTACTGAAACATAATAAAACCAATTTGCCTCTGCTATGACTTTTTGTGCTGCCACAAACGCAGGCGTTAAAGCATTCGCCATAGCAATTTCTTGTTTTTTTAATAACGAAAATTGCTCTATTTTACCAAAGCCCGTGATATTACCACTGATACGTTTATCTTGTGCAATCGAGCTTCTATCAGGCTTGTCTAGAAAAAAAAGGGAGTTTTCTTGTCTTAATAAAGGCAATTGGGAATGTAATTCATCAGGGTACTTAAGTACATATTGAGCAAACTCTTGAATGCCAGAAATGGCCTGTTCACTCTGTACTAACATTGAATTAAGTTGCTGAGCTTGGGCTGTCAGTTGGTTTAATCCCTGCTGCTTATGTACCGCTAGCTCACTGAAATACCTAAAAGTAGCGGCCGCTAAGGCAATAAAAACAATTATTATAAAGGCGACAACAACCGCAGTATTGTATCGCCTAAATACAGTATTTTCTGCGCTTTTTAGTAACACAACTCTGCCTTAGCTAGCTTATTTTCAATAACATTCATTTAACGTTAACATAACTAAGGCTAAAGCCAATAAAGAATTTTGTTATAAATTCTCTTCGGCAAAAGAGGCCAAGCGAGATCTCACAACACCATTAAGATTAATCGTAGCAGAGCCAGGGAAATCCTTAAAACGCTCAACAATATAAGTTAGTCCAGAAGTAACAGCCGTTAAATAGTTGCTATCAATTTGCGCTAGGTTACCACTACAGACTAGCTTAGTGCCCTCCCCACAACGGGTAATAATAGTTTTCAATTGAGCGGCGGTTAAATTCTGGCATTCATCCAATAACACTAACGAATTTTGAATGCTGCGCCCTCGCATAAAGTTAACAGACTTAAATTGAATATTAGCTTTGTCCATAATGTAATCTAGACTACCTGACATACTTTCATCTTGTTGATGCAGCACTTCCAATGAATCGGTAATGGCAGCCAGCCACGGCGCCATTTTTTCCTCTTCGGTGCCAGGTAAAAAACCAATAGACTCTGCTATCTCAGGCGTACTACGGGTAACAATAATTTTATCGTACAGGCCTCTTTCTATTACTTGCTCTAACGCGGTTGCTAAGGCAAGTAGCGTCTTACCACATCCTGCTGGTCCGGTTAAAATAACTAAATCAATACTTGGGTCTAGCAGAGCATCCATAGCCATACCTTGATAGATATTTTTAGGGTGAATACCCCAAGCAGTTTTTCCCATTAACCGCTCTCGTCCTAGATCTAGAATCGATATTTGTTCGTCATTCCAGCCAGTAATTTTACCCGCAAAACTTTCATCTTCATCAATAAGGTACTCATTCATATAACTTAAAGGTACAGCACTTTTCTCAATAAAATGCGTGGTAAATCGTCCATCTGTTTCACTATCACACGCTTTAATTTGTTGCCAAAAATCGCCGTCAAATTGATGATAGCCTTTGGTTAAAAATTGAATGTCATCGATAAGTTGATCGGTTCTATAATCTTCAACATGCGCAAGCCCAGCTCCCTTTGCTTTTAGGCGCATATTAATATCTTTAGTGACCAACACCGTTTTTTTATTTGGATTTTGCTTTTGGATATGCAACGCTGCATTGATAATACGATTATCATTTTCATTGAAAGATAGCGTGTTAGCCGTTTGCTGTAAGCCATAATCATTAATAATAGACAAGCAACCGCTTGGGTGCGCATCATCATTTTCTGGCAACTTAACCCCCGCCAGCACTTGCTCTGGGCTAGCATCTTTTAAGGTATCTTCTAACGCGCGGATAGCCACCCTAGCATCTCTGCTAACATCCTTTCGCCTATCTTTAATAGAATCTAGCTCTTCGAGCACCGTCATTGGCACAACAACATCATGTTCTTTAAAGGATAAAAAGGCAAAAGGTTCGTGAAGAAGAATATTCGTATCTAAAATATAGATGGTGTTATCTTGAGGGGCATTATCTATGTTCGCTTTTTCTTTGGTCATACAGCACACTCCGTCGGTTACTGATAAAACAAAATAAAATACTACAAAAGCAATCTGACTAAATTTAGTTAGTGATAAAATTTAATCAGACTAATTAAAGTATAGCTTATTCACTTTGCCAATAAATAACTAAAGACGCAAGTAGCTTTTTTACTAAATCAAATAGGCCAACTTAATTTACTGATGCAACCCTGTTGGTCGCTGCGATTTGCCAACAATAAATGACCGCCGTGAGCTTCAAGTATTTGCCTTGATAACACCAAACCAATGCCACTCCCTTTATTTTTCGTGGTATAAAATGGGGTAAATAGGTTTTCGATATTGCTAAGACCACAACCATTATCAATGATCTCAATGATATTGTTTTTATGCTCGGTATAACTATTAACTATAATTTCACTACTTTTATCATGCATCGCTTCATCAGCATTTTTCATCAAATTAATAAGTACTTGCTCTATTTGTACTGGATCAATCATTAAATTGTGCTCATGCTGACAATTAATGATAATTTTACGATTAGCAAAAAGTGGTCTGACTTTATCGAGTAACTTTCTCAGTTGCACTGATTGTTTTTTTAGCGGTGGTAGGTGACTCAGTTGACGATAACTATCAATGAACTCAGTTAAGCTTTTAGCTCTTTCTTCAATAATGGTTAATCCGCTGTTCAAATTTTCTGAAAAGTCATCCGCCAACACTTGCTTTTTGGAGATGGTATTGATGGTGGCGGAAATGGATGCTATGGGTGCTAACGAATTATTAATTTCGTGACTTAATACCCGGATTAAATTTTGCCAAGCTTGGCGTTCATTCTCTTGCAATAATCCATGCACATCGGTGATGAAAAATAATTCCTGTTGCTGGCCATTTTCACGGTAACTATCTCTAACTACTTTAAACTTACCTCTTGCATGTGCCAATGAAAGCTCAATAATTTGTTCATTTTGACAAGCTAACAATTGCTGTGCACCACAAGCTTCTATATCTTTGCCAAGCGCTTTATCTTGTGAAATATTTAACAATTTCTCACCCGCAGGGTTAAGCAAGACAATGTGCTTCTGCTCATTCACTGCCACAATCGCTACATTAATATGCTGGATTACTTTAGCCACTAACAACTGGCTTTCTCTGGCAATAAATCGTTGTTTAGTTAACGTTTCTGCTAATTGGTTTATTTGCAATACCAACTCACCCAACGCATCGCCTTTTTGATGACGCCTGCCTCGCAAAGAGTAGTCCCCATGGCTCATGCCTTCGAGCAGGTTAGATAGGGTTCTAAATTGATAAATTATTTTCTGATATAAGCTGGTTGCACAAATAACAACAAGGCAAATGAGAAAAAGAATAACTAGCACAATTAAGTTGATCGAGGCTTGGTAATACCAAAGCGTAGCTAATAGCATAACCACAGGTACACAAGTCGCTATTAGTAAGTACTTTAACAATTGATTTTCGAATTTAGTGACTTTCATCGCTGCAAAAGTGCCCGTGCCTTAAAGTTGATACTTTTCTATCCTACGATAAAAAGCACTGCGACTTAAACCTAAAGATTTTGCCGTGTTAATCATATTGCCTTGGTTATGTTGAATTCTTCTAAGAATAATAGCCTTTTCTAATTCTGCTAACGGCTGATTGCTTTCACTTTCAACATCATGATTAACTGCCGAGTTTTTTGTGTTTTTCGGTGAAGTCTCAATATTAATAGCCAGCTGTACCGTAGATATCACACACGTTTGAACTAATACTACGGCTCGTTCAATCATGTGATTGAGTTCTCGAATATTGCCTGGCCAATCATAATGCTCAAGCTGTTCAATAGCATCTTCACTAAAAGATAAATTGTTTTTATTATATTTTTGCCCGTAACGTTGCAAATACATTTCGGCCATAGGCAGTATATCCCCTTTTCTTTCTCGTAAAGGGGGAAGTCTTATTTCAATGGTGTTTAACCGATATAACAAGTCTTGTCTAAATAATCCATCATTAACTAAACTTTCAATATCAGCGTTTGTTGCTGCAATTATGCGGGCATCCGTTAGTTGCGTTTTACTTGCGCCAACTTTTTCAAACTTTTGAGACTCCAGCACACGTAATAGTTTGCCCTGTTGTGAAAGCGGAATATTACCAATTTCATCCAAGAATAAACTACCTTGTTCAGCGAGTTCAAATCGACCAATGCGCGTTTCTCTTGCATCGGTAAAAGCGCCTTTTACATGACCAAACATTTCACTTTCAAAGAGATTTTCACTAATCGCGCCCATATTAACGCTGATCAATGAATATTTTTTACGTGTTGAAAGTTGATGTATTTGCTCAGCAAGCAAACTTTTCCCTGTACCATTTTCTCCCGTAATCAATATGTTAATATCACTTTTGGCAACTTGCTCGGCCTCGATCATGACTCTTTTCATACTGTCAGAGTAGGCAACCATCGGCTCAAAATATCCCTGTTGAGCTTTCAACAAGTGGTTTTCTTGGCTCAACATAGCCGATTGATGTTCTTGTTGTGCCAATCGAATTTGCGTTGCAACAACGGTTAATAATCGTTTGTTATCCCATGGCTTTTGTATAAAGTCTACTGCACCTTTTTGCATTGCATTAACGGCAAGTGCAACAGTCGCCCAACCAGTCATTACGATCAATGGTACTGTATCGTCAATCGCATAAAGCTGGTCAATAAGTGCTAACCCTTCTTCGCCAGAGGTGGTATCTAAGTGAAAATTTAAATCCAAAAACACACAGTCAAAGTAATCATCTTGATATAATTTAACTACTTGCTCAGGGTGAGAAGCTAAAGTGACATGATAATTCTCACTGGTTAATAATAGTTTCAGTGCCGCTAGAATATTATGATCATCATCAGCAATTAAAATACGTTTGGCTGTCAATTGTTTCTCCATTTTCCCTTAATTAACTCCCAATGAAAATAGCTAACATTCTCACTGGGAAATTAACGTTTCAGTTATTTGTTATTCATACCTTAATGCCGTACTCGGCTCTAATTTAATCGCCTTTTTGGCGGGTATAAAGGTGGCAAAACTGACCACGAACGTTATGATAGTTGGAATCACAATGAAAGCATAATAATGATTATTCGTTTCAGGTCCAACTAATTGTACAATGCCAAGACTGACTAAATAGCTAAGCGGTAGACCAAAAGCTAGACCAATAGCAAGCTGCTGCCACCCTTGTTTCATCAGCATATTCAGTACTTTTTCATCTGTTGCTCCAATTGCACGTCTAATTCCTATTTCTTGAGTTCTTCTACTGGTGCTATTTGCCAAGACACCGTAAATACCACTTGAGGCTAATAATAAAGCACACAAAGCAAAAACGGCAAATAAGTCACGCATAAAAGTCATACCGCCCGTATTTCTCTTAATCCTCTCTGTTAGCACTGACATATCATAACCCGGAACTTCAGGGTCTATGTTTGCTATAGCCGTTGTGTAAGCACTGATATGTTGTGCAGGATCATTTTGTGTATTCACAAATGTCGTCATAAAACGGCGTTTTTCTTGGGTATATGGACGGTATGCCGTTATTCTATTTTTTACGAGTGAATAGGGTTGACCATGAATGACATGTGGCACTATACCTACAATAGTTAACCATGCATGATCATCACCCTCAACAAATTTAAAACGCTTCCCTAACGCTGATTCATTTGGCCAATATTTTTCTGCCATACTGTCAGTAATGATGGCAACCGGCTGTGAATCTTTTCTGTCCCTCGAGTCGAAATATCGCCCTTCAAGTAACTTCATATCTAACGCTTGCATGCTGCCAACAAAACTAACAACTCTACCGGTATGAGGATATTGACTATCAGTCACTTCAAAACCTTCTGGTTGAAATGAAGCGTACCAAGTGCCAGAGCCTGGCATAGACGATAAAGCCCCTGAATTTTTCACCGCTGGCATGGCCGAGAGTTTATCCATTAAGCGTTGAAAATATTGTTGTTTCTTATCATCATCTTTATAGTTTATCAATGGTAAGCCAACTCGAGCCGTTAATTTGTTTTCGATATTAGCTCCATAATGAACATTGTTTACTTCTTGTAATACAATAAAAAGCACAGCAGATAAGGTTAATAGCACACAAGAAAGTGATACTTCAACAATCACTAAAATTCGATTTAGCCTGCCAGATTTTTTACCCGTGGCTCCGCGTGTGCCATCACGTAATACTGCATTAAAGTCACCGCGAGTCATTTTCCAAGCTGGCACAATGCCGGTGATTAAAGCCGTAGTAATAATAATGATTAAAGATTGTAAGACTAATACTGAATCTAGCGACATTTGCCACCAAAAAGGCGCTGCAATAGGTAACATGTTTGGCAGAATTTCATTAAGTAACTCCAAAGAAAAAGCGGCTAAAAACAAACCGAACAAGCCACCTAGAGTGCAGATAAACACACTCTCCCACATCATCTGCATTATCAAGCGTCCCTTCGGGGCTCCTAAAGCCACACGAATTGCCGTTTCTTTAGCACGCTCATTAGCACGCGCCAATAATAGATTGCCGACATTAATACAAGCTAACGCTAATACAAAAATAACGGCTGTTAACATGATGCCAACAATCACATCTGCGCCATTACCCATGAAGTTTTTTTGAAAAGAAGTAATATAGGCAGTTGTTTTACTATTAGTTTCAGGGTACTTTTGTTCGATAACCTTCATAATAGCTTTTAGCTCTTGATCCGCTTGCGCTAAACTAACCTCTGGTTTTTTCTTAACGTAAATAGAAACACTAGGTGCTTGATCGCGCGCTATTCTAGAAGCATCTTCCGGCATAGGTAACCACAAATCAGCTGATACCGGAAATTCATACCCTTTAGGCATTACGCCTATAATTTCTGTACTTATGCCATTAATTTTAACCAATTGACCCAAAATATTAGGCGATTGAGCAAAATAAGTTTTCCAAATGTTATACCCTAAGACAGTAACATGCGGGGCACCGTAAAATAAATCTTGGTCGTTAAATGCCCTGCCCATAAGGGGTGAAGTACTGGTAAAAGCAAAAATATTTGAGTCGACAAAACTAGCACTATAGCGCTGAGCTCGATCACCATTACTTAAATTAGCTGTACCAGGTTGATAAGCACCAATGCTGTCATAACTATTGCTTTGTTCTTTTATGGCTTGGTAGTCATGTAAGTTGGTACTGCCACCATTATACCTAACACCATCAAATTCTGTTTCAATGACATAAATATGCTCACCTTGTTCAAAAGGTAGTGGCCTTAAAACTATGGAAGAAAGAAAGGCTAGCATAAACACGCATAAGCCAAGACCTGCAGCCATTACCGATACTGTTAAAGAGGTAAAACCTGGATTTTTTACTAACATGCGATATGCATATTTAACATCAAATAACCATTTCATGAGACTTCCTTAGCTATGCTGCCACTGTACTGCGTTGAATAATATTATCTGCAATGACTTTGCCATCCAATATTTCGACTAAACGCTGTGCTTTTTCTGCCGATCTTGGATCATGAGTCACCATACAAATAGTAGAGCCTTCTCGATGTAAATCATCTAATAAATCCATAACAGCTTCTGCATTTTTGCTGTCTAAATTACCCGTTGGCTCATCGGCTAATATGATGGCAGGTTTACCCGCAATGGCTCTAGCAACAGCAACTCGTTGTTGTTGTCCTCCTGATAATTGCGAAGGATAATGATTAGCTCTATGCTGCATATCAACTTTTTCTAAAGCACTTTTTACCGCTGTTTTTATTTGTTTAGCGTTAAAATCGTCTCGATAAGTTAAAGGTAAAGCAACATTTTCTTCAACGGTTAAATCACTGATTAAATTGAAAGATTGAAAGATAAAGCCCACTTCTTTATTACGAATTTGCGCTCGTTGCGCAGTTGTTAAATTGACTGCCTGATGTCCATTGAGCACATATTCTCCCCCTGTAGGGGTATCTAATAGACCCAGTACTGATAACAAAGTTGACTTGCCGCATCCTGAAGGACCTGAAATCGCAACATATTCCCCTTTGTTTATCACTAATTGAATGTTTGACAAAGCATGGGTCTCGACTTCATCGGTATAAAATATTTTTTCTATATTATTTAGCTGTAAAAGTGTTTGAGTTGTCATAATCATTTCCTTGCAAAAGTATAAAGTTTTATTTTGAATTATTGTTAATTAAGTGCGATTGAGTCGAACTTTTCCAACTCATCATTTTGAGAAATAATGATTTGGTCACCAAGGCTTAACCCTTTAAGCACTTGAATTTTATGTACGGAGCCGCGACCGAATATTACTGAAGTGCGCAGGGCCGTACTCCCCGCATTAGTGACTTTAAATAAAGATGCATTGCGATTGCTTTGAGCAAAGCTTGGTCTGCGTACAAAGAGGGTGTTTTCGAGTTTATTCACCAAAATCTCGCCATCTACGCTAAGGTCCGGCCTAGCATCATTCGGTAATGGTGAAATCAAGGCTACATCAACTTGAACTGCACTATTATTTACCGCCGGTGCAATTCGGATCACTTTGCCTTTAATCTGGTTATTACGGGTATCTATGGTCACTTCTTGATTTAAAGCAACATCTCTGATGGCTAATTCAGGAATTTGGAGCTCCGCAATTAACTCATTTTGCTTTGCCAATTTAGCCAAATTACTGCCAATTATCACTTGCTGACCAGCTTCTATCGCGACCGCTTGTACGACACTGTCCATGCTCGCCTTAACTTGCAAGTTACTAACTTGTTCGTGTATTCGCTCTAAGGTTTTACGCATTTTATTTAGTCGGGCATTGAGTGCATTTTTTTGCGCCGCAACGCTTTCTATCATTTTTGTTTCACGCTGTTGCTCTATATGCCAACGTTGCTTAGTTTGCTTATTTTGTAGTTTAGTTTTCTCATGATCCATTTTAGAGACAACTTGCACATCATTTGAAAACAATTCTGTTTCAGCTTCTAAACGCATTGCCACGGTTTCAAAATCTAGCTTGGCATTAAATACCTTTGCTGTTTGGTCCAGTAGTTGCGAGTCAAGTCTAACAAATGCTGCCTTGGTTTCTGCTTCTTGTGCTTCTAACTCCCAGAGACTTTCTTCAAGTGAGCGCTTTAAAATGGGATTAGTTAATTCAAATAACAAATCCCCTGCTTTAACAACAGCACCCGGCTTAACTAAAATCCGCTCGGCGCGTCCTGCCACATCAGAAGCAATCCAACGAATATCCTTAGGTGTTAAGACACCTGGACCGCGCACTTTTATCGTAAAATCACCTTGCTGTACTTTAGCGATGATTAACTTACTTTTGTCGACACTGTAATCACGGCTAGCAACCTGTTTACTTAATACATAAAGTAAAGGTAGTAAAATGATGATGATGATTGGCCAACGAAAACGTTGGAAAAATGATTTTTTGGTTTGTCTAACAATATCCATAACAGCAGCATCTAATAATAAACTAATACTTAGATAACAGCAGAAAACATACCAATAAAACAAAAAACCTATATAACAAGAACATACAATAAATACGAGTCAACACTAGTTGTTAGCGTGTGCCATTATCGGAACAAACTAAATAGGCTTACATTCCATTATCGACACACATAATTTTTATTAAAACACGGTATGAACATGCCATATGAGAATCCATTCCCTAATAATGCCTGCATTGACTATACTGTTAATAGAGCTAAATAATGGTGTTCTTTAATGGGTAGAAAAGTACTTATATTTATTCTTATTTTTGTCACGTTACCTGTAAACGCTAGTGAGTGTACTCAACAAGAAGCAAAGAATATTTTATCTAATTATCAATGGTATACTGAAGATTACCCACCTTACAATTATCGTGATAAACAAGGGGAATTAATTGGTATTTTTACCGATGTGCTTTTGCTCATATATAAAGAACTCGATTTAAGCCTCAGCACCAAAGATATATTAACTGTACCTTGGGCAAGGCTATATCAAACGCTAGAAAACTCTTCTAAACATGCGGCTTTTAACATGCTCAAAACTCCTAAGAGAGACAAGTTATTTCAACTAGTGACGCTACCATTAATAACTAAAATATCCATTTTGGTGTTGAATGAAAATAAAATGAGTTTAATAAATAAAGATCTAGATGAGCTTACTATTGGTGTCGTCAGAAAAGATATTGGAGAATATTTACTAGACCAACTCAATATTGATGTTACCAAAGTAGAAACTATTTCTGCTAGTAGTTTATTACAAATGCTAATAGGTCAGCGGATACATGCTATAGCTTATGCGGAAGCAGTCGCTAATTTTCAATTGACTAAACTTGGTTTTGCTCAACAAGAGATCACTTCTATTTACACCTTAAGTAATAAACTCGAGACAGCTTTCATCTTTCATAAAGACACACCTAAATGCGTAACTTCCTTATTTGCTCAAACTATTGCAACGTTAAATGCTAAGGGCGAAATAGAAAAAATAAGTAAACAATATCATCACTAATTTAAAAATCACCCACTAACCACAGTTTTAACAGAATTTTTTAATGATTCTAGCTATGATTAACGGTACTATAGCGCCGCTTTTTTTCAGTACTGTCTTATTTTCTTACTGAAAGTTATTTTTATATTTTTTGGAGCTTTATTTTATGCCTTTTCAACCCGGCCAACGTTGGATCAGTGACAGTGAATCAGATCAAGGATTAGGAACCGTTACCGGTATAGAGCACCGATTTGTAAATATAGTTTTTACTGCTACGGGAGAGTCACGTCAATATGCGAAAGCGAATGCGCCGTTAACTCGAGTAATATTCAACCAAGGTGATTTGATCCCAAGCCACGAAGGCTGGTTTTTAAAGGTAGCATCAAATACAGAAGAACATGGCATAATTACCTACCAAGGCATTCGCCAAGATACCGGTGAAGCAACCAACTTAAAAGAAGTGATGATAGATCACTTTATCAAGTTCAATAAACCGCATGACCGCCTCCTCAATAGTCAAGTTGACCGTCTTGATTGGTTTCGTTTACGCAAGGATTGTTTAAAGCATCAATATCAACAGCAACAATCTGAACTTATGGGTTTAACTGGTGCTCGTGTAAGCCTTATTCCTCATCAACTTTATATTGCAGATGAAGTAGGCAATCGTTTTGCGCCGAGAGTGTTATTGGCGGATGAAGTAGGGTTAGGTAAAACAATTGAAGCGGGCTTAATTCTCCATCAACAACTGGTTAGCGGTCGTGCTAAACGCATTTTAATTATAGTGCCTGAATCGTTAATGCATCAATGGTTAGTTGAAATGCTACGCCGCTTCAACCTCAAATTCAGCATTTTTGATGAAGATAGATGTGTTGAAACTGCGGGTGAAGATGAAACTAACCCTTTTAGCACAGAACAATTAGTACTGGTAAATTTAGGTTTTATTACTAAAAACCCTAAATGGTATGAAGAATTAATCAGTGAAGATTGGGATCTAATGGTCGTTGATGAAGCGCACCATTTAAATTGGCAACAGGATAAGCCTAGCCTTGAATACCAATGTATCGAACAATTAGCGCAAGTAATCCCAGGGGTATTATTGCTCACAGCAACACCGGATCAACTCGGCCACGAAAGCCACTTTGCCCGTTTACGTTTGCTTGACCCTGATAGATTCTTTGATTATGAAAAATTTACCGAAGAAGAGTCACACTATAGTGAAGTCGCTAATGCTGCCAATGCTTTGGTTGAAGGTGACAAGCTATCTAATACGCAAGAAAGTACTTTATCTGCCTTGCTTAAAGAATCAGACATTCGTTCACAACTAGTTGAGCTAAATAGTGAAGACGGCGAAAAGCGAAAAAATATCCGCCAACAGTTATTGGCACAATTGCTCGACAGGCATGGTACAGGTCGCATTTTATTTAGAAACTCTCGTAATACCATTAAAGGTTTCCCAGCTCGCGAAGTTCATCCAGCGCCATTAGTCATGCCAGAGCAATATCAACAAACTTTAAATGAATTTATGCTTAGCGGTTGTCCAGAAACACTAGCAAACTCAAAGCAAGCTAAGTTTATTTTCACTCCTGAAATGTTATATGGTTTAGATCATCAAGATGAAGAGTGGACTGCATTTGATCCTCGTGTTGAATATTTGATTTCTTTACTTCAATCATTGAAAAAAGAGAAAGTTCTGGTGATTTGTGCCAATGCGCAAACGGCAATTGATTTAGAAGCAGTACTAAGAGTAAAAGAAGGTATTCGTGCCGCAGTATTCCATGAAGGTTTGTCTATTTTTGAACGTGACAGAGCCGCTGCTTATTTTGCTCAAGATGAAGATAGTGCGCAATTATTATTATGTTCAGAAATAGGTAGCGAAGGCCGAAATTTTCAGTTTGCGCACCATCTAGTGTTATTTGATCTGCCGAGTAACCCTGATTTATTAGAGCAACGCATTGGTCGCCTTGACAGAATTGGGCAAACGGAAGTTATTCGATTACATGTGCCTTATTTTGAAGACTCTGCACAGCATTTATTATTTGACTGGTATCAACAAGGCATGCAAGCATTTGAGCATACTTGTATCACTGGCCGGGTTGTTTTTGACGCCTTTGGCTCTCAACTTTTATCATTGGCCTTAAGCGCGCAACAAACATCCACTGAAGCTGAGCAGCTAATCAGTGACAGCTGGCAAAAACATTGCCTTATCAAAGCCGAGTTAGAATCAGGTCGCGACAAATTACTTGAATTGAACTCATCTGGTCAAGGACGTGCTGTTGAGCTAGTTGAAAAAATAGAACGAAATGACAAACAAATTGAACTGCCACAATTTATGTTTCAGGCACTAGATGTGTTTGGGGTTCAGCAAGATGATAAAGCAGACAACGCCATCGCACTAAATCAAAGTGAGCATATGCTAAATAGCAACTTTCCTTGCTTACCAGAAGACGGTACAACAGTGACTTTTGACCGTAACACCGCCTTAATGAATGAAAACTATCAGCTATTAACTTGGGATCACCCTATGGTGCGCGGCGTGATGGACTTAGTGCTCAGTGATGAAATAGGTAATGCGAGCATGGGCTTGTTAAAAAATGAAGCATTACCTGTGGGTACTTTCTTTCTTGAATGCCTATTTACGGTAGAAGCAACTGCGCCAGCCCATTTACAACTCGGTCGATATTTACCGACGACACCCATTCGTATTTTAGTTGATAAAAGTGGTAATAACTTGGCTGATAAAGTTAGTGAAGCTGTACTAGACAAGCAGTTAGCTCCGGTTAAAAAACAGATAGCATTGCAACTGATCAAAGCGCTAAAATCGCAAATTGGTGGTTTGGTTAGCCAAGCAGAAAGTCATGGTGAACAACAAATATCAACCATTCAGGCAAAAGCCATGAGCAATATGCAAACAAAGCTTGAGCAAGAGCAGCAAAGATTGACGGCATTAAAGGCTATTAATCCAAGCGTAAGACAAGCAGAAATTGATTTTATTGCCCACCAGCAAAGTGAATTGAGTCATTACATTGAGAAAGCGCAGTTAACTTTTGAAGCAGTACGAATGATAGTGGTGACACATTAAAATAAGGCGTAAGCTACAGTAATACAAGGTGATAAATAGTATGTGGCATCTTGGCAAGCTTAACCCTATATTATATGTAGCTCAGCGAAAATGAGACAATTATGACCGCAAATCCAGATTTTATTTACCAACCCCCCATGTCACCTTATCTTGATATTATTTTTCAAGATAACGACATTGTCGTTTTAAACAAGTGTAGTGGCCTACTCAGTGTGCCAGGTAGACTGCCTGAGCACCAAGATTGTTTGCAAAACCGTGTGCAAAGTGTGTTGCCAACAGCGACGATAGTGCATAGATTAGACATGGCGACATCAGGCCTTATTATTATGGCTCTTAATAAGGCTGCACATGTGGCAATTAGCCGGCAGTTTGAACAGAGGCAAACAAAGAAAAATTATATTGCAAGGGTATTCGGTCATGTGCAAGAGCAACAGGGTAGTGTTGATTTACCCTTAATATGCGACTGGCCCAATAGACCCAAACAGAAAGTGGATCATGAGAATGGCAAACCTTCATTAACTCACTTTCAAGTGCTCGCATATGATGAATTAAGCTCTGGAGATGACAGTACTTTAATCGAATTAACGCCTGTTACTGGACGTTCTCATCAATTAAGGGTACACATGTTAGCAATAGGTCATCCTATTTTAGGCGACAGGCTTTATGCACATGAGCAAGCATTAACCGTCAGTTCAAGACTACAATTACATGCTAGAAATTTAAGTTTAAGTCATCCTGTTACTGGTGAATTACTTACATTTGTTGCCCTCTGTCCTTTTGATTAACCTTTTCAATTAACAAGCCGATAAAAAGAAATAACTTCTTTTTATAAAGGAAAACTGTGCCAGCCTTTTTTATATCTACAACGTTAACATTAGCTATATTTACAAAACAAGTTATCGCACTGTGCTTGCTATTTTTGATAAGTTGCTCTGTCGTGGCTGAACAATCAACTGCAGAGGCTGAAACGACACCTGCTAACGCTGAGAAAAAAGAAGCAAAAATCCCTCCACCTGCTTCAATGACCCAACAATATAATGATGATTTAAAGCATTATTTACCTGCTAATAAAGTAAAACCTATATTGGCTGGCCCTGATGATTACATCACTTTAATATCAGAAAGCACTAGCGTAAATAATAAAGGGGTGGCTATTTTATTACCTGATTGGCAACAAGGTGCAACCAACCCCAAGGCAATTAATTTTTTACGTAATAAGTTACCATCTCAAGGTTGGACTACCATCAGTATACAACCTACCAGTAAACCTAAAAACTACCCTTCTACCGCATTGAAGAAAACGGCACAGCAAGAAGAGAACAAAACAGCTATTGATGACTACAAAGTAAAATTAGCTGCTTTGCTAAATGCGGTGATTGATATTGCCAATAATTACCCTGGTATTGTCATGATAATAGCCCAAGGAAATCATGGTGCATTGCTGGTAGAGTTACTTGATAAAACCGATACCCAAGCTGCCGTTTCCCAAGCACCCAATGCTTTAGTTTTGTTGAGTAGTTATTTGTTCTCAAATGACGAATTATTAAATGAAACCAACACTGCTTTCGCTAAAAAATTAGCTTACAGTGAATACCCTATATTAGATCTATATCTAAAATACGATAACGCCATCGTGTTAGCCAAAGTCAAAGAGCGTAATGCCTTAGCAAAAAAAGAAATGAAAGTGTATTATCGTCAACGACAGCTCAATAACAGTGCAACGGGTTACTACCCTGAACAAGAATTGCAAACTCAAATCAATAGCTGGTTAAAATCAATAGGTTGGTAGTCAGTAATTAACAGCATAAAATATTCTAAGTGCTCCGAAAAGACCATCTTCAGCTACTACACTTATAAATATCGTTATTGCAATGTTCCTGCTTCAGGATACCCAAGTTTTAATCACATCAGTCATACTTTTATTAACCAAAGTAAGGGGGAATTAAAAAAGATAAGGATGAATGCTTTACTGTTGCTATGGCTGATTTTATTGCTAAACCTGTTGAGATGAATAAGCTCATAAGCGCTTTACTGTACTATTCAAGCGCCCCCCTTTATCAACAATATCTTGATGACAATAACTAATGTATCCGTAGCCATTCTATCTCACTATACTGAGGTTTAAAGGCTCTGCTTTGCAATCAAATCATAAGCGGCTTGAATATCTTGGGTTTTTTCTTTAGCTGCTTCCATCATCGCCGGTGGTAAACCTTTCGCGATTAACTTATCAGGATGATGCTGAGACATTAATTTTCTATAGGCTTTTTTAATGTCT
Organism: uncultured Colwellia sp.; assembly: GCA_913062815.1. Taxonomy (GTDB): domain Bacteria; phylum Pseudomonadota; class Gammaproteobacteria; order Enterobacterales; family Alteromonadaceae; genus Colwellia. Next base: position 11,144 of record CAJXWZ010000047.1, on the reverse strand, counting down.
CCTTTCGCTGCGTCTTTACTGACACCTAGAATTTTATAAGCATTTTCAAGTTGGCCAGCACTGGTAGGCACTTTGCCACCATTAAATTGCTGGTAGCCTCGCCCAGATTGTTGATTAAATGCGGCACTTGCAATAATCATTTCCAGTAAATTATCTAACTGCCGAGCAGAATAGCCTAGATACTTAGCAATGGTATGCAACACTTCACGCTCTTTTGAATCTAAATCTCCATCTGAAAAAGCTACCTGAATTTGAATTTCTAAAAACATTAAGAGTAAATCATGGCGATTACCACAAATTCGTTTAAATTTTCGTAAGCGTTCTTTTAACGGAAAACCTGATGATTTTCCTTCTCTGAAAGCGTCTTGAGCTTGTTGACGTAACTCATTAGTTAAACCAAGCTTATCCATATAAGCGCTGGCAAAAGCGATTTCATGGTTAGTAACAGCGCCTTTAGCTTTGGCCACGTGTCCCATAATAGAAAAGGTGCTATAAAAAAAAGCCGCTTGGCGTGCTACATCGTCTTCTTTACCACTAGTAACCCCATCAAAATCGAAACCTCGGCCTCGGTCAAACATATGCCCCAACCAAGCACCTAACAGAGCACCAAATAAATTCTTACTCAGCATAAAGCCAAATAAAAAACCTAAAACCTTTCCCCATATACGCATACTTTTGTTTATACCCTACGCTTTGATTAAATTACTGCTATTGATAGCGAGCCAATTGCTATATCATATACGCTTCATCATGCATATTTAAGATAACATTAACAAATAAATGCTTTTTTCCCGACAATTCTTTCCTTTTTTAGCTTTATTTAGCGTGGCACTTTCAATGCCTACCTCTGCAGAAACTTCTGCTCAAGCAGAAGAGTTAGTGCAGCTCCAATGCGCTATACCAACATATTCTCCAATAGTTACCAATACCCCAAAAATAACGGATGATAGTATTCGTATTACCTCTAAGCTTTCGAGCATAGAAAAAGATCAGCTTGCCAATTTTATTGGCGACGTCACCCTAGTTGACAAAAGCCAAACAATTACAGCGGATCAGCTTGCCTTTGATCGTTTATTAATGACATTTAGTGCGCAAGGTAACATTCACTACCAAAACCAGAATATTGATATTTTGGCCAGTGAACTCAATGCCAGTAAAAAAGAACAAAAAAGTACCATGCTTGATGCCGCATATCAGCTATATGGCAACCCAGGACACGGAAGTGCTGACGAGTTACAGATCAGTTCAGAAAATGGACTAAGTTTATTAGATTCAACTTTTACCACTTGCGTAGGCGACAATCCAGCCTGGCAAATAAAGGCTTCTGAAATAACAATATCTGCAGACGGTAGCGTTGGTGAAGCATACCATGCACAAATACGGTTATTTGATGTACCCATTCTCTATATGCCTTATTTCAATTTTCCTGTTTCTAAGCAACGTAAAAGTGGCTTTTTATATCCCAAAATTGGTACCTCTAGCAATGTAGGTTTTGAAATAGAAACGCCCTATTATTGGAATATTGCTCCTGAAGTGGATGCGACTATAACGCCACGTTACATGTCTAAACGCGGTATACAATTAAAAACGGAGCTTCGTTATTTATTAGCAGAGCAAAACGGCAGTATTAATATAGAATATTTACCTAAAGATAATGAAATAAAATCCAACAATGATGCTCGATATCTTGCAAGGTTTCAGCACGTTGGTACCTTTTCAGATGATTTTAGGGCTTATATCGATTACACCACTATTAGTGATGATAATTATTTAGTTGATATTGGGTCTAAGCATTACAACGCTAACGATGCCTATTTATACCAAATTGGTGAGCTATCTTATTTTGGTGAGCAATGGCAAGCAACTATGAAGCTGCAAGATTTTGAAGTATTAGGTAATCACCAAATAAGTTATAAAACGCCAGCCCACCTTGAGGTTTCAGCTCAACAACCATTCAATTTACTGGCAGAATACAATGTAGCTGGACAATTTGAGTTTTACTCTGAATTAACCAGCTTTCAAGCCCAAAGCAAACAGCAAAATAGTGCCAATCGTTACCACGCTGAAGTGGCGCTTAATATACCAATATCTACTCCTGCTTGGTTTTTTAATTCAGAATTAAAACTAATGCATACTTATTATCAACAAAATAATATTGCTCAACAAAGCCAATTAAGTGAAACTATTGATCGAACACTCGGGAAATTGCGTTTTCATGGCGGCATTAATTTTGATAGAGCAATGTCTTTATTCGGTAACAGCTACACCCAAACAATAGAGCCACAAATTCAATATTTATATATTCCTGAAAAAGATCAAACGGCTATTGGTTTGTATGACACCACGGCATTACAAGATGATTTTAATGGTTTATTTAGAGACCAAAGCTATAGCGGCTTAGATAGAATAGCGGGCGCTAATCAATATACTTGGGGTGTTACCAGTAGACTTCTCGACCCCTCAAACTTAGAGGTTTTTCGTCTCAGTATAGGTCGAATTCAATATCTATCTGACAATAACAGTTTTGACGAAATATTTGAAGGTAGTGACAACACTATTGAGAGCAAGCAAAAATCGTCTGTTGCTGCTAATTTATTTTACCGATTAAATCATAAGTGGCAAATCAGTAGTGATATACAATACAATACCATTGAAAGTTTCACCAATAAGAGCCAAGTGGCACTAAACTATCAAATTGATAAATATAATTCAGTTCAATTGAACCATAGGTATACTCGTAATGTCTCAGGTAGTAGTTTAGAACAAGTGTCTCTGCTAGCAAACGTTGCTATGAACAAAAATTGGGCTTTTGTCGGTCGCGTCACTCAAGACTTAAAAGAGCAACGTAGTTTGGAAAGTTACGCCGGTTTACAATATGAAAGCTGCTGTTGGGCTATACGAATAGCCTATCATAGACACATAAATTCAAACTTAAATGATGAGGATTTCTTTAACGATAACCGCGACGAATTTAATAGTGGTTTTAAATTAGAGTTTATCATCAAGGGGCTAAATGGGGAGCAAGGTACCATTGGCACACAAGAAATGTTTAATTCAAGTATTTTTGGGTATAAACGCCCATACTATTTGCAGAACTAACAACCATAACGAAGATGTAAAATTCATGAAAAATATAGTTAAAGTTTTAATGCTCACCAGCACAATATGCGCAAGCTTGTCGATTAATGTGCAAGCTAAAGAAGAACAATTAGATAAAGTAGCAGCTATTGTAAACTCTGGTGTTGTGCTTGAATCAGAAGTTCAAGATCTGTTAACAAACATAAAAACACAAGCAGAGAAAAACAACCAATCATTACCTTCGGACAAAGCTTTGCGCACGCAAGTTATGGATAAGTTGGTAAATAATAGCTTAATCATGCAGATTGGTGAACGTATGGGCATACAGGTGAGTGATGCACAACTAGATCAAACCATTACCAATATGGCTCAAGAAAACAAACTTACCTTAGAGCAATTTCGTCAAGCCATTATAAGTGAAGGCGAAGATTATGAAAAATATCGTGAAAATGTTCGCGTAGAATTAGTGTCTGGAGAAGTTCGCCGCAACAGTGTAAGACGTCGTATCTATGTGTCTCCACAAGAAGTTACCAATTTACTCGATTTAATGAAAGCACAAACCACCAATGATATTGAATACAATTTAGGCCACATTTTAATTGAATTCCCTTCAGACCCAACTCAAGCGGATATTACTGCCAGTAAAAAACGCGCCGACAAGGTTATTGAATTACTTAATAATGGCTCTAACTTTAAGAAAATCGCCATTGCCTCTTCTGGTGGTGCGAATGCCCTAGAAGGCGGTGACTTAGGTTGGAAAAATATTAACGAAATGCCAACCTTATTTTCAGAATTAATCGCCGGCAAAGATAAAGGCATTGTTGTGGGTCCTATTCGTACAGGCTTAGGCTTTAGTATTGTGAAAGTACTTGATATACGTGGTCGTCAAATTGTTGAAGTTGAAGAAGTAAAATCCAGCCACATATTAGTTAAACCCTCCATTATTTTAAGTGAAGCAAAAGCTGAAGCGCAGTTACAAGAAATGCTAGACAAAATAAATGCTGGTGATGCAAATTTTGCCGATCTTGCGAAAGAATTCTCTGAAGGACCAACCTCAGTTCGTGGTGGTGATTTAGGTTGGGCTGACCCAACAAGTTATGATCCTGCCTTTACAGAAGCCTTAGCGTCAATGAAAGTAGGCGAGTATCACAAGCCATTTCGCTCATCTTTTGGCTGGCATATAATTCAATTGAATGATCGTCGTATGGTAGATGCTACCTCACAAATGAATCAAAACCGCGCCTACCAAATACTACATAACCGTAAATTTGGGGTAGAAAGCGCACGCTGGATTAAAGAAACACGTGACGAAGCATACATCGAAGTTTTTGAACAGGATAAATAACAATGACAAAGCGCATTGCCATAACACCCGGTGAACCTGCAGGTATAGGCCCTGATCTAGTCATTACTATTGCTCAACAAGCATGGCCAGTGCAACTTGTTGTTGTAGCTTCAAAAGTGTTATTAGCGCAACGCGCCAAGCAACTAAATTTACCCATTAGCTTTACAGACTATGATGCAAGTGTTGAAGCCACGCCGCAAGCTAAAAGTACCCTAACTATAATAGATGTTGAGTTAGCCCAACCTGCGATTGCCGGCACGCTCGATACCAGCAATGGTGCATACGTAGTCGAAACACTCAAAGTCGCATGCGACAAGAATATGTCAGGTGAATTTGACGCGATAGTAACGGGGCCTGTGCACAAAGGGCTTATAAACAAGGCAGGTATACCTTTTAGTGGTCATACTGAATATTTTGCCAACCAAGCTAATTGCCCTGATGTAGTGATGATGCTTGCGACAACCGGTTTACGAGTAGCACTTGTGACAACCCATATACCACTTGCCTATGTTGCAAAAGCTATCACTTTTGAGCGCTTGCAAAAAGTAACTCGCATTCTTCACCAAGACCTACAAACTAAATTTGGTATTGAGTCACCGAGAATTTATGCATGTGGTATCAATCCTCATGCCGGTGAAGATGGGCACTTAGGTCGTGAAGAAATTGAAATAATGGAGCCTGCGTTTGCAGAACTTCGCAATGAAGGAATGGACATTATTGGGCCTTTACCTGCAGATACCATTTTTCAGGAAAAGTATCTAAAAGACGCCGATGCAATATTAAGCATGTATCACGATCAAGGGCTACCTGTGTTAAAATATAAAGGTTTCGGTGCGTCAGTTAATATCACTTTAGGCCTGCCATTTATTCGCACTTCAGTAGATCACGGTACCGCCTTAGAGCTAGCAGGTACAGGTCAAGCTGATGCTGGAAGTATGATGGAAGCGATGAAGAATGCTATCAACTTAGCCAATAGCAGTAAATAATATAGAGTAGACTACTCTACTCTTTAGAGAAAATTATGAATAGTAAAATCCACTTAGGCCATCAGGCTAAAAAACGTTTCGGACAAAACTTCCTACATAATGATGCTGTTATTAGCGATATTGTTGATGCGATCAATCCAGAGCCAGGTGAAAATTTAATAGAAATTGGTCCTGGACTTGGTGCCTTAACCGAACCTGTGATTGAAAGAGCTGAAAAATTGTCTGTGGTAGAGCTAGATAGAGATCTAGCTCACAGGTTACGCCACCACCCTTTTTTAGCGCCGCATTTAACGATTTATGAGACAGACGCCTTAAATTTTGACTTTGCTCAACTTGCCAAACCAGAGTTGCCATTACGTATTTTTGGCAATCTGCCTTACAATATTTCTACGCCACTTATTTTTCACTTATTAACTTTCAAAGACAAAGTGAAAGACATGCATTTCATGCTACAAAAAGAAGTCGTAGAACGCATGGCTTCAGGGCCAGATTGTAAAGCATATGGTCGTTTATCTATTATGACTCAATACCAGTGTCAAGTAATTCCAGTGATGGAAATTGGCCCTGAGGCATTTAAACCAGCGCCTAAGGTTGACTCTGCCATTGTGCGTTTACTGCCGCACAAAGAAATTAAAAACCCTGTAAAAGACATCAATGCATTAAATACTGTTTGTTTAGCTGCTTTTAATCAACGACGAAAAACAATCCGTAACGGTTTTAAAAAGTTGATAAACGTTGAACAGCTAGCAAGCCTTAATATTGATGCCAATTTGCGTCCCGAAAACTTAACACTTGATGACTATATCAAATTGGCTAACTTTATCGTTGATAACCCTCCTCTAGAAGAAGTTGATAAATCAGATAAAAAACAATCTAGACGCGCCCTAAAAAGAGCGCAAGAGCAAAGTGGTCACTAATTAAATGGCTATTTATTTAGTTGGCGATATACAAGGTTGTTATAGCGAACTGAAAGCATTACTTAATCAAGTAGATTTTGATAAGGCAAAAGATCAGCTGTATTTAGCGGGCGACCTTGTTGCAAGAGGTCCAGATTCTTTAGCTACACTCCGTTTTGTCAAATCTCTAGGTCATTCTGCAAAAGTCGTTTTAGGGAACCATGATTTGCACTTATTGGCAGTTTATGCCGATATTAAGAAAGTTAAAAAACAAGATAAACTTGAATCGCTACTTTGTGCTGACGATGTTGATGAATTAATGGATTGGCTTGCTCAACAGCCACTGTTACAACAAATAGCGGATGATAATGCTTATATGAGCCATGCAGGTATTCCCCCTCAATGGAGTTTACAACAAGCAATAGTTCAAGCTGATTTTGTTCAACAGCGCTTACGTTCGACTGATAGAAATCAGTGGCTATCGCTAATGTATGGTGAGCAACCTAATGATTGGCTACAGGCTATTACTGAAGTAGAAAAGTTTAGATTCAGTGTCAATGCATTTACGCGTATGCGTTATTGCTTTAAGAATCAGCAACTAGAATTTGTTAATAAATTATCGCCCTCGCCTTCCACATCAACGCAACAAGCAAATCTAATACCTTGGTATGAACTTTCAACAACTGTTGAGAGTACTATTTGGGTATTCGGTCATTGGGCCGCATTAATGGGCCATTGTTCACATCCAAACGTTTACGCCTTAGACACAGGTTGTGTCTGGGGTAACCACTTAACTATGCTGCGTTGGCATGATAAAAAAATCTTTATTGAACAGGCACATCAAGCAAATTCTTAAACTTAGTAATAAAAACTGATTTAAAGGTGAAAAAGCTGTTCAGCTTGATATACTGGAACTATTAGCACTATTTTATTATTAAATACCTGTTAAGAATACTAAATATATTAGAATGATAGCCGATAATATCTTAGTAATCGTGCTAATTGCTTTAAATGGATGCAAAGCTTAAGCAAAAATTTACTCAAAACAATAAAAATGAACTAACATAAGAGAATAATGGATGATTAAGCCTTTCTTCACTTGTTCTAAAAACTAATGCATTTGTTTAACACTAATTGGTGGTATCTATGAATTTAACCGTAGCGATGAAAATTATTGGTGGTTTTGCCGTCATTTCAATTCTACTTATTTTAATTAGCGCGATTTCTTTACTTAACTTAAATACGATTAGTGATTCTACTGATCAACAAAACCAGCTAGCGATACCAACATTAAAAGGCAGTAATAAACTTTCATTGCAACTAGGTCAAATGGCAAATGCTACTTTAAAGGGATTCTATCAAGTTGAACTTGCTTCATTGACAAAAGATCTCGATGCATACCAAGCAATTGACTCACAATTTACCCCTGCTTTTAAACAACTTAAAACTTTAGTCCAAAATGAAAACAACCTCATTAGCAATCTAAATAAAGTTACTCAAATTTATGCTTCTTTTGAAGAAGAAGCGTTAGCTGTTTTTCAAAATAGAAAGCTCTCTATTGAGCAAGGAAATACATTACAAGACTCAATTAGTGACCTAGAAGAAAAAGCCGATGATGCTGTTACATTGTTACTCGATTTAGCTGACCATCGACTAGCGGATACTAAATTGCAACGTGCAATTACGTTAAGTGAGCAGTTAGAAAATCAATTGAATGCGATTGTCTCTTCTTCTTTTGAATACAGAGATACTTTGTCCGATAGTACGGCTGAGTTAATTGAAAGTGAAATTTCATTTAGTTTAGAAGGCGCGCAAAGCTCAGTAAAAGAGATTACAGCTGAATTGAATATGAATAATATTGACGGCGTGGCTGAAGAGTTATCCGAATCGTTCGGTAGCATTGAAGCCTTACTATCTCCGGATGCTGGTATTTTGTTTTATAAAAGATCTCAATTAACAGCTAATCAACAAGCAAAAGATATGTTGAAAGCTGTAGAAGCAAATACAACTAAAGTGAATAAAATACTCGATACACAGGTAGAATTAGCCAACCAAGCCACTTTAGAAGCAAGTGAGCTTGTTAAAGACTCTGTGTCTAGCGGCAATAGTCAAACCACTATTATTGCCGTTATTTCTATTATTATTGCGGTGATTATTGCCCGCTTTACTTTAATTAGTATTACTCGCCCACTTAGCCGAGTGAATGACATGCTTAATATCGTTTCTTCTGGTGATCTTTCACGTAAATTAGATGAAAGCGGTCAAGATGAATTTGCGCTACTTTCTAAGAACTGTAATTTATTAATTGATAGTCTACGAAACCTAATTGAAGGCATTGTTAATCGTTCTTCACAATTAGCAGCTGCAGCTGAACAAACATCCGCAGTTACTGCCGAGAGTACTACAGCTATTGAAGAGCAACGAAATCAAGTAGAACAAGCGGCTTCAGCAACAACTGAAATGAGCAGTACTGCACAAAGCGTATTAGCGAGTGCTAATGATGCATTAGGCGAAATTAAACATGCTGACGATGAAGCAGAGCGTGTTAAAACAATATCTAACCGCAATAGACAAACCATAGAACAACTAGCAAGCGAAGTTGACTCAGCTGCTCAAGTAATCAATCAACTACAACAAGACAGCGCTTCTATAGGTGGTATTCTAGATGTTATCCGTGGTATTGCTGAGCAAACCAACTTGTTAGCTTTAAACGCTGCTATTGAAGCCGCACGAGCTGGTGAGCAAGGTAGAGGCTTTGCTGTTGTAGCTGATGAAGTAAGAACACTTGCGAGTAGAACACAAGAGTCTACCTCAGAGATTCAAACGATGATTGAATCGCTTCAATCTGGTGCAGGTAAGGCTGTAACAGTAATGGATGCAGGTAAGTCAAAAGCTGCCGATTGTGTTAGTCAATCCGAAGAGGCCGATAAAGCCTTAGAAACTATTACTCATGCCGTTCACGAAGCCTTTGATCGTAGCTCACAAATTGCTACCGCAGCAGGAGAACAAAGTGTTGTTGCCCACGAAATTAGTGAAAACTTAGAGTCTATTGTAGCTATAGCTGAACAAACTACAGCTGGTTCACAACAAACCGCCGCATCAAGTAGTGAAGTAGCAAAGCTTTCTGAAGAATTACAGCAATCAGTTCAAGAGTTCAAACTGTAGAACACTTTAATTTGTAATCTCAAAAATAAAGCCCGTCGATATAGAAAGTATTCGACGGGCTTTTTTATATTCTCAGTTGTATGCTTATTAGGTTAATTGTCGAAAGTTTTCAGGTAGCAACTCCTCATAAGCTTGCCATGCTTTATTTTGATTAGTTTTTATACCTGAGCGAAGTTGCACATCGCTAAGAGTAGCAATATAACCTTTTCTATCACTGAAATTTAAACAAGCTGTTTGAAAGCTTAAACCACAGAACGCTAATACCTTTGAAAGCACTTCTTCAGGGTTATTCACTAATGATTCATAACTAAGGTCATGGACAAAGTTTGGTAACACTTTGTGCCAATGCGCCATGACTTCATGATAATTTTTACTATAGTTGATGATTTCATCAATTGAACAAAAATAAGGCTCATTCGCTTCAAAATAATTGCTGAAAATGGACCAAGTAACATCTTTCACGCTGCGCGATATATGAATGATTTTTGCGTGGGGCAATAACATTTTAATCAATCCTATTGATTGATAATTTGCTGGCATTTTATCAATGATATACTTCGCATTTGGAGCTATCGTTTTCATATGACTTAAGTAATGCTGTCCGAGAGTTTGGCATTGGTCATGTGACAAATGATTACAGCCTTCAGGAAAATTTTGACCTGTTATTTGCTCTATTCCTTGAGCGATATCACCAGCCAGAAAGGGTAATTCACCTGCAGTGCTAATTTCACTATGAGCACTTAACATTGACTCTAATAAAGTTGAACCTGAACGAGGCTGACCTACAATAAATATAGGCGTTAAATTAATTGTTTTACTCTGCTTGCTATTCAATGAGCTATCAAGTAACTCTGAGGAAAAAGTTTCAATCAAACTAGTAAAATACGATTTCATGTCAGCAACAGTAAAGTTGATGGTATTTTTTTGTTTGAAATTGGCCTGTTGAAAATGCTTATATGCTTGTTCTACATTGCCAAGACCTTGGAATAAATCAGCAAAAGCATAGTGTAATAATATCTGCTCATTCTCGCTAAATACACATTTAGGTTGAGACAACTTTTCCAATAAATTACTCGCGTATTTATTTATCGTCGTTTGACTTTTAATACGTACTTTCAAAGCGAAAGCTTGAGGATGTTCAGGCACAATTTTTAATATTTTGTTTAAATAGTTATTGGCATTTTCGAGTTGATTTGATTGGCAATAAAACGTAGCCAACGCGAGTAAAGTAGGAACATAGTCATGTTTGATCTTATATGCTTGAAGGAGTGCTTTTTCTAACTCTTTAAATCGTCTTAACTTTTCACATGCCTGTGCTAGCGATAACCATAATTGAGGCACTGTCGAAACTAATTCAACACAACGACTAAAAATATCATAACTTCCTTGATAACTATCTAAAGTTAGACCTACTTTTCCTAATCCCCACAGCGCATCGATATCGTTAGGGTTTTGTCGTAACAATTGTCTATATAACTGTTCCGCTTGCTTAACATGACCATGATGCAAAAACTGATTAGCTTTAACAATTAAACTCATAAATATATTTATTACTTCTTATAAATAAAAAAACCCCAGCGCAAGCTGAGGTTTTATCTTAACAAACTTCGTCGAATTTAGAAGTTATATGTTGCTTTCATGTAGTAAAAACCACCATTGAAACCAAATGGAGAG
>CAJXWZ010000046.1 GCA_913062815.1 uncultured Colwellia sp. | reverse complement strand
CCAAGTGCACAAAAAAGACCAGAAGCAAAAGCTACTGGCCTTCCAATAAAACCGTCAACGTATCTTAGGACGGGACACTCAATAACCACTTAAAACGTTAATGGCAAACACACTTTCGCTTGTAGTCCGCCTTCTGCCTTATTAGACAATTCAACACGGCCGCCATGGGTATCAACTATACGTTTGATAATTGCCAACCCTAAACCACTCCCCACTGTACCACGTGCTTTATCACCTTGTGTAAAAGGTTGGAATAAGCGTTCAATGTCGGTTTCATCAATACCATCACCTTGATCGCTAACAATAATATATGCACTTTTTTTATCCGCATCTTGGCCAGTCACCACATCGATATCACCTTGTGTATAACGAATGGCGTTTTGGATTAAATTTGCTAAGGCACGTTTTACCGCAACATGTCGCAATGGAATTTTAGGACAATCATTGGGAGCAAAGAGAATATTTCTATCGCTGGGGGTTTCAACGTTGAGCACTTCTTCTACTAGAAGATTTAAATCTCCTAGTTCAGCTTTATCCTTAGAGTCATGGCGAATGTAGTCAATGAACTGATCGATAATATTATTCATGTCATCAATATCTTTCTCAATGCCCTCTTTTAGAAAGTCATCAATCTCTGACATCATTTCACTCGCTAAACGAATACGTGTTAACGGTGTCCGCAGGTCATGTGAAATACCGGCCATCAGTAAGTTTCGATCTTCTTCTAATTGCTTTATCCCCTTAGACATGTGATTAAATGCTTGAGTTACAGCCATAATCTCAGTAGTACCACGTTCAGCCAATGGTTCAGGAAAGTCGCCTCGCCCCACATCATGCGCAGCCCGTTGCAATGATTTTAATGGTCTATTTAGTTGTCGAACAAACAACCAACCGCCGGCAACGCTCAATATACCAATAATGCCAAGGAAAAAAATCAAAGGGGAAAAATTAGCTTCTTCTAATCCGAGTAAGGGAATTTTCACCCATAGACTAGGGGCTTGCGGTGGCCTAATCCAAAAAAGGTATTCGTCCCCCTGTGAAATTCGCACTTCTGCAGGCCCACCTAATAGTTCCGACATCTGTTCACTTCGGTAAGGGTAATAGCCAGCCGAGCCTAAGCCCAGCTTTAATGCGTCTTTTTCACGGTAAACACCAATACCGGTTTCTCGATGAAAAGCCTCAGCCATTTTAGGGCTTAAGCGAGCATCTTTGATATCAATAAAAACAACCCGAACCTGTTTAGCTAATAGCTGATTGATTTGCTGTTGGTTTGGCTCTATTACATACAAAGCGAATGAAATATAAGAGACAACTTGATTAACAAACAGCAAAAAACCAATCAACAGCACAGTTTGGCCAAAGGCACTTCGGGGTAATACTTTCATGTAAGGTACTTCTATTGATGTAACTAAACGGCTGCACCGTCAGGCACAAACACATATCCTAAGCCCCATACGGTTTGCAAATATCTAGGCTTGGCGGGATCTTTTTCTAACATTCGACGCAACCGAGAAACCTGTACATCAATGCTTCGTTCAAGCGCAGAATAGTCTCGCCCGCGCGCTAAATTCATCAATTTATCACGAGACAATGGCTCTCTTGGATGAGTTACCAAGGCCTTTAAAACAGCAAATTCACCACTGGTTAACGGCATACTAATATCACCTTTCACCATTTCACGGGTCGCTAAATTAAGCTCGTATTCGCCAAAAACAATATTATTTTCTTCCATTGATGGCGCGCCTGGTGCTTCTTGTACACGGCGTCTTAATACCGCTTTAATTCTCGCCAATAATTCTCTGGGGTTAAAAGGCTTGGGCATATAATCGTCTGCGCCTATTTCCAAACCTATAATGCGATCAACCTCATCCCCTTTCGCTGTTAACATCACAATGGGTATATTATTGTTTTGTTGGCGCAAACGGCGACATATAGACAAGCCATCTTCACCGGGCAACATTAAGTCTAGTACTAGCAAGTGAAAATTCTCACGTTCTAGCAGTCTATCCATTTGCTCGGAATTAGCTGCACTACGTACAACAAACCCTTGCTCAACTAGATAACGCTCTAATAAAGAACGTAATCGCATATCATCATCTACTACTAAAATTTTTTTAGTTTCTTGGGTCATGTTATTCTCTCAATCAGGTAATGCAGTGCTAACCGCTCAAATAAACAGTTATCGTTCAAATCACTATAAGCGATATAGCAACAGAATAAAAAGAGCGATTAGTAAATGTTTCAAGCTATTTGTTACAATTTATGAATATAGCTCAACTAGTTGAAACTACAAACTTACTTTAAATAGCGAATCGTTTGTTGGGTAACACATTGTGTAAAACTTTTTTTGCGTTCGCTAGCTGATAAAGACAAAATTGCTTGCTCGACTAATGCCATTTTTTGCTGACGCTCGGCTGCAGGTAAATCAGCTAGCTGCGCTTGAAAACAACCGATTAAACCAAAATTTAACGCTGCTTCAGATTGCATGGTATCTTCGCCAAGACAAGTAACCAATTTTTCAGCTAGGCGATCTCTATCCATTCTTAAAATTAATTCTTCATGTTTAAAAATAACCGGTTCAACTTTACGAGCATTATTACAGGCGTATAGCATATCAGCCACTGCGACAACAGGAATCAATTGTTCATGTTGCTTACTGAACTTTTGCTTCAGCCAAGCATTATGCTCTGCTGTACTGACACTTTCTGAGCCTTGGGAAATAACTTCTGCTACCGCAATATTTCCCAAAAGAATATACAAAAGTACACATGTTGTCGCTATCGTTTTCATCAAAGCGCACTAGCAACTTGATGTAAGTGCACATCACGTTGAGGGAACGGTATACTGATACCTTCTTTATCAAAAGCCGCTTTAACTTTTTCCATCATTTCAAAATAATAAGGCCAGTAATCTTCAGAATTTACCCATGGACGTAAATATAAATTAATAGAGCTGTCTCCATGTTCGCCTAACCATATATCAATTGAAGAGTCTTTCAAAGTTCGCCCATCAGCCTCAGCTAACGACATTAATATTGATTTTGCCTTAATAACATCATCTTCGTAGCCAATGCCAAAAGTAAAATCAACTCGGCGGGTACCTTCAACATTAATGTTTTTAATGCAGCCATTTGATAATGGCCCATTTGGAATAATAACTCGCTGGTTATCCGGTGTTTTAAGAATAGTATTGAAAATTTGTATTTCTTCAACGCAGCCAACATGGCCCTGTGCATCTATGACATCACCTTTTTTGAATGGTCGAAATAGTAAGATAAGCACACCACCAGCAAAGTTAGCTAAACTGCCTTGCAACGCTAAACCAATAGCTAAACCGGCGGCACCTAGCATAGCAATCAATGAGGTCGTTTCAATGCCAATCATTGAGGCAAAGATAATAATTTGAATGGCTTTTAATAGGGTTCTAAAAATACTCAGTAAAAACTGATGTAAAGTTGCTTCAACTTGTTTTTTCTTTAAGCCTAACTCAACAACTTTTAGCATTTTATTGATTATCCATTTACCAATAAAATAAACAATAATCGCCAGTATGAATTTAATACCAAACTGTAAACTCATCTCACCTACCATTTGTAGATAGTGCTCAATTTTTCCTACATCAACATCCATGATGAATACCTTTTTAAAGAACATAAATTATTGGTTAACAACTATAACTTTTTTGTTACAAGCTGCACATCGCTTTTTCTGAAAATAATGCATTATAGAATTTTCCCTATCTTTGCCCCCTTGATAGCTTAGCCCGCTATTTAATAAAGCCACCGTTAACTCAATAATGAGGCATAAAACGTCCAAAGATTGAACTTTCTTTATCAGCAATTCAGGTGCATTCACTTTAAAGGCATTTCATAAGCTATACTCAATAAAGCTAAAAAGTAATGTAAATGATAACCAATGTCATTTACATTACCAAAATAAATGTATAAGATGCAGTCATTAAAAAATACAACTAATTTTACAAAATTTACAAACCAACGGTGAAGTGATGAATCTTAAGAAAAATATATTAGCCTTAGCAATTGTTACCACATTATCTGCCTGTGGCGGCTCTAGTGGCACAGATGAGCCACCCGTAGTAGTAACACCCAATACTGCGCCTACCGATATTGCCTTAAGCAATTCGTCTGTAGCAGAAAACACCACGGCAGGTGTTGTTGGTACATTATCAGCAACAGATGCTGATAGCGGCGATACCTTTACTTATACTATTGATGATGAACGCTTTGCTATCGCTGGTGATGAATTAGCCCTAGCGACTGACGTTATGCTAGATTTTGAACAAGTACAATCTATCGATGTAAATGTCACCGTAACCGATAGCAGCTCAAATGCTTTTAGCAAAGCATTAACTATTGACGTAACTGATTTACTTGATACTTATGCGTTTAACAGCAAATTTATCGATGGCGACTCAGCCGTATCATACAGTGGTCAAGTAGCGCGTCATGTACTTATTGCTGAATTAAACAACTATATTGGCAATCAATTAAAAGCGGATTTAGATGATGGTACCTTAACCACTCGTGATGCAGTTATTGCTCAATTAGACAAATTCTTCCGTACTACTGAAGAGCAATACGACAACTTCCCCATTACTTTTATGGCAGATACTAAGCAAAACTTTATCACTGACATTTCAAGTAGTCATAAAAACCTAGTAGGTAAATTAGCGGGTAACGACAGTGGCGGTCAAGAAAAAGACTGGAACAATGGTGATTTTGCTGGCTGGGGTTTAAAAGGTTCAATTACGCCGACAGAACTCATTGATGTTTTCTTTGGTCAATTAGCCGATAACGCTGAGGTGCACTTAACTGGTGCTGTTCGTCAATCAATAACTGGCGATGACATTAGCGAAATTTACTTAAACGAAGATGGCACTGACTTAAAGCAACTTATCCAAAAGTTCTTATTAATGGGAATTACTTATTCACAAGCGACAGCTGATTACTTAGGCGAAGATACTGAAGGTAAAGGCTTAACTACAGACAATATATCTCAAGACGGTGGCACTAAAGCTTACTCTAAGTTAGAACATCAGTTTGATGAAGGTTTCGGTTACCTAGGTGCTACACGTGACTATTTAGCTTACAACGATAATGAAATTGCCGCCAAAGTGAGCTCTGATGAAGACGGACGAAGTGATTGGAATGGCAAGCATGATAGTGACGGTGATGGCTTATATGATCTAACATCAGAAGTTATCATGGGTAATGCCGCTAATGCTGCGAAACGCGATCGTGGCACTGCCAGTGGTGCAGCACCGACTGATTATTCTACAGATATTATGGAAGCTTTTATCACTGGTCGTAATATCATCAATGAAAATGCTGGTATGGCATTATCAGATGACCAAATGGCTGCATTACTAGCTCAACGTGATATTGCCGTTGCAGGTTGGGAAAAAGCCATTGCAGCAACAGTAGTTCACTACATTAATGACGTGAACGCGGACTTAGCTAGTTTTGGTACTGAAGATTTTAACTATGCTGATTTAGCTAAACATTATTCTGAATTAAAAGGTTTTGCGTTAGGTTTACAATTTAACCCGTATTCAGCTATTACTGATGTTCAATTTGAACAAATTCACGCTTTGTTTGCTAATAAACCGGCACTAGATACCGCTGAGAATGTTACTGCATATCAAGCTGATTTAATGACGGCGAGAGACATCATTGAAGCAGCGTTATCTTTTGATGCAGAAAACACTCAAAACTGGTAATCTATCAATAGCTTAAAAATTTGATTAAACGTTAGGCTTGGACTAGAAATAGTTCAAGCTTTCTTTGTATTAAGGGTTTATTTTTGTGTTTCAATCTAAGAAAAAATTATTAACTATTATTATCACTAGCTGCTTGGCGCTAAGCGCCTGTAATCAAGAGACTAGTTCAAGCGCTGGTGAGGGATACGATAAAAAGAAAGATACTGAGACTGAGTTTAATCAACTCGCTATGATCACAGCGCTTACTGACAATATTATTACCCCTACCTTTGAAAGCTTTTTAAGCCAAGCGCAACAACAAGCAGTATTGGTAACAGATTATTGTAATGCTGAAATTGCATTTGATAGCCAAGAGATAGATCAACAAGCATTATCTACCGCACAAGCAGCAGCTCAAACACAATGGCGCGCTACTATGGATGTTTGGCAACAAGCCGAACTCATGCTACTTGGCCCTTTACTCGATGATGATGGCGCTTTACGTAATAAAATTTACTCTTGGCCAACGGTTAATAGTTGTGGTGTTGATTACGATGTTGTTTACTTTCTAGAGGGTACGGTAAACGGTGCTCCCTATGATATTACCTTACGTACACCTTCACGAAAGGGACTTGCCGCGCTCGATTACTTATTATTTAGCCCAAGTTTGGAGCATAGCTGTGACGCAGGCGCTGCGCCACCAGTTTGGGATTCCTTAACACCAACCCAGCAAAAAATTGCTCGTTGTAGTTTTGCCAGCGAAGTTGCTAAAGACATTAACAATAATGCCAACACGCTACTTGATGTATGGTCAGCGGCTGATGGCTATGCAAATAAATTAAAACAAGCAGGTAGCACTGATAGTGAATTTGAAACGGAACACGATGCGGTAAATCGCATCAGTGATGCATTGTTTTACCTTGATTCATCCACTAAAGACGGTAAGTTAGCCGAACCGCTTGGCCTTGTCGCTAATGAATGTGGTACACAAGCTTGCCCTGAAGCGGTAGAGTCGAAATATAGTGCTCATTCTTTTGCAAACATCCTTAATAATTTAATTGGTTTTGAAAAACTATTGACCGGCAATGAAGGCCTTGGTTTTGTTGAATATTTAATTGATGTTGGTGATGAAGAAACCGCTAACACTATGACTGCAGATGTCACCAATGCAATTGCTGACATCAGTGCCTATGAGCAATCATTGGCAGAAGCGTTAACAACTAACCCTGAACAAGTAGAACAAACGCATGCGGAAGTAAAAAAAGTCACTGATAAGCTGAAAATTGACTTCATTAATAGTCTTGCACTAGAACTGCCAAAAACATCTGCTGGAGACAATGACTAATGTCTAATATTTTTAAAATCAACAAATTGGCGTTAGCAATACTGAGTTTAACTATTACCCACGCAGTTTATGCCGCAGAAAAGTCATTAGAGCAGCAAGTAGAAAGTGCCTCATCTCAGTTAACCGAGCGACTTCAAATCATTGGTCATAGCGATAAGTTACGTAAAGAAGCGGGCTCTGCAACTTTAATTGGTGAAGTAGAGTTAGCTAAATTTAAGTTCGACGATATTAACCGCGTTTTGTATAACGTACCCGGTGTAAATATTCGAGAAGAAGACGGTTATGGTTTACGCCCTAATATTGGATTTCGCGGTGTAACTCCTGAGCGTAGTAAAAAGATTTCAGTGATGGAAGATGGTGTACTTATTGGGCCTGCCCCTTATTCAGCGCCTGCTGCATATTATTTTCCATTAATGAGTAAAATGACCTCATTAGAAGTATTCAAAGGTCCTTCTGCAATTAAATATGGACCTAATACGGTAGCCGGTGCGTTGAATATGACCACGCGCGCTATTCCCGACGCAAACGAGGGCGCTATAGATTTAGCATTAGGTAGTGATGGTTTTGCAAAAGCAAAGGTACACTTTGGTGATACTCATGGTAATTTTGGTTATTTAATTGAAGGCACTCATATAGAAGCCGAAGGCTTTAAAGAGCTTGATGGTGGCGGAGAAACGGGTTTTGAAAAAAACGATGTTATGCTCAAACTTCAATATGACTTTAGTGTTAATGGCACTAAACAATTAGTTGAATTGAAATATGCGCTTGCAGATGAATTATCAAATGAAACCTACTTAGGGTTAACTGATGATGATTTTACGAGCAACCCTAATCGTCGTTATGTAGCGAGTCAAAATGATTTAATGGACTGGCAACACCAACAAATCCAGTTCACTCATTATATAAGTCATAAGAATTTTGACGTGACTACCCGCATTTACCGGAATGAGTTCGAGCGCTCATGGTATAAAATAAATGGCTTTAAAAATGGCATTGTTCATCGAGATCTTCAGGACATCCTTTCCAACCCAACTGATGAAGTGAATGCACAATTTTATCAGGTACTCACTGGTCAACGTGACACCGAAAAAGAGTATGAAAAAATCATTCTAGGTGATAATTATCGTGAATATTATTCACAAGGTATACAATCTGAACTTCATACTACGTTGTCGTTATTTGGTTTCAGCCACAAAATAAATGCCGGCGTGCGCTTTCATCAAGATCAAATCAAACGATTTCATACCGAAGATGCCTATTTGATGCAATCTGCTAAGCTAGTTAGCGATGGAACCGACACACTTGCAACCACCACCAATCTAGAAGAAACCGATGCATTTTCAGTATTTTTACAAGATACCATTACGTTGGCAAAGCTTGATTTGACCTTTGGCATTAGGGGTGAATATTTTGATTCTTTATATCAAAATAAAGCGCCTAATCAACAAGATGACTGGCTTAAAAAAGACAACAGTATTTGGTTACCAAGTATTAGTGGTTTCTATACGTTAAGTGATAACGCTGGTTTATTTTTTGGCATCCATGAAGGCTTTATTCCAACTAGCCCGAAAGAAAACCCTGAAATAGACATAGAAAACAGCATTAATTACGAATTGGGTGGTCGATACAACAACGGTAATACGCAAATTGAACTGGTTGGTTTTTTTAACGACATCAAAAATTTAAAAGAAGGTTGTTCTTTTTCTAATGCCGGCACAAGTTGTGAATTAGATAAAGAGTTTAACGGTGGAGAAGTTGATGTTTACGGCATAGAGTTTTCTAGTAAGTACAATGTTACTTTGAGTAACGGTTTAGAAATGCCATTGTCTTTAGTATACACCTATACATCTTCAGAATTTAAAACCAGCTTTGAGTCCGACTTCCCTATGTGGGGCACTATTTCTGCGGGCGATGAGCTGCCTTACTTACCTGAGAATCAATTAACGCTAAATGCAGGCTTAGTCGGTGACTTATGGGAAGTAAATATTATTGCCCGATATATTGACACTATGCAGGAAGCTTCAGGTGAAGGTGTAACACTAACAGGTGTATCTACAGATGCCTATACCGTAATAGATGCATCGGCTAGTTATAATCTAAATGAATATGGCACACTCTATTTTAAAATTGATAACTTATTAGACGAGCAAGAAATTGTGAGTCGTCGACCTTACGGTGCTCGTCCTAGTAAACCTCAGCAAATACAGCTAGGATACCAATATAGTTTTTAGTAAAGCTTTTCTCTAAGGTTCAATATAAAGCAGCATAGGCTAATGTCTAGGCTGCTTTTTTATAGGTTTAATACATTGTGTTTATTTTAGATTTTTTATCAGTAAATATAGCGGAACTATTTACCTATGTTAATGACGCCAATAAACGCATTTTTTGGGTTTATCTTGCTTCAGCGTTTACCTTAGCTTTGCCCGTTTATTGGTTAAGTGTTAAAAGTCATTCCCTAGTTGGTTTTTTTACTTATATTTTTCCTAAAAAGATATACACAGCTCGTTCCGCAAAGCATGATTACGCACTATTAATTTTAAACAAATTAGTTAAAGCCGCACTATTTCCTATCATTGTTTTTACCATGGCACCTATCGCTCTATGGGTGAGCTCATTGATGGAGTTTGTCTTTGGTCAGCGAAGTTTTCTCGAACTGCAGCCAGGTACCATAGTAGCCATATTCACTGTGTTTCTATTTATTGCTGATGATTTTACGCGATTTTATCTTCATTACCTTTTACACAGGTTTCCATATTTATGGGAATTTCATAAAGTTCATCATTCAGCCGAAGTGTTGACTCCTTTTACTATTTATCGCTCACATCCAATTGAAAACTTTTTTTATGCCTGTCGAATGGCTTTGACTCAAGGCATAGTCGTTGGGGTTTGTTATTACTTTTTTGGACCTACTTTAAAAATGGCCGATATATTAGGGGCCAATGTATTTGTGTTTTTGTTTAACTTTTTAGGATCTAACTTAAGACATAGCCACATTAGATTGAGCTGGGGTAATAAGATAGAAAATTGGTGGATTAGTCCTGCACAGCATCAAATTCACCATAGTAACCTACCCCAATTTCAGCATTCAAATTTTGGCACTGCGTTGGCTATTTGGGACAGGCTTTTTAATACCCATACCTTGGCCTCAACGGTTAACGAAGTGACTTTTGGTATAGCCGATAAAAAATTAGATCATTCATCACTATTAAAAATTTATTGCCAACCTTTTGTCATGGTGGCAAACAGAATACGAGCAAAGCGCTAGCAGCTAACGCGATTAATCGGTCAATGCACTATATTTAAGCTTTATAACTTGCTCTTGAAGATACTCTTGCATGCCAAGCGAGCAAATGTTTGTGTTCTTCTTGAGGTCGTATTTTCACGACTCGAGCAAAGTCAATGGCACAAATTAACGTGATGTCGGCAATACTAAAATAATCACCTACAAGAAATTCTGAGTGTGCTAAGTGGGCATTGAGTTCAGTTAAATATGCTTGAGCATTTTTCCCTGACTCAATGCCCCACGCTTCAATTGGCTTCATGCGATCTTTAAAGTAGCCTGTGGTATGTTGGAAGCACATACCTATTGGCAACATGCTATTAAATTCAGCTCTACGCTGCCACATCTCAACCTGAGCTTTCTCTAAAGGTGTTCGTCCCATCAATGGATTTTCAGGATGTAGCTCTTCGAAATAACGACAGATAGCCATAGTTTCACCAAGGCAAGTGCCATCATCTAACTCTAAAAATGGAATTTTGGTGGTAGGGTTTTTAGCTCTAAGACTAGCATTTAAGTTTTCACCACCCAGAATATCAACTTCAACATACTCCATTTTGATGCCCTTTTCGGCTAAGTACATCCGTACTCGTCTGGGGTTAGGTGCAGTTTGAGTTTGATATATTTTCATATTATAAATCTCTTAATTTTCTTCAATTCATTCAGGTTAGCAGTAAATTCAATAAGCTTAAATACAATTTTCAAAGCTGACTATCTAACCAAGCAACAATATATCCTGCCAGATGCTTATCTTTATCTAACAATGGATAACCATGCTCACTGCCTTTATAGCTAATAAATTTACTATTATCATTGTCTGCCGTTGTAAATAGTTGTTGTGCGCTTTCATAGGTACCGGTATCTTTTTCAGACGCAATGATCAAAGTAGGCTTTTGAGCGAGTACTTTTTTATAACGAGCAATATTTTCTTCACGCTGGTTTGATGAGAAGAAGCCAATCAAGCTAATATCATTCTTTTCAGCTAAGGTTATTGCTTGAGCACCACCACAACTAGCGCCTATAACGCCAACAACACCTTTATCCGTTAGTTTACTTGCTAAATGGTTATAAGCTAGCTGTACATCAGTAGGCCAATGAGCTGACATTTTTTGCCAAGCAGCTCGACGCTCTTCTCTAGGCAATGCTTGTATTTTTTCAACACTAAATTGTTCATTAACGCTCTCACCAAAACCGCGAAAATCCATACTCAATGCATAAATACCTTGTTCAGCAAGTTGCTTGCCCATACCGTCGTACATGGTCCGGTTATAATTACACTGATGCAATAACAACACAGCTCTGTCACTCATATCATCACTTTGATAAAAGCTGGCTTTTATTTTAAAATCTTGACCAGCATCAAGTGTTAATTCCTCTGCGTTAGTTGTGACAGTAACAGTTAGCAATATTGCAGATAACAATGGCATAAGTAACTTCATCAGTTTTCCTTTCAAGTAAAAATCTAAAGAACAAACTAGCGAATTGGCCGCTAAAGTTAAACGATAAAGCGTTAAGCGGTTGATTTTCTACGCTCAAGCTCATTCAATATGCTACTTATTTTAATTATGCTCGCGCAAATAACGTTTAGTTAACTTTGCGGCTCTTATTTGATCAACAAGCAATGTTAGCAACGCTGAAGCACGAGCTTTTGCTTTTTTCCCTTTACCTACTCTGCGCAAATTTAGTTTCACTATTGCCATAATGGCTAATGCTTTCAGCACTTTATTTTTCCAAGTCACTACGGGGTGAGATGCTGAAAACATTGGTTCATCTTGCCATTTTCGCGGTAGATTAGGCTCCATGGCTAGCCCTGTGGCAATACCGACTAACTTAACTCCTTTCGCTAACACTCCTTCTGCTACTGGTAATCGTCTTATGCCGCCAGTAGTCATCACGGGGATACACGTTGTGTCAGCTATTTTTTGCGCAAAAGATAAAAAGTAAGCTTCACGTGCTAGAGACCTGCCATCTGCAGTAACACCCTGCATTGCTGGTGCTTCGTAACTTCCGCCTGAAAGCTCAACTAAATCTATATTCAACGGCTCCAGCATTTTTATCACGTCAATGGCATCATCAATATCAAAACCACCACGTTGAAAATCTGCTGAATTGATTTTTACACCCACACTAAAATCTTCATGTGTACGGCGTTTTATTTCTTTCACCACTGAAATTAAGAGCTTTGCTCTATTCTCTAACGATCCACCCCATTGATCTTTTCGCTTGTTCACTAAAGGTGATAAAAACTGAGCAATTAAATATCCATGAGCAGCATGAATTTCAACACCATCAAAACCGGCACTTTGCGCTTGTTCTGCGGTATCACCAAAACGTGTGATTACATCTTCAATTTGAGCTATAGTCATCGGCGAAGGCTTACCAAATAACGTTGAATGTTTACCCATGCTTAAAGCAACATCTGAAGGTGAATACACTTTACCTTTCATTTTTGCATATACCTGCCTACCTGGATGATTAATTTGCATCCAAACTTTAGTATTATTTTGTTTCGCTGCTTTAGCCCATCGCTGAAATTTTTCTATTGGGGTATCGGCTTCAAGCACTACACCGCCAGGGCCTGTCATAGCTTTTCTATCAATCATTACATTGCCCGTTAGTAACAGACCAGTACCGCCATTAGCCCAAGTATCATATAAATTAATCAACTCATCACTTGGCAGTAACTGTGCATTAGACATATTTTCTTCCATTGATGCTTTGACAATGCGGTTTTTGACTTCAGTACCGTTAGGGAAAATATAAGGGGTAAAAACAGGGTTTGATTGCATAATGTGAACTCAATAGAATTTGATATTGATGTCACTATAACCTTAAAGTAAACTTTAAGGTCAAGGGCAGAATATCGAGAGTAAACATGAAAATAAAGCAAGCAGCTGAGCTAACCGGTGTACCTGCTTCAACTATTCGTTATCATGAACAGCAAGGTTTGTTGTCAAAAGCAACTCGTTCAGTCAATGGCTATCGCGATTATAAAACGCAAGACATTGAGAAGATAAAACTAATCAAATTCTGCCAATCTCTTGGTTTCAATATAAAAGAGCTCAATGTATTACTTGATGAAGAACAGCCTAAAAACCATGAAAAAATCTTAGCTAACTTAGCATTGAAAGAAGCTGAAATGGAAAGTATATTACAGCAAATGGCCGCTAAACTAGCTAAACTTAGCCAGCTAAGATCTGTGTTATCAAAAAGCTGGAATGCAGGTGAGTGTTTAACTCAACAACAGATAAAACACCTCATTGAAGATAATACAATCTAAATATTGAAGTTTAAAACTCATTACTCATAGGAAAAAATATGGAATTAACCGCATGGCTGTCGCTCGCCTCAATTTGTATTTTAGGCGCAATGACTCCAGGGCCTAGTTTGGCTGTAGTATTAAAGCATACCATTTCTGGTGGACGTATAAATGGTATGATCGCCAGCATCGCCCATGGCTTAGGCGTTAGTTTATATGCCGCGCTTACCGTATTAGGTATGGCTGTTATTATTCAAGAAACACCTTGGTTATTCAATATCATCAAATATGCTGGTGTTGCCTTTTTATTGTGGTTAGCTTTTAAAGCACTTACGGCTAAGTCAGCATTAGCCGATTTACAAGTGCAAAATAGCGAAGCTTCTTGGCAAAAGAGTGCCTATGAAGGTTTCAACATTGCATTCTTAAATCCTAAATTAGCACTGTTTTTCTTAGCGCTATTCAGTCAATTTATTCAAGTGGATGCGAGTTCACAACAAAAAATATTAATGGTTGCGACCGTTGGTGGGATAGATACACTCTGGTATTGCATAATAGCGGTTGTTCTTTCTCAATCTAGCGTACTCGTTAAATTGAGAGCGAACACCCACATTGTTGATAAAATAACAGGTGTTGCGCTAATTGGTGTCGCCATGAGAGTTATGTTGTAGGCACATTTAACATGATATAGGCTCATTCTAGATACTATTAGTCTCTCACAACAGATATTGAGACGTACCTAGATTCGAGCTTGCCTACCAATATAATCACTCGCTTTATCACAATCCTTTTTTCTTGCACATTGTTTGCAATTTCTGTTGTTACGCTTTAGTTGAACTTAAACAACAGGAATATTTTATGAATAAGCTCCTTAGTAGACTTATTATCATTGCCTGTGTTCTTGGTATTTCTTACCAAGTTCAGGCTAAAAATGCGATGAAAAACAACAATAAACCACCGCCACGCCCAAGCTTTTCTTCACTAGACATTAACAGTGATAGCGATATGGATTTTGAAGAGTTTTCTGCTCATACACTGCCGTTTGGCGATCATCAAACAGTTTTTGATAAAATTGATACTGATAATAATGGTGTTATTAGCCAAGCAGAATATGAAAATCATAAACCCCCACGTCCTAAAAAAAACAAAGAGAGAGTGTGATGATTAATTCAGTAAATTCGGGCATGTCGATGCCGCCACCGCCACCAAAGCAAGAACAAAACCTTACTGAAGAACAGCAAACCCTGATTTCAGAGACATTATCTCAATTTGATGCTGATAATTTGAGTCAAGCTGATGCAATGAGCATTGTTGAGACTATATCTCAAGCAGGAATACAACCTGGCTCAGGTATGGAAGCCATCATGGCAGAACTTGGCTTCGATGCTAAAACTATTGGTGACCTTGCCGGTGTATCAGAACAAGGGCGTATGCCGCCTCCTCCCAAACAAAGTAGTGATGAAATCAGCTCAATGGTCGATTACCTCACAGAATTGATGGAAGAAAAATTCGCCGAAAGTAATAGCACCTCACTTAGTAACGATGATAAAGAACAAATTTTATCTCAAGTATTTGAGAAATTTGGAATTGATGATGGAGAATCCATTATCAATACTACGGCTTGAATAAGCCGGTTCTTCTTTACTTCGCAGAATATTTGCAAATCATAAAGCTACTCCCTTTACAGAGAGTAGCTTTTTTTTGTTTGGTATTTTCAAGTTCCTTAATTGCTGCATATTCTTTGCATTATTGCTTGCTAAATTGGCGCTTCCCTTAGTAGTAACGTTGAGAATAAGTTAATGAAATATAATCCCCTGCTAGTCTGCTCAATACTAATCAGTAGCTGTATGCTCATGAGTTGTGGCGGCTCAAGTGATGAAACAGATACAACTGAAGCAGTTGTCGAAAACGACACTTCTCAAGATACTAGCGATGGCACAACCACATCTTCATTAGTCATCAATGAAATTGTTGCTGCTGCCACAGAAGGTGGTAACGATTGGATAGAACTTTATGCCATCGATGCTGTTGCTGATTTATCGGCTTACAGTATAGTCGATGACAACAGTGAGCGTGAGCCACAAATATTACCAGAGTTGTCGTTAGCCGCTGGCGAATTTATTGTTATTCAAGCCATTGATGAAACCGATACTCCACCCGAAGATGGCTATTATGTCACCTTTAAATTAGGTAGTGACGATGCGGTTACTTTGCTAATGGGTGATGAGCAGATCAATACACTTGATTGGCTTGAAGGCGACGCACTTGAGGGTGCTAGTTACGGTTTATTTACCGACGGTAGCAACAGTGCTCAAACCCTATCCCCTACCCCTGGCACAGCGAATCAAGTAGCCGACGATGCTTCGACAGCAACTCTTGATACCATCATCAATGAAAATGCACCACTTCGAATCAATGAGGTTGTTGCTAAAGATAGCGCCGCTGGTTACGACTGGATAGAGCTTTATGTAACAGGTGCAAATGCAATTAATCTAAGTGACTATAGTATTGCCGATGACAACGCAGAAAGAATCAACCTACCTAATGTCACATTGGCTGCAGGAGAATTTTATCGCATTTATGCCACTACAGACAACATTCCTGAATCAGCTTCTGTGAGTTTTAAGCTAGGGGCAAGCGATCAAGTAAGCCTTTACCAAGGAGACGACTTAATTGATCAATTATCGTGGCACAAAGGACAGGCCCTTATTGGCTTTAGTTATGGCCGCTTTCCTGATGGTAGTGATGCAACTAAAACACTTACCCCTTCGCCTTTAACAAGCAACCAACTTGCGCTGCATGGTCCATTGGTCATTAACGAGCTAGTGGCCAACGACATTAACGGCGGCGATGACTGGTTTGAGCTTTACAATAATAGTACCGCTAATATTGCCCTAGCCGAATACCAAGTTATAGATGAAAGCGATGATATTGAACCCGCCAACTTGCCTGACATCACCTTAGCGCCTGGTGAATATGTAGTTATCCTTGCCAATGAAGATGAAAACAATGATTACTCTGTGCCGTTTAAGTTGGGCAATAGCGATGAACTAAGTCTGATACTTAATGATGAAACGGTTGATTACATTGACTGGGATAGCAGTGATGTAAGTAGCGGCTTTAGCTACGGATTAAATGCTGCAAACGTGTTAGCCACAAGCTGGGATAAAGACTTTTTAACCCCTTCACAAGGCATTGAAAATGACATTGCAACGGCCTTCAACCCCAATGTTGTACGTAACTTATATATCACCATTACCGATGAAAACTGGCAAGATATTTTAAACAACCCACTAGATGAAGAGTACCACCAAGCAAGCATAAGTTTTAACGGTGTTAGCACAGAGAATATTGCTATTCGAACTAAGGGTGGCTCAAGTTTACGCAGTGTCGCTAATTCAAATAGTGACAGGTACAGTTTCAAAATTGACATTAATGAATACGTAGCTGGACAAAAATTCTTTGGTTTGAAGAAATTTACCCTACAAAACTCATTTAACGACCCTTCATACATGCGTGAAGTGATAGCCTATGATCTACTAAATGAAATGGGTGTTGCCACGCCACAGCATGCTTATGTTAATTTTTACGTCAATAATGAGCTGTTCGGTTTTTACCTAATGGTTGAAGCAATAGATGGTGAATTTTTAGAAAATCATTTCAGTAATTCAAATGGTGACCTTTATAAACCTGATGGAACAGGTAGCGATCTACAATGGATCAATGCTGATATAGCCAATTACAGCGATATTAACTTACAAACCAATGAAGACACTACTGACAATGGTGCTTTTCTTAATTTTGTTGAAAGCATGGCTGAAGGTGCAACCGATATTATTGATATTGACGCGCTACTAAGATACATGTCAGTTAGTGTTTCATTATCAAATCTAGATAGCTATCACGGCGTACTGGCGCATAACTATTATATTTATGAACAAGATGGCGTCTTTAGTTTGTTGCCGTGGGACTTAAATGAATCATTTGGTTCGTTCAATATGGGCTGTAATCTCGATATTAGAGGCTTATATATAGATGAACCGGTAAGCGGCTCACTTGCTGACAGACCGCTAGTTGCCAATGTATTTGCTGAACAAGCGTATTTAACAATTTACCATGAATACCTATGGCAACTCATTGAAGGGCCTTTAGCTGATGATGCCTTCGCATCGCGCATTGAAGCAATAGCCGACTTGATAGACGAACATGTTGCCAACGACCCAAGTGCATTTTATAGCAGTGCTCAGTTTGAACAAAACCTAACGTCAACAGTGGGTCGATTCTACGGGTTAACAGAATTTATGAGTTATCGCGTTAATAATATGACTCAGCAATTGCAAGGAAGTATACCTGCTTCTGGCAATGGTAACGGCTTTTGTAACTAACAAGCAGTCACGATATTCGCTGACAAAAAATAACATTATTACTTTTTGTCAGCCCGCTATTACTCCTTGTTAACTGCAATTGAGACTTCAACATGATAAATCAGCCAACATCAAATTTAACCAAAAATGAAAACCTTTTTTCTAGTGACGTTCATGATTCAAGCTTGTTAAATGCTATAGATTATAATAACCGTTATAAATTATCACCGAGTCAAAATAGTAATAACCAATCATTAGCGCAACTATTAAACACATTTAACAGTCACGGTTTGAATGATTTAGATAAAGCCCAGTTGATGAATAGAGTCGATAGTAAATTTTTATTGCCTATCTCATTTCTACCTGATCTTTTAATGCAGCTAAAAGTGCATTACAGCGTACTTGAAATTAATAATGACAGAGTATCAAATTACAGTAACCAATACTTTGATACACCTGATCTAACGTTTTATCATAATCATCACAATGGCAAACTTAATCGCTTCAAAGTAAGGCGTCGGCATTACCTTGATACCGACACCCAGTTTTTAGAAGTAAAACTAAAAAACAATCAAAAGCGAACCATCAAAACTCGTATAAAACTTTCTGGCGCGCAAGGTGAACACTCACTTTGTGGTCAATTTATCAATGAGCAAATAGAGGGCATAGATAACAACCTAGATGTTAGTCAACACAGTGGTTATCAACGCATAGCATTAGCCAATGAATTGCGCGCAGAACGATTAACCCTTGATTTTAATCTTTGGTATAAAAACCGTAGAGGCAACAATACTATCAAGCTACCCGGATTTTTTATTGCCGAGTTAAAGCAGGCAAAAAAATCTAAACGTTCGCCTTTTTATCAACTGATGAGTAGCAATACCATCTTCCCAACATCCTTTAGTAAATACTGTATTGGCTGTGCATTACTTTATAGCTCCTCCATAAAAACCAACCGTTTTAAAGCTACTTTGTCACATGTGGCAAAGTTTAATCGCAGTGAACCCATTTCATTTTATAAGAGTAATTAACATGACCGAATTAGATATCGCCTTCGCTTCCCGCTTTTCAATTAACTTATTGTCACTCGTTGTACTGTGCTACCTCTGCTACTTTAGAGTCAGTAAAAACTCAACAGTGGCCGGCTCGTTTATTCTTTTTGGCGTAGGCGTGTTCATCATAACTAACCTACTACATGGCGTAGATATGTCGATGGAATTTGCTTTTGGGTTATTTGCGGTTTTTACCATGCTTAGGTATCGCACAGAGTCTATTTCCATTAAAGAAATGACCTATTTATTTTTAGTCACCGCCATTGCATTGCTTACCTCGGTTGGTCAAATGAATTTGGTTGATTTGCTGATGCTCAATGGTGTTATTTGTTTACTTGCTTTTATCATTGATGCAAATATTTTGAGGTCTCGTTATCAACTACAAAGTGTCTGTTATGAGAAAATAGAGAATATAACGCCACAAAATCGCCATAAACTTATTGCTGACTTAAGAGCAAGAACCGGTTTACAAGTAGAACAGGTTACTATTGAACATATCGACTTTTTACGAGACACCGCACAACTAAGTATTCGTTATACCTCAGAAAAATTAACCGCTAAACAAAAAACCAATGACATCAACAGCAACCTTAAGGTGATGTCATGAAAAACAATAACCATAGGGCCAGTACCAACATTGTGGCTACCTCTTTGCTTTTCGCTAGCACTAACCTCTGGGCAACAGCCATAAAAATTTCCGGTGAATTAATGCTAGATCATGACACTTTTGATGCCGGCTATATTGAAGATGGTGTAGATGCTAGCGCTTTATCTGAGCTACGCCGGGCCCAATTGAGCTTCAAAACTACATGGATTGATGATTGGAAAGCAAAGTTGAAAATAGACTTTGCTGGTGATGATGTTGAAGTAAAAGATGCATACTTGCAATATAGCGGTTTTGACTGGGCTAATGTTACCTTAGGGCAGCACAAAGAGCCTTTTAGCTTAGAAAAATTATCATCATCTAGCGATGCTATCATGATTGAAAGAAGCTTAAGCACCACGGCATTAGCCCCAGGAAGATCTATAGGAGTAAGTGTAAATGGCAGCACAGATGCTTTAAATTGGCAGCTGGGTTATTTTCAAGAGGAAGATGAGCCAGACACTCACGCCATTACTGGGCGAGTAACTTGGCTACCTTACCGCCAAGGAAATGAATTCGTCCACCTAGGACTAGCCTTTAGCGAGCGAGACCTAAATGGCGGTGACTTTCGAGTTAATGAGAAATTGGAAGTGCATGGCGCTGACTCATTGTTTGAAGGAGAGCAACTTCTTGGGAACAAAGCATCATTACAAGGCCTAGAATTCCTCTGGCAACAGTCGGGCTTCACCACCATGGCTGAATGGCAACAGGCAACAGTGACGGATATTAATAATGCTGAATATAACTACCAAGGTGGATATGTGCAATTAAGCTATCAGTTTTCAGGGAATAATCGGGCATACAAGCAGGGTAAGCTAGGTGCTGTGACCACACCTGGTTGGGAGATCATTAGCCGCTATAGTCAACTAGCACTTGTTGAAGAGTCTCGTGAGGCACACATATATTCCCTAGGACTCAATTATATCGTTAATAAAAATCTCAAATTCATGGCTGATTATATTAAGGCTAGGCAAATTGAAACCGGTAATGAGCTGGACTTCAGCGATGCTATATCGCTGAGGGTGCAGTACTCTTTTTAATAACAGCACTCACTAACCACCTAACCAAGGGTGAAACTAGCATAATAACAGGCAAGGCTACACAAAATGAAAACCCCCATGATTGTAGCCATATTATGAATAGATCATCCACTAAGCCAATATTAAAAGTGGTTATTACCAAAGACATAACCCCTGACATAATGAGTGCCATGAAAAATGAAAAAACGAAACTTTGATATTTTGCATCAATCATCCCCTTCTCCTTAGTGCTTAGTGCTTAGTAATGACAGTCAAGTGAAGCGTGTCGCTTAATACGTTAAGTTCAAAATCTACGCCGCTAATAAGATCGCCATCAGTGACCGTTGCTCCATTTAACATGGCTTGCCCATTAGTGATATAAGCTAAATATTGACCCTGTTTGGTTATGGTCTTATGCCTTTTTAAGTTACCAACTTCAATAACAGTGTGACTGTCAAAAGTTTCTGTTTGAGATTTAGCACCGCCATAAATTCGCAGCAATTCATTCTGCTCTAACTGATAGAACTTATAAGCTGCTGGCTCTCCAGCACTTTCAGGCAACGCCCAAAGCTGCAATAAACGATTACCACTATCATCAGGATTAATTTCGTTATGAGCAAAGCCCTCACCGCCTGCGCGTTGTACCTGTACTTGATTAGCCTTCATAGACTGACCATCCTTTAAAGAGCCTTCATGAGTTAGACGCCCTTCGAGCATAATAGTAATCACGTCAAGTTCACGATGAGGATGCATATGCGTTTCACCATGAGGTAAAAAGCGTGCATCGGCTAAATATATAAAATTCCCTAAACCATCCCAGGTTGAATGATCGCCACCTACTTTTTTGTCGACGATTAATCGTGTTTCTTTTAAGCCGGCAAATCCACCGCGGTGTAATGAATCTCTTGATAATATTTTCATTGATAACTCCCAAGGTATTTAATTGTTTTCATATTTTGAATCTACAGCTATTATATTTACTTTAAATTTTATAAAAATCGGAATATATTGACTAATACGTTCGGATTTATTGAACAATTAGTTTTAAGCGAGGTTTGCTCCAAATGAAATTAACGTTAGAAGCACTGGAAGTGTTAGATGCCATAGACAAAAAAGGCAGTTTTGCTGGCGCAGCTAATGCATTGTTTCGGGTTCCTTCAACCGTTACTTACATGGTGCAAAAACTTGAACAAGATTTAGGCTTTACTATTTTTAGGCGTGAAGGGCGACGCTCAGTGATAACCCCAGCAGGACAGGTACTGCTAGAACAAGGCCGGAATTTATTACTTGATGCACAACGCATTGTCGAATCAGCTCATCAAGTAAATAGTGGCTGGGAGTCTAGATTAAATATTGCTGTAGATACGCTTTGGAACTTAACTGACTTTTATCCCTTACTTATTGAGTTTCAACAGCTTAATAGCGGCGTTGAAATCAACATAACCGAAGAGGTCATGGGAGGCAGTATTGATGCTATCGCAGCAGGTCATGCCGATATTGTCATTGGCGGTCCTTTACCGGTGTCAAACATTGTCGGGGTAAAGTTTAAAGAAATAAAATCAACGCATTGGCAATTTGTAGTGGCTAGTAATCACCCGCTAACTAAAATGAAACAGCCCATTAATGAAGCTGACATTAACGCCTATGCTTCCATAATTATCAAAGATTCTTCAAAAAACTCACCTATTTTATCGCATCGGCTATTTGATAATCAAAACAAAATACGGGTTGCCACGATGGAGCAAAAAATAACAGCAATAGTGCAAGGTGTTGGTGTAGGATTTCTACCTAGCAACAAAATTCAACAACATCTTGCTTCTGAAGAATTAGTGGTAGTAAAAATCAATAAACCCGCGCCAGCGACTAAACAATATTGCTCGTGGCGCATCAATAATAAAGGTAAAGCAATGCGCTGGTTTCTTAACAAGATTCTTGCGCAAGCAGAAATTAACGCTAGCGAAGAAACAGCCTAAATATCAAGTTTTAATAGCGCGTTCAAAGCTTAGGAAATATTTCATTTCTGCCAGCATTTTTAGCTTGATATAAATACTTGTCGGCACTATTGATCAATTCATCAATACTTTGCCCAGCATTTAGTTGGGCTATGCCCATGCTGACTGTCACGGTAATATTTTCTTGCTGGTAACTCACATTGCATGCTTGTACTTTAGTTTGTATTTTTTCAGCAATAACATAAGCATTACTTTCCTGTGTTTGCGGCAACATGAACAAAAATTCTTCTCCGCCCCAGCGAGCAACACAATCTTGCTCTCTAATATTTTGACTAAATATTTGTGCCAACTCAATTAACACTTGGTCACCAGCACTATGTCCATACTGATCATTAATTTTTTTAAAATAATCAACGTCACACAGGATAATAGTCAACGGCTCTTTGTTCCGTACCAGTCTTGCCTGTTCTTGTGTTAATTTTGCCAGCACATCCCGCCGATTGGAAAGTTGGGTTAAGGGATCAAAGTGCGCAAGGTGTTGATACTTTTTACTCAACTCTAAGGTATGTTGAAAAGACATGTTCCTCGAAGATTCATACAAAGCAGAAAGAAAGGTGATAGTTAAAAAGGAATAAATTAATCGAGACTTAAACTCTATACTGTAATTTGCATGCTGCAGAACGTCATTAGGCAAAAACATGATCAAACAAATGATAATCACAAAGACGCCGATATCAATCAATCCTCTTTTTAAGCCATGGATAAAAACCGATACTGGCGCGACTATATATATCCATAATGGCCCTGTATTCTCAACACCGCCAGTGAAAACAAGATAGAACATTAATAAATATAATGAATAAAGCACAATGGCTGAGCTTAATGCATTGTTATCGAGTTTTTTGAAAGTGTAATAACCAACAAAATAGATAAAGCTAGCAAAAAACAAAGCACTAGCCAAAATAATATTGTCATTAAATAAGCCAATAATGCCCATAACGCCGGTAATAAACATGCCGACTAACGCAAATAAAGGTACCACATGTGATTGTCTCAACTCATCATCATTGAGACTAAATACTTTCGATTTTTCTTGCAAAAGTTGCCCCTTGTTAGTGATAAAGTTAAACCCTATTTAGTAACTTAGCATATCAGCTAACTTAACAATACTAGACTCTCGCATTTTTTGCGCCCGTATTTCTCCGCGCTAACAACGAGCAAATCAACACAAATATATTCCTTAATTCATCCGCATATTTTGCACATTCCTTACACATTTATCTTTTAATATTTGCCTTGTATCGACGCTTTTGCTCAAAACTGGCAAAGCTGTGATTCCAATTAATTTTCAGGAGTAATCACCATGAATACATTAAACTCTTTAAAAAAGAATGTTCTACCTGTTAGCGTTAGTGTGTTATTAGCGTGTCTACTGTCTGGCTGCGGCAGTAGTGACTCTACTAACGAAACTGACACAATCACCACAATTGATAACACCACGGCAACCACTGACACTGGCACGGCACAAACGGCCGGAGCGACTAATGGTGTATTGTGTGACTATGTAAACGATACCTTCAACGATTCAAGCTCTTTAAATACTTACAGCACTGCACAGTGGACTTGTACCGACAATGAAAGGCTATTAACTGCCAATGGTATTCCCGATCATGAAGTCGGTGAATTTCCAAACGCAAATAATCCTAATATTATTTCAGAACAAAATGTATCTACAAATTATTCACTTACGCCTACAGAAACAACTACAGCAACAACCTTAGGAGGTCCGCGTGGCGTTACAGGTTATGTATTGAATGGAGTTAAAATAGATGCCAATACGGCGGGCAGTTGTGATGACTCTGGCTCATCATGCAGCCTAATTGGTAATGAAGGTAATTGGAGTATCGAAGCATTAGGACAAACTAGCTTCAACTTCGGTACAGATGATAATAATGCGCACGTTCAACCAGATGGTTCATATCATTATCACGGCATGCCTGAAGGTTTTATTAGCTTGCGTGGCGGTAACAGCAATACTATGACTATTATTGGTTGGGCTGCTGATGGCTTCCCTATCTATGCTCGATATGGTTATAGCGTAGCTGATGACGCTACTTCAACTTTAAAGTCTATTACCGGAAGTTATCAGCTGATAAGTAACGTAAGTAGCTCTAGACCCTCAACCGAAGTATACCCATTAGGGACATTTGCACAGGATTGGCAGTATGTTGAAGGCTTAGGAGATTTAGATGAGTGTAATGGCCGATATGGTGTCACACCTGAATTTCCAGAAGGGATTTACCATTACTATGCAACCGATAGCTATCCTTATTTTCAACGTTGTGTAAAAGGCGCTTTATAGTTAGCTCTGGCGATGGTTCGCTCTTCAACTGGTAATTTAATCACGAAAGGTAATTAAAGATGACATTATTCAATCAATACTTTGCTGTAACCGTGTGTGGCCTGCTACTTAATATGCTTGTTTCGTTTCAATTACATGCGCATATGATGGTCGCTCAACATGGCACACTCAACCTCAAAGGTAATGGGGTTTTTATGGTACTTTCATTACCTATCACCGCTTTTAACGGTATAGATGATGATAATGATGGTAAGTTATCTGTAGCAGAATTTAACTCGCATAAACCTATGATTGCAAAAGCAGTCAATGAAAATGTGGTATTAAGTGATCAACATGGCAAGCGTCTTTTACAGGGTATGATGCTATCACCTGTTACATCGCATCATATCTCTACACCATCAGATGATTCCACGGCATCACAAATTGTCATTATGGGACGGTTCTCTTTAGCTGATGACAGTGAAAACTTACAGTATCAAGTTAGTTTATTTGGTAACAGCTCAGATGAGAAATTAATGAAAATTACCGCTACTCACGAAAAACACGGAAAAACACAGGCGTTTGAATTAACTCCTGAAAACACGATCGCCCATCTATTTAGTGAAGAGAACAACTAATCAGCGACTTATTATATATCCTTGCTTTTGAGCGAGTAAGTTAAATAGCTACTTACTTATTTACCACGACTAATCGATTATCACATGACGCTGATCCTCAACCATTAATTGCTCAGCCTTTTCCTTGAAAACACAAGCAATTAATAGATATATTACATACTATTAGCCATGTTAAGGTCAATTTCATAAGATTAAGCACTATTTGGTAAAAGCAATAATTTATTATTTGTGCCAGGCTGAAGTGATTCAATGCTAATATTCTTTATTATATTGAAAATAATGAATATTTTAGCCTATATAATGACTAGATAATTTAGTTATCTCTTCTATACTTACTCTACTAGCATTCAACACGTAGTTTTTATTTGCGCTTGAACTACTAAATTTGACAGATTGGACGTTTCTATCATGAAAAAATATCTATGTACCGCGCTTACTTCACTTTATTTTGCATTCTTGGCAACGCCACTAACGTTCGCATCGGATTATACCATTGGCTTAGCCGTCTGGTCAGGCTACCCTAATTGTGTACAAGGCTTTAAGGACGCATTAACAAATAAAGGCCTGATTGAAGGCAAACAGTTAACTTATCTTCAAGGTGAAATCGGAGCAGATAAAACGCTACAAAGAAAAGTCGCTAATGATTTTAGAGCAAAGAATGTTGATTTAGTTTTTACCCTAACAACCCCAGGAACTACCATTGTAAAAGAAGTAATGCCGCCGACTACGCCAATCGTTTTCTCAATTGTTACTTATCCTGCCGATTCAGGGTTAATCGAATCATTTGAATATTCGGGTAATAATTTAGTGGGCACGAGTAATTACGTGCCTCTATTTCACTCCATCAACTTATTGCTCGGTATACTGCCTACCACTAAAAGCGTGGCAATTTTCCATCGAAAAGGAGAGCCTAATTCAAAAATTCAAACCGCTAATTTATATCGTTTCTTTAAGAAAAAGAAAATCAAAGTAATCGATGTTGAGGCCCTGAGCATTGCAGACTTAAGAACCAAAGCATTAGCATTAGTTGATAAGGTTGATGCCTTTATCACCACAACAGATACTTTAATACAAAGCGGTGGTGAGCAAGCGTTAATTGAACTTTCATTAACGCATAAAATTCCCATTCTGAGCGCCAACAAAAAAGGCATTGAACAGGGTGCAACATTTGGTGTTGTGGCTGATTTTTATCGCCTAGGCACTATGGCGGGTAACATGGCTGCTAACATTCTCTTAAATAAAGTACAGCCCGAAACAATTCAATCTAAATTACAAGAACCTCCTACTTACCTTTTTAACCAAAAAAGTATGCAACAACTCGGTATCACAGTACCTGAACAATTAGATTTTGAAATTCAATGGACTAAATGAGTAGCTAATAGATGAAGTTAATCCCGAAGGTGATAACAGTCTGTGTATTAGTTGCGATGATTGTTGTTGGAAGCCTAGGTTATTTTGTTTTCTTGTCAATCAAGCATGATCGCTTGCAAACAATAGAAAGTGGCATGAACAGCGACGTTTCCTTTGTGGTTTCACAACTAAATGAAGATCAACAAAAAGTCGCGGATATTAGTCAAATCATTGCCCGAAATAGGCAAGTTAAAAAAGCATTGAGTTTGTTTGAAAATCGCGGCATCAGCCAAGAATTAAATGATCTAATCGAGATATACCCCTTTATTAACTATATTCTTGTGACGGAAATAGATGGTACGATTTTTTCAAGCAGTACTCGCGATGGCAATAAAAACAAAGTCAACGGCGAGGCACTGCTCCTCAAAAACATCAAGCAGCATCCACTCTATGTTTCACCTATTGATGACCAAGTGGGCATTAGTTCTCTCGGTCAAGATGATTATTTGTCACTTTTGGGCATGAGCAAAGATATTACTCAATGGTTCTCTGTCAATATTATTAAACGAGGGCAGATTATTGGTGAATTGATAATCAGCCTTGATTGGCAATACCTTGTCAGTCAACAACTTGATCACGACGTAAATCAACTTAGAGCTACCAAAAACTCTATTCTTGCCGCAGTAATAAAAAATGACACAAATGCAGTCATTATTGCGCGATATCACCCGAATGCTAGTCAAGCCAATTTGCATCATGAGAATGCCCTTTATCAAAGTAATCCTGACGAACTTTCTGCGCAAAAAAGTTTAACCACAGGCGATACCCTGCTAAGTGCTTCATTAATTTATGATCGCCAATTGGAAATGAAAGGCGTTAATACCTTAGCAAATCAAATATTAATCATCACTATTATTTGCATTGTAGTGATGATTATCTTGCTCTATATCCTGCTAGGTAAAACGCTATTATCTCGCTTAGATCAACTCCATCGTTTCACTAAAAATGTCAGTCAAGGGCAATTAGATTACCAAATTAATGACCTTGGAAGTGACGAGATTGGCGATTTAGGTAGAAATTTTAATAGCATGGTTGAGTCGTTAGGTCACAGCATGACCTCAATTGAAAAGTTGAATAATGAGTCTGAGTTAAGAAAGTTGGCTTTGTTAGAACTCAAAGAAAGTAGTGAACAATTAGAGCTTGTTATTGATAGTACCGCTGCTGG
Source organism: uncultured Colwellia sp. (assembly GCA_913062815.1). Classification (GTDB taxonomy): domain Bacteria; phylum Pseudomonadota; class Gammaproteobacteria; order Enterobacterales; family Alteromonadaceae; genus Colwellia. The sequence goes on along the minus strand of CAJXWZ010000046.1, from coordinate 7,790 downwards.
TATTTGGGATTGGCAAGTTCAAACTGGTGAAGTTGAATTTAACGAGCGATGGGCGGAAATAATCGGTTATTCTCTCGCAGAAATATACCCGACCAATATTGAGGCTTGGTCTAATTACACCATGCCTGAAGATCTAGCACGTTCAGCTGAATTACTGGAACAACATTGGGATGGAAAATCAGCTCAATACAGTTATGAAGTTCGAATGAAGCATAAAGCTGGCCATTGGGTGTGGGTACTCTCTTCAGGAAAAGTAGTTGAATGGTTTGATGATGGTAAACCCAAACGCATGATAGGCACTCATCAAGATATTACCGTTAGAAAGAAGAATGAAAGGAAACTAATCAAAGCAACTGAAGAAGCAGAGCAAGCTGCTATTGCAAAAAGTGAATTTTTGGCCAGCATGAGTCACGAAATACGCACCCCCATGAATGGTGTGCTTGGCATGTTAGGCTTAATACTTGATACAGATTTAAATGACGAGCAGCAGCATCGCATCAATATAGCGATGAGTAGCGCTAAGTCATTACTTAATTTGATCAATGATATCTTGGATTTTTCCAAAGTAGATGCAGGTAAAATTGAATTAGAGAATATTGATTTTAACTTGCGTAGCATGCTCGGTGAACTATCTGAATCGATGGGACTTCAAGTACAAGTTAAGAATTTAGAGCTTATTCTTGATGTCACCAAAGTTGAAGAGTCGCTGGTGAAGGGAGATCCTAGCCGATTAAGACAAATCATTACCAATATCGTCAGTAATGCGACCAAATTTACCCCTGAAGGCGAAGTTGTTGTACAAGCAGAGTTAGTAGCCAATGATGAGTTTTCATGGCGTTTAAATTGCAAAATATCTGACACCGGCATTGGTATTCCTGCCGAGAAAATCCCTAATTTATTTGACTCCTTTAGCCAGGTAGATTCTTCTACTACTCGAAAGTTCGGCGGAACAGGACTAGGCTTAGCAATAGTTAAAAAGCTCTGTAATCTTATGCATGGCAATATTAGTGTAAGCAGTAAAGTGGGTGAAGGTAGTTGTTTTAGTTTCTTTATTGTTTTGCAAAAAAGTATCAAATCACAGCTAGTAATGCCTAAAGTTGATATCTCAAACCTAAAACTTTTGATTGCTGATAATAACCAAACCAATAGAGCCGTATTAAAAGGACAATTCGAACACTGGGGCGCTACCGTTTTAGAAGCCGGTAATGGTCAGCAAGCCTTATCACTTTGTGAACAAGAAACACATGCAGATGGCAAAACATCATTTGATGTTGCACTCATAGGCATGCAAATGCCAGATATGGACGGTGCAAAATTAGGTAAAGATCTTAAACAAGATAAACGCTTTGCTCAGCTGAAACTAATTATGATGACATCAATGGGACACGTTGGTGATGCGCGCTATTTTGCTAATTTGGGTTTTGATGGCTATTTTCCTAAACCCGCGACAACATCAGATTTATTAGGTGCCTTAGCAATTGTTACTCAGGGAGGAGAAATATTGGCCGATGCAGACCCGCTAGTCACCAGTCACTACATTAATACCTTGCTGCCTGACGAAAACAAAACACCTAGCAAGTCCACACTTGAAGCCATTAAAAATACACGCGTCTTATTGGTGGAAGATAACAGAATTAATCAGATGGTTGCTAAAGGTATACTTAACAAACATGGTTTGATGAATATAGACATAGCGAATAATGGCATAGAGTGTTTAACAATTTTGAAGCAACAAAAATCACATCATTGCTATGAAGTGGTACTTATGGATTGCCAAATGCCTGAAATGGATGGTTATGAAACCACTCGCCAAATTCGCGCTGGCAATGCAAGTAAGCTTTATAAAGCTATTCCTATTATTGCCATGACGGCCAATGCTATGGCCGACGACAGGCAAAAATGCCTCGATGCCGGCATGAACGATTATTTATCTAAGCCTATAGATCCCGACGCCTTAATAGAAAAGTTATTGCTCTGGTTAACCGCAGAAATACCACTTTCAGAGTCAAACCATTAAAGCTGATAAAACTCCCGTGCCAGCTTTTGAATATTAGACATATGTTGGTCAGTTAACTCACCGCCATTGGATAAAAATATCACCTCAACGTGTTTATTGGGGTAAAAAGTGATGCTGGTATTAAAGCTATCCCAAAGTCCTGTATGCGAAAAGCTATCACCAACTTGAAAGCCATAACCATAGCCACCAACATTATATATGCCACTATGGTTTTGTAGCATTAACGTCAATGTTTCTGAAGTAACAATGTCATGATTTAACAATGCTTGGGCAAATAAATTAAGATCCTCAGCTGAGCTAACTTGTGCCATAGAACCATAGGTATAGAGTTTAATACCGTGATAAGTATCGCGATCAGCAAAGTTAAGGGCATCGCCTGCTTTTATGTTAACTAACTCATTAGTGATGTAACTATTAGTCATACCTACTGGCCCAAAAATATGAGCTTGCATATATTGTGAGAACGACACCCCTGAAACTCTTGAGACGATTTCAGCTAATAATACATAACCTGAATTGCTATAGTCCCCTTTAGATCCAGGAGTAAACTCCAAGTCACTGTTTTGGGAAAAATAGCTAATTAAACCTTGATTAGTTAAACCGTTATTTCGCTCATCACTCCAAATATCATTAAGAAAATCGGGTATACCTGAACGGTGACTGAGCAAATCATGAATGGTAATTTCTCCCCACGTAGCTGAGAGTTCAGGGATATATTCAACCAACTTACTTTCTAGTGTTAATGAGCCTTGCTCATAAAGTTGCATAATCGCAATAGCAGTAAATGGTTTGCTGACCGAAGCTAAACGAAAACCGGTACTACTCGAAATGGGAATGCCAGTAAGTGTATTTGCCATACCACGACTGCCACGGTATTCCACTGTACCTTCTTTTCGAATAATGACACTTACACCAGCAGAGTTACTGTCTTGGTTTGTTTCAAGGTAGGTATCTATGGTTGTGGTAATACTTTCTTTTACTCCGGTATACTCAGTATCAACTGACTCTTCAGAGCCTCCGCCGCAAGCGTTTAAACCTACACAGAGTACAAAAACGGTGATGACCTTTATTGAGCGAATAACACAGTGATAGTTTTCTTTCATAAATTCCCTTTAGTTACAAAGACGATATAATTCACTAGTTCTATTCTCTATGTGTGTTAAGCGTTGAAAAACAAACTGGTAGTGAATTCAATTTGGCATCATTTTAGTCATTTGTCACCCAAGAAAAGTCAAATCATATTAACGATAGTGCAAACAAGTTTTTACAATGCTAATTCAATGACAACTTTTCACTGGCAATCACAAGTCATATTATTCTCGTTAATTTTACAAATATAATTAGCTCATTTTTCTTAACATACTGGCAGGCACAATACGCAACAACCAATGTAAAAATGACCATGGCCAATTAGGTACAAAACTGTTCGCCTTTTCTTTATTGATTGCTTTTACTAATGCTTTACAGCCCGTTTCAGCGTCAACAATAAAAGGGACTTTTTCAACCGTTTCATTGATTTCGCTGCGAATAAAACCAGGGTGAATACAACTCACCTTAATTGGCGTATTCATCACATCAATGCGAATACCTTCAGTCAGTGATGTTAGCGCCGCTTTAGTGGCTGCATACACAGTCATGGCACGCCTAAAGCCACGTACCGCACTAATAGATGAAATAGTCACCAGGTGACCACTATTTTGCTCTCTAAAAATCTCCATTGCAGCTTCAGCCTGAGCAATTGCAGCAATGAAGTTGGTCTCAGCGGTTTGCTTGTTTGCATGAAAGTATCCGGTACCAATTGAAGCACCTTTACCCATGCCAGCATTAATAATTACCCTATCTAAGCTGCCTAATTCTGTTTTAAATTGTTTAAAAACATCAAATACGGCAGGGTGGTCATTTACATCAAGCGCTTTAATCACCACCTTAATGTTCGGATTTATTTGTTCTAATTCAGCTTTTAGTGTTTCAAGGTTTTCAACACGACGCGCGCAAAGTGCCAAATTACGACCTTGTGTAGCAAATTGCAGGGCCATGCCCTTCCCTAGCCCTGAACTAGCGCCGGTAATTAAGATATTTTGTCGAGTCATATAGTATTCCATTTATTATTTTGAAAAAGATTATTCACCTTGAATTACAAATACTAAGCTTAAGTATAGGTAATTAATGTTTAGTCAAGGTTTTGTTCAAATATATCATGTTCATTTAAGGTAGCTAGTGCTAATTCTTTGCTACTGCTACGGGTAATCACCTTCGTTACGCCACAATTTACTAAGGTCCAATTGATGTCAATAAACCTTGTTAACGGTAAGCCTAATAAAGAACAGACAATCAGACTAATGGGCCCGCCCGAAGTATAAACAATCACACTTCCTGTTTACTGCTGTGGTTAACTATATTTTCTCAGTTCAAGACGAGAAGCTCATGAAGCGCTAGAGTCACTAATTCTCCCCAAGCTACAAAGAGTATTGTTAGCAGAAGCACCTTACGCAAAGTTATTTTGTAGTAAATTAGTACGTGAAGGTATGACAAGGATGCTGGCTATTAATCAAGTCGATGTGGCTATAGATATCACTCTAGCGTTAAAAACGCCAATAAAGTATCTAAACTTGTCTAGTGATGCATTTTGTATTCTATTAAGTAAAAATCACCAAGAAGCCGATAATATTACCCCTGACATTTATTGAGTGGCTAAACATATCGCTGTATCGAATCGTGCAAGTGGTGTAGTAGTTGAAGATTATGCCTTTTTACAACAAGGTATTAATCGCCTGTGGCTATTCGTTGTCAATGTTATCAAGCAGCTAAGGAGTTATTAAAAGTGTCTGATTACATGTTAACGTTACCAACACTCATAGCTAAAAAGTTCGTTGATAGCCATTTAGTCATTCAGCCTATACCGTATAGTATCTCTTCTGTATCAACGAATCTTTATAGCATCAAAATACTTTTCAAGATAATGCATTACTTTGGTTAAGAGAAACGATGCTAAGCATATTTAAGACTTAGCATCGTTATTTTCAACAAAAGGTAGCAATACAAGATAACTACAAATCATCATATTTATCTTTTTTTTCTTCGCTGCACTAAAATACTTAATGCAAACAAAAATATCAGCAAGCTTGCCGGCTCAGGCACACTTACTGTTTCAACACTAATATTATCGATAGAGAAGCCATTATTCCAATCTCCACCAATACCGATGAAGTTGATTGACAATAAATTGCTAAATTCATGTCCTACTGAAAAGCTTTCGAAATCAACTTTATCGCCATAGTCAGAATCGTTAATCCAATCTAGTTTAAATAGTTGAATAAAACTGGAACCATCGATTTTAGTTGCGGTTAATTGCAGTGATTCTGCCCATCGAAAAGCATGTGAATTTTGCCCAAAAGTTTCAGCAACATCAAACCCTAACAAGTTAAAGGCAAGCGCATCTCGATGACTCAAGGTAAAACCACCTAGCTCTCTATCTAATACATTCATAACTAGAGACTGAGTGCCATTGTCAGCACATCTGGGAGTACCACAGCTATTATCATTAATAGATGCGCTTCCTATTGTGGTAAATTGATAATCCGCTAAGATAAAAGTTTGATCAGGGACATCTTGCGCATTAACGGTATCAAAAGTAATAATCCCTGATAACGAAAAACTGCTATAAAAAATACTGCTGGCAATTAATGCTGGTAACAATCTTATAATGTTCATTTTATTCCTATGCTAATAAAGTGATTTTGTTGAAAATGAATAAAGATTTTGTTTGTTTCATACAAGTACTAAACAAGCGTAAATAAACCGAATCAAGCTTATAAGCTAAAAATACCATCGGTATCAAATTCATCATTCGACAGAGAAAATCTACGTATTGGAATTTTAAGGGTTAAATGTGAACTGAATGAGAAGAACGATAATTATAAATTCATAATTGTTTCTAAATTGAATGGTGAAATGATTGCTACAGTAAAATAACTAGCTTAAGTGTATGCCTCATATATTAATTATTGAAGATGAAATGGAGTTACTACGCCCTATGACATTGTTGTTGGAGGCAAAAGGGTTCTTAATATCTAGTTGTCTACGGGGTGACTTGGCTATTGCAGCCGTTGAACAAAACAAACCTGATTTAATATTACTTGATTTAATACTTCCGTACCTATCAGGCGTTGAAGTGTGTCAGAAAATACGCTCAACATCTGAGGTACCAATAATTGTGATTACAGGGAATAATTCACCACATTTAGTCTTGCAACTATTCTCTTTAGGTGTGGATGATTTTGTTGCTAAACCATTTAATATAAAAGAGCTTTTATTAAGAATAAATTCAGTAATGAAGCGTTGTGCTATCTTTTGATAGTAATTAACTACAATGTTCAGAGTAAGAAATAATGTATAGACCTTATCGAATAATTTTAACTTTTCTACTCCTTTTTCAATGTCCACTGGTGATAGCAGAGCAAGGTAAATTGGAACAAAAAATTGCTCAATATGATGAAGCCAATAAGCAACTTAACGGCACTGCATTACTTAAAGCTTATACTGATATCACTTATCAAGAAAAACAAAATAACCCGGATGCTGCCCTCTATTACTTTGATTTAGCTATGCGCCTCATTGAGACACACCCTGACTCAACACTTGAAAGTGATTTGAATACCAATATTGCTTGGGTATATATAACTAAAGGTGATTACGACAAGGCCTCTACTCACGGAAAAAAGGCGCTTGAACTAGGTGGGAAAACTAACAATTACCGACGACAACATAACGCGGTAACAGCTCTTGGTGCTGTTGCCTTATATACTGGAGATACAGGTACAGGACTTAATTATTTTAAACAAGCGCTAAACTTTGCCAAGCTCGGAAAAGTAGTCGAAAACGAAGCAACTTCGCTTCATAACATTGCCATTATATATACTCAATTAGGGGAGCTAGATAGCGCTATTAAGTATTTTATTACCTCAAGAGATTTAAGCATTGAAAGGAACAAACTTAGCCAAGCGGCAGCAACTGAAGCACAAATAGGTGAAATTTATGCCTTGATGGGCAATTTTGAAAAAGCGATTCCCTATTTTGAAACGTCAATAAAGACTCACGAAACAACCAATAATACCTTCTATATTGCTAAAGCGAAGGTTATGTTGGCCCGAACATTGAGTAAAGTTGGCCGTTTAGAAGAAGCACAGCAAACAATACAACAAGCAATCACACTACTCAAAAGTACGGGAAAGGATATTCACTTAAGAGATGAATTGATCGCCAGCGCAAATATTTATTTAGAGCAGCAAAACTATCAAGACGCTATCGCAATATATTCTGAAGCCATGGAGTCTGCTAAAAAAGTTAAAAGTGATGATGAAATTCATCAAGTGGCTTATGGTTTAGCAAGAGCATATTGGCAACTTGATGATTTTGATAATGCATTGACCTTTAGCAATATTGCTTTAGAGAAAGCGATAGCAGTTAAAAACGATATCGCCGAAGAACAAATTAAAATAGTTTTGGCAAAGGTATATGCAAGCAAACAGGACTATCAAAACGCCTATCAAAACTTATTGAACTCAACACAATTGAACAAACGTAATAGCGAAAAAGAAATCTCTGATAAGAATGAACAAACAGAAAATAGATTTCAGTCGGCACAAAAAGAAAAAACAATAGAACTACTTACTAAAGACAATGCATTAAAAGCGTTAGAACTCAACACAATTGAACAAACGTAATAGCGAAAAAGAAATCTCTGATAAGAATGAACAAACAGAAAATAGATTTC
>CAJXWZ010000045.1 GCA_913062815.1 uncultured Colwellia sp. | reverse complement strand
ACTGCTTTTACTTTTAACATTTTGGATGAATGACCAAACTGAGTGTAGACAAACTTAGTCGACTTACCCATCTCTTTCAAAAGATTGCGGATTAAATCTAACTCAAAGCCGGTATCAAATTCTTGAATAACATAAGGTGGTTTTGCTAGGCCAACGGCAACAACTAATTGCTCATTAGCAAAGATTGTATTAGTAAAGAAAGTAAGACAAAACACTAAAATAAGTCGATTACATGAAAGCAATTTCAAACCCCATAAATACCTGATGACCGTATTAATTAATAGTATAGACATTAGTAGCAAAACTTAACAACATCTTACAATGTTGTTAAGTTTTATTCTTCGCTGCTATCCATTGCGACATATATTTAGTGCTTTTGTGGTGGTGGTGATTCAACATACTGCCAATGAAATTATGCTGTCTATGTTGCGCCAAACCAGCTAATAGCGCCTTTAAACGATGTTCCAGTGCCAAGTAGTGCTTATCTTGTTGGAATAATTGCTGTGCATTTTGTTTCCCTAAGTCGCTACTGCTTTGCCAAGTTGCTAATTCTTGATAAAGTTTTACCGCGGCATCAGCAATGCTTTGCGCGTCGTTCGCAACTTCACCCGCCCAAGGTAACTGAGTTTGCATACCTTCAATACCAATATCAGTAGTTACCGATGGTGTTGAACAAAGCATTGCTTCTGCTAATTTACCTTTTATGCCAGCCCCAAAACGTAATGGTGCTATGCAAACACGAGCCAACTGCATAGCACTGATGGCATTATCAACCCAGCCTTTAACTAGAAAACCTGATTTTTCATCGTGTAAATCCGTTGCTTTTGGTGGCGGATACGCCCCGTAAATTGCTATTTGAGCGTGCGGTAATTGCTTACGTATTAATGGCCAAATTTGTTGTTTAAGCCATAAAACTGAATCCCAATTTGGTGGATGACGAAAATTTCCTATGGAAATAAAGCCATGACGTTGCTCAAAATTAGGATTGATTTGAGCTAATTGATGCTGAGAAAACACAAAAGGCAGATAATGCAATAAGCCTTTATCAACCTTAAATAAGTCAATCAATAAATCAACTTCTACTGGTGAAATCATTAAGGTAATATCACAACGAAAAATAGCGGCAACTTCACGCTTTGCCAGAGCTGAGTTCAATAAATCAGCATTAGACACAGCAACATTCTTTTTGTGGGCATCATGTCTGGCATGGCGTAGGCAAAATAAGTCTTCAGAATCTAAAATTCTTAAGGCATTAGGGCAATGCTCACTCACACGCCAACCGAATTGTTCTTCCATCATGAACCGATCGAACATAACAATATCTGGTTGTAACTCCTGAACATAATCATCAAAACTAGCGCAATTAAGTTTTATATCAACACAACTAACATTAAGTTGCGTTAAATCAGCCATATGTTCTGTGCGCTGAGCAGGACTAGCTAAGGTAACTTGATAACCTTGCTGTTGGAAGAATTGAATCAGTTGTAACATTCTACTGCCAGCAGCAGAAGAGTTGGGTTCAGGCCAAACATAGCCAATAATTAAAAGTTTTTTCATAAAGAAATGATAACATTTTCACCGCGGCAAATAAAAAGCCACCAGTAAAATTACTGGTGGCTTTATTAAAGCTTGTCACCTGCAGCAGGTAACTACTTTTTATTTCTCAGCTGTTGGCTGCTCACCCACTTGTGGTGCCGCCTCGCTCTTTTGAATCTCTAACAATTCAATTTCAAATTCTAATACTGAGTTACCTGGAATACGCGGTGGATTTCCGTTTGGTCCATACGCTAAATCTGAAGGTATGGTAAATTTAAACTTTGCACCTACCGACATTAACTGAACACCTTCAGTCCAACCTTTAATAACTCGATTTAATGGGAACACTGCTGGCTCGCCACGGTCGTATGAACTATCAAAAGTTTCGCCGTTTAAGAAAGTACCTTTGTAATGTACTTTAACGGTATCTGTTGCAACAGGTTTGTCACCTTCTGCAGCATTAAGAACAACATACTGAATACCTGACTCAGTTACCATAACGCCTTCTTTTTTCGCGTTATCTTCTAAGAATTTTTGACCTGTAGCTAAACTGGCCTCAGATTCTTTACTAGCCATTTCTTGCTGCTTGGCTTTCATCGACTGATCTAAATTCTGTAATAATGCTTGAATTTCTTCTTTTTCGATTACTGACTTGTCATTAATACTATCAATAAAACCTTGTACAATTAATTCTTTGTCTAAAGTTAAGCCTAGTTTGTCATGCTCGTCTAGGTTACGTTGCATGTACATACCAATGGAGGCACCTAATCCATAAGCTTGTTTTTGAATTTCAGTTTCTAAAACAGGTGCTTTTGCTTCTTCTTTAACAGGGTCTTGACAACCAGCCACGGCTAATAAAGCAACGGCAACTAAAGTGGGTTTAAAAAATTTCATTTATTTCTCCGTTAAAACATCACAATTGGAGAATCCCCCAATTCATCTATCATTTTCGTTTTCTGCTTAACAACTAAATCAAAGATATGGTTAAACTATTTAAAAAAACGCCTTATACTAACTAGAATTGCTCAAATAAAAAAGAACTAATATGTTGCTTAACTTTATAAGGATTAAAAAACATGGCTTTACCACGGTAAAGTTTTTGGCTATTACCCTATTTTCGCTTTTATTTATGCAAGCTTGTACCCCTTCAGCAGGTAAACCTTTACAACGTTATCAACATTCTATTGAAGGCAGCTATGCTGGTGATATTTCTAATGATGGCAAGTGGAGTGTCATTTCTTCCATTCACCATGGCATAAGCGTATGGGATTTAGAGAAAAATGCGCTGAAATATCAATGGGCTCAACAACAAAACAGTAGCGACAACTTAGTGCTTGCTATTGATATTAGCGACACCAACAGTCATGCGCTGACCGCAAGTCGCGAAAATTTTGCCTTATGGAATATGCAATCTGGAAAGTCTGAAGGTTATTGGAAAGTGCGAGAATCTAATATTCGGGATATTGCAGTAAGTAATAATGGTGATTACTTACTGATTGGTAAAGGTAATGGCATTGCCGTTCATGTTGCTGTTGATACGGGCAGACGATTAGAGTTTTTAGGGCACAAAGAGAAAATCAATACCGTTGATATGATGCCAAATGGCAGAGTAGCCATGACTGGTGCAAACGACTTTACAGCTTACGTATGGGATACTCTATCAGGCCAAGTAATTTATCAGTTTAACCATACCAGCCGTGTATCCAAGGTCGCTTTGGATCCTCTAGGTCGGTATGCTTTTTCTGCTGATAGCATGAAGTCAGCACATATTTGGGATTTAAAAACAGGTAAACTAGTGACTACGTTAAAAGGTACTAAACGCCATGAAGTTTTTAGCTCTGCACGTTTTGCTCCTAATGGAAAAGTTTTGTTAACCGGCGCAGCCAGTAGCAAAGTAAGCGTTTGGAATATTAACTCAGGTAAACGTATCGCTAGTTGGCATGTAACACCTAAAGAAGCCAAAAGACCAACAGGTGCAGTTGTATATAGCCTTGCATTTAGCGATAATAACACTCTACTCACTGAAAGCTCATCGGGTTATGCCGAACGCTGGAAAATGCCTAAATAGTATTAATTCACTCAACTGTAGTTAGATAAATGACAAATACCACCGAAAAAAATAAAGAAATCTACATTCTTGAAGAACGTATAAACGCCTTAGAATCGCGTAACCTTTTTCAAGATGATGTTATCGAGCAGCTAAGTGAAGAGTTAGCAGTGCATCAAGCACAAATTTCTGAGCTAAAAGAACAAATACAGTTAGTCGCTAATCGTTTAAAAGATGCAGGCACTTTATCTTCAGAAAAAGAAGAAATTGAGCCACCTCCCCCTCATTACTAACTTTAGTTTACGCTCACCATTTGTAAACTTTACGGTTTAAACACACCTATCACTTGCTCTTGCTCGCGTACCGCCTGCTCAACTTGCGGCTCACTTTGTGTCATTTGCTCACCGCAACTCACACACGTCACTTTTTCTACATTGTCTTCTTTGGTCAAAGCCATGGTGTCTTGCGCTTTGCATTTGGGACAAATTGCGCCTGCTATAAATCTTTTTTTCATGGGCAAATCTTTTTCACTAAAATAGTCGATTAATCGCTATTTTAACTTGAATAGACACTATAGGAAAAGCGACAATGCACAGATAATTTTTTTGCTTGCTCATTTACCACTGATACATAAGGATCTGCCATTGATCACTGCCACCGATTTAAGCTTAGATAGAGGTGCAAAAAACCTCATCACAGCATCAAGTTTTACTATTCACCCTAATCACAAGGTCGGTCTAGTAGGCAGTAATGGTTGTGGCAAATCATCGCTTTTTGCCGCTTTATTAGGTGAACTCTCTCCCGATGCTGGTGATTTGAGTATGCCCAGCAGCTGGTCTATTGCTACGGTAAAACAAGAAACTCCTGCACTTGAACAATCCGCACTTGATTATGTAATGGATGGCGACAAAGAATTTCGCCAACTTGAACATCAATTGACGCAAGCCCGAGCAAATGATGATGGTAACCAAGAAGCCATTCTAATTAACAAGATTGATACCATCAATGGTTATAGTTTACCTGCTCGTGCTGGGGAGTTATTGCATGGCTTAGGCTTTTTACAAAACCAACTGCAAAATTCAGTGAAAGAATTTTCTGGTGGCTGGCGTATGCGTTTGAATTTAGCGCAAGCCTTAATTAGTCGAGCTGATTTATTATTACTTGATGAGCCGACTAACCATTTAGATTTAGATGCCGTTATTTGGTTACAACGTTGGCTTAAGCGTTTTACTGGTACCTTAGTATTAATTTCTCATGATAGAGACTTTCTTGATACCGTAATCGGCCAAATTCTACATATTGAACATCAACGCGCTAAACTGTATAGCGGAAATTATACTGCCTTTGAACGACAACGTGCCGAACATTTAGCCCAACAAGATGTGCAATATCAAAAGCAACAAAAAGAGGCGGCACATTTGACCGCTTTTGTAGACAGATTTCGCGCCAAAGCCAGTAAAGCAAAGCAAGCGCAAAGCCGTTTAAAGCGCCTAGAAAAGCTACCTAACCTCGCGCCTGCTCATGTGGATAGCCAGTTTACTTTTAGCTTTGAACAACCAGAAAACCTGCCATACCCATTGCTTTCATTAACTGAAAGCCAGTGTGGTTATAACAATGAAACTATTATTCTTAACGACGTTGGTTTAACACTTGTGCCAGGGAGCCGCATTGGCTTATTAGGCCGCAACGGCGCCGGAAAATCTACTTTGATAAAATCTCTCGCCGGTGAGATAACACTTATTAATGGTGAACGTTACTGTGCGCAAGAATTGAAAATAGGTTATTTTTCACAGCATCAATTAGAGCAACTGCATAATAGCTCCAGCCCTGTTGAGCATATTTTACGAGCAAAACCTGCTATGGGAGAGCCTCAAGCTCGCAGCTTTTTAGGTAAGTTCGGTTTTAGTGGCGATCAAGCCCTTGAAGCTGTTAATAATATGTCTGGCGGCGAAAAAGCGCGTTTAGTACTGGCACTTATTGTTTTAGAAAAGCCACAATTGTTGCTACTAGATGAACCCACTAACCATTTAGATTTAGAGATGCGTCAAGCACTCGTCATGGCTTTACAAGATTTCGGCGGTGCTATCATTTTAATTGCCCATGATAGATTTTTACTTGAATCGTGTGTCGACGAATTCTATCTAGTCGCTAATGGCAATGTAAGTGACTTTAGTGGCGATATTGATGACTATCAACAATGGCTTAATGATGATAAAAAACAAACCCTCTCCAATAATAAAAATGAGCAGTTCAATGGTGTTGATAAAGGCTTAGATAAGAAGCAATTGCGTCAACAGCAAGCTGAGCTTCGTAAACAGTCAGCACCTCTACGAAAGGAGGCAGATAAATTAGAGAAAAAAATACACCAATGGCAAACCGAATTGGCACAAGTTGAGACACTACTAGGTGACAGCGACATTTATCAAGCTGAACGAAAAAATGAACTTACAAAGCAACTAAAGCTGCAGGCAAGCTTAAAAGATAAAATAGAAGAAAATGAAATGCATTGGCTAGAATTAGCTGAACAAATTGAAGATATTATGACTTCATAAATTTATTTTTGAGCTACACTTAACCATAGACAAGACCACACTAACCTAAAAGAGAAAAATTATGCGAACTAAAATAATATCATTGATTTTTTTACTATGGAGCAGTTTTTCTGCGTTAGGCCAAGGCAGTGATCTTGACCGTGGGATTTATGAATTAAATCGTGGCGAATTTCATGCGGCAATTGAACAATTTCGTCCCTTAGTTGCTGAAGGTTACGCACCTGCCCAGTATCAAATGGGCGTAGTGTATCAACATGGTTATGGTCTAGCTAAAGATGGCATGAAAGCATTAGCGTTATTTGAGCTCTCCGCTGAACAAAATTACTCTGATGCGCAATTTGAGCTGGCATTGATTTACAGTGAAGGAAAGTTAGTAAAGCAAGATTTGAAAAAGTCTTATACTTTAACACACAAGGCTGCTAAAAAAGGTTTAGCGAGTGCTCAGTTTAATTTAGCCGTCATGCTTGCTAATGGTACTGGTGTGGCTCAAGATGATTTCAAAGCGTCTCGCTGGTATCAGAATGCTGCAGATCAAAATTATGCGTTAGCACAATACAATTTGGCTTTGATGTATAGTGAAGGTAAAGGCGTTGAAAAAAGTAGTGCCATGTCACTTGTTTGGAATACCATTGCTTCCTGGAACGGTTATCCTGATGCAGAACAAAGTCGTCAACTGGATGAAAGAGGTTTATCTAAATCGACTATTGAAAGCTCCATAGATCAAGCCAACAAACTCTACCGAAAAATCATCAATCAAGAGAAACTAAAAGCACAAATGGCTCAAAAGAAGGACTTTTACTAGGGTCTGTTGATAAAATGTTAGTTCAACTATGCTTGAAAACAAGAAAAGGCTAGAGAAGTAAATATTCTAGCCTTTTTGTCTTTTATAAAAATTAGACCATCTTTGTTTTCAATAATCGTGTTACTAGGGCAAGACAAAGTATCAAACTATAAATACCAAAAACAACAATCATCATCTGTGGCATAGATTGTCCCAGGAACTGCCAATCAATATCACCACAATCTCCATTTGCTTCAAATAACATTGGTAACCACTCATGTAATGGTGCCCAAGTAGGAAAATTAGGAACAAATTCACAAGAGTACATAAATGAAAATGCAGCGTTTTGAATTTCTACATGCTCTATGGCGATGACTAATCCCCATATAGCGCCAACAGCCCACAAGCTATAGGCAATTATCCTTCCTAAAAGGAGTTTATTACCTAGACAGCCAATAACACCCCCAATACAAATAGCCCATAAAGCAGTGCGCTGATAAATACACATAATACACGGCGCTAAACCCATGACGTATTGAAAGTATAAGGCAGAAGCTTCTAATGTTAATGCGCTAAGGGTTAACAACATCCAGGCACGTGTGTTAATGGATAAATTACTTAAAAAATTCACAGAATTACCTTTAAATATTAAATGCTCTTATGAATGAAGAGCTACGCTGAAACAAGGTATCTTATATAATAAAAAAGCGCCATCGTTGGCGCTTTTAAATTTGTAACATTTACTGTTTAATGAGCATTTGGATCAACGGCTGGCGTACCAGTACTATGATGAATTAACCCTGCTTCGTATAGCTCAGCCGTTCTCTCAGTAAGGTGACCTGAGTAAATGGCAATTAAACCGACAAGGGTTAGCACTATCGTATAAGGAAGTGCCATTACTACCATTCTACCGTATGACAAACGCACCAAAGGTGCAATTGCTGAGGTTAACAAGAATAAGAATGCTGCTTGTCCATTTGGAGTGGCAACACTTGGCAAGTTAGTACCTGTGTTGATGGCTACGGCTAACAAGTCAAATTGGTCACGTGTAATTTGCCCCGCTGCCAGCGCTTTTTGTATTTCGGTAATATATACCGTACCAACAAATACGTTATCACTGACCATGGATAGCACTCCATTAGCCAAGTAAAACATCACAAGTTGTGTATTGCCTTCATACGTTAATACCCAGTTAATAACCGGGGTAAATAATTGCTGATCAATGATCACTGCCACTACGGCAAAAAATACCGCAAGTAATGCCGTAAAGGGTAAAGCTTCTTCAAAGGCATGACCAATTTGATGCTCTTCAGTAATACCGGTAAAGGATGTTGCTAAAATGATAACACTTAGACCAATTAAACCAACAGGGGCTAAATGTAAGGCTAAACCTATGATTAACCATACGGCGATAACCCCTTGCATAACAAGCTTAACGTTATCACGCTTAGTACGTTTATCGCTTTCTTCTTGATCGAAGTCGTTTAATATTTTATGCACATTCGTTGGTAAAGCTACACCGTAACCAAACCACTTTACCTTTTCTAACAAAACACAGGTAATCATACCGGCAAAAAAGACAGGAATGGTCACTGGTGACATACGTATAGCAAATTCTACAAACTCCCAACCGGCTTGTGCACCAATGATAAGGTTTTGTGGCTCACCTACAATAGTACAAACACCACCTAAGGCTGTACCTACACCTGCATGCATAAGCAAATTACGTAAATAGCCTCTAAATTGCTCTAAATCAGTGCGTGTTAAGTCGTTTAGGTGGTCATCTTCGTTATGATCGTGTTTGTGGTCAGGATGTGCACCAGAGGCCACTTTGTGATAAACCGAATAAAAGCCTACTGCTACGCTAATAATAACCGCAATAACGGTTAGCGCGTCTAAGAATGCTGAAAGAAATGCACCTGAGAAACAGAATAAAAACGATACCATGGTTTTTGATTTAACTTTCGTTACTATTTTAGTGAATAAAAATAGTAAGAGGTTTTTCATAAAGTAAATACCCGCAACCATGAAGATTAATAAGAGTATTACTTCAAAATTAACCACCATTTCATGCATAACCTGGTTGGTTGACGTCATGCCTATGGCCACGGCCTCAATAGCGAGTAAGCCACCGGGTTGTAATGGGTAACACTTTAATGCCATTGCGAGGGTAAAGATAAACTCAATGACTAATGCCCAGCCAGCAACATAGGGGTTAACTAAAAAAAATAGAATAGGATTAACGACTAAAAATGAAATAATAGCGAGTTTGTACCATTCAGGAGAATTTCCGAGAAAATTCTTATAAAATGCGCTCATAAAAGATTGCTGCATAATGTACCCTTTGAGTTAAGTTTTGTTATTGTTAAAAATGGAGCTGATGACAAAATTAGTCTATGTGTCTGAAGTTTAAGCGGTATGAGGGGTTTTGTAAATATTGGAATGACTTGTTTATGGTGGCTTGTGCCAATTACAGCCTATATTAGGTGAAATTGTCACTGCTTACTATGTTTTTACCCATACTAAGTGGTGCGTTAAAATTGCTCTTGGGTACCCCTATGTCGTACAATGCCTTTTCTTAACCGCCAAGATACATTCAATTTTTACATGCATTCAATCAGTCAATTCAAACCAGCTTGGTGGCTAAGAAACGCTCACCTTCAAACGATGGCGGCCAAGGTATTTAGGCGGAAACTAGAGCTTGTAACAAGCAGTGAAGCCATAGAGTTACCCGATGGTGACTTTATTGAATTAGCTTGGACAGAACAACCAAAAGAAAATAGTAGACGTCCAATTATTGTGATCTTGCATGGCTTAGAAGGATCTAAAGATAGTCACTATGCAAAAGGTATGCTTATGGCGATCAAAGCTCGCGGTTGGATTGGTGTATTAATGCACTTTCGCGGTTGTAGTGGTAAACCAAACAGACAGGCAAGCTCTTATCATTCTGGCGACATTCGGGATATTAGTTTTTTAACTGAGCATTTAATAGCACAATATCAACAATGTACTTTTTCCGTATTAGGGTTTTCATTGGGGGGCAACGTGCTCGCTCAATATTTAGCCAAAGTGCCAAATAATCCCTATCAATCAGCTGCTGTTATTTGTGCGCCTCTTGACTTAGCCAGTTGTAGCGCTCGCATCAATCAAGGATTTTCTCGTTTATATCAAAAGTATTTATTACAAATGCTTAAGCAAAGTACCTTAAATAAAATCACCAATAAAGTAATACACACTATCAAAGCCAAGCAATTAACGGATATTAAAACCATCTATGATTTTGACGAACAAGTGACTGCACCACTCAACGGCTTTAATAGTGCAAAACACTATTATCAGCAAGCAAGTGGCAATAAAGTAATAGCACAAATAAAACAGCCATGTTTATTTGTGCATGCCGCTGACGATCCATTCCTTAATCATCAAATGTCATTGCCCAAACATAAGCTACCTGAGCATTTAACTTTTGAAGTATCTAACCACGGTGGTCATGTTGGTTTTATACACGGTAGAAATCCTTTTAAGCCAAAATATTGGCTAGAACAACGTATACCCGATTTCTTAAATACCCATATAGCAAACGAAAATTAGCGAGACAATAATGATAATTCCTTTAGAGCAATTGAACCAAGATACATTGCAGGCGATAATTGAAGATTATATATTACGCGAAGGTACTGATTACGGTGTGATTGATGCGAGTAAAGAAGATAAAATTACTCAAGTTGCCTTACAATTAAAACAAGGTAGTGCCGTGTTGGTATACTCTGAGTTACATGAAAGCGTAAATATTTTACCCCGTGAGCAATTTTTGCAAGAAAGCCAAAACGATAAAAGTTAATATCTAACTATACAATACTAATAATAAAAACGAAGCATAAGCCTAATGAATAATTTTATCATCGAATTCAAAGATGCCTTAAGCCCTGAATATTGTCAGCAGCTAATAAATAAGTTTGAAAATAGTCAAATTAAAAAGCCTGGTCGCACTGGCTCTGGGGTTGATAAAAGTAAAAAAGACAGCCTGGATATACAGCTTTCAAGTGCCATCGATTGGCAGGAAGAGCGCAACTTTATTGCTCAGATGGTGCTTAAAGCAACCGTAGAATATGCTAAACAATACCCATTCATTCTCACCGGTGCTGTTTCACCTTCAATTCAAGATCCCAAAACGGGAAAAGTAAAGACAGTAAGCCATGAAGATGTAAGTCAAATGAGCAATCAACAAATAGAGAATATCATTCGTTATATCTATAGTATTGACGATATTAATATGCAGCGTTACACCAAAGGCAGTGGTGGCTATCATCATTGGCATTCAGAGCACTTCCCACACCCTACTGATCCCGGTCAACGTTCCTTACATCGAGTTTTACTATGGTTGATCTACCTTAATGATGTGGAAGAAGGCGGTGAAACAGAGTTTTTTTATCAAAATGCTAAAGTTAAGCCTACTCAAGGTAGTATTGTGCTAGCGCCATGCGGTTTTACCCACTCTCACCGTGGCAGTATTCCCAAATCATCTGACAAATATGTGCTTGCTTCATGGGTTATGTTTAATAATGCAGGGCAGTTATACGCACAACCATCAAAGAGTTAGTAGACTTGACGATGGGCGTTAATCACCTCTTGCCAAGGTATATTTTGATTTCCTAAACTGAGAAAGTCCGGATTAAGCAAGCTTTCTCTTTTGTTATAGCTAAGTGGGTTAAATTCACTATCAATGATGGTGCCACCGGCTTGCTCTAAAATACATTGGCTCGCCCCTGTATCCCACTCACCGGTTACACCAATGCGTAAATAACAATCTGCGCCACCTTCAGCAATCAAACAGTTTTTCAATGAGCAACTACCAAGAGCAACATGGTCAAAATCAAATTTAGTATTTAAATACTGTCCCATTAAATCAATGCGTTGTCTTTTACTAATCGCCACTTTAATCCGACGCGGTTGTTGATATTCAGCCACATGAATTTGATGGCTACTGTTATTTTTATGTAAACCACTCTCTTTGAATGCACCTAGGTGGTTTTGTGCGTAATACGTTAAATGATGATCTGGCGCATGTATAACACCAATACTTGGCCAGCCATTTTCTATTAAAGCAATATTGACGGCGAAGTCGCCACTACCAATAATAAATTCACCTGTGCCATCAATGGGATCAAGTAACCAATACCGTTCCCACCCTTCACGTTGCGCTAAGGGTAATGCACCGACTTCTTCAGAAATAATTGGGATATCCGGCGTCAGGGTTTTCAGTTGGTCCATCAACACATCGTTAGCCGCATAATCCGCACTAGTAACAGGGCTTTCATCATCTTTGAGTTCAGCTGTGAAACTTTTATTGCGGTAATATTTCATTACTTCAAGCCCTGCTTTTTTAGCACTTTCTAGGGCAATGTTTAATAATTTATCATCATTGATGCTGCTCATAATCATTCCTGACTAGCTAATGTGCTCGGTGAAAGGTGATCGACTAACAACATGAGAGCAGCAATACTACGTGCTTCTTTAAAGTCGGGTTGTAGCAACAGTTCTTTGTATGCGCTTATTGGCCAAGTAACAACTTCTAGAGGCTCAGGCTCGTCACCAACCAACTGTGCTGAGTATAAATTTTTTGCGAAGAAAATTTCCATTTTGGCATTAAAAAATGCCGGCGCCATCATCACTTGGGCAAGGTGCTGAAAGTGCTCACTACCATAAGAGATTTCTTCTTGCAGCTCTCTATTAGCCGCTTGCTCGGGTAATTCTCCAGAGTCAATCAAGCCTTTTGGAAAGCCCAATTCATAACTATGAGTGCCAGCGCAATATTCTCGTACGAGTAATATAGTTTCATCGTCAAGCATTGGCACTATCATTACTGCACCGTTACTCGAGCCAAGCATGCGTTCATACTGTCGCTGCTCGCCATTACTAAAGGTTAACTCAAGTTGCTCAATAGCGAACAAACGACTTTTAGCCACTTGCTTTTGACCATTGATTGTCGGTAATTGATTTTTCCCTGTCATATACTCGTGCTACCTCGAAATGCGCCTTTCAGCGAGAGTTAACAGGCTTAGAGGCAAGGAATTGATTGAAGAGAATGGTTGTTCCCTTGTCAAAATCAATAACGCCGCATAGTAAGCCTTTTAAACTCGCCCTGTGGGGACGTTTGAGCAATTCATGCTCATCGTTGCTCCTTTTTTTAAGGGAACAACCATTAATAAAAACAATCGCCTTGATCATGAATCGCTCAATGGTCCTGAAACAGACATTTTGAAGTATCATGAGTATAAGCTTGCATATTTCATTCTACATAACGTTATAATGACATGATAAACATCACTTATGGAACCTCTAAATGCTCAATTGGCCAGAAATTTCTACTGTTCTACTCGACATGGACGGAACAATTTTAGATTTACACTTTGATACCCACTTTTGGCTTGAACACTTCCCTGTTCGATACAGCGAAGAGCATGGCATTAGTGTTGAAGAGGCTAAAATCAAGCTTATTGGTCACTATAAGGAATTAATGGGGACTATAGAATGGTATTGCTTAGATTATTGGAGCAAGTTTTCTCATATGCCAATTCCATTGATTAAACGTGAAATTCAGCATTTAATTCAATTGCGCGCAGATGCTGATGAGTTTTTAACTGCGTTAAAGCAAAGCGGCCGTGAAGTTATTTTGGTTACTAATGCACATCCCGATGCCCTTGCCTTGAAAATTGAGCGCACTCAATTGGATAGGTACTTTGATAAGTTATATTCTACCCATGAATTTGGCGCAGTAAAGGAATCACAAGTACTATGGCAAAGACTTCAAGAAAGACAAGGTTTTGAGCTCAGCAGTACTTTATTTGTCGATGATAGTTTACCTGTATTAAAATCAGCACAACAATACGGTATTAAGCATATTTTAGCGGTAGAAAACCCAGATAGTAAGAAGCCAGCCAATATTATCAATGACTTTACTTCCATTTCAGATTATCGTCAGTTAACCAAAGACATATTGGCAAACCCGGTTACCTAATAATTCATAAAACAGTCACAAAGATGTTGGAGTAACATGTCAGTTAACAAACCATGGACACTAAAGAGTATTGCAAAAGAGCTTGGCGTTTCTAATGCAACTGTATCGAACGCTTTTAACCGCCCTGATCAACTTTCAGAAAAACGCAGGAATGAAATTCTCGCTTCTTGCAAAAAACTTGGCTATTCGGGTCCAAACAAAGCCGCGCAGTCTTTAAGAAAAGGTAAATTCAACATCGTTGCTTTAGTTTTACCTGATAGTGTTGAGTATATGGTTACCGATCCTGTCGCAAGCAAGTTTGTTAAAGGTGTAGCATCAGTTTTAGAAAAAAATAATGTGAACCTACTGCTTTTTTCCGGAACTTCAGACAATATTAACTCGGTTTCAGACTTTGTAGATGGTTTTATTTGCTACGGAAGTCCTAGAAATACCGAGTTGATAGAGCAATTGAGAGTGACCAATAAGAAAGTGGTTACCGCAGACTTTGATATTGACAGAAAGGCATCTATTAGCATTGATGATGAAAATGCCGCTTTCGATATAGCTAAACTGGCTATTCGTTCGTCAGACGATAACATCGCCATTTTAGGATTAAGATTACTGAATTCAGATGTAACTTGTCGCGTTTATGATGCTCCTAATTTTGATATCCATTGCTCAATCGCTCATCAGCGATTAATCGGCTATCAAAGAGCCATTAATGACGCTAAAGCCACCCTACAAGATGATAGAGTGTGGAATATACCTGAAAGCAATCATCATTTTGCCGCAATTGCAGTTAAAGAAGCATTAACTTCAATACCGAGGCCAAATGTACTGCTTTGTATGAGTGATCTAATTGCTTTATCCGCATTACAAGAGATATCTGCACTTGGACTTAACATACCAAATGATATCCGTGTAGTTGGATTTGATGGTATCGATGAAGCCCAGCGTTCTACGCCACCCTTAACGACAGTTCATCAAAATAGCGAAGAAAAAGGCAGTAAAGCGGCTGAGTTATTTATTACTAAAGCTAATCATGCTGAACAAATCCCTTACCATCTCATTCAAGGAAAAACCTGCTAAGTCGTAATCGATTCAAGCACATTACTTAATTTGATACCAAAGTTTTTCATTGCTCAATGGCGTCAACATTGGTAACAGGGGATTTTGCAAATTAATTACTTGCCTTTGTTTTAATTGGCTAAGGGCGAACATTTTTTGGTGCGCACTATGAGAATAAAATAACTGATCGAAAGAGCCATCTGCAATGGCTAACTGCAAGCCTTTTTCTATACGATTTGCCATGGCTTTCGAGTTATTATTCACAAAAAAATAGATTGGTGATGGATAATAAAGCAACAAACTCTTTTCTACTATCAACCTTGGATTTTCTTGCAAATCAACTTCTTGCCATGCTTCATTGATTCCTCTAGGGAAAAAATCAAAACGTCCTGCGAGTAACATTCCAAAGAGACCATTATAGGTTGATGCGGTAGTCACTTCGACTTTATTTGCTTGCAGTATTTGAGTATCAGGCCAGTCATGACCTTGCCCTGCAGTATAATGTAACAAGTCTGTGAGACTATTCACCTGAGAAAACTTTTCTTCATCATCTGCACGGATGATAAGTACCCTGTGCCCTAACAAACCTTTCAATAGTGGAACTCTAATCGGCAAAAGTTGCTCTTCTCGCTCAATGGAGGTGACAGTCCAAACGATATCCACGTTTTTACCTTGAGCTAATTGATGCAGTGCACGACCTTGTTGCATACTTGCAACTGGTTTTAAGCTAATAAAGTTATTCTTAGAGGTGGTTTTTTCTAGCGCAAGTGTTAATAATTTTACAAAATATTCATTGCGAAAGTCATTCTCGCCTTCGGCACTTACATAATGAATAACGCCATTATTTGCCTGACCTTTAGCCATGATTAAATTTAGTATTAATATTAAAAATAGAAACATTCTCATTCGGATACCAAATTATTTCTCAAATAATTACATTGGGTTAGTAGGTATCAGTATAAGATCTAACTGCACAAAAATGAAAATTATTGTGCAGTAGTAACTAGTGAATTTTCAAAATAATTAGTCTAACAGTAATTCATTTAATTTAATTACCTTAATTTCTTGATGCTCTTTAATAGTAATATCAGCTTTATTTTCAACCAAGTTTACTGATAATTCCGCTGAGGCTTCGGCACTTGTCCAAGACAAAGTTAATAATGCTTGTTGTGCGTTAATGGAGAATTCCCCATTAAAAGCATCACAACAATTTCGAATTCTTATTAACTCTATCAATGCTTTAGTTACTGGTTTTTGTAATGCATCATTGACGCTTTTAGCTGTCAAGTAAGGCCTATTTATATCTCGACCTACCTGCGTTTTAGCTAATAGCTCCATATCATTCGTTTGTGTTAATAAGCCACCATAGTAGACTTGTGGTACACCCGGTGCGAAAAACTGAATAGCACGAGCCAGCAAATAATCAAAATTACATTTAGCTAGGGCATCATAATAAGTGCAATTGACTTGATACAAATCAACATTACTAGCTGCGGCCCCTGTCGCTTTTTTACTTTCTTCTTTGCTATTTTGATGAATTTTCTCGACTAAATTGTCAATTTGGATATCTGTTAACAACCCCGGCTGGTTGTCCATTGGGCCAACATCGATTATGCCAATACCATCGTGAGTATCGAGCACAGTAATGCAATTTCTCGGTGAAATATTTAACCAACTCTCCAAAGCAGAAAAGTCTTTATTGAACAGACTATGCAAAATTAACGGTGGTAGTGCGAAGTCATACACTTGATCAACCCGCTTAGCTATTTCAATTTGTGTTTGATAATAAGAATGAATTTCAACTAGTGTTTCAATGCCTAGATTATTAGCCTGAGTTGTTAGCTCATTAATAAATCCGAACGTTTCTTCAAGCATAAAACAACCTGTGTTTGCTTTTTTAATAGCATAGCCAGCTGCATCTAGACGAATAATGTTCACATTGTTTTCTGCAAATCGAGATAAAATCCGCGACAAGTAGTTCTGCCCGCTTTTTGAAGTAACATCTATATCAATCTGATTCTCAGTAAAAGTTGTCCAAAAGTTAGCAGATTTTCCTTCGGGTAAAGAAAACTTAGTAAAACAACTGCCTGGTCTAGGACGATAAATTTTATCTTGTTGTGATTTAGTTAAGCCATTCGGAAATACCCTTTCCTGAGTTAAGAATAAGTCCCAATATGACGAACCTTTCCCTTTATTTAATACATCTTGAAATTCTGCTGACTGAGCTGACATATGATTAACAATCAAATCAGCCATGACATCATAATTTTCACCTAAAGCTTTCACGTCTTGCCAATTCCCCACTCTGTTATCGACTTTAGTATGATCTATAGGGTCAAAACCTGCATCACTGCCATCAATAGGATAATAAAATGGTAATAAGTGCACACCTGAAAATAGAGATGAGAAATGGTCTCTAAGGAGCTTATTTAGTTCATTGATATTTGAGCCGGTTAACCTATCAACATAGGTAATCAGTTGGACATTGTTTTTCATATATACACTACTTTAATTTGAGTTGATTCTTAATCGATTAAGATATATATTCATCTACTCTACGTAATTTTACAAGAATAATTTATCTTTTATTTAAACTTTGTAATCACAACAAGCAAGATCAGAATCGCTAATTTAAAAAATATATATCGTTACCCGTTAGCTATATAATATTTAATGAGGAAAGAACAATGAACCACTCTAACAGCTCAGCCGGTGCGTCTATGTATACGAATGAAGCATCTACATCAAGAATTAAGCTACTAACATATATGATGTTTTTCGTTTTCGCTATGACATCTGACGCTGTTGGAGTCATTATTCCAGAGTTGATAGCGAAATATGATTTAAGCCTAACTCAAGCAAGTGCTTTCCATTATGTACCTATGGTATTTATTGCCTTAAGCGGTCTTTTTTTAGGATACCTCGCTGATAAATTAGGCCGAAAGATAACGATAATTGCAGGCCTCTCGTTATTCTCTTGTGCTTGCTTTTTGTTTTCTGCAGGTAATTCTTTTCTATACTTTTTAATATTACTTGCACTCATTGGGGTAGCTGTAGGCTTGTTTAAAACAGGCGCCTTGGCTCTTATCGGTGATATCTCTTCATCCTCTAAACAACACACTACAACCATGAATACGGTCGAAGGTTTTTTTGGCGTGGGGGCAATGGTTGGGCCTGCAATCGTTAGCTATTTACTTATCTCTGGTGTTTCGTGGAAGTATCTTTATATTTGTGCGGCCGTCCTTTGCTTTATGCTCTGCATAATTGCAGCAAGAACTAAATATCCCACAACCAAAGGCCATGCTGATGCACAAATTAATTTAAAGAGTTCACTTAAGTTAATGAAAGATCCTTACGCTATTGGCTTTTCAATGGCCATAGCACTCTATGTTGCCACAGAAGTTGCTATTTACGTATGGATGCCAACCTTACTAGCAGGCTATAGCGGTTCATGGTTATGGTTAGCTACCTATGCGCTAACAATCTTTTTTGCCTTGCGAGCAGGAGGGAGGTTCTTCGGTGTCTGGATGTTAAAACATTTTTGCTGGCAACAGGTCATGCTGTGGTTTTCACTTGCGGTTTTTCTATGTTATTTGGGTACCGCTATTTTTGGCGTTGAAGCTGCAGTAATTCTGCTACCACTTTCAGGCTTGTTCATGTCGATGATTTACCCTACTTTAAATTCTAAGGGAATAAGTAGTTTTCCAGAAGTGCAACACGGAGCGGTTGCAGGAGTTATTTTATTTTTCACAGCAGTGTCTGCCGCAATAGCCCCTCTTCTGATGGGCATTGTCAGTGATTCATTTGGTCATATTTCCTACGGTTTCTATCTTGCAACATTTTTTGCGGCACTACTATTTTTGCTAGGTCTTTTTAATGTTATCAAAGATCCTACCAAG
The DNA here is from genome assembly GCA_913062815.1 of uncultured Colwellia sp. Taxonomy (GTDB): domain Bacteria; phylum Pseudomonadota; class Gammaproteobacteria; order Enterobacterales; family Alteromonadaceae; genus Colwellia. The sequence goes on along the minus strand of CAJXWZ010000045.1, from coordinate 20,030 downwards.
CAAAATCTCGATAAAGAATAACCTTAAATTTTTCAACTAACTAGCCACTTGATTCAGCTATTTTGAAAATTTAGCTGAAGAAAAGCTTGCAATCAGCTAAATTTTCAGCAACCATAACTTAATCGATTAAGTCAATAAAAAGAATATATCCTTTTTCGAATATCTAGAACATAGACTATAAATAAACATGGGGTGAGTACATGAAACATACTAAGTATAGAAAATTCTTACTAAGCACATTAGCATTGGCTGTATGCAGCAGTTTGAATGCAGCAGAAGTAGAAACTGAAGAGAAAGCAAAAGGTTTAGACTTTGAGCGTATCGTAGTAACCGGTGTAGCCAAAGGAACAACTGTTATGGCATCCAGTGTGTCAGTAAGTAGTTTCTCGGCTGAGCAAATGGAGACAACAACTCCGCGAACAACTGCCGAGGCTTTTAGAGCAATTCCCGGTATTCGTTCTGAGTCTTCTGGTGGTGAAGGCAATGCCAACATTGCTGTCCGTGGCTTACCCGTAGCGGCAGGCGGAGCTAAGTTTCTGCAGCTTCAAGAAGATGGCTTGCCTATTATGCAATTTGGAGATATTGCCTTTGGTAATGCTGATATATTCTTGCGTTTAGATAGTACCATGGCAAGTGTTGAATCGATACGTGGTGGCTCAGCCTCTACAGTTGCAAGTAATGCTCCTGGGGGCATTATCAATATTATCAGCAAAACAGGGCATGATGAGTCCGGTAGCGTTTCAACCACTATCGGTCTAGATTATGACAGTATTCGTACTGATTTCGAATTTGGCGGTGAATTAAATGATTCAACTTTCTTCCATTTAGGCGGCTTTATTCGTCAAGGTGAAGGAGCACGAGATGCAGGATACACGGCAAATAAAGGTGGGCAAATTAAGGCAAACTTAACGAAAGAATTTGATGATGGCTATATTCGCGTTTACTACAAACATCTTGATGATAAAGCGATCAGCTACTTACCTATGCCAACTGCCGCTGATGGTGGCTCAATCACTGGATTTAATTCTCAATCAGATACACCGCATTCTGCATATTTCATTGATACTGTAACACTTGGTGCTGATGGACAGTTGCGCCGTGGTAACGTACAAGATGGTATGAACCCTCAAGTAGACTCGATCGGCGTTGAAGCTATTTTTGATCTAGGTAACGAATGGGAAATTGAAAACCGCTTTAGGCAATCCAGTGTCAAAGGTTCTTTCAACTCCCCTTTCCCAGCAGAAATTTCTTCTGCTTCAAACATAGCCAGCAGTATTGCAGGTGACGGAGCAACGCTGACTTATGCAAATGGGCCTATGGCTGGTAACGCATTTAATAGCGATGACCAAATCATGAGAATTCACACTTTTGATGTGGAAATGAGTAACTTTGACTCTCTTGTTAACGACTTAAAGTTAACCAAAACAATTGGTGAAACAAGTTTTACATTCGGTTACTACAAAGCATTACAAAACATTGAGATGTCGTGGCTTTGGAATTCATACTTAATGGAAATTAAAGGTGATAATGCTGCATTGTTAAATGTAAATTCCGCTGATGGAACTAGTTATTCTGACAACGGTCTATATGCTTATGGTGTACCTGCATGGGGAAATTGTTGCCAACGTAATTATGATATTGAATATGATATCAGTGCTCCATATATTGCTGTTTCATCACAACTTGGCGATATCACCCTTGATTTAAGTGTTCGACATGACACCGGCAATGCAGTTGGTACCTACGCTGGTGCGGCTCAATCAAGTGTTGATATGAATAGAGATGGTGTGATATCGAAACCTGAAGAGAGTGTATCTTCAATCGACACGGCTAACGCTGCAAACGTAAATTATGACTGGAGTTACACCTCCTATTCTTTTGGTGCCAATTATCTAGTGAATGATAACTTAGCGGCTTTTGCTCGAATTAGCCGAGGTGGCAGAGCTAATGCTGATCGTTTGGCTTTCGGGAAAATTAATGCTGACGGATCTGTGGCTTCTGCTGATGCGGTTGATTTTGTTGACCAGCTAGAGGCAGGACTTAAATTCCGCCAAGATAACTTATCAATGTTTGCTACGGCTTTTGCCGCTGAAACAGAAGAACAAAACTTTGAAGCAACAAGTCAAACATTCTTCGATAGAGTATATGAAGCTTATGGACTTGAGTTGGAGTCCACTTACTTTATCGGCGATTTTGATTTTCGAGGTAACCTAACTTGGACCAATGCAGAAATTACCAAAGATGCGCTCAATATTGATGTTGTTGGGAACACACCAAGGAGACAAGCTGATTTGGTGTATTCCATTATGGGCCGTTATAACTTTGATAATGGCTCAACTGGTATCAGTTTAATTGGAACAACAGATGCTTATTCTCAAGACAATAACGATTTAAAGTTCGATGGTTACACAACGGTTAATGCCTTTGCTAGTTACATGTTATCAGAGAACTTATCTGTATCACTAAATGTGAATAATCTCTTCGATACCGTTGGTGTTACTGAAGCTGAAGAAGGCTCGGTGCCTACTAACGGCATCATTCGAGCAAGAACAATTAACGGTCGAACAAGCAGCTTAACACTAAGGTACGATTTCTAATTAACCTTGTGTTAAACACTTTAATAAAGCCCATTTCGATGGGCTTTCTATATTCAGGATGAATAGCTCCACACTAGCACATGGTTGTGAAATGGTACATTTGAGGAATAATGATGGTTGTCTTACTCAGTTATGGCGAAGTACTTGTAGATTTTTTACCTGATGATGAAAACATGAGTTATTTTCCTATGGCAGGTGGCGCACCTGCCAATGTTGCAGTAGCTTTCGCTAAGCTAGGAGGAAAAAGTCATTTTGCTGGCAGCATCAGCAGTGACAATTTCGGTGCATTTCTCGATAGAGAACTTGAACGCTACCAAGTTGATCGTCAGTATGTTCACCGAACTGAACACAAAAATACTGCCCTTGTATTAGTAAGTCTAGATGATAAAGGTGAAAGATCTTTCAATTTTTATCGTCACAACACCGCTGATACTTGCTATGGAAAATCACAAATAGACTTGATTGACTGGCAAAAAGTGCATATTTTTCATTTCTGTTCTAATACCTTGACTAATACTGCCATGTTCAGCAGTACTTTATATGCGTTAAAAAAATCGAAACTTAACAGCAACTTGATTAGCTTCGATGTTAATTTGCGTCAGCAATTATGGAGCGAATTAAACCTATTGCCCGAACGTGTCACTACTTGCCTTGCGCTAAGCGATTTAGTAAAGCTTAGTAAGGATGAAGCAAACTATTTAGCTTCACAAGCAGGGCAAACATACCAAGGTTATCTAGATAGTTTAATAGCCTTAGGTGTATCACTTATTGTGATAACGGATGGTGAAAACCCTATTCAAGCGAAGTCTTTAACATTCAATACGCTTATAGAAGTTCCCAAGATTAAAGCAGTTGACACTACAGCGGCAGGAGACAGTTTCATTGCTAGTTTCATATTCTCTTTGAGTCAACATGCCACCTTAACAAGCAACTCTCTTGTTGATGTTAATAAAGTGACTCAAGCCGCGCTTTTTGCTGCTCAATGTGGCGCTTATACTTGCCAACATAAAGGTGCTTTTGCAGCACTACCTTCGATCGAAAATTTACATATTTCCTAATAATTTTTCCCTCTTTACTGGATCATTATGTAATCTAGAGAATCTTTACCAAAGAGTATTTTGACGCTAGGATTAGGCATTTGATAAGCAACTATTAGCATATTTACTTAAAAGGACAATCGATATCGCCCTTGATTGTCTTTTTTCCCTAAGAAAGGTAATACGTTATTTAAAGTTTGTGGAAATTTAACTCCCGGCTTTAAGTAACCATTGCCTGAAAAGCGTCCACCTTGTCTAACATAAGCATTAAAGGTTAAACCTAAATCATTTTTATCTGAAATGACTAAGGCTAATGCACCATTTTCACAACTAATATCGGCATTGAAATTCCCCAACTTAATATTTTGCTCTAAAGCAACAACACCTGCTTTTGACCATGCAGCCATACCTTTGGCACTAATACATTGGTTATTTTTTTTCAAATCAATTTCAACGCTAGCAATATTCAGTTCAACATCACCTTTGGCTGTTATAGGAAGGGGTAAAGCAAGCTGTTGTGCAACGTCATTTGCTTTTATCAATAAGGTAAGATCGGTAATTTCTGCGCTCTCTTGGGAAAGAGCAAGTATTAACTCGCCTTCTGGCCCCGCACTAAATGAATCACCAAAATTGATAGCCAATCGAGGCGTCAAGGTAAATAAAGACCAAAAGCTTAGCTTTGTACTCACTTTTTCTACAACATTTTTACCAATAGTCAATTGTGCTATTTCAGTTTGCCAAACACTGCCCGTAACACCCGATATACTTATGTTTTTAGGTAATGGCAATTGACTCATTAATAAGGTTGCTGGCAATGTGACTATTAAAAAAAACACATAAGTTAGTAAAAAAACACCCGTGATGGCGAACTTCTTTTTCATTATTTCTCTGCTTAAATCTTCTTTTAAATTAAATTAGTTAATCTTTATTGTCTGGCTAATTGTAAACGGCGGACACGAACTTCACCTTCTTTATCGCCTTTGGTGATATCAATAGATTGAACTCGCAAGCCTTCATTATTCGCTAAGTTTTCTAGCCAGAATAGTAATTGCGTAAAAGCTGCACTATCAAGCCACACTTGTAAAGTATCACCCTGGGGTTGCATGCGCGTAATCGTTAATTGTTGCTGATTTGCAGTACGATTAATAATACTGGATAAACTTCCGCTACTTGTTTTCTTGCCTCCAGACAATTTCACACTTTGATATCGTGCGGTATTATCGGCCACCCAAGTTAATAGTGCTTGTCGACTCGCCAGTTTCTTTTCTGTGCTCGTTAAATTCTCATTCAACGGTTGCCACACGAGACCATAAAGTAAGAAAATGGTGATTGCCGAGCCCATGGTAAGTACTAACTTCTGCTCTCGTTGATTAAGACCTTGCCACCATGTTTTTATTGCTGAAATATTCATTAAGAGCGCCCCTTACTACTTTGCTTACTCGCAATACTAAATGAGCCTGTTACTTGTTCACCTTGGTTATTTTGGGCACCTTGTTTTACGGTCAAATTTGCCTTGGTAAGTGCGCTTTGAAAGCGTTCAAAATGCTGATAATCATCTGCGATAGCTTGCAAGCGTAACTCTTGCCTTTTGCCATCAAACTTTAATGACTCTGGCTTTAAGGCTGGTACTTCAGCAAAAGCAGGCTGTACTTTTGATAACATAGTCAAAAAACCAGTCTGTTCACTACTACCACCTAATTGGCTAATCTTCCTATTGAGTTGCGACTTTATCGTACCAATACGTACTCTTTTTGCTTGCGGGAAAGCTTGCTGGTAACGTGCAATGATTTGCGCTTCAATTTGTTCTTGTTGGGCTGTTAACTGCCATAGTTGAGCACTTTTATAGCCTACATTAAGTAACAAGGCACAGGCTGCTATGCCAGCAGCCCAAAGCCAAGTATTTACCTTGGTTGAACGGCGTTCTTTTACCTTAAACTCGTCTTGTAATAAATTAAAATTACAGTGTTGGCAATGTTGAGCTAATAACGCTAACGGCAATTCTTTTATGGCTTGCTCGACAATAAAGCCTTGCTGATTTGCCGCTTCATCAGCAAAGGGTAAATCGGAATAGGCATTAATGATAATGTCACTATTTTCGAGTCTAGCCTCACTGTTTTTCTGCGTTTGGTAAATATGCTGCAGGGCAAATTGCCATGCTTGGTTATCTAAACAGAAACCTTGCCATTGTCCTTTACGTACAATAATCTGTGACAACCTTTCATTATTACTTGTTGATTGAATTTCTATCGCGCTCCACTGCCCTTCTATATAGGGCATTGCTAGTACATCAGGCTGAAGCGTTTTTACGACAATCTCGGCATCGGCAAGCCAACGTTGCCATAATTGCATTTGTACACGCTCGACAGCAGCAACAAAGCAATTATTACCTGCATCATCATTGGCTAAATCTGCATAAGCAAAAAACAGTTCTTCAACGTCTTGGGCTAATTCATCTTCAAGCATGTAAGGAACAGCAGAACGCATAGCACGTTGAGACTTTGTTGGTACCTTTAAGCTCTTCAAGACAACATCGCTACCAGGAACAAACACTTTGACAATACGTTGTTGTGATTTTTCTGACAATTCGCTTAATTGCTCAGCATTGGCTAACTGACCACTGGCAATTATTTCTTTTTCGACGCTACTAAAGATTAACCAAGATATTGCATCTTGAGCTTGACTACCTAAGCGTATGTATAAAGTTTCGGCCATTAATTCCGTCCTACGGTGCGACTGATCACATCTATATATTTATTATTGGTTACTTTCATCACAGAGCGCATGGCAAAAAAAGACTCGTTAAAGCTAGCGCTTGATTTTAGTGTAAAGTATTCACTATCAACAACAAACTGATCTTTTTTATCATCAATAGTTTTTAATTTTGTAACTTCAGGCAGATTATAAAAATCTTCAATCGTTTCGAAGCCCTCATCTTCGCGAGCACTTAATATTGCTTGTGCTTCCTCCAACGTTGAATCTAGCAATGCTTGCAGTAACTCTGGTTGCTCATCGCTTAAGGTATTAATATTAATTTTATGTTGGTCACTGGCAGGAATAACACAAACATAAGGCTTAATAGCATCAATAATTGCCGGCGTGAAATGCTCTATCACCCTCAATTCATTAACACTGGCCAAAAAGTGATTCGCGGCTAAATAAGGAAATTCTTTCGATGCATAGTCATTGTCCTCAGCACCGCCTGCGCTACTGATGGCACCATTTTCATCTAGCCAATCGGTTAACGCATCTGTCATTGACTCTGCTTCGAACTGACTGACTTCTTCAAGTTGCAAGTTAATCAATAAGGCTTCAAGTGCTATTCGTGCTGGTGCCTTATTTTTACTTTTACTGCCATTTCCCTTTTCATTGCCCTTTTCATTGCCCTTTTCATTGCCCTTTTCATTGCCAGCACTGTTACTCAGCGGTGCCCGTAAAGCATTAAGATTTAAGCAACTCTGCAGATCGGATATTTCACCTGAAATAGTACCAAAATCAACAGGGAAAGCAGTCTCGCCTTGTGCCCAAACTTGCCCCAAATGCGTCACATCTTCTTCCTCTTTAAAGGTCGTAATCAACACTCTTTTACTAAAAGCTTCTGCGCCCATGGCATACCAGTAGGCCTGCTGATTAAAAGAAATATTACTACTTCGCTGCATTTGTATTTGTAATCGAGCCGTCATTTGACTAGCGATGACCGCACATAAAGCAACAATTAACATCACGGTTATTAACGCTACACCTTGTTGACATCGACGTTTATTTTGCCAAGCTATCACGTTTTATCACCTGCAGCTTGTTTACTTTTATCTTCACTGTCACCAGGGACTAAAAATTGGCGGCGAATAACACCATAATCTTTCGTGTTTACTTCAATAGCGATAGCTAAAGGCAATGTATTTACTGTCCATGCTTCTTGCCATGACTGACCATCATAATACTCAAAAGTAAGCTCAGTTACATCACTTATTAACGGCCTAACTTTAGGCTCTTCTCCGCCAACAGCATCAACAAAATTAAAATGTAAGCGTTCAAAGGTGTCTTCATTAACTCGATAGGCAATCGCTTGCATATCACTGCGAGGCAACAACAAGCCCGGATTTGTCCAGCCGTTTCGAACAAATGCAATGGCTTGGTCTTGCGTGGCAAAACTGTCACTGGCACTTTGTATTAATTGCTCAAGCGGAGCTTCACCATCAAGACGGATAGTGCGACGTGCAATTTGAGTTATATCGCGTTCAATAATTAAAAAAGCACGTTGCAACTCATTTTGCCGCGCACTACGGATTTTAGCTGTTTCATCGCCTTTCAGCACGGAGTCAAAAATAGTAAAACTCGACAAACTAATAATCGAAAAAATGGCAATGGCTATTAACACTTCTAATAAGGTGAAACCATTACTACCTTTGCGCCATGAAGGTATGATCGAGTTGGTGTTTATGCCTCGCTCTAACATTATTTTTCTACCTTAGAAACAAAGGTGGTTAAGCTGCTGATTGCCAATTCATCATCTTCTTTTAGACGAATTTCCATCACAATAGCGCGCATATCTTTGTCGGTAGTTTTTATCACTTTTTGCTGCCAAAACCAAGCTCTACCCGCTAACTCAACTTCACCTTTTAAGTTGTTTTTAGGTGGCCACTTTACCTCAAGTGTGGTGGAGACTAACTGATTTGAAGCAACCCAATTAGCGAACATTTTTTTCTCTAAATGCCCTATATTACGAGCGTTATTGCTCGCTGTGCCTAATAAAGCCAGACCTGCAATGGAGAACACTGCCATGGCCAACATCACTTCAATTAAGGTAAAGCCTTTAGTGTTATTCATCATCTAACACCGGCCCTTCTATCGTTAAGGGCGTACTATAAATACCCGTCACGCGGTAAGCTATATCAGCTAAATCATGGTAGAGTGAGGCTTCTTCAGTAAACTGAAAAGTTAAACTAAAAGGCGTAATATCACCACCAGACAAAATATAAACCTGTGGAAATACTCGCTTCACTTTTTCTGTTTGGTTTTCACTTTCTAGCGCATTAAATGAAAGATATTCTTCATCTTGCGCTTTAAACACTGTGCTATCAAATAGCAGTGGCTCTTCAATAGGTAAATCATCTAAAGCGAGTTTAAATACGATACCCTCGGGCATAGTTTGCTCGCCTAGCCAAGCTTGCGAAGAAATTTCACTCCACTTGCTACCATCAAAACCAAGAAAACGATAACTCGATTTATCTACATATAACCCTAACTCAAGGTTATTGAGTAAACCATAATTAGCAGCACTCTCAAACGTTGCGAAAAATTGGTGACTCACTTTTTTTAAGCTATCTTCTGGGCGTTTCCCTGAAAAATTAAATTGTACGCTCGACACAATCAAACCCAGCAAAGCAATAACCAATAAAACTTCAAGTAAAGTGAAGCCTTTGGTTTTTTTTGGTTTTTTTGAATTTATAGTGTGACTGTGTTTCATGTGTTAACTTTTAACTTACACCTAATTTCAACTATGCTAGCTAAGTTTTACCTTTAAACTGTGCGGTTCAATTTAAAGAGAAAAGCACAAAATTGACGCTAGTCAATGAGTACTTTTTCCGCCTAAATTGAGCTTTACAGCAACAAGGAAAGCCTTAACTATTGGTAGTCGCCAAGGTTCCAGTTACCAATATCATCTTCCGTCCCCGCTTCGCCATCTGGGCCTGAAGTAAAGACATCCATATTACCTTGTTCACCTGGGTTTAATAATAAATACTCATTGCCCCATGGGTCTTTAGGTAGGCGTTTTACATAACCACCATCGGGAAAACGACGAGGAATGGGTTCAATATCAGTTTGATCCGTTAACGCTTCTAAACCTTGCTCAGTAGTTGGGTAATCATAGTTATCTAACTTATACATGCTTAATGAATTTTCTAAAGCAGTCACATCTTGTACGGCTTTTTGTAATTTAGCCGTTTCTTGACTGCCCATTAAATTTGGTACCACCACACTTAACATCATGCCGATGATAACAATAACCACCATCACTTCTAATAATGTGAAACCTTGAACGTTTTTACGTTTATTCTTAACCATAATTATTCCTAACTACTTATTTACTTAAATGTTAAAAGTTAACCACCAATAAAGGTATTTAATTGTAGAATCGGCTCTAATATCGCCATCACAATAAATAAAACCACGCCCGCCATAACAACCATTAACGCCGGTTCAAATGCTTTTAACGAAATATTTACTAATGCTTCAAACTCTTTATCTTGGTTATCAGCAGCGCGGCCTAGCATTTGTTCAAGCTGACCACTTTTCTCACCACTCGCTATCATATGAAGCATCATAGGTGGAAATAAATTTGTTTGCTCAAGCGACAATCGTAAACTTGCCCCTTCTCGTACCTTATCTGCTGCCAATTTCACTTGCTGCTTAATGTACAAATTATCGAGTACCTCTCCTGAAATTTTCATACTTTCTAATAAGGGCACGGCACTTGCCGACAGTATGCTTAAGGTTCTTGCGAAGCGTGCTGTATTTAATCCTTTTGCCACTTTGCCAATACCTGGTAAAGCAATAACACGTTGATGATACGCCATTTCAAATTTTGGCTTTTTCAAAAGCTGTGAAAACAACAACATTAATCCAGCGATGAGTACTAAAATATAAAAACCATTTGCTTGTAAAAATTCACTACTGGCAATTAAAAACTTGGTCGAGCCAGGCAAACTTGCGCCCATGTGTTCAAACTGCCCCACTATTTGAGGTACAACTTTAGTCAATAAAATAGCAATAACACCAATGGCAACTACAGTCATAATCACCGGATACACCAAGGCTTGAATTAACTGAGAGCGCATTTGTTCACGTTGCTCGGTATAATCAGCTAAGCGATTTAGCACTTTATCTAAATGGCCTGATTTTTCGCCTGCAGCCACCATAGCGCGATACAAGCGATTAAATACTTTAGGAAACTCCGCCATACTTTCAGCCAAGCCATAACCTTCCGTGACTTTAGTACGAACGCCCATAATCATACTTTTGATCCGGTTTTTATCACCTTGCTCTGCCACCGCTATTAGTGATTCTTCAAGGGGCAAACCCGACTCAACTAAGGTTGCTAACTGACGGGTTATTAAGGCTAATTCAGCCGCTGATACTTTACCTTTATCTTTGCTTTGAGTAACCTCGCCCGATTTTGTTTTCTGACTGTTTAGTGTTGGTATAACCTCAATGGGCATCAGTCCTTGCTCGCGTAATAAAGCCCGAGCTTGCCTAGGCGTATCCCCTTCAATGACACCCTTTTGTGTTTTTCCTCGGCTGTCTACTGCCTGATAATCAAATGCCGCCATTAATCTTCTCGGGTAACTCGCAACACTTCTTCAAGGGTTGTTTGTCCAGTCATAACCTTATCGAAACCATCGCGGCGAATAGACGCCGTATTTTGGCGAATATATTTTTCTATCGCTTGCTCGCCATGGCCATTGTGGATTATCTCGCGCACTGTATCATCAACGATTAATAATTCATGAATGCCGGTCCGGCCACGATAGCCTTTGAAATTACATTCACCACAACCTGCTGCACGATAGATAACTTGTTGATTGTCACTTGGCAATGCCAACAAAGCACGCTCTTCTTCATCAGGTAAATGGCTTTCTCTACAATGCGGGCAAAGGGTTCTAACAAGACGCTGGGCAAGTACACCGAGTAAGCTAGATGATAGTAAGAATGGCTCTACTCCCATGTCTTCCATACGAGTGATAGCACCCGCGGCAGTGTTGGTATGTAAAGTAGACAATACCAAGTGACCGGTTAAACTTGCTTGCACACCAATTTGCGCGGTTTCCAGATCTCGAATTTCACCGACCATCACCACATCAGGATCTTGACGTAAGATGGCACGTAAACCACGAGCGAAGGTCATATCAACCTTAGTGTTCACTTGCGTTTGGCCAATACCTTCAATGGCAAATTCGATAGGGTCTTCCACCGTAAGAATATTCCTTTCTTTGGCATCAATTTGAGTCAAACCCGCATATAGAGTGGTACTTTTACCCGAGCCTGTTGGACCCGTTACTAAGATGATGCCATGAGGCTTATCTATTAGCTTGCTAAAGCTATGACGATTATTCTCGGTCATACCTAAATCTTCAAGATCTAAACGTGCGGCATTTTTATCTAATAAACGTAATACCACTCGTTCGCCATGCCCTGTTGGCATGGTTGAAACACGAACATCAACGGCTCTACCACCAATGCGTAATGAAATTCTGCCATCTTGAGGAATACGCTTTTCAGCGATATCAAGTTTCGCCATCACTTTAATACGCGATACTAATAATGAAGCAAGTTTTCGGTTTGGTTTTAATACTTCACGTAAGACACCATCGACACGAAAGCGTATTTGTAAGGCATTCTCAAACGTTTCAATATGAATATCACTGGCGCTTTCTTTAATGGCCTCACTAAGCATGGCATTAATAAGCTTAATGATAGGGGCGTCATCTTCGTTTTCTAATAAATCTTCGCTTTCTATCATTTCATCGGCTAAAGAGTATAAGTCGACTTCATTGCCAATATCTTCCATCATCTGCTGCGCTTCTGAAGAGTCACGTTGATAAGCTTCGGTTAGCAATAATTCAAATGAGGCAATATCTTGTACATCAAAGCTAAAAGGTGCTTTGATGATACGACGCACTTCCACAATACTCTCTAGACTGACATCGGCTAAACAATGTAAAACATAGCCCTGTTCATTTTTGCTGAGTAAAACACTATAGCGTTTCGCAAAGGCAAAAGGTAAACGCCAAGCAATTGCAGCCTCATCTTGATTTTCAAGCACCTTTGCAGAATTCTTGTCTAAGGTCTCTGCTGTAATATCTGCTTGAATGTTAATTTCTTGCGTAGACATTATTCATTATGCTCAAGTAAGGCATCTTTTGGTGAAGCGCTTTGCTTCTCCTTTTCAATGCCATTTTGATACTCTTCAAACGAAGGAGGCAGTGTTAATTTATCACTCCATTCCGGCAGAATAGGTAAAACGTCACTACTCATTAAAGACAACCCCTCTTCTTGCTTGCGTAATTGATCAGCGCGAATGAAGTTATATTTTTCTTTCGCCATGCTGTGCATGACTTTGTTATCAGTAATAATTTGAGGTCTTAAAAACACCATCAAATTACGCTTACGCGTTGAGTTCGAGGTTGATTTAAATAAATGACCTATGATTGGAATATCACCAAGTAAAGGTACCTTTTGCACACTTTCTTGCACATCTTCATCAATCAATCCACCTAAAATAACAGTTTCGCCGCTTTCCACCATTACTGTGGTTTTAATTTCACGTTTGTTGATAGAGATATCGACTCCCGTTGCGCCACTCACTGAAGAAACTTCTTGTTCAATGGTCAGTTGCACACTATTGCCTTCGTTTATTTGCGGGGTAACCAGTAGCTTAATACCGACTTCTTGCCGATCTACCGTTTGAAAAGGGTTGCTATTGTTACTACTACTGGTAGAACCAGTGATGATAGGGACTTCTTGACCTACTAGAAAGTATGCTTCTTCATTATCTAAAGTGGTAATACTCGGTGTCGCCAATATGTTCGAGTTAGTATCAGAGCTGACCGCTTGTACAATAGCGCCCCAATCATTTTTCATAATACCAAACATACCGCCACTTACTGAACCTAATACCTGCGCTAATAAAGTGTAATCACCCTCAACGTCATTTAGGGTATATTCATCAGAAATTTTTTCACCTGTTTCAGAGGAATATACTGCCGGTACTGTGTCACCGGGTTTAGTTTTAGCACTCTCTGCCGCACCCGCAACTGAAGAAAGCGCTGCTGGGCCATTGGTAAACTGAGTAAAGCCACCTTGTTCACTATACCATTGCACGCCAAGTTGTACGCCGTCAGTTTCAAATACTTCGACAATAATTGCTTCAATATGCACTTGGGCTCTTGGCACATCAAGTTGGCGGATAACCGACTCTAGTGAACGTAGCATATCTGGCTGACCGGTAATAACCAAAGTGTTGGTTGGTTCATGCGCCTCAATGCTAATATCGGTTGTAGATTTAGCACGCGATTTTGTTTTGGTGCTATTTTCTTCTGAGGCAATCGTTTTACTTACACCATCAAGTACTTTCACTAAATCTTCTGCTTTTGAATACTTTAGATAATAGACACGCGTATTGCCGCTGGTTTCTAACTCACTATCAAGACGTTTCACTAAACGAATAACTCGTTCACGGGCTTTAACTTCACCGCTAACGATGACACTATTGCTACGGTCATCGGCAACAATCTTAGGAATAAGAAAAGTGGGTTGACCTGCTTTACCACCGGAAGGCTTGTTCATAGCTTCGATAATACGCACCATTTCACCGGCAGAAGCATATTGCAATTTAATAATCTCTACATCTTGATCGCCTGCTCTATCCACACGCTCAATAATTTTAACTAAGCGGTTTACTGTAGCAGCACTACCGGTAAGCATAATTACGTTTGCGGGATCATAGTTAGTAACATTACCGCCACCAGCTTGATCAGATAACTGGCGCAACAACGGCACTAGTTCGCGCACAGTAACATTTTTCACTTCCACTATTCGTGTGACCATTTCATCACCTACGATGTCACTGTTGTTGCCAACTACAGGAATAGATGAAGTTTTAGCATCCTTATTGCGGATGATTTTAATGATATTGCCATCCATAGCTACGGCAGCAAACCCGTATACTTCGAGCACGTTTAAGAAAAATTGATAATATTGCTCTTCAGATAATAAATCATAGCTACGCACATTGACCTTACCGCGTACATTGGGATCAACAATCATAGTTTTTTTCAGGTTTTTTCCGACAATATTAACAAACTCTGTAATTTCAGTGCCTTTGAAATTTGGTGAATATTGTGCAGCGCTGGCTTGCCCAACCGCAAAAATACTGCCAAAGGCAATTGCGGTAAACAAAACCATACTCAATTGCTTGAGTTGCTTAAACTTGCGGCTTATTTGCTTTGCCACAAATACGTTTAAGAGTGTGCTCATGAAAAATTCCTTATTGCTTTCTTTATTATATTTAAAGTTCATGCTAAAAATGTGAAATAGGTATTCAGTTACTTATTCAATACTAAACAGTATCTCTATTAAGTCATTTTTACGATTAATTAATAGTGAAATATCACGTTCTGTTTTTAATGCTGCCATCGCTTGCATTGCTTCTGATGGAGCTAATAGATCATGCCCATTCATTTGCACGGCGATATCACCAGACTTCAAACCTGATGACTTGAAAAATTCGGGATTTTTACCTGGTGATAAACGATAACCGATAATTTTACCATTTGTTCGAGCCGGTGAAATACGCAAATAGTCTGTTATCTTGCCAGGGTCTTGGCTTAAATCAGCGCGCAAACGTTGAGCAGTTTTGCTCAAATTTTTATTTGAGCGTTGATCAACAATACTTGGCTTTAATCTCGGTGTGATTTCTTGTGGGCTATTCACTAGGCTTTTTTGTTGAAGCGATTTAGATTTGGTTTGCTGACTCGCTTTTTTCTTCGAAACACTCTGCCCTGGCTGTTTAAAATCTGCGCCATCCAGCATTAACGTTTCTAAACGGCCTGATTGCTTAATGATAACTCTATCGATTAATACTTGTTCCAGGCTGGCACGTGTGCCTTTGATAATCTCACCAATGCCGTAAGTTTCTTGTTTGCTTTGATATTCAATAATTGCAGCAGCGGTTTCTACGCTATCGCTGGCAACTAAGCCCGACAAAGTTAATTTCAAACGAGTTTCTGGAGCGTCAATAACTTCTTCAACGACTTCTTGTTGTTGGGCATTATATTGACCGAATAAGTTCAATGATTGTACTGCCGAAATATTAAACGATTGTCCTGTTCTACTTTTGGCAATCGTGTGTTTGTTATAAGTAGCATCAGTAGCTAATTGTTGTTGCGGCACAACTAACCAGGTTATTTTGGCGACAACAAAAGCAATATAAATTAGCAACAAACCGCTAATTGCTTGCGCAATTCTTTGTTGAGGTAATTTTGCCAGAATAACTGAGAATGATGTTAGGTTGTCTAATAATGCCATTGAATTATTTATTCTTTTTTATTTTCTACTATTGATAGCCAGCTAACGCTTTATTACCAATGTAAAATATGTGTTAATTTTGCAAAGCAAGTTCTCGATAATACTTGACCATTAGCCAAGCAACAAGCGATGTCCTCACTTTTTAACTAATATTTACAAAAGAACACGAAGTTTTTACTTTGATATGCTATTTTCTAGCACTTAAACAGCTTCTATTTTTTCAATACACACATACTTAATATCACCTTTATGGCAACAGTAAATAAAAATAGTTCAACTTCTAAGCCAAACGACGAGCTAACTTCAGTGCGTTTGGATAAGTGGTTATGGGCCGCTCGGTTTTATAAAACCCGAGCAATAGCCAAGCAAATGATTGATGGCGGTAAAGTATTCTACAACGGCCAGCGGACTAAGTCAGGCAAAGGCGTAACTCTTGGGGATACCATTAAAATACGTCAAGGGTTCGATGAAAAAGAAGTTACGGTTGTGGCATTAGCCGACAAACGTCGTGATGCTGATTTTGCCCAAACCTTATATCAAGAAAATATTGAGAGTATAAAAATAAGAGAAAAAAATAGCCTAGCGAGAAAACAAGGTGTTTTGCTTAGCCCAGCGAGCGACAGTAAACCCGATAAAAAACAACGCAGAAAACTGCGTGAGTTTAAAGAACGTATGTAATACTTGTATCAGCTTAGTGGCTAGAGAGTTTGGCAGCTAATGCCTCTACTTGTGCTGATTGTACACTATCAACAATCGTCGCTAGTTTTCCGAGACCCCCTTTTGCGTAACCTGACACTTGGTAACGATGGATGATTTTTGTTGTGCCATCTTTTAACTGTTCAAACTTCCAACTCATGCCACCGTTTACACCCATCATTTGTAGTGGTCCGAGCCCGCCAATCATCCTTACTTCACGATTTGGAGTCACGAAAGAGACTGTCAAATGTAGCGCTTGTTTATCACCTGCTATTTCACAAAAGCAACCACCCACTTTTTCATCAATATTTAAATTTTCTGCACGCCCAAACCAAGTGTGGTCTGCAATCCACCACTCATTTATTTTAATAAATTGCGCGTATGCAGCTTTATGATCTACTGCCACATGCTTTTCTATCTCAATAGTAAAGCCATTATCTGCGCTGTTAATTACCTGCGCGACAAGTGATGAAGGTAATAATACCAACAACATAATAAGTGCTTTCACATTAATTCTCCAAAGATAAATAATTGCCGCTCAATTGTGTAACAACTATAATAGCCAGATATTAATTTTAGGTATAGCCATTATATGGCAAAACATAGGGTCCAATTATATGTCGCAACCAGACATGACTAAGGTCGATGAATTAAACCGTTATCTTTTTGATGATATGCATGTGCGTGGAGAACTAGTCCAGTTAAGTTGTAGTTACCAAAGCATAATTGAGAATCATGCCTATCCTATTGGCGTACGTTTATTGCTAGGTGAATTGTTAGCGGCAACGTGTTTGTTGACTGCCACGTTAAAATTTGAAGGTGACATAACCGTGCAACTTCAAGGTGACGGCCCTGTGGGTTATATGTCTGTAAACGGTGATAACAATCAAATAATGCGCGGTGTTGCGAAGGTGGTTGATGAAAAAGCGGCGCAAGCAGCTGTGACGTTACCAAGCCTTATTGGCAATGGCAATATGATCATCACCATAAAACCAAATAAAGGCGAGGCTTATCAAGGTGTTGTTGCCCTAGATCAGCCAACGCTTGCGCAATGCTTCGCTCAATACTTTGAGGTCTCAGCTCAAATACCTACCCAAGTTTGGCTATTTAGTGACGATGAAAAACAACAAGTTGCAGGCAGTTTAGTACAATTGCTTCCTGATGGCGATGGCAGTGACACAAATAAAGCACAGCAGCAAAGTGATTTCGAGCACTTATCGCAGCTGACCAATACCATAAAAGCAGAGGAAATTTTTTCGTTAAAAGCTGAAGCCTTACTGTATCGTTTATATCATCAAGAAAAGGTCAGCCTATTCGAACCACAAAAAGTCAGTTATCAATGTGGTTGCTCTAGCAATAAATGCTTAGCAGCGATTTCACAAATAGAGCCCAGTGAAATTGAAGCTATATTAGCTGAACAAGGAAAAATTTCTATGACTTGTGATAACTGCCAAACAACCTATGATTTTTTTGCTGAACAATTAAAAAGTTTCATTTCGAAAGATAGCCATTAGTTGCTAAGTTTCATTTTGCTTGGTATCACGCTTTATTATGCTCTTTTGTGTATTTATTACCAAAAAGAGCATAACAGGCCTACTCCTCCCTAGGCCTTATTGCCGTTATTGTTGTAAAATTACCAACAAACCTTTCCTAAGTTATTTCCAATATTTCTGTCGCTTATACTGAAAACTTTCATCTTAGGTTATTTTTTGCTTTCGTTTTGAGCGTTGATCCAATAGAATGTCGAATTATTAACACTATGAAAACTTTTAGCCTATATTTCATCATAAGAAGTAAAGGTAGATTTTCGTATAAGCTCAACCTTAACCACAACTTAAAATTCGTCATACTTAGGAGTGAATTTGCTATGACCGCCCAAGAAAACTCAATTGACTTGTCTCAATACGGCATTAATGATGTTGCAGAAATTGTTTACAATCCATCTTATGAGTTGCTTTTTAGTGAAGAAACAAAAGTAGGCCTAGAAGGCTTTGATAAAGGCGTAGTCACGGAGCTTGGCGCAGTCAATGTAGATACTGGTATTTTTACTGGTCGTTCCCCTAAAGATAAATATATTGTACGTGATGATGTTACTCGCGATACGGTATGGTGGTCTGATCAAGGTAAAAATGATAACAAAGCAATGAGCACAGAGACTTGGTCTGAATTAAAAGGCCTAGTCACTACACAACTTTCAGGCAAACGTTTATTTGTTGTTGATACCTATTGTGGTGCCAATGATGACACGCGCTTAAAAGTACGCTTTATTACAGAAGTAGCATGGCAAGCACACTTTGTTAAAAACATGTTCATTCGCCCAAGCGATGAAGAATTGAAAACTTACCAGCCTGACTTTGTGGTGATGAATGGTGCTAAAACCACTAATCCTAACTGGAAAGAGCAAGGACTCAACTCTGAAAATTTCGTTGCTTTTAACTTAACTGAGAAAATCCAGTTGATTGGCGGTACATGGTACGGCGGTGAAATGAAAAAGGGTATGTTCTCAATGATGAACTACCTATTACCACTTAAGGGTATAGCATCAATGCACTGTAGTGCCAACGTTGGTAAAACAGGTGATGTTGCCGTTTTCTTCGGTTTATCTGGTACGGGCAAAACCACCCTTTCAACGGATCCTAAACGTGAATTAATTGGTGATGATGAGCATGGTTGGGATGATAACGGTGTATTTAACTTTGAAGGTGGTTGTTACGCTAAAACCATCAAGTTGAGTAAAGAAAATGAACCTGATATTTATAATGCTATTCGTCGTGATGCTTTATTAGAGAATGTTACCGTTGCTGATGATGGTACTATTGATTTTGATGATAACTCACGCACTGAGAACACCCGTGTTTCTTACCCTATCCATCACATTGACAATATTGTGAAACCAATTTCTCGTGCTGGCCATGCGAAAAAAGTTATTTTCTTAACTGCTGATGCATTTGGTGTATTACCACCGGTTGCTAAACTAACGCCAGCGCAAACAGAGTATTATTTCTTGTCAGGATTTACTGCTAAATTAGCGGGTACTGAACGAGGTATCACTGAGCCAACACCTACTTTCTCTAGTTGTTTTGGTGCAGCATTTTTAAGTTTGCACCCAACTCAATATGCTGAAGTTTTACGTAAACGCATGACTGATGCAGGCGCTGAAGCATACTTAGTTAACACTGGTTGGAATGGTACGGGTAAGCGTATTTCTATCAAAGCAACACGCGCAATTATCGATGCGATTTTAGATGGCTCAATTGATGATGCAGAAACTACGGTAGTACCAATGTTTAACTTAGCGGTACCAAAAGTTATTGATGGTGTTGAAGGTGATATTCTTGACCCTAGAAATACTTATCAAGATGCCAATGAATGGCATAACAAAGCGGTAGATTTAGCAAATCGTTTTGTCAACAACTTTGATAAATTTACTGATACCGATAACGGTAAAACGCTAGTTGCTGCTGGACCACAGTTGTAACTCAAGACAGATTCAAATAAAAAGCCTGTTAGCGAAAACTAACAGGCTTTTTTTATGTCTCTGTCTCGTCCTGAAATGTGTTTACACATTTAGGACTTATTATGACCAAGTCACACAATACACCGATTAAACGAACAC
>CAJXWZ010000044.1 GCA_913062815.1 uncultured Colwellia sp. | reverse complement strand
TACTACTTATATTATAAAGGCCACGCCATCGGTGAAAAAATGTTTACCGACTCAAAATGGGGCGTTGCCATCGCTGACAAACCCGAAGGTCCTTATGTTAGACACCAAGCGAATCCGGTATCAAACAGTGGTCATGAAACGTGGGTATTCCCTTGGAAAACAGGCATGGCAGCCATTGTTGATTGGGCGGGCCCTGAAAAAGGTACCATTCAATATTCTGAAGACGGCATTAACTTTGAAATAATCACAACGTTAGAAGATATTCCTCCAGCAGGTGGTGCTTATGTTGCTGACAAATTTTTGGATAACAACGACGGACAAGGATTTTCTTGGGGCTTAGCTCATTATGGCGCGTCTAACTGGGCATTTTTAGTTGGTTTCACCTGTGATTTAACCCGCAAAGGTGAAAAAGATTTAGGTTGGCACAACTTCCCTCATTACAGTACGATTCGTGATGTGTTAAAAGACCCAGAAAGATTTGGTCTTGATAGAGAAAGCTTAACTAAACGTTGTAAATAGTACGTTTAAAAGCTCAAAAAAAATGACCTACTTGTAGCAAGCCGTTTGGGGTTGGTGTGCCAAAAGAATCCTCTGTGTGAGGATTCTTATTTGTCATTAAAATATAAAGCTAATTTACTTTTACCCATATTTCATCAGGTGATCTTTTGTATTCAACATTATACCTGCAATCTTTGATTACATATGAATATAAAGCACTGTCATTATTAGGAGTTAGGTCAATAAACTTAATTTCTTTTGAATTGAATTTATAGTTACCAAATGGGTAGTTATTTGTACGGTTATATGAATTTAGATCTTCTGTTAATCGTTCTATAACATCACTCATGATTGCAGAGTTATCTTTCTTTGGTAATGATTGAATAATACCTATATTGTGATAAAGGTTTTCGTCCACATACTCAATAGAATGTAATAGTTCTATTCGAGCATATATGATTGAAATCATATGTCGTGCTAGAAATATATCGTAACCTCTACTCATCATATATTTTACAATTTCAACTAAATATCCAGCTTGTGCTTTAAACGTGTCTAAATCCGTTTTTATAAAAGAGATATCATCATCTATTAATGCCTTCTTTGCTTTTTCTTTATTTGTAAGGCTTATGTAGGTTGATAGAATAACAAAAGCATCTCCAGATTTTAGAACAATATTTTTATCTAGCTTTTCGTTTCTTACATACATGTAGCAATCTGATTGTGAATTCTTGACATCACTTTTTTGCCAATCTAAATCTTCTAGTAATCTTTCTAAAGCTGGAAGCATCGAATGGTTTTTAACACTCCATTCATACATTACATTAAGAATATGTTCTGCTCTGGTTTCTAGTCTAGTAAGTTTCTCAGAATTATTATTCTCAGTTATTTGATTTTTATTAAAAATATAAACCATTATTATACTTGAAAGCGTTAAGAAGGTTCCTAATGTTCCAGCGATGTATGCACCAAATTCCCCCCACTTAGTATGATTGTCAGAAAGTCCACCATTAAACGTTATTAAGTAAGCAGAAATTGATATCGCAATTAATAAAGAAGCGGTTCCAGAAAAAATTTTAATCATTTTGTTTTTGTACAATTCAAATCCCTTTTAAATTATTTTATACTTGTTTTATTATTAATATATATCATATTTTATTTTATATTCAATACATTACCGAGTAAACAATATCTTACCTATGAATAATTTGGGATACATCATAAGGTTTGTCAGCAAGCCCTATCCTCATTGCTGGTGTTTTTCCATCTTGACCCACTTGAATGTAATTTCTAAAGGTTTTTAGCATGATTAATTTTTTCTCTACAGCTATAGGGCTATATGATGAATTTTTATTAAATATTCTTCCTACGCTTCCTTGGCTTGATGATGGTCTAGCTAATGTTGAAATCTTCTCTCTTGTGATATTAAAGAATCTGTCGATTGCATGAAGTGAGGCGTTATGAAACATAGATGCTTGCTTATCTATCGGTAAATCTCTTTTAGTGATCCAATGCACCATTTTTTCAGGCTCTTTAATTTCTGAATATGGGATCTTTAGCCACTCCTTTCCGTTAATAGTTATAAATTTATCTTCTACTCTAGGAGCAGCAAGCTTATTCAAAATTAACTTTTTTTGAGCCTCATAATAGCTAATTTGTTCATTTTCCATTATTTCGTGAATAAAGAAGTCGGAGTCCTTCTTTAAGTTTTCTTTGTCTACGGAAGAATGAATCCCTTTATCAATTTTTACAGAAAAAGCATCAAGCTCTCCCTTGAAGTTGTTCTTACTAAAGCTATTTAGTACTGCTCTATCCATAGCTGGATCTTGATCTAAGTAAAAGTTGACCTTTTTAGCGTTAAAAAACTTCTTAGCTAGCCATAAAAAATGAGCATAAGTCATGTATTCAAAATGAACTCTTGTACCTGTGACAGCATCAGACCACCCATCAGATGCATCACTCAATATGATACCTATTTCACTGCTAATTTCGTTCATTCGTTCACTTTCCATTATTGAACGTTCAAGACCTGTCAAATTTAATTCATTCAGCTCTTTTTGCAGTAACCTAATATGTTTAAGTGAACCTTGGGCTAACAATGTATCTCTAGGCATCCAAAGGTGGGCATATTTTCTAAAATGTTGTTTATATTTAGCCGAGGTTGATTCTTCTAACATGAGTAATTCAGGCATATTTGCCAGTGGGTCAAAATTAATGTTCATGCCAAAAACATAACCTGACCATAAATCAGCAGTGCCTATACCATTAAGGATTGTATTTACCTTGTTCTTTCTATCAATCCAATTCAATGTGTAATCTTGCTTGTCGGTACATAAGTTGAACCTCTTTCCTCTAGTTAACTCTTTTAATCGTTTTTCTTTGTTATAAGTAAACAACGCGCATTTCTTAGCAAAGCGATCCATTTTTTCATAATAGGTTTGTGGTGACATTTCAAAAACAGATATTGAGCCACGCACAGGAGTCTTGTTAACCATTTCCCTGAATAATGTTTTCTCAATTTCAACTCTTGTATTTGGTTTGCGCTTTTCTTTAACTACCACATGTGTAAAAGACTTTTGGCATGACTTACAAGAATACCGCTGATTACCCGTTGCGGTTCTACCATTACGTTTATAGAGGGTTGGGTTGTACGATGATTTCTTATTAAAATTTTCGCATTCAGAGGTTTTACAAGCATCATTATGGACAGGGGTATCAATATAACTTGCTGGTTTGGATACTCGATTTAGCTCTTGATGAATTGACTCGTTACTTTTTAAGGTAACAGTTTTACCACAACCAACACACTTAAGAGATGATGTTCCAGCAGCAACACTCAATACTTTGAAGGAGTTAATTTTTTGCTGTTCGGTTGGAGCAACTAAAAAATAACTACACTGAGGGTTATAACATCGGTTAAACTGTATCCTATTGACGTTTTTAGGTATTAATTGTAACCTCGATTTCGTCATGCCACACCACCAAAACTTAGCGTTAAATATGATGTTCTTTATAACATACTAAAAAACAACCACCTGATTTAACACTAATTATAGTACAGACATTAAAAAGGGCTAGTGTTTTTTAGAACACTAACCCCGAACGGCTAGCTACTTGTAGGTCATTTTTTTTGTTCATTATATTACTGTTTTAATCATTGTCTTTTGATGATCTTGCTCTTCTTTTCTCTATTAACACAAACATAAAAAAAGCTAATCCCCACCAAGTAAAACTGCCACCACTTGATGTTGACTTTTCAGTTACCGTTTCAGTTTTTACTGGAATCGATGAAGCCAAAAGCGGATCACTGCCAGCGGCAATTTCTGCGCTATCTGAATAACCATCATTATCATCATCGTTGTCAGCATTGTTACCAATGCCATCACCATCTGTGTCAATTGATTCTGTGCTATCGAATGGAAAAGCATCTGCATTATCGGTAACGCCATCATTGTCATCATCGAGATCGGCATTGTTACCAATGCCATCATTATCACTATCTAGACATTCTTGTGGGTCTTCAGGAAAGGCATCATCAGCATTGATACAACCGTCATTGTCAAAGTCATCATCTAATAAATTAGCTGGTGTATAGGCATAAACATTCGCTAACCCTAGCTCATTAATAGCAATGGTATCATTAGCATCTTCAAGCGCGATAATACCAAAGCCAGAAATTTTATTTAAATTAGGCGTGCCTGGTATTGAAAAGACAACATTTCCCTCTCCTTCAAAATCGACTTGATCCATATCGATAATTGCATCAGTGATTTGTTCACTGCTATACCAAGATAATTGATGAATGTTCACAGACGCAGTTCTAGTTGAATCCCAATCTTGTATTGGGATATCAATGGCAGATGAGCGCCACCAAGTGTTGTCGTCTCTAATTATCATGGCCCATTGTTGAGCTGGTGACTGTGATATATTGAATATTAAATTAGCATCCAGAGCAGATATGTCGAGCCACACACTGGATACATTAGCCGTTGATTCAGCATTTAATTCGGTATTTTTATCGAAACGGGTATAGATTCGAGAACCTTTTTTAGCACCATCTTGAAACTGAACGATACCGCCCCATTGATTATTTTGGCTAATATTACCTCCAGATGAAAATGCTCCCCATGCCCATTTTTGTTCAAACCTGTGGATCTGCTCGTTATTGTCACCTTGACTATCGATGCGTACAAAACCGTTCTCATCAGGCTGTTGGTTTTGATCAAAACTTTCGGTGAGTACGGTTTTAACTCTTGGCGAAAATTCTGATTTATCAGGAACCGTGTCACTGGCAAAAAGCTCTAGGATGCCCCAGTTAACTAACTTAGGGATAGTAATCGTCGCAATACCTTCATTGTGCTCTACATTCAGCACTATTGGTGACTGCCCTGCTTGGTTAAAACGAGCAGAAAATAGGGTTTTACCAAATAAGGTATCTGAAACAGTAACCACTAAATTGGTTTTAGCATTAATTGTTGCCGTTTCTTTTTTATAATCGCGATTAACAAGATGAATAATATGTGGCGGATTTTCGTGAGGGAACTCATTATTTACTCGTGGAAAACTAGCCACGTTATTTGCACTAACGGTAATTTCAATTGCGTGCAATTGCTTTAATTCGGCTAAGTTTGGCCAAGTAACAAGTTTACTTTTATTGTCATCGAGTACTTTCTGTTGAAGAGGGTCAAGTGAAACGCCATTAAAAGGCGTTTGTACCACCGCTTGATAGTTCTCAATTTGGGTAATTTGTTTCGTTTCAGTAAGGTATTTAGGCCACCACTCATCCCCTGCTATCAATAATTTATAAGGAATGTTGTTTTCCATCAGATCGGCGGCAGCCGAAAATACATCCAACTGATCATATCGATTGTTACGATAGGCCGCATGGCTATGCACAAGCCCAACTTTGGCGACAGATTCAAAGTTATCAAACAAGTAATTGTTTTGTGCAATCCAACGATAAATGTAATCATAATCACCATCGTTGGCGTCATAATATCGTTGTCCTTGATCGTTATATGACCACATATGTTCGGGCGCCATAAATACGGCGCCATTAGCATATGCTTGCGCTATCCAGCCTTTAACTAAATCAGTCGCATCAGGGTTGTCGACCATATAATTCCAATCAGTATTAGGTTGGCCCGTTAACGCTAACGGTTTGTCTAATGCTTCTGCCAATTTATACATCAGCATCACTTCACTGCTGATCGTTGCTAATGGCGCTTTATGGTTAAACTCTTGTACATAAAAATCAAATTCATCAATCGGAGCAAAACGAATACCTTTAAAATAAGGATCTAAAATTGGTGAGCTTGAACCCACATCAATATAGCTACCATTTTCCTTTTTAGGGTAGCCTTTGTCTTTGGCAATCTTATCAGTGAAATTTACTAATTCAGCCAAATACTCTTTATTCCATGCTTGTAGGAAAAATTTAAAGGTTTCACCCAAAGGAATGTCGACGCCGCTCATTGTTGCTGCTTCATAAGTCTCAACCGTATAACCTAACGACTTTAAATAGCTACCATAATGAAACTCTTCAATGTTAACGATTCCCATCGCGTTAAGTTCAACTTGAGAATACTTGTTTGTTAACCAAGTATTGAAGTTGCTCTGGCAATCATCACTAAAGCCACCACCTAAATGATATTGCGCAGGTGCGGTATGTTGAGAGTCGAATAATATCGCATCGACAGTTTCTGGATTTGTTGCTTCACCGTAAAAAGCAATATCTTTGATCTGCCATTCAATATATTCTTTAAATAATGGGGCATGAGTTGAAAAATAATAATGCCCAGGAAACCATTTTATCTCAAGAGAGGAGCCATCTAAACGCTTGACCATAGCATTATGGTACTGTTGAGGGTATTTAGTTGTCATTCCCCGCCAAATCACATCCCACTCTATACGAGACACCCAATCAATATCAGCACCGTTATGCTGCAAAATCCCCTCGACGTAATTTTGCATGCTTTCATCAAAGTTATTTTGTGCATCAAAATTTGAAAAGGTTGGCGGTAGGAAGCCCCACATTGTGGAATCTACTTGGTATTTTTCATATTTACCATGATTTTGAGAGTTAAGTTCGTGCCATAAAGGTTGAGTAAATAAAATTTCTGATTTAGCTAAAAAGGGCTTGTTCTCAGTAGCAATAACAATGCTATTGAACAAAATAATTACATTAATAAATAAGATATTAATCCAACCAAGATTCATCGATAATCTGCTTTTATTCATATTGCTCACACTGCGAAGTTAAAAGGTGTTTACTAAGTAAATAGAAGATATGGCTGTAGTTCACAGCCATATTAAAAGTGAGCTATTTGGTTATTTTAGTAGTTTCAATTTTATAGCTTATTGCCACTTTATTAGACGCTTTAAAAGGAGAGATAATTTCCAAGCCTTGCGTTGTCATTCGCCAGATTATTTCCTCAGAAGAATCAACAACGCTAACTTTACTAACGTTTAAACCGGCAAGTTTTTCTTTCGACAAGCTTTTAATTAACACTTTTTTATGACTTCCTGGCCAGCCCATTTGGATAGCATAAATAGTATTGCCATTGGTGGTAAAGCGAATGTTCTCTTGGTTATAAGCGCCATCCATTTCAACAAAGTGCCCTGAAGATTTTAACCGTTTAGGTCCTTCACCATACGTAGTATATGGACGAGTATTATAAATAGCTTCACCATTGGCTCTTAACCATTTCCCAACGCCAAGTAGAGAATCTTTTTGGGCTTGTGGGATAACACCATTTGCTTTAGGCGAGATATTTAATAATAACTGGCCATTTTTACTGACAATATCAATTAGCGTATGAATAATTTCTTTTGATGATTTTATCTCTAACTCTTCGGTATACGACCAACTGCCCGTTGTTGTCCATGTGCCAGCGCTAATCGTATCATCGGTTAACCAACTATAAGGCGTTGATTTATCCATACGCCCTTTTTCAAAATCAACCACACCAACAGATTGCGGCATGTCTTCTTGTTTATAGGTGATCATCACCTCTTTATCCCACTGCTCAGCGGCATTTAAATAGTAAGCTGCAAACGCTTGGCGATTGCTTTCTGGAATACGGTCTAACCATGAATCAAACCAAATCATGTCGGGTTGATAATTATCAATCACTTCTTCTAACTTACCATTCCACATATCAAGCCATGCTTTGCGAGGCATTGAACCGTAGAGCTTTTGCAGATCAGCGGTATCTTTAAATTCGCTGTTATTACGCAACATGTATTGCTCTCGTCCGTAATAATGCCATTGTCTGCGCTTTTTAGCGGCTTGCTTACCTGGATCTCCCCCTTTAGCATGATGAAAAGTGGTGATGAATTTCATGTCACGTTTACGAATCGCTTTTGCCATTTCACCTACAATGTCCCTTTTAGGTCCTGTGTCAGCAGCATTCCACGGTGTTATCTCAGAGTCCCACATGGCATAACCATCATGATGCTCAGCCACGGGTCCGGCAAACTTAGCCCCTGATAAATAGAATAAGTCAGCCCATTCTTCCGCGTTAAAATTAGTAGCAGTAAATTGAGGGATTAAGTCGTGATATTCAACATCTTTGGGCTCACCAAACGCTTGTTTATGATGTTCATGCTCACGAAATGTTTGAAAACCAACGCCTAAGTTATAATTGCGCTTTTGTTTATTTTCTATCGGCTTTTTACCGCTAGGGTGACCATACATAGTACGCGGATAGTGCTCATTACCATACGCTGGCACAGAATAAGGCCCCCAATGGAAATATATGCCAAATTTCGCATCTTTAAACCATTCAGGTGCCTGTTGATGTGCTGAAAGCGACTGCCAATCAGCTTGATATTTATCAGCAGATGCCATTGATGACATAGCCAATGCTGAAGCGAGTAGCAATAATTTTGTTTTCATATCTTTCAATAATTCCCTTTGATGATTTACCAACTAAAATGAAACTCAGTTTCTTCAAAATATGTTTCATTTGGCTCAAGAATACTCTTAGGTGCTTGCGTAATGTTAGGTCCATTAGGAAATTTAGACGTTTCAAAACACATTGCTCGATACTGACCATACTGCTGACCACTTTCGCGCTTAAGTTTATCGGAGGTAAAATGACCGGTATAAAACAACATACCCGGATCTGTCGTTACCACCTTCATTGTTCTGCCAGACTGTGGTTCAAACACTTGAGCTACCTGATGCTTAGCATCAAATGCTTTTGAAAAAATATAATAGTGTTCAAAACCAAAATCTAATGCATCAATAGAATGACCCAATATTTTTTGTTCATTAAAATTTTCAATGCCCGCGACAACCTTAACTGGACCAACAGGTACATTGGTATTGTCTGGTAGTAGTATTTGATCGGCGGCTATTTGTAATTCATGGCTTTTAATATTGTCTTTAAAACCCGTTAAATTATAATAAGTATGATTGGTTAACGACAATGGTGTCGCAGCATCTGTACTTGCTTGATAAGTGATCTTAAAGACATTACTTTTGGTTAAACGATATTGCACTTTTACCGACAAGTTGCCCGGATAACCTTCATCGCCATCAACTGAAAGCAGTGTTAAAGATAAACCAACCGCATCATCTTCTTTAAAACTTGTTGCTTGCCAAATACGTTTATCAAAGCCAACAGTACCACCGTGAAGATGATTAGGCGCATTATTAGTCGCTAGGGTATATTGCTGATCGTTTAAAGAAAATTTTCCGTCTTTTATTCTTGCTGCATAACGGCCGACAATCCCACCAAAATAAGGCGCATTGGCCTTATATTCTTCACTAAAATAACTGGCTAAATTATCAAAACCACAAACAATATCATCAATACTCCCATCACGATCAGGAACCTTTATCGAGGTAACAATTCCCCCATAATTGGTAATTTTAATCGACATACCATTACTGTTTGATAATTCATAAAGCTCGACAGAGTTACCATCAATTTCACCGAAAGGTTTTTGTGTAATATGCATTTTTTGCTTCCTTCTAAGGTTGATTTTTAAAAATTATTACCGACTGAAATGATCAAAATACCAGTAACCATACTCGCTAAGCCCGAATACATGGTACGTCTTGCCTTACTTGATGTTTGACTCCATTCACCAGTGAAAATACCACTAACTATGGCAGTAACGACACACGCCGTATTGAAAATGGCATAACCGACAGTATTGCCCGAAGTGCCTAATTTAAAAGCTGAGTAGGCAAATACTGCCGATGCAGCATAATGAAAAAACGCCATCATCAAAATTAACAATACATTTTTACTCACGTGAGGGGTTTTAAACGATGACCATGCTTTTTTACTTGAAAGTTGCCAAGCAAAATAGCCAGCCATGATAACTCCGCCACTTAAGAATATAGGAAACATTACGGCAAGCGCCGTTACCCATTCAGGATTTCCTTGAGCAAGACTTGCCTCGTGTAATGGAGGTCGACCAACTGCATTCGCTAAGCTAAAACCAGTTGCCAGTAATCCACCAATTATCGCGATAGAAATACCTTTTGTCATGGAGCCTTGCTGGCCGTTAGGCTCTTGTTCTAGATTATCTTTTTCTCGTAAAATTCCTGCTCGGCCGTTTGCAAGTACGCCAAATAAAACAAAAGACAAGCCAAGTACTATGGCGATAAGCGCATTACCTTGCGGTACGCCATCAACAAAAAACGGTAATAATGAACCCACAAGTATTACAGTGCCAATAAACAAACTAAAGCCAAGAGACAATCCTATATGGTGGATTGCTTTGCCCCACATCATTACGCCTATGCCCCACAAAATACTGGCGCCGACCATGGTCAGTAACACTTCAGATGAAATGGCAGAGAAAACCTCACTCACACCGTTCATAATGCCAAACGTAGCGATAATCGGCACAACAAACATGGTAAGCATAAAAAATAGTGCCCAAGTGTTTTCTTCTTTAAAGCCTTGCGTGTACTTTTGCGGCAAAGCGTATAAACCAAGCATTAGGCCTGCTATTAGCGCAAAACCTATTCCGGTTGTTAAATCAGTCATTTGCATTCATCTCTTATCGTTATATTTATGAACAGCAATCAAGCCAGTGTACTTTACAAAGACACGCTGAATTGTTACTTATTTTTTTGATTTGATGGTGTATTCATCTACAACTAAATAACCATCTTTATTCTTATCTCGATTGACAAATACTTTTGTCATCTGGTCAATTTTTTCGGTTTTGATGCGATGTAAAAACTCTGCTTTAGATAATTTCCCATCCTGATCTTTATCTAATTTAGCAAAGTCTCTTTGACCAGCAGTTGCGCCAAAAACTATTGCAAGTGTTGCCAACAATATAAGTATTTTTTTCATATCTTATCTCCAATTAAATTAACGCTTATCTGCGTTAAATAATGCTTCTGTAGTGAAACGAATATTTTCTCGTTTGAGCCTTCTGGTTTTATGTCCAGTCAAATCGGTTTCAAAGCGGATCAAGTGTGGCCATGGCTGATTTTTCCGTTGAGCTACATGCGATATTCCCCAGGTGATACCTTGACCATTTTTTGTATTGGTATAGGCATCAGGTACATAAGGACCTGCAGCATCTGGCGGCAGAACAACGTGAGATTTAATTTCAAAATTCACGCCGTCTGGTGACCATTGAATAGTATTTTTTTCTGGTCCATTGGCAGTAACTAAAGCAGCAATGCCTGATTTATATGGCCATAAAACCACTTCATGACCACTATTTAGTACCGGATTTTGAGGATGTTTAATAAAAGGTCCAAATGGGCTATCAGCTGTTGCCAGTCCCCCAGAAAAGTCCGGATAAGTGAGTTTTAGTTTTCCTGACAAGCCCATAGGGTGAGCTTTGTAATAAAGGTGAATTTTATCATTGAACACTAACAAGAATGGGTCATGCACTTTTAGACTATCAAAGTCTCCTTCTTCCTCAATTTTCGAGCGAATTGGCTTTTCACCTTTCCAAACGCCACTTTTCCCCGGTGTTAAGATTGGCTCAGGATGACGGTGCCAAGGTCCTGAAGGGCTATCAGACCAGCTCATACCAATAACGTTTTTAGTTCTTTGGTTATATGGCCATTTTACTGCTTGATAATAAAGATAGTATTTACCTTGCCATGCCAATACACCAGGAGTGAAAACACTTCTATCATCAAATTCACCTTTAGGTCCTCGAGGAACTGCTAAGCCTTGTTCTTGCCAAGTGACACTATCTTTTGACGTTGCATAAAAGATATCAGCCAAATCCCAAGTATTGGCAGGCGTATTCTCATCTGCTTTTTGATAACCAACTGGAGGCTTCTTCATCACCACTTTGGTGTAATACACATAATATGTACCATCGACATTTATGATTTGGCTAGCATCCCGACGACTTACTCCTGCTTCCATTTCAAGACCTTTGAGCGGCCTATAACGAAATGAACTATAAAACTCATTATCATACGGGTTCTTACTTTGCCAAACTTCCTGATAACGCTTCATTGCAGCACTAGGTGCAACAGTTTGGTCAACTTTATCACCAGCAACGACAGTTGAAGGAAACAAGTTTGCAAGCAATGCGATTACTATCGCAATTGAATTTACCTTAAACATAAAACAACTCTTGTTTATTTATAATATTAAAAACAACGCCACCAAGGTACATTATTAATAAAAACCAATCAATACTCATTATTTAATGACTACAATGTGATTTTTTTACTAATAAAATCATTTTTAGTGGCGCCTCAGTAAAATTTAAATGAAATAGTTAACTAACAACCTTGGTCCATGGTGACATTGGCTGTTGGTACCGCCACTTTAAAGGCATTAATTTGCTCACACGACAAGTTTGGATTCTTGGTGACGTTCAACTCGGTCAAACCTGTCATAGAATGTAATGCTTCTATCGTTGTCAATTTATTTGCCTTCATGTTTAGCGTTTCCAAATTAGTGAGCTCACCTAGCGTACCTAAGTCATCGCCTGCTAAGTTTTGATTGGCCAAACCAAGAAAATATAGGTTTGTCATCGAATTGAACTTGGCATAATCCTTCATGCCTGTTGCCCCGCCCATATTTAAGTTCTCCAAATAAGTCATGTTTTCGTGTACAAACACCATGTCATCATTATTGAGACGCTTAAGGTTAAAAATGCTCAAAACTTTTAACGAAGGGTGATCTTTTAATGGTTGGAAGCTGTCCACTTTGGTCGCATTAATGATTAAGGACTGCATAGAAACTAAATTTTCTAAGCCGCCCAATGAACTGACCTCTTTATCAGGTACACCTGTCGTCGCGCCACAATTTAATACGACTATATCGCCAACTTTTACAGCATTTTCATTACCCTTTTTATAAATACACGCTGCCATTATTGGGTCTTCAAATGGAGGTAAGTCGCTTAAAAGCGTTTCTGGAGTTATTTCACAGGTTGTTGGTTTGGCAATAGTGGTATTAATTAAGATTTTTCCTAACTCTCCTAATTCATCACAATCAACTGATGTACCTACAAGGTTTAACGTAGCTAACGAGGTCAGTTTTTCTAAACCAGTTAATTCAACTATTTCAGGTGAATTACAACTTAAGCTATGAAAATCTACAACTAAACCACTATCAGGGGCTTGGGTATCAACACACTCTTGCACTGGTTGACTAAAAACAATATTGTCTATCAAACAAGTTGCCGGGGTAACAATATCTGTATTGGGTAATTCTGCTTGTAAGTTACTTAAATCGACACATGGCACTGCTGTTTGGCTTAGATCTAACTGTGCTAAGTTAATAAAGTTTTCTAGACCAGCAACATCATTAATTGCGGGTTCTGAACATGACAAATATGCTAATTGTTCGTTGCTTGTCCAACCATTAAGGGAAACTTCATCCGCAACACACGCTTTCAATAATAAATCATTAAATGCAATTTGGTTGTAAAAACAACCTGCGGGTTGAATCACTTGCGTAATGCTTTCATCCTCATCAACCGCAGCACGTTCAACAGCTTGCGTTTGCATTTCGTCAATAGCTAAACAAGACATACCAGCATTAGTTAAATCAAGTGTGGCTAATGCTGAAAAATAGTGTAAACCGTGAACATTTGAAATGGGTGCTGAACAACTCAATGATGTTAATTCTTTCGACGTAGTAATGCTTTGTTCAACAATGCCATTTTCTATGCATTGTTTTAAATTTTCATCGGTAAACGGAATGGCTGCCATGTATAAATCAATGGCACTTTCCATTTTGTCACTGCTTGATGAACTATCACTGCCACAGCCTGTAACAGTAGCAATTAATGCTAATAAACTAATTAAGTTCTTAATCTTCATTATATTAAACCTCTATAATTAGGTGTAGTTATCACTACACCTTATTTAATTCCTTCAATTCTGTGAGATACTAAAATTTACCATTAATACCTAAACGGAAAATTCGACCTGCTTGAGACATGTACAACATACGGTTTGATGGGCCTTCGCCTTCCAAACTGTTCCCTTCAAGTGGTGAGGTCACATAACGCTCTTGTACCTCATCAGTCACATTGACAACACTGAAACTTAACCAGTATTTTCCTAAGCCATAACCGGCTGAAAAATCAAGTTGGCCATAGTCATCATTCCAATACATATTGCCGTTAGCGCCTGCTGGAGTGTATAAACTGTCGGTACGGTAGGTGTACGCAAGACGCACATTGACGCCCTTCTCTTCATAGTAAAGTGTTGCGTTAGCGCTGTGCTTTGACTGGTTGAGGAAAGGTAAGTCGACTTCCTGAAGTGGCGATTCATCCCCTGCTTCAAGTTTTAAATAATCGGCTTCGCTATCGGTATAGGTATAGTTAACTAGAGTACCGAAATTTGCCCATTTTCCAGGTAAGAAAGTGAAATTAGTTTGAAACGATGTTTCTAAACCAAAAATACTACCACCTGCACCGTTTTCTGGCATTTGAGCTCTAAAGCCAACGGGCTCACCTTCACCATCTAACCAATAAGGTTCTCCCGTTACAGGATCATGGGTAACGCCTTCAGTAATTCTGTTGTAATAGAAACTAGAAATGTCTTTATAAAAAGTACCTAGATTAAACATCGCACCTTTGTCAAAATACCATTCAAAAGCAAGATCAACCTGTGTTGCTTCAAACGGGTCTAAATTAGGGTTACCAGCCCATATCCCAGGTCTGTCAACCAGTGGGGCTGATTTCATATAAGGCGCAATTTCCCAGAAATTTGGCCTTGCCATGACTTCTGAAACAGCAAATCTAACCAGCTTATCTTCACTTAGTGCATATCTAAGATTTAAGCTAGGTAATAAATTATTGTACTTTTTAACAACGTTAACATCACGATAATCAACCACAGGAAGCTTAGCGTAATTGTCTAAACCTTCACGATACTCCAACATGTTAAATTGGTTACCAGCATAACCACGTGAAGTACGGATAGTTTCTACATAACGTAATCCGATATCCCCCACCAGTTGACCGTCTAATGCATCAATAGTGAGCATGGCATACAGCGCTTTTGTTTCTATATCCAGATTAAATGAGTTACGATAATCTCGATATTTAGAAAAAGGCAATTCGTCGAAACTATTAACACCAAATACATTTAAAGCATTTTGTTGTGCTGTGGCAAAATCAATCACAGACCAATCCCTGATCATATTTTCAGAGCCTTGACCTGCCATAAAGTCATCTACTGGAAATTCAGTTAAGTTGTCAGCATCCATAAAGCTCGATCGCACTTTGTCGTTATTATTAACATCCTCTAACCACATCTTTATGTAGGTACTATCATCTTCTTTTGATTTTTGGCGATCAGTCCACTTAGCACCAAACTCAACAGAGGCGAAAACGTCGCTGTCTAAGGCATAATCAAAATCAATTTGAGCAGAATAGTTTTCATCTACAATGTGACGAACATTATTTCGAATTTGTGATAGGCGGTGAGGGTTGTCATACAAGCCTACTGGCGACTCACCTACCTGATTGATTTCAATTAAATTATCCTGAGCAACATTAAAGCCATGGGTAATATTTTGCGCAGCAAATAGATACTGACTTTCATTACCATTATCTTCAGTACTTTTTGAGTAACCCACTTCAGCACTAATAGACAATTTGTCCATTCGGTAGTCACCACCGAGTCCAACCATGAATGTTTTGGTTTTGGTGTCACCTTGTCGTTCAGAGCGAGTCGTATGTTGTTGATTTGGATATCGAGCAGCCTTGCCGGTAAAATCACCATTAAGTAGTGTTCCCCATGGGTCAACTGTAATATTTTCAACTAAGCCTTGGTTATAACGAAAACGGTTCCAGTTTTGATAGAAAGTCTGCTCTTTTTCTAACTCTGAATAGGTAAAGTCAAGGTGGGTATCAATATTTTGAGTAGGTCGATATTGTAAATTTAGTGTTCCACCTAAACGTGTTCGCTCTTGAAGATCGATTCGCTGACCAAATTCATCTGGATACCAACCAATACCATCTTTATCGCTAGCAATATTATCTTTACTTTGCTGTGCTGTATCAGCAGATAGTGCAGCATCATCAATAAGCGCTAAATCAACATCTCGCCAACCACGGGTAAAATACTGATCCTGTCTGACATGCCTCTTTTCATAAGAAACATTGCCAGAAAATCCAAATTTATCATCGACATTTCTGATATACGTAAAAGCTAGATTGGGATCATTCTCACCAGCCAATTCACTATAAGTCTCTTTAAATTCAGCAGAAAAAACTTGTTCTTTTTGAATATCTAATGGGCGGCGCGTTTTTAAATTAATAGAGCCACCAATACTTCCTTCATCATGAGAAGCACTCGGGGTTTTAACGACTTCGATTGCCGCTAATAAATCAGCTGAAAAACTACTGAAATCTACATCTCGACCATTCCCGCCTGAAGTCATGGTTTGCCCATTGACTTTAATTTGATTGAAGTCACTTCCCATACCTCGAATACTAACTGAAGTGCCTTCCCCCATATCTCGTTGAATTGAAATACCCGTTACACGCTGTAGCGCTTCGGCTACATTTTCATCAGCCATCTTGCCAATGTCTTCAGCGATAATAGTATCAATGACATTTTTACTTTCACGTTTTCTGTCTAATGCTGCGGCAAGTGCATCACGTGTACCTTGAACCTCAATAACTTCTATATCATCGAGATCTTTACTCACTGCTTCTTTTTCTTCATATGCAGAAACGGTTAAAGCACTTGACGCTAACATTGTTGCTAGAGCGAAAAGACACTTTGTTTGAATGCGACTTTTTCTAAATGTTTTCATTATTTCCCCAAACGATTTCATCTTAAATAAAGGTAAATCACTACTTTCATTTACTAACTTAAATGATTACAATTGAATTGTATATAGTCATTTGTTAACAATTTTACATTTTTTAGTGTTTATCATATACTAGGAACACCAAAGCATACTGATTTTTGTTCTTATAAAATGCAATATAAATGGCTAGAACTAGCTATGTTTTTGTAAAGCAATAGTGATTAAATGGAATAAAATATAAAATAAAAACCTTAACTAACAATGAATTATACAACAGAGCGAGACCTAGGCATTAAATATAAATATTCATGAAAAAAATATTTTTGTATCGCAACCATCAAATAAGTGTACTTTATTATTAAAAGACATTATGATGTATTTACGATAACTTAAGACAACCACTTAATACTGTTAAGTGGAAAGATGAAGTAACAAAACAAATAGTTTTTAAAAATGGAACAAGACAATGATGAAATCAATTGTTTGCCGAGAACCAGGTAAACTGGAATTTTCCAATAGTAAAAAGCCGACACCTTTAGCAGGTGAAGTGCTATTGAAAATACGCTGTATAGGTGTTTGTGGAACTGATATTCATGCTTATGGAGGCAGTCAGCCCTTTTTCTCTTATCCTCGTGTACTTGGGCATGAACTTGCTGGTGAAATTATCGAATTGGGTGAAGGAGTCGATTTGCCTCTTGGCAGCGCTGCTTTTGTTATACCTTATTTAGAGTGTGGACAATGTGTGGCTTGTAATGCAGGAAAGCCTAATTGCTGTACTAATATTGAAGTAATAGGTGTGCATCGTGACGGTGGTATGTGCGAATACTTAGCAGTGCCCGCTGATCATGTAGTCATTAGCGAAGGTGTGTCTTATGAAGAACTTGCTATTGTTGAGTGTTTAGCTATTGGGGCTCATTCAGTGAGCAGAGCAAACGTTAGTAAAAGTGATACTGTGATGGTTCTTGGTGCTGGCCCCATAGGGCTTGGCGCAGCACAGTTTGCTCAAGTTAGCGGCGCTAAGACTTTTATAGCAGATGTAAATCCCGAGCGGCTAAGGTTCTGTGAGAATGAGTTTAATTTTGATGCCCAAGTCGATTGTAAGCAAGATGTACAAGCACAGTTATCTATATTAACAGGCGGCGACATGCCAACGGTAATCATTGATGCAACGGGTAATCCAAAAGCTATGGAGTCAACCTTTGGTTGGCTTGCTCATGGTGGCAGAATTGTCTTTGTCAGTGTAGTAAAAGCCGATATCTCTTTTCATGATCCAGAGTTTCACAAGCGCGAAACAACCTTAATGGGTAGCAGAAATGCCACAAAAGAAGATTTTGAACATGTTGTCGATTGTATGCGTACTGGCAAGGTAAAGTCAGCCAACATGGTGACACATAGGACCTCGTTTAACGATTTTACCAAAACATTCCCAGAGTGGGTAAAACCAGAATCGGGTGTTATAAAAGCAATAATTGAAGTTGGATAGAAAAAATTTATGCGAATCGATGCTCATCACCACTTATGGCAATACAATCAGGAAGAATACGATTGGATTGATGACACCATGACCTTGCTTAAAAAAAATTTCTTAGTAAAGGAATTAAAGCAAACCTTGGCCAATAACCAAATAGATGGCTCTATAGTGGTGCAAGCAAGACAAAGCATAGAAGAAACAAACTGGTTACTCTCCTTAGCTAAGGATTGTGATGAAATAAAAGGCGTGGTTGGTTGGCTAGATTTAAAAGATGACAACTTAGCTCACCAGTTAAGACAATGTAAAACTCATCAGAAACTTGTCGGTTTCAGACATGTATTACAAGGAGAAACTGATCCAAACTTCATGCTGGACACAAAATTTATTCATGGCTTAAAAACACTAGCCGAATATGACTACTGCTATGACTTGCTTATTTATGCTCACCAACTACCAACGGCTATAGAAATGCTAAAGCATGTGCCAAACCTTCGTGTTGTGGTAGATCATATTGCTAAACCAAATATTCAAACAGGTGAAGAATTTTCCCGTTGGCAATACGGCATGAAATCACTTGCTAACAACCCCAATGTTTATTGCAAAGTTTCGGGCATGGTGACTGAAACAGATTGGAAGCATTGGCAGTTTGCTGATTTCGTTCCTTATTTAGATGCTATTTTTCAACACTTTGGTAGTGAGCGCGTTATGTTTGGCTCTGACTGGCCAGTTTGTTTAGTTGCAGGTGAATATTTCGAGATAAAACAAATCATCCACGACTACCTTTCAACCAAAGATAAAAACACTATTAACAATGTTTTCGGAAACAATGCAGCCAAATTTTACCAAATATCTTGAGACAGTTATGGTTAGTTTGAAGCGTTTACAAAACGAACTTTAAAGCCACGAGGCGATACTAGAAAGCTAGGTGTATGAATTGATAATACACGCTTCTATAGGTTAATTAATTTAGACAAATAATATTGAGTTAAAGAACGATGAATGAACCTAAATCTACAATGAAATCATATATCCAAGTACACGAGAACGATAATGTGGTCGTGGCACTAGAAGCGCTTACTGCCGGTTTTCAATTTTTCTTAAATGACCAAACAATCACATTAGCTGAAAATGTTGCCCGTGGTCATAAGGTTGCTATGTGCAATCTTACTCAAGGTAAAGACATTATTAAATATGGTTATTCAATAGGTCATTGCACAGAAAGTATTCAGGCCGGAGCATGGGTGCATAGTCATAATTTAAAAACATCATTAACAGGCGAAGAGCATTATCAATACCAACCTAAGCTAGTAAGGGAATGTTCAATAAAAGAGCAAATACCAAACTTTCTTGGTTATCGTCGAGAATCTGGTCAAGTTGGTATTCGTAATGAGTTATGGATCATTAACAGTGTGGGGTG
The DNA here is from genome assembly GCA_913062815.1 of uncultured Colwellia sp. Lineage (GTDB taxonomy): Bacteria > Pseudomonadota > Gammaproteobacteria > Enterobacterales > Alteromonadaceae > Colwellia. The sequence continues at coordinate 19,835 of CAJXWZ010000044.1, read as the reverse complement.
TGTTAACCACACAGCTAGAGCTTTAGTCGCTCAATGCAAAGCACAATTTGCAGATAAAGCCGATGATTTTTTGGCGGTCACCCACCCTTTTGGCTGTTCTCAATTAGGGGATGACTTAAGCCAAACTAAACGTTTGTTAGCCAATCTTGCTGCTAACCCGAATGCAGGTGGTGTTTTATTACTAGGTTTAGGTTGTGAAAATAACCAATTAAGTGAACTAATCAAGTCTTTGCCCAAAAGCTTATCTAATCGATTTTCATACTTCAATGCGCAACAGGTCGATGACGAAGAAACTGAGGGAATGAAGCATATTGAAGCGCTGCTAGCTAAAATGGCAAACGACCAACGCGAGCCCTGCCCAGTTTCAGAGCTTACTGTAGGAATGAAATGCGGTGGATCTGACGGTTTAAGTGGTTTAACCGCGAACCCTTTACTAGGTCGTATCACCGAAAAACTTAGCAACTATGGTGCTACTGTTATTTTAACGGAAACCCCTGAAATGTTTGGTGCTGAGCAAGTATTAATGAACAATGCCAGTAACAAGAAAGTTTTCAATAACATTGTGAGTTTAGTCTCAAATTTTAAAGATTATTTCATTAAAAATGATCAACCGGTTTACGAGAACCCTTCACCCGGTAATAAAGAAGGCGGGTTAACTACCTTAGAAGAAAAATCTCTTGGCGCCATCCAAAAAGGTGGGAATGCCACAGTTCAAGATGTCATTCAATATGGTGAAAGAGCAACGTATAAAAATGGTATCACTTTACTACAAGGCCCTGGTAACGATGCGGTTTCTTCAACTGCTTTGGCAGCAAGTGGTGCCAACATGGTTTTATTCACCACGGGACGAGGCACGCCCTTGGGCGTTCCTGTACCAACAGTAAAAGTAGCGTCAAATACAAATCTAGCAACTCGCAAGAGTCATTGGATAGACTTCGATGCTGGCCAATTATTATTAGAAAATAAACCTCAACAAGAATGTATTGAAAGTTTTTTTCAATTGCTGATTGATATTGCCTCTGGTTTGCCAACAAAAAACGAAATCAATCAATTTAAAGAAATATCAATTTGGAAAGGCGGCGTAACGCTGTAGATAGCCAGCGCCTTTTTTAGGAAAAGTAAATTAATATGAATTTATCACAAGACAATCTAAAACACATTGCTGGTAACCAAAGCATTGTTACACCAAGTTACGACAGGGACAATACCCAAATTGGCATTGTCCATCTTGGCCCTGGCGCTTTTCATCGTGCTCACCAAGCCGTATACACAGAAGATGCCATGAATTTATCTGGAGGTAACTGGGGAATATGTGGAGTATCGCTTAGAAGTGCATCAGCAAGAGATATTTTAGCAAAGCAAGATAATTTATATACCTTAGCGATACTTGATAAAAACATAAAATATCAAGTTATTGGTGCAATTAAAGAAGTTCTTGTTGCAAGTGAACAGTCTGTACAGGTATTTGAGCGTTTATGTGCTGCCACTACTAAGTTAGTTACCTTGACTATAACAGAAAAAGGTTACTGTCTTGGCGCCAATGGTCAGCTTGATTTACATCACCCTGACATTGCCCATGACTTGGTTAATAGAAGTTCGCCTATCAGCGCTATTGGTTATATTGTGCAAGCTTTAGCGCAACGAAAAATTAATGATATTGCGCCATTTAATGTATTAAGTTGCGATAACGTTTCCGGCAACGGTGATAAATTACGTCGTGCCGTAATTGATTACGCAGCACAATTAGATCAGGGTTTAGCCGCGTGGATTGAAGTCAATGTTGCCTTTCCTAATGCCATGGTAGACAGCATTACACCAAAAACTGAAGTTTATACCATAGATACTGTTTCAAAAGCCATTGGTGCACAAGACGGATGGCCGATTCAGCGTGAAGAATTTACCCAATGGGTAATTGAAGACAACTGGCACGGAAGCCGTCCTGATTGGCATAAAGTTGGCGTGATATTCACTTCTGATGTAGATGGTTTTGAAAAAGCTAAATTACGTTTACTCAATTGCTTACATTCAACACTCGCCTATGCTGGTTCATTAGTAGGTTTTGAAACGGTTTATGACGTTACCAGTGATGACACTTTTTTCCATTTTATTTCAACGCTCGCTACTAAAGAAATTATAGGATCTTTTGAACCACCAAAAGAACTTGATGTTGAAAAGTATGCTCAAGAAATCATTCAGCGATTCTTAAATCCTGAGATTCGTCACTTATTGTCACAAATTGCTTGGGACGGTTCACAAAAACTTCAAATGCGTGTATTGCCTATTATTCGAGACAATTTGGCATTAAACCGTTCTACCAAACTACTGTGTTTATCCCTAGCTTGCTGGTTTGAATTTATTTGCCGTGCAGTTAGAAATGATGATGAAATTGTTGACCCTTTGGCGAATACATTTGCCAATATGCCAGCATTATCTGGAAGCGATACCACTGCTATCGTTAATGCCTTTTTAGACATTGAATCAGTATTTGGCAATGACTTAAAACGAAACTCAACATTCACAAAGCAATTAATTGACAGTTTAACTGCCTTAAAAGCAACTACATTAAATGATATGAATAAGGTTATAGAGCAACTATGTTAATACGGAATATTCAATCCTTAGTAAAAAACAGCCCAATATTACCTGTGCTTAGTATGGACAATACTGATGATGCGGTAAACGTTTGTAAAGCCTTACTTGCTGGTGGTATTAACAATGCTGAAATTGTTTTAAGAACACCAAAAGCCCTAGATTGTATTAGAGCAGTCAGTGAACAAGTGCCTGGTATTACCGTCGGTGTTGGTACATTATTAAGTCAACAACAAGTTAGTGAAGCAGTAAAAGCAGGTGCTAAATTTTTGGTCAGCCCTTCGTTTACACCTAAACTTGCAAGTGCAATGCAAGATACTGGCTTGCCTATGTTACCAGGTGTTGTGTCGCCATCTGAAATTGCCCAAGCTATTGAAATGGGAATTAGAGAGTTAAAGTTCTTCCCTGCTGAGCAATACGGCGGTGCCAATACCCTAAAAGCATTAAGTAGTGTTTTTAGCCAAATAAAGTTTTGTCCTACAGGTGGCGTAGGGCCTCATAATGCACAAAGTTATTTCGCTTTAAACAGTGTCTTTGCTGTCGGTGGTTCATGGATGGTTAATAAAGAAATGATTGAAAATAAACATTGGCACGGCATTAGTCAATTGAGCCAGCAAGCCTTACAACTTTTACAGCAATTGGAGCAATGTGCATGAAAAATATAGCAGTTTTAGGTGAATGCATGGTTGAATTTGGTGGTGTTAGTAACACAGAAAACCAAGCTCACCTATATAAACAAGGTTTTGCCGGTGATGTCTTTAATACCGGCATTTATATAAAACGCTGTATTGAAAACAAAGCTAATGTCAGCTTTGTCACTGCTATTGGTAATGATGAGCTATCAGATCAATTCATCACGATGATGAAACAAGAAAACCTCAGTGACGAATTACTTTATCGCTCAAACACAGAAAAAATGGGCCTTTACCTTATCAATGTTGATGCTGAGGGTGAACGAAGCTTTACCTATTGGCGTGAAAACTCTTCGGCTAGGCAATTAATGACATTTATTGACGCTGAAACAAACCCTGAGAAATTTAATCACATTGATGCACTGTTTTTCTCTGGAATATCTATTGCTATTTTATCTGCTGAAGATTTAGTGCTATTTTGGCAATACCTAGCTCAACTAAAAAGCAAAGGTACCCGTATCATATTCGATCCAAATTATCGCCCTGCACTCTGGCCGGATGAAGAAACGGCGCGTAAAGCATTTAATATGGCCTTTACTCTGACAGATGTTGCTTTACCCGGAGTAGATGATCATATTGTATTATATAATGCAAAATCGGCTGAAGATGTTGCGAACTATTTAGAAGAATTGGGTGTTGAAGAAATTGTTATAAAAAATGGTCCTGAAAGTATTTTAGTCAGTGATAAAGGGAAAAGAACCGTTATTAAGGTCATTCCTGCCTCTAAGGTTGTAGACACTACCTCTGCTGGTGATGCATTTAACGGTGGTTATTTAAGTGCACGAATAAACGGACGTTCAATAGAACAAGCCGCATTATTTGCAGCTAATGTTGCCAAGTGTGTTATTCAACACAAAGGTGCGATTGTTGATAAAGAGTCTTTTTCAACACATTTAAGCAATAATCCTATGTAAGTAAAGAGAATAAAAATGAACACTACTCGCCATTGTTTAGCGACAGATTTAAAGAATAATCCTGAGCTTATTGCCAAATACAAAAAATATCACCAACCCGGCAATGGCTTTCCTGCTGTTGCTAAAAGCATTCGTGATGCTGGTATTATTGAGATGGAAATTTACCTTATTGAAAACCGACTATTTATGATTATGGAAGTAGACGACAGCTTTAACCCTGCAATAAAAGCCAAAGCTGACGAAGCTAACACTGAAGTACAAAAATGGGAAACTTTGATGTGGCAATTTCAACAAGCACTCCCTTGGGCTAAAGCAGGTGAGAAGTGGTTGCCTATGGAACAAATTTTTAAGCTTACAGAACAACCATAAATCAATTAAGGCAATTAAGGCAATTAAGGCAATAAATAAGAATGGTTTTCTCTATTACTACCCTAGTAGCCATTTTTTTATTTATCAAACTTGAGGTTATCAATTCAAGGTAAATGCATTAATGGACGGTAATGAATCGTCAAAAAACAAAAAATCAAAATGTCCTACAGTCGCAAAAGCCACCACAGCGTTCGTTCACATAATCGCATTAGCATGACTTTTTAGTGCGCAAAACTAAAGGTAGTTAGTACAATATTTCACATCTGGCTTGTGACAAGTTCTACCACTTTGCGGAACTATCTAGAGGGCTACAGGTTCAACAAATTTGGCCTTTTAGCGTTCAAACGATGGTTCAGTAACAGTTTTTGATGAAAGAACCCTTGCTTTACTTTTAGCTCTTTTTTTCCTTTGTTCTTTTTTACTCGCTAAAACTACGGTATTAATAAACTCTGCTGATTTTTTGGTGGGATTATAAGCGATCTCAATAATTTTACCGTTATATTCGATAATATCGCCGTTTCGAATTTTTTTACGCTTTTGAACTACAACTTCATTATTTACTAAAACATTACCTTCACTGATCATGGTTTTAGCTTCGCCGCCACCGCCAACCATATTGGCTATTTTGAGTAATTTACAAAGTTCTATAGGTTCAACACAAATGTCGAAAATTGAGTGTTCAGACATGATACACACCTAATAATTTTAAATAATAATATTGCTAAATTCTAACATATATAAGGGTACTTTATAATACTGAGCTTGCAGGAGACGTATCTATGTTGATTGTTCCTCAACTTGACTGGCTTCTGCGTCACCATAGCATTCATACAGACTTTAAACCAAAGCAACTGTTCATCCTACATAGCTGTCATTGGAATAGTTGGATGTATGGGCAGCTCTTGCCACATAGCCGAGCTAATTTTGACTTGAATTCAGCACAGTAAATAGGCCGCTTCGCCAACACATCGGTCGTTCGCAGGTTACAGGTTTGGTTTATTCAGTTATATGTTAATTATCGCGTACATTGCAAACTATGCCCGGCCTATAATGCGCCACTGGCCGTCATTCGCTCATGGATATGAAACGATCACTTAGATTGGAAATAGCAACATTAAAGTTACTAAGAAAAATGCGCAAAGGGTTAGGTCTTGTCTTTTGGGTTTAGGCTAAAGCAACACCTGTTTTTTTGAATTATCTATTATAAAAAGCATGCCCACAAAGGCCTTAACAAGCTAACAGACCAAAACATTATAGATGGACCATACTTACCCTTACTCCATAAAAATCGTGCTTGCTCTTGTAAAAAAACAGCACTTAAAATGGCATCGGCAACTTCTATTGATTCCTGCGCATTAACGGCCAATAATTCTTCTCGGGTGCTGCCAGCAAGAAATGTGCGACCTATGCCTTGCGCAATCCAGTTTTGTGCTATTTTGTGTGCTTCATCTAGTAAATTCTCATGGGGGACTGTCCATTGTACTAGGCCAACTGCCAGTGCTTCGCTGCCATTAGGCTTCCAGCCTTCCTTGCCAAGCATGCGTTGTGTTGTCTGCTCACCTAAAAGCCGTGGAAAATGAATGCTAGAGCAACCTTCTGCTGGAAGACCCAAAGCAGCAAAGGGGGTCGAAAAAGTGGCTTTGACGGAGGCGATAATGCCATTACATAAAGTGGCGGAGGTGACACTTGCGCCAATCGCAGGGCCGTTCATGGCCACCAGTATGGGTTTAGGGAAGTTAAGAAATGCTTCAAATAATTGTTGATTGTGATCGATGATCATTGCACGTAATTTTCTTGGCGGCATGGGTTTAATGCCCGCAAAATTTACCCCAGCAGAATAATAATTGCCTGCGCCAGTAAAAATCACCACTTTTGTTGAATCGTGCAAACCAGCCTTAAAAAACGCCTCTTTAAAAGCGTCCATCATTGCATCTGTCCAACCATTTAGTTTCTTTGGCTGATGCATCATTACAGTGAGGACACCACCGTTCAGACTCGTTTGGATATATTGTGCTGCACGGCTACTTAAATTAAGTTGATTCACAAAACTTTGCTTCCTATTAGGTTATATTGATGGATTATAAGTGAAGTTTAGTATGATCTTATCAAACTTTGCTTTTACAATAGTACCAAACAAAAAATACCCCCCATGACTGGCAACTAAGCCATGTGAATTCAATTAGTCATCAAACAGTTAGTGCTAACCTGTGTGCATTGTTGACGTTATCTATTGGCTGTTCTTTTGGTCAACTGATCGCTAAAATAGACTGTCTTGGATATTCGCTCAAGCCCTTTGATTTCATATAATAGTATTAAGGAGCAGGACATTGATATATCCCTTATTCGGCAAGTGAGCAAGGGTTGTAACATTTTCCAGCATCAATTAAGGACCATTGTCTTACATGGGGTGGATTCTCATCCAACCACCTGGCTTTACCTTGCTCAATAACTAGAATTTCCTCCCATTTTGCACCTACAGTACCTTTTCCAGCATGAGGTTCTATTAACCAAAGACCATCGTGTGCCAAATGATCGGAACTTTTTAGCCCGTTCCAAAGAGGGCTTCTGCGACCCAAGCCTTTCATAGCAATATTGTTTTTAATCTTAAACCAAGTGAGTGAAATTGCATCAAAGCCTTGAATTCTTAGCTGAAATGGTAGATTTGGCGTTTTAATTGCTCTATGTCCCAGCACTTCACCAGGATGCTTAGTATGAACAGGCTCATAATTATTCTCGATCATTGTTGCTTGAACATTATCCGCAATTTGTTTAAAGCTTTCGCCACGGTTAATCGCCGCTGGCACAGATTCGCGGTATTGCTCCAAATGTTTCATCAATGCCTTGTGATGTGTATTTTGGCCAAAGCAAAAACTAAAAGAAGTGTCAACTAAAAAACCAGAAAACAATGGCGCAGCATCCAAAATAACGCTGTCACCCGGTTCCAATTTTTTTTGTTTAGGGAAGAAGTCATTCACAGTCCATTCACCGGGCAGCGCAGTACGTTCTCCAAACAGAGCAACAGGAAGATGAAAAAACGAATCGGCGCCAGCCGCTCGGTAATGCTTAACAAGTAAGCGAGTCACTTCCTTTTCAGTTTCTCCACCTTTGAGACCCGAAGCAACGTCTTCCAAAATTTCAAAAGATGTCCTTTGTAACTCTCGAAATCGAGACAACTGTAGGTCAGTAAAATTGTGAGTTTTTATTAGCATTGTTTATCCAAAAAATGAAATTAGACTCTTGGTCTCATTTACTGTACTTAGTTTATACAAAGTTTACAAACCAAAAAAAGTTAAAATATTTAAGAAAACCTCTATTAATCAATGTTATTGAACGTGAGAACCCGTTTGAATTTGAAGCCCATTTCAAGCGGATAAAATGCAATTAAGCAGCCTGGCCCCTTGATTATTATATGAGGTTTAACTGCATAAATTGCTTATCTTTGTTATTGAAAAGCAAAAGTTACTGGCGAGAGGCTTGGGTGTAGAGGCAGAGTAATTCTGACCACACATTTCTAATTTCTAACTCGCTTGTGGGCCGGGGAAGCGGATCATACTATTAGCGAGATAGAACAATTCTACTATTTTCAGGTATTTTTGAAGATAACTGACATAAAAATGGAGTTTGTTGCTCTAATAACTTAGACCGCTTTGCGGCAAAAGTTAGCTTCATAAATGAAATATGACTGACGGATATGAGCTTATGGCTGCCTTTCAGATTTTATTAAGCTTCTATGTTTAATGGTGTCTGATCAAGTTTGAGTACTACACATAAGATAACAAATACCGCAAGCTTCACCTTAAACTTGCTCTATCTAGCTATCTCATGCTTTTTGCCTAATTGACACTCTCTATTAGAGCTTATTGCCTTTAGCTAAGCGATTTAAAAGCTTTCATCATAAAACTTGTAACTCTTAGGCAAAGATAAGTGTTTTATCGCACGCCTTTTATTATTGAAGTGCTTTTGGCCTTTTTTCATGCTTTCGGTAGATACCCATGCAGGGTGTTCAAAGTTTGTCGGCAGTGTATGTGGTTTAGCTAACAAGTATTGATTAAACTTTTCCTTTACCTCTGCATATTTAGGATTATGAGTAATATTTTCGTAGCCGCGCCCGTCATAGCTACCATGAGTTTTATATAACCGCCCTTCTGGTTTGCCATAGATCGGCGCAACAGCTTCCAATAAATAGTCTTTTGTACGAACCAAGGTCGCAGGCCCTGGAAAAGCGTAAATAACATCTTTAGTCGAATTACTTTTGCCTGTTAAAAACGGTGCTAAGCTATTACCGTCAACATTATAATGGCTAGGAATAGTTGCTCCTGCTAATTCAGTTAACGTAGGCAATAAGTCGGTAAAATCCATTAACTCATCGGTCATCTCCCTTTGCTTAACATCTGCACCAGCAACAACAAAAGGTACATGAACACCATACTCTACCGCTTTACTCTTAGCAGAAGCTGTTGTGCCATTATCAGAAGCAAAAATAATATATGTTTCATCTGTAATACCTAATTCATCGATTTTATTAACGATTTCCCCCACTAACTTATCTGCATAATTAACTTGAGATAAAAAATACTTCATCCCTTGTGGGGTGCCTTTGCGAAAATGCTTGTTAGAAGGAGTAACACCATTAGCGACTTCATTAGGTGTTACTGTGTGTGAACTATGAGGTAGTACCATAGTGTAGTAGGCTAAAAATGGTTTACTTGCTTTCGCTTGCAGCTCAATAAAGTCAATAATTGCGTTGGAAAAGATATCAGGACCATAGTCATTCATCGATGTTGGTATTACTTCACCATTCTTGATAATACCCGGTTTCCAATAGCGAGAAATAATCGGTTTATTTGAAATAGCAGATCTCTCCCAAGTATTATCGGGAATTAATTTGCGTCCAAGAATTTTCTCATAATCTGTGGGAGAAGCAGTCCATGTTGTATAAGTGTCTACGCCAAGCGCTTTTGAATCTTTAATTAAATCGTAACCTGCAGGGTTATGCCATTTACCTGCAACGGCAACAGCATAACCTGAATCATTTAATACTTTAGTAAAAGAGGGCAATCGATCTTTTCGTTTATAGTCCTGTGAATCAGGTAAGTAATAAATCTTATTATCGTAAGAGCCCGTATTTACTGCGTAATTTCCTGATAACAACATTGAACGAGAAGGACCACAGATTGCTTGGGTCCATGCATGCTTAAACGCCACACCTCTATTTGCTAAAGTATCTATGTTTGGTGTATTACTCAACGTGTCTTTTTTAACTTTATATAAGCCAAATTCTTCAAAACCTGCATCATCTGATAAAATCACCACAAAGTTAGGTTGCTTTGCAGCAATTGAAAAAGATATAAAAAGTAAAGCGATTATTATTTTCAATGTAATACTCCTCAAATAACATAAACACAATCAACAACTGATTAATTGATTAATTGATTATTACTTATAAAATACACATCGACAAGAGGGTGATATAAAACTTTACTTTTCTTTACCAAGCAGTAAGTAAAAATTTTTACAGCAAACAGTTAGCTTGCTTCAACTGAGTTTAAAGGACAAATAATAGAGGGGAGAAAGCAAGTATCAGCTTAAGGAAATAGCTGATACTCGGGAAAAATCATGACTATTTCAAGCCACTTGCTGAGCCTAATAAAGTATCTCTGGCTGAATTTAAATGAACTTCCATAGCATTAATAACACCTGAGGTGTTATGGGCTAACAATTGAATAAGTATTTCAATATGCTCATTAATTGCAACAAAATTTCGCTCATATTCGTCATGTTTATCCCACTGATAGTGATAATGACAAATCAATGAAACTACATCAAAAAACTGCATGAAGAACCTATTTCCAGACGCTTCTTGAATTATATAATGCAAACGGCTGTCTAACTGACTAAACTCAAGGTAACGATTATCAAAATCAGCTAACACTTCTCGATGATCATCTAAAAGCTTACTTAGCTTTGCCCAAGTAGGATCATCTTGTGGCTTAGCAATGAGCTTAGTAATAGAGTTCATCTCGAGAATGCGGCGAAATTCAATTAATTCTGTCGCGAATTTTTCATCAAACTCCACCATTTGCCATTTGGCTCGGGGCTTTTTATCAATGAGACCAAAGCGAGAAAACTTGATCAAAAACTCACGCACTGTGATCGTATTACAGCCAGATGCTTTAGCTAACTCAAGCTCTGAGAATTTATTGCCAGGAAGCAGCTTTCCTTTATTAATTAAATCTAAAAAATAACGCTCGATTATCTCTTCTTTGGTTGATACCTGATCACTTATATCAAAATAATCAGTTGCTCTAGTTACTCTAACAACGGTTTTAGCATTGCCAATAATCTTGACAACCCCTAGCTTTTCAAGCTCTTGTATAGACGTTCTAATAGTCGTTCGGCTTACATTAAATTGCTTCGCAAGCGTATTATCTTTTAACACAACAGGAGTGTCATTTAGCGATTCAGGTAGACTCGATAAAATATTATTAACCGTTTCTTGAATTAAGAAGCTTTGACCACTCATTGATGTATCCTTGTGAAGAAAAGTGCCGTTTATTAATAAAGGGAATTGTTATTTCATTAGTTTCATATAATACCTGTTTTTATTAACAAATAAACATTTAATCAGCTGTTAGAGGGCATTATTTGCCAAACACTACCTTTGACCCATTGATTGTCGACAAAAGCATCAACTCGCCAATAATATATTTGGTTCAATTCTCGATTTAATCGATAAATATTTGATTGTGCTTTCTCTGCAACTAACCACTTAGCTTGCGGCACTTTATCTGCTAGCTGTTTTTTTTGGTGGGAAACATATACACGATGCCTGGTCGCTCGATAAGCCTCTCGCCATATTAAATCAACATTAGTTTTTTTAGCGATAGACATGTCGGCAGGAATTGGGTGGGACGCCTGTATTAACCTTTTACCTGGTATCCAATAATGTTCTACTTGCGCAGGATAAACACCTGAATAAGGTTGCTCAGTCGAGTATATCAAGCTGATATCTTTATCTTCTATCACTTGCGCCTTATTTACCAACTGCATATTTACTGGCCGAAAATCTCTATTTTCTAGGTCAACTAGTAATTTCTGGGCATCAAGACCTTCCTCAGATAAATTTATATTTTTACCAAAACTCCCTGGAACAGGTTTAGGTTTTTTACGATGCCCTGATATTGAGCCTGCAACATTATTAGCCGTTTGAGTTCTGACATTACCTCCGCCAATTTTAGTTCCCGGTTTAATCTTCTTCTTTTTAAGTTGCTTTTTAGTTACCTTATCTTTTAAAACTATTATATCGGTGTATTCATTATTTATTGCGAGGTTATTATAAACCCGATGATCTGTACCTTTAATCATCATACCACCTGTATTCCATAAAACATTATGGTGAACTAAACCATGCTTCCCCCAACGAACTGCAGGTATTGGAGCATCAAAGCGCATGGCAAATTTAGAGGTATCATGAAACCAGTTATAACGAATATTGACACCATTTTGCATAGGAATATGACCTTGTATAATACTGCCATCTGTCTGTGCGAAGCCGGTTTTTGACATATCATTAAATTCAGCAGTTAAGGTGCTATACGCTCTTTTCCCTTCAATTCTTTTAGGTCCAGATAAAGCTAACGTTGCCGAGTTCCCTGAATTGATATTGGTGTTAAAGCGATATTGAACACCTATACCGCTAAGCGCGATATCACTACCAGGTCGATGCGCTTCTGTTACTGCATAATCTGTGTTTTCAAAATGGCAATTTTCGACAAGAGAATAATTTCCATGTACAACGATAGCCTGAGAGTCAGTATCGCTAATTCGACAGTTACGAACAATGAAGTGGCCTTTGCCCTTCTTGCCAGATGACAAGCGCACCATGTTTGCAGGTGTTCCAGCTTCTCCTAACATTCTTCGAGAAACACCAGCAAAATCAAAGTTCACATTTTCTAAAGTCACATAGTCGCAATTTTCACACTGGATAGGCGCGGCAAAAAAGTCTATATTTTTGATAACAACATGTTGCCATTTTCTTACATCAAAAGAGTAAGCTCTGACCTTTCCTTTTACTTGGGTATTTTTAAGCAATTTTTGCTTAGGTTTAAAATAAACAAACTGTTGATCTTTTTGATAAAACCACTCAGTTTCTTCATCAAGAAATTCTAGTTTACCTTCAAGGTAATAGTTAAAGTGCTTATTTTTAATACTTGGTGTTTTATCGTGTTTAAAGTCTGCTCTACCTACTTCATGCTCAGTTACTTTACGTGTCCATGTGGTATAGCTTCCTGTATTTGCGATAACCAAACTACCTTCAATATTTAAGCCACTTGCAGCTAAATCATGCTTTGATGGATCATCAACTAAATATCCATTAGAACTGGGCTTTATTAATGCTTTAGACCAACCTTGCTGGCTATAAATACTGCCCGTATCAAATCGCGCATTTGGCCAACGAGCCGGCATCATTTGCTCGTTGTTAATAAATAATTGCCAAACATCTTGTGCAACTTTGCCCCGATAAATACCGTTTTGATAAGGCTGCCAATTTAGGTGAAGAACATCAGTTCCATCAAACAGCACTTTCTCATTCGGATATGCGGTAATAACTATCGGTTCATCTTTAGTTCCTTTGATGTTATCAGTGGTTACTTCTTCTTGATAACGACCAGCGCGTAAAATTATTCGAGAGCCTTTTACCGCCTTTTTCAAAGCAAAAGCTACCGTTTTATATGGCTGCGCCTTTTCCCCTGATCTTGATTTATCATCTACTCCAATAGGAGAAACATATATATCACTATTCGTTGCCAAACCCACGCCCGAATAAAAGGCTACTATAGCAACGAGTGTTATTTTTCTTACAACCTGAAAATTCATTTTCAAAAAACCACCTTAACACAATGTATATTATTTATAACATACACTGCGTTAAGGTACTTATACAATTACATAACTTTACACTATCAAATATAAACAATTGTGTATTTTGTAATACGCACTTTGATGTGATCATTATAAGTATTAAACAAAAAACAAACATTACATGAGTTTATATCAATACTTTATCTACGCTTTTACATTACTAATAGTATTTCTTACGTTAAAAACTTAGGTTTTTTATGAGCAACGTCTCAAGAAGCTTAACCATCCGTAAAGAGAAAATGATGTTTGGCTAAAGGTTATCAGCAAAAGAAAAGTTATTAACTGTTAGTGAAACAATTGCGGCTAACGTTTTTTCTTATTAATACTTTAAGCATACATTCACCATGGATAAATTAACGCAAAAAAAAAGAAGCGGTTAAGCTTCCTTTGTTTATTCAGGCTTACTTTAGAATGTATATCGCATTGATAAACGGTAATTTCTACCTGAGTTATATAACGCTTGAACACGATTTTCAGGTGTGTTTTCTAAGTCTGTTGACGTTTCTTTAACGATATCACCTTCAATAACTTTAGACCCTGCAGGGTTAGTAATAACATTATAAAAAGTATCATAACTATCAGTTAAGTTATTTGCAGAAAACGTTACTTTCAACTTATCAGTAATTGCATAATTGATCGCCAAATCAAGTGTTTCACGAGCATCACGCACTAAACTTGAGTTAAAGTGAGTTGTTTGACTTAATGCTTTTCCACGGTATGAATAGACTAAACGTACACTAGTTTTATCGTCTTCCCAGAATAAAGTAGCATTGGTTGAATGCTTAGAAGTATTTAAAAATGGTAAGCCATTAAATACATCTGTCGGATCATCCGGATTTACAATTGATTCACTATCGGCAAAAGTGTAGTTAATTGATGAACCTAAATGGCTAAATAAGCCAGGTAAGAAAGTATAGTTTTGCTGATAAGCAAACTCTGCACCTTTAATATCAGCACTACCACCATTTACTGTTGTACTATAGCCAATCTCAGCACAAGGTGAAGTTGCTGTTAAACGCAAAGGGTCTCCTTCTGGGTAGTCTACCCTGTCGACAATGCATTGATTGGTCAATGGGTTTTCAAGTTCTCTTAGCTCAGTTGTATTATAAGTATAACTAACAAAGTCTTTATAGAATAATGCTGCAGATAATAGCCCTCCTTCCTCAAAATACCACTCAGCTGAAAGATCAAATTGATCCGCTAAGAATGGGTCTAGGTAGGTATTACCACCATTTGCTGTCGGCGTTTCATTTAAATTCTGAGCTTTGACATCATAACCTGGGCGAAGGCTATTAATGTTTGGACGCGCTAATACCCTAGCCGCTGATGCTCTAAGTACAACATTATCGGTTACTAACCAATTGACCGTTGCACTTGGTAAAAACTCAGCATAGTCATGTTCTGCTTCCACAGGATCTTGTACAAATACATTACCATCAACTAAAAATGGCATATTTTGATCAAATTTTATTCCTGATGTTCCATTAGTATCAATATCAGTACCCGCATAACGAACACCAAAGTTTCCTGAAATTTCACCATCTAGGAATTCAAAGTTTGCTTGCACATAAGCACCGTAGGTAACTTCATCTACTTCCCATGCTTTTAATGGATTAGGTGTAAATGGGTTAATAGTTCCATCACCTATTCCACTTGGAAATGCTAAAGCAACCCCTTCAGCACTATTTGGCATCAACCAATCGGTCAACATACTACCAGGTGCAATACCATCTAAAAATTCGCCTCCTGTAATACTTGACGAACTAACATCAGAGGCAAACACAGGAGCTGTATTTTCAAAACTTCCTTTATTAAGGAAAACCTCCTCACCATAAACACTTTTACTTCTATCTGTATATTTAACACCAAACTCTACAGAGGTTATAAATGAATTATCAATTGCTCTTTCAACATCAAAATAAGCACTGAACTTCTCATCATTTACTTCTCGTCTATCGGATCTAACCGCGGATAGTTTCATTTTCGATGGGTCTGTTGGGTCGAACTGGTCACAATAAGAATTAACCATCAACTTATCACCTTGTGGACCATCTTCAATATCGAAGCCACACCATGACGATTGATCTGTTGCATTGCCGACTCCGGTATGAACCCAAGCGGTTCTGAAACCATCACTAAACTCTTGATCAGTTAAGGCATATCCAACATGACCTGAGTATGTCCAATAGTCATCTGGCGTATGCTGAAATTGTGCGCCTAACACTAATGAGTCGGTTGTATTCAGCCAATTCCCTGATTGATTTAGACCACCAGCTTTTTGTGAATAAGCTGAAACAACATTGTTTGACTCGCCACTTTGGTCAATAGTCACAACATTATTTAAATTTTTAAAGTTATGTAACCTTGCTGTTGAATGTATGTGATCAATTTCATTGCGAGAAAACGATGCATCAAAGCGGATGTCGGTATCATCACTTGGGCGATATTGAAATGTTCCCGTACCACCAAATTTAGTTTTTTCATCTAAATTCACGCGATTTACAGAGAACCACGGCATAACGGCACTGATAGGACCCTCTATAATGTTCCCATCAAGATCATAAACAGTTTGGTCTTTTTTATTTTTCGGGTCGTCTTTAGTTTGATATTTTTCTAGACGGTTACTGAAAATTTGGTATTCGTCTTTTCTGATATCTTGCTTGTCATAAAATAACGAACCTGAAAATCCCATAGTTTCATTTAAATTTTGTACGAAATTAAAAGCAAAACGAGGCGTCTTTTCTTCACTTAAATCATTATAACGAGCTTCTACGGTTAATACCTGAGTATTCTTTTTGGTAGAAAGCGGCGCACGGGTTTGTAAATTTATTGACGCCCCCAGAGACCCTTCCTCTTGATTAGCACTTGGCGATTTAATGACATCTATGCGACTTAAAATGTCAGCTGAATATAAACTTAAGTCAACCGCTTGATCATTGGTATTACTTGTCATAGAAATACCGTTCATTTTCACATCATTTAAAGCGGCACTTACACCACGAACGGTAACAGTTTGATTGTCAGATCCTCTGTCTAATGATACACCTGCAACACGTGATAACGCTTCCGCAATACTTTCATCCGATGATTTGCCAATTTCTTCTGCAACAATTGAATCAGATATTGAGTCACTATCTCGTTTAGCATTTAATGCTGAAGTTAAACTAGCACGAACACCTGTAACCTCAATTACTTCTACGTCATCTGTTTTAGATTTATTATCTTCAGCAGCTACGGCAGTGAATGTTGTGCTTAAGCCAAACATAGCAACAAATGCAGTGTTACATGCTAGATTGATTCTATTTTTTTGAAACGTTTTCATTAAATCTCCCCATTATTTTGAGTTGGCAATAACTCAAAAGTGTCTTATATTTATAATGTTCACGAAATAAAGACTACTCCAATGTAAAGACATTGTAAATGCTTTTTATTAAAAATAAACACCTAAATCCTAAATAGTTATAAAATAAGAATTTCTAACGATTCAATGTATTATTTGTATTAAAATTGTTCTAATAATTATAATTAATTGTCTGCCATAATCTCATCATTTAGAATTTTTCCGGTAAACTTACACTCGTAACTCCTGAGTCTATAACCGCTTTTATCAACTGCATTTAACAACTGCATTTAAATGAGCATCCATAAGTTTAGGTATAATATAATTATTACCAAATACCAATTTATCTTATGAAATAACTTGCAATACCTCTTATGTTTGAGGTTGTTTGGCCAAGTCTTGAATCGCATGAACTGCGGCATGTTTCATCTCAACCTTAATCACTCGGCTCTAACATCCAGAGCCCAAGAAATATAAATGGAAAACATAGGACATTATTCTCTTGTATAGATTCGTCAGAACGACCTATCGCTATAATTAAATCTGCTCTAGTTTTTTTGCTAACTCTGATTTAATTTACTGGTGCAGGGATTAAATATGTGAATACAATTGGCTTATCAGGCTGTAGTTTCAACTTTTCAGCAGAGGGTAAATTAGCGCCATTTAGTTTCATGTTCATTCAAGTCAACTCTTCAAGAATGTTCTCATAACAAAAAAATTGCCAGTCAAATAAATTGACTGGCAATAATAAAATATTTAATGTGAAACTTAGTAATTAATCATTCCAATGTTGATCAATTACCTCTTGAATATGTGGATAATTAGCGTCAGTTTCACCATAGGCTTTACGTTGTTGCAACATTTCCACTTTAAGTTTAGCTATTACCTCTTTGTATTGAGGATCATCATATCTATTATTCACTTCTTCAGGATCATTTTTCAGATCATAAAACTCCCAAGCAACAGGTGTAGGTGTTTTTGACGGTACAACACCGTCCTTTCTGCTCCAATTGTGCCCAGCATAGTTCACATCACTTTGTGCAGGTGTATTATCGTAGTGCTTACCATAAAAGAAGATTAGTTTATGATCTTTGCTGCGAACACCAAAGTGTGAAGGAACATCGTGATGTGCCCTGTGCATCCAATAACGGTAGTAAGTCGCTTCTCGCCAGCTCTCTAATGATTTGTTATCAAACACATCAGCAAAACTCTGACCATGCATATAATCAGGTGTCTCAACACCGGCAATATCGAGCATCATAGGAGCAAAGTCAGTATTATTAATAATATCGTCGTTAGTTTTGGGGGCATTTTCTTTCGCTGGGTGACGAACAATAAATGGCATGCGTAATGATGGCTCATACATCCAACGCTTGTCTATCATGTCATGCTCACCTAGCATCATACCTTGGTCTCCGGTATAAATAATAACAGTATTATCCCATTCCCCTGTCGCTTTCAAATGCTCAAATAAACGAGCCAGATTGTCATCAACTCCTTTTACCGTACGTAAGTACTTTTTTAAATAACGTTGGTAAGACTCATGTGTATATTCGTTATCAGCAAGAGTCGGGTCTACGTCCATGTGAATACCCATATTTCTTCTTGGATTACGCTTAGATATTGACGTACCTATTTCATTTACTAGTGAATCATTATTTCCTTTAGTTGCGACTGAGCCCCAGTTAGGCTGGTTATATAAACTAGCTGGTTCAGGAATTTCTACATTTGCTAAGTAATCATCATATCGAGGCGCATTTTCAAACATATCATGCGGCGCTTTGTAGTGGTGCATTAAAAAGAAAGGTTTGGTTTTGTCACGTTTGGATAACCAGTTAATCGATAAATCAGTGATCACATCTGATGAATGACCTTTTACTTTTACTTTATTATTCGGCCACTTACCTTTGGCTTTCATGTCACGAAATACTGGATCGAAATACTTACCTTGATTAGGTAAAACCTTATAATAATCAAACGCTTTCGGCTCTTTTTTCAAGTGCCACTTGCCAATCATTGCCGTTTCATAACCTGCCTCAGACATTAACTTTGGAAGATATTGTTTTTCTTCACCAATTTTCCCATCTAAGTCTAACGCTCCGTTGGTCTGACTGTATTGTCCGGTAATAATGCTGGCACGACTTGGTGTACAAATAGAGTTAGTAACAAAAACATTATCAAAGCGCGTTCCTTCGCTTGCCAAAGCATCAATAGTTGGCGTTGGATCAAGTGGTGCAAGCAAACCACCATATGCTCCAATAGCTTGACGAGTGTGATCGTCAGACATGATGTAAAGAATGTTAAGTTTTTTGTTTTGTTCTGGAGCTTCAATAACAGCCTTATCTACTCCTCCACATGCAGACAAAGTTAATAGTACTGAGATACTACAGCCCAACCTTTTCAATATATTTGTTTTCATAAACCCCTCTTCAAATAATGCTATTTCAGATATTAAGTGCCAAAACAACAAGTGTTCTTTATATTTAATATACACAATAAACTATTTTTAATTTAAAAAAAAGGGATTTGTTGAATTGTATTACTCAAAATGAATATTGTTAGTTTATTTTTAAAAGCTATAAAGCTTTTCATAGCTCGTTGTTATATAGAAATACTCAAATTCATAGTGTAACCGCACAGACTTATGAAATAATAAGTACCCTTTCAATTACTCTTGCTTATTTTCGATCTCTTAGCTTTTTTGTTAGAGAAATACACATTAAAAGGATTAGGATTGTTCCCATATTATAAATTTAGCATGTTCCATTTCACTACCGGGCAAGGGTTACAACCTAAAAGGTTTATACACTCTGAAAAAACACTACTAAAAACACATGAAAGCTCATATATAATGGGTGCATATGCAAGCGGTAGAATTAGCGATTTAACACTACTGTATAAAAAATAATAAGTGGACAAAAGGTGGAAGGTCTGTCCCGTCCTAAGATACGTTGACGGTTTTATTGGAAGGCCAGTAGCTTTTGCTTCTGGTCTTTTTTGTGCACTTGG
>CAJXWZ010000043.1 GCA_913062815.1 uncultured Colwellia sp. | reverse complement strand
GTGTTCGTTTAATCGGTGTATTGTGTGACTTGGTCATAATAAGTCCTAAATGTGTAAACACATTTCAGGACGAGACATCTAAAACAAAAAAGCCTGAATATTTTCATATTCAGGCTTTTTTTTTCGTCTTTCTTTATCAGAAAAATAACCAGAAGAATTTTACTTCTTAGCCAATTTCTCTTTGATACGTGCAGAACGGCCAGAGCGTTCGCGCAAGTAGTAAAGTTTAGATTGACGAACGTCACCGCGACGTTTCACTTCAATTGAATCAACAATTGGGCTATGTGTCTGGAATACACGTTCTACACCAACACCGTTCGAGATTTTACGAACAGTGAACGCAGAATGTAAGCCACGGTTCTTAACAGCAATAACAACACCTTCAAACGCTTGAAGACGTGATTTATCACCTTCAGTAACTTTTACTTGAACTACAACAGTATCGCCTGGGGCGTATGCTGGTAGGTCTTTTTTCAATTGCTCTTGCTCGAGCATTTCAATAATTTTACTCATAGTACCTTCTTCCTAGTGTGCACAGTCTAAGTGGAGCTTGTTTACTTCTTAATGGAAGCTAACATTTTTTCCTGCTCAGCTGTCAGAGCTAGGTTAGTTAATAATTCTGGTCTTCTAGTCCATGTTCTCATTAGAGATTGTTCTTGGCGCCATAAACGTATGTGCTCGTGATTTCCGCTTAGCAATACTTTCGGTACTGTCATTTCATCCCCCGAAGAGGTAGTCAATACTTCTGGCCTAGTGTAATGAGGACAATCTAATAAACCATGAGAGAAGGAGTCCTGCTCTGCTGATTCTTTATGTCCTAATACTCCCGGCACTAATCGTGCTACGGCATCTATTACATTCATTGCAGGGAGTTCACCACCACTTAAAATGTAATCGCCAACCGACCATTCTTCGTCAATATCTGACGCTATTAATCGCTCGTCTATGCCTTCATAACGACCTGCTATAAATATCAGGCAGTCATCTTGCGCTAATTCACCAACACCCGCTTGGTCCAATGTTCTCCCCTGTGGCGACAAATAAATAACCTTAGCATTTCTACCCTCTGTTTCTGCAGCTTTACGCGCAGCAACAATGGCATCTCGTAGTGGCTGTACCATCATCAACATGCCTGGACCACCGCCATAAGGACGATCATCAACAGTGCGGTGTCGATCATGAGTAAAGTCTCTTGGGTTCCATTTATGAAACTCAATTAACCCACTGCGAATTGCTCGGCCTGTCACCCCATACTCGGTTATAGCGTCAAACATTTCGGGAAAAAGGCTTATCACCCCAATCCACATTTTGCTCTTCTTCATAGAAGACTCAACACTAGTCACAAGTTAGAAACCTGGGTCCCAGTCAACACAAATTTGTTTATTTTCAATACTTACCGAATCAATAACTTCTTCAAAAAGATAAGGTATTAACCGCTCTTTCTTACTAAAGCCATCGTTTAGGTTAGCTTTTACAACCAGTACATCGTTAGCGCCTGTTTCCATCATATCGGAAACAACGCCAAGGTCGTATCCTTTGGTAGTAACCACACTCATGCCGATTAAATCACGCCAGTAAAACTCACCTTGCGGTAAATCTGGTAGTGAACTTTCACTGGTCAATATTTCTGAGCCGACAAAAGCTTGCGCTTCGTCTCTGTCATCAATACCGCCCACTTTCACAATCAAGCCTTTGTTATGTTTGCGCCAATCAGTTATATCTACTGTTTGTATTTTATTTCCTAATTTTAATGACCAAGGAAAATAGTCAAGTATGGCTTCAGTTTCATCAGTGAAAGAATGAATTTTTAACCAACCTTTGATTCCGTAAACAGCGCCTACTTTACCTAAGATGATTTGATTTTCTTTATTCACAACTACTCCTACAGCCTACTAAGCAATTAAGCCGCAGCTTGTGCGTCTTTAACTAACTTAGCCACACGATCAGATACACCAGCACCTTGACCAACCCAATGGTTGATACGGTCTAGATCTAAGCGTAATTTCTCAGCTTGACCTTGTGCTGTTGGGTTGAAGAAACCAACTTTCTCGATGAAACGACCATCGCGAGAGTTACGGCTATCTGCAACAACAACCTGATAGAATGGACGCTTCTTAGCGCCACCACGAGCTAAACGAATGGTAACCATATCGCCCTCTTATATTTTAGTGTTAAAACGGATTTTCCAGACACTTCCCGTCGCTAGGCGACAGAAAAGCTCGCGTATTTTACGCTTTTGGAGATAAAAAGCAAGAGGATAATATTCTTCACTGATGAAAGGGAGGTTTATTTAAACCGTACTTGGCGTATATTGGTGCCAACAAACCTTTCTTATCGGCTATTTGTAAGTATTGGTTAAGCTCTTTGGTTTTAATTATACTAGAGTTTGAAACTAAAAAATGACGACTATATTGCGTATCAAACATTTCAGACACTAAAATTTTCGCACGATATTCAGGGTAGCGAATTAAAAACCAGTTAAGCCCGGTTTCACTGACAATGGATACATCAACCCTTTTAGCTAACACCATTTCAACAGCCGCTTCTTCGTTTCGTACCAACGATAAATCGAATTTAGCGGCCAATTTGTCTGGATCCGTCTCAAAACTTGCAATTTTGTAATGAAAGCCATTTACCCAGGCCAGTTTCTTACTTTTTACATCATCAAAAAAAACTTGAGTCCTTTCTTCAATGGCTAATGCGATAAAAACATCTTTTGATTGAACAAGCGGTATGCTTGCTTCTACATTTATCTTCTGCCAGCCCCAGTTTATATTATCCCACATAGTTACCTGAACCCAGCCTTCTTCCATTGACTGTATTCTCCGCTGAGGTGGTATAGACTTTGGAATAAAGTGAAATTTCGATTGTACCGTATTCAAAACTGATAATATTTCGAGACCTGCTCCTGATTTTTCAGAAACACTGAGAAACGGAGGCCGAGTAGTTGCTCCTACAAAAATATCAATTTTATCAGTGTATTGAACTTGTGCAAAAGGTAACGGTGAAAAGGTGAACAAAAAGAACAGTAACAAATAATTAGTTAAAAATTTCATTCATATACCTATACGAACATTGGCAATGTTCCGTTTTATATAGAATAAATATAGGGATTTTCTCTTAAAAAGCTAGTTTTCATTACGCAAACATCCCTCTTATTCGTGTACGAGAGGACAATCAAGCTTAGCTCCATAAACAATAAAGGGTGACAAACTGCCACCCTTTTATGTGATTATTAACGGCCAAACATTCCGCCGCCACCCATACCACCCATGCCGCCTGGTGGCATCATACCTTGCATGCTTCGCATCATTTTTTTCATGCCGCCTTTACCAGACATTTTTTTCATCATTTTTTGCATTTGAGTAAACTGTTTCAAGAGTTTATTAACATCTTGAATTTGAGTACCTGAGCCTGCCGCAATTCTACGCTTACGTGAACCCTTAATTATATCAGGTCGCTCACGTTCTCCTGGAGTCATTGAATTAATGATGGCTTCCATTTGTATGGTTATTTTATCATCCATTTGCCCTTTGACTTTTTCAGACATATTACCCATACCCGGTAATTTATCCATCATGCCCATCATGCCACCCATACTTTTCATTTGTACAAGTTGGTCACGAAAGTCTTCTAAGCTAAAACCTTTACCACTTTTTACTTTCTTGGCTAATTTTTCAGCTTTCTTTCTATCAACTTTTTGCTCAACTTCTTCAATAAGCGATAGCACATCACCCATGCCTAAAATGCGAGAAGCGATACGGTCTGGGTGAAAAGGCTCTAGTGCTTCAATTTTCTCACCAACACCCATAAATTTAATAGGCTTACCGGTAATATGACGAATAGAAAGTGCTGCACCACCACGTGCATCACCATCAGTTTTCGTTAAAATAACACCCGTTAGCGGTAAAGCATCATTAAAAGCTTTAGCAGTGTTGGCAGCATCTTGACCTGTCATTGCATCAACAGTGAACAATGTTTCAATTGGATTTATGGCCGCATGTAAATCAATAATCTCGCCCATCATGCTTTCATCAACATGCAAACGACCTGCAGTATCAACTATGACAACATCAAAGAAATTCTTCTTTGCATGATCTATTGCCGCATTTGCGATATCAATTGGCTTTTGATCTATATTACTTGGAAAAAAGCCAACACTAATTTCAGTTGCTAACGTTTCAAGCTGCTTTATTGCGGCAGGACGGTAAACATCAGCACTAACAACAAGTACTTTCTTTTTCTCTCGTTCTGTTAAAAATTTCGCCAGCTTAGCAACCGAGGTGGTTTTACCTGCACCTTGTAAACCTGCCATCAATACTATTGCGGGTGGCGCAGCTTTTAAATCAAGGCTCTCATTAATGCCACCCATGGCCAGTTCAAGTTCTTTTTGTACTATTTTAACGAACACTTGCCCTGGTGATAGGCTTTTAGAAACATCAACACCAATAGCTTGCTCTTTAACTTTTGAGACAAAATCACGGATTACTGGCAAGGCGACATCGGCTTCAAGTAAAGCCATACGTACTTCACGTAGGGTATCTTTTATGTTCTCTTCAGTTAAGCGGCCGCGGCCACTAATATTTTTAAGGGTTTTACCTAAGCGATCGGAAAGATTTTCAAACATGAATGACTCTAATAACGAAATAATGATGAAATTAATGCCGCTATTATACCTGTGAGAATATCATTGTCGAGGTAAGCCAAGAAAGTGCAATAAAATAGACAATATAAAGCAGTATGAGTTGCTTGATAGTTACCTACCATAAATTGAAATATGATATGATTATTAGGTAAATTTAGTCATAACTTTCATAGGCGAAAATGTGGAGCAACTAACCTTTCTTATTAGTAATTTTATCGACTTAAGCGCTGAAGCGAGCCCTTGGTTATTGTTAGGTTTACTCATTGCAGGATTAATGAAAGCTTGGGTACCTAGTAAAATTTTAAGTAAGCATTTAGGCAAAGGGAATTCTGCTGTAGTTAAAGCGGCCCTAATAGGTGCGCCATTACCTTTATGTTCATGCGGTGTTATTCCTGTCGCTACCGAATTAAGGCGAAGTGGAGCTTCTGCATCAGCTACCTCATCATTTTTAGTCGCCACCCCTGAGACAGGTATAGACTCGGTATCCGTATCTTACGCCTTGCTCGGTCCAATATTCGCTATTTATCGACCTTTTGCGGCAATAATGTCTGCAATAATTACCGGTTTATTCGTTGCTATGGTAAAAGAAGAAGCCATAAAATCACCGGTTAGTGAAGTAGAAAACATAAGTGTGAGTAATTGCTGCCCTAGCGACTCTCATCAAGAAGCAAGAGAAAAATCAACGGCAAGTTCTTTTGATAGTGTAGGGCAACAGGAAGGTGTTTCTCTAAAGCCCGCGGTAACTAATGCGTGCTGTGCTACGAATCCGAGCATAGCGATAGCTACGTCCTCCCCTGCTGCCCCCCCATTATTTGATCATTATATTGAAAAAACTAAAACCGGCGTTTATTACGCTGCGACAAAGTTAATCGACGATATTATCGTTTGGCTTGCCATTGGTCTGGTGTTTGCCGCTATTGTCAGGACTTTTTTGCCTGCAGAGTTTCTACTTAGTTACGGAAGTGGCTTACCGGCAATGCTGCTGATGATTGTCATATCTATACCTATGTATATTTGCGCTACTGCTTCAACTCCCATTGCCGCGGGTTTTATCTTAGCCGGCTTATCTCCTGGTACTGCGTTAGTTTTTATGATGGCAGGCCCAGCGACTAACATTTCAACTTTAGGCGTGATAAAAAATGAAATGGGCGCGGCTGTTTTAATACGTTATTTATTAGGTGTTGCCCTATGTGCCATTGGTTTTGCCACTTTACTTGATCTAGGACTAAATGCGTTTGCTATTGATATTACCAAGCAAATGACACATTCCCATGAAATGCTCCCGCAATGGTTTGGATTAGTGTGTGCGGCACTGATCGCTTTTTTAGCCATTAAGCCTTTGAGAAAGTTAGTGCTTTAATCTTTACTAAAGCTTTTACTTAATATCCATGGTGTTACACATTTTATCTGATAGAATCAGTAAAAATTGCGAATATCGTTTCAGGAGTTTAATTCAGTGGATTTTTTGGTTATTGGATCTAGCATGGCATTCATCGCTTACATGCTTGCCACTATGGCAATTGTATCCCGCTTATTTCACCCTAACGGGCCTAATCTTAATAGAGCATTATTGATTGCTGTCATAGCAATTATTTTTCACGCAATTAGTGATTTTCAACTTCTGTTCGATCAAGATGGCATTAATTTCAGCCTGCCTAACGTAATTTCTTTGGTTAGCTTAATCATCACTATCACCATTTCAATTGTAGCGCTCAGAGCAAAAGTCAACTTGTTACTACCGGTAGTTTATGGCTTCGCCGGCATTTGGCAATTAGTCATGATTTTTATCCCTAACTCAGAGTCCATCCCATTAGTTGCAGAAAAAATTATTTTAGTTAGTCATATAAGCCTTGCCTTGATTGCTTATTGTATTTTGATTATCGCCACCTTATATGCCTTTCAGGTCTCTTACATCAATTTGAAATTAAAAAATAAAAATCTAACGGCTGTTGTGCATTTACCGCCATTAATGCAAGTTGAAAAACAACTATTTTCTATTTTAATGATAGGGTCCGTGTGTTTATTTACCAGCGTGCTTATTGGTTTTATATTTTTAGAAGGCTTTTTTGCTAAAGAGAACTTACACAAGACTGTTTTGTCTTTAATCGCCTTATTTTTCTATCTTATTATTTTGTTAGGACACTATTTACAAGGTTGGCGTGGACATAAAGTTTTAGTGCTAACTATCACTGCCAGTGCCTTATTAACTTTGTCATATTTCGGCAGTCGATTCGTTCAAGAGTTTCTGCTATCTTAGTTTATGCTTAACTTTCTAAAAACAATGAAGGATTTCCTTTTTGGATAACATATCAACTCAGGTGCTATTTATTACCCTTGGCATACTGATTCTTATCTCAGCTTATTTCTCAGGCTCAGAAACAGGCATGATGTCACTTAACCGCTACCGATTAAGGCATCTTGAAAAAGAAAAGCATAAAGGGGCGAAACGCGTTAGTAAATTACTAAAACGCCCCGATAGACTTATTGGCTTAATCCTTATTGGCAATAACCTGGTCAATATTGCGGCTGCATCAATAGCTACCATCATCGGTACTCGTCTGTTAGGTGATGTGGGCGGGTTTATTGCTTCCACGGTTATTTTGACTTTTGTAATACTTATTTTTGCTGAGGTTACGCCAAAAACGCTTGCTGCTTTATATCCAGAAAAAGTAGCCTTCCCAAGCTCAATCATTTTATCTCTTTTGTTAAAGTTGCTTTTCCCGCTAGTAATTGCGGTTAACTGGATAACAAATGGTATTTTGATGTTATTAGGTATTAGCTCAGAGCAAAGAGAACAGCATAGCCTTAGCAGCGAAGAATTACGCACTGTGGTCAATGAGTCTGGTGCTTTGTTGCCAGGACAAGATCAAAGCATGTTAATGAGTATTTTAGATCTAGATAAAGTCAGTGTAGATGACATTATGATCCCACGTAGTGAATTAGTCGGTATTGATGTTAATGACGATTGGAAAAAGATCCAAAAGCAACTTACTCAAGCAAATCACACCCGTGTATTATTATATCGAGATAATATTGACGACGTTGTAGGCTATATTCACGCGCGTGATGCCTTAAAGCTATTATCCAAGAGTCAGTTCACTAAAGCCACATTATTACGCGCTGTACGAGAATTGTATTTTATCCCTGAAGGAACGCCGCTTAATATCCAATTATTAAAATTTCAACAGGCTAAAGAACGCTTAGGCCTTGTTGTTGATGAATATGGGGATATTCAAGGTTTAGTTACTTTGGAAGATATATTGGAAGAGATTGTTGGTGACTTTACTACCACAAAAACACCGACCCCTAGCGAAGAAGTAACCTTACAACCTGATAGTAGTTATCTGGTCGACGGCAGTGCCAGCATTCGTGATGTTAATAAAGAAA
Source organism: uncultured Colwellia sp. (assembly GCA_913062815.1). Taxonomy (GTDB): domain Bacteria; phylum Pseudomonadota; class Gammaproteobacteria; order Enterobacterales; family Alteromonadaceae; genus Colwellia. The sequence goes on along the minus strand of CAJXWZ010000043.1, from coordinate 33,242 downwards.
TGTCCTGGCAGTTACCAACAGATGGTCCTAAAACCCTTAATGGCTTGATCATAGAACATTTAGAAGATATCCCACAAAGCAATCTAAGTGTTCGAATTGCCGGCTACCCAATAGAAATCGTGGACGTTTCAGAGAATAGAATAAAAACAGTGCGAGTTATGCCTGAATACTTTATCAGTGAAGAAGAAGAAGAAGAATAAATAAGCAGAATCATTCTGAAACAAAGTTAACCACAATGTTATCCACAGGCTATAATATTAAAATAGCTTTCCACAATTTCTGTGGATAACAATGTCAAAGCCCATTTGTAACAGCTTTTAACTATTTCAACAGTTTTTTTATAAATAAATCATCTTTTTTTTCATTAAAAACCTTGCTAAACCTGAACACTAGAAAAAACAGGGCTTAGCAATTTTTTATCAATAAAAATAACAATATGGCAAGATTGTTGCCGTCAAATTATCGACTTGTTTGCCTTGTCTATTTGCTGTACTAAAGCTGTACAGTTGAAAGTGTTAGCTTGTTCAATCGCAAACATTGCTAGCCAAAAAACAAGCGCCATAACCAACCATGATTTAGGTCCGCTTCACACCCCTTTAACTGAGATGAATAACGTCGTGCACGGTCATCCACTTTTCTAGCAACTTTCACTAGCCATGCTTTCTTTTTATAGCTTTTACGTTTAAAGCCCCCCCAACCTTCATGATAATTGAGATATTGGTTATAAGCATCCCATTTGGAAACACCATTAATTTTTTGTGTTTTATAAATAAACCAACCCATAAAATCAATAGCATCTTCGAAATCATCACGATCTGCACCAGTGTTATCTGATTCACGAACATAATCATCCCAGGTCATCGTTTTAGCTTGTGAGTACCCATATGCACTACTGACTCGACCCCAAGGAATAAATCCTAGCAAATAGTCTCTAGGGGGCAAAGCATCGTGTTTAAATGAGCTTTCTTGATACATCATACTCATCGGCACATGAAGAGGTACTCCCCAACGGTCTCGAGCATCCTTTGCAGCAAAATACCAGTCTCTATGCTCGCGAAAGATTTCACAAATGTTTTCGGGGTTTTTAGGAGGAGGAGTAGCACAACTTGAAAGCAATATAGTACTTATTAAGGCGATACTAATTATTTTAATTTTCAGCATAAATTATAATATTAATTTGTCATTAATGATGACAACAATAATGCCAGAGTTTTAAATACTTTGGCATTATTAACCTAAATTTTATCGTGTTTTTCAAAAAAAATGTTTCTCATATTAAATTGAACTTAATTAAAAACCCATACTCTTACTTAATAGTTATGTTATTCCCTTAGTGTTTCATGTTTTTATGCCCCTACTTTTGTCGGGGCATTTTTTTTGTCTTTTTATCTCTAAAATAAATGAGATTGCTAACATGGGCGACAGCGAAATCAAAGTGTTTTAACGTTTTGAAAAATAAATTGAACTTACTATAGAAATCACACTCTTACTTATCAGTAATGTTATGTTATCCCCTTAGTGTTTCATGTTTTTATGCCCTTATGATTATAAGGGCATTTTTTTTGCCTTTTTATCCCTAAAATAAATGGGATTGCTAACATGGGCGACAGCGAAATCAAAGTGTTTTAACGTTTAGAAAAATAAATTGAACTTACTATAGAAAACACACTCTTACTTATCAGTAATGTTATGTTATCCCCTAAGTGTTTCATGTTTTTATGCCCTTATGATTATAAGGGCATTTTTTTTGCCTTTAATACCTAAGAAGCCAGTAAAGAATAATGAAGTGGTTATGCCTTTATTAAGTAAACATCATATTTTAAAGCATATTCATATCGAAAGATTTTTGCATTTGAGTAAAATAATTATTCTCAGATCTATTTATTTTCATTTTTTTTACAATTAAATTGAACTTATTGCTACTCGTGCGCTCATATAATATGAGAGGCTTATTTCCCTTAGTGTTTCATGTTTTATGCGCTTACTTTTGTAAGCGCATTTTTTTTGCCTGTATTTTGAGTTATTTATGGAGATTAAGGTGAGAGACCAATTTTAACCTTGCTGAAGCGATAAGGTTATTCCATCTCTTCATCGCTAAGTTTCATGTTGCACTGCCTTATTTTTAATAGTCTAGGGGCTGTTGAACTTTCAAGATTGCTTTTGCAGCGAATTGTTGGGCATTTATACAAGGCGGAGCCTTTGTCATGTGGTTGTTCCACATAAAAAGGCGATAACGCAGTAAAAATGACCAACAAACGCTGTCCGAAGGATTCGGCTAAAAGCGTTGTATTCTTTGTCGAGTAGTATTTGCTTAGAATGACTAGGCTACACACTACTCGCCACGACTAAAACGCTTTTATCTCGAACAAAATTTAACCCGGAAAGATCACAGCCCCTAGGTAAATCACTTTAAGTTATTAAATATGACTTATGCATTATTCCGCTGAGAAATAAATGTAATAAGACTATTTAAAGTAATAATCGATAAGGTGATTGAAAATAATAGCAGTAAATTTAAAGGGAAATTAAATTGAAAATATTTGTCAATAAGATTAGCTGCACCTATTAATAGGTGAAGCTAATCCTGGGACGGCTTTCACATTGTTTTTTTTCAACCTTGTTTGAACCAGCTTTTGCTAAGGGTAAAGTTGGATAACTTGATCGACAGCGCGCTGACCTAGCGCTTTTTTAATCGCTGATCATTTGTCGTTATTGGTTAAAATATTCAGCTAAGAAGTCATCAAAGTTTAATTCATCTTTGTCTTCAATATCCCGTTGGCTCTGATGGGACTTTTCTGCGCCATCAATAAAGTATTGCTCAGAATAAAATTGATAATCTCGAGTAAGTGTCTCTTGGCGATATTTGGCCGCCTGTTCAAGTGCATGCTTAGAAAGACTTTGCCCTTCTTCTAACAAAACAGCTAATATTTTTGCAGAAGGTGTTAAACTAGCATTATTAATTTTAGCGCGCTCTCGTTGAATAGACTGACTATAATTAGTGGTTTCGTATGCTTTATCTAAAATTTCGGCAACCTGTGCCATATCATCAAACAGCTCATTTCCCCACGTAGACACAGATTTTAAACTCACATCTCCCTGGCAGTTAGCATCCGCTAATAACAAATCAGGATCACGCCCGCGAAGTACAATCTCATTCATGTTATTTTCATGATGTTGCTGCCTATCACAATCAAATTCTTTGTTATCTACGAAAGCACAATAAGTCAAAAAGATATCGAGAAAATGTATTTGCTCAAGACTAATCCCTGTATCAACAAACGGGTTGACATCAAGGGCCCTAACTTCAATATATTCAACACCGCGATCTCGCAATGCTTGCGAAGGTTTTTCTCCTGACTTAATAACTTGCTTAGGCCTAATAGGCGCGTATAACTCGTTTTCTATTTGTAATATATTAGTATTAAGTTGTTGATATTCACCATTTACTTTAATACCAATTTGTGCAAACTTTTCAGACTTTAATGCAATGGCGTTTTGAACGCCATCAACATAATCATTAAGGTTGTTATAACAAATTTTTAAATTCGATTGTTCACTGCTGGTATAACCTAAGTCACTCATGCGCAAAGAGGTCGCATGTTCTAAATAGAGTGCGCCACTCGGTGACTTTTTAAAAGCTAACTGTGGTATTTCACCTTGTAAAAATGAATCACAAAGCGCTGGTGAACTGCCATATAAATAAGGAATTAACCAGCAAAAGCGTTTGTAATTCCTCAAAATAGAAAAGTAACGCTCAGAAATAAAGTCATTCAACGGTTGTTCGGTTTTATTTGGATGTAATCCTTTAACAACCCCCCAGAAGTTTTGAGAAAATGAAAAATTGAAATGAATACCTGCAATAACCTGCATCATAGAGCCATAACGATTTTTTAAACCATGACGATAAACAGTTTTCATTTTACCTATATTTGAATCACCATATTGCGCTAAAGGCACCTTATCAGCATCATCAACAAAACAAGGCATACTCATAGGCCATAAAAGCTCACCATCTATATTGCTAAAAGTATATTTTTGAATATCTTGCAACTGTGCAATTGCCGTTTCTGGTGAGTGGCTAACGGGCGTTATAAACTCTAATAACGTTTCAGAATAATCAGTGGTAATTTCACCATGAGTCAAAGCTGAGCCTAGTTTACTATAGTGACCATGTTGTGAAAGGTTACCTTCAGGTAACACTCTTAATGCTTCACGTTCAATGCCACGGCCAATTCCAGCTAAGGCTTTAAGGTTGTCGCTTTGATTAAAAGCCTTAAGATAATCGTTCAATGATAATGTCAAAATAATTCCTGATAGTGGTAAGCAATAGCCCCAATATATTTCTTAATAAATGAGGGGCTTTTATTTATTTTCAATAGCCAAGACAAAATAGCGTGCGTTATTTTGCGAGTTGCAATTCAACAATGTCTAAAGACATTTTTTCTAGTTGTGGCCTAACCACTAGACCGTCTCCAACCACAATCCATTGCATTGGCTCATTTAATTCTTTTGAAGCAATATTATTTAATTGTTCGCTCGTTATAGTATGGATAATTTCATTTTGTAATTCACTATAGTTTTCTGGCAAATCAAATTGTAGTAACTGTCTTAAAAAACCACTCTTTTTATTTGGGGTTTCATAACTCAATGCCTCATTTTGCGAAATAGCTTGACGCATAAACTCAACCTCATCACGAGTTAAACCATGCTTTTGGAAATTAAGTAACTCTTTTTCTATTTCAACCATAGCATCGAGTGTGTGCTCTTTTTTTACACTTGCGCCAGCGCTAAAAGTACCCAGGGTTTTTCCTGCTGAGAAATAACTAGAAGCGCCGTAGCTGTATCCTTTATCTTCACGCAAGTTTAAATTAATACGGCTATTAAAAGCACTACCTAAGGGATAATTCATCAAGGTGGCCTTAAAGTGATCACCTGTAGCGTCATAAGGCATTGCACGACGGCTAATTTTAATTACCGATTGACTGGCATCAGGCAAATCAACAAAATAAATTTTGCTTGGTGTAACAGTAGGAAAGTTATTATAAGACGGTATGGTGTATTCATTGCCTTGCCATGACTTCAAGTAGCCAAGTTTAGGCATTACTTCACTTTTACTGATATCACCTACAATGACTAAATTAGCCTGTTTTGGCGAAAAGTATTGCTGGTAAAAATCTTTCACGTCTTCAAGATTAATGGCTGAAACTGTTTCAATAGTGCCGCTATTGGGGAGACCTACACGGTTATTTGTGCCGTAAGTTACTTGCTTAAAAGCTTTGCTAGCTAATGTTCTAGCATCTTTTCGACCTTGTTCTAAACGTTGAATTAGTTGATTTTTAACCCGATTGAAATCATCGTCAGCAAAAGCAGGATTTAGCATCATATCCAACATTAATAATAAAGTCGCATCAAGGTTCTTTACTAAAGAACTAACCCGAATACTGGTATTACGTCCTGACGCACTAATTGAGATATCACTACCTAACTTAGCTAATTCGTTCGACAGTTCTTCCTTTATATAATTTGTGGTACCTTCATTCATCAAGCTGGCCGTAAGCGACGCGAGACCTGCTTTTTCTATAGGGTCAAGCAAAGGTCCACCTTCTATACTTAACAGTAAACTTACCGTCGGGGTTTCGCTGTTTTGAGTGGCTATAATCTTTAAGCCATTAGCAAAGTTATCACGCCATAAGCTTGGTACTTCTACTGTTGGGTTAGTGCCTGCAACAGGCATAACACTACGGTCAAATGTACTATTATTTTTCATAATAGTACTGTTAACTTGCGCAAGTTTCGCAGGGTTACTCACATCAGGTAAAATAAAGTCATCGATTTTTGCAACAAGTTGTTTTTGACCATGAGGGTAAATTGAAAGAATGGCAGCGCCTTTGTTCTTAATGTACTTTTTGTAGACCCTCATGACATCAGCTTTAGTCACTTTATTATAGCGGGCAACTTGTTGTTCTGTGTAATCAGCATTGTCTAAAATCGTTTGATAATGCGCTAAAGTGGATACTTTTCCTGAAACACTTTGTAGGCCATAAATAGTGCCCGTTTCTATGTCCACTTTGGTTTTTAATAAATCATCATCATTAACACCTCGCGCTTCAAATTCGAGTAAAGTCTCTGCGATAACTTGTTCTATTTTAGCTAACTCAGTACCTTTTTGAGGGTTAGGCAAGGCATAAAAACTCATTTGACAAGCTAATTCTTTACAAGGGTGACTAGCCCCTGCTTGGACCGCAACACCTGATTTAACAAGGTTCTTATAAAGTAATGATGTTGGGCCGTTACCAATAATGTTAGAGAATACGTCTAAGGCAGCCTCATCTTCATGCATGCCATATACCGTTGGAAAACTAATATAAAGTAGTGGCAAAGAGACATTGTCACTAAATGAATAATAACGATCTTTTGCTAAGGTGACTAATTGCTTTGGAAGACTTTCAACTTGAGGACCGGATTTTAAAGCGCCGAAATATTTATTCACCCAAGCGAGTGTTTGTGCTTCATCAATATCACCGCCAATGGTAAGCACGGCATTGTTTGGTCCATACCAACGACTAAAAAATGCTTTCAAATCAGTCACTGTACCTCGATCAAGATCGCTCATATAACCGATAACGGGCCAAGAATAAGGATGTTCTCTTGGATACATCATTTGATTTATTGTTTCATTCAAACGACCGTATGGGCGGTTATCAACATTTTGACCGCGCTCGTTTTTAACCGTTTCCCGTTGTATTTCAAATTTTTCAGCGGTAATAGTTTCTAATAAGAAGCCCATCCGGTCTGACTCAAGCCACAACATTTTCTCAAGCTGATTTTTCGGCACTGTTTCATAGTAATTGGTTCTGTCGGTATTGGTGGTGCCATTTAAATTGCCGCCACTTTGGGTGACAATTTTAAAGTGCTGCTCATCACCAACATTTTTAGAGCCTTGAAACATCATATGTTCAAAGAAATGGGCGAACCCTGATTTTCCTAATTGCTCACGGGCTGAACCAACATGGTAGGTCACATCGACATGAACTAAAGGGTCTGAATTATCTTGATGTAGAATAACCGTTAAGCCATTAGCTAAGGTATACTTTTTAAAGGGAATAGCTAAGCGACCTTCCTCTTGTACAACTGTTTCTACTAGACTAACACCGGTTGGCAAGCTTAATTTATTACTGACAGTGGTCGTATTTTCTTGACTAGTGCAAGCAAATAGCAATGAACTAACTACAGTTAAAGCAACGAATTTAGGTTGAAGGTAAGTACAGAGTTTCAAAATAACATCCTGTAATCTGGGTAAAAGTTAATTATTTGAATTATCATAGCAAATAATAGCAAAAAGTAGACTTATTAAATGTTTAAAATTATTACAAAAAACGATGATTTTGTTGTGGTATCAAAAGCGGCAGGTGTAAATTTTCACGACGAAGGTGAGCTAGGCAGTGGCTTGTTTTCTCAGGTAAAGAATCATCTAATACAGCAGAGTGAAATGACTGAGCTATTTCCTGTGCACCGATTAGATAAAATGACCTCTGGTTTAATCATCTTTGCTACCAATAGTCACAGTGCTAAAATTTTTGGCGAGCTCTTTCAGCAACATAAGGTTGAGAAATACTACCTTGCTATTAGCGACAAAAAACCGACTAAAAAACAAGGACTAATAAAAGGTGATATGAACAAAAGTCGCCGTGGCATGTTCAAATTAATGCGCACGATGCAAAATCCAGCCATAACACAATTTTTTTCTTACGGCATTGGCAATAAGCAACGTTTATATATATTAAAGCCTCATTCAGGTAAAACTCACCAACTTAGGGTAGCGCTGGGCAGCATAGCTGCACCCATTTTAGGTGATCCTTTATATCACCCTACCTCAACAACAGATAGAGGTTACTTGCATGCCTATGCTCTAAAGTTCGAACTTTTAGGAAAAACATTCCAATTTATTTTGCCGCCAGATGAAGGAACGTTTTATTTTTCTGAACAAACAACTAAAATATTAGCAGAGATAAAGCAGCCTTGGTTGTTGCCCTGGCCTAAAATTTGAGCTTTGTGATTATAGCGTTTCATTGACTAGGTAAGTGACTGACTTGCTTTAATAGCAGTACACATTTTAAGTACTCAACAGTGAGCTGACCATTACAATCCTGCACATTTGAACTATATTAAAGTGACAAAATAAATTAGCTATCCATTCGGAGTAAAGCAATATGTCTAGGGTAAAGTTGATCACTTATTGCCTAATCACCAGCCTATTTATCGCCAATGCAACACCCAATGCTAATGCTGCCATCGAATTTACCTTAGACACAATTCTTAAGTTGCAAGAAGCCGAACATAACTTCCCAAATAAAGACGAATTTGAAACAACCGTCGAGTACAATAAACGAGTTAGTGCATACATTAACAATAACTTTGTCCCACTTACTAGCCCAACTTACCAAATAAGCGATGCCATCATTGAAAAATCATACGATGCAGACAAGAGTATATGGAGCTTTTCTTTATTTTCAGAAAAATTAAAAGCTGAAGAGATTATAAAAGTATTTCAAATCGATGCACCGCAGCAAATAAACGGTGCAACGATTAATGAAGAACAACGAAGTTATTTTGAATTAAAGCTCGCCAATACCTTTTCAACAAGGTATTCCTTAACCATGAACAGGGATTTGGCTAGAACGATAAATAAAAGTATCAGAGCCAAGTACACATTCAAAATAGTACCTGTTCCTAAAAGCAATAAGGCAGTAATTAAGAAAACACCAACTCGATTCATTCAAATAGAAGAGAACAATATAATTTTCATCGAATTAGTTAAATTGCAACTATATATACATGCCATGGATACCGAACTAGCGAGATTCTCTCAGAATAAAGAAGTTATTCACCCAATTGATAAACAAAAAGCCAAAATTTTGCAATCACGCGTAATCAAATACCGAGAACATATTACAAGTGAAATAATAAAATATAAAGGACTGATCAAAGCTGTGATTCAAAGCAACTTTGTAGCGGATAAATATACTATGAAAGGTAAAAAGTGTATTTTGACCATAGACTTAGCCTCATCAGGAAATGTAAAAAGCGTCCACGCAAGTCAAGGTGACACTGTTGTATGTAATGAAGCTAAAAAAAGAATCTTAGAAATAGCGATATTACCTGTTCCTCAAGAACCTGATATATTTAAAGAAATCACAACAATCCAGTTAACCATTGTTCCTGTGTTCTAATATATACAGGTCCTTATAAAAAGGCGCTAAAGGGAATGGTAAAACACAATAGCGATGGCACTAGGACAAATAAACTTAGTATACCAAGGCCATATTTTCCAAAAAAGACTATGTTCAACGGTGTCATTACCGAGTTTAATCTCGGCTAATATGCCACTTCGTTGCCAAATCCAGCCAACAAAAACACAACATAGCATCGCAATAAGTGGCTGACCGTAGACCGTAGAGATAGAAATAACTAAACCAAATAAAGCATCAAAATTGAGCACAATTAATGCACTAGTTACAAAAATGCCAAAGCCGATAAAAGTCGTTGCTCTTTTACGTTCTATATTATGACGCTCTACCACAAATGAAACAGGGCCTTCTAACATGGAAATAGAAGAAGTTAACGCCGCGATTGACATTAAAACAAAAAATCCAAATCCTACAAATAGACCAATTGCCCCCATACCATCAAATAGTGAAGGCAATACATCAAAGACTAAATTAGGACCTGAAATTAGCGCTCCCTCATCACTAAAGATAGCAACACCTTGTGATTGAGCAACGTACATTGAAGGAATGATTAACAATCCCGCTAGAAAGGCAATTGATACGTCAATTAAAGTTACTTGTGCACCAAGTGTTACCAGATTCTCTTTCTTAGAAATGTACGAGCCATAAATAACCATAACACTGGTCCCTAAAGACAAAGAGAAGAAAGCTTGGCCGAGCGCACTAATTAATAAATCTGGCTCAAATATCCGTGAAATATCAGGGTTGAGGTACGCAACAAACCCCTCTCTTGAGCCTTCTAAGGTAAAAACATAGATAATTAATAATATTAATAAACCAATCAACATTGGCATTAAGCGTTTAGACCACTTTTCGATACCGTCTTCAACACCACGACGAATAATCGAAATGGTCAACATCATAAACAAGGCGGTAAATATTAAGTTACGAGTAATTGATTGTGAGGTAAGCCAACTAGACGCTTCGCTATACCCCAGAAGTGAGGTTACGGGTTCAATCGCATATGACATCATCCAACCAGCTAAAATGCCATAAAAGCTTAAAATAAGTGCTGCACAAATAATACCACCGAAACCCACAATAAAAGCAAAGCGTTTTTGCCATAAGTTCCGCGACATTTTTTCCATAGAGGTCACGGCATTGGCTTGTCCGTATCGGCCAATCAATAATTCAGCCATAAAGGCAGGATAAGCTAAACAAAAGGCCAACACCAAATACACTAAGACAAAGGCAGCGCCACCATTACTAGCCGTTTGAGTTGGAAAACCCCAGATATTACCTAGTCCCACGGCCGAACCCGCTGCGGCTAATATAAACCCTAATCGTGAACTAAAACCGCCTCTTACTGCACTCATTTATAACTCTCTTTATTTTTTATTACTGCTCTATTGTGTTTTGAGCTTATCGTAATTTTATCGTTATTTAGAAAGGATTTAATTTACTTAAAACTGATGCACATTAATAGCGTTAATTGCTAAAAAACAAAAAGCCCACCGAAATAATCGTATGGGCTTGTGACAACTTTAATTTACATCAAGTGTAATATTACTAGCTGTTTTCCGCTTCCGGACGCATATGCGGGAACAAAATGACGTCTTTGATGGTGGGTGAATCAGTAAACAACATCACTAAACGGTCGATACCAATGCCTTCACCTGCCGTTGGTGGTAAGCCATATTCTAAAGCATTAATATAATCAGCATCATAGTGCATTGCTTCATCATCACCGGCATCTTTTTCTGCTACTTGTTTTTGGAAACGTTCAGCTTGATCTTCAGCATCGTTAAGCTCTGAGAAACCGTTGGCTAATTCACGACCACCAACGAAGAACTCAAAACGGTCGGTAATGAATGAATTGTCATCGTTACGACGTGCTAGTGGCGAAACTTCCCAAGGATATTCGGTAATAAAGGTTGGCTGGTCTAATAGGTGCTCAGCCACTTCTTCAAAAATTTCACAAATGTATTTACCTGGACCCCATACTTTAGACGCACTGCTTTCTTTAACACCAACGGCTTTAGCCATCGCTTTGATTGCATCAAAGTTATTTTCTGGATCACGTAATACTGCTTCATCAAGGCTTGCAGCTGCGTGATGGTCTTTACCGTAACTCAAAATAGCATCAACCATTGATAAACGTGCAAACGGCTTACCTAGGTCATAGAATTTTTCCTCTACTACTTCGCCATCGCTATTTTTAACGGTATTACGAATAACAGTAGTGCCTAATACATCTTGAGCAAGAGTACGTAACATTTCTTCGGTTAAGTTCATTAAATCATGGTAATTAGCGTAAGCTTGATAGAATTCAATCATGGTGAATTCTGGGTTATGACGCGTTGAAATACCTTCGTTACGGAAACTACGGTTAATTTCAAAAACACGGTCAAAACCACCTACGACTAAACGCTTTAAGTTAAGCTCGGGCGCAATACGTAAGTACATATCAAGATCAAAGGTATTATGATGCGTCATAAAAGGTTTAGCGGTAGCGCCACCTGGTATGATTTGCAACATAGGTGTTTCGACTTCCATAAAGTCACGCTGCGTTAAGAAGTTACGAATGCCAGCAACAATTTTTGAACGAACTTTAAAGGTATTACGGGTATCTTCATTGATAATTAAGTCAACATAACGCTGACGATATTTCATTTCCTGATCAGACAGGCCATGAAATTTCTCAGGTAATGGACGTAGTGATTTAGTCAATAAAGAGTACTTATCCATATTCACATAAAGATCACCTTTACCTGATTTATGCAAAATACCTTTAACACCAACAATATCACCAATATCTAATGAACCCCATTTAGCTCTAATTTCTTTTTGCACAGTTTTTTCAGCATAACCTTGAATGCGACCTGACGAGTCTTGTATTACTAAAAATGGCCCACGTTTTGCCATTACTCTACCGGCAATAGCATAAGTCAACTGTAGTTCTTCAAGCTCTTCTTTGGTTTTCTCACCATGTTCAGCTTGAATATCAGCGGCTAAATGTTCACGATTAAAATCGTTAGGAAAACCATTGGCGGAACAATTAGAGCGAATTTTTTCAAGCTTTACACGGCGCTCAGCAATCAGTTTATTTTCATCTTGTGCTACGGGTGTATTCTTGGTTTTATCTGTCATATTATTTCTCGTGGTTATCTTTAATTTTTCAATGTATTTAATTGTTTGTGGTTAACTTTTCTGTTTTGTTTAACATTACAAGCCAGACTTTAAACTAGCTTCTAGGAATTTATCTAAATCCCCATCTAATACGGCTTGAGTGTTACGGTTTTCCACACCCGTTCGTAAATCTTTAATACGGCTATCATCTAAGACATAAGAGCGAATTTGACTACCCCAACCTATATCTGATTTACCGTCTTCTAATTCTTGTTTACCTTCATTTTGCTTTTGCATTTCCATTTCATACAATTTAGCTTTCAATAACTTCATCGCAGTTGCGCGGTTTTTATGTTGAGAGCGATCTGCTTGGCATGCAACCACTGCACCTGTTGGCTCATGGGTTATACGAATAGCAGAATCTGTTTTGTTAACATGTTGACCGCCAGCGCCTGAAGCACGAAAAGTATCAATACGTAAATCTGCTGGGTTGATGTCAATTTCAATGTTGTCATCAATTTCAGGGTAAATAAACGCAGAAGCAAATGAGGTATGACGACGGCCTGATGAATCAAATGGCGATTTACGAACGAGACGATGAACGCCTGTTTCAGTGCGTAACCAACCAAAAGCATATTCACCCGTGTATTTAATAGTGCAACCTTTAATACCAGCAACATCACCACCGGTAACTTCAATCGCTTCAGTTTTATAGCCGTGCGCTTCACCCCAGCGTAAATACATACGCATCAGCATTTCAGCCCAATCTTGAGCTTCTGTACCACCAGAGCCAGATTGAATATCTAAATAGCAGTTATTACTATCATGCTCCCCCGAAAACATTCGGCGAAACTCAAGTTTTTCTAACACTGCATCAAGGGCATCCGCTTCAACTTGTGCATCATCGAATGTTTCTTCATCTTCTTCTTCTACCGCTAGTTCAACTAAGCCTTCAATATCGTCACAGCCAGTTTCTAACTCAACGATAGTATTAACAATTTCTTCTAAAGCACTACGCTCTTTACCTAGCGCTTGTGCTCGCTCAGGCTCATTCCAAACATCTGGTAATTCTAATTCTCGTGATACTTCAACTAAACGCTCTGCTTTAACGTCGTAGTCAAAGGTACCCCCGAAGCAAGTCAGCACGTTCGCGGATTTCTTTTAATTTATTTATTATTGGGTTTATTTCAAACATAAGTCTTCAAGCATAAGCTTTTATAAAAGTGAACAAAACAGTAAAAAATAGTCGCGCATTATAGCGTAAAACTATGCGCAAAGAAACGCCTATCAACCAGTGATTTCAGGCTTAATTATAGGTTTTGCTAGATAGAGAAAATAGGCTGCTGAGATACCTGCTGACGCAAAAATCATACACATGACCATTATCTGATACCTTGACGCGATAAAAGGGGAAACACCGGAGAGAATTTGCCCTGTCATCATGCCAGGTAAAGAAACAACGCCCACGGCTAGCAATGCATTAACATTTGGGATCATTGCGGCTTGAAAAGCCTTATTCCGTGCCTGCTCATAACTGAGGTTATTAGCCACTTCTGAATAATAACGCTCACCGCTTAAACTGACACTATTCATAGAGCTCGCAAAAACCATACCGGCAAGTGGTATTAATATCTCCGCTTGATACCAGGGAGATAGCTGTAAAACACCTTGGGTGATCATCAGTAAAGTTAAGCCGCCACTGAGCGCTATAGCCAACACTGCTTTTTGAAATAATTGCCATTTAGGTGCCTCAATATTATTTAATGCTATCCAACTAGAAAATAGCACCATCATAATAAGTAAGGCTAGTACCAAACTTGCGCTTTTGGTTGCGAATATATAACTGAGTACAAAGCCAACCAGTAATAATTGCACTAACATGCGAATAATACTGTGTACTGTTCTTCTTTGGGGTATTGACCACTTGAACTGAATAAACAAAACAATAAGCACGGGTAAAAAGGCTAACGCTAACTGAGGTAACTCGATAATTGCTAATGGTTTCGCCATATTTATTGCTCGTTAATTTTCAGTTAACACTTGCTCTACAGCGACCAAGTTTTCTATCATCAATTGTACAGTACGTTTACCTCGAAACTCATTAACATCAAGCCGGTAAGCTAAGTGGACTTGTTTTGCTTTTGGGTCTGGCCAAGCCTTAATATCGATATTAAAAGCTATGCCATCAAACACTTCACCTTGTTTCTCAACGACCAATTTTAGGTGTTTCTCACCAACAATACGCTGTTGAACTAAAGTAAATTGATCATCAAATAATGGCTCAGGAAAGTTTTGTCCCCAAGGTCCTGCCTCTCTAAGCTGCTCAGCAAAACCTAAGGTTAATTGCTGTGTTGATAATTCACCGTCAGATAAAATAATACTTTGTAAGTCTTCTTCTTTAAGCCATTGACCAGCAAGTTCATTAAAAACAACTTGAAACTTCTCAAAATTTTGCTGCGCTATTGATAAACCTGCCGCCATCGCATGACCACCAAACTTTAAAATTAAATTAGGGTGTTGACTGTCAATATGCTCTAGCAAATCACGAATATGCAAACCCGGTATTGACCGAGCTGAGCCTTTAATTTCTTGCTGCTTATCAGCAGGTAAATCGTCGCTAGCTTTCGCAAATACGATACAAGGACGATGAAACTTCTCTTTTAATCGTCCTGCAACAATGCCAATAACACCTTGATGCCAATTTTGATGATAAAGTGCTATTGCATTTGGTAAATTTGTTTTATCTAACGTTAATGATTTAAGCACAGACTCAGCTTCTTGCTGCATACCCTGTTCTATTTCTCTGCGTGCTTTATTTAAGTCATCTAAATCACGGGCCATAACTCTAGCACTAGCTAAGTCAGGTGCAAGTAAGCAATTAATGCCAAAGGACATATCATCTAATCGGCCTGCCGCGTTGATTCTAGGTCCTAAGGCGAAACCAAAATCTGAAGCGACTAAACGCTGTTGATTCTTATTGGCCACTTCAATTAAGGCCTGAATACCTGGACGAGTTTGCCCGGCACGAATTCGTTTTAAACCTTGCTCAACTAAAATGCGATTATTAGCGTCAAGTGAAACGACATCAGCGACTGTGCCTAAGGCAACAAGATCTAATAGCTGAGCAATATTTGGCTCATTGATCTGTTGCTGTACAAAATAGTTCTTTTCTCTAAGGTAACTTCTCAACGCTAACATCACATAAAATGCGACGCCCACACCGGCTAACGATTTACTAGGAAATGAACAGCCAGCTTGGTTAGGATTAACAATGGCATCAGCTTCTGGTATGACATGTCCTGGTAAATGATGGTCCGTAACGATAACTTGCAAGCCTAATGCTTTTGCTCGATTAACGCCAGCGACACAACTGATACCGTTATCTACGGTAACAAGCATTTGTGCACCCTGACTGGCGGCAATATCAACTATTTCAGGCGTTAAACCATAACCGTATTCAAATCGGTTAGGGACTAGAAATGAGTGATTAGTACTTCCCATTAAGTTAAATGCACACATCATCAAAGCAGTGCTAGTTGCACCATCGGCATCAAAGTCACCGATAATTACTATATTGGTTTTATTGATTAATGCTCGGTGTAGTAATTCACAAGCCTCTGGTAATCCTTTAAGTGTGTTACTTTTCTCATCGGCTGCATTTAAACCATGCAAGTTAGCAACCTTCAGCTCTAACTGCTGTGAGCATTCAACGCCACGACTAGCATAAATTTGTTTAATAATAGGTAATAGGTGGCTTGGCAGATGTTCATCAGTAACACGATCACGACGAATTACTTTCTTAGCCATACTATTCTGCCTTGTTTTGCGGGTAACGAATGAAAAAGATATCAATCACCTTATAAAGTCTTTAATAATTTCTCTAATTGTTCTGGAGGCTGATAACCAGGTACCATCATACCGTTAGATAAAACAATAGCTGGGGTACCATTAACTCCGACTTGACGCCCAAAATTGAATTCAGCTTCTATTGGTGTGTCACAAACACGGTAGGCAACTTTGCGAGTATTTTTAGCATCCGTCATCGCTGCTTCAGGATCGTCAGCACACCAAACAGAACGTAAATCTTTAAAACCTTGCGTATAATTACCGGCTCTGTCCTTTATACCCGAACGTGGATAAGCCAAATATCGAAAAGTAATACCCCTGTCGTTATAATCATCCATTTGTTTATGCATTTTACGGCAGTAACCACAAGTAATATCAGTAAAGGCGGTAACTACATACTTTTCGTCTTTAGCTTTGTAAACAATCATATCGTCTTTAAATTTCTCTATGCCTTCAAGTCGCATATTCGCTAAGCTTTGCTCTGCAATATCTTCAACCTCAGCAACTAAACTGTAGACTTTACCTTGAATAAAGTAATCACCATCATAACTTGAATAAAATAGCCCCTGATTAGTAATCAGTAGTGCTATGCCCGGCACGGGAGTTGTTTCTACTTTATCGACTATCAATCCCAATTTGGCCCTGATTTTTGCTTTCAGTAACTCAACATTTAATTGTGTTGGATCTTGTTCAATGGGTTTTGCAATACTGCTTGGTACCGATGCATTATTCGCGACAGCCGTATCATGCATTGAAAAAAACACACCAGCGCTAATTAATGAAATACCACTGGCAATTAATAGCTGTTTCAACATACTTTTTCCTAAACCCTTAAAATTTATTTTTGATCAATTAACTATTACTGACCGCTTTATTGTCAATGAAATTACAATCGTTATGACAACATTGCAACAATAATTTGAATTGTACTAAATGCTTTTGTTAAAATCGCCCGCAAATGTGTTTTTAACTAAAATTATCGAGCAAACAACATGAAAATTGGCTTATTCTACGGCTCAACTACCTGTTATACCGAAATTGCCGCAGAAAAAATTCAAGCAACTATAGGCGAAGGCTTAGTTGAATTACACAATATTAAAGACGTTCCTTTAAAAAACTGTCTTGATTACGACTTCATTATTTTAGGTATTTCTACTTGGGACTATGGTGAACTACAAGAAGACTGGGAATCTATTTGGCTCAATATAAATGAACTAGACCTGAATGGAAAAGTAGTGGCCTTATATGGTATGGGAGATCAAATAGGCTATACCGACTGGTTCCAAGATGCACTAGGCATGTTGCACGAACAAGTCATTGCACAAGGTGCTAGCCTGATTGGTTACTGGCCAAATCAAGGATATGAATTTGCCGTATCAAAAGCGCTCGATGATGATCAAAGCCACTTTGTTGGCTTAGCACTTGATGAAGACAACCAATATGACATGAGCGAACAACGTATCGAGCAGTGGTGTGAGCAAATATTGATAGAGTTCACTGAGATTTAAGCCAAATAGCTCTGATAAACTTTTTTATTAAAAGCGGTAGTAAATGCAGATATCCTATCTCTCTTTAATGGACTTCAGCTTCCCGCTACAATTTTTAGTTACTTACAAAAATAAAACTACTATAATTGCCAGTATATAAATACCTATCGAAAATTAGTGAAAATCCTTTATGTTTGAGCAATTTGATCTCGACTCTGAATTATTAGCCAGTGTAAAAGAGCTTGGCTTCAAAAAACCTACTTCTATTCAAGAGTTGGTTATTCCACAAGCTATGATTGGTAAAGATATTCTAGCTTCAGCACCAACTGGAACCGGTAAAACGGCGGCATTTCTCTTGCCGATAGCTCAGCACCTATTAGATTATCCACGTACTCAGCCGGGCTTCCCTCGCGTATTAATCTTAACGCCCACGCGTGAATTAGCGATTCAAATAGGTGATGACAATGAAAATATTACTAAGTTAACTAAAATAAAAACGGGTGTGATTACTGGCGGCGTTAATTATGGTAGTCATACTGATATTCTAAATTCTACTACCGATGTTTTGGTTGCCACCCCTGGGCGTTTATTAGAATACATAGAAAACGAACAATTTGATGCGCGCGAAATTGAAATACTGATACTTGATGAAGCCGATCGTATGCTTGATATGGGCTTTCGAGAAACGATAAACCGCATAGTTGGCGAAGCACGCTGGCGTAAACAAACGATGCTTTTTTCAGCAACACTAGAAGGTGCCGGTGTTATTCGCTTTGCCAAAGAGGTATTAACAGAGCCGGCATTTTTAGAGTCAAATCCTTCACGTAAAGAAAAAGCTAAGATTCATCAATGGGTTCATATTGCAGATAGCGCTTCACATAAATTAAACCTTTTAGTAAACACATTAAAACAAGCATCGGTTGAACGCACGGTTGTATTCGCGAATAAACGTGAAACTGTGCAGCATTTGTCAGGTAAGCTATATGCAGAAGAACTCCCTTGTGTTTGGCTAGAAGGAAAAATGCCACAAGATAAGCGCAACAAATCAATTGAGCGCTTTAAAAGTGGCGAAATAAAAATACTTGTTGCAACAGATGTTGCCGCCAGAGGATTAGACATAGATGATATAACGCATGTGATAAATTTTGACATGCCGCGTAAAGTTGATATATATGTTCATCGTATTGGCCGTACAGGTCGCGCCGGCTCTAAAGGTACTGCTATATCTTTAGTAGAAGCTCATGATATGTCAGTAGTAGGTAAAATTGAACGGTACCAAAACGAACGTTTGCAACGTCGTATCATTGAAGAACTTCGCCCTAAAAACAAAGAAGCCCGCGTTGCCAATAAAAAGGCAAAAATAAAATTATCAACAGCTCAGAAAAAAGCCAAAGCAAAAAAACAATCAAAGAAAAAAGCAAAAAAATCTAAAGCTAAGTCTTAAAAACGCCTAACAGCTCCCCTGCAATTATATCAGCCACCTATTTGGTAAAATAAGTGGCTCATTTTCAGTTTACCTTTTTACAAAACGGCAATTTCTACTACACTAAAACTTGAGTATTCTTTCTAGACAAAAGGACTTCCGATGAAACTCAAGTCAGCCTATAGCCAACGTATGGTGTTAACGCGTACCGGCATAAAGTTTTGCTTGTTAATGCTTATATTATTGTTTTGTTGTTCAATAGCGATCAACACGGCATCAGCTAAAATTTTAAATCAGTCAAGCCCTCTCAATACGAGTAGGACTTCAAATACTCTGTGCACTGACATTAACATTGAACACCCAAAAATAATCACTGATTTAACGCAAACTGTAGCACTAAATGCTAATACTGATTCATCTAATTACCTTCAAACCACTGAAGATGCGTATGTGTTCAAGGGGGTCACTGAAATTTAAGCGGTATGGCTTTATATCAAGTTGCCAATAAATTAGAGCAGGCAGAAAAGAATAAAAACTAAAGTTAAGTCAAAGCATTACATGATAAAGCAAATAGTAGTTACCAATGATTTTTCAAAAATCAGTAAAATTTTCAACCAGATTGGAACTCGCAGAAATTATAACAGTTAATAAATATGCATAAAAAGTGATTGAACATGAACCTTAATAATAGGTACACTAAAAGGAGTTCCTTCTTATAGTGTTATTAAAATGAATCCTCAAAATAATAAAAACACGCTTACCGATATATTCATCAGTTATCAAAAAACCATAAGAAGCTTTATAAGTCGTATTGTCAAACCCGATGATATTGATGACATAGTCCAAGAAACTTTTGTTCGTAGCTATGAAGCAAATTTAAAACAAGAAATTAAATACGTCCGTAGTTATATGCTTAAAACAGCCAAAAATATTGCTTTTAACCATAATGCTAAATGGGATAATAAATTCAATGACTCTATAGAGGATTTTGTTGAACCACCTGTCGAATTAAGTAGCAGGAATTTTGAAGATGATTATGAGTCGAAAGAACGTTTCTTATCTTTTTGTCGAGCTACAGAACAACTTTCAGGCTCCGTACGTAAATGTTTCATTTTAAAGAAAGTATACGGTTTGAGCCAAAAAGAAATAGCACAATATTTACAGTTGAGTGAAAGCACGATTGAAAAGCATGTAGCAAAAGGGCTGTTAAAGAGTGTACAATACATGGAAAAAATGCACTATGGCGTAGGTCAAACTTCTATAGCTAAAGAACAATTTACGTCGGAAGAAGCCAGCGCAAAAAATATTGCCAATAAATTCAAGTAAATGAGCAAACCAATGAGTAATGTAAGTCAATTTCACACCAAAGAACAGATTCAAGAGCAAGCTTGCCTTTGGATTAGTCGTATGGATCGTGGCTTATCTCAAACTGAACAAAGAGATTTGGTGACTTGGTGCAATCAAAATTCTACACATCATAGTACTTTGTTGAAAATGGCCTCCTACTGGGATGATGTTTCTGTATTAAATGAATTAAGTGGTTTATTTCCCTTAGAAAAAAATCACAGTTCTCATCGTAAAATAATTTCAATAGCTTTAGCTGCGAGTGTTGCTATTGTCTCCCTATTCTCCACCAATGCCTTAATGAATAAGTCATTTTTGCCTTTTATACCTTCATTAAACGAGCAATCACTTACACAAACAAAAACATTAACAACACCTATTGGTGAGCAAAGCAGCTTTACTATGAGTGACGGTACACATATTCAATTGAATACCAATAGTGTTGTTGAAGTAGCTTATACATCATCATTTCGTCAATTAACGCTCGTACAAGGTGAGGCTAGGTTTGATGTAGCGAAAGATAAGTCTCGCCCATTTACGGTAACCTCTGGTGAAAAATCATTCACCGCGCTAGGTACAATATTTAATGTACAAAAAAGCGATGAAAAAGCAATGGAATTAATGGTTACCGAAGGCAGAGTATTAATTACCAAAGCTGATGAAGCATTAGAAGTGATAAAGCAAACCATGTTAACCGTAAACGAGAACACTCTTGAGTCAGAGTTACCTGGAATTTTAGTCATTTCTGGTGAAAAAGCTATTATTGCAGAGCATAGTAAAACACCTGTTGAAAAAGTCTCTCTTGATCAAGTTCAACGTGATTTAGCTTGGCAGCAAGGTATGTTGATTTTTGACGGTGAATCCTTATCCGATGCTTTATTAGAAGTAAGTCGCTATACCTCAAGTCGCTTTAAAATATTAGATCCTAAAATGGCAAGCATGAAAGTATCTGGCTACTTTAAAGCTAATGATGTTGATGGCTTATTAGCCTCATTGAATAGTAATTTTAATATTAGTTATTCTAAAAGTGCAGACAGTACAATTTCACTTGCTTTAGCTGAGTAAGCTCCCTACTTTCAAATATTTATTTCTTCTTATTTATACAACAAATAGCCTGTACTTTTACTGGCTATTTATCTCTATTTGGCTTAATTTAGATAGCATTAAAATAATTAAAAAACCTATAGAGGATTTCTTCTGCTCACCTGTTTATTTATACTGCGCAGTTGGAAAAAATTTCGTCTGCTGCAACTATCAACTAAACCAAAGTGCTTACTTCCCGTTTTCATTTACATGTCGATGGCGTTGTTTACTTTTCATGTGAGTGCTGACGGCTTAATACGTTTTGATATTAACAAGCAGCGAGCTGATAAAGCCTTAATATCATTTGCTCAAAAAGCCAATCAAACTATTGTTTTTTCATTTGATCTAACTAAAAATCATCAAGCCAATGAGTTGAAAGGTTTCCACTCTGTAGCTTCAGGGCTTAAAAAGTTACTAAAAGGCTCTGGTCTAATGGCTGTTACAAACAGTGCAGCACAATGGAGCATTCAAATTGATAATAGTGAGACCATCAGCACAGAAACAGTAAAGCACATTGTAAACTCTGCAGTTATAGCAACTTCACCAGACTCTGAAATACGTTCAAATTTAGCTCATGTAGATGAAATTGAAAAAATTTCTATCGTCGGCAGTCGAGTAGAAGGACGTTCGGTAAGTGATCTTCCTGTAGCTGTCGATATTCTTTCAGCTAAAGCTTTGGCTAATACTGGTCAAACCGAAGTAGGTAGAATGCTACAATCAATAGCGCCCTCTTTTAACTTTTCTAGTTCGTCAATTAGTGATGGCACTGATGCTATACGCCCTGCCACTTTACGCGGTTTAGGACCAGATCAGACTTTAGTACTTATTAACGGAAAACGTCGTCATCAAGCTAGCCTAATACATATCAATACTTCTGTTGGTCGAGGTACGGCAGGTACTGATATGAACGCTATACCTGCTTCATCGATTAAAAGAATTGAAGTATTACGAGATGGCGCATCGGCGCAGTATGGCTCTGATGCTATTGCTGGTGTTATTAACATTGTGTTAAATGATGAAAGTAAAGGTGGTAAGGTTGCAATCTCTTATGGTGAATACATAGAAGGTGATGGGGAAACCACCAATATAGATATCTCCAAGGGATTTTTGTTAGGTGATGATGGCTATTTAAACACTACATTAAATTTCCGTGATCGCGGTTACACGAATAGGGCTGGTCTACATGGCACATGTCAGTTTTCTGGCTGTAGTGAACTTACCAATGGCACACTATTATTAAGTGATCCACGTGAAGCTACAGCGACACGTAATACCTTTAGAATTGGTGATGCTGATTCACGTCAATTGGGCTTTACCATTAATTCGGGCTATGAGTTAGATATTGGCGAATTATATGGTTTTTTTACCTATTCAAATCGTGATAGTGAGTCTGCAGCTTTCTTTCGCCATAATGCCAATAGTAATGGTAATGCACCATTGCAAGATGGTGACGCCGCTATCCCGGCTGGTTTCTTACCTAAAATCAACTCTGAAATCAAAGATCGATCCTTTAGTTTAGGTTACCAAACTGAGTTTGAAAGTGGCGCGAGTATAGACTTATCTTATACATATGGTCAAAATAATATTGATTACATAACCAGCGATACTATCAATTCATCCTTCGCTAACGCATTGCAGTATAATTCAGATGGCTCTTTTGCCAATATAACATCAAACGAGATACGTAACTCAATACCAAGAGAAGCTTTTGCTTATGGTTTAGAGTTAGCTTTATCAACTTTGAATATTGATTACACTCAAAGCTTTAATATGTTTTCTTTGGCTATGGGAGCCGAAATTCGCACTGACTTCTATAAAGTAACGGCTGGGGATGAATACTCATTTACAGATTATGATACTGTTCTTGGAGAGAGTATTTTTACTGATGATAGAAGCGCTGGTACACAGGGTTTTGGCGGCATTGCACCAATATCTCAAGTTGATGAAAAACGTAATGTTTTCTCGTTTTATGCTGATGCAGAAATGGAAGTTACTGAAGAATTAATTATTAGTGGCGCAGTCCGTTACGATTACTATGATGGTTTTGGTGATAACTCTAGCGTAAAAGTAGCGGGTAACTGGTCTCTCACACCAGATTTAGCAATTCGTGGTGCCATGAGCACAGGGTTTCGAGCTCCTTCTATGCAGCAACTCTATTTTAATAATATCAGTACACAATTTATTACTGATGTTAATTATCCAACTAGCGATCAGATTGCCGTACAAGTTGGCACTTTCCGCAATGATTCTCTATTAGCACAAGCTATTGGCATTCCAGAATTAAAAGAAGAGGAAGCAATAAATTTGAGTTTAGGAGCCGTTATTCAACTTGCTGACAATATTAGTTTGACCATAGATTGGTATGCTATTGATATTGACGATCGCATTGTCATCAGCAATAAACTGGGCAGAGGCTTATCTTCTACATTAGATACTGCCTTAGAAGCAGTAGAAGCTGATAAAGGTCAATTTTTCTTAAATGGCGCTAACACTGAAACCACCGGTATTGATATTATTGCGACTTGGAATACAAACATGCTAAGTGGTAATTTAGCGTTAACGTTTGCGGCAAACTTCACTGAGACCGACGTAGTCAATATTTTTGCACCACAAGATAGTAGCCTACATGATATTTCTCCTAGGGAAATCTTTTCTGAGCAAGATATTTCTATTATTGAAGAATGGCAACCAGAAGATCGTATAAGTTTAAGTAGCTTGTATAAAATAAAAGATGTCACTATAAACCTAACTTTTAACCGCTATGGTCAATATACGATAACGGATGGTGGCAGACAAACTTATGGCAGAGAAGTAATAGCTGACTTACGCGTTAGTTACCAACTGACTGATAATTTATCTTTTAATATTGGCAGCAATAATTTATTGGATGTTTACCCTGATAAAAACGACATTGGTAATTCAAGAACGGGCACTATTGTCGATAACGACGGTAATACTATTGTAAATAGCTTAGGCGTATTTACTTACTCTCGAAGATCTGCCCCATTTGGATTTAACGGTGCATTTTACTATGCTGGCGTTGAATACAAACTGTAGTTTACCCGCCTAAGTTAAACTACTATCAACATTAAGATTCTTTTTACAATATCTGCTACTTATATTGCGCTTCATAGAAAGCCTTCAACTAAGGGTTTTACTTGCCTTCAGTACCAATTTACCACTTTACCTATTGCATAAACGCCATAATTTATTCATTAAATTTAAATAATTCTAAAAATAATTGAAAAACTATAGAGGATTTTTCCTACACACTTGTTTATTAAGACAGCACAGTTGACGATTAACTTCGTCTGTTTCAGTTATCAACTTGGTTTAAATGGTTACAAAACAGTGATATCAGTACCCTTTATGCTAATCCTGACAGCTTGAAATGCTTTGATATTAGCAAGCAACAAACGGATAAAAACCTTAACTACATTTGCCAAATAAGTTTATCGTGAATGAATTAATAAGCTTTTATTCAGTACAGTCAGATCTAATAAAAATATAAAAGATGCTGATTTAGTTGCTGTGGTTAATAACGCTGACTAACTGGGCGTTTAAGTTGATAAACACTAAAGAGGAATAACAACAATGAAAAATAAAACAATGAAAAATAGAGCAATAAAGGCAGTCTTAGTGCCAGTGTTGCTTGGTGCTGCTAGTCAAGCAGCCCTTGCTCAAGAGCCTGCACAAGCAGCTGCTAGCAATGATGATGTAGAAAAAATCCAAATTATCGGCTCTCGTAGTTTAAAAGAGCGTTCAGTTGTCGACTCACCAGTACCTGTAGATATTATTTCTGCAGACGACATTAATGCTGTTGGTGGCACTGCTGATATGACAGATAACTTAAAAGCACTAATCCCAAGCTATACTGCAACACCAGCTACAGGTGATGGGAGTGCTTTTGTACGTCCAACATCACTTCGCGGAACCTCATCAGATCAAACTTTAGTATTGATTGATGGTAAACGTCGTCATCGTTCAGCACTAGTACAATTTTTTGCACCTGCTGCTGGTAATGGTGCTCATGCACCAGATGTTGGTATGATCCCATCTATTGCATTAAAGCGTGTGGAAGTTCTACGTGATGGTGCAGCCTCTCAGTACGGCTCAGACGCTATTGCCGGCGTTATTAATTTTGTTACCAAAGATGCCTCAGAAGGTGGCGCGGTAGAATTACAGTACGGCCAACATTATGATGGCGAAGCTAGTATGAAACTAGCAGTCAACAAAGGTTTAGCTATAGGCGATGATGGCTTTTTAAACTTGAGTTTAGAATATGCTGATAACGATGCTTTATCACGCGGTGTTATCCGCCCTGATGCGCAGGCGTTAGTAGATGCTGGAGTATCAGGTGTCGGTGCAGATTCACCTTTTGGCGATGCTCCTTTTACGCAAACTTGGGGTCGTCCAGAAACTGACGCTTTACGTATGTTTGCAAATGCAGGTGTAGAGTTAGCTGGCGATAAGCAACTTTATGGTCGCTTTAGTTACGCTGAAACATCAGGCCGTTACCGTTTCTTCTATCGTAATCCAGGTCACTCAACTATTGCTTCATTAGTTGGTGATGGTTACACAGGTAAGTTAACCGAAGTTGGTTTTACCCCGTATTTAGATGGCGATCAAACTGACTATAGCGCGATCGTTGGTTTAAAAGGCGAAATCTTTGAAGATACGGCTTATGACGTAAGTATCAGCACAGGCTCGAATGAATTAAATTATTTCTTAAACAACAGTGTTAATCCTGGTTTAGGCTTGAATTCTAGTGGCGACGTTTATCAAATGAATTTCAATACCGGTGGTTACCAGCAAGAAGAAATTAATGTCAATGCTGATTTCTCGACCTTTATTGGTGATGATATTAGTTTTGCCTATGGTTTTGAGTGGCGTGAAGAAACATACAGTAGCTTGGCGGGTGAACTTAACTCTTATGCAGACATCAATGGCGTCCCAAATGGTGGTGTTAGTGGTATGCGTGGTATTGAAGCGAAAAATGCTGGTTCATTTTCTCGCGATAACATGGCTGTTTATGTCGATATAGAACAAGATGTTACCGATGAGTTGTTATTGCAATACGCTTTACGTTACGAAGACTTCTCAGATTTTGGCGGCACCGCTAACTGGAAAGTAGCAGGTAATTATAGCATTTCTGATGAAACATCACTTCGCGGCGCGATATCTACTGGCTTCCATGCACCAACGCCTGGACAAGCCAATGTAAGTACAACCATTACCACATTTGACGGCACAACGGGTGCTCAAGTTGAAGAAGGTCTAATTCCTGCAACGTCAGATTTAGCTATTGCCCTTGGTGGTCAAGAGTTAAAAGAAGAGACTTCAACTAACTTCAGTATCGGTCTTTCTACAAGTATCAATGATAATACAACAGTGACATTAGATTTCTATAAAATCGCTGTTGATGATCGTATTTACCGTACCGGTAACATTCCTGTTGACGATCCTCGTTTTGGCTCAGTATCTTTTTATACTAATGTGCTAGATGTAGAGCATGCAGGTCTTGATTTAGTTGTTTCAACTAGCTTTGATTGGGATAATTCAACCTCTACTGATGTGGCATTCTCATATGGCTATAACGTAATTGAAGTTGTCAACGTTCGCGAAGTTAACGGTAACGCACCAGTTTCAGATGCAACTGTTGAAGATATTGAAAATAACTTCCCTAACCATAGATATGTATTAACCACTAATACTAACTTTGGTGATGACTGGAACTTAATGCTTCGTGCTAACTTCTATGGCTCACATTATGATGAGCGTGGTGAAATTGGTGCAGCATCTAATCCGAGCTCTGAAATTGACTCTATCATTTACTTTGATGCTGAGTTAGGTTATCAAGTAAATGACGATTTGCGTGTTAAGTTAGGCTTCTCTAATATTCTTGATAGCTATATAGATGAAGTTGAAGCTCCTTTTGCAAACCGTCAAAGTGTTGGCCTACAATACCCACGTAGAAGTGCTGCAAACTACGAAGGTGGTAGCTGGTACTTAGGTTTATCATACGGTTTCTAAACTGAAAATATAAATAATTTAATTTTTATATTAAGCAAAGGGGTTATGTTTTCACATAACCCCTTTTTTATTTAAAGCTTCGTTAACTCGATACTTCTAATTGGCTTAATAATTGTTCATGATGCTTGATGTGATTAACTGCGGTATTCCCTAGTTCAATGGCAGTTAAACTTAATAGACTCTCGATTAAGAAACAACTGGACACTAGGCTATTGGTAAAAAAGTGCGTAGAAGATGGAATAGTCAATGCAACCGTCGCTAGTTCATTTAAAGGCGATAATTTACTGTCAGTTATGGCTAATATTTGGCATTGTTGTTTTTTAGCGATAGCAGCAATTTTCAAGGTAACATTCGAGTAAGGCGAACTGCCAATAACCACTAACAAATCATCTTTTTTTAATTGGCCTAACGCGATGGCTTCTCCATGTGCTTCTTGCACTAACATTTGCACATTCGGTCTTAGTAGCGCTAGACCATAACGTAAAATATTGGCAATAGCTGCAGAGTGGCGATAGGCAAAAATATGTATTCTATTTTTCTTAGCTAATAAACTGGTCGCATTAACCATGTGATCATTATCAAGTTGAGCAATAGTTTGCGATATATTTTGATTGATTGACATGCCTTGATGCTGCATTAAACTTTTTACTGAATCGTGTTTTTGGGCGAGTAAACGATTTACTCCATCACTATAGAAGCTATTGGCCATTTTACTTTTTTGTTTAAATATTAATTGAAATTGTCCATAGCCTTTAAAACCTAACAACTTCGCCAAACGTGTAATTGAAGCAGCGCTTAATTGCGTTTTATCGCTTAGTTCAACAATGTTACTCATTGCCACAACATCGGCATCTTCCACCATAGCTTCTAACGCGAGAAAACTCTTTTTGCCTATTGATAGCTCAACCTCACCTAAACGCAACCGGCTCACTAAGTTGCGTAATTGCTCAAAATCTTCAGGTGGAAAGTTCATTATTGGACCTTTAATGTCGATTAGACGCATTTTCATTTTTTTTCATTATGAGCTAAATACACCGCAAAATCATACAAAAATATCGAACTATGAAAATATATTTTTATTTTTGACTAAAACTAGTTTTGTCTCATCAAACAGGTCATTTTAATGCCATACAAACATCAAATACCCCAAGATAACTGTGCACAATGAGGATGACATACAAATGAACCACACGACTTACTTGCGAGAATCAAAACATTCAGAAACACTGCTTGTTAATCAATTATCTCTTAGCCGAGCAGAACAAGATCAACCAGTATTTAAATTTGGCTTTGGTCAAAGTCCATTTCCTGTGCCGGTACAAATTAGCCAAGCACTTGCTGAATCTGCCCATAGAAAAGAATATATGAGTGTACAGGGGCACTTACCATTACGAGAATCAATAGCAAGTTTTCATGAAATACAAGAAGGAAAACATTGGCACAGTGATAACATTATTATTGGTGCAGGCAGTAAGATTTTACTATTTTGCGTAATGGCCGCTTTTAAAGAAGCAGAAATATTAGTACCTGCGCCGAGTTGGGTTTCATATGAGCCTCAAGCAAAATTAGCAGGACATCAAGTATCATGGCTAGCAACTGACTTTACCGATAAATGGAAAATTTCTCCTGAGCAATTAGAAAGTTTCTGCTCGAATCGTAAAGATCCTCAAGTGCCGCTTATTTTGATACTTAACTATCCGAGTAACCCTACAGGACAAACATATGACTCAGTAGAGCTTAGAGCACTTGCTGATGTCATGCGAAGAAACAAAGTTATTGTTATTGCAGATGAAATATATAGTTTACTTAGCTATGACATTAAAGAGCGCGCATCCATAGCAGACTTCTACCCTGAAGGATGTATTGTTTCTTCGGGTTTATCGAAATGGTGTGGTGCTGGTGGCTGGCGGCTTGGTTTTATGCATATACCGCCAGAACTAACCGGTTTACTGAATGTTGTGATTGGGGTTGCTTCAGAAACCTACTCCTGCGCGCCCAGCCCTATTCAAATTGCAGCAACCAGAGCGTATCAAGATATAGGTTTAGCCGATAATTTTTTAACTAAGCAAATAACATTACTCAACACTGTCAGCGAATATTGTACGCAAAAGCTACAAGAAATTGGCGTAAAAGTTCACAGTGCACAGGGGGGCTTTTACTTATTTCCTGACTTTAGTCATTTTACTAGTAAGTTGGAAAAGTTAAATATTCATACCAGTGAACAATTAACTACTGCGCTGATGGAAGATGTCGGGGTTGCATTACTGCCTGGTAGTGCATTTGGTATGAGTAAAGAAAGCTTGACTACGCGCTTAGCCTTCGTTGATTTTGATGGTAGTCAAGTCAACAATTCAGAACAAATGACAGCGCAGTTCGAGCAAGTTAAAAACGGTATTAATCAACTATGCTCGTGGTTATTAGGACTGTAAAATTATCCTCTAATGTTAGCCAGTATAGCGTCCCTTTTACTAGCTAACATTAGCAACTTATTTACCACAGTCATGAAAAAACTTAGTAAAGCCCTTATCAGGGTCGCCACTGAATAATAAACATAATAGTTAGAGGCTATGATTACCTACGTCGTCGTTTTCTTGGGTTATTTTTATCTAAAGCTTGTTTCCTAGCTTTTTGTTTACTTATCCCACGTTTAGCTGGTTCAACTTTAGTTAAGTCTGGCTCATAGCCAGGTAACCATTGTTGTAATAAGCGTTCATCAATAACCTTTTCAATGGCCGTTAACAGCCATTCTTCCTTCACTGACACCAGCGATAGCGCCAAACCGCTTTTACCCGCGCGACCAGTGCGACCAATACGGTGCACGTAATCTTCAGCTACATACGGTAACTCATAATTAACCACATAAGGAAGGTCGACAATATCAATACCTCTGGCGGCAACGTCTGTTGCTACTAATGCTCTAACCTTTCCTGACTTAAATTCTGCAAGTGCTTTATCGCGAGCGCCTTGTGATTTATCACCATGAAGTGATTGTGTCTTTATTCCGTCCTTACACATCTCTTTCGCTAATGCGTCCGCTGTTTGTTTAGTGCGTGTAAAAATCAACACTTGCTGCCAATTTTTAGAGCCAATTAAATAGGACAATAACTCTCGTTTTCGATCCAAATCAACAGCATAAACTAACTGCTCTACAGTTTCAGCAACCACATTACTTTCATTAATAGTAACGGTCTTGGGATGTTTCAATAAAGTTTTACTTAACTTATATAGTGAATCATCAAAAGTTGCTGAAAATAATAGTGTTTGTCTACTTTCAGGTACACAAGCCATAATGCGCTCTATTTCAGCTTTAAAGCCAAGATCTAACATGCGATCAGCCTCATCAAAAACTAACGTTGATAGCGTGCTTAAATCTATATGTTTATTAAATATTAGATCAAGTAGTCGACCCGGTGTGGCGATAAGTACATCTGTTCCTGCTTTAAGACTACTAATTTGTGGGTTTATACTTACTCCACCATAAACAGCAGTGACCTGAACTTCAGTCCCTTTGCCATATTTTATAAAACTCTTATGTATTTGCTGAACGAGTTCTCTTGTCGGAGCAAGCACTAAGGCAGAAACACTTTTCTGACAGTTAGGCACGGCTACAATTTTGCTAAGGATAGGTAAGGCAAAGGCAGCGGTTTTCCCTGTGCCTGTTTTTGCTCTAGCCATTACGTCATTATTAGCTAAGATTAAAGGAATGGCTTGTTGCTGAATTTCTGTTGCTTTTTCATATTCAAGAGTGTCTAAATTCTTTAGCAGGATTTTATCGAGAGAAAAGCTAGAAAATGTCATAGTAGGGTAACTTAGTAAATAATCATTAAGTTTATCAGTTTTTACCTAAAGGGTATTGATATATTCAATTAGACATCAGGGTTAAATTCAGCTAAAAAGAACAATAGGGCTAATTAAACATAGGGAGAGGTATGGCTAGTATAGATTACTCAAATAAATATTTTTTAGTCATCGATAATATAAAGCCCTCTCACGATGTGTTAAAAAAGTTCGCCATGTCTTTAACGACAAAACCGGTAGATTCAACCTATTATGCTCAAGAGGTGCTACCGCTTTGCCTGGAGAAACAATTTGACATTGTACTCCTAGGTTATGACTTGGGTGAAAAGCAAAAGAATGGCCAACAACTGTTAGAAGAGTTACGATTAAGTGAAGTAATTTCACGACATTGTGTTGTGATAATGATAACCGCTGAAGTATCACAAGCAATGGTACTAGCGGCATTAGAGCATAAACCTGATAACTACCTCTGCAAACCTTACACTGTAAACGACTTAAAAAAGCGTCTCGATAGTTGCATGAAGAAAAAGCATGCCATGGCTTCAATTTATCAAGCGCTGGAAGAAGATAACAAAAGCCTAGTAATCAACTTAGTAGATAAAGCACTAGCCCGAGGTACACTTTACCGAGCTGAATGCTTAGGAATAAAATCAAGACAGTTTTATGAGTTAAACAATTTTGAGCAAGCGAAGAAAATATACAAGCTTTATCAAAATGAACAAAACTGCATGTGGGCGAATATTGGTCTAGGGAAAATAGCGATAAAAGAGGATGAGTTAACGCAAGCAGTAGATATATTTAAAAATCTCATTGAACTAAAACCGTTTTATTTACCTGGATATGATTGGCTTGCATCTACTTATGTGAAGAAATGTAATTGTATTTCTGCGGAAGAAACACTTGAACAAGCAATAAGATTGTCTCCACGGTCGGTATTGCGCTTAAAACGTTTTGCACAGTTGTGTTTTGACAACAAACACTTTGAAAAAGCAACAAGCGCATATGAAAAAGTATATACGCTCGCCAATAATTCTATTCACCATAATCCTAGCAACGCGATTTCATATGCCAAGTCATTAGCAAGTTATTCAAGTGAGCTCCCTATTTCTGATGCTAAAAAGTTAAATGTTAGAGCTTTCTCCATGCTTTCTCAATCTAATAAAAGTTTCAATTTACCTACATTAAAAATACAGACTCACTTATTATCAGCTTGTCTACTCGAAAATACTCATGATTATGTAATGGCAAAAGATAAGATAGAACAAGGTATGTCATTGCTTGATAGAGAAGAACAAAATATCGATGCCAACACTTTACGTAGCATCGCTAGCTCGCTAACAATGTTAAAGCGAAATAGCAAAGCCTCACAATTAATATCAAGCGCAGAACAGCAACAGAGCAGCTCAGAAGCGGATAACACGCCTGCGGCTACAAAAATTGGCGAGTTATCAAGCGAGCAACTTAATGACAATTATGCAATCAAAGCACAGAAAGCGCTAACAGCAGGGAAAGATCTATACGAGTCAAAACAATACGATGAATCAATTAAATCATTGAATAATGCATTGCTGTTATTCCCAACTCACAATGGAATTAAGTTAAACCTGTTGCAAGTACTGCTTGGCACCTTTGAAAACGATAACGTCAAAACATATGCGTTAAAACAGGCAAAAAAACTGATCTTAGACTTGATAAACATTTCGGCAACTGACAATGAATACATCAGGCTAAAAAAAATGAAAAAAAAATACCAGCAATTAGCTGGCATTTAATTATCTCACTTTTTGAGAATATGATGGTGGAGGGAGGTGGATTCGAACCACCGAAGGCGGAGCCGTCAGATTTACAGTCTGATCCCTTTGGCCACTCGGG
>CAJXWZ010000042.1 GCA_913062815.1 uncultured Colwellia sp. | reverse complement strand
TACATTGCTGGTGTTACTGCACCAGAAGGTAAGCGTATGGGTCACGCTGGCGCGATTATCGCTGGTGGTAAAGGTACTGCTGATGAAAAATTTGCTGCTTTAGAAGCGGCAGGTGTTAAGACCGTTCGCTCTTTAGCGGAAATCGGCTCTGCACTTAAAGAGAAAACAGGTTGGTAATCAGCTTTTGATTGCAAACTGAGTTTTTAATAAAACCCGCACTTTCTAAAAGAGAATGCGGGTTTTTTGTTATTACTTATCCTATTTCATTGGCAATGTAACCGGATATGGTTAGCACATTTAATAAATAAGGAGTTATATGTACGGTAAATACCGGTTGGATCAAAATAATTGTAAAGATTAAATTTTAAATTAGTGTCACGTCGTGAATATCATTAATTTTTACTGAGAAGATAACATAACGCCAGCAGCTTCTTTTACTAACTTAGCCGCAACATAAGCCGTCAAATTATCGATATCCTTGTCAGGGTTATATTCAACAATATCAACACCAATAACGGGAGCCTTTATTTTATGTATAAAGTTGATAATGTCTCGAGTGCTCAATCCGCCAGGCTCTCTGTGGGAAACACCCGGTGCAAAGGCTGGATCGAGTGCATCTATGTCGATAGATAAATAGACTACCCCTTCTAGCTCAGGTACTTCGCAAGGCCAATCGAGCATGGTATTAACATTTACCCTAAATTTTTTTGCTTGTTGGGACTGGTGCTCATTTAATGTTCTTATGCCATATTGATGAAGTGATTTTGCCAAATTTTCTTCCATTATGCGGGCGAAAGGGCATGCGTTTGAATAGCGGTTGCCCTTGAAAACATCATATAAGTCTGGATGAGCGTCAAAATGAATAATATTCACCGGACCAAAGTGTTGATATATGCCTTTTACAATAGGGTAAGTAATGCTGTGGTCTCCCCCTAGACTTAATACCTGAAACCCTTGTGCAATGGCTTTTGACACAGCGAGCTCTATATTGGTATTGAAAGTGACTTGATCAAATATTGGTAATTTTGGCAATGTATGAATATTTTGGTTCCACTTTAGTAATACGCCATTTTCACAGGTTTTATTAAGAGAGCCTGATACAAGTATTTCATCAATTTTTGCGGGTGCTTTGGCAGGACCTTTTGTGAATGACGAATTATTATCGTACGGAATATGGAGTATACCGACAGGTTTAGGTCGCATTTAGAGCCCTCAAGATTAGCTATTGTGAACTCAGCTATTAATAACACACAACATAAAAAGTAAACAATGATATTTATAGTTGTAATTAATACTTTATGCACTGGCGTGGATAACATTAATAGAAAATTTAAGCGCCTCAATATGGATTGTACTGCCTTGCTAAATTGAGGCTACATGGGCTTCCAAAGAGACGCTAAGGCAATTTTTTCTTGGGAACTGTTGCTTTCTAGGCGTCAAACAGGGCAAACATTGACGTCTAACCAAATCTAATATTCACAATTACTACGTCAAATAGAGCGACTAACGCTAAGCTTTTCAAATTATTCAATAAGCTTCAATTCTTCCTGATAGCGCCGACCATTATGCACATAATGCTCAGCGCCACCGGCAATCATCGCCTGAGTTTTATCATCAAGTTGTTTAACAATTTTAGCCGGAGAGCCTAGTACCAAGCTGCCATCAGGAATAACCATATTTTCAGTTACTAAGGCATTAGCACCTATTAAACAGCTTTTACCTATTTGTGCGCCATTTAATATCACGGCATTCATGCCAATTAAACTGCCTTCATCGATAGTACAGCCGTGTAGCATGACTTTATGGCCTACGGTGACATTACTGGCAATAGTGATAGGGAACCCTTCATCAACATGCAGTATTGAACCATCTTGAATATTTGAATTTTCACCAATTGAAACTTTATCTAAATCTGCGCGAATAACCACATTAAACCAGACACTGGCGTTGTCAGCGATGTCGACATTGCCAATAATATTTGCACTAGGAGCAATAAAGCTCGTTGATGAAATACTAGGAGAATGTACACCTAATTGAAAAATCATAAAGTAATACCTGAGATGACATTTATATAAAGTAGCTAATGGCCTTAGCTACTGCTTAGTACCTCAGCACTATGACACTAAAAACTTTCGCTTTCGAGCTAAATAACAGCCTTAATGATCATGTTACTGTCATATTTTAGTAAAATATATGACACAAGGGTTCTTTACATTTATGTCGTTTATCAACTAAGAGTAATTATTATGGAAAATGACAACTGGCACTATATAGGCTTCGATTATGACGAATTTGAACAACCACCAGCAAAGAAAAAGGCAAAAAAGCAAACAAAACGTAAATGGCGTGAAATCGAGGACGTTAAAGAAAAGCAAAGAATAAGCAAGGTTTTAGATAATAACGAACATTATTATTCAATGTAATTCAAATTTTTCAGCTTTTAGAATAACTGTAATTGCCTGCACAGCCAAAAGTAGGTTTTTGCAAAGTTGCAGTTTATTCTATGGCTAGAGGAATACTATTCGTCCATTACTTCGACTCTATTTCTGCCTGTATTCTTAGCCTTATAAAGTAATTTGTCCGCATCATTCACCGCATCAAAAATTCTTTTGTGAGTCTCATTATACTCGACAATACCAAAACTCATGGTAAGTTTAATTGAATGCTCTGCTGCTAGTATTTCACGCTGTTCAATGGTCTTTCTAATACGTTCAGTAAAGTCTTTTGCGGCATGCATATTGTCTGCATGCAGTACAATAATAAACTCTTCACCACCTAACCGACCAGCGAAATCACTACCGCGTAGGTTCTGTGTTAAAAGACTTGCCATACACATGAGCACCACATCACCTGTATGATGGCCATAACGATCATTTATTTTCTTGAAATGATCGATGTCAGCAAGAATTATATAAACCCCACGAACATTATGTTCCGACGCCGTAAAATGTTTATTAAACTTTTCTTCAACCCCGCGTCTGTTTAACATGGCGGTCAAGGGATCTGAATTGGCTAAAAAACGCATTTTTGCAGATAGGTCATCGGTAAGAATTAGTACGGCAAATAGCCCTAAGCCAACATAAGATGCTGGCATGGCTAAAAAGTTAATCTGTTGATAAACCTCTTGATAGGCATCAACTCTATCTACGCCTTGAAGAAGCGCTGCGGTTCCGGTACTGAATTGCAAAACAGCAAAAATACAATATATGCCGATACAACTCACCTCAGCTAATCTTAATCGCCGCTTTGTATGCAAAATGGCATAGATGCAGCCGAAACACATCAATACTGCACTGTAAGGTATAAGGCTTACTCTAATACCAAAATGTGGTGATAATACAGTGAAATAACTTAATATGCAGAGAATGAAAGCTATATAGATTAAAAGCCAAGAGGGTGCCATTGAAAGGATTGAGCGTTGCCTAAAACCTGATAATGATAAAGCTTGTACAATTAAAGAGCTTAAATTGACGATTATCCAATACACTTCATTGGAAGGAAATAAACCTTTCATGGCGTTAATCAATATATTGATGGTTGCAACAGCGAAAGCAATAGCCCAAATTAACACATAGGGCTTTTTGGAGATGGAGACCCAAGCGACTACAAATACAAAACATAGCATTATGTTTGTAAATAACATGGCAACAAAAATATACTCTACTGCTTGATTCATCAATAATCCTAATTAGCGCACTTAGCTTATTTAGGTTTAATGGTGTTGATTAATCCATTAAAGTATTTTAAGTTTAGCTTGATATTGCTACTTTGTCAGAAGACCCCGTATTAAACGTGCAACTTCACCGTCATTTATATATTAATTTTCGGGTAAGTTTTGATGGCTAGTTTCTACAGAGGGAATATATTTGTTAATTACCGCTTTGTCTTTATATTGACGCTTATATATTGCTAAGTGCTGATTAAACATATCTCTTAAGATTTTATTATTGAAACCTACATGAGCTTTAACGGTAGGAATGAGTATAAACTCTTCAATTTCTTTAATAACTCCCGATTCATCAGGATTTTGCTGCAAATACTTTTGCAGGTAATAATAAAAGATATAGTAATCTAAAACGACAACTTCACACCTGGCTTTAATTAACATCTCTGGAAATTTCGACATATCATGTAATTCTGAATAACCGTTAAGTTTAGATACCTTGATGAATTCATCACCAAAGTATCCTGAAGCGCCTTGGAATGTCACTAAGTTTTTACCTGCCAAATCAGCAATACTATTGAAGTCAAAATCGCTGCTTATTAAACTAAAAATCGTTGGTCGGTAGTTTATAATGGGCGATGAAATGAAAAGCTTATCAGTATCATGTTGAAAAAAGGTAGGTAAGAACAAATCTGCTTGCTGATTCGCAACTTGGATCATGTTTCGGCTTAAAGGGGCATAATTTATTTTAACGGTATGTCCCATCTGTTCAAGTATTTCGCGGGTAATATCGACATCAATGCCACTGTTTGATGTCGCAATCATATGTGGTGGTCCATCATCAGTAAGCATCAATAATTCTGCTGCACCGACGTGATAAGAAAAACAAGCTTGTATCAAATAGAAAATAATAGATCTAAATTTAAGTGCGCTTTTTATCATGAGTTGTAATTTTTCATAAAAGACGAGGTTAAAATTGCCAATTTAGTGAACAGATATAATATAAATATAGTTTTTCTCTGGGCGTTTGCCTGAATATAAGGAAAAATTTATAGCTTGTGAACATCAACCAGATTATTTTGGTAAATAGTTTTTCCATAAATAGCTAAAGATTTTGCTTAATTGCAAAAAGCATAAACGGAAGTGAAAAAATTTTAAATTGAATTGCAAAATGGAAAGTTTCTTCAAAGCCAGAGCGCACTGAAAAATAAATTCACCATAAATCAGCTGTTTGTAACTGTCTTTAAATATGGCATATATGATGCTTTATTCATGTTGAAGTTAACAAAATAACGAGGGTAGTAACATGTTAAATAGTCAACAGTCAGCAAACAGAAGAATCGTTTTTTCAGCAAGTCAGTTATATTATATTAGCCAAAAAAATGAAACCAAAGAGCAGCACCTTAAACTAGAGAATAAAGATGAACGAGAAGATAGTAAGGTATTTGTGCTTGGCTATAATTAAGCTTCAAGGTAAAGCAGTAAAGTGAAGGCCTGCATAGGGCCTTCATAAGTTCTCTCAAAAAGAAGAAAGCAGTTAATGAATCAATTCGCTACTAAACCGTAGATGTTTGCAATTTTCAGAAATCACTGCATAGTCTTCATGCTTTATACGTAGTAAATTGCGATGATCTCCCGCTTCAATATAAACATAATCTAGCGTATCTAGCATTTCGTCACAAATCATGTGCATGTTAAAAGCATCTCCCACGGGTGGTACAGCGCCATGTTCACAATCTTTGAACATTTGGTAAACTTCTTGTTCTTTCAGCAACTTATAATTTCCCATCAAGTTATCATTTATTGCAGAAATGCTGATTTTATTCTTAGCAGGTAAAACGGCCATTAACTTTCTGTCTTCATGATCTTTTAAAATAACGGCTTTTGCTATCTGGTTTAAGGGAATTTGAGCCAAGATAGCGCTACCGATAGAACTAGCACTGTGTTCATGCTCAATGACTTGATATGGTATATTATGGTCAGTTAAATAAGAGTCAAGCCGAGTAGAAATAGTCATTATAACCTCCGCGTTATATTTGGCTTGCTTAAAGTATAGTATTTGACAGGGCTTTAACCAGTGAGTTTTTGTTCCGTTAAAGTATAGAATAGTGTAGTTTTGAGCTCGTTTAGCTATATAGCAAAGCGTTTTATCTAGTTAAGCATACCATTTTAACTAGATGAACTTGTCTCTGTTAATAATCATCAGCAAACAATTTTAATAGGAGTTTTACTTGGCTAGACTAGCAGGGAAAAAAGCATTAATTACAGGGGCCGCTCGTGGAATTGGCGCTGCCATTGCTAAACTATTTGTGGCAGAAGGTGCTACAGTTATTGTTTCAGATATCGATGTTGAAGGCGCAAAATCTTTAGCATTTTCACTAGGAGATAGTGCCTCTTTTATAGCATTAGATGTAGCAAAAGAATCAGACTGGATTCAAGCCGTGGGCGTATTACAAACAAAATTTCAAGGTATTGATATAGTAGTCAATAATGCAGGCATAACCGGCTTCCTTGAAACAAGCGGCCCTCATGACCCTGAAAACTTAGACCTAGCAAGCTGGCACAAAGTGCATCAAATTAATGCTGATGGTGTAGCACTTGGCTGTAAATATGCCATTAAGCTGATGAAGGACTCAAAAGCTGCCAGTATTGTAAATATATCCTCACGTTCAGGCATTGTCGGGATACCTGCAGCAGCGGCTTATGCTTCTAGCAAAGCTTCTGTTAGAAATCATACTAAATCAGTTGCCTTGTATTGTGCAGAGCAGAATTACCCAATTCGCTGTAACTCGATTCATCCGGGGGCAATTTTAACCCCTATGTGGGATGCTATGTTTGTTGAGGAATCTCAAAAAG
Source organism: uncultured Colwellia sp. (assembly GCA_913062815.1). Lineage (GTDB taxonomy): Bacteria > Pseudomonadota > Gammaproteobacteria > Enterobacterales > Alteromonadaceae > Colwellia. The sequence continues at coordinate 35,483 of CAJXWZ010000042.1, read as the reverse complement.
CAGAGACAATTAAATCAATTTCAGCAGAAATACCATTGGGGCATATGGGAGAGCCTATAGATGTTGCCTTTGCTGCACTATTTCTTGCTTCAAATGAATCAAAATATGTTACAGGTATTGAATTGAATATTGATGGTGGGATCTTGGCTGGCAGTTCAGCTAGACCGACGAAGTAGTAACACCATTACTTTTGACGTTAATCAACTGCGATTATAACTAGGCTAATAGCCATTACACATACATACTTTTAAAAGTTAAGATCTATATTGACATGACATCAGCAGAATTTGTTACTAGCTTTGAACAGCCTAGCGTGAATAGCTTTATTCAATTAAGGAAAAAGATTGGTTGGGGCGACTTGAAATATGAGTTTGCTCAGGCAAGCATAGAAAACTCGCTTTACCATGTGTCAATAACACACCATTCAACACTTGTGGCAATGGGCCGGGTAGTGGGTGACGGCGTTATGTATTTTTATATTCAAGATGTGATTGTTGCCCCTGAATTTCAAGGTAATGGCTTAGGTACAATAATAATGGAACATATTGAATCGTATCTTGCTGGTAGCGCTGTTAAAGGTTCAACTATTGGGCTATTAGCGGCTAAAGGAAAAGAAGGTTTTTATAAAAAGTTTAGTTATACAGAGCGTAGTGGCGATCCGTTAGGTTTAGCGTTGTGTAAGTTTATTTAATATCGAAGCAGAGCATAATTGTTCCTACGGCTGTTTGTTTTTATCCGTACAAGAACTTTGGTTTACCGTACAAAGCTAAGTCAAATTAATTTAACAATTAAACAGCTTAGTTAGCCTTTATGGCCAATACTGGCTTGGTTATAGGTTTTATTTGCTCATGAAATAATATATTAATTGATGTTCTTTTTCAGACGAGCGGCTGGCAGAGTTGGTTACATGAAATTTCCACCACGGCTGTTTGGTCAACTCTTCATTAATTAAACTCCAAGTGTTTTTTTCGGTTTCTTTAATAAGAAGCTCACAGCTATGCTGTTTACACTTAACTGAAGTAAGCTGAACGTTTACTGTATTATAATGCGTTAAGATAAAGTCTGATATTCTAGTTTGCATATCGTAGCCCCAATCTAAATCTTCTTCCTGTTGGTGGAAATCGAAAATTCTATCTCTTTGCGCACCACGATAATCTCGTCTAAATTCGGAAAAATCATCCTTAACAAGCGTCATCATTTGGTCATCTGTTATGCTACTTTCATCTAATGTTTCCATTTCCATCGTTAACTGAATTAATCTATTGTTGTTTTTATCGTATTTGCTTTGTAGGTTTTTGAATTTGTTGTCTAGGTGTTCAATTTGAGCCGTTAGACCAGTAAGCTCCTTTTGTCTCATTGCAACAGAATCGTTAGTGGCCGAAGATGTACTTAAGCTTTGTTTTTTAGGTTGTTTGTTAACGAACGTAGTTTTAGCTGTTACCAAAGGAAACTTACTTTCTAAGCCTTTACTCGCATTAACTTCAATTGTGATTGGTGTTTTATTAACGATTGAATTAGCAAAATATCCAGATAGCATTCCAACAGCGAATACTAAGAATAAGATGATTTTTTGCATGTCTAATTTCCTTATTGTTCTTATATTCACTTACGATATCCATTTCATTTTTAGTCTATAGCACGTTATTAACTGAGCATATTTATGGCTCGAGTAGGCATTTCACTGTCGTTTCAAGTAAATTAGGTACTCTTTTGTACACATTGGATAATCCATTGTTTCATTTGTACTTCACTCAGCCCGCCTGAAATTCGGTCAACTTCTTTTCCTTGTTGAAAAAACACCAAGGTTGGTAAGCTTCGAATACCAGCATCAGTAGAAATTTGTTGGATTTGCTCTGTATTTACTTTGGCAAAGAGTATCGTTGGTGATGATAGCGCAACCTTATTAAAAACAGGGGCCATATTTTGACAAGGGCCACACCAAGCAGCCCAAAAATCAACAATGATAGGTAAATCATTGCGTTCAATAAAGGGATAAAACGTGTTTATTCCCAGTTCAACTGGTTTAGAAGAATATGCTGCTTTTTGGCATTTACCACAACTTGCTTGGCTGTGATCTTTGTCATTAGGAATACGGTTTGTGGTAAAACAGTTTGCGCACACAATATGCATAACACTTCCTTGGTACAGTTAGAAATCCATAAAACTTAAGATTAAACTATCTACTCTTCTTCATCTGATAAAGGTTTTGGCGTTCTATAACCAGGCTTTGCCAATATTTCTAAATAGAAGCTTGCTAACTCATGCTGTGCAGCATCATCAATGCTTTTGTTTAAAGCAGAGACATGAATAGTTTCGGCACTGCCTTTTGTGTGACCATATTTACAATCAAAATCACAAAAATCAACACCATCGGCTAGTTTCTTATTTCTTTCTCTTTTTAGATATTTTTTTACTTCATGCTTAATAGCATCAACTAGTCGAGGAGTTTTAATTTTTTCATGAGTTAATGAAAATATTTTTCGCATGGGATTACCTTAAATTATAAATTATAAATCATCATTATTTTGGTTAAAAAAGTAACTAACCAAAATTTCCGGCTAGTTTATCATAGTGAGGAGTTGCTTTTTACTTTATCTTGATGCAGATTTAGTATAAATATTTATATTTGAAATCAAGAAAATTAAAAGGATATTTAAATGAAAAAAACGAGCCTGATTTTAACGGTTATACTGCTAATGTATTCCTTGAGTAGTCAAGCAAAACAAGTCCTTAGTAAGGAATTGATACTTTCCTTTCAACAAGTGTCTCAACAGTGGCAGTTATTAGAAAAAGACTTTCCAGAGCTCAATTCGTCACTTGATGACTTAGATATTGCGAATCCAGAAAAACTTATCACAACCATTAAAAGTTCAGCGGCATACCCAAAAGTAAAATTATTGCTAGCCAAATCTAGTTTTGACTCCCTTGAAGAATATTATGGTATCGCGATGCGAATCATGGGAGGAATAATGGCCCATCAAATGAAAGGTGTAGAACAACTGAATACTGATTCAATGGGGAGCATGTTGAAGAATAACATTGAGCAGATGAAAGCGAGTAATGCACCTAGCGCTATGGTTACTGAAATGGAGCAGCAATTGGCCAAGATGGAAAGTAATATACGAGGAATGAAAGCTGCGATGAAGCATACCAGTGCAGTAGATAAACAGTTTATTAGTGATAATGCTCAATGGATTATGTCTATATTAGAGCAACAGTAGTGTAGTTTTGAATTGTGAAATTGATGAATTAAACAATAGTTTCTAAGGAAGTGAAATGAAAAAAGTAATTATATTTGTTGCTGTATTAGTAATACTAGCTGGTGGCGCATTTTGGTTTATTGCCGGTGGAGCATTAAACGGCTTAATTAGAGCAAAAATAGAAGAAGTAGGCACACAGGTAACGGGACAAGCTGTATCGGTACAAAGTGTAGATATAAAGTTATTCAAAGGTGTTGGCACAATCAAGGGGTTAATATTGCCTAATCCAAGCAAATATAAGGCTGATTCGTTGTTTACTTTGAACGAAATCACCTTGGATATTAATTTGGAAAGTTTAACTACCGATATCATTGTCATTGATCAAATTGTCATTGCTAGTCCACAAGCAACGGTTGAGTTTACTAATACTGCAGGGTCAAATATTCAAGATATACTTAATACTATTGATAACAACTTGCCTACTTCAACAGAGGATAAAAAAGCCGAACAATCAAAAACTAATCAAGATGAAGCGATTATTAAAGTCAAAGAGTTTGTTTTAGCAGGTGTAGCACTCAGTGTTGACTTAACTGAGCTTGGTAATAAAGTTCATCAAAAAACTTTGCCCGACATTAAATTAGTGAATGTCGGTGGAAATGAGGGCTTAGTAGCTAGTCAGCTAGGAGTTGAATTACTGAAACAATCCTTAAATTCAATTTGGAAACAGGCTAAAAAAGAGCAAAAGTCACAAGTGAAAGAGAAAATTGAAAAGAAATTGAAAGAAAAGGTTAAAGATAAATTGAGTGGCTTTTTAGATAAAATCGGCGGCTAGGCAAATGCGCAACTTCGTCAGGTATAGCAATGAATATTGAAATCCTAGATAAACCAGAGCAAGCATTCATTGATTTTTTAGATGCCCAAATAGCAGAGTTTAATTGGCAAAACTGGGAAGTGCATGAACGACTGCCAATTGCTGTACAAATAAAACAAGACGGAAGCGTTATTGCAGGTGCAGCAGGGCGCACTTTTGGTTATTGGCTACAATTAAGCACTTTATGGGTTTCAGATGATTTTAGAGGACAACAATTAGGCGCCAAGATTCTAGCTAAAATTGAAGAAGCAGCAAAAAATAGAGGCTGTAAAAAGTGCTTACTTGATACTTTGAATTTTCAAGCGATGCCTTTTTATAAGAAATATGGTTATGAAACTGTTTGGACGCAACAAGAGTATCCAAAAACTGGTTGTAAATATTTTATGGTTAAACAGCTATAAATTAATTGAGTTTAGTAAGGAATAAAAATGAAAGTAACAGAAGTAAGACATCCTTTAATCCAGCATAAAATGGGTTTAATGCGAATGGGTGATATAAGCACAAAACACTTTCGCGAACTTGCTTGCGAAGTAGCTAGTTTATTAACCTATGAAGCAACTAAAGACCTTGAGTTAGAGTCAATTTCCATAGATGGTTGGGATGGTTCGGTAGATGTAGAACAAATTAAAGGCAAGAAAGCCACCATTGTGCCCATATTGCGTGCGGGTTTAGGTATGATGGAGGGGGTTTTAGAACATATGCCCAGTGCAAGAGTCAGTGTAGTTGGCATTTACCGAAACGAAGAAACCCTTGAGCCAGTACCTTATTTCTCCAAACTTACCAGTGATATTGACCAGCGATTAGCGTTAGTTGTTGATCCAATGCTCGCCACTGGTGGTTCAATGATCTCTACTATTGACCTATTAAAGCATAATGGTTGTAAAACCATAAAAGTACTGATTTTAGTGGCTGCACCTGAAGGTTTGGCCTTGTTAGCAGAAAAGCATCCTGATGTGGAAGTTTACACTGCTTCAATTGACAGTCACCTTAATGATAAGGGCTACATCATTCCAGGGCTTGGTGATGCGGGCGATAAAATATTTGGCACACAATAACTTAATGTATGTGAGTAAACTCAAGATTAAAGCCCCCTGACTTCTTGGTCTACTCGACCATAACGTCTACTTGTCGCTTATTATCTTGTTGTGAAATAACTACACGCATAGTGTAGTCTGCTTGCTGATATGATGTTATTAAGCGACCTCGTTTTCTTTCTTGAAAAGTCGCGTCACCAAAACTCTCTTGATAAAAAGCAATAATTTGCTCTTCAGACGACGAAGTAAAATAATTCACAACGGCGGGCATTTTATCACTAAAATCTGCAAAAACTTTTGCGTCATCTATCATTGGAATGGCAAAGCCTGACGTGTCACTATTTGCAAAGGATACAGTGCTTACGCTGAATAAAGTTACCTTAGCGAAAAAGAGTAATTTACCTTTAAGTTTTAAGGTCATAGTGTTTCCCCGTAAATTTTTAACTATATCAATTGAGTATAGCCAATATATACGATTTTATCTTAGAGTGCGATACACATTTAGCTTTCAATAAAGTCGTCGCGATAATGGTCTATCCACAGAGCCGTAGCACCACAAATAGCAACGGGCATGATGACTAGATTAACAATAGGAATCATTGAGAATATCGCCACGGTTATACCGAAGCTATAACTTAGCCCTTGATGTTGTTTTAGTGATTGCTTCATTTCATCAAAGGGTACTTTGTGATTATCAAAGGCGTAATCTTTATATTGTACTGCCATCATCCAAGCAACAAATAAAAACCAAATAACTTGTCCCACTACTGGCAATAACCACATCAGTAAAAAAAAGCCTATGGCACGAGGAACATAATAGCTAAGCTTTTTCCACTCTCTTGCTAAAGTTCTAGGGGTATCTTTTACTACGGCCATCATACTGCCAGAAGGGCTTTTTTGGCCTAAAATGATATTTTCAACTTTTTCAGAGAGTAAACCGTTAAATGGCGCGGCTAACCAATTTGCTGCGGTACTAAATAAAAATGAAAAAATCACTAAAATGGTGAGCACAGCTAATGGCCACAAAATGGCACTAAGCCAATCTAACCAACTGGGTAGCCACTGCATTAGTGCAGTCATATAATATTCAAGTTCGGTGTACATATAATAAAACGCACTGCTAAAAAGAACTAAATTAATCATTAAGGGAATAAAAACAAAACGTCGAATGCCCTTCATTCGAACAAGTTCAAAGCCCATAAATAAATAAGCGGAGCCACTGTGTGCTAACGGTTGATTGGGTCTATAAAAATTATTTTTAGTAGATTGCGACATATAAAACACTAACTCATTGATTTTAATAGCTAGATTGTAAACTTAGCATAAAGGTATTTACAGCACTAACTTGTTACAAAATGCCACTGTTTCTGTTAGAGTTTATTTTGCATTTTTTATATAATAATAACAATTTCGATTTCCTTAGAAAGTATTACTCAACAGGCATAACAATGGAAGATAATTTCAGAAACGCATTAATTATTCTTAGCGGTGTGGTCATTGCTGCTATTTTTATCCATGGTATGTGGACAATTAGAAAGCAAAAAAATCCGTATAAACTCAAAGCGAGTAAAGAAAAAGTACAACCATTGTCGAGAGATTTTGATCGTAGCGGTTTTGACCAAGATGGCGTTGGTCAAGTAAAAGTTCTTAAACAAGATAATGAACCTGAAGTTGAAAGTGAAAAAGACTTTGAACAAAATATTAGCCTTGAAGAAATCAGTCATTTAGAAAATGGTCAAAGTAATGAAACATATAACGAGCTCAATTCAAAAGAACAAGTAGCTGAACACGATACTCCACTAGCATTCTCAGAAGAGAAAACGCAAGAAACACTTGCAGAAGATAATGCGAAAGAAGAAATAACGTTAGCGCAACCACTTTATCAACAACCCGTAACACAGGCGAAACCTAAAAAGGCGCCTAATAAGAAAAACGCTGCAAAAGCTGAAATTAAAAAAGCTGAATTAAAGCGAAACCAAATGGAAATTAATTTCGGTGAAGGTGTCGCGCTTGATGAAGAAGCAATGCCGAACATGAGTACGGATAAAACTGAAGTTAAAGCTAAGCAGGCTAATAAAGCAAAAACAATTGATATTGAATCACAAGTCATTATTTTAAGTGTGGTAATGCCAGAAAACCACCATATGTCAGGTGCAGCACTTCTGCCTAGTCTATTAACATTGGGCCTTAAATATGGCGAAATGAATATTTTCCATCGTCATCAAGACAATGCTGGAAATGGCGCCGTTACTTTTAGTTTAGCGAATATGCTCAACCCTGGCTCATTTGATTTAGATAGCATGGAAACATTTGCTACCCAGGGGGTGAGCTTGTTTATGACACTACCCAATGCGAGTGATCCCTTTGCGGCGTTTGAACAAATGTTAGCGGCAGCAAAACAGTTAGCCGTTGAATTTGGTGCACAGTTACTTGATGATAAGCGTAATATCATGACTAAGCAGACAGAACAGCATTATGTAAGTAAAATTCGAGAATTTGATAGACAATACCGTTTAGCTAGCGTTTAACCTGTCTGTGCATGTTTCACTTCAAATAACTAAATATTTTCACTCAATAAGCCTCTGAATAATTCAGGGGCTTATTTACAAGTAAAGAGTTAAATCTATGTCTGATTCACTTGCTGAATTAACTGCACAAGTTAGTGAGCTTCATCAACAAATTAATGATTATAATCATCAATATTATGTGCTTGATGAGCCGAGCGTTCCTGATGTTGAATATGATCGTTTGATGAAAACGCTGTTAACGCTAGAGCAAACATACCCTGAATTGAAAACCCTTGACTCTCCAAGTCAAAAAGTTGGTGGCCAACCGCTAAAAGCATTCAGCCAAGTAACTCATCAAGTGTCTATGTTGTCACTAGATAACGTTTTCTCAACTGATGAGTGGCAAGCTTTTGTTAAACGAATTCAAGATAGATTAGCAAGTCATAAGGCACTAGTTATTTGCGCAGAGCCAAAACTCGACGGCTTAGCGGTAAGTTTACGTTATGAACAAGGTGTTTTAGTACAAGCAGCAACGCGAGGAGATGGCAGTACCGGAGAGAATATTACGCAAAATATTCGCACCATTAAATCAATTCCGTTAAAGCTTATAGGTAAAGCGGGTATTGATTTTCCTAATATCATCGAAGTGCGTGGTGAAGTTTTCATGCCAAAAGCTAGCTTTGAACTGTTAAACGAATTAGCAAAAAAGAAAGGTGAGAAAGCTTTTGCTAACCCACGCAATGCAGCTGCTGGTAGCCTTCGTCAGTTAGATTCAAAAATTACCGCCAAGCGCAATTTGGCTTTTTATGCTTATGGCTTAGGTTTTGTTGGTGACTTGTCGACAGCATCAGCTCCGTTAATAGGTAAAAGCTATTTAAAGTCTTCCCACTACCAAAGATTATGTCAGGTTAAAGCGTTAGGGCTACCCATGTGTCCTGAGGTGCGATTATTAGAAACTCAGCAACAAGTACAAGATTTTTATCAAGATATTTTAACTAAGCGCGATAGTTTAAGTTATGAAATTGATGGCACAGTACTAAAAATAGATGATATTGCCTTACAGGAAAAGTTAGGCTTTGTCGCACGAGCTCCTCGTTGGGCTATTGCATATAAATTTCCAGCTCAAGAAGAGCTAACTATTGTGGAAGAAGTAGAGTTTCAAGTAGGACGTACAGGTGCAATAACGCCAGTGGCGCGTTTAAAACCTGTATTTGTCGGTGGTGTTACGGTTTCTAATGCGACTTTACACAATCAAGATGAAGTGGAACGCTTAGGTTTAAAAATAGGCGATACCGTGGTTATTCGCCGAGCGGGTGATGTCATTCCGCAAATTGTTTCTGTAGTTATGGCAAAACGTGAAAGTAATGCTCAAGAGATCGTTTTTCCTGCAACTTGTCCTGTATGTGATTCGAAAGTGGCCAAAGCCGAAGGTGAGGCCGTATTACGTTGTACTGCAGGTCTTTTTTGTCAGGCGCAACGTAAGGAAGCAATCAAGCACTTTGCTTCTCGCAAGGCTCACGATGTTGATGGTTTAGGCGATAAACTAGTTGAACAACTGGTTGACGAAAACTTGATCACTACGCCTGCCGACTTATTCACATTAACTGAAATTCAAATAAGTACCATGGAAAGAATGGGGCAAAAATCAGCGAAGAATTTAATTGTCGCTTTGGAAAACGCTAAACAAACCACCTTGGCAAAATTTATTTATGCGTTAGGTATTCGTGAAGTAGGTGAAGCAACCGCGACAAACCTAGCTAACCATTATTGCACCCTACCTGCAATCAAAGCCGCCAGTTTTGAAGCATTACAAGCTGTTGATGATGTAGGAGCTATCGTTGCGAAAAACATAGTGAACTTTTTTAAAGAAGATCACAATTTATCAGTCGTTAATGCCCTAGCAGCCATGATGACTTGGCCTGATATCATGGTCAGAAATGCTGATGAATTGCCATTGTCCGAACAAACTTTTGTGATCACGGGGACTCTTAGCCAGATGGGACGAAGTGATGCTAAAGCTGCATTGCAAGTTTTAGGTGCGAAAGTGTCAGGTAGTGTTTCAGCTAAAACTCATTTTTTGGTCGCGGGTGAAAAGGCGGGTTCAAAACTCACAAAGGCACAAGATCTTGGTGTAACGGTACTCACTGAAGATGACTTAATCGCTTTACTTGCGAAATATAATTAGGATTTTGAATGATATTAATTATTACTCGATTTGTTGTTACACTTCTTTTTATTAGTTCAATGACTATTTACGCTGACAATTTGACTAATGCACAAACTAAGCTGACAGATACGCAAGCTAAAGCGCTCAGATCTCTTAATGACTCTCGAGATATGCAATTAGCAACCGATTCAGATACCCAGCAACCAAATCAACTTAAAACAATACGCTTAACTGTCTCTAAATTGTCAGATAGCAAAGGACAACATTATTTAGGCGCAATTGTGAGTCGAGCGGAGTTGATGCCTTATTTAACAGCATTGGAAAAACTGTTAGGCGATGATTTTCAATCCTATCGCGCATTTCAAGCCGCTCGAGACCATCAATTATTTCATATGACTTTACTCAACCCAATGGAATATCAATTAGCGGACAAAGCATTAGTGGAGCAACTGGTTTCGTCAACGGTAAATGGTAATTTGTCTAGCCAGCTCAATGTATCATTACTCGGTTTAGGCAAGGTTGAACAAGACGGGAAAAAAACATTTTTTGTTGTTGCCCAAAGCGGTGAAGGGCAATTGATTCGTCAACGTTTCTTGCTTAAACAAAAAGACCTCCATGTTACGTTAGCCTTTAACCCGAATGATATTTATGGCGTCAAAAAAGATAGCTCTACCTTAGTGAAGTAATTATTTCTTGGTCATACGCCAAAAAGCAAAACCTGCAGTTACAAATAAAATGATAGGGTAGAAAGAATGGGAAACAACTGCTAATGGTGATATTCCTAAGGTTGCACCTAACAGTAAAGCTTGTGCGCCATAGGGCAGTAAACCTTGGTTTATACAAGCAAAAATATCTAACAAACTAGCTGATTGGGCGGGTGTTATCTCTCCATCGGTAGCCAGTTGTTTTGCTGTTTCTCCAGTTATAATTATCGATACAGTATTGTTGGCGGTAAAGAAGTTACAACAAAAGGTTAAACCCGCGATACCAAAGCCGCCAGCACGCTTTTTATTATTTGGGCTTAATTTTCTTGCCAATGACTCAATACCCTGTGTTAACGCGGCTAAGCCTCCTTGATGCCTTATCAATTCACTTAAACCACCAATGAATAATGATAAAATGAAGATATCTTGCATACTGGCAAAGCCAGCGTTGATATCGTTAATCCAGGCTGATAATTGATAGTCATTAGTTAACATGCCAATAATTGCAGCTAGCACTATACCAAGGGTTAGCACGACAAAGACATTCACACCAGACAGTGCTAACACTAAAATAACAACATATGGAATGAGTCCCACAAGCGCTGAGTCACTTGCGACTTCATAGTTAATACTTTGCCCTAATGTCGCAAAGATTATTAAACAAATGATGGCTGCAGGCACAGCAAATTTGAAGTTAACTTTAAATTTATCTCTCATATGTGCTCCCTGACTGCGTGTTGAAGCAATCGTGGTATCAGAGATTATTGATAAGTTATCGCCAAAAATTGCGCCTGAAATTAAACAACCAGCGACCAGAGCAGGGTCTATGCCTGCAGATTCAATAAAGCCTAAAGCAATGGGAGCAATGGCGGCAATAGTACCCATTGAGGTACCCATGGCAGTTGATAAGAATGCGGCTACTAAAAACAGGCCAGGGAGTAATAAATAGCTAGGAAAAACTGCTAAGCCTAATTGCACACTGGCATCAACACTCCCAGTCGCCTTCGCGACGGTAGCAAAGGCACCAGCAAGTAGGTAGATAACACACATAGTTATGATGTTGGCATGACCAGCACCCCTAATGAATTGCCCTATTTGTTTATCAATAGATTCGTTATTTTTTATTTTACCTAAATATAGTGCAACAAAAATTGCAGGAATTATGGCTATGCTCGCGGGCAGTTGATAAAAGGCAAAATCTGCACCTTGCAGCGTAAGTATGATTCCTGTGCCTAGAAACAAGCCAAGAAATACGGCAAAAGGGAGTAAAGCAACTAAGGATCTTTTTTGTATATCAGCTTGAGGTACTGCGGTATCGGACATGTCTGTAATTCCTAGCGCTTTAATGTAAGGCGTTAAAGCTTTTATTATTTTGGCTAAGCCTAACGCATTATAACGTTAAATAATAGTCTGTCACCGTGGATGTTTAGATGGCTGAAAACAGGATGATCTTATCATTCAGTTATGCTAGAATTGCGCAAAATTTTTAACACCCTATTTATTAGTAAAGTAAGTGAATTAATATGTCTGAAAATACATTTGAAACAATTGAGCAACGTGTAAGCTATGGTGTAGGTCGTCAATTAGGTGATCAACTTCGCAACAACCCTTTTAAAGACTTTGATATTACTGCAGTACAAGCAGGAATTGCAGATGCGTTAGCAGATGCAGCAAGCCAAGTATCTGATGAAGATTTAAATGCAGCTTTTTCTGTAGTGTCTAAAAAACTACAAGAACAAGAGCAAGAAATTGCTAAAGAAAAAGCAGCTGAAGGTGAAAAGTTTTTAGCTGAAAATGCTAAGCGTGATGAAGTTACAGTTACTGAGTCTGGTTTACAGTATGAAGTTATTGCAACTGGCGAAGGTGAAAAACCTACTGCTGATAGCACTGTTCGTGTTCATTACCATGGCACATTTGCTAATGGCGAAGTATTTGACAGCTCGGTTGATCGCGGTCAACCAGCAGAATTTCCAGTAGGCGGCGTTATCGCCGGTTGGACTGAAGCATTACAGTTAATGACGGAAGGCAGCAAGTGGAAATTAACTATTCCTTATAATTTAGCTTATGGTGAGCAAGGCTCACAAGGTGCAATTCCTCCTTATGCTACGTTAGTATTTGATGTGGAATTACTTAGCATCGTTAGCTAAGTTAGTTACTTTAAAAGCCCTCATTTGAGGGCTTTTTTTTGATTGTTTTTTAATTACTATTAGCAACTTATCAAGATCAATATAATGAAGAAAAAAGTTGAAGCTTTGTTCAGCCAATATTTGGAAGCGTTTGTAGGCTATGATCTTAATAGCGTATGTGCTTGTTATCAGTTGCCTTGCACATTGAATACTCCAGATAAAATCGTGCTGCTAACAAATGTTGAGCAGTGCAAAAAAGAATTTAACGAAATCTTTACTCAGCTACAGCAAGCCAACACCAGTAAAATAGTTGCCCAAAAGGCGAGTTTCATGCAAATAAATGCACATTTACTGCTGGCTTGCATTGATTGGGAGTTCTTAGATGGAACTAATCAGACTTTTGCTGATTTTAGTGCTTTTTATCATATAAGTATTGTGACATCAGATAGTTCAGAAGTAGCTAAACAAGAATTAAAAATTATGAATGTGGTTTCCCATGAGTTAGCTAACTCTATATCATTAACCCATTCATTTTCAGTAAACGCTAATGTGTTGAAATAGCGTAAATAATAGTTAAAAGAGAAGTGTCATGAAAGTTAAAGTAGCAATATTAGGCTGTAGTGGTCGCATGGGGCGAAACCTTATTAAAGCAGCCCATGAGCATGAAAGTATCGACTTAGTCGGTGGCAGCGTACGTGCAAGTTCATCATTTTCTGGTTTTGATCTTGGAGAACTCGCTGGCATTGGCGCAATTGGCTTAACAGCAGCAACTCAATTAAGTGAATTAACTAAAGCGGATGTTTATATAGATTTCACTTCAATAGAAACAACGTTAGAGAATATTGATTGGTGTATGCAACACCATAAAGCCTTAGTCATTGGTACTACAGGTTTTAGCGATGAACAAGTGCAACTAATTGAAAATGCAGGAAAATCAATGCCTGTTGTTTTAGCGCCGAATACTTCTGTTGGTGTGAACCTAATGTTTAAGCTGTTAGAAGTAACGGCAAAGGCGATTGGCGACTATACTGATATAGAAATTTTTGAAGCCCATCATCGATTTAAAAAGGATGCGCCTTCAGGAACTGCCGTAAAAATGGGACAGGTAATTGCTGATACATTAGGACGAGATCTTAATAAAGTAGCGGTGTATGGTCGTGAAGGTATAACAGAAGAGCGTAGCCGAGATACTATTGGTTTCGCTACCGTTAGAGCGGGTGATATTGTTGGCGAGCATACCGCTTATTTTGCAGATTTGGGTGAGCGAATAGAAATTACCCATAAAGCAAGTTCACGTATGACGTTTGCATTAGGTGCGATGCGTGCTGCTTTTTGGTTGTTTGAAGCCAAAAATGGTTTTTACGACATGCAAGATGTTTTAGGTTTAAAAGATTAGATAACTATTGTTTTTGACCGTTTGGTCATCAAAATAGTTCAAATCACATAAAAGTAAGAGTTTTTACATTTTTTACTAGACGAAAGAAGGCTACAAGCGTAAAATAAGTGGATTTTGTCAAAAATTTAACGAAAGGTTGGTTTTTGACATTTTTTATGTGCAAATTTTATGTTTAATTTAAGAGGAATTAACGCTTGTTGAGCTACTCTTAAATGGTTTTTATAAAATAAGAACTTTGCGTTTCTTTCTTCTTTTTGGAGGTTACATTGGCTATATCTGCTATTTTGGTACTTGAAGACGGTACCGTATTTAAAGGCACCGCAATTGGTGCACAGGGAACGGCTGTTGGTGAAGTGGTATTTAACACTTCTATGACAGGTTATCAGGAAATCCTAACCGACCCTTCATATGCAGAGCAAATTATCACCCTGACATATCCACATATCGGTAATACAGGCACAAACTGTGAAGATAAAGAGTCCGATACTATTGTGGCCAAAGGCCTAGTAATTCGCGACTTACCTCTTTTGGCCAGCAACTTTCGAAATGAGCAAAGTTTAAGTGACTATCTAAAAGACAATAATATTTTGGGCATAGCTGATATTGATACACGAAAGTTAACCCGTGTGTTACGTGAAAAAGGCGCGCAAAATGGCTGTATTCTAACGATTGATAACGCAAGTAATGACAACTTACAAGCAGCGCAAGATAGTGCCTTTGAGCAAGCTAAAGCATTTCCAGGCTTAAAAGGAATGGATTTAGCAAAAGTCGTTTCAACTAAAGAACAATACCAGTGGACTTCAGGTAGTTGGGCTTTAGGTAGTGCTATGGGAGAAGGCTTTTCAGAGCCAGAAAGCTTTGACTTTCACGTGGTTGCCTATGATTTTGGTGCGAAGAGTAATATTTTACGTATGTTAGTAGACCGTGGTTGTAAACTAACCGTGGTACCCGCACAAACATCTGCCAGTGATGTCTTAGCAATGAAACCCGATGGGATATTTTTGTCAAATGGCCCTGGAGACCCTGAGCCTTGTGACTATGCAATCTCTGCAATTAAAACATTTTTAACGACAGATATCCCTGTGTTTGGCATTTGCTTAGGTCATCAGTTACTTGGTTTAGCTAGTGGTGCAAAAACCATCAAAATGAAATTTGGTCATCATGGTGCCAATCACCCGGTAAAAGACTTAGACCGTGATGTCGTTATGATCACTTCTCAAAACCATGGGTTTGCCGTTGATGAAGCTAATTTACCCGATAATTTAAGAGCGACGCATAAATCATTATTTGATGGCTCTTTACAAGGTATTCATCGTACAGATAAACCTGCTTTTAGTTTCCAAGGCCACCCTGAAGCAAGTCCAGGACCTCATGATGCAGCGCCGTTATTTGATCATTTCATTGAGTTAATTAACGAATATAAAGCAAAGCAAGCTTAATCCGACAGACAAGATAAGAGAGAATATAGACATGGCAAAAAGAACTGACTTAAAAAGTATCTTGATCTTAGGTGCAGGCCCAATAGTAATTGGTCAAGCTTGTGAGTTTGACTATTCAGGTGCTCAGGCTTGTAAAGCATTACGTGAAGAGGGCTACCGAGTTATCTTAGTTAATTCTAACCCTGCTACCATTATGACTGACCCAGAGATGGCCGATGCAACGTATATTGAACCAATACACTGGGAAGTAGTGCGTAAAATCATTGAAAAAGAGCGTCCTTGTGCTGTACTGCCTACCATGGGTGGCCAAACTGCGCTTAATTGTGCATTAGAGCTAGAAGCTAAAGGGGTCTTAGCAGAGTTTAATGTTGAAATGATTGGCGCAACTGCTGACGCGATTGATAAAGCTGAAGACAGAAGTCGTTTCGATAAGGCAATGAAATCCATCGGCCTAGATACACCGCGTGCTGAAATTGTTCATACTATTGAAGAAGCCCATATTGCTGTTAAGCATTTAGGTTTCCCTTGTATTATCCGCCCTTCATTTACTATGGGTGGCACAGGTGGTGGTATTGCTTACAATACTGAAGAATTTACCGAAATTTGTACACGCGGCCTAGATTTATCACCCACCACAGAATTATTGATTGATGAATCATTAATTGGTTGGAAAGAATATGAAATGGAAGTGGTACGCGACAAAAATGATAACTGCATCATTATTTGTGCTATTGAAAACTTCGACCCTATGGGTATTCATACCGGTGATTCAATAACTGTAGCACCAGCGCAAACCTTAACCGATAAAGAATACCAAATCATGCGTAACGCCTCATTGGCTGTGTTGCGTGAAATTGGCGTAGAAACCGGTGGTTCAAACGTGCAGTTTGGCATTTGTCCTGATACTGGCCGTATGGTTATTATTGAGATGAACCCACGTGTTTCTCGCTCATCTGCGTTAGCCTCTAAAGCAACAGGTTTCCCTATTGCTAAAATCGCTGCCAAATTAGCAGTAGGTTATACCCTTGATGAATTAACCAATGATATTACTGGCGGCAAAACACCAGCATCATTTGAACCAACCATTGATTATGTGGTTACTAAAATCCCACGTTTTAACTTCGAAAAATTTGCCGGTTGTGAAGATAGGCTAACGACACAGATGAAGTCTGTGGGTGAAGTTATGGCGATAGGTCGTAACCAACAAGAGTCTATGCAAAAAGCATTACGCGGCTTAGAAGTGGGCGTAAATGGTTTTGATCCTCATGTTGATGTTACTCAACCTGGCGCCAAAACAAAAATTATGCACGAGCTGCAAGAAGCGGGCTCAGACCGTATCTGGTATGTTGCTGATGCGTTCCGTTTAGGCTTAAGCGTTGATGACGTATTCCGATTAACGAAAATTGATCGTTGGTTCTTAGTACAGATTGAAGATATCGTTTTAGAAGAAGCGAAAGTACGTGACGGCGGCATGAAAATTCTAACGCCTGAATATTTGCGTAAACTTAAGCGTAAAGGTTTCGCCGATGCTCGTCTTGCTGATGTTATTGGTGTAAGCGAAGCTGAAATACGTAAAAAACGCCATAATGCTGATATCTACCCAGTTTATAAACGTGTTGATACTTGTGCTGCTGAATTTAGCTCTGATACTGCTTATATGTATTCTACTTATGATGAAGAGTGTGAAGCCGCACCAACAGATAAAGACTCTATCATGATCTTAGGTGGCGGTCCTAACCGTATTGGTCAGGGCATTGAGTTTGATTACTGTTGTGTTCACGCGGCATTAGCACTGCGTGAAGACGGCTTTGAAACTATTATGGTAAATTGCAATCCTGAAACGGTTTCAACGGATTATGATACTTCAGATAGACTTTATTTTGAATCAATCACCTTTGAAGATGTGTTGGAAATTGTGCGCATTGAAAAGCCTAAAGGCGTTATTGTGCAATACGGTGGTCAAACGCCACTTAAGTTAGCACGTGCTTTAGAAGCGGCTGGTGTACCTATTATTGGTACTTCACCTGATGCAATTGATAGAGCTGAAGATAGAGAGCGTTTCCAACAAGCGGTTGACCGTTTAGGTTTATTACAACCAGAAAATGCTACGGTGACTTCGCTTGATGAAGCCATGGCAAAAGCTGAAACTATCGGCTTCCCATTAGTTGTTCGCCCATCCTATGTATTGGGTGGGCGTGCCATGGAAATTGTTTATGACCTAGATGATTTACGTCGTTATATGACTGAAGCAGTAAGTGTTTCTAACGATTCACCGGTATTACTTGATCACTTCCTTGATGATGCTATTGAGGTAGATATTGATGTTATCTGTGATGGTACTGATGTGGTCATCGGCGGTATTATGCAACATATCGAACAAGCAGGTGTGCACTCAGGCGATAGCGCCTGTTCATTGCCAGCGTATAGCTTGAGTCAAGAGATTCAAGATGTAATGCGTAAACAAGTAACTGACTTGGCGTTTGAGCTTGGTGTTATTGGTTTAATGAATACACAAATGGCGGTCAAAGATAACGAAGTTTACTTAATTGAAGTAAACCCACGTGCTGCGCGTACCATCCCTTTTGTTTCAAAAGCCACCTCAATACCGTTAGCCAAAATAGGTGCTAGGGTAATGGCGGGTAAGTCGTTAAAAGAGCAAGGCATTACTGAAGAAGTTATTCCAGATTACTTCTCAGTGAAAGAAGTGGTTATTCCGTTTAACAAATTCCATGGCAGTGATCCTCTAGTTGGTCCAGAAATGCGCTCAACGGGTGAGGTGATGGGCGTGGGTGATACGTTTGAAGAAGCGTATGCCAAAGCTAATTTAGGTGCAGGTGAGTCAGTGCCTAAATCGGGCCGTGCCTTAATTTCTGTACGAAACTCAGATAAAGTACGAGTTGTTGAATTAGCAAAACAAATGGTTGAGTTAGGTTATGAACTAGATGCAACACATGGCACAGCCATCGTTCTTGGTGAAGCTAATATCCCCGTGCGTTTAGTGAACAAAGTACACGAAGGTCGTCCGCATATTCTTGATAGAATTAAAAACAGCGAATATAACTACATAATTAATACAACTGAAGGGCGTAAAGCCATTGAAGATTCAAAAGTATTACGTGGTGGTGCATTACGTTATAAAGTAGCTTACACTACTACATTAAACGCAGCTTTTGCTGCTTGTAGGGCTCATGCTGCAGATGATCGTAATACGGTTACTTCTATCCAAGAGCTACATAAGCGTTGTATATAAATTAACAAGATAAGATTAAAATTATGAGTCAATACCCAATGACAGTTCATGGCGCCAATGTATTGCGTGAAGAGCTGAATCATTTAAAAACCGTTAAACGTCCTAGAATAGTAGCTGATATTGCAACAGCTCGTGAACATGGCGATTTAAAAGAAAATGCTGAATATCATGCTGCTCGTGAGCAGCAAAGTTTTTGTGAAGGCCGTATTCAAGAAATCGAAGGTAAGCTGGGTAATGCTCAAATCATTGATGTCACTAAAATTGCTAACAATGGTAAAGTGATTTTTGGTGTTACAGTTACCCTGTTAAATATTGATACTGAAGCAGAAGTAAAATATCAAATTGTTGGTGACGATGAAGCCGATATTAAACAAAATCGTATATCAGTGAATTCTCCTATTGCACGCGGTTTAATTGGTAAAGTGGTCGATAGTGAAATTGAAATCACAACACCAGGCGGTATAGTTGAATATGAAATTATGGCTGTAGCTCATATCTAATGCTTTAGAGAGTTAACTTTTCGTTGTATTCGACATGTTAGGCAAAAAAACCTCAAACTAGTTTGAGGTTTTTTTATGGATTTAATTTGACAAGAGGAAAAATACAGGTATATTTAAATGATATCACTTTGATATCATTTTGTTAGGTCAGGGAGTTTTCATGCAAGAGAAAAAAGGTTTTTCATTTAATGGCTATGGTATGTTTATCGCAGTATTGTTATTGATTGCATTTATAGTTAATCAGATATTAGGGCAGCATTTTAATGCGTTACTTTTTACCGCGATAGTGTTAATGATTTTTACTTTACCTGGTTTTTTTATGGTGCAGCCCAATCAGGCTAAGGTGATGACATTTTTCGGTAGTTATGTCGGTACTGTTAAAGAAAATGGCTTACGCTGGACTATCCCGTTTTTTGTTGCCAGAACAATTTCATTAAGAATAAGAAATTTTGAATCGAGTCAAATGAAAGTGAATGATAGCCAAGGTAACCCTATCGAAATTGCTACTGTGGTTGTTTGGTCGGTGAATGATACTGCTGAAGCTACTTTTGAAGTTGATGACTATGTCAGTTTTGTAAATATTCAAAGTGAGTCAGCGTTACGTAACATGGCAATCTGTTATCCGTATGATCAACATGAAGGTACAGAAGTTGCGCTTAGAAGCCATCCTAAAGAAGTTTCAGCAGCATTAAAGCGAGAAATACAGGACAGATTGTCTAAAGCTGGTGTTATGGTACATGAAGCTCGTATAAGTCACCTGGCTTATTCACCTGAAATTGCCAATGCTATGTTACAAAGACAGCAAGCTTCAGCGATTATTGCCGCTCGAAGTAAAATTGTTGATGGTGCTGTCGGCATGGTAGAAATGGCGCTAACTCAATTATCGGAAAAAGGCATTGTCGAGTTAGACGAAGAACGTAAAGCGACCATGGTGAGTAATTTGTTAGTGGTGTTGTGTAGTGATAAAAGTACTCAGCCTGTCGTTAATGCCGGCAGCCTTTATTAACAAAGTTAAGTTAAGTAGGAAATCTAATGGCAGCTAAAAAAAGCTTTCCTTTGCGTATTAGTCCTGATGTATTAGCCGCGGTACAGCGTTGGTCAGACGATGAATTGCGTAGTGTAAATGCACAAATTGAATATGTACTCAGGCAAGCGCTAGTTGATTCTGGTCGAGTAAAGGTTATTCAAAAGGCTATAACTATTGTTGAAGATAAAGATGATAAAAGTAGCTGACTTTTATCATCTTTCATTTTCTTGATTGAGTATAGGAACTTAAAAGGGGTCTTTTAAAATTTCATCAATGACCCATAAGCCCTCATCGTTTTGAACTAACGACAAACGTTTAACGTTTTTTATTTTACTTTCTTGATAAAAGCCTTCTAAATAAACAGTGACCACGGCTTTATCTTTAAATCGCTCTCTTACTTTAACGCCAGTATCATCTGGCTTTATATCAGTAACTTTATCAAAAGACATATTAAACATGTGTCTAGCAACAGATTGTGATGTGCGATAATGCAATAATAAACGTGAAAGCTTAGGGCCACAAACTGATGCCGCCTTGTTTATGTCTTTTTCATTATAAATGGCTTCAAAGAAAGCGATGGCAACAAGTTTAGGATTATCTATTTCGCTAATTTCTTCTTCGCCACCGCCACAAGCGCTAAGAAAAACGATTAACAATAATGAGATTGAGAATTTTTTATACATAAGTTAATTATTGGCTATGGTAGTTAATACTATTGCCATAGCATAGCGCAGTTATTGTAGAAAATTCAATAATTAGGCAATAAAAAAGGTGCCTAAGCACCTTTTAGCATGACAACAAGTAATATTTATTGCACGAGTTCTTTTTCAGAAAAACTATCACTGAAAAGCGCGCTTGACAAGTAACGCTCAGCTGAGCTCGGTAAAACAGCAACAATTGTTTTTCCTGAATTCTCGGGTAACTCGGCAAGGCGTTTAGCAGCGATAATTGCTGCACCAGAAGAGATACCTGCAAGAATACCTTCTTCTTTCATTAAACGGTGTGCCATAGCCATAGCATCTTCATTTGATACTTGTTCAACACCATCAACCATTTCTAAATCAAGGTTTCCAGGAATAAAACCGGCACCAATACCTTGAATTTTATGAGGACCAGGCTTAAGTTCTTCACCCGCAAGTTTTTGGCTAATTACTGGAGAGTCAGTTGGCTCAACTGCAATACTGGTAATCGCTTTACCTTTAGTTAATTTTAAATAACGGCTAGTTCCTGTAATTGTGCCACCAGTACCCACACCAGCAACTAAAATATCGATTTCACCCTTAGTATCTTCCCAAATTTCAGGACCCGTTGTTTTTTCGTGAATTTGCGGGTTGGCAGGGTTATCAAATTGCCCCAATAATACATACTTATCAGGATCAGAATCTTTGATCTCTTGTGCTTTGGCAATAGCGCCATTCATACCTTTAGCACCGTCAGTTAATTCTACTTTGGCACCTAAGGCTGACAGTAGTTTACGACGCTCTAAACTCATGGTACTTGGCATAGTTAAGGTAATACCGTAGCCTCTTGCTGCTGCAACGAAAGCAAGCGCAATACCAGTATTACCACTCGTTGGCTCTACAATCTCTTTGCCTGCAACTAATAAGCCTTTTTCTTCAGCGTCCCAAACCATGCCAGCACCAATTCTACATTTAACACTAAAGCTTGGATTTCTCGCTTCTATTTTTCCGTAAACGGTTGCAGTAGGGGTGCCATCACTGTTCTTTTCAGCAATTACGCGATTTAGTTTCACTAAAGGTGTGTTACCGATAGAGGTTGAATTATCTTCAAATATATTAGACATGGTTAAATCCTGTGGAATCTTTTGAATTAATTAAAAATTACTCATGTGTTCTCAAGTTATTCAATAACAGGCGAAACTTGAGCTAGTTTGAGTATTACTGTTAAGATTAGCCTCTTATGACATAAAAAGAAGTTATTTTTTGTTATAACTTATATACATTTATGGAATAAACAACTCTATTTCTAGCACAAATGTCACTTTATAAATATACAGGTTTTGGAAAACAACTATGAGCGCATTTCAAGGTACAAACAACTACATAGCTTCGAGTGAATTACAGTTAGCGGTTAATGCGGCTATCGCATTAGAACGTCCCTTATTAATAAAAGGGGAGCCTGGTACAGGCAAGACTATGCTTGCAGAGGAATTGGCAACTAGTTTAGCTGTAGAGCTTATCCCATGGCATATAAAATCTACTACCAAAGCACAGCAAGGTTTATATGAATATGATGCGGTTTCACGGTTAAGAGACAGTCAATTAGGCGATGAAAAAGTGAAAGATATCGCAAATTATATTATTAAAGGAAAGTTATGGCATGCCTTTACTGCAGATAAGCGACCAGTACTGTTAATTGATGAAATCGATAAAGCGGATATTGAATTCCCAAATGATTTACTGCTAGAGCTAGATAAAATGGAATTCTATGTCTATGAAACTCAAGAGAAAATAATAGCAAAACAAAGACCTATCATCATTATCACCTCAAATAATGAAAAAGAGCTGCCGGATGCTTTTTTAAGACGTTGTTTTTTCCATTATATTAGTTTCCCTGAAAAAGCTGAGATGCAAGCGATTGTTGATGTACATTTCCCTAAAATAAAGCAAAAGCTGTTAGATGAAGCGCTGGCATTGTTCTTTGACTTACGTGACATGCCAGGCTTGAAGAAAAAACCTTCAACATCTGAACTTATTGACTGGCTTAAACTGTTACTAGCTGAAGATATTTCACCAGAAACGTTACATGAAACCAGACAAAAGAAAGTTATTCCACCTTTACATGGTGCCTTGTTAAAGAATGAGCAAGATGTTCATTTATTTGAAAAGCTTGCTTTTATGCATCAAGGTCGTCGTTAAGTTAGGGTGCAAATTACATGTTAATTGATTTCTTTTGCAAGGTTCGTGACTACAAAGTGCCTTGTACTATCCGTGAACTATTAGATTTGATTCGCGCGCTTGAGCAAGGTGTAGTGTTTGCCAGTATTGATGACTTTTACAGTATTAGTCGCACGGTATTAGTTAAAGATGAAGCGCATTTCGATAAATTTGATCGTGCTTTTGCGGACTATTTTAAAGGTGTTGCCAGTCTAGAATTGGATTTATCCGAAATACCTGAAGATTGGCTTAAAAAGCAATTAGAAAAGCAATTAAGTGAGGAAGAAAAAGCCAAAATAAAATCATTAGGTGGTTTGGACAAGTTAATGGAAACCCTTGCTGAACGTTTAAAAGAGCAAGAAAAGCGACATCAAGGTGGAAATAAATGGATAGGAACTGGCGGGACATCGCCTTTTGGGGCTTATGGTTATAACCCTGAAGGTGTTCGAGTAGGTCAAGACAGCTCAAGGCATCGTCGTGCCACGAAAGTATGGGATAAACGCCAGTTTAAAAATTTAGATGCTAATGTTGAAATAGGTACACGCAACATGAAAGTTGCCTTGCGAAAACTACGTCAATTTGCGCGTACTGGCAGTAGTGATGAGCTTGCTCTTGATGACACTATATCAGCTACAGCACGTAATGCTGGTTACTTAGATATCAAAATGAAGCCTGTACGACATAACGCTATTAAGGTGTTAATGTTTTTTGATATTGGCGGTTCAATGGACGATCATATCAAGGTGTGTGAACAACTCTTTTCTGCCGTGCACGGCGAGTTTAAACACTTAGAGTTTTTTTATTTTCATAATTGTATATATGAGAGTGTTTGGCGAGATAATGCTCGTCGACACAATGAAAAAATAGACCTACTACAAGTGCTTCACACGTATAGCCGTGATTATAAGGTAATTTTTGTAGGGGATGCCACTATGGGTCCTTATGAAATCACTTACCCTGGCGGCAGCGTTGAGCATTGGAATGAAGAGCCTGGTAGTGTTTGGATGAAAAGACTGACAGATCATTTTGACAAGGTCGTGTGGTTAAACCCTCAAGCTGAAGTGCAGTGGCCATATTATGGCTCGATAAACTTAATGCAGCAATTGGTTGAACATAAAATGTATCCGCTCACCTTGGCAGGTTTAGGTCAAGGTATTAAAGCACTTATCTAGCAAAGTATTATTAGGTTTATTAAGTATGGCAAGTATGCTGCCAAGTAGTGATGTACAAAAAAAGAGTCATTCACAAGTATTATCCGATGAGGAAACCAAACAATATTTAACGCCATTTGCTTTTAAAATGGATGAGACCTTGTTTGGCTTACCTCTAGCCTCTCCCGCTAAGCGGGGGATAGCTTTGTTGATTGATTTTAGTCTGATAGCTGTACTTAGTGGTACATCTGGCGATATTCTTACTCTTAGTGTTGCGTTTACGCTTTACTATTTAGGCAATAAAAAAAGAGCATTGGAACAGGGTAAGAAAAAAGGCCATAAACGACGAGCAATAATGCGCTTTATTGCCGGATTGATGCTGTTGGTTATCATGTTAAGTACTTTGCCTGATTTACTGGATTATGCTGATACGGACAAAAATATCGCTGAAGATAATGTTTCAAATGAAACCATGTCATTTACTAACACTTTAGCGCTGACTGCAACAGCATTAGCTGCAATAGAAACGATAGCGGATAGCCAATGCTTAATTTTTTCATGTTGGCAAAGTGAGTTAGATTCAGTTGCCGTTAAAATGGCTACTATTAGTTTCGAAGCAAATATTAATATTACTCAAGCTAAACTTGATGATATTTTTAGTAGTCTTGTTGATGAAACCGCATTAGCAGTCGACGAAAAAGAACAGTTAACTGCATCTATGCGCCGTAGTTATGAACAAGAGTTTTCTCAACTTTCGGGTATAAAAGCCGTATCAAGTTCAGCTCAATTAACTAAGGATGGCAAAGCAAACGACAACGTGCATAAAGCTCCCATTGATAAGCAAGTATGGGTTTTAGATAAAAATGACCTAGTAACCGACACTAGAAAAGTACTAGAAGAGAAGCCGAATAAACCAGTCTATTCAATTATTGAACTAGTAAAAGGTATTATTGACGACTTAGGTTTGGGTTTTGGTTGGGCTACATTTTATTTCACTGTGTTTATTTCGGTAGGTAGAGGACAAACCATAGGTAAGAAATTACTGGGAATTAAAGTGTTGCAATTAGATGGCACACCACTTTCGCTATGGGATAGTTTTGGTCGTTATGGAGGCTACGGCGCGGGTTTAGCTACAGGATTACTAGGTTTCCTACAAATTTATTGGGATCCGAATAAACAAGCAATTCATGATCAAATCTCTGCAACTGTTGTGATTGATATCAGAAAGTCACGTATTCAAGGCAACGAAAACTTCATTGGCAAAAACTCATAAGGCAGTTAAAATGCCAGCAGCAGTATAGTGAAGATAAAAAGTATGATGGAAAGACAAAAGTCGATTGGAATATTTGATTCAGGTGTAGGCGGGCTTTCAATTGGTAAAGCCATTCAAGCCATGCTACCAGAGGAAAATTTAGTTTATTTTGCAGATTTAGAATGCTCACCATACGGAAATAAGCCTAAAGATATTATTATGAAACGCTCAGAAGATATTATTACTTTTCTGAGGGATCAAAGCTGTAAGCTTGTTGTCGTTGCATGTAATACTGCCACTGTTAATTCTATTGCAGACTTACGTGCCAAATTATCTATCCCAATTGTTGGGGTTGAACCAGCGATAAAGCCTGCAGCATTACTGAGTGAATCAGGTGTTATCGGTGTATTAGCCACAGCACAAACGTTGCAAAGTGAATCTTTTAAGATGCTTAAGTCAAGATATGCCAGTAATGTGAATATTGAGACTCAAGCTTGTCCTGAGTTTGTCTCTATAGTGGAACAACTTGAGCATAATGATGAGAGTGCAACACAAATTGCAGAGCAATATATTCGTCCGCTTTTACAGCAAGGTAGCGATCAAATTGTGCTGGGTTGTACGCATTTTTCATTTTTACGAGCTGCAATTGAAAGTGTTGTAGGCAATAAGGCAAATATCATAGATACCGCAATACCCGTTGCCATAGAAGTGAAAAGAAGGCTAGATATGCTTAAGTTACATAATAGTAAAAGTAATCCTGGTGGCATTAAATTTTGGGCCAGTGCAGATTCGGCAAAAGCAGCTAAAACAATCAGTGAACTATGGCAGCAAGATATTGAAGTATCGCACGCTAAGATTTATTAAAAGACCAAGCTAAACTAGCCTAATAAATGAGTAAACTCGCAACGGTCTTATTGTGCCCAAGCATAGCTGATTTTGGTAAAGAACGTCCTTTGAGAGCGTTCTAGCTTAGTTAAATCATTATCTTGAAAGCTATTATCAGAATAACCTAGGAAGAAAACTGTTTGTGGGTTGATCTTATAGGCATAAATTAGTTGAGTTGATAAATCCTTTGTCTTATCACCTTGATTCCTATCAATATCGCTATAAATCATACTCAATTTTAAATAACTGCGCACATCAAATTGATAGGCTAAACGAAGCTCAGAAATCTTTGCAACATAGACGTTTTTTTCTATGCCCGTTTCATGTTTTGCATCCAATTTGCTATAGGTTTGATAAAAATCAAACTCGAGATGATCGGTAATGAAGACAGTAATATTACCAGCAACTTGAGCTAAATCTCCTAATCTGTCATTGGCATAATCGATTTTATCTCCAAGGGTGAGATCGAGTGATACATAAGTACGGTTATTTACATAAGCTGTGGCATATAGCTTGAATTGATCTTCGTTAAACAAGGTGGTGTTACTATCAATATCACTAATACTATCGTCATACCGTAAGCCTACTTTTTCAGCGTGAACATAATCTAATTCCAATTTTGACTGTAATGGTCCATCAATATTAAAACTTGCGCTTAACTCTCGCTTAATTAATTCATTATCGGTGTTATGAACTATTTTCCATTCGGCGCCGATAGCGGCTTCTTGCCAGAGGCTTTCTTGCTCAGCATAAAAAGTTCTCTTTACTAATATGTCATCAGTTTTAATATCTGCTCTAGGCATAAAACCTAAATCAGCACGAAAACTTTCGCCTATGTTGCGGTGATCTATATCGACTAACCAATATTCAGAATTATGCACAAAGTTAACTTTGTAGGCTTGATCAGTAAAACTGCTATTATTTGGTTTGAAAAAGTCATCTACTTGGTCGGGATATAAAGTATCGGAGTTTAAAAACTGTGCTTTGATAGCATTAGAATCGGATAATCGATAACGAGCATCTATCCCAAACACATAGTTGTGATAGTCATCAGCTGTACGCAGTGTTGTTATAGTACCAACCGATATTTCTTCATCATAATCATAACGATAACGTAAAACCCCTAAGTTACTTTCTTTAGCTAATGTTGTTAAGCTTGAGTTTATGTTTCCGGGCAACAATATATTCGTTTCGGTATCATTGGTGGTGAAAATACCATAACTGTGTTTATCACTACGGCCTGTAAGCTTAGCGCCATAGTCTGGATCGGCAATGTTTCGGGTATAAACTAAATTGAAGTCACTACTGAAATAATCACTATTATCTAGGAAGAAAGCCCTTTTCTCTTCATAAAATAATGAAAAGTTGGTGTTCACATTGAGCTGACCGCTATCGCTTTCTACAGTTGAAAAGTCAGGGTTTATTGTGGCATTTAGTAAATTGTTAGCGTTAATTCCCCAACGAACATCCAGACCTGCCTCAATATCATTTCCAGCATGCCAGTCATCATTAGCATAAACATTTCTCATTTCGTTGCTAGTGGCGGTGATTGCCGGTGTTATTCTTAAGTTTTGACCTACTTCGGCCTTTTCAAAACCGATAGCTTCAGGGTATTGGCATAACCAGCAAGGATTATCTCTATTTAAAGGCACATGAGAAATGCGTAATTTAGTATCTCTCGGATAAGTTCTTACCAATTCTATTGCCCATTTCTTTTCTTGCCCATCACTTTTAAAATTCAAAATGTTATAAGGAATAGCAATTTCTACTTGGTAACCTTGGGGGGTTTTCTTACCGAAAGCATACCAAAGGCCATCCCATGATGAATTAGCTTTTCCGGTGATTTCATTAAATGTTGCATCATTTTGCACACCATAGGGGTTGACAAAAAACTCATAATTCAACCGGCGATTATTGTGCGTATCTAATTTAATACCAACAAGATCATGGAACCAAGCATCATCGCGGTCAGTTAGAAAACCTTGAATTTTTTCCGGTTGTGGATCTATAGCAATAAACGAAACATAAAGAAATTTACCATTTTCAATGAGCTTAGCCGTAGTTTTTATAGGACTAGGTAAATTATTCCATGGACTATTGACTAGGTTTAAATCAACCAATAAAGCCTTAGTCCAAAGTTTGTCGTCTAATTCACCATCAAGGACTACATCACCTTCACTAAAAGGAATATTCAAAGCAGGTAAAGAGACTGTTGTCTTCTTTTCGTGGGCATTGGTTGCTTGAGTGGCTGAGATTGGAGATATCAGTATTAAAGCAACAAAAAGCACAAATAAGTCATGACAACTTAGCTTTTTCATACACTATCCGTAAATTTATCGTTATTATTGAGGATGCACTTTAAAACTGGGCTAGTTGAGCTATAAATAGTTAATAATAGCTAGTGCGTATTGATATGAATTGTTACAAATTTACTCTGTTAACACAATATTTACTTTTAAAAATGTTTAAATTATCAGGGATGTAGCTTAAATATTTATTTTAGCCAAGCATAACTTAATTTTAAAAAGGCACTTCTCGTGTCTTGTGTTAAATCACGAAAACTATTTTCACTTTGTAAATGATCAGAGTAGCCTAAATAAAAAACTGTTTGCGGGTTTATTTTATAGGCGTAAAGCAATTCAGTTGAAAAGTCTTTACTGACACTTGCTATTTCATCTGGCTCATCAAATAAATAATTATTAGGGTTTCTATGGGTATTGTTGTATATAACACTCAATCTTAAAAAGCTTAATATACTGAACTGATAGGTAGCACGAAGATCCGTAAGGCGGGCTATAAAAACGTTGTCGTTATCGATGTTTGCATTTTTGGCGTCTAGTCGTCTAAAAGTATGGGTTAGTTTAAGTTCAAGATGTTTGTTGATATTCCAATTAATTGTTGGTGAGAACTGTTTTCGCTTACCGAGTCGATTACTATTAAAGTCGATAGTATCACCATATGAAAAAAATGCTTTAAACTGTATGCCTAGTGCGGGTTTTATTTCACCGAAGAGCGAGAGGCTATTTTCTCTGAAAATATTGGTATTGTTGTCTATCGAAAGCAAACTTTTATTTAATCGACTACCAACTTTGTCACGAATTGAGTAAGAGAGCCTAAAATATGAGTTAAAACTAGCTTTTAAGTGCGCCTTAATATCAAACTCTTCTTCAATAAGATCACCATGGTCGTTATGGCTTATATCCCAATCAGAATATATTTTGAACTCTGTCCACCATTGGTTTTGTTCCGCATACCATTTGTGACTGCCACCAATAGCCGCTCGGTTAAAGTCTACTCGCGAGATAAAGCCTAAGTCGCCACGAAAACCTTGGTTTTGTTGATTATATCTGGCGAAATAATGCCAATTGCTATCATTATGGTAATAACCCGCTTTAAACGCGTTGCCACTAAAAGGCGTTGAATTGATTGTTCTTAATAGAGACTCGTTGTATGCGCAGTTCTCGAGATTACAATCATCTGTTGGTGGCGAAGTACACTCCTCTAAATTGTTACTATCACAGAATTGCTCAAATAAATCATTGGGGTATTGTGTTTTAGAGAATAGAGTTTGAAACTTGAAAACATCTTCTGTTGATAACCTAAATCTAGCGTCAAAACCATGCACTGAGTTTTCATAATCATCACTGGTTCTTAAGGTACTCAACCAGCCTAACGTAATGTTGTCACTAAAATTATTACGATAACGTATTGCGGCAGCTTTTGATTCAGCGTCGATGTTGGCAATGGTAGAAGACCGATTTCCAGGTATTAAGATATTGGTGTCGGCATCATCTGTTATAAATAAACCGAAAGAGTGTGTTTTATGTCGTCCCGTTAACTTTGCTCCATAATTTGGCGCATTGATATTTCGGGTATGAACAAGGTTGTAATTTGAGTCGAAATAATCTTGGTTATCTAAGAAAAAAGGTCTTTTCTCATCAAAGAACAAGGCAAAATTATTATTGATATTTAACCTAGCATCGTCTGTTTCTACGGTGGAAAAGTCAGGATTAATCGTGCCATTTAGCAATAAATCAGGACTAATGCCCCAACGAAGATCTAAACTAGGTTCAACTTGCGTGTCTTTTTGCCAATTATTGTTGCCATAAGTTGCTTCGTCACGCTCTTGAGTAATACTGTTAACCAGTGCCGGCGTAATAGTGAGGTTTTGACCTTGTTTTGCACCGGCAAAGCCTACCGCAATAGCGAGTTGACATAATTCACAACTATTTCCTCGGTCAATGGGAACATTAGAGAGGCGGAAAAACTGCGATCTGGGATAAAAACGCATAAATTCAATGCCCCAGTGTTGTATATTTTTACTTTCATCAAAATTTAGCATACGTAGGGGAAGTGCCATTTCGACAATATAACCTTCATTTGTTACTTTACCAGAGCTTTGCCAAATACCATCCCAAGCGTCACTTTCCTTATTGGTAACCTCGCTTTCTATACCATCAATTTGCGCGCCCAAAGGATTAGATAAAAAACGGTAAGCAGTACGTTGGTCATTATAGGTATCAAGTTTGATGCCGACTAAGTCATCACCCCAACTGCTATCTCTGTCTTTTAAAAAGGCGCGTATTTCACTAGGGTTCGGGTCTTTGGCAATAAAAGCAACATAAAGGGTTGTACCATTTTCTATTACTAATGCATGGGTCTCGACAGGACTAGGAGCGTTGTTATAAGGTTTGGTTGCTATATTCATGGCAACTTGTTTCGCTTGTTGCCAATGCGGCTCACTTAAATTCGCATCAATAGTCATTTCGCCTTGAAAGCGAGGGATTTCAAGTTTATTAGCATTGTAACCTGTGTGAGGTGATTCTTGGGGTAAGCCGACTGAACTATAAGATAAACTTAATAAAAAGAAAGCTTTAGTAAAAAAGTTTCGCCAAAAAAACATTACCGTGCCTGTAATAAAAAGTGATGCTTAAAAACTGAGTGTTAGCAATATCCTGATTGATGTTGCTTATGAAGTCAAAGCATTGTCAATAACTTGCTCTTTTACGTGCTAACCGCTATTAATCCTTGATATTTTGTTGCAGTCTTTAGCTAACCAGTTAATATTGGCTAGTTCCTTTTATCTTACTGTTTGCTATGTCATGAATCTTCAAATGCCTTTATCACTTATTGATGTTTTCGCTTTAGTTATATTTTTCATCTCTTGGTCTGGTTATACTTGGTTTGCTCGTAAAAAAGCAAAAACCACCAACTGTATTGCCCGCAGCTTACATCAGCATAGAATTTACTGGATGTATGAAACCATGACGCGAGAAGTTAGGGTAGGTGAGGCAGCGTTATTAGCTAACTTAGAGCGAAATATAGCCTTTTTCGCCTCTAGTACTTTGCTAATATTAGCGGGTTTAATAACCTTGTTTGCTCAAATTGATACTTTAGAAAGCGTTATAGCGTCAATGCCTTATGCTGATCATGCCAATCATCTAACCATACAACTAAAATTAAGTTTGCTTGCCTTTATCTTCGTTTTGTCATTTTTTCAATTCACCTGGTCTATGCGCCAATATGGTTTTGTTAATGTGATGATAGGCGCAGCTCCAATTGAAACTTCGGTGGTTAGTGATAATTTAAAAGCGTATGCGAAACAAATAGCAATAGTGCAAGATCAAGCCGCTCATTCATATAATTATGGATTACGCTCTTATTATTTTGCCTTAGCGGCAATGTGCTGGTTTTTTCATCCTATTTTATTCATGCTAATGAGTGTTTGGGTGGTCTATACCTTGTATGCTCGTGAATTTAACTCTAAGGCGGTTAAGGCGATTACGGCAGGAAAAAATTATTTGCAGCTTGAACGAGCAGCTAAATTATCGAATAAAAATTTAGAATGAGTGTAAGCTAGATGAAAAGATATCAGCATTACTCAGTAGCAGACTTTGACAGTTACGATTGCCTGAAGTTGTCTAAACGTTTTTATTTGGTGCTGCTATTTGTGCTACGTGGCTATATTGTTTGGCTTATGTCGGTTACCAATATGCGAGATAGAGTAAGTATTATTTCATGGATTTACCCTGAAACATCTTTATTCTATTTAAGCTTAGCTTCAGGTGCTGTTGGTTTGTTTGTTGTGCTTATTATTAGTTTACGCAGACCGGAAGCCGCAAATTGGGTACAGAAAAGTTGGCGACATTGTAGAAAAATTTTAATTACTGCGTTGTTGTTTGATTTTATCACCCATATGGTTGGTTATTTTTATTGGCAATTATTGTCATTTGAATGGTTGGTTATGCAAGCTATCATTACAAGTACGCTAATTATTTTATGTTATAAGAGTGAACGTTTTAAAATTAATTTAGAAGAATTCCCGCAGAAAATGCCTCAAGAATAAATTTGAAAAGAGAACAATATAGTGAATAACAGTAATAATCCAGTGCAAAACCAAGATGAAGATAGCGCGAATAAAGAACAGCGCTTGATTATTCTTGATACGGAAACTACCGGTATTAACCCTAGAGAAGGGCATAGAATTGTTGAAATTGGTTGTGTAGAAATGATCAACCGTCAGCTAACCGGTCGAAGCTATCATGCTTATATCAAACCACTTGACGCTAGAGGACAAGTGTTTCAAATGGAGCAAGAAGTTATTAATGTTCACGGTTTAACCAATGAATTTTTGGATGATAAACCTATCTTTTCACAGGTTGTTGATGAATTTGTTGATTTCATTCGTGGAGGGGAGCTGGTTATTCATAATGCTAAATTTGATGTTGGCTTTATGAATAATGAATTCTCGTTACTTAATTTTGCCGAGCGATCTCGTAATAAAGTCCCGATGACTGAAGACATTTGTACAGTAACGGATACGCTAAAAGTATCAAAAGATGAGTTTGGCTCACCAAAAACGTTAGATTATTTAGCACGGTTTTACAAAGTAGATGGCTTAATTGATCGTACCTATCACGGGGCCTTGATTGATGCTCAACTGCTTGCTTTTGTTTATATAGAGATGACCCGCAAGCAGTCTACCTTTAATTTGTCTGTTGGTGACGGCAGTAGCGGTGAGGCTAATGCGATCAGACGCTTAACAAATGATAGAGAAAAATTAAAGATTATCACGGCTTCTGCCGATGAAATAATAGCACATCAAGAAAGGTTATCTGTTGTTAAGCAAAAAGGGGGAGAGCCACTTTGGAAATTGCCAAATCATTAGCATTTTACTTTTTTATATTCATCAATGTAAATAGTGCTTTTGCACAAACTTCTGCTGAATCAGATACGAATGCAAAAGGGCAAATAGACTTTTATCAAAGTGATAATGTGACTAATCAAATTCCTTATTTTGATAACCGTTTTCGAATTGATGCTGAACTCGATGAAATAACCTTATTATTTTATCGAAAAAGAGGCAGTAAACCCGTCATCTTAATACAGCCAGATGGTAGTAAATTGCGTATTAATGATTACGATCGTGAAAACGTGCAATGGCATGATGATCGAACTTTTGACATGATAAAAATAACTAAACCCATGCCAGGGCCCTGGCAGGCTGTGGGTGATATTTTACCTGAAAGTAGAATATTAGTGGTTTCAGATGTGAAAATTGCTATTGCACCTTTGCCTGAAATAGTGCTTTCAGGTGAAACGTTGAAGGTAGTGGGTAAGCTTTTTAATGGTGATGAAAATATTGATACGCCTCATTTTAGGGATGTTGTTAAGTTAGATGTAAATTTTTATAGTACGAATAATTCTGCTTATGACAATTTTGGTGCTGATGCACTTAAATTGACTTCATTTCGTGATGATGGGCAGGATCTTGATGAATATGCAGCGGATGGCTTATATACTGGGGAATTCTTGTTAGATTTTGCTGCTGGAGAATGGCAACCTGTTTTTCTAATAAAGTTACCTATGGAAACCAGAGAGCTCAGACAAAAGCCTATTTTATTACATAAGTCTCCCATCAATATTGCTATCGATACTTCAGAGGTAGAAGATACCCCTCATAAAATGATTTTGACAATATCTCCTGATTTTGTTGAACCTAAAAGCCTGATTTTTCAAGGTAAAATAACATTTCCTGACAAGCAAAGTAAACCCTTTTCAATTATGGATGATGAGTTTAATAGCGATGTACTAACGCGAATAAAAGATATTCCTTATACCGAGCCAGGCATTCATCGTATTAATTTAAGTGCGTTTGGTAAAACCACCTCTGGCAGAGAGTTTAGGCTTGTTGTTCCTGAATTTACCTTTAATGTGAAAGGTGATCCAACCAGAATGATTGTCACAACAATTAATGATGATGGTGAAGAGCAAACTATCACGGTTGATAGGACAGCACAAATGCTTGCAGATAAAGAAGCTGAGCTAGAAAAAGCGAGAATTGAACAACAGCTAGCGGAAGAAGAAAAAAACACCCAAACCATGATACTGATTGCTGCAGGCAATGGGGTAATAATACTTATTGCCTTAGTATTGTTCTTTGTTATGCGTAAGAAAAAAGCAAAGTAATTTAATTTTTATCGATTAGCTGTTACAACATTTAAGACCAGAATAAACAATGTGACAGCGAGTGAAATATTGTTTTAAAGCTATTTCAAGTCGTTCATTTATACCTCATCAAAAGCAATATCAACAGTTGTTAAACACAACTTAGAAACTGTTCTAATTATAAAATAGTCTTGCTTACTTTAACTTCTTATTTAAGTTGTGGCCGAAACTGGGCTTAAACCAGCGAGTGGCGTGGGTGATAAAGAGTAGAAGGTACTCTTACGCTTAGTAATATTCTGATTAGCCTTAACAGCAGAAAATATATTTAGATGGTGGACGATACTGGGCT
Organism: uncultured Colwellia sp.; assembly: GCA_913062815.1. Lineage (GTDB taxonomy): Bacteria > Pseudomonadota > Gammaproteobacteria > Enterobacterales > Alteromonadaceae > Colwellia. Next base: position 280 of record CAJXWZ010000042.1, on the reverse strand, counting down.
TAAACCGGTGATTGGCGCGGGTGATAAAGAGTAGAAGGTGTTATTAGGCTTAGTAATATTCTGATTAGCCTTAACAGCAGAAAATATATTTAGATGGTGGACGATACTGGGCTTAAACCAGCGAGTGGCGCGGGTGTTAAAGAGTAGAAGGTGCTTTTACGCTTAGTAATTTTATTATTTATTTTAAAGCAGAAAATGTATTTAGATGGTGGACGATACTGGGCTTGAACCAGTGACCCCCGCCTTGTAAGGGCGGTGCTCTCCCAACTGAGCTAATCGT
>CAJXWZ010000041.1 GCA_913062815.1 uncultured Colwellia sp. | reverse complement strand
CGTTAGCTCAGTTGGTAGAGCAGTTGGCTTTTAACCAATTTGTCGAAGGTTCAAATCCTTCACGGCCGACCACTTCTTTTATCGCCTTAATACTATTAATCAAATCCAAGGCATTAATAAACTATTTAACTACCTCTAGTAGACTTTTCATAGTTAAAATTAATACTAACGGTTATAAAGCTAAAAATTATAAGCTATAAATCCGACATAACTTAATACGCATTACGCTAAACTCTATACTACACATTTAAGCGCTATTCCCTTATAATCACCGCGTTTTAAAACATTTCGTCATGCAAAGATACAGAGAACCATAATGAGCCAATCTAATGCCGCAGTTGATTTCGATTTTCAATTTCCAGCTAAACCAACATTATTAAGTGTTGATGAGAAAGCCCAATACATTGAAAAAATAAAAGCGCTCTTAATCGAGAAAAATGCTGTTCTCGTTGCTCATTATTATACTGACCCTGAAATTCAAGCGTTAGCAGAAGAGACAGGAGGTTGCGTTGCTGACTCATTGGAAATGGCGCGTTTTGGTAATCAACATCCAGCTGAGACTTTAATCGTTGCTGGTGTTAAATTTATGGGTGAAACAGCCAAGATATTAACACCAGAGAAAACAGTGTTAATGCCGGAGTTAGAAGCAACTTGCTCATTAGATTTAGGTTGTCCGGTAGATGAGTTTTCGGCTTTTTGTGACGAACATCCTGATCATACAGTTGTGGTTTACGCAAATACATCTGCGGCGGTCAAAGCACGTGCAGATTGGGTTGTTACTTCAAGTATTGCATTAGAAATTGTTGATATGCTCGAAAGTGAAGGTAAACCGATTTTATGGGGACCTGATCGCCACCTTGGTTCATACATTGAAAGAGAGACCGGCGCAGAAATGCTAATGTGGCAGGGTGCTTGTATTGTTCATGATGAATTCAAGGCTAACGCTTTGCAGGATTTAAAAACTCAATATCCTGAAGCTGCAGTGTTGGTTCATCCTGAGTCACCCGCCAATGTAGTAGACATGGCTGATGTCGTTGGCTCAACCAGTCAATTGATCAAAGCCAGTCAAGAAATGCCAAATCAACACTTTATTGTAGCAACCGATAAAGGCATTTTCTATAAAATGGAACAAGCCAACCCCGAGAAAACCTTTGTTGCCGCTCCTACTGGTGGTAATGGCGCCACTTGTCGTAGCTGTGCTAGTTGTCCTTGGATGGCAATGAATGGCTTAAAATCGATTGCTGATGCCTTAGATAGTCCTAAAGGAAAAGAAATATTTGTTGAAGAGCGTCTTGCAGAGAAGGCATTAAGACCTTTACACAGAATGTTAAATTTCGCTGCGGAAAATAAATTGAAAGTTAAGGGAAATGCTTAACAAGTAAAGTGTCTTTTTTTTGAGCGATAGCTTGGTTTTATTGTGTTATTGCTTATTTAAACTTGCGCGTTAATTGCTTTTTCTCTACTATAGCGCGGTTAAAAATAATTGGTGAGCTGGCTGAGTGGCTGAAGGCGCACGCCTGGAAAGTGTGTTTAGGTTTATCCCTAACGAGAGTTCGAATCTCTCGCTCACCGCCATATTATGGTCATAGAAAGACCAAAAAAAGGGCGCTTCATATGAAGCGCCCTTTTTTTTTGCATTGCGTTTACAGTCTATTTCACTTCTTCACCAGCGGCTTGTTTATCAGCGTGATATGACGAACGTACTAATGGTCCACAAGCTGCATGTTCAAAACCCATTTTAGTCGCTTCTTCTTGGAACATAGCAAAATCATCAGGGTGAACATAACGCTCTACTGGCAAATGATCTTTACTCGGTTGTAGGTACTGTCCAATAGTTAGCATGGTGACGCCATGGGCACGTAAATCACGCATTACTTCAAGTATTTCTTCGTTAGTTTCACCTAAACCTACCATCAGCCCAGATTTAGTTGGGGTGGTAGGGTTAGCTTCGCCAAACCTTTTCAGTAAATCTAGCGACCATTGATAATTAGCACCTGGGCGAGCTTTGGTATATAAACGAGGAGCAGTTTCCATATTATGATTGAATACATGTGGCGGTGCTTGATTTAAAATCTCAAGGGCTCTGTCCATACGTCCACGAAAATCAGGTACTAATATTTCCACTTTAGTGTTCGGCGATTGCTCACTGATTTCCTTAACACAATCGGCAAATTGCTGCGCGCCACCATCACGTAAATCATCTCTGTCAACAGAGGTTATAACAACGTATTTTAATGCCATATCTTTTAAGCTAAGGGCTAGTTTTTTAGGCTCGTCTGCATTTGGCGCCAAAGGGCGACCATGACCAACATCACAAAATGGGCAACGACGAGTACAGATGTCACCTAAAATCATGAAGGTAGCAGTACCATGGTTAAAACATTCAGATAAATTAGGACATGATGCTTCTTCACAAACCGAATGAAGATTATGTTTGCGCAAGTTTGCTTTGATACTGTCGATACGTTCACTAGAACGAGGTAATTTAATACGCAACCAGCTAGGCTTTCTCAGCATGCTTTCACGTGTTGATGGTACGACTTTGATTGGTATATGTGCCATTTTATCGGCATCGCGTAATTTTGTGCCAGGGGCAATTCTCGCTGATTTTACTACTGTTTTGTCAGTCATAATGTCATTTGCTCTGTTGCTGCCAGTACTTAAACGTTTTAGGCAGGTTTGTTTATTACAGGTAATCCATTTTGATAAGTCACTTCGCTAGTTTCCAGCAAGGTGGTTAAATGCTTTACTAATGCTACACTCGCATCTTTAATATTATTGGGGCCATTTAGGTCGCAAGTTTGTACCATTTCTAAACCTGCATATCCACAAGGATTAATGCGTAAAAATGGCGACAAGTCCATGTTAACATTTAGTGCTAAACCATGAAATGAACAGCCTTTACGTACTCTTAACCCGAGTGATGCAACTTTTTTATCGTTAACATAAACGCCAGGAGCGTCAGGCTTTGGGTAGGCTTGAATAGTAAAGTCGGCAAGTGCAGCGACAATAGCTTCTTCAAGTAAAGTAACAAGTTGACGAACGCCCATCTTTCTTCGACGTAGGTTTATCATAAAATAAATGACTTGCTGGCCTGGGCCATGGTAAGTAACCTGACCACCTCTATCTACTTTTACTACTTCAATATCACCTGGCATTAACAGGTGTTCTTCTTTACCTGCTTGGCCTTGAGTGAATACAGGAGGGTGCTCTACTAGCCAAAGTTCATCTAAGGTAGTCTCGCCTCTATAGTCAGTAAAATCCTGCATGGCATGCCAAACTTGGCTGTAATCCATGGAGTTCAACTGACGCACAATTAATGGCAGATTAGCTATAGGCTCAGACACAAAACATCTCTATGCAATAGTTAGGAAAATTAAGCGACAATTATGTTATAAAACGTAACGCACTTGTTCAATAGCGTTTAAGGTTTTATAAACTTGTTCAATATGCTCTTTACTGGTTACTCTCACTGGAATAGAGACTGAGAGATAGTTACCTTTAGAGCTAGGCGTGATTTTAGTTGAATAGTCACCTGGGGTATGTTTTTGTAATTCAGCAATAATTAAATCGGGTAGCTCATCACAAGCAATACCCATTACTTTAAAGTTTAATACTGTTGGGAATTCTAATAGTTCATCGAAATGGGTTTTCATTTTCTCAATCCAAGGTCTCTCGACCAATAGTTCAACACGAGCCCTAAACCCAAGTTAATACGGTTAAAGAGCTAGCTAATTATCTATGGAAGTATTTTATCACTAATTAGTTGGCTTTGGCTATGTTAGCTATTTTCTATGCTAAAACTAAACTTTATAAAAACTTGGAGATGTGTAGATTATTTTTAACGCGCAGATCACGGGTTTCTACTAGTTCAAATCGCTAAAATCAGTCAAGATTAGCAACACTAAAGGCGGTTTCAGTTATAGATCTATAGATGATACACGTTTTGTCTCGAGGCTAATTAACACTTTTCAATTCTAAAACCAATTTTAATGGTAACTTGAAAATGAACAACTTTATTGTCAACTTGGTTGAATATAAGTAGGCAATGGTTTCTACCAGTTCAAACCGCTAAAATCAGCCAAGGGTCGCTAAACTAAAGGCGGTTTCAGTTATAGATGATGCGCGTTTTGTCTCGAGGCTAATTAACTATTTTCAATTCTAAAACCAATTTTAATGGTAACTTGAAAATGAGCAACTTTATTGTCAATAATGTGGCCGCGGGTTTCTACTACTTCAAACCAATCAAGGTTCGCTACACTAAAGGCAGTTTCAGAGATGGCATTTTGTATCGCTTCTTCAATACTGTTGGGGGAAGTACCAACGATTTCTAACTTTTTATAAGTGCGATGGTTTGACATAGTTAACCTTTCATTTTCAATGCATAGTAAGTTAAAGGTAGTTGAAGATAGCCATAAAAAAAAGGTGTCACAAAACTAATTGTGACACCTTTGTATCGTTGAAAAAGCTTAAGCTAATTGTATTGCTTAAACTTTTTCAATCACCATTGCGATACCTTGCCCAACGCCAATACACATTGCGCACAAAGCAAAACGCTTTTGTGATCTTTCTAATTGCCTCATAGCCGATAGTACAATCCTGGTACCGCTCATGCCAAGAGGATGTCCTAATGCAATTGCACCGCCCTGTGGATTAATACGTGGATCATCATCCTTTAGTCCTAATGCTCGAACACTTGCTATTGCTTGTGACGAAAATGCCTCATTAAATTCAATGATATCAATATCATCAATAGACATACCTAAACGTTTTAATAACTTAGCACTTGCTGGAGCAGGCCCAATTCCCATCACCCTAGGTTCAACACCAATGACCGCAGAGCCGACAACACGTGCTTTGGGTGTTAAGCCATTAGCTTTTGCGGCATCGGCGGATGCTAAAATAATAGCGGCGGCGCCATCATTAATACCAGAAGCATTGCCTGCCGTTACAGTTCCGCCATTACGAAATAATGCTTTAAGTGATGATAGTTTTTCTAAAGGCGTAAGTCTTAGATGTTCATCTTGTTCAAAAACGATGTCTTCACCACGACGTTGTGGGATTCGAACGGGAACAATTTCTTCGCTAAGTCGACCATCTTCTTGGGCTGCCTTGGCTTTTGTTTGGCTCCACAGAGCAAATTTATCTTGATCTTCACGGCTTATATTGAACTGCTCGGCAACATTCTCGGCAGTTTCGGGCATCGTTTCTGTGCCATACATTTTATCTAATTTCTTATTGATAAATCGCCAGCCCATAGTGGTGTCAAACATTTGTTGTGCTCGACTAAAAGTACTATCTGCTTTTCCCATTACAAAAGGAGCGCGAGTCATGCTCTCTACGCCTCCAGCGATAATAATGTCACCTTCGCCTGCTTTTATGGCATTAGATGCCATAGCAATAGCATTCATACCCGAGGCACATAAACGATTAATAGTACAACCAGCGACTTCTTTTGGATAACCTGCAACTAATAATGCCATACGTGCTACGTTGCGGTTGTCTTCACCTGCTTGATTAGCACACCCTAATATAACATCATCTACGTTACTTAAATCTAAATTCGGGTTACGAACTTTTAACGCAGTTAATGGAATTGCCGCTAGATCATCGGCACGAACGCTAGCGAGCCCTCCACCATAACGTCCAATAGGGGTTCGAATACCATCGCAAATGTATACTTCAGTCATAATTTAGCAAGCCTTATAAATTTATTTTCGATAATGTTTAAGTTCATTTGCTCATCTTGGGTTTTAATAATAAGAAGCCACTTGTAAGCACTGAGACTAAATGATCTATTTCTTTTTTGCTCATTTTAGTTGATAAGGTTGCGGAGCAAGTGTTAATCATCATGACACCATTCTCAAATAAGTGATCTAGTAACGCTTTAATCAGCGCGCTTTCAGTTTTATCGGCATATGCCTCTCGATAATTTCTTGGCGGCTGGGACTTTAAATGTACTCGAAACATAGTACCAGCACCGGTAACGCAGGCATCAATCCCCACTTCTTTAATCGCTGTCGTGATTTTTTCACGGGCATAAGTTGCTAACGCATTCAGTCTATCAACGGCTTGTTGATCAAAGTCTCTCATGGCAATTAAGCCAGCTGTCATAGTGACAGGGTTTGCAGAGAAGGTTCCTGAGTGTGGCAATAGTACTTTGGGCTCAGTGGGATCAAGCACCTTCATTACTTTGTCACAACCAGCAAGCGCACCTGTCGGGAAACCCCCTCCTATCATTTTCCCCATTGCAGTTAAATCAGGGTCGACACTATAATTTTGCTGAGCACCGCTATAATTTGTTCTAAAAGTAATAACTTCATCAAAGACTAATAGTGATGCGTTATCATCCGCCCATTTACGTAAGGCACAAACAAACTCTTCGCTTGCCGGAATTAACCCAACTCTATGTGGTAATAAGTCAACCAATATGCAGGCTAACTCATCTTTGTGTTGGTTAAGAATATGAATTGCACGGTCGACATCGTTAAAAGGTATGATCACCACATCTTCAAGTGCCTTTTCTGGCGTACCGACGGCCACCGGTATACTGCTCGGGTTATCTATGTCTCCCCAGTTACTTGGTGTAGCTGTTTGGCTTACTTCAGCATAATCATAAGCGCCATGATAAGCGCCTTCAACTTTAGCTATTTTAGCCTTTCCTGTGTAGGCGCGCGCCGCTTTAAGCATTGCCATGACCGCTTCTGTACCTGAATTTACAAAGCGAATTTTATCAAAACTCGGTACTCTTTTGCATAACAGCTCTGCATATTCAACTTCAACTTCAGTAGCCATAGTAAAGCAACTACCTTTGGCTAATTGCGCACTAACCCCTTCAACAACAGGTGCATAGGCATGACCATGAATTAATGATGCCATGTTATTAGCAAAATCGATGCGGGTTACACCTTCAATATCTGTTACATAGCAGCCTTCACCTCTTTCGGCGTAATAGGGTTGAGGCTTTCTGAAAATGGTGTTTCGGCTGACACCACCAGGCAAATACTTCAATGCTTTTGAAAAAATGTGTTCACTTTTATTCATGTTTATACTCGCTTTATAAAACTCTTCACTGACTATTCGTAGGTATTTTCAACTTGCGTTTATTAAGGTGACATCAGTACGTTCTTGCACATATTCAAAACTTACCTTGGGTGCTAGCTCAATTAATAACAAGCCAGCTTCAGTAACATCAATTACACATAAATCAGTATAAATACGATTCACTACGCGTTGACCAGTTAAAGGAAAAGAGCACTCTGGCATAATTTTGGCCGAACCTGTTTTGGTTGTATGCTGAGTGATAATGTAAATGGTTTTTACGCCAGCAACTAAATCCATGGCTCCACCTACTGCTGGAATTGCATCAGGAGCACCTGTAGACCAGTTAGCCAAATCACCTTTTTCAGATACTTGCATGGCGCCTAATACACAAACATCTATATGTTTGCCGCGAATCATAGAGAAGCTATCCCCATGGTGAAAGTAAGCCGCACCGGGTATGGCAGTAACAGGTTTTTTCCCTGCATTAATCAAATCTGGATCTAGTTCGTCGAACCTAGGCTCAGGCCCCATGCCTAATAAGCCATTTTCTGTATGATAAATGACTTCTCGGCCGGCAGGTACGTATTGGGCAACTTTCTCAGGGATGCCTATGCCTAAATTTACATAGCAACCATCTTCAATATCTTGAGCACAACGTTGTGCCATCTGCTCGCGTGTCCAACCAATAACTATAGCGTTATTGTTTTCTGCTACTGAGTTCATAGAATGCTTATTCATGGGTATACTACTCCCTCTTTCACTAATTTAGATTCTTGTAGCGGCTTGCTTACTTCAATAACTTGATTGACATAAATTCCCGGAGTGACAACGTTTTCGGGATCTATATCACCTAACTCAACTATTTCATTGGCTTGCACTATGGTATTAGTGGCAGCCATTGCCATGATAGGTGCAAAGTTTCGCGCCGTTTTATTGAAGGTAAGATTGCCGTATCTGTCTGCTTGCTTTGCCTTGATTAAGGCAAAATCAGCTTTGATAGCACATTCCATCACATATTCTTCGCCATCGAAGCATCGAGATTCTTTGCCGTTAGCTAAAGGTGTACCTACAGAAGTTGGGGTATAGAATGCCGGAACGCCAGCGCCAGCTGCGCGAATGCGTTCAGCTAGTGTGCCTTGAGGTACCAACTCCAATTCAATTTTACCACTGCGATAAAGCTCAGGAAAAACCATCGAATTTGCTGTTCTAGGGTATGAACAGATCATTTTAGCTACTTGGCCATTCTCAATTAACGCAGCCAAGCCAACACGACCACTACCAGTATTATTATTGATAACCGTTAGATTTTTTGCACCGTGATCAATCAAGGCGTGAATTAATTCTATTGGACTTCCTGCTTCACCGAAGCCGCCTATCATTACCGTATCACCGTCTTTGATATCGTTAATTGCAATGGCGCAACTTGCTACACGTTTATTTATCATTAGTCGAACTCGTTATAAGTTAAATACCAAAATTATTTGTTCGAGGTGCGAACATTTGTTACTATATCGAACATAGTGATTTAGTGTAGGGTTGGGGTAGTTGAATGTCAAACAAAATAACAAGGCTTGGGTGGAGACTATGACAAAACCGGATAGCTTGATGAATGAAACGCGAGTCAATGATATTGCTAATAATAAAGGTGAAAGCCGAGGCGAATTTGTGCAATCTTTGGTAAAAGGTTTAACGGTTATAAAAGCTTTTAATCAACAACGACCTAGCATGACATTATCGCAAGTTGCAAAGGTAACAGGTTTTACGCGTGCAGCTACTCGACGATTTTTACTGACACTTGTCAATGAAGGTTATGCGAAGCAAGACGGCAAACAGTTTTCTTTAACTGCTAAGGTATTAGATTTAGGTTTCTCTTATTTATCCACATTAGACATTTGGCATAACGCCAAACCAATGATGAGTGAACTCGTTGAACTGTTAAACGAATCATGCTCGGCTGCTGTACTAGATGGCAATGATGTTGTATATGTTGCACGAGTAGCAACGACTAAAAGAATTATGTCAATAACACTTAACATAGGCTCGCGTTTACCTGCTTTTGCGACCTCTATGGGGAGAGTATTGTTGGCAGATATGTCAGATCATTTACTGAACAATTTCATCGATAAATGTCAGTTTGAACAGTTTACCTCATACACTATAACGGGAAAGATAGCCTTAAAGGCAGAAATTGCACAGGTGAAAAAGCAAGGTTACTCTCTAGTTGAGCAAGAATTAGAAACTGGTTTAACTTCTATATCTGTGCCCGTACACAATGGTAGTGGTGAAGTAATTGCTGCATTAAATGTGAGTACTCATATGTCACAAACGGCGAGACAGCAAATTTTGGAGGTGATATTACCGGCATTGCTGCAATGCGCTAACAAGGTTGAGCGTTTAGGTTAGCTTTAATAGAAAAGCACTAGCAGATAATCTGCAGTTATGATTTAATAACTGTTTATATTTACAGTGCAGAGTTTATTCATATGTTCTCTTTAATGCAACAAACTGATTTTCCGGTTTTTTTTATCCCTGTTGTAATAGCTTTTCTGTTATTGGTTATGTTGCTTGCACTTCGACAAATTTCCCAACAAAGCAAACAAATCTCCTTGTTAAGCGCTAAAGTTGAACAGTCGTCATCTGGGCAAAATAATATTTTACAACAGCTTTTTGATAAACAACAATTGCAACTTGCTGCTCTCTTCGACCAAAAAATGGCAGAGCTTAGGCTAAAGTTATTGAGAGAATTAAGTAATCAAAAAGAGCAACTCGATCGAAAGTTACATCAAAATCAAAATCAAACACTTGAGCAGTTAATTGGTCATTTGAATAAAACCACCCAAGCGAATAGAGAAGAGCTAAGTAAATCGCTATTGCAAAGTAGTGAACAAATGACAAAACGAATGGATGTACTTACACAAGCAACGGATAAACGCTTACAAGAAATTGGTGGTCAGGTTGAAAAAAGGCTAAGCGATGGTTTTGAAAAAACCACTAAAACCTTTAGTGATATTTTACAACGATTAGCACTAATTGATGATGCGCAGAAAAAAATTACAGAGCTGTCCACTAACGTTGTTAGTCTACAAGAAGTGTTAAACGACAAGCGCTCAAGAGGGGCTTTTGGTGAAGTGCAGCTTAATGGCCTTATTCGAAATGTATTACCTGAGCAAAGTTTCAAGCTTCAGCATGTTTTATCAAATGGCAAGATAGCAGATTGCGTATTATTCTTGCCAAAGCCAACAGGTAACGTTGTGGTAGATGCTAAATTTCCTTTAGAAAATTATCGTAAAATGATGGACTTTGAATTAGCGCAATCGGATCGAAAAGTTGCTAACCGTCAATTTAAAGTAGATATAAAAAAGCATATTAATGACATCAGTGATAAGTATTTAATTGACAATGAAACCGCTGATGGGGCTATCATGTTTATTCCCGCAGAAGCCGTTTTTGCTGAAATTCATGGTCATCAGACTGACTTAGTTGATTATGCTAATAAAAAGCGAGTTTGGTTAGTATCGCCCACAACATTGATGGCTATACTCACCACAGCGCGTTCGGTATTAAAAGATGAAGCAACACGCAAACAGGTGCATATCATCCAGGCACATTTGTCAGATTTAGCCCAGGACTTTAATCGCTTTAAAGGTCGGTTTGCTAATTTGGCAAAGCATATAGATCAAGCTGCCGTTGATGTTAAGCAAATTCATACCTCGGCAGATAAAATCACTAACCGTTTTGAGAAAATTGAACAAGTAGAATTACAAAATACAGAAAGTAATGCAATTGCCGCTAACTAGCCAGAGCGATCCTATTGCCACCTTGCTCTTTAGCTTGATCAAGTGCACTTGCTGCTAAATTCATTAAATCTTTTAAATGGAAACTATCATTTATTTTGCATGATATCCCCACACTAACTTTGCAATTTAAGTGTACGTTTTGTGGAGTTGCAATCAAATTATTTTCTATTGAAGCTTGAATACGGTGAGCGATGACTTTAGCTTCATGTAACGTTGTGTCTGCTAAAGCTATCACAAACTCATCACCATCTACCCGCGCAAAACAATCTTGAGCACGACAATGACTTTTTATTTGTTTAACTGTTTCCACCAAGGATAAATCGCCTATGTGGTGACCGTGAATATCGTTAATGCGTTTAAATTGATCAAAATCTAGCAACATTAAACTAAATGGCCGCTTAAATTCATTTGCTATGGCTAGGTTATTACCCGCAGTTTCAAAAAAATGATGGCGATTATAAATACCTGTGAGCGAATCTGTTGTTGCTTGTCTGGTAAGTTTTAACTCGTTCTTTTCGATTTCATTTGCAAACAGTGTCAAGACAAAAATAACTTCGATCATATTGAAAAAAAACACAGATTGGTAAATCAAGTTATTCATATCGTCACTAAGGGCGATTAGAGGGGCGTGATTAAATGTATTTTGGCAATATATAAATAGTACAATAGCAATAAAGCTTAAGGTTAATTTTTCAAACTTATCCTTAAGTTCAAATAACAAAAAAGAGCCAGTAGGTACTAAAAAGAAATACAGGTGAAAGCCTGATTGATTGGTAACGAAGACATTGGTACATATAACTAAGTGCAGCATTAAAATGCAAAAAAACCAGATTTTACTCGCTTTATGAGCATTGTATTTATTGAGCAATAGTGTAATTGCGTAGGCTAAAATAAAAAGCGCATTAATAAAAGCAACTAAAGACTCACTTAAGATAAAAATATAGTTAAGTGTGTATAAGCCAGCAATAAACATAGAAAACAAGGCAACACTATTGGTAGCTTTAGCTTTGTTAGCAATGTTAAAAGGCTGATGGTTCGTGCCCAAGTTTACTAAAGAGGTTAATATCATAGCTAGTGTATTAATCAGTTATCTGCAAGTTAGAATGCAACATTTATAAAAACAATAATTAAAAGAATAGGACAAATGTAGCGTAAATAAAGGCCGAAGAGTTTTAACTTGAAGTTTTTTTGCAAAATAGCCATATCTGTCAGTTTATTGCCTCGTTGCCAAATCCAGCCAACCACTAAGAAATAAAACAACGACATTAGTGGTTGTAATATAGTGGTAAGTACTTGAATCACTAGACCAAATAACATATCGAAAAAAGCAACTAAGGTCATACTAGCCACCAACACTACCGTGGAAATTAACCAGGTAGCACGCTTACGACTCATGCTCTTATCTTCAACTAAATATGCAACAGGTACTTCAGTTGAAGAAATAGTTGAAGTTAGCGCCGCAATAGAAAGTAACGCGAAAAAGCTAAATGAGACGAACAAACCACCTGATCCCATAGACGCAAATAGCGATGGCAAAATACTAAAAATTAGTTGTCCTTCGCCAATTAAATGTCCGTCAGTAAATACTTCTTGTCCGGCGTGCTGGGCTACAAATAATGCTGGAATAATAAGTAAACCGGCTAAAAAGGCTATGAAGGTATCTAGCGCTGCGATTGAAAGTACCAGCTTACCAAGATCTTGACCTTTTTTCATGTAAGAGCCATATACCATCATGCCGCCCACACCAATTGAAAGGGAGAAGAAAGCTTGCCCCATGGCTGAAATGATTAATTTGGGATTGGTGACTTGCGCAAAGTCAGGGATCAAATAAAGCGCAACACCAGCTTGAGCCCCATCTTGTTGCAAAATATAAACGATTAAACCCACTAACATCGCTAATAATACCGGCATTAACCGAGAAGACCAGCGTTCTATACCAGCGTGAACACCGCGATGAATGATACTTGCACTCAATATAATAAAAATAGGTGTGAAGACAATATTTCTTAAGGTACTTGAGGTTGATAGCCAAACAGAAATATCGATGAAACCGAGCAATTCAAATAGGGCACTTAAAGCATGAGCTAACATCCAGCCTGCGACAATCGTGTAGAAACTGAGCATCATTACTGCGCCAAATAAACCAATAATGCCAGCATTTCGGCCAGTGTTATGAAAACGTTCACCACAAGCTTGTGCAAGGGCGCTTACCGGATTTTTCTGTGCTTGATTGCCAATGTAAACTTCAGCATATAATGCTGGCAAAGCCAACAATACAGTAACAACGAGGTAAACAAATAAAAATGCCCCCCCACCATTATTAGCTGCTTGAGTTGGGAAGCCCCATATATTTCCTAAACCAATTGCAGAGCCAGCAGCAGCTAAAATGAAGCCAATGCGAGAGTGGAATGAATCACGAGTTGTAGCTGAAGACATAAAAGAAGTATTGTTATTATTAATTATGGATTTAGCTTACCGACTTAACTGTGTCGAGTAAAGTGATTGGACAGAACTAATATGATTGCTAACTTGTTACATATTTAGCTTGATTTTAAGCTGATCATTTATGTTATTATCTCAAAAAAATTTTGAAGAGCCAATTATATGCTGCAATATCAAATAATCCCTGTGACGCCTTTCCAACAAAACTGCACATTATTTTGGTGCGATGAAACAAATCAGGCAGCCATCGTAGATCCAGGCGGTGATATCGAGAAAATTATTGCGGCCGTCGATCAGCAAAAATTAGTCGTTGTTAAAGTATTATTAACCCATGCACATATTGATCATGCGGGAGCGACTAATGCAGTGGCTAAGTATTACGGTGTTAACATTGAAGGGCCTCATAAAGAAGATCAATTCTGGATCGACTTAATTGAAGAACAAAAACAGCGCTTTGGTTTTACCGAAGCTGAATTTTTCACCCCTGATCGTTTTTTAGAGCAAGGTGATAGTGTCAGTTTTGGTAATATTGTCTTGGAAGTGTATTTTTGCCCAGGACACACTCCTGGGCATGTGGTATTTTTTCATCGTGAATCTAAACTCGCGCAAGTCGGTGATGTGTTATTTCAAGGCTCCATTGGCCGAACAGATTTTCCTCGAGGTGATCACGACACTTTAATCAATTCAATTCGAAATAATATCTTTCCACTAGGGGATGAGGTGCGCTTTATACCAGGACACGGCCCAATGAGTACTTTTGGAGCAGAGCGTAGCAGTAATCCCTATGTTAGTGATCAAGCGGTGGGGGTAGGTTAATATTATGGCCAGTTTTGTTTATCGTGCACAACGACGCTTGAAAAAAATTGATTCAAGTAAGCTTTTTCAAGGCGTTATTATTGCTGTAATTTTACTTTCGGCATTATTAATTGGCGCTAAAACTCATAATCTATCCGAGCAATCAATAGCTATACTCACTTTCCTTGATTTGGGAATAACAATATTTTTTGTGATAGAGATTGTTATTCGTTATCTTGCTTACCCTAATAAAAAGCAATTTTTCCGCAATGGTTGGAATATATTCGACACCATAATTGTGGTTGGTAGCTTAATTCCAACGGGAGGCTCAGGGGTACTACTGGCTCGTTTATTACGCGTTTTTAGAGTGCTACGTTTAGTTTCTATGGTGCCTGAATTAAGGCTGTTAATAAATGCGCTGCTAAAAGCCATTCCTAGAATGGGTTATATTGCCTTGTTAATGTTTGTCATCTTCTATATTTATGCGGCCATGGGCAGTATGTTCTTTCATCAAATAAATGAAGTGCTATGGGGCGATGTGTCAATTTCTATGTTGACTTTATTTAGAGTAGCGACATTTGAAGATTGGACCGATGTAATGTATGAAACTATGGCTATTCATCCGCTTAGTTGGATTTATTATTTAAGTTTTATTTTTTTAACTGCCTTCGTTTTCTTAAATATGATGGTGGGAACTGTACTGGAAGTCATGGGACAGGAGCATGAAAATTATCGCGCCGAGCAACATGGTGAAACGAGTGCGGGAGGGGAGCCAGCCAGTCGTGCTCAAATTGAGAAGCTGGAACAAGAGTTAACTGAAATCAAAAAACTTATTTTAACGGTTCGCGATCGACAATAAGTCGTGTTATCAAAAGCCTTCCATCTTATAAAAAGAAGGCAAATACTATTGCCTTTGATTATAGCGCGTCAATATAGTATCTAAATGATTAGCAAAGGTTTGACGATCATTTTGATTTAACGGCGGTGGACCACCTGTTTGTACACCGCTGGCTCGCATGGTATCCATAAAATCGCGCACATTAAGACGTGATTTTATGTTCTCTTTGGTGAAAAGCTCACCCCTGGGGCTCAGCGCAATAGCTGATTTAGTTATTACCTCATCAGCTAATGGAATGTCTGCAGTAATGACGAGATCATTTGCTTGGACACGTTTTACTATTTCATCATCAGCAATATCAAAACCAGAACTGACCTGCATAAAATGTATCACCCGTGATGGTGGTATGCGAATAGGGTGGTTTGCTACTAAGGTCGTTTTAATTTTTGTTCTTTCTGCCGCTTTAAACAGGATTTCTTTGATTACAACAGGACAAGCATCAGCGTCTACCCAAATATTCATATATTTTCCAGTAAAAGTGGTAAAGTTTGGCAGTGCCATAATAACTCACTTTTCTGTGCTAATGGAGTTCCTTTGACAATAAATACAGTAAAACCGCATTATGCGCAAATATGGAAAACAGTTCAGCTTATTCCAATAGGAAAAGTGGCTTGTTATGGCCAAATTGCCGACTTAGCGGGTCTACCGGGCAGGGCTCGGCTCGTAGGCAAGGCATTAGGAAAAGTGCCAGAGTCAGGTTGGCAAGGAAAAACAGTGCCTTGGTATAGAGTCATTAATTCACAAGGGAAAATATCATTTCAACAGGGCAGTGAAAGTTTTGAACGGCAAAAGCAATCTTTGCAAGATGAGCAAGTTGTTATTATTGGCGCTCGAATAAAATTAAAAGATTTTCAATGGCAGCCAGATTTAACAGAGTTACTATTTTCGTTAGAGTATTAATTTATGAAATTAGTTCTACCTCGATAATACAGCAGTAAATTGAGTAATAGTGCTATTTCTGAAGATATTTAATCGATCCCAACGTATATTTAATCAACAAAAGACATAAATAAATTTGACTTGCTACGAAAGAATTAGTAAAACATGTAAAGCAAATTATTCGTACCTATTTTTAGGCTCTTTTGCTTAAGTAATAATCAAAAAAGACCATTCATATATTTTGAAACATTTTATTAACAAAATAGTTTTTATTTATATGTGTGATATTTTTTATTTATTACTAGAATAAATAAACAACTTTGTAACTCCCGTCTTGACAGCTTGTTTGACATTTGGGATTATTCATTGGTTGTATTCATAAAAAGTTACATATAACAAAACGACAGATTTTTATATTTGCGGTAACAAAAATCTTTGTTATCAAAATTTAAATAGCAATTGGTTGGGAACTATGTCCAAAGTAAGTAAGAAAAGCCTCATCGCTACGGCAATGGTAGGCGCACTAGCATTAACAGGTAGTAATATCGCTGCTGCTGATGCATTAACAGATCTTCAAAAAGCTGAAGCTAAAATATTTAAGCAATCAGCTAAATCACAAGCAAAAATCAACACCATTTACGAACAGACGCAAGATCTTCTTGCTGATTACCGTAATACTGTTGATGAAGCAGACGTTCTTCGTGGTTATAACGATCACGTTCAGCGTATGGTTGATGATCAAATCGCAAATATCGCATCTTTACAAAAGCAAATCGATGGTATTGATAAAGTCAAGCAAGGTGTTGTACCGCTAATGTACAAAATGATCGACACCTTAGAAAAATTTATCGATTTAGATGTACCGATGAATATTGAACGTCGTAAAGAGCGTCTTGCTAATTTACGTGACGTAATGGGCAACTCTAACGTTACTACTTCTGAGCAATTTCGTTTAGTACTTGAAGCTTACGAGATTGAAGCGGGTTACGGCACAATTTTTGATGCTTACCAAGCAGAAATGGACTTTAACGGTACTACGTTAACGGCTGATTTTGTTCATATGGGACGTATTGCTTTTGTTGCACAATCTCTAGATGGTAAACGTTCATGGTTATGGAATAATCAAAACCGTGCATGGGAAGAGCTTAGTGACGATTATTTGAAACCTATAAAAGATGCTATCGCTATGGCGCGCAAGCAACTTCCGATGGACTTAACTAAATTACCAATATTTGCGGCAGGAGCGGAATAATGAAGAAAGTTATTAATTTTGTAACGCTAGCAGCAATTATGACCGCTGGCTTAGTGGCAACGACACAAGCAAATCAGTTAGACGATTTATTAAAGCAAGTTAAAGCTGACCGTGTATCTGAAGCTAGACTTGATAAAAAACGTGAAGCTGAATTTAAATCTGCACGTGCTGACAAGCAAGCGCTTTTAAATAAAGCAAAAGCTGAGTTAAAAAGTCAAGAAGCTCGCAATAAGCGTTTAACGAAAGAATATGCTGCTAATGAAATTAAATTAGCACAAAAAGAAGTTGAGTTAGACAACGCTACTGGTACTTTAGGTGAAATGTTCGGTGTATCTCGTGCAGCTGCTGCAGGTGCTTACGGCCAAATCGCCACTTCAATTGTTAGTGCTGAATTTCCAGGTCGTGGTGAAGCATTGAACCGTATTGCTAATGCTAAAGAAATTCCAGCATTAGAAGATCTTGAAGAATTATGGTTTGCTCTTCAAACTGAAATGACACAATCAGGTAAAATTTCTAAGTTCTCAGTAGAAGTGACTAACCTAGATGGCGCTAAGTCAACTGAAACTGTGACACGTTTAGGTACATTTAACTTAGTATCAGACAATGGTTACTTAACTTACAATGATGAAGTTGGTCAAGTTCAACCATTACCTAAGCAACCAGCAGGCTACATTTCAGAAACTGCATCAGGCTTTTTTAACACAAATTCTGGTTATGCTGGTGTTTATGTAGATCCTTCACGTGGTGGTATTTTATCACTAGAAACACGTAAG
The DNA here is from genome assembly GCA_913062815.1 of uncultured Colwellia sp. Lineage (GTDB taxonomy): Bacteria > Pseudomonadota > Gammaproteobacteria > Enterobacterales > Alteromonadaceae > Colwellia. The sequence continues at coordinate 24,433 of CAJXWZ010000041.1, read as the reverse complement.
AAATCAGTAGAAGAGTTCTTCCATGAAGGTAAAGAAGTTGGTTATGCCATCACTGTCCTGTTAATTATTGGTTGTTTGATTGCCCTTGAACGTATAATCGTTTTAGGTGGCATGAGCTCTAAAATTAAAGCACAAGAGAAGAATCTTGATACACCAAATGAAAACAACCCTCTAGGTCGTTTACTTAAAATTTATCATGAAAACAAAGCTGTTGATGCTGAAACATTAGAGTTGAAACTTGATGAAGGTATTTTACGCGAAACACCTAAGGTAGACCGTGGTGTTAACTTAATCAAAATGTTTGCAGCCATTGCCCCATTAATGGGTCTATTAGGTACTGTAATCGGTATGATTATGACTTTCCAAACCATTACCTTATTTGGTACTGGTGACCCGAAAATTATGGCGGGTAACATCTCACTAGCATTAGTTACTACAGCATTAGGTTTGATTTGTGCATTACCACTTATTCTTATCCACTCAATTGTTGCTGGTAAATCTAAAAGCGTTTTACAAAAATTAGACGAGCAAAGCGCAGGTTTGATTGCAGCGATTGCTGAGAAGGAGTCTAAATAATGTTATTCCTGATAGAGCTTTGGGAATCTGTCAGGGGTTTTATTGCAACTGGCGGTAACGTACTTTACGTTGTTGCCTTTGCACTCTTATTGATGTGGATATTGATGATAGAACGTTACTGGTTTTTATCATCTGTTTATCCACCAATGAAAAACGATATCGTTTCTCGTTGGGAAGCACGCTCAGATACTACATCTTGGTATGCGCATCGTATTAGAGAGACTTGGATTTCCGAAGCAAATGAACTACTTGAACAGCGTATGATCACCATCAGAACATTAGTGGCAATGTGTCCATTAATTGGTTTGTTGGGAACGGTAACCGGTATGATTGGTGTGTTTGAAACAATGGCACAGCAAGGTACAGGTAACCCACGTTTAATGGCCGCAGGTATATCGCAAGCAACAATTCCGACTATGGCGGGTATGGTTGCAGCATTATCTGGTGTGTTTTTTAGTTCAAGATTAGACGCTCAAGTTAAACTAGCAAAGGCTAAACTGGTTGACAGTTTACCTCACCACTAGAGAGATATTTTCATGGCACGTAAAAAGATTCGTGAGGACGAAGAAGCAGCAATAGATATGACACCGATGCTCGACATCGTATTCATAATGCTGATCTTCTTCATTGTAACCACTTCATTTGTAAAAGAAGCGGGTATTGAAGTAAATAAACCAAAAGCAGCGCAACAAACTAAACAGAAAAATGCCAACATCTTTGTAGCAATAAAAGATAACGGTGAGATTTGGTTAGATAAAGGTCGTGTTGACATCGAACGTGTTGGTGCAAGGATTGAAAAATTACTTGCTGAACAACCTACAGATGTTGTTATTATCCAAGCTGACAAAGATGCTAAACATGGCATAGTTGTTAAAGTAATGGATGCAATTAAAGAAGCAGGAAGTGGTCTTAGAATCTCAATTGCTGCAGCGAAGGGGTAGGATATGGGTCGCTTTTTAGTATCAATACTACTAGGCGCTGCGGTTACCTTTGGTCTATTTGCTTTTATGGCTTTCCTTGTTTCTAGCGGTGATAGAAGCAAGGATGAGGCACAAGAGAATATAATCGTAGAAGTTAATACTACGCCACCAAAGTCTTCTGCAGAGCAGCGTCGTCGAGTACCACCGCCGCCGCCTCCGCCACCTAAAGCTCCACCTAAGCAACAGACTCCTGAGCCTGAAGCTAATAACGATACCAGTGGCTTGCAATTTAACATGCCCGGTGTTCAGTTAGCGGGTGCATCAACAGGTTTGTCCGCTCCAGGTGCCGGTTTTGGTCGTGATGGCGATGCAACACCGATTGTTCGAATAGAGCCTAAATACCCTATTCAAGCAGCTCGTGATGGTAAAGAAGGTTGGGTTAAACTTTCATTTACTATTAACGAAATCGGTGGTGTTGAAGATGTTAAAGTCATTGAAGCAAAGCCTAAGCGTATTTTTGATAAAGAAGCTAAACGTGCGCTGAGAAAGTGGAAGTATAAACCTAAAGTTGTTGATGGTAAGCCATTAAAACAAGAAGGTTTAAGTGTTCAACTAGACTTTAAAATGGACGGAGGTAGCTAATGAGTTTGAATAAATTTACTTTTAAGAAATTATCAACTTCTTTAGTTGTTATTGCTTCAATTCTTGTTGCTCAAGCGCCGTTTGCAGATGTTGCAAACGCCGCCGGTGCTAAAGAAGAGAAGAAAAAACGTCCTACGCAGTTAGTTGGTCCATCTGTTGGTAAGAAAGTGCAGAAAGCTTTTGAAGCATACACTGCTGATGATATCGATGGTGCTTTAGTAATTTTAAAAGACATTAGTGCTAAGAAAGATTACGATAAAGCCTATGTTGCACGTTTTATAGCGGTTATGTACGCTACAAAAGGTGATCATGAAAAAGATGCCATTGTGTATTTAAAGCAAGCTGTAGCACCTGACATCTTAAATGAAGGTGATCACGGTGAAGCCATAAAATTGTTGGGTGATTTGCAAATGCAAACCAAGGATTATAAAGGCGCTTTAGCTAGCTATAAAAATTGGATGGAGTTTACTGGAAAAAGTGATGGTAGTACTTGGGTTAAAATCGCTCAAGCTTATTACGAATTAAAACAGCTGGATAAAATGATTGTGCCTGCCGATAAAGCCATTGCTGCTTTTGGTGATAAGCCTAATCAAAACCCATACGCTCAAAAGCTTACTTCTTTTTATGAAAGAAAAATGTACAAAGAAGCTATTGATGTATTGGAAACAGTTGTGCTAATTTTTCCAGAAAACAAAACGTGGTGGAATCAATTAGGAATGTTCTACTTATTAGTAGAAGATTACCCTAAAGCAGTGCAAACCCTTGATTTGGCTTATAAGCAAGGTTTCCTAGAAAAAGAAGGACAAATTAAAACGTTAGCAAATTTGTATTCTTCTAGTGAAGCACCTTATAAAGCAGCGACGTTATTAGAAAAGCATATTGCTTCAGGTTTAGTTAAAAGAGATGACAAAAACATCTCAACTTTAGCTAACGCATACCATGCTGCTCAACATGTTGCCACAGCCGCTAAGTATTACGGTGAACTAGCTAAGATGACAAATGAGGCTAAACACTACCGTAAACAAGGTATGTTGTTAAAGCAAGATGAGCAATTTTCTAAGGCTATACCAGCGCTAAATAAAGCACTAGAGTTAGGTATTAAAAATAAAGGTCGTATATACATGAGTATTGCCGAGTCTTATTTTTACCTAGAAAAGTATAAAAAAGCTTATGCTGCAATTAATAAAGCAATGGAAGATCCGAAGTCGCGTAAAGCTGCTAAAGGTTGGAAAGGTTTTATTGCAGATACCGCAAGACGTAAAAAAGTTTCAATATAGTTTATTAACTATACGAATATAAAAAGCCAGTTATTTCTAATCAGAGATGCTGGTTTTTTTTTGGAAGAAAATTAAGCCATTATTGAATTTTTTTGAAATTTAAATTAATACTTGATGGTCTATGTAAAAAGTCATATAAATAATATGCTCTTTGTATTAATAATCTAAAAATAAAGGAAATGTGTCATGAATCTACTTAAAAAACCTGGTCTAGCTGCTGTTATGGGCTTATTAGCTTTATCTGTTTTTGCCAGTAATGTTGCTAAAGCAGAAACTAATCCGTTTGCATCACAAGACTTAGTCACTTTCGCTGAAGAAGGCAAGAGTGAAGGAAAATGTGGTGAAGGGAAAGATAAAGCCAAAGGTAAGTGCGGTGAAGGTAAATGTGGCGAAGGAAAAGCTAAAGCCAAAGGTAAGTGTGGTGAAGGTAAATGTGGCGAAGGAAAAGCTAAAGCCAAAGGTAAGTGTGGTGAAGGTAAATGTGGCGAAGGAAAAGCTAAAGCCAAAGGCAAGTGTGGTGAAGGTAAATGTGGCGAAGGAAAAGCTAAAGCCAAAGGTAAATGTGGCGAAGGAAAAAGCAAAAGCAAAAAATGTGGTGGTTAATCCTCATATAAGCTAAGTTTTTGTACTTCAAAAAAACGAGCACTAGGCTCGTTTTTTTGTGTGCTCTAACAAGTCGACAAAGAAACTATGGGTTGCCAATATAATAATAGATAGTCCACTTTTCACTCCGTAAGGTTTTTTCTGGAACAATATGCGTTGATACAGAAATGTTAGCCTTGGTAGAGGTAAATGTTGTCTTTAATCCATTGTCGGCTTTTCTAGCTTGTTGCTCCATTACCCAGTCATCACCTAAACATTGCTTAATGGTTTGTTGAGCTTGTTGATAATAATTGTCTGCTGTAGCCTTATCATTAGCGGTAATATTACAGGAATAGGTTGTTTGAGAGTTACCTAGCGTCCAAATGTGGCAACTTTCACCAATAATATTATATTTAGCCTTCCAAGTGTTTGATGCTCTTGTTTGCAGTTTAGTCGATTTTATTTGTTCAAATCCGCTCCCGTGCGCATCAATAAGCAACTTTATTTTAGTACAAGGTTGGCTTACTGGACTATGTTTTTTATGAGCTATATTATTTTGATTTACACAGGCACAAAGTAAAGTGCTCGATAAAATTATTATTAATTTTGTAATATTATTCATCAGAAAAGCTTCCTGCTAATAAGGAGGTTTATATACTAGGACATGCTCGTTGAAGCACCCTAGGTACAAAAGAAATAATACTAAATTAACGGTGATTTTAATAGCGATTAAAAACTGTTAAAATATGTCTCAATCATAATTTAAGTTTATTCTTTTTTATTAGGAACTCTATTGAACAATAATGATGTATTGCGGCGCATACGCTACACTTTTAATTTTAATGACAAGCAGATGATAGCTTTGTTTGCTTCTGCTGGTATGAACGTTAGCCGAGAGCAAATAAGTCAGTGGCTCAAAAAAGATAATGACAGTGATTTCGTTGCTTGTGTGGATGTACAACTTGCCAGTTTTCTAAATGGATTTATCAATGAAAAGCGGGGCAAAAAAGAAGGTGCCCAAGCTGTTGCTGAAAAAAGACTTTCCAATAATGTTATTTTAACTAAGTTGAAAATAGCATTAAACCTTAAAGCAGAAGAGCTGATTACCTTACTTGAGAGTGTTGACTTTCGATTAAGTAAGCCTGAATTGACAGCATTTTCAAGAAAGCCTGAGCATAAAAATTATCGAATGTGTAAAGATCAGGTCTTGCGTAATTTACTACAAGCAATAGATAAAAAATATCACGTGGCAAGAACGACAAAGTATAAAGCGGATGAGCAAAATAATAGTAGCGCTTCAGACCTTAAAAAAAGTAGTGGCAAGCGTTATATAAGTAAGAAAACGGAAGAATACATTGAGGGTGCAAGACCAAATTCAAGTGCTATCTATGTTAACCCAAATAGTAAAAAATCGACTAAAGATAGCGCTAGCCGGAAAACCTTGAAGCTGAGACCTGAAGATATTTACAAGCAGCCGAATAAATAATTAAAGTCACCACGTTGAAAAGCCCAAGCGATGTTCTTGGGCTTTTTATTTTACAATACAATCTGTAGACATATAGCTGATGATGAATTTATTATATTGCGGATATGCTAAAGGGCATAAAATATTGCCAACTACTTCTCATATTAACATCAAATGACCAAAACTACATTTACCTTAATGGTACAAGGGACAACTTCGGATGCCGGAAAAACCACACTAGTTGCCGGCCTTTGCCGATTGTTTGCTAATCAATGCATTAAAGTGGCCCCGTTTAAACCGCAGAATATGGCGCTTAACAGTGCTGTAACACCATGTGGAGGAGAAATTGGCCGTGCTCAAGCTTTACAAGCAAAGGCTGCTAATGTAGCACTTGATGTCGACTTTAATCCTGTACTACTAAAACCCAATTCAGATACTGGTGCCCAAGTCATTATTCACGGAAAAGCCATTAGCGCTAATCAAGGGAGCATGGAAGCGGCTCAATACCAAGATTACAAAAAAATAGCGATGCAGGCAGTGATAGAATCTCATTTGAGATTAGAAAAAGCCTATGAACTAATTGTTGTGGAAGGCGCAGGTAGTCCTGCTGAGATTAATTTGAGGGCAGACGATATAGCCAATATGGGCTTTGCAGAACAAGTTGATTGTCCTGTGATTATTATTGCTGATATTGATAAAGGCGGCGTTTTTGCTCAATTAGTTGGCACCTTAATGCTATTGTCTCAATCCGAGCAAGATAGGGTGGTAGGTTTCGTTATTAACCGTTTTCGTGGTGATATCTCCCTATTAGAGTCAGGCCTGACATGGCTTGAAGAAAGAACCAATAAGCCAGTACTTGGCGTGTTGCCCTATTTACATGGTTTGGATATCTCATCGGAAGACGCTATAGTGACCCAGCAGGAGCACACGACCAAGCAAAGAAAAGTTAAAATCGTGGTGTTAGTTTATCCTCACATGAGTAACCATACAGACTTTGACGCGTTAAGGCATCATGAAGAAATTGATTGCCAATTTCTATTTGCCAAAACCCCCGTGCTGAAAGTTAATATTCCAGCCTGTGATTTAATTATTTTACCGGGCAGTAAAAATGTCATTAGTGATTTGACTTTTATCAAGGCACAACCTTGGGTGCAAAATATCGCCAAACATTTACGCTACGGTGGCAAAGTGTTGGGTATTTGTGGCGGCTACCAAATGTTGGGTCAACATATTACTGATCCATTACTCATTGAGGGTACAACTTCGCATTGTGCAGGTTTGAAATACTTGCCAATGACCACTGAATTAAGACGCAATAAAGTCTTAACTAATGTGCAAGGGACATTGAGCCTTTTGCAGGAAAGTGCCAGCGTGACGGGCTATGAAATTCATGCCGGAATGAGTGAGTTTATGCAACATTCAACTATTAAAGCAACACCGTTTATGACTTTTAATGATAAAGAGCATGGTTTGCTGACAGCAGATGAGCAAGTTGCAGGTTGCTATATACACGGCCTTTTTAATGATCTCGACGCTTTAAAGCTTATCATGCGTTGGGCTGGCAGTGATGTTGGTGATAGCTTAAGTGTAGATGAGCTGGAAAATATTGCTATAAATAGGATCAGTGATGCATGTCAGCAATATATTGATATGGAGAAGCTTAATAACCTAGTGAGTGATTGGTATAAATCTTAAGATTCTTCACCTAGTTATTAAAAATGAGCAGTGATATATAATCCCTTTGCTTCACTGCCATTAAGCTATTTAGTAAAATCAATAATCAACCCAACGAGCATATTGTTTATTTTTACCCAGTACAGCTTGGCTACCTTTTAATGAGAAATCATAGCCGCATAAGGTGAAATTTCCACGAAAAGCGAGTGCTTGAATAAGTGCCTTACTATCAAGTGGCGAAAAGCTCGCATAATATTCTGTACCTTCTACCTGTACCGACAATGTGCGTATTGGCTCACCTTTATTAAAGCTAATTTGCTGACAACTTTCATCGCCTAGCGTAGTTAGTTGGGACCATATTATTGTTTCATTAACTTCATCAGCTTGCCAGTTAAGGGTAATACCTTTGTGCGTGGACAAATACAGGGTGTAATTGTCGGGCATGACTAAAGGGTATTCGCGAGTAACAACAGGTAAAGCGCTTTTAGCTTGTTGTGTAACGTCATTGGGTAAAATGGTAGCGTTAGATGCATTTATGCTATTCATTAACCATGATGCCAGCACGACCAATATAATAATACCAATGACAATGGCAATAACACGCTGAGCATTTTTATTAGCGATTAACTTCAATCGGATCATTTCGCCAATATCGGTTTGTTTATTAGGTGTGCTGTTTCCTAAAGAGTCTTTATTTAAATTAACTTCACTTGTGTGCAAGCCTGTTTGCTCGTTGCTATTAAAGTTCATCGAGTTGTCGCTAACCAGTGTTGGCTCTATTCTAAATTTGGCTAATTTACCTTGATGTGTTTCTTGTTTATATTCTCCCATATCAACAGGGCCGAAATAACCTAAGACAAAATCCCGTTGGTTAGCACTTGGGTAAGTTAATAACACTGCAGAACAAAGTGCAGGAATAACAAGTAATAAGTAGCTACCGTATTGTTCAGAAAAAATGATTATCAAAGAAACTAATGCAAAGATAATGTTAGGGGCTAGCAGCCATTTTTTTTTGAGTTGGCTATCTTTTAATCGACGGAGGTGAGCAAAAGCAAGTACTGTAGTAAACAGAGCTAAAATGATAATAGATATAAAATATATACCGGTAAAAGCTGATGCTATCATTATAAAAACAACATAAACTGCACTGCAAATAGCAAAAAAACGCGTTCTATTATCAAACCCGTGTAAACATAAAAGTGACTTTAAAAACTGCACAGTACCTTCCTAATGTAGAAAAAATAACGAAAAGATGTTTTTTAATGAACTCTGTAGGGGGGAATATCAACATTATCCAATTTTAAGCCATATAAACTTAACGTTGCATAATTATTAGATTCACCATCACCACTAAATTCTATATCAAACAAACTATACCAAACTAAGCCGTGCTTTCTAGTAAAGGTTATTCGACTTGAGCGTCTCGCAATAGTAATAAATTGTAACTGGTTTTGTTCGCAGTATCGATTGGCATGACTACGTGCCGCTTCGGAAACTTTCCTCAAATAAATAAAGTACCAGCAGAGTATGCAAAGCAATAATAAATAATAAATATTTTCCATAGGGGTAATCTACCTTAAGTGATTTTAATTTAGCAATTAAGCTTGATTAAACAATTGACCGATAGCTTTTGATAATGCCTCACTACGCTCAGGTGTACGCATGCATTGAAAGACAATAGGACGAATGGCAGGTATTGCTACTAAATCTTTAAAAATGCTATTAAATAATGCTTGGTCATTACAATTAATCAGATGCTCAAAAAATGCCATTAACTGTTTCGTATCAGCAAGTGATAGCCAGCATTTTCCTGAAACAGTGATCAACAATTCAGCGGCAAGTTCTTTCTGCTGTAATAAATTCGCAATAAATGTTTCTACGTGTGGGTGTTGGCAATTACTCGCCAAACTACGTAACAAGTGTTGTTGTATTTGAATCAAGCTCTCAGTGCTATTGTTGTTTGATGTTAACTTAACTTGCAGTAGCGCTAATATTGACTCTATTAAGTCGACTGAAAATGATTCATTCTCTAAGGCACTACACAATGGCAGTAACACTTCATTAGGCAAGTGAGGTAGTGCTTCGACTAGCAATGCCATATTTTGGGGTTCTCTTATACGAACAGAAAAGTCAGTTATTCCTTGTACGCCAACAGCTTGCCATTTATCCCAGTTGTTTTCTTCAGCCATATAAGTAATAAAAGGGGATAAGTACTCACTTGGGGCTTGCTTTAACTCTAGCTTTATTTTGCTATTCAGTGTCGCTAATTTGTATTGGGCCGGAGTATATAAATAGGGATTACTTTTTAACAGCTCTTCTTGTTGGTCATTGGCATCTTGTGTTAAGTCACTGCCTAATGCTTCCACAATTATTGCAATAAAGTGATTACGTGCCCCTTGGTTTAAAAGACCCCTTTCATCAAGCGGTAATTTTAGCAGCCATAAATAAGGTTGTGATGATTGTTTTTGCCAAAAAGCAATCGCTATGCAGGCATGGCCTTGAGCAGGATTAGGGTAAGGGATTTGGTTTAATTCTATTTTTTCGAATTGTTCTTTTGATATTTTCTCTATTTTACGACCGATATCATAAATACGAAATTGCGAGTTTGAAGAAAGTAAAAGCTGTGAAATTGTATCAATAGTATTCATAAAAGAGAATTTAACACCAAAATAAAGAGAGATTGAGTCTGTGCGCTATTATAGAGATAATGCGCTTATCTAGCAAAATTAATAATACTCATATGATAAACCCTATTGATAAAACAATACTTGAAAAACCCATACTAAAAATTTTATATCATGATGACTATTTAGTTGCTGTAGATAAACCAGCAGGGTTATTTGTTCATCGCAGCTTTATGGATAAAGATGAAATTTATTTTGCTTTGCAATTAGTGCGCGATCAAATTGGCCAATATGTTTATCCAGTGCATCGTTTAGATAGGCCAACTTCAGGGGTATTGCTTTTTGCCTTAACTAAAGACATTGCTCAAAAAATGAATGAGGCTTTTGCGTTAAAGTCTAATAGCGCTGACAGTGCAAAAAGTGGCCTTAATGAGCAAGTAGCTGGTCTGGATTTGAAGAAAACCTATTACGCGTTAGTGCGCGGGCATTTGTCTATGGAACAGTCCCAAACAATAATTGATTACCCGTTAAAAGAAAAGTTAGATAAATTAGGGGATAAAAATGTTAGTCGTGATAAAGCCCATCAATCGGCGAAAACGCATTATCAAGTGATAAAACAAGCAAGCTTAGCCATTCCTTTAGGAAAATTTGATAGCGTTCGTTATTCACTGGTAAAGCTTGAACCAGTTACCGGGCGGCGTCATCAAATTCGACGTCATTTAGCACATTTAAGGCATCCAGTTATTGGCGATATAAATTATGGTGATAATAAACAAAACCCTTTTTTTTACCAATACTTTGGTTTCAAACGCTTGATGCTTATTGCCAAATCCTTGGGGTTTATCCATCCGGTAACTCAGCAGCCAATTATAATCACTGCTGAGTTTGATCAGCAGTGGCAGCATGTCTTTAATGAATTATCATGGCAGGTCGAAAATTAGCTCTTGGTTATGCGCTTGGCAAAAATATTAGCATGGTAAAAACCAATACTAGTGTTTCGAGCCATTTTAGTGAAAATTAAATAGCACCAAGGCACCAAGTATAAACTGGTGATAGTTGAAAAGGTTAAGCCACCAATAATAGCAATAGCGAGTGGCGAATAAGATGGTCCATCACCACCTATTTGAGTAGAGCCTAGCGCTAGTGGGATCATACCTAACACAGTCGTCGCAACAGTCATCAATACGGGGCGTAATCTAGTGGCACAAATAGCACTAATAACACTTTCTAATTCTTCTAGTTTTGGGGTTTTCTGGTTTATTTGATCAATCAACACAATGCCATTATTGACCACTATGCCCATCAGTATCAAAATCCCAATCATCCCCATCACAGACATGCTTGAGCCCGTAATAAAAAAGAACCAAAAAACACCGACTATCGAATAAATAATTGAGCTTATAATTGCCGCGGGTAATAGCAAGGACTCAAATAAGGCGGCCATAACTATATAGATCATCGCCAAGGCTAATATCATGTTAGTGATCATTATTTGTTGATCGCCTTGCTGTCTATTAAAGCCTTCGCCTAATTTCCAGTTGTAGCCAACGGGTAAGTTAATAGAATCCATAGCAAGGGTAATGCTATCTTTTGCTTGCTCCATAGTAACGTCATTTAAATTCGCGCCAATGGTTAGGGCAGTTTGACGGTTTTCACGGTATATAGATGTTAATCTAGGTTGTACTTTAAACTCGGCAACATTTTCTAAGGTGATGGTTTGATCATCTATTTGGGTAATGGGTAGTTTTTTAAGCTGACTTAATGAGTATTTTAAACGCTCATCATAAAGTAAGTGTATTTTCACTTCACCGTTGGGATCATGTCGGAAACTTCTTAGCTCTAAGCCGCGCAATGCCGTACCAACCACTTGTGCTACTTCTTGTGAGTTCAAACCTATTTGACTGGCTTTAATTCGGTCAATAATAAGTACCATTTCTTTCTGGTGTTGTGAAACCTCACTTCTTACATCTGCTAAACCATCAAGGTGACTCAGTACTGGTACTACTTGATTTGATAATTTTACTAACAAGTCTGTAGAAGGGCCTACTAAAGTAACACTTACGCCACCACTTTTAGCACTCTGCCAGCCAAAGTCAGGCTTTGCATCGGCAAAGTTAGGCATGTTTTTACGAATTCGCGCTTTAAGCTCTGTCATAGATATATCGCGGTCTTCATTTAACAACAAAGTAGAGGAAGCTCTTTCGCCACTGTAGTAACTATAAACAGAGTCAATATAGAACGCCTCTTGATTTTCATACAAGTACGCTTCAAAGCGGTCTACCATTGCTTCAACATGTGCTACCGGAAATTGTCCTTCAACATGATAACGCATGAACAATCGTGTACCATCTTGATTATCCATATTATCAGCAGTGATAACTCCCATAGGGAACGCAGCGCTAACTAAAATCAGTAGAGCAGCAACAGCGGTTACTTTAGGGTGAGCTAATACCCAAGTTAAACTATGCTTATAGCGTGCTTGTAAACGGTTATTTTGCTTTTTATCATGGCCATGCTTTTTATTGTTGCTGAGTTTATCGAGCGATATTTTACTTAATAGTAGCGGCAATAATGTTTTAGCAATTAATAGCGAAGCCGCTAATGAAATGCAAATAGCAATAGCAACATGTTCTAAAAACACGGTTAGTTGCACTTTTTCGCCAATGATGTTCGGTAGGAATACAATCATAGTGGTTAATGTACCTGTCATCACGGCAAGGGAAACTTTATCAACACCCTTCAATATATTTTGTATTTTTGTTTTATGTGGTGTTTTTTGATGTTGGGCAGAAATTGACTCTGTAATAACAACAGAATTATCTACAAGCATGCCAACCGCTAATAAAAGCCCCATCATAGAGAGCACATTTAAAGAATAACCAAGTAAATACATGATGGCTAGGGTGATACAAATAGAAAATGGTACAGAAGCCACAACTAATAATGTGGCAGTGGTATTTCTCATAAATAAATATAACACTGCAAAGGAGAGTAGTGCGCCAATGCCTCCTGCAGTTAACAGAGCACTTAGTGAGTCCGTTACGCCCTTGGCTTGATCTTCCATCATAAAAATATTCACCCCATCAAATTGGCGACTATTGCTGATGTTATCTACTAATTTAACCACTCGGCCAGCAACTTCCACTAAGTTGGCGCTCGATTCTTTAAATACATTAACACCAATGGCGTAATTGCGATCTAGGTGTCTACCATCTACACGTTCGGGCTGCTCAAATTCAACAGTGGCTACATCACCCAAATAAACATTGTCTTTAATCTGCAAAGCACGAATGTCACTAAGTTTAGTAAATTCACCTTTAGGGCTTATTCTAATACTGGCTTGTTCTGACCTTAATGAGCCGGCATTAATGGTGAAGTTTTCTTTTCTTAACATTAAAGTAAGCTGCTTGATATCAATATTATGACTAGCCATTCTTTCACTTAATAAGCGAATAGATATTTGCCTTGGATCAACGCCATAAAGTTCAACTTTTGAGACGCCATTTAAGCGCTCTAGTGGCTTTTTCAAATAATTATTTAATAATTGATAACTATTTTTCAATTCGCGTTCGCTGGAAATACGTAAAGTTAATATAGGCATGTCAGCAGTTGAAAACTGATAGACGAAAATGCGCTGTAAATCTTCTGGTAATAAGTGGCGAATGGCATCAATCTTCTCTCTTGCCTCAATAGCTTTGCCCGTTAAACTGCTTTCCCATTCTACTTCAAGGCCTATTTGCGCGCCATTTTCCGTTGAAGTAGAGTTCAATCGTAGAATGCCTCCCATGGTAGATAAGGCTTCTTCGAGTGGTTTAGTGACTAGCCGCTCTACTTCAGCAGGACTTGATGCTTGATAAGGCGCATTAATCATCATTTCAGGAATATCGATGCCAGGCCACTTTTCCAATGGTAGTAATTGAGTAGCGGCAAAACCCGTTAGCAACATGGTCAGGCAAAGCATGAATGTGGTAACTGGCTTCCTTAATGCTAAAGCAGTAAGGCTACTTGCTTTGTCATTGTGTTCCGCATCTTTATCTGTCAGGTGATTAGACATTGGTAACCTCAGCTAATTCGTTGTTGCCATTGTCTTTGGTCATGTTATTTTGCTCTGACTCAGTACTTACAAAAGTTTTATAATCAAACAGTTGATACAAGATAGGTAATACAATTAATGTTAGAAAGGTCGAGCAAAGCAAGCCGCTGATAACGGTAATAGCCATTGGTGCTCGTAATTCGGCTCCCTCTCCTAAACCAATTGCCATAGGAACTAAGCCTAAGGTTGTGGTGAGGGTGGTCATAATTATTGGGCGAAGTCGAGAAATGGCAGCTTGTTTAATGGCAGTTGCTTTATCAACACCTTGGCCCCGAAGTTGATTAATTCTATCAACCAAAACAATGGCATTATTAACCACTATACCTGCCAGCATAATTAAACCAATGAAAACGATAACACTGATGTTTGTACCCGTAATATATAAGCCATAAATAGAGCCAACAGCGGCTAGTGGCACACTAAATAGTATCAATAATGGGTGCAATAACGACTCAAATTGTGAGGCCATCACCAAGTACACTAAAAATATGGCTAAGGTAAGCGCCATAATCATGGAGTCGAATGATTGCTGCATTTCTTCACTTTGCCCACCAAAAGTCGCGATAACAGAAAAAGGCAATTTGAGTTGATCTATCAGTTTACTTGCATTGATAATGGCACTATTTTGGTCACCAACGGCGATATTGGCAGTAATTACTGCAACCCGTTGTTGGTTAATTCGGTTGATTTGTGCTGGCCCAACTGTTTCAACTATTTCACTGATACTCGCAAGTGTAATAGGGCGTCTACTGCCAGGGTTGATAACTAATTCTTGTAAATCATTAATCGAATCGCGCGCTTTAAGTTCACTTCGCACTAATATATCTATTTTTCTGTCCAATAACGTATATTTGCTTGCGACGTTTCCACCAATTTTAACAGCGAGTAAGCGGGCAATATCTGGTGTATTTAAACCCAATTGTGCAATTTTTTGTTGGTTGAAGTGAATTGCCAGTTCAGGTTGGCCCTTACGTTGACTATTGGTTACATCAACAAATGTTGCTGATTCATCCATAAGTTGGCTTAGTTGTTTGGCATATTGCTTCAGCTCGTCAAGATCATAACCAGCTAATTCAATACTCATTGGTTTACTAAAAGTAAATAATTCTGGACGATTGAGTGAGGTCGTGGCGCCAACAATATTTCGAGCATAATTTCTGATATCATTCATCACGTCAATCTCATCAGTACTATGATGTAGCATCACTTGTAAGCGAGCTTGGTGCTCCCCCCCTTTATCAGCACTGCTCGTCATTAAACTGCCTCGCCCGGTTAATGAATAAGTACTTTTCACTCTGTTATCATTTTGCAGTTTTTCTGCAATTAAATTAATAGCATGGTCAGTTTTTGCCAAAGGTGTTCCTGGAGCTAGCTCTAAGTCAAAGTAAAATTCACCTTGGGATAACGGTGGTAGCAACTCCACGCCAATTTTTGGGAGAACCAATACAGTAGAACTGGCAAAAGCTAAACTGATGAGCAGTGTTTTTATGCTGTGCTTTAATGCCAGTGACAATAACTTTTGATAGAAACTAGTTAACAGTTCAAAAAGGTAATTGAAACTAGTTGATAAGGGCTTCATTAATAATGACATGACCTTGCTTACGCCATGAAAGGCAATTAAGACAAGACGCATCAGTAGCATTGGTACATAAATAAAAATAACTTTAAACGGGACTCCTAAAATCCAAGTCGCCTTTTTAGCTAAGGGTAAATCTTTAAAGCTAACTTTTATTGAATTATCTTCAGTAATATCATTTTGCTCTATTTGCTTAACCGTTCTTGATGCCAACATCGGTATTAATGTCAAAGCGACCAGTAAAGAGGCGATTAATGCAAAAGCGACAGTCATCGCTTGGTCTGCAAAGAGTTGCCCAGCAACACCTTCAATAAATATTAATGGTACGAATACTGCGAGCGTAGTTAAAGTTGACGCTATTATTGCGCCGCTAACTTCTTTAGTTCCTTTTCTAGCGGCTTCGACAACTGACAAACCTTGCTCTTTGTAACGAGAAATATTCTCTAACACAACAATGGCATTATCTACTAACAGTCCAGTTGCTAACGCTATACCACCAAGTGACATGATATTTAAACTAATATCGCTGCCGTACATCATGTTGAAAGTAGCAATTACCGAGACAGGAATTGATAGCGAAATAATTAACGTTGGTATTATTGAGCGTAAGAATAAATACAACACTAACATTGCCAGCAGGCCACCAATAATCGCAGCAGATTTGACTTCACTAATAGCATTACTGATGAAAGTTGATTGATCGTAGACTACCGTAAGTTTGTAATTATTAGCGGTATTTTTTGTCATGCTGGCAAGTTTATCGTTGATTAGTTTTGCAACTTGCACAGTGTTAGCGTCACCTTCTTTATAAATGGCTAACTCAACAGCTTCACCCGCGTTAATACGTGTTATGTCTGTTCGTTCCTTGAAACCATCTACTACTTTCGCAATATCGTTTAAATAAATTATTTTGTCATTTTCGCGGTAAACCACTAATTCGCCAATTTGATTTATGTTGGTGAACTGATTCAGAGTTCGAACTAAATATTGGGTATTGCCATCAATTAATTTTCCTGCTGAGATATTAATATTCTCGGCATTAATCCGATTAATGATTTGTTGACTCGTTAAATTTAATTGTGCAAGTTTATGTTGGTCAATAATGACCTGGTACTCTTGTTCTAAACCTCCACCTAGCTTTACTGAAGCAACACCTAATAAAGATTCTAATTGCCGCTTAATATCGTATTCAGCAAATGTTCTTAGTTTAGTTAACGCGGCAACCGAGTTGTCGTTACTTTGTAAACCCAGGCGTATGATAGGATCTAGTGAAGGGTTAAATTTTAGAATCAATGGCTTTTCAACGTCCAAGGGCAGGGTGATCAGGTCTATTTTTTCCCGAACTTCTAAACTGGTGATATCCATAGGTGTTTGCCATTCAAACTCTAGCAAAACATCGGATTGACCTGCTTTTGAAATAGAACTAATTTTTCTTAAGCCTTTCACTACACCGACAGCTTCCTCGATAGGTTTAGTGATTAGTTGTTCTATTTCTCCCGGTGCCGCTCCTGTGTAGTTGGTGCGTACTGTTAGGGTTGGATATGATAGCTCTGGCAATAAGTTTACTGCAAGTCGAGATAGACCAACTAAGCCAAATAAAATAACTGCAAAAGTAAACATCCAAACCGTAACCGGGCGCTTTATAGCAGTATCAACTAAACTCATGATAATTCCTTTAGTTCTTAATTATTATTAATGTGCTTTTACAATCGTAGTCTTAGCTTCATCTGTAGAACGGTCTGACTCTGGTGAAGGCGCACTATTGAGTACTTCTACTAATGCGTCTGCTTTTAAATTATGTTGACCATTAATTACCACTAAATCACCTTCATTAATATCACCTGAAATTTCCGTTAACTGTTCTTCAATAAAACCTCTATCTATTTTTATTTCTATTGCTTTTTTATCTTTAACAATAAATATCTTACTAGTATCGTCGAGAGTGATAATGGCATCACTTGCGATGGTAAAAGCGTTATCATGAGTGGCGAAGGTTAAGGCTATTTGTGCAAACATGCCGGGTTTTAATTCTTGCTTGTTGTTATCAATAGAGAGTATTACTTTGAAAGTGCCGCTTTTAGAATCTATCACAGGTGAAATTGAGCGAACGTTAGCTTGATAAAGTTGGTTTTTTCGGGCACTGAAGCTTAAGTTAGCGAATTGGTCTAGCTTAACATTACTTAGTTGATGCTCTGGTAAATAAACTACCGCTTGCAAGTTAGCTGAGTCAACAATATGGAAAAGGTTTTGGTAACCTTGGGTGAAATGGCCTGGTTTCACATAACGTTTAGAGATAAAACCAGCAAAGGGTGCAATGATTTGACTATCTTCTAAGTCAAGCGCAGCTAGGTTACGTGCAGCTACAGCTGCTTGATACTGATATTTCAATTTGTCTGATGCTTGAGCGCTAACCAACTGTTTTTTGGCCATTAACGATAATCGTTTTAACTCTTGATCAATACCAGCTAATTCCGCATTAGCTTTATCAAGGGTAAGTTGATAACGTCGGGGATCTATTTTAGCTAACACTTGGCCTTTTTCTACATAATCACCTTCTTCAACACTCAATTGCTCAACAATACCTGTTACACGCGTGATAATATCAGCTTCAGTACGTGACTCTAACGTTGCCGTAGTATGAAAGTTCGATGAAATACTGCTTCGCTCAATACTTGCAACAGTAACAGGGATGGCAAATTCAGTTTTCTTTTCTTCTGCTATTTCAGCGGTTGATTCTGAGCAGCCTGCTAGAAAGACACTGCTGCAGGTAAATATTGAAATTAATAGCGCTTTTTTGGTGTTAATAGTTAGCATTAGCTTATCCATAGGTGAAACTATTTTAATTGTTATAAAAAATAGCACACGCTATGCCAACAAGTGATAACACTTGTGTAACAAGGAGTTACAGGTTTTATTGATTGAATAATTTGAATGGTATTGTGAAATAACTAATTATTTGGCGTAATTGATTACTTTTTATGAACTTTTAACAAATAAGCATAAGTCAGGCATAAAAGCATAGATGTTTTGTTTAAGTGCTGTTATCGAGGGGCGCTGATATTAACAGCATTCATATCTTGCTCAATCAATCTGGAAAAATTATTCTCAGCTCTATTATTTGACTCGTCAGGGTTCTTCTCTCCCTTAATGGCCACACCATAATAGGGCAAGCTATAACTCGCTCGCTCTTTGGCAAAAGCAAGCATCATTGCTTGATCTGTTGTTATTGGCCTATACAAGAGTGACATCATTAATTGATAATCAGAGTTTAATGTTTTTTTGTTGGAATTTTTGTTCATTGCTGCAAATTGTGTCTGCGGATAATTCACCTGAACAAACCCAGTGGCGTAACCATCTTCTGAAAATTGCATTCGACCAATTTTCTCTGTGGAACTACAAGCAAAAAGTGATAAACAAAATAACACCGAAATTAGTTTTTTTATCGAGTACATAACGAGCCTTCACAACATAAATATTTCTTATATTTATGAAAGGGCAAGTGTTATGCCAACTGACTTTTTGACGCATTGTTAAGTGTTTTTTTATATCTTAGTTAATTGAAATATAACACTAACTTTTGTTTCTTAAATATTCAACTACAAGTTCATATTAAATATTTCTCAAATTACTTTCGTTCAAACTTTAACCGTCAATTTTTTGCCTTTTGGAGATTACTTCTCGCTAATTATAGTTTCTTCAAGCCATTTTCTAAAAGCTATTACCGGAGCGTACGATTGCTTGTCGTTGGGGATCACAATGTAATAACCATTTTCAGTACTCAATGCTTGCTTACAAATAATGGTAAGCTCGCCTCGCTCAAGTTCATTTTTAATCAAAAATTTAGGCAGTAATGCCACACCAAGACCAGCAATAGCAGCATTGGTCGCAATTGAAAATTGCTCAAAATGCATGCCTTGCTTAGCTTTATTTTGCTTATCAGCGCCCTTATGTTCGAAAAAATTTTCTTCAAACCATTGTTGCCATGCAGTAGGCCTAGTCGAAATATGTAAAAGAGGTTGTTCAATTAAGCTAGCAAAAAGGTTTGTTGATTGAGCTAACCCTGACTCGTTAAAAAATTTGTTAGAGCATACAGGTACAGCCTTTTCGTTCATTAGAAAAGAACAATTGGCGTGAGCCCAGTTCTCTTTGCCAAAATGAATGGCACAGTGAACATCTTCCAGACTGAAATCAAAAGGGGATAATTTACTAACTGTATTGATCGTGATTTTTGGATTTTTAGCCAAAAAGTCGGGTAACCGAGGCATTAACCAACGAGAACCGAACATGGGTAATATAGCTAAGTTTAGTACGCCACCTGTAGGGTTCGTCATAATATTTATGGTAGCAGAGCGAATATGACTTAGCGCAGCGTGAATTTCTTTAGCATATATTTTTCCTGCTTCTGTTAACGAAATTGTTTTCTTATGTCGTTGAAACAAGTTAATAGATAATTGTTGCTCTAACGCGGTAATTTGTCGACTAATAGCCCCTTGGGTTAAGGCTAACTCTTTTGCCGCGGCTGTAAAACTGCCTGTTCTTGCTGCTGCATCGAATGCGGCAAGCATACTTGTACTAGGCAGCAAGCGTTTTGAGTTTGGTGTTGTCATATGAAGCACAGTAAATTATATATTTGTTATGTTCGAATATATCAGTTTAAGTTATTTAGTTCATTACATATGGTAATGAACTAAATAGCTATTTTAGTTTTTGTGCAGTTAAGGAAACTACCAAGCTTTAATAGTATTGGCAATTAATTGTGCAGTTTCTTGGGGGCGCTCAAGAGGAAACATGTGACCACCAGACGTCGTAGAAAGCAGTATCGATTTATTTAATTTAGCAAACTTTTTAAAAAAACTATGCGGGCAAACATCTGTTTTTTCGGCATATATTAAGCTTGCGGGTACTTTTAGCTGATTTTTATAGCTTGATAAATTTTCAGCTAAATTCCTAAATATATCTGCTTCAATTTCAGCAGAAAAAACTAACTCTAATTGGTTGTTTTTTTCGACAGTCCCACATTTAACATAATCATGTAAGCAACGTTTATCGAAGTTTTTGAACAACTGTCGACGAGCAAATAGTTGTGCTATGTCTGTGCCTATTGGCCATTGTGTTCTTCTAACTTTTGCCTTGCCTGATGGGCTAAACTTATCAATGAGTCGGGTTTTTTTTATGTACTTCACTGCAATGGCTGTACCTCCAGTTACTACCGGTGGATCTAGCATGATTAATCCCTTAAACAAATGTGGTTGCTGGCATGCCGCAATAAAAGAAATAACGCCACCAAATGAATGGCCTACATTGATCACTTGTTTTTGTTGGTGAATTTCTAGTTGATGCTTGACAAAATTAATGAGTTCATCGACGAGTGGTTGCCAATTATTTTCTACAGGATGCGCTTTATCATGGCCATATTTTTCATGAGATATAACCTTATATTTTTCAGGCAGGTAATTGAAAAGGGTTTGATAACTGCCTGCAGGAAAACCATTGGCGTGCACAAAGTTAATAAGCGTTTTAGACATTTAGGGATAATGGAAAGTTTTGATGGGTGAATAATATTAAATTAAACGCTCGTTTGAATTTTGTCAATCACCTTTTTAATCTGTGTTAAGGCATTAAAAAACCCAGCAATGCTGGGTTTTGGTTTAGAACAAATTATTTAAGAGCGTAGCTTAAAATTCTTCCAACATATACTCTAACGAGTCTTCATAAACTTTTAGATCTTTTTCTAGTTGAAATTTATCTCTTAGTTGTTCTATTTCACGCCATTTCCTTTTTTTATTAGACGTTGGCTTTCCTTTTGCGGGTTGACTAACTGACTTTAACACCTGGCTTAAATTATCCATAAAAGTACCCCTTAATAGATTTTCTGCAAAAACATAAATCAACTGCTCCTTGTTAATACCATATTTTTCAATTGATGCAAATAAAAAACGCACATTTTTTATTAAAAATGTGCGTTTAAAATACTTTTATTGATACTTATTTATTCAATATGAAAGCTTACAACATCTCTGCTAATTGCTTTTCAAGCTTAACTTGATCAATGGCGAAGTTACGAATGCCTTCACTTAATTTTTCTGTTGCCATCGCGTCATCATTCATCTGCCAGCGCCACTGACTTTCGC
This sequence comes from uncultured Colwellia sp., assembly GCA_913062815.1. Lineage (GTDB taxonomy): Bacteria > Pseudomonadota > Gammaproteobacteria > Enterobacterales > Alteromonadaceae > Colwellia. The sequence continues at coordinate 2,873 of CAJXWZ010000041.1, read as the reverse complement.
TTAGTGCGGTTTCATTAAATGAATCTGCATTAATATTTTGTGCAACAAGTTTTTGTTCAACGGTAGTGGTACTACTTGCCAATTCATCCATTAATTGTGGGCTTATAGTCAGACGGTCACAACCAGCTAACGCTAGAATCTCACCGGTATTTCTGAAACTAGCGCCCATAACAACAGTACTATAACCCTTACTTTTATAGTAATTGTATATACTTGTTACCGAGACAACGCCAGGATCTTCATCACTAGGATATTCAGTACGTCCAGTATCTTTCTTAAACCAATCAAGAATGCGGCCAACAAAAGGAGAAATAAGAAAAACTCCTGCTTCAGCACATGCTCTTGCTTGTGCAAAACCAAATAATAAGGTTAAGTTACAGTTAATGCCTTCTTGTTCAAGCTGTTCAGCGGCTTTAATACCTTCCCAAGTAGAAGCAAGCTTGATTAATATACGATCATTACTAATACCGGCCTCATTATACAATGCGATTAATTTATGAGCTTTAGCTATAGAAGCTTGAGTATCAAAAGATAATCTAGCATCTACTTCAGTTGATATACGACCAGGAACCGTTTTTAAAATTTCCAAACCAATAAGCACTGATAACTTATCAGCGGCATCGATCACTTGCTGATTCGCATCATTTGATTGTTCTTTTGCCCAAGCAACGGCTTCAGTTAATAAATTTTGATATAAAGGTAATGCTGCCGCTTTTAATAAAAGTGATGGGTTAGTCGTTGCATCTTGTGGTTGAAATTTAGCAATGGCTTCAATGTCACCGGTATCGGCAACAACAGTGGTCATTTGCTTTAGTTGTTCTAATTGAGAAAGGGAGTTTGTCATGACATACCTATGAGTTTTGCTAAAAAAATGTAAAAAGGACTAGTTGGAGAAATATTACTACATTAATATGAATAATGTACCCCTTAAAAAGATATTTGTTGCAAGTTTTCGTGATTTTTCTAGAAAAAGCTGATTATAATAATCATGATGGATACATTTATCCTATGGTATAGTTTACAGAATCAGTCGTATCAATAGGTTAAGTAAAAATAAATTATGTTACTTGTCGTTTCCCCCGCAAAAAAATTGGACTTTGAATCTCCTTTACCAACTGCTATTTCTAGTGAAGCTAGTTTACTTGAACATAGTGAAATATTAATTCAGCATTGCAAAAACCTCACCCCCGATCAAATCGCTTCTTTAATGAAACTAAGTGATAAACTTGCCGGATTAAATGCCGCACGTTTTGGTGAATGGTCACAACCTTTTACAGTTGATAATGCTAGACAAGCAATATTGGCTTTTAATGGCGACGTTTATAGCGGTCTTGATGCATATTCATTTAGCGAGGATAACTTTAGCTTCGCTCAACAACATATGCGCATTTTGTCAGGTCTTTATGGGTTACTGAGGCCTCTTGATTTAATGCAAGCTTATCGATTAGAAATGGGCACCAAGTTAGATAATGTTCGTGGCGATAATTTATACCAGTTTTGGGGAAGTATAATCACAGAGGCACTAAATGAAGCATTAACTGAGCAAGGCGATGATGTCCTTATTAACCTTGCTTCAAATGAATATTTTAAAGCAGTAAAGAAAAAGTCACTAAGTGCTACTATTTATACGCCACAATTTAAAGATTGGAAAAATGGTCAGTATAAAATAATTAGCTTTTTTGCTAAAAAAGCCCGTGGCTTGATGGCTAGATATATTATAGAGAACCAGTTAACTGAAGTTGAACAGCTAAAAAACTTTGATTTTGCGGGTTATCAGTATAATGATGACTTAACTCAAGGTAATGACTGGGTCTTCACTCGTAAAGAACTATAATATTAACAAGTTAGTTTATTGGTTAACCTGAGTTATATCGGTTTGTTTTGCTCCACCAGCAATTGCGGCTGCAGTTGCTGATTCTTCGGAAATTCCAGACTTAATAGCCGTAGCTATGATATCGCGAGCTTTATTACTATGTGATGAATTTACCGCTACACTAACAATTTCAGCATTATTAGGCGCTATTCTTAAAGTATCTCGGACAATATTGACAACTTGATCGGGTAAAGCTTTTATCGCAACAACAAGAATATCTAACATTTTGGCAGGATAACTTTGCATTGTATTATTAAGCACATTGTTAGCCATAACAGGCTCTGTGGTAATTGCTACTCTGACAATGTTTTCAATATCAATAGGGTTATGTAATAGCGCAGCATTAACTATTTCTTTAGCATAGGCAGGTTCTTCAGTCAGAGCAATACTGACAATATCTGAACTTGTAGCAATATCCGATTTCAAAATTATCTCAATAACATCGCTTGTTAAAGCAGGCTCAGCACGAAGTGCACCACACATAATTTGACGATATTCGTTAGGATATTTAGATATCGCTATTTTTAAAACGGAATCTATTTGTTCAGGGTAACGTTCTAATAACGCATTGACACTTTTTTCAATAGCGCTCTTTGTGTTTATTTGACGGTGAATGAGTTGATCAAAAAGATCAGAAAGAATTTTTTCTTGTCTTACTTGCATCAAAGTACTTGAAGCAGCACTAACCGGCAAAGAAAAACTGATAAGAATGGTGAAAAAAATGCACAAAAACTTCATTGTTACGCCCAATTTATGAATAAATAGCCACTCTGCTATTGTTCCATCAATTAGAGAAGTGTTATAAATTTAATTTTTTATTATGATTATAGGGTTATTTTTACCCCATGATGACCCGAAAGTCTATTACTTAGGCCGTTATTTCTACTTTTAGTTCAATTTTTCTGCTAACGAGCAAAAGTTTTAAAATAATGCTTGCACCATTTTTAAAGATCTCTACAATGCGCAACCAGTTCCAAGGGGTTCAGGCAAATAGCTTAAC
>CAJXWZ010000040.1 GCA_913062815.1 uncultured Colwellia sp. | reverse complement strand
ATATCATCTGGGTCGGTAATTTCTGCTTGCGCATCATCTACTACTGATTCGGCTACCGCAGGTGTTTCATCAACATTCATTGATTCTAATAAAGCATCTATATCATCTGGGTCGGTAATTTCTGCTTGCGCATCATCTACTGCTGATGATTCGGCTACCGCAGGTGTTTCATCAACATTCATAGAATCTAATAAAGCATCTATATCATCAGGGTCGGTAATTTCTGCTTGCGCATCATCTACTACTGATTCGGCTACCGCAGGTGTTTCATCAACATCCATTGACTCTAATAGTGCATCTATATCATCAGGGTCGGTAATTTCTGCTTGTGCATCATCTGCTGCTGTCTCTTCTGCCGCAGGTGTTTCATCAACATTCATTGAATCTAATAAAGCATCTATATCATCAGGGTCGGTAATTTCTGCTTGCGCATCATCTGCTGCTGTCTCTTCTGCCGCAGGTGTTTCATCAACATCCATTGACTCTAATAAAGCATCGATATCATCTGGGTCGGTAATTTCTGCTTGATCGTCATCTTTTGCTTCGGGTTCTTCTGTGCCTGCACTCTCTTCTTCGGTTTCAATATCTTCTTCTATAGAAACTTCTTCAATATCAGATTCATCATCGTCCATTTCAAGATCATCATCTTCAAGACCACCTAATAGGTCATCTAAATCATCTTGTCCTAATTCATTTCCTTCTAAGGCTTCTCCTTCATCAGATGAACTTTCATCGGTTTCTTGGAGCTCAGCGTCATCATCGTCAACATCCATCAATAAGGAATCTAGTGCATCTTGGCCGAGTTCCCCACCTTCGAGTTCTTCATTATCAAGGTCGTCATCGAGTAGAATATCTTCTAAGTCATCTAGATCGTCTAAAGCGTCATCGTCGTCATCGTCAAGGTGAATAACATCAGCGTCACCATCATCATCTTCCAGTAAATCAATAGATAAATCGTCATCAAGCGATAACTCATCATCCAGAGATAACTCATCGTCAAGTATGAGCTCTTCATCTTCCATCAATGGAGTTTTTTCTTTTTCTTCTTTTGTATCTGCTGTTTTACTTTTCGATGATTTTTTAGGCTTATCTTCTGTTGAAGCTTCATCAACATTTCGACGTTTTAAAATAAATGCCACTGCCAATAAAATTAAAATTGCAGGTAAAGTAGCCATTAGAACAATGAACCATAGGCTTGTGAAAATACTGTCTTTTTCTAGTTCAGCTTGTTGTTTCTCAAGAAGCAATTCTTGCTCTCGAGCCTGAGCCTTAGCAAGTAATGCTTGCTGCAATTTGATCATATCGTCCATTTGCAGCTTAATTTCTTTACTTTTTGCAACTTCTTTTTGCATAGTCCCTAATTGACTATTAAATGATGATAAACGCTGGCGTAAGCCTTCATTTTCTTTCAAGATAGCCTGTAGGCCATCAATAGAGTCCAACACATCATTTTGAATATTTTCTAAACGTGCTTGTTGTTCTCCATCAATTTTTGTCAGTTTCTTATTTATTTCAGTTTTTACTGTGTCCAGATCATTTTTATTTACACTTGGTAATTTAGGCTCTGAACTTTTCTGAGCCGTTTGAGGGTATTTCTTTTGCCAAGCTTTATCATCATCAACTGATTTTTGTTCTGCGACACGTGAATTGACCGACATCATGCGATCAAAAGAGGGTATTTTTAAATATTGGCCTTCAACTAAGTGGTTAAAGTTACCGTCAACGAATGAATTAGGATTTGCTTGATACAGCGCTTGCATTACTTGATAAACGGTTAAACGGCTATCAGGGCGCACCGTCAAAGCTATTTTCCACAATGTATCCCTTGAGGAAATTGGTCCATAGCGATCATAAGGAAAAACATCGCTGCTTTTAGGCCCTCGCATACGAATACCACGTTCTTGAACAAAAACCTCTTGTGCATACGTGGGTATACTAACGATGAATACGCTAGTCATCAGAATACTGGTTGTGAGTATGCTAGCGGTTAATGTGCTAAAAAGAGCCTGCCGTAGGCACAGGCGAAATAATTTTTGCATCAAGGCTTTCCTAGTTATTATTTTTTTCACAAAATTAGCCACTTGTCAGTTATTTGACAGAGTTAAGATAAGAAATAGCTGCTAAAACTCAAGCAATATTCATTCCATCATAAACAAGTACTAAATTGACTTGATGAGAATCATATCAAATTCGAAACAAATATCTTAATATTTTGACAGAAAAACCAAAAAACTCGCGATTAACACATATTATCAGGTGTTAACGGCGAGTTTCTATTTTCTAAAGTGTAATTATTAAAGTTAACGATTACACTCAAATACCACTAATAGATAATATCTACTTAGTTTAAATGCTCTTTTATTAATAGTTCAGCTATTTGAATACTGTTTGTTGCCGCCCCTTTACGAACGTTATCGGCAACAATCCACATATTAATTCCGCAATTATGGCTAATGTCTTCGCGTATTCGACCAACATAGGTTTCATCTTTGCCACTAGCATCACCAATTTGTGTTGGAAAATCCTCATCATTATGACAAACCACTATGCCTGGAGATTGTGCTAATAACTCTTTCACTTCTTCAGCAGAAATAGGTGAGTTAGTTTCAATATGCAATGCTTCACCGTGACCAAAAAATACTGGTACCCGTACCGCTGTTGGATTTACCAATACGTTATCATCACTTAGTATTTTCTTGGTTTCCCAAACCATTTTCATTTCTTCTTTGGTATAACCATTTTCAAGAAACACATCAATTTGCGGAATAACGTTGAAAGCAATTTGACGAGAAAAGTTTTTCGTTTCAACTGGCTTGCCACTTAATAAGTCTGCCGTTTGTTTGGCTAACTCGTCCATTGCCGCTTTACCACCACCTGAAACCGACTGGTAAGTGCTAACGTTAACGCGACTAATACCAACAGCATCATAAATTGGCTTCAATGCTACCATCATCTGAATGGTTGAACAGTTTGGGTTAGCGATTATATTACGGTTACGATATTCGGCTAGTGCTTGTGGGTTTACTTCAGGTACCACTAATGGAACGTCTTCGTCATATCGAAATTCAGACGTGTTATCAATAACTATACAACCTGCATCACCCGCTATAGGGGCAAATTTAGCCGATGTTGCACCGCCTGCTGAGAAAAAGCCAATTTGAGCCAAGCTCCAATCAAAATTATCCGCATCAAGCACTTCGATGCTTTCACCATTAAATTCAATAAATTCACCTGCTGAACGAGAGCTAGCTAATGGATATAATTTATTAATAGGGAAATCTCTTTGTTCTAAAATTTCCATAATGGTTTTGCCAACTAGCCCTGTTGCGCCAAGTATGCATACATCAAATTTCTGTGCCATGATCCTCTCTCTTTATGTTCATTAAATTTAGTTAGACTAAGCTAACTATTTACTACTAAAACCTAGGCGATGTGGCACATCACTTAAGGCGTTGGATGACAAGGTTACTTGTACAGCTGAAAACTCCCGTCTAGTTGGGTAGTTTTTTCTCAGGCTATCAAAACCTTGACTTGATAATTGCTGACGAAATATTGCATCGTCGCGTCTGACATCGTAAACCATTTTAACCAATTGGTTTAGCACTACTTGGTTAAATTTTTGATTTAATTGTATTAGAGGGATGCTTGCTGTAGGCAATAGGTTAACTAACTGGCATCTAGGCTCAATAATAATATGTTGACGCTTTTCTATATGACCACATAATGCCTGATACAGCATTTCGGTGCCACGAGCTTTTCCTTCTAAGCTATAACCAGCAATATGTGCTGTTGCGATCTCGGTATAATCGATTAGAGGCGTTAACACCTCTGGCTCTCCTTCCCAAACATCAAGTACAAGCTTTAAACCATGCCCTTGTTTTTTAAGTACAAGTAAAGCCTGATTATCAATAACTTCGCCACGACAAGCACTGATTAGGATTTGCTTATCAGTTAATTTACTTAACCTTGATTCATCAAGTAAATGATAAGTTGGATGCGCTCCACCTATTATTTTTGGTACATGCAAAGAAATAACATCGCACTTAAGTACATCGTCTAAAGAGGAAAATTCTCTTGTATCCTGTGAATTTTTCGCTAGCAAAGGATCACAAATTTTGTGAGTAATACCCAATGCGGTAAGTTTCTCACTTAAACGGCTACCGGTATTACCACCACCCACAATGCCGACTGTTAATTGTGATAAATCTAATAAATATCGCTCAGCTAAAATAACCAAACTGCTAATAACATATTCAGCTACAGAAATAGCATTGCAACCGGGTGCAGAATGAAATTCAATACCCCGCTGCTTAAGATAATCTTGATCGATATGATCCATACCTATAGTGGCTGTACCAACAAAGCTAAGCGTTGAGTTCTCTTTTAAAAGTGCTTCATTTACTTTTGTTATCGAACGCACTAAAAGCACATCAGCATCACTCACTTGCTGAGCAGTTAAGTCTCGACCTGAAAATGGCTGTAGTTGGGTAGCAGCACCGAAAATTTCGCTAAAGAACTCTTTAGCGTAAGGCATGTTTTCATCGAAGAGTATTTTCATTTAAACGATATGGTAATGGAATGTTTTAATTTTCTAATTATAGAAAGTTTAACGCTAAACTGCTAGAAAAAACAAAGCCATATTAAGCAAAACGCTAAATATGGCTTGAGAATTCTTCAGTAAATAAAAGCAGAAAGTAATTTTTACTTGTTAATTAACTTTTGAATTTCTGCATTACTAAAGTAGCGTTAGTACCACCAAAACCAAAGCTGTTAGACATAACTAAGTTAAGCTCTACATCACGCTTCTCAGTGACAATATCAAGACCTTGTGCTTTTTCATCCAAGTTATCAACATTAATAGAAGGAGCAACAAAGTTGTTCTCCATCATTAAAATTGAATAAATAGCTTCATGAACGCCGGCGGCGCCTAATGCATGACCTGTCATTGCTTTAGTTGCACTAATGGCTGGTGACTTTTCACCAAACAACTCTTGAATTGCGCCAAGCTCTTTTACATCACCAACCGGTGTTGAAGTGCCGTGAGTGTTTAAGTAGTCGATTTCGCCATCAACATCTTGCATGGCTTGTTGCATACAACGCACAGCACCTTCACCACTTGGAGCGACCATATCGTAACCATCAGAAGTTGCGCCATAACCGACAATTTCAGCATAAATGTGTGCGCCTCGAGCAAGTGCATGCTCAAGTTCTTCAACAACCACCATACCGCCACCACCTGAGATAACAAAACCATCTCTGTCAGCATCATAGGTGCGTGAAGCCAATTCTGGTGTTTCATTTCTGCCGGCAGATAAAGCACCCATGCCATCAAACATCATCGCTAATGACCAATCAACTTCTTCACCACCGCCAGCAAAAACGACATCTTGCTTGCCAAGTTGAATTAATTCCATGGCATGGCCAATACAGTGAGCACTAGTTGCACATGCTGAACTAAGCGAATAGTTAACACCTTTGATTTTAAAAGGTGTTGCTAAACAAGCAGAGACAGTACTAGACATAGTTTTTGGTACCGCATAAGGACCAACGCGACGAATGCCACGGCTACGAAGCGTGTCACTTGAAGAAACTATATTCGCGGAAGATGCACCACCTGAGCCTGCGACGATACCAGTGCGAAAGTTCGATACTTGCTCGTCAGTTAGTTTGGCATCATTGATGGCTTGATCCATTGCGATATAGGCATAACCTGCCGCATCGCCCATAAAACGCAATGCTTTACGATCAATATGATCTTTAATCTCAAGATTTGGCTTACCCCAAACATTACTTTTCAAACCTTGCTCAGCAAAACTTTCTGAATGGCTTATACCTGATTTACCTGTTTCTAATGAAGTTAGAACTTCTGAGGCATTATTTCCAATGCTTGATATAATACCAATACCTGTGATCACTACACGTTTCATTTAAATAACCATTTCTTTGTTAAAAATTTAATATAATACTGAGCAATTTAGCCAGTATAAGAATTTTAAAATCGGGCTATTATACAAGAAGAAGCCCCATCAACTGGTTGTACTTGTTTAAGCAAAATACAAATCAGTGTACACATGTACGCTATACTATAATGTTGCTAACATAATATCTAGGTTGTTAAACTAATAATAACTCAATAACGCTGATCTAAAGCAAAAAATCGCGTAAAATAACCCTCAATATATAACATTAAATCGATCGACTTTTGGCAAAAATGGTAACTACATCTCCTGATTTAACCTTTAAACAAGATGGTACACCCTTCTCTAAGCTATTTAACGACATTTATTTTGATAGTGAATATGGCTACCAACAAAGTGAGCAGATTTTCATTCATGGTAATGATGTCTGCAGAAGAATTAAACAAGCAAAAAACAGTTTTGTTATCGCTGAAACAGGCTTTGGTACTGGTTTAAATTTCCTATTGACCTTACAGGCGTACCAAAAATCACAACAAGATATAGCACCAACTGAATGTGTTAATCTTAGTTTTATTAGCGTTGAAAAATATCCCTTAACGAAAGCACAATTAGCGCTTTCACTACAATCATTACCACAATTGAGTTCCTTAGCTGAATTATTGCTAGCACAATATCCTGAAGATCATGCAAACAATGAAGTTCTGAAAGAGTTTTCAGCAAGTTTTTTTGATTCGAAGGTGACTTTAAAAGTCATTTTCAATGATGCTACTCAAGGATTAGCAGGTATTGCAGCGCCAAAAAATGGTTTGATTGACGTTTGGTATCTTGACGGATTTTCTCCCGCTAAAAATCCTGATATGTGGAGTGTCTCGCTCTTTGAGCAAGTTGGTCGCTTATCAAAAGATCAGGCAAGTATTGCTACCTTTACTGTAGCAGGGTTTGTAAAAAGACAATTGCAACACGTTGGTTTTCGCATAGCAAAAAAATCATATATTGGAAACAGAGAAAAAATAACAACCGGCATATTTCAACAAAACCCCAATACCACAAAAGGCTACCAATTAAGACCAACAATTACCAAGCCCCAACATGTCAGCATTATAGGCGGCGGTATCGCCTCAGCTTGCGCAGCTTACGCCTTTACAAAACAAGGGATAAAAGTTACCTTATTTTGTAAAGATAACTCGCTAGCACAAGGTGCATCAAGTAATGCTGTTGCTGCGCTATACCCGTTATTACACCAACAGAAAGATGATATCAGTCTATTTTATCAACAAGCTTTTTGGCAAGCTAAACAAACCTATAACGAAGTACTTGAACAAGGTTTTCACTTTCCTCATGATTGGTGTGGTTTGTTAGAACTTTCTTATAAGAAGTCACTATTCAGTCGCCAGCAGAAATTTGCTGAGTTTGCGACCTGGCCAGAAAAATTAGTGAAAAGCATTGATGCAAAACAAGCGAGCAAAGTTGCTAACTTACCGTTGCAACACGGTGGTTTATTCATGCCTTATGCCGGTTGGGTGTCACCCAAGGATGCTGTTAAACAAATAATGAATGCAGCAGAAGCAACGGGAAGATTAAGAGTCAATACCAATGTAGTTGTTCATAAGATAGAGCAAGTACAACCGCAGGAGAATAAAAGTCAGAAAGAGAAAATTCACTGGTCATTGTCGACTAATCAAGGTGAATACTCTGCCAGTGTACTAGTTGTGTGTGGCGGCGCAGAAATCATCGATTTAGAGTGGATTAAGCAGCTGCCTTTTAGCTCTGTTCAAGGGCAAGTCACTAGTATGAAAACTAACGATAAAATCAGCAAACTTTCAACAGTAATTTGTCACAAAGGCTATTTAACACCATGCCATAATCAAGCTCATTGTATTGGCGCTACTTTTAACAAAGATAGTACACGCACTACCCCATCCCCTGAAGACGACATTTACAACCTTGATACTTTAGCTACATGTTTACCTGAGCTTGCTGCTGATATCAACTGGTCACCCGATGATATTACGACTAGCAAATCAAGATTACGCTGTATGACCCCAGACCACTTACCTATGGTGGGTGCTATGCCAGATATTACTGAACATGTGAAAATCTATCCGCATTTAGCTAAAGATAAAAATTGGAAATACCAGCAAGCGGCCCCTGTGATTAAAAACTTATATGTGATGATGGGATTTGGCGCAAGAGGATTATGTTCAGCGCCACTAGCCGCTGATATACTTACCGCCGATTTATGTGGTAGCCCTTACCCGGTAGATAATGATATGTTATTTAATTTAAGCCCTAACCGTTTTGTCATTAGAGACATAATAAGAAGAAAAATTTAACTACATAAAACTGAAAGTTAATTAAACTAACCTTACATAGCCTCTTGTAAGTTTAGCCAAAAATTTTGCACTATCACATTGTCTTGCGGGTTAAGTTCACTCTTAGCTGCTGCAAGCTTCTGCGTAATCAACCCAACAAGTGGCGCAGATATTGACTGCTGTTCATCACCGAAGCCTGTCGCTGATAATGAAATAAAACCGCGCAAATAACTGCTAGCAAATAGGATATCGTTATCTACGTCTTGGTCAAATAAAGCATCTAGATATTGATAAAGATCGCTTAGTGTATTGATAGATTTTTGCATTAATTTGTAACCTTAAAAATATTAAAAAGGGTGAATAATTGCTTAATCACCCTCCTATTTACGTCATTTTATAAGAGTAAATTGCTGATCGCAATATTTCTATTTATCTAATTTTTTTAATTAGTGCGGATAGACCAGAGTGCTTTCACAAGGATGAAATTTAGATTAATGTTCGTCACCACGAGCTCCATACCCAAAACGATTAACGACAATATCCGCGCGATTAATAACAAAACTTTTAGACATAACTTACCTGTAGCTTGCAACACAAATTAAATTAACATAGCTAGCAACTTTGCACAGCTTAACTTTATGCAAACTGATTTCTAGTATCTATTGAGGTTAATCGAATGCGAAATAATTTTAAGTTGTTTTATTATTAATAATCAACAGCCATTGATTGACACTATAATGATAAACAAGTAAGTTATGTACATTACATATAATAACCACTAAATACAAATCTAGCCTTTTCAGGCTCTGTCTGTGTAATAAAGTGATAAACTAAAAGCTAAGAGGTCACATGACAACAGCCATTGAAGAAGCAGGTGATGCTATTAACCATTCAAACACTTCTAAAACGCCAATACTCGCTAAAGAGTACGTACTCCCTTTTATATTAGTCGCCGCACTATTTCCGTTATGGGGGTTTGCTAACGACATAACAAACCCGTTAGTAAAAGCATTTAAAGACATTTTCCTTATTAGTAATGCACAAAGTTCAATGGTGCAATTCGCCTTCTATTTAGGCTACGGTATTATGGCAATACCTGCTGCTATTTTTATTCGTCGTTTCTCTTATAAAGCTGGAATATTGCTAGGCCTAGCACTCTATGCCGTTGGAGCTTTACTGTTTTTACCTGCAAGTATGACTGCACAGTTTAATTTCTTTTTATTGGCTTTATGTGTTTTAACTTGTGGCCTTGCCTTGTTAGAAACCACAGCGAACCCATATATTCTTTCTATGGGCTCACCTGAAACGTCAACTCAACGATTAAATTTAGCACAAGCTTTTAACCCAATAGGGTCACTTGGCGGAATGTTCGTAGCTTCTAATTACATATTAAGTGAACTAAAAGTTGAAGAGTTTCGCGCTGCAGAAAGACTAGCTCACCCTGAATATGTTGATATGTTACCTTCTGTTGTTGATGGCAAATTAACACAAGCATTAGCTGATTTTTCAGTTGCTGAGCCTGTAGCACATCAAGCCATGCAAGCTGCTGATTTAATAACAGTACGAGGTCCTTATATTGCCATTGCTTCAGTAGTCGCTTTATTATTTGTGGTATTTTTATTCCGCAAATTACCAGACACCATCACGCATGATGAGCCATTAACGGGTAAAGTATTAAAAGCTACCTTTGTACGTTTATTATCGAACGCAAGATATCGTGAAGGTGTGGTCGCTCAAGCTTTTTATGTTGGCGCGCAAATTATGTCTTGGACCTTTATTATCCATTACGGCATGACATCTGTTGGTTTAACTGCCACGCAAGCGCAACAATATAATATGGTGGCAATGGGTATTTTCTTAGCCAGTCGATTTATTTGTACTTTCTTGCTCGCTAAAATTCGCCCTGGTCAGTTACTACAGGTTTTAGCTATTGGTGGTATTACCTTATCGTTTGGCACCATATTTATTGGCGGCATGACTGGACTATATTGCCTAATAGCTACATCAGCATGCATGTCATTAATGTTCCCTACTATCTACGGCATTGCTCTGAAGGATACTGGTAATGATGCAAGCTTAGCTTCAGCTGGACTAGTTATGGCTATTGTTGGGGGAGCTTTAATGCCGCCATTACAAGGCAGTATGATAGATGGCGCTTCACTTGTTGCAGGTATTCCTGCAGTACAAACATCTTTTGTATTACCACTTATTTGCTTTGTTGTTATAGCAATTTATGGTTACAGAGCCCATAACATTCATAAGGCATAAGGCCTTGATATCTACAAGCTAATTAAAAACAAAGAAGAGCAGATTCAACTGCTCTTTTTTTATTTAAGAATAATCTTCTGATGTCTCTATTTTATGTGAGCTAAATAAATGCTTGCCTGTTTTCTCAATATCTTACTTACCTGTTTGTAATTAAACATCAATCCAAAGTAACAACTCTCGGTAAGCATGTTCAGTATGTAAAATCACCATACTTAGCAATACTATAAACCTGTTGTGCCCCTGAGCTGTTACTACCCACCTGTCGACAAAACCAAATAAATTACTTTAGACATAAGTCCCTCATGTAGTTTATTTTTGACACCTCTAATAGCCGAGTATGTCGGCTTTAGAATCATACAATTGAGAAAGTACTACTTAATGTCAGTAGTACATAAGAAATTAGCTCGAAATAAGGACTAAGTAACGTCGATAGCGATTAAACAGTTTTCTTTCATAGCGTGCCAAAAACTATTAGGAATTTTAGCTTCCGTTAATGAAATGTTGCTTTCAACTCGCTTAGGGGAACTTGAATTCAATGCAATCGAGGTAATCTCATCAAAAAGAAATGAGAATTGCACACAGACTTCCGCCGGCTTTACATCATACTTAAGACACAGCGCATTGAACTTATCACGCCATATAAATTCTTTTGGATGGGATTCTCGAGTAACCTTTTTATAATCAAGATTATCACTGCCCAACAAAAAACCGGCATTAAATACTGCAGAGTTAATCACTTTCACCCCTTGCTTACCTAGCTTATTTAACAGTGATATAGTAGACGGTTCATGGGTCAAAGGTGTTACCGAACAAGCAAACATTGCCCAATCAAGCTGAACATGATCACTAATAAAATCAATTACACTAACATCTTTTGCGCCAACACCAACGGATTCTACTTTTCCTGCCTCACGTAGTTCCAACAATGCTTTATACGCATCAAGCACATCCTGTTTACGCTTTACTAAATCCTCCTTATTTTCAGCACTAGCAAGGTATTCATCGGGATCATGAATAGAAACAACTTTAGCTTCATAATCAGCCAGTAACTCATTACCTTGGTGATAACACTCCAATATTCCTTGGTAGGAGATATCTTGAATGGCATCATACTTAAGGTTAACCCACGCCCCCGGTTCAAACGTTGGCTCTTCAGTAATTAAAGGAACTCGTTTCCAGCCAAGTTTATTACTAATTTTAACTTCGTGAGATTTAACTCCTAATGCTTTTAAAGCAAAGGCCAAAGATTCTAAAGCTAAACCTGCTCCATACTTACCTGCACTATCAAATAACGGTAAACTAGGAGAGTTTTTCATCGCGGCACGAACTAATTGAGTTTTAGTATCATCGTCGAGTTCGACGAATAGATTTCCTAAACTACTCGTACCAAAAATAACTTTTGGCAAATTTATGGGTTGATTCATATGATTTAACTCTACTTTTTGCAAAAATCACCCCGTAACCATGAACCCAACTCAAAAATTTTTGAATGAAATAAGTGATACTAGTAAATTGCTTTTGCATAACTTTAAAAAACTAATTTTAATACCATTACTTAAAACAATCAATTTTTATGTGTATTATTTATAATGAACACACTACATGTACGAACTTATTGGCTTATTACCGTCTTTTAACTCAGGAAGCAATTATTTTTTCAAAATTAATATTCATCTACTTTACACGCAAACTTTTAACTAAAATGAAAAAAGCCTAGCAAGTGCTAGGCTTTTTAAATACTTAACGTTTATTAATGGGGTCTACTCAACTATAAACTTCCATGTGTCACCTTGAATCACGCTACCATCTATGTTCACTGCATCTACTCGCCAATAATAGCTACCAGGCGCTAGTGTCGTAGTTGATTCATAGATATTGGCTTCACCGGCAACGAAATTGCCTTTGTATAAATCTGAGTCAATATCACCTAGCGTAATAGCTTCAATTTCAGCTTTAGTTGAAGCCAAATACAAGCGGTGACTTAGTGCCTGATAACCATCTCGCCACATTATGCTAACGTTACCTGATACTGGTTTTGCAGCGACATCAATTAACTCATTACGAGGGATGGCAAATGAGGCTTTAGCTGTTTTGTATCCAGGTATCCAGTAATAAGGCGCATCTAATTCGTAAGCCCCTAAATCAAGCGTACTTCCTTGAACAGTTGCTTCTTCATATTGTGGTAATGGCGCATCACCAATATAAGCGGCATAACTATTTGGGCTATCGATAATAGCCCCTGAATTATGTAAAGCTCCCTCACGAAGTGGTCTGAAGTCATAGTTAAACATATCTGTTAGTTGTGAAACTAAACTTACCGATTCTTTTAATCCGTTAAAGTTATTACCAACAACGCCAGCCAATGACTCTGATTCAGCCAATCTATCTTGAGATATAGAATCAGAAGCATTGTTCGACGTCACTGTGCGTTCATGGCGATAATATGGATTGGGGTCAACTAACATCCGTTGATCAATATCGGCATTGTTCCATGTAGTATTATGGTATACACGGTGATCATCACCTTTAACCATAATCCCCTTGGCGTTCCAAACAACATTATGATGAATTAAGCCAAACTGACCACCAGAGGTTTCATTGGTGGTATCAAATGGTGCATCGAAACGAATGCCATATTTCTCTGAGTCATGTGCCCAGTTATAGGCAATGTTAGCCGCCGCTTGTTGCGCTTTACGCAGCTGAAAACTTGCCCCATCATTTTGCGCAAAACCACCGGTAATCATGTTGTTATACAGCGCATGTAAACTGCCACCTTCTGGTACAAACATGGTTGAGTTACCAATAATGTCCATGGTATTACGACTAAAGGTCGCTTTTTGATTGGTCATTTTGGTGATCATAACCGTTGCATGTGGTGAAATAGTATCAGCACTGCTTGCATCCAAACGTTCAAACAAGTTATTTTCAATGGTCGACTGGCCGCCTTGTATGATTAAGCTTTGTACGTCACTGTCAGTCACGGTGTTATTTTTAAAAGTAATACCACTATTTATCCGCTTATCTGTAGCTGAATACAATTCAATGAGTTGATTTCGACCATAGCCAGATTTGTCATCTCCATATTGCTTTAATACTCGTCGTGAAGTTGCACTGTGCTTAAAGTTCGAATCAGCAATTGTGATGTCATTACATGGTGAGCATTTAATAGTACTGGCAAAATAGTCAAGACCATTAATCTCTACATTTTCCCAATTACTGACGTTAAATGCATAACCTCTATCACGAACCGTCACATCTCCCGTTGGACCATTAACCGAATTACTCCATAGGTAAACGTAGTGTTTAGTGTCTTCTACTTGGTAGTGCCACTCATTATCTGCATCTAACAACTCAAGTTTCGCCTCTAAGTAATAACTTAACTGCTTACCTTTATAGCCTGATTTTATTGGCTCATGCACAAACGTATTACTACCCGCTACATGACCAACACTCGTATCATCAGGCATAGTTTTAAACAAACTAGTAAAACCCGAAGACATATTGTCATAAGCGTTAACCATTCTTGAATAGGTATAAAAACTTGCCGTATTTGCTAAAACAATTGCGCCATCAACATTTAACGGCTCACCACGATAGTCTTTTGCACTGGCTAAGTCATGATAGCTTGGGTCATTGATCATAATACCATTTCGGGTTTTACTGCTATCAAGCGTGCCTTCAGCCCAAACATGATCAGAGTAAATTGATTGATGATTAGTTGCTGACGGTAAATCAAAACTAGCATTTGGCCAGCGAGCGATCATGCGTTGCTTATCATCAACAAATAACTGCCAAACGGGAGCGGTCACTTCACGTTTAAAGATATTGCCGTAATGCTGTTGCCATTGAGATTTTTCTCCCTCGTCATTGATTGCAGCTAGGCTCTCAATGTTAGTAGTACCGTTAAAACTAACGGTTTCACAAGGATATGCTTCAATCACGATAGGGTTTTCAATTGAGCCTGCTAACGAAGTTACCACTGAGCTATCAATAGTTTCATGAAATTGACCTTCACGTAAGTAAATAGTTAGGCCTGGCTGATTAATGACCCCCTCAACTGCCACACTCGATAATGCTGCAGTTAGGCTATTAAACGGTGAAGCTTCGCTACCATCGCCATTCTCAGTGTTCGCAGAAACATAAAGCGCATCAGGTTTTAGCTGTGAGAAGTCGGCTTGACATTGAGTCGTTGCAATGCCGTAACCTTCACTGTCTCCGTCAGCCACACCTGCATCAGGCTCCGGTTCAGGATCTGGGTTTGTTGTGTCAACAACCTCAGTTTCAACGGTTAAGTTGTCAAATAAAATGCTATTTATTGTATCTGATTTCACCCACACCTTAGCGCCGGTTATTTCAGCACCTTCTGGCATTGAAATTTCACCCGATAAAGTGATCCAACCATCGGCAAGAACTTCTGTATCTATCTCTACAGAAGTTCTTTGACCATCAACAAAATAGAGCACTATTAAGTCTAAATCACCGACAACTGCGGTTAGATTTTCATCCACTAACTTAGCCTCAACTGAGATGGTGTAATGTTTTCCCGACTCCAGGTTAATAGCTAAACGAGCCGAGGATGATACAACAGTTCGATTAAATACATGACCAACATTAGAGTTACGCTCAGCATCAAAAATAACTTCAAAAGATGATTTTTGTAGAGTGTAGCCCTCAGTGCCTGATTCTAAATTACCATTTATTGCAACATTAATAGTATCTGGAGCAGGCGCATTTTGAGACGTTTTCACTAACAGTGGCGCAGCACCTTTAGCATTGGTATTAAAACTATGTTTATGAACAACTTCACCGATACTATCGACTAATACGTTTACTCCCCAAGATACTCCCGCTGTATCACTTTCATCCAAAACTTCACCAGGAATAAGGGCATTCCATTCATCTCGACTTGTTTTAGGAGACCAAACATTACCATTCATTGCTAAGAATGCTTGCGCATCACCTTCAAAGAAAGTTACAAACGCTGCCATTTCAGCTGTTGTTGCCCAACGCCAGCCCTCAATGTTTGCTTCAGACGCCAACCAAGCCGTCGTATCTGCTGTGCTGATATTTACATACCCATCTAGATCATCACTAGTGGGTAAACGCATAATATCAAGTGCTTTACCCTCAATATAAAACGCTGACCAAAACGGTTGAGCTGCATCATCTACAAAACTTGTTATATCAGATAGCAAGGATTGTTGACTCGGGTCAGGCTCTGTTGGGTCCGTTGGGTCCGTTGGGTCCGTTGGGTCCGTTGGGTCCGTTGGGTCCGTTGGGTCCGTTGGGTCCGTTGGGTCAACAGTATTTGCAACTAAAATGATGTCGTCAAGATAAATACTTGGAACTGGGTCTGATGTTGCATGTTCACCTTTTGTTGAACGTACCCAAATTCTATAACCTTTATCGGCAAGTGCATCTAGGGGTAAAGTAAATTCCGCGTCAAAAGATAACCAATCCCCTGTAGTAGTTAAATAGCTACCTACTTGCAGAGCGACATCTTTCGTTGCACCTTCATTACGGTAACCAATAAAGACACCAAGTTCATAACCCACTTCAACCATGTTAAGTTGAGCGCTTAATTGATAAGTTTCGCCAGCAGTAAGTCCGGTAAACGACTGTTTGACCGTTGAAGCATGTGAGCCACCTCGATTTTGAATAACAGCAACGACGTTACCGTCGACAGTTTCTAATGCCATTGACGCGCCGCCTTGATTAATACTCCAAGGTTCAGTGGTGCCTGCTTCAAAATCACCATTAACAATCAAATTATCAGCAACTGGCTCACCAACGTCTTCACTTGGATGATCTCGAACAATTAATGCAGCTCCGCCTTTGGCGCTAACATTGAAGCTTTGCTTATAACCAACATTACTTACCTGATTAGGCTTAGCAGTGAAACCAAGTGAAGGATACATACAACCATCATTATGGGTACAATCCCCCTGTTGAGTGGTTGGAATTAATGCCGACCATTGCTCTGTTGTATGAGGAGACCAAGCATGGTTCAGCGCTAGGAAAGCACTGCCATCATTTTCATAAAACGTTGCGATAGCAATCATTTCAGCTTCACTAGCATAGCGCCATTTGTAGCCCTGCTCGTTATCAGTATTATCGTCACTGGCTAACCAAGTTTGTACCTGATCGTTATTAGCACCCACGGCACCTAAGTCATCACTAAGGGGTAGTCTCATAATATCTAGACCATTGTTAGCAATGTTTAGTGCTGTCCAATAATCATCAGCATCATCATTTAACCATGAAGCGCCATCGCTATAGCGAGATTCAGCTTTTGGCTCTGTAGGTAACTCCACTTGAGCTAACATTAATGGAATACTCGTACTTAATTGATCAGTGACACTCTCAACTGTTGAGCGCCAATTGTCTTTGTCATTTCGCACATTAAAGATAGGAGCAAGCACATCATATTCAGTTTGTAACTCCGTCGTTAATTCTTCAACTAACGCATTGTCTTCAACCGTCCAACGCTTATCATCGGGCTCAACTACACCGGTCACCTCAGCTCTATCATCAGTGATAACTAAATTATTAAAGCTGAAATTTTCAAATGCACTACTGCTTTGATAATGAAATTCATCTTCGGTGCTGTAGGCCAAAAATTCAATAAAATCAGTGTACTTCACATAAGGTGTTGTATTTACATCAGCATCGTTAAATGCTTTTTGCACACCAACCATCTTACTGTAGTAGTTACTAAATAATGAATTAGCAGCGAACTTGTTGTATTTAATTGATCTCTCAGCGTTGTAAAAAAAGTTCTGTCGCATCTCATTTTGACCACCGCCATTAATATTAATACCAGAGAAAGTATCATTATTATTGCCAACTTCATTAAACACATTATGCTCAACTTTTAAGCCGCTAGAGAAATTATCTAAATACACACCATTAGTAGGAATAAATTCAAAGTAATTATTCCTGATTTCATTACCACGTAAATGTGGTGATGCACCAATACCTACATATAACGCGCCACCATCACTTTTGTGATAATTGGGTAGATCATGAATATAATTATAAGCAACCACATTGTCCGTGGTGTTACGCATTAAAATTCCAAAATGAGGCGCAGTATGAATCTCATTGTATGTAGCGCTATTACCGACACCGGTTAATGAAACCCCTGGAATTTGTGATTTCTGATCCCAAGCAAAATTATAGATAGTATTTTCAGTCACTAAATTATTGGCAGCGGTAATTTCTACGGGTTGTTGCAAAGTATCTAATACCGGACTTCCTGAGGATTTAGACAGTTTAGCCTCCGTGCCACCTGCAACTTTAACCCCATAGCCACCGACATTGGCTATTTCGCAACCACTAACACTGTTATCGCTGCCATCAAGCAAAACACCACCAAGACTGAAGTTACGAATGGTACAGTTGCTAATCGCGATATGCTGACCTTGGGTAACTTTAACGGCTAAGTTTCGCCCTGTATCAAAGGTAATACCATCAAAGGAAATGTGTTTGGCACCAGAGATAGAAACCATAGGCTCAGATAAAGTCGAGAGCACCGTTGTATTACTGGCAAAATCATCTGTTGGGTAGAAATATAACTTACCTAAATCGCGGTCAATATAGAATTCGCCCGCTTGATCTAACTCTTCGGCAATATTTTCAAAATAGAAATGAGAGCCTTTATTAGTGCCGATACCACTTAATTCGCCACGCTTCAACGTTAGTTGTTTAGTGTCCGCATCAAACGCTTTAACTTGGTTATAAGTCCACTCCCATGAATAAGCTAAAATACCATCAAGGTGCACCTCACTTAAATTATGCCATAAACTTGGGCGGTTAAACTCCACCGCCATCGTACCACCACCATTATTAAATTCATTACTGAATTTATTGGCATCTTGTTGTGTTAAGCCTTTATCAACCACCGATGTATATGAAACCATGCCGGTAATGTCATGTGCTGCTGATTTGTCATCTAGATACTGACTCTGTTCATCCACATTTGGCCAACGAGCTAGCGCCATTTTTTCATTGCCAGAATACAACATGGCTGCAGGTACTCTGTTACTAGGTTCGATATTCCAGCCATGTGGCGCCATTTCACCCAGTGCTTGAGCTAAGTTTTCAATACCCGCTTGTTCAAGATCAATTTCAACTATATTTGAACCTACACCTGCATCGATTAATAATGAGGTAAACTCCGTGTTTGCAGAAATAAAGTCCGAGGGGTTTAACACCTTACCACCAAAGAAGTTTACTACTGCGCCATCAGCGGCTTTATAAACAACAGGTGCATCTTCAGTACCAGAGTCAGCAGCGGTAAACGTTAATCCTTGTTCAATAAAATAATCGCCACTTTGGAGTTCAACAGTTATGCCTAAGGTATTTTTGCCTCTGGCAATTAACGAACGAACAGCTTGTTGTGCCGCTAGTAAGCCACCGTAGGGTGAATCAACTGAGCCATCTGAATTTCCGTTAGATTGAGTCGAAACATGAAGGACAATAGCGTCACCCGCTGTTGGCTCTCCTGTGTCTGTTCCTCCACCACTAACATATACTGATTCTCGAACTAATAACGGTGCTCCAGTAACCGAGCTAGAATTCCAATTATGTCGATGAGCAACAACGCCGATGTTATTTTCACTGGCAATGAAGCCCCAAGCTACTCCATCGGTATCGTTATCATCTTGCTTTTCACCGGGGATCAACCCAACCCATTGACTTCCTTGCGGCGACCATAGCTCATCATTAAATGATAAAAATGAAGCTGTGTCATTGGCAAAAAATGATACGACAGATGCCATTTCTATCTTTGTTGCCCAGCGCCAATCACTATTTTCAGCTAGCCAATTATTAACTTGATCAAAACTGACATTGTTAGTTCCATCAACAAAGTCACTCACGGTAAAACGCATTACGTCGAGGTTAAGCCCATTGATATTATGCCCCGTCCAATAAGCATTCTCTTTATTGTTTTGGTAGCTGTCAGTTTCAGTGATGATAGATACACCACCGGTATAAACATCAATTTCATCAATTGGCGTATTTCGAACAATTAACGACGACGCACCTAACGCACTGACGTTATAACGCGGTTTGTACTCAACACTACCAACATTAGATGTGGTCACCTTAAACGAATATGCAGGCATTTGATCGCCATCATTTTGAGCTGAGGTTGGAATATTTGCATTCCAAAACTCTCCTGCTGGAGACCATGCAGAGCCGTTTAGAAGATGAAAACCTTGGGTATCATCTTGATAAAACTTTGCTATGGCATGCATTTCTTCAACAGTTGCAAAGCGCCAGCCTTGTTCAGCATTATCATTTAACCAGCTTTGTACATTGTCATAACTAGCTTTGCCATCTTGTGAATCTCGCCCTAAATGATCACTCAAAGGTAAGCGCATAACATCAAGTGATACACCGTTTAAGTAATGACCAGTCCAGAAATCTGCCTCTGTATCATTGATAAAGCTATCAACATCAGAAATCAACGACACAGGCGTGGTATCAACTAAAGTAAATTTATCAAAATAAATATCTTCAGTGCTATTCGCTGTTAATAAATAAAGCTCTTGATAACCTTCGCTGCCTAACTCATTTGGTATAGTAAAGCTGGTAGATAACTCAACCCAACCATTATCAAGGCTTTCGATAGTCAATTCAGGGTAAACAAATTTACTACTGTTATCAGCTTGTGGATAACGAACACCTAATTTTAACTCACTAATGTCACCTGAAAATTTGGCTAATACAGAAGCTTGATATTGGCTACCAGCAGTAAACTCTACTTGAGCCCTTGCAGAAGAACCTGTAGCACCACGTTGATAAACACGTCCTACCCAAGTTTCTTCATCGCCATCATAACTACCAATATCACGAGTATGTACAAGGCTAAGTTGTGCCCCTACTTTGCGCCAATCAGCTGTGCCGTCAGTAAAATAGCCATTAATGATCAGGTTGACATCATCATTAATGCCTTCATCAACATCTTGAGGTGGCAATGGCGCAATTTCAGTTGCATGGTAGCTGTTACAATTTACGGAAGTACCTCGTCGAGGTTCTAAGACTATCACTCCCCAAGTAGCTAAATTTGGTAAGGTAAATTCTTTTACACCCGAAGACGTTTCTTCTAGAGCAAGTTCAATACATTGAGGGGTTGATGGGTCATCATCAACCGAGTAATACACCGCTTTACTAATTGGTGTTTTCAGTAACTCGCGGTATCTAATTTGCACCTTGATATCATTTAATTGAGTTATCTCATCACTTGCTTGATTTAGGGTTTTATTTAATGCATGAATTACAATAGGTGCTTTGCGATCATTACTTTTTCTAACAACCAGCTCAACATCAGAATTATGCTCACCGGCATTGACGTAGCCATTTTCACCAATTTTGGCAAACAGCTCAGCCATATCTTGTTCACTTTCAATATGAACAACTTTTTGCTGGTGTGGCTCAAGTAACTTTTTCTGCTCTGCTGTTAAATAGCCTATGTCTGTGGTTGTAATGATTACACCAGCAGTAGCAATATCTCGAGCACTCGGATCACCTTGCCACATGTCTGAGCTAAAGCTTAATAAATCATATTGAATATTGTTTTGCTCAAGCAGTTCATCCACCATAAATAATGCTGGCATTTCACCACCAATGCGATGTGCTTTTGCCGCTTCCATCGCTTCATACGAATGGAGCACTTTTATCGTTGATAGTGGCGAGTAGTTATCAAATAAAGCCTCATTATTGCTAATAAAGTCAGTAATAAACTCAAAATCACCGGGATTAGATAAGTACTCATCATTTTTAACGGGTACAACATAGTTGGCACCATTTGCATAAGCTTGAGCCATTAATGCTCTTGGCCGATTAACAGCCTTCTGTTCAGCCATTGCTATCCAATCAGGAGGTCCTTGATTAAAGGTTAATGCCTTACCTTGCGCTTCAGCAATTTTATAAAGCAATTTAATATTTTGCGCATCGCCTTGCTCTTCTTGAGAATAGAAGTCGACAGCATCTGGTGAATGACCAGAGATTGGATAGACTAATTTTCCACTAGAGCTAATATCAACATCAGGAACACTATTACCATTTGCATCTTTAAATGCGTTGGCATGAGCTTTCAAGTTTTGTAATAGTTCACTATGAGCTTTAACATGAAATTGCTTGAAGAAATCATATAGCGGAATATCAATGGTCTTATTTAAATAAACAGCATCTGTTACTTGTTCATCGTTATAACCTAACGCCAATAAAAACTCCGCATAATTAAACTCAGAGAAACTTTCTATTTGGAAGTTTTCGATATGCCGGGCAAGCAACTCATTGAAGAGTTTAACTCCTGTAAATTCTGTCGGTAAACTACCGTCCTCATTCACGTCGACTTGAAATACTCGTTCAATGTTATTGAAATTGGCCGAACCTCCTGCTTTGAAGGTGACTTTCCCCGCACCAGTACCTTGTGAGGTAACATTTTTAACAATTGCTTTATTAAGCAATAAGGTGTTTGAGCCGCTATCGCCAGTAATTGAGCGATTTTGTGCATTTCCCCAATCGGCAATATAAATAACGTCATCGCCATTTTTAGCCGATATACTGCCACCATTTTGACTCATGCCTTTAATAATAATCAGGTCATTATTATTACTACCATTAACCGTTTCATTATCTTTGACATGCCCGGCATCAATAGTGTTTAATCCACTAATATCAACAGGTAAAGCATTTTTTTCTTTATCAAGTTCTTGGTAAACCGATTGTAAGTATTGGTTAAAAGCTGCCAGACTTGGCTTTGAAAAATCCCCACCCCAGTAGAGTGATTTAGCTGAGCTAGTTTGGGAATCAAACATAATGGCATCTACATTACCACCTAACTGAAACCCTACTGTTTGCTCGGGGCTACCGCCCATTAACACATTGACTTGCTCTTTTAATAAAGCAACCATGGCAGGGCTATGCGTTGAATAAAAATATGGTGGGATATCATATTGCTGACCCGCATAGTCAAAATTCCATGTTTGACCTTGGTAAGCCCCTTGCGCTAATTCTTCTGGTGTAAACCTAGCACTTGCACAGTTTTTACCTGAGCAGTTCTTGCCTGCTGGCATGCCCATATGTGCTGGGTATAATTGTATTTTCCCTTCAAGCGTACGAACTGCTTGTTCTTGATGCTCTATGCCTTGCAGAGCAAAATATTCTGCTACGGTTTTCCAGTTAGCATCGAACTCAACTCGCGCTTGAATTTTTACACCGTTACTTCTCTGCTTAGCAATATCTTGATAAAATTCAGTTTTATCTTGCTGAGTGATTGGTCGCCAATGATGGAATAACCAGTTATACCAACTGGCATTAAAATATTCGGGGATTGAAACAGATGCTTCACTATAGTTACCTGTATCAAATTGTCTTAGTAAGATATCTGACTTTTTAGGTACTGCTGCTTGTACAGTATTAAGTGCCGCTAATATTGAAATAGCCGCAATTGAACGATTAAATTTTTTCACTATAACACCTTATTATTTTTTTGATGTTGTTAACAAATTTCAAGAAACTCACAGGGTTTCCTGTTGTCAATTTTTAAATTATTTGGTATGTGATTTTCGACTTAATAAAAATAAGGCGATGAGGAATATGGCAAACGTTGGTGGTTCAGGAACAGGCGTGCTGTGGTCAGGTTCGGATGTGGTACTGTTGTTAAAACTAACATTGGTTAATAAATAAGAAAAACTATCCCCCCAATATTCAAAATCTATGAAATGAAAACTAATCAAACCAGATAAATCTAAAGTAATTTGTAGGCTATCAATTGAAAATAGAATTTCATCTCCCCAGTAATATTCATTTGAAAAACTCGTTAAGCTATCATCATTATGCGCATAAAAATTAATCCATAACTGATCGAAGTAGACGTCACCTTCAAATACCTGCTCAATAGTAAATGTCATCGAATCAATATTAGTAAAGTTGTAACTATCCATTGAGCTCAACAATGCACTACCATATCCTTCCGTATCTAGTGTTACTGTTGACTCGCTTGTAGTACTGACCCCATCATAAATATCATCCCAGTTAAGGTGAAGTAAGCCCGCGTTGGCTTGTATTGACCACAGGGATGTCAGCAATATTATTATTAGTTTTTTCATTTTATTCTCCGCTATACAGCAACGCACGAAGGGCCTTTAAATTCCTTATTAAACTTAGCTATCGTTTTGCATTAATTTTTATTCTCCCACTAGGGAAGCTCAAATTCATGATCACACCAGATTAAACTGAATACTATTAATCAAAAACACATGAGGGTTTTATAATAGCCACTTTTGACTATTTATTGATCACTTGCAAAACTTACCGAGAACCACCATAAAATACAAGTACTTTATTAACAATAAACACATAAGCATGATAACTCAAAAACAACAGCAAACAACAAACCATTTAAATACAAATACATAACAACAAAACCATGGAGTGAAAATGTTTATAAAATAATTCACTAACACAATACGATGAACATTAATTATAATAACCAACTAATATGAACTCACACAAATAAAGTGTCTATTATAAATAATTAACATTAAAGGTATTGATCAAAAGTGCTGATTAGATATAATCAAGGCTACATTCTGAAGTAGAAACTAAAGAGATGATGAAAACATTTAAGACAATTAAGCTAACAGGTTTTTTGTTATTGCTAGCTGTGCTATCAAGTTCTATCTGTAATGCATTTGAAGAAAGCACTCGTAATAAAGTTCAACAAAGCAAACCAAACTTCTTAGTCATCATTACTGATGATCAATCGATAGATACCATCAACGCCTTTGGCAATGACGCAATAAGTACCCCAAATATTAATAGACTTGCAGAATCAGGAATGGCATTTACCCATGTATTTAATCAAGGCTCTTGGTCTGGCGCTGTATGTGCGCCTAGTCGTCAAATGATTAATACAGGGCGTAATTTGCACTACACAGGCTTTCAACCCAAGCCGCCAGGCCATAAAGGTAAGAAGAAAAATTTTAATAAAACTAAACATGCTCTTTGGGGGGAAACTTTTAGAAAATCTGGCTATGAGACTTTTATTACCGGTAAGTGGCACGTTGGTGAGGACGCATTAAAACGTTCTTTTGACATTGGCAAAGCGGTACACGAAGCAGGCATGCCACATTTAAGTAAAGGTGGCCAATGGAAACCATGGCTAACTGACTTTGGTGAAAATATTAAATGGCAAAAGAAACAAGTAAACCAACATACCAGTGAAGCATTTGCCGATGCCGCTGTTGGATATTTAACGAGTAAAGCCGAACGAAATGACAACCCCTTCTTAATGTATGTTGCTTTTACTGCTCCTCATGATCCTCGTCAATCTCCACAATCATTTGTTGACAAATATCCTGAGGAGTCTATTCAATTACCGCCAAATTATATGGCTCATCATCCATTCGATGCTGGTGACTATAATAACCGTGACGAAGCCTTAATGAGTTTTCCTCGAACAGAAAAACAAACTAAACAATTTATTGGCGAATATTATGCAATGATTGAGCATTTAGATGGACAAATTGGTCGCATACTTGATAGTTTAGAAAACTCTGAATTTGCTGATAGTACTTATATTATTTTTACTTCAGATCATGGTTTAGCCGTAGGTAAACATGGCCTTGCCGGTAAACAAAATATGTATGATCACAGTATTAGAGCGCCTTTCATCATGGTTGGTAAAAATATTCCTGTAAACAGCAAAGCTAAAGGAATGTTCTACCTTAACAGCCTTTTTGCAACCACTGCTGAATTGGCAGATATTAATTTGCCAGATAGCGTACAAGCACCCAGTATAGTACCGGTCATTAAAGGTGAGAAAGAAGTGATGAATGACTATATTTACGGTAGTTATCGCCACTTTCAACGTATGGCACGTAGTCACAGGTATAAGATGATTTACTATCCGATGATAAAGAAAACGACGTTATTTGATATGCAAAATGATCCGTGGGAATTAAATGATATTTCTGCTAACCAAGGAAGTGAGAAAATAATTAATAAATTATCTATCAAACTAGAAGAGTTAAAGCAAAAAGTGGGAGACCCATTAACCAATGATGATCCAATCGGAAGTTATCAAGCTTTTATGCTCAAAGTAGACAAAAAGAAACAAATGTCAGCCTTAAATATCTCCGTGTCTAAATAAGTGTCTCATGTGTAACGACTCCTATTTATAGAGTCGTTACACATATCAAATTTAACTTTCTCTGCTTGAACATTTAAGCAGTCAATATTTGCTTAATAACATTAGTTTTATGGGCTGTGCTACACTTAACTAACCCTAATGATGGTTAGTTAAGTACCATGAAAATTTTTAGTTCTCTTGCAGTTGCCTATTTATTTTTGATATTTTTCTGTCATTTATCATTTGCAGGCGAGCAGAACACCATAACAATAGCCATTCCCGTTAGTGAAAGTACCTTAATAAAAAGTGACCCTTACTTTGTCTATTTGAAAAGAGCATATAAGGCAGTTGATATTCCCGTAAAATTCATTGTTTTGCCCGGAGAAAGAAGTTTCAAAATGCTTAAAAAAGGAAGAGTGTCTGGGAGTTACCCTAGATTCAAAGTGCTATCCGATGCTTCTCCGATACTAATCAATACACCTAATTTTGAAATACCTCATAGTATTTACGCCTTTTCATCACTTCCATTTGAAACAGACAGCGACATCCAAAGTTTACTTATCAATAACAACCAAAAGATAGGCACGGTAAGAGGAACTAGAATTCTAGAGCCTATAATAAAAGATTTTAATTTAAGAGTATTCAACCACGTAGATCATCTGGTTGGGGCATTTCAGGCTGGAAACATAACCATTATTTTAGAGAGAGAAGAAGTTGTCTCTCGTTATTTTAGCTCATTTAAAAACTTACACCGCTCTAACCAGCCTATTGTCTCAGGCTTAGCGACACAAATACTGCATATCAATCATAAAGAACTTAACGAAAAGCTCTCAGATTACTTTAGAAGAAATCCGATATATTAACATGATGATAATGTGTATTAGTCTAGCACCAAGCTAGTGATACTTATCTATCTACAGCTTGTGTGTGCTTTGACTAATATTATTACCTTCATCAAGCGCAGTTTGTTTCTTAAAGCAACTAAGCCTTCAACTCAATATATGATAGCGCCACTCCTGCAGACAAAACGTTATTTTTTTAGAGTATAAACCAAAAAACCAGACCCGAAGGTCTGGTAAAATTGTTGGTGGGACCTACAATTTAAAACAGATTAAAACTTTCCTTTAAACTTGATCTTGATACCAAAAGCATGAGCACCTGGCTTTTTATTTGGCATGGTAACCTTTAAACCATCACCATGTTGCCGCCACTTAATATCACCATCATGACCAAGCATAGATACTGATTCAACTGTCGAAAGTCGTGTATTCATGGCAACAATATTTTCAATGGTTACCTCTTTGCCTGCACCCGGCCAATCTAAAACGTAAGCATACAAGTGACCATTATTTTTTGTGAAGCGGATATCTTTTTTGGTAAATGGTGAGCGTGTCGCTTTATGCGGTACTTCATTGGTTTTTCCTTCGCCATACATGTACCAAGGACGTGAGCCATAAATGCCTTCTCCGTTTATAGCAAACCACTCCCCCATTCCTTCTAAGGTTTTAGTTGTTTCAGCATCAAGGGTACCATCAGCTTTAATTGGTACATTTAATAACATATTACCGTTTTTACTGATCATATCTAAGAATTTATCAACAACCATATTGGCATCCATTAACCCATGAGGCCACTCAGTGTTATATCCCCATGAGCCTAATGAATCATCTGTTTGCCACGGTCTATCTAGAATATGGCTGGCTTTGCCTCGCTCGTAATCAAGTGTTGCCATACCTTCAGCATATAGTCCCTGCCATGGACGCTCTTTAATCGCCATAACTGCTTCTTGTTTACCGTTATTATTTTTCATACTGTTATTGTATAAATATGAAATAACTTCCATGCCTGTCTTGCCGGCATCTTCACCACGAAATGGTACCGCAGAGTCAAAGTAAAAATGATCTGGGTCATACTTTTCAATTAAATCTTTCATACGCGCAGCCCATTGCTCACGCCACCATTTTGGTGGCTTTTCAGCAGCACGTTTATGGGTATCGCTATGCTTAGGGAAATAAAAATCATCATACTCTGGATTATCCCCATCATACGGCACGCCTTTTAATGGACCTTTTTTATCTGATTGATTCGCTACATTTAGCCAACTATACGCGCGCGAAAGATGCGTTGTTACACCAAAGCGTAAACCATGATTTTCGGCGGCTTGTTTCCATTCCCCGGTGATATCACGCTTTGGCCCCATGTTTACTGAATTCCACTTATGGTGTTTCGAATCCCATAAATCAAAATTATCATGATGAACTGCAGCAGGCGAAAAGTATTTTGCTCCTGCTTTTTTAAATAGTGCAACTAACGCATCGGGATCCCAGTTTTCAGCTTTCCACATTGGGATAAAATCTTTATAACCAAACTTTGAAGGATGACCATAAGTTTTCACATGGTGTTTATATTCAGGAGTCCCCTGTTGGTATAATTTTCGTGCATACCATTCTCCTCTCTCAGCAACTGAATAAGCTCCCCAGTGCAAATATATGCCTAATTTTGCGTCTCGAAACCATTCTGGAGCCTGATATTGTTGCAGGGACGCTATCGTTGGTTCAAATTTAGACGGTGTAGTCGAAACAACTTGTTTGCTTGGTAAAGTTGTAGCACAGCCCATTACTGTTGTTAGTAAGGCGGACGCTACAGCAATGCGAATATTGTTAAATTTCATTTTGTTTACTCGAGTTGTAAAGTTAACCGATGTGTTTTTTATTTATAATACGCACCCAGTAAAATAAATCAATGTTTTTTTACGTAAAGATTAAGTAAATTTTCTCAATTGACCCAAGTTAACAATAGAAAAGAAATAGTTAAGTTGATACAAAAAAGCCATACAGCAAGTGTATGGCTAGAGAGTTATCGAGAATATATTGTAAAAATTAGGGTAGGTTTTATTTTCTATTTAATGAAGTCTCTGGCACTGAAAATCGTCCTGGATCAACCATCACATCTCGAATTGTGCTGTAATGTGGAAACTGCTTCCAATTTAATTTTTTCTTCATGCCTTGTTCAAGTTGTGTATCAAAGCGCACTAAAAACGCCCAATCACTTCGACCATAATGCGCTAACCCCCATGAAAATCCTTGCCCATTTTCAGGATCATCAAACTTATCCGCAATATAAGCGCCACCAGCGGGTGGTACATCTTCCAAAGTTGATTTAACATAAAAATTTATGCCGTCATCAGAGTATTGCACTGTAGACTTTTCAGGACCAGCCCAATCAACAATCGCTGCAATACCTTTTTTCCAAGGCCATACCCACACTTCGTGTCCACTGTTAGTAATAGGATTCATTGCGCTTTTGACATAAGGTCCTTCAGGGTGGTCAGCAACTGCTACACCCCATTTTGAATCTGCCCACATTACATCACCAAGACCATGAGCTTTATAATATAACCAATATTTTTCAAAGCGTGGGATCACTGCTGGGTCATGTACCATTCTGCTATCCCACGAGCCTGGCTTTACTGTAACCAGTTTATTTTCCCATTTGGGATGTGGCTGCCATTCACCGTCATAACTTGGGGTTAATATTGGCTCAGGCAGCTTTTGCCAAGGACCATCAGGCGAATTAGCTTTTGCCATGGCAACCACATTAATTTCATAGCCATTTTTCTTTTCCGCCTGATAAGTTAGATAATACTTACCTTCAGCCACAAGGATATTGGTGGTAAATACACTTAAATCATCGTACTCACCTGCCAAGCCCCTTTTAACCGCTGCATTTTGCTCTTGCCATGTAATACCATCTTCACTGGTTGCATACCAAATATCAGCATTTAACCAGCTTAATTTTGGGTCTTCGGAGCGCGTATACCAAACATAATACAAGTCACCTACTTTAATAATTGAACTCGGATCACGCCGATGCACGCCTTCTTCATAGCCTAAACCGACAAGTGGCTGATAACTAAACCTTGCGTATAATTCATTGTCACTGTCATTCATTTCATGACGTTGCATAGCTGCACTCAATTTTTCTACTGAAGCATTATTTTCACTGTTAATCACTTCCATGCTTTGACTGCAGGCTGATAGGTACAACACAAGAAATGGCGAAAATAAACATTTTAAATTAAAACTTTTCATTTTTATTAAACTCATTTATAGAAAGGTTAGATTGCGAACCCAACAATCAATTGTAGATTGTTTACAATTTAACATGGATTTAAAAAAAACGTAATCAGTAAATTACGCTTTTTGAACTTAATTACTTAGTTAGTTTGAACTATTTAGCATTAGTTACTTTTAACGTCCATACATGCTCTGCCGGTAATTTACCCGGTAACAGCTGAGGTAAGGAGATATCAATGCCGTCGCTTGTGGTTTTATAGCTAAGATCACCTTCAACGCCTAACATAGTCACTTTGGTATTCTTACCAATTTCTATATCTTTGATCGTTATTGAATTAGTACTTGGCCAAGAAGGCATCATCGCATAAACATTATTATCTTTTTGCGTAAAAAATAGCTCTTTAACCGCATAACCTTCAGGTGGATTAACTGTTACCGCTAAAACATCGTAACCACCGTGACGACGGTCACCAAAACTTTCAGCATCGTTAAATCCTGGGTTTATACCTGTCGACCATTGTGCGTCATGCTTCCACATACGGGTACCATATATAGCTTCACCATTTACTTTCATCCATTTACCCATTTCGATTAATCTATCTTCCATAATCACGGGTATACGACCGTCAGCAGTTGGACCAATATCTAATAAAAAGTTACCGCCACGACTCACAATATCAACTAACATAAACACCAATTTTTGTGTTGAATTATAATCAGCTAACGTTTCATTACGGTTGAAGCCAAAAGAAAAACCAATACCGCGGTTTTCTTCCCAAGGCTGTGAGTTATCCGCTAAGCCCGCACCATACTCCGTTGTGTAATAGCCACCATGATTTTTTCTTACTTTGCCCCACCGATCATTAAATACGACACTGTCTTTCACTGACGATTTTTCAGTTAACCAATCTAAAAATTCAAGGCTACGCCATTTTGTGTAGTTCATGATCCAGTCACCATCGGTGAAAAACACTTCTGGTTTATATTTTTCAACTACTTCATACATTTGCGGTAACATCACTTGATCAACATATTCCGCTTTGCTTTTTTCCCAAATAGGATTAAACCAATCCCATAATGAATAATATAAGCCCATTTTAACATCAGTTTTATTAACAGCGTCTGTTAACTCTCCCACTAAATCACGTTTTGGGCCCACTTCTTGGCTATTCCAAGGCATACCAAAACTATCTGAAGCATGCTTATTAGGCCACAAAGTATAACCATCATGATGTTTACTGGTTAACACTACATATTTTGCCCCCGCATCTTCAAAAACATTTGCCCAATGATCAGGATCAAACATTTCCGCAGTAAATTCAGGCGCAAATTCCGAGTAAAGTTTATCTTTGCCATAATTTTTATCATGAAATTCATTAGTTTTATCATGACGTAATTGCTTCTTTTTCTTTACCGGGAAACCATCTTTATTATGCCAATACCATTCAGAGTATGTTCCCTTTATCGCATATGATGGCACGGAGTAAACTCCCCAATGAATGAAGATGCCAAATTTTGCATCTTGCCACCAAGTTGGAACTGGGCGGCTATCAATTTTAGCCCAATCTTGTTCAGCGCTATCAGAGTCCTGATATTTTCCTGTTTGTCCAGCTTCTTGTTTAACTTGATCAGCAACAACGGACAATGACAACAACGACGAAATAACTAAAACAACTGCTTTCATAGAACAACCTTATACACCTTTAATATAAAAATATTTACAAAAATTTTATAAATATTCAGCAAATCTCAAACCAATATAGTGTATATTATAGTTAAAGTACACAATTAAATTATATTTTGTCAACAATAAACAAAAAGGTTGACCGTGAGCAATATCAGAGTAAACTAAATGGTAGATTGTTAACAATTTATCTTTGGGTTACAAATGAACGAAAACAAAATAAAAAATGTAGAAACACAATATTTTCAAATTCCTCTAGATGAAGTGCTCACTGATGCTATGCATGGCGATCATACACATTTTGAACTTATCGTTTGTACTGTAACTTGTGAAGATGGTAGCCAAGGCGTTGGCTACACCTATACCGGTGGTAAAGGTGGCCGTGCTATTTATTCATTATTAGAAGACGAATATACACCTTTCCTTCTTGATAAAGATGCTAGCCAAATAGAAGCTTTGAATGAACAAATGCAGTGGCATCTGCACTATGTTGCGCGAGGCGGCTTAGTTTCTTTTGCTATTTCAGCCATTGATATCGCACTGTGGGACATTCGTTGTAAAAGTCTCGAACAACCACTTTGGAAACTTGCTGGTGGAGCGAGCGATAGAACAAAAGCCTATGCAGGTGGTATCGACTTGAATTTTTCTAAAGAAAAACTCATCGCTAATGTTCAAAAGTACTTAAACCAAGGTTTTAATGCCGTTAAAATTAAAGTGGGTCATCAAGATCACAACATTGATGTTGAGCGAATTGCAGCAATTAGAGAATTAATTGGTCCAAATAGAAAGTTTATGGTCGACGCGAACTACGCCTTAACAGTAGACCAAGCGATCACCGCGTCTAAAGCCTTTGAACCATATGATATAACATGGTTTGAAGAGCCGACAATACCTGATGATTATCAGGGTTTTGCTCAAATTGCTGACCATACTAATATTCCACTTGCTATGGGTGAAAATTTACATACCATCTATGAGTTTGGTTATGCCGTCGAACAAGCAAAATTAAGTTACTTACAACCTGATGCCTCTAATATTGGTGGCATTACCGGTTGGCTTGCTGTAGCAAAGTTAGCCAAAGAAAATAATATACCTATTTGTAGCCATGGCATGCATGAATTACATGTTTCGTTATTAGCCTCTCAACCCCATGCTGGTTACTTAGAAGTACACTCTTTCCCTATCGACAAATATACCAAGTCGCCGCTTCAACTTGAAAAAGGCTTAGCACTTGCCCCGCATACAATAGGGCATGGGGTGATTTTCGATGATGAATTATTAAGACCGTATCAAATCAATTTATAAACCAAACCAATAAATAGGATAAATCAATGCAAGCTGCATACTATATAGGTAATAAAGAATTTTCAGTCTCTGCTGGTACTCTAATCCCCCCAGCAAGTGATGAAGTAAGATTAGATGTTGGATTTGTTGGTATCTGTGGAACCGACATGCACATATACCATGGCGTGATGGACCAACGAGTCGCACCACCACAAATTATTGGTCATGAATTATCAGGCACTGTTGCTGAAATTGGCAGTAATGTTAGTAACATTAATATCGGCGACCGTGTGGTTGTTAGACCATTAGATTATTGTGGTGACTGCCCAGCTTGTGATGCCGGACATAGCCATATTTGCCATCAATTAAAGTTTATGGGTATCGACACCCCTGGTGCATTTCAACAATCATGGACGGTAAATGCTCGCACTTTACATAAACTGCCAGCAGCTGTTTCATTAGAACATGGTGCGCTAATTGAACCATTAGCCGTTGCTTGTCATGATGTTGCACGTTCTCGACTAAAAGCAGGTGAACACGCAGTAGTTATTGGTGGTGGTCCAATAGGTCAATTGATTGCACAAGTTGCGAAAAGTGTTGGCGCTAACGTTATGATTTCTGAAGTAAATAACAGCCGATTGACCTTCGCAAAAAACAATAACATTAAAACGGTTAACCCAGTAACAGAAGATTTAAATGCTGAAGTACAAGCATGGTCAAACGGCAAAGGTGCCGATGTTGTTTTTGAAGTGTCTGGTGTACAACAGGCTATCGATGCAATGACTCAAATTGCCGCGGTAAGAGGAAGAATTTGTATGGTAGCGATTCATAGTGAGAAACCGCAAGTCGATTTATTCCAATTCTTTTGGAAAGAACTTGAGCTACTCGGTGCACGAGTATATGAAGCAACCGACTTTGAAAAAGCAATTGAACTTATCGCAACAAAAGCGATTGATGTTGCACCTTATATTAGTTCTGTTTCTTCATTGTCAGAAATCAATGACGCATTCGCTTCGATGGCTGGTAACCCGCAAGGGATGAAGGCTCTGGTTAATTGTCAGACCCTAGGAGATTCATAATGGTTTTAGATAGTTTTAGTTTACAAGGTAAAACAGCATTAGTTACCGGTTGTAAGCGTGGTATTGGTTTTGGTATGGCGATAGCATTAGCGGAGGCTGGTGCTGATATTATTGGCGTTTCAGCATCACTTGAGCCTAATAATTCTGCAATTGAACAAGCGGTTGAGAAGTTAGGAAGAAAATTCACCAGTTATCAATGTGACTTTTCAAAACGTGATGAGCTTTATAATTTTATTAACCAAGTGAATGCCAATCATCCACAAGTTGATATTCTGGTAAATAATGCTGGCACCATAATGAGAAATCCAGCCGTTGATCACAGTGACGAATACTGGGATACGGTAATGGAAGTTAACCTAAATGCGCAATTTATATTATCTCGTGAGATTGGCAAGCAGATGCTTAAAAGGCAATCAGGCAAGATCATATTTACCGCATCTTTATTGACTTACCAAGGAGGAATAACTGTCCCTGGCTATGCTGCCAGTAAAGGTGCTGTCGGCCAGTTAGTGATGGCGTTATCAAATGAGTGGGCCAGCCAAGGTATCAATGTTAATGCAATTGCCCCTGGTTACATTGCGACTGATAATACTCAAGCGCTTAGAGAAGATAACGAACGTTCAACCTCAATATTAGGTAGAATTCCTCAAGGTCGTTGGGGAGAGATAGAAGACTTTAAAGGGCCTGTGGTATTTTTAGCATCACAAGCATCAAATTATATGAATGGTAGTACTGTCCTTGTGGACGGCGGCTGGATGGGTAGATAATCATGATCAATATTAAAAACAACGTTAACTTTATTAATGGCGAGTACATTCCATCAAAAGTTGATGGTGAAATACAAGTGTTTACGCCGAGTACCGGTGAATTATGCGGTGCAATACCATCAGGCTGTAATGAGGATGCTCAATATGCACTTGAAACTGCAAAAGAAGCACAAGTAAGTTGGCGTAAACTGCCTGCTCGTCAACGTGCTGCAATTTTGAGAAAGTTTGCTGCAGGTATTCGTGCTGAAACCGAACAGCTTGCTGAACTCTTAGTTTCCGAGCAAGGGAAATTACTTTCTCTAGCCAAAATTGAAGTTGATGCTACTGCAACCTTTATTGAATATGCTTGTGATAATGCTTTAACAATGGAAGGTGATATTCTCCCTTCTGACAATGAAAAAGAAAAAATATATATTCATAAATATCCAAAAGGCGTTGTTGTAGGTATTACGGCTTGGAATTTCCCTCTAGCCCTTGCGGGAAGAAAAATTGGCCCAGCACTTATAACCGGCAATACCATTGTAATAAAACCAACAGCCGAAACCCCATTAACAACAATGGAATTAGGCCGTATAGCCAATGAGGCAGGAGTTCCTGCTGGCGTGCTTAATATCGTAAATGGTAATGGCTCAAAGCTTGGTAAATATTTGTGTGAGAATCCTATCACTAAGATGATCACCATGACTGGTAGCACACGCGCTGGACAATCGATATACCATAGCAGTGCCGAACATCTTACTCATGTAATGCTAGAACTCGGTGGAAAAGCACCATTCATCGTTATGAATGATGCCGACCTAGATGCTGCTGCAGAAGATGCTTTTTGGGCAAGGTTTGCTAACTGTGGTCAGGTATGTACCTGTGCTGAGCGATTATATGTTCATGAAGATGTTTACGATGAATTTATGGTTAAGTTTTTAGCTAAAGTCTCATCGTTAAAAGTTGGCGACCCAATGGATCCAACCAGTGAAATGGGACCAAAAGTGAATAAACGGGAAACTGACTTTATGGACTCACAAGTTAAAAAAGCCCTTTCAGAAGGTGCGACCCTTTCTTATGGTGGCAAACCAGCGAAAGTTGAAGGATTTGAAAACGGTGCATGGTATGAACCAACGATTTTAGAAAATGTCACCCAAGGCATGACCATTGTACAAGAAGAATCTTTTGGTCCAATATTGCCAGTGATAAAAATAAGCTCCATTGAAGAAGCTATTAGCCACACCAATGACAGTGAATTTGGTTTATCTGCTTATTTATATACCAATAACATGCGCTGGGTAGAACAATGCATTAATGATATGGAAGTGGGTGAAGTTTATGTTAATCGTGGTATTGGCGAACAACATCAAGGTTTTCATTACGGTTTAAAAATGAGCGGTTGTGGTGGTGAAGATGGCAAGTATGGACTAGAGCAGTACGTTGACAAGAAAACTGTTTATTTAAATCATTGTTAACAATAGACTGTTGCCGTTATAATAGCTGTGATTAGATGACATTTAAGTGATCACAGCTTGCAAGGAAAATTTTAAGGTATGTTAGATTCAGCGCCAATCATTTCGGTTAGAGAACAAATAGCTCAACAACTACGAGCAGATATCATCAACGGTGTATTAATGGAAAATACTAAGTTGAAAGAGCAGGAATTAGCTAGACGCTTTGGCGTTTCTAGAGGCCCTGTTCGCGATGTGTTATTACAACTCAGCAAAGAAGGCTTACTTGTTTCTAAAAATAACTGTGGTGTCTCGGTAAACTCTTCGCCTACAGAAGAGTTACAACCATTGATGATTGAAACACGTATCAATATTGAAACTTTTGCCCTGAAATTAGTGGTCAATCTTCTCGAAGATGAAGATTTTGTCAAGCTGGAAGAGTTACTTAGTAAGTTAAATCAAGCATTCGCTGAAGAAGATTATTTTCTAGTAACTGAAATCGATATGGCATTTCATCGCTTTTTTGTTCATAAAGCCGGTGGTGATGATTTAGTGAACTTATGGCAGCCGTTTATTTATCGCATGCGTATGAACTATAAACGCCTGACCAATGCACAAGAATGTTATGATGAACATAAAGTCATTTTGGACGCCATGAAAGCTAAAGACATTAATACAGCAGTTAATGCGTTGAAAGGTAATATTAAATAGCTTTATTAAGCCAATTAATAATTAGAAAAGCCTCGTTAGAGCAAGGCTTCAGCTAATTTGTGAATAGCCTAATTTAGAAAGGGAAAAGCGCCAGTTTTTTCCTTTCTACTTAATTTGAGGGTAATTTATTATTTAAGTAATTGCTTGTATTTATCATTCAAATAAAGATCAATGACTGTTCTTACATTTGTCACTAACCTCAATGTTCACTGATACCACTTTACGATCCCAATTATTAGAACAATAAACCCCATTTCAATATCCACTATCTTCTAGGAAAGCTGACATTGGAAGTAAATTCCTATCTCGCTAAGTGCCCCAAACCGCCATAGAAGTATGGAATATTTGATTGCTAATTTGATAAAAGCTCATAAAGCTCACTATTCAGATAATAGTTATCTTTGCCTAGCTTATGTTTAGACAACAGGTCAATTTCAACCAACTGGTTCAAGTATTTACTAGCAGTATTACGGTGTATGTTTAGATCTTGAGTAATAAATTCTACCTTGGTGTAAGGATGAGTAAACAAGTTATTAATCAATTCGTGACTATAAATTTTAGGCAACTTAGCTTTAATAGTTTGTTTATAAGTTTGCATTAACGCAATTAAACCTTTAATCATTTTTAAGGTATCTTGGCTCGTTATTTGTAATGCCTTTAACATAAACAATAACCACGGCTCCCAATTATTATTGTCTCTTACTTCTTGTAAATTCTGGTAATACTGCGCTTTATTTCTATTGAGATATCGTGATAAATACAAAATAGGTGCGCCAAGTAATCTTTGCTTACTCAGGTATAGAACATTTAGGATACGACCTGTTCTGCCATTGCCATCGTAGAAAGGATGAATGCTTTCAAATTGGTGGTGAATTAATGCCATTTTCACTAAGTCATCATAATCACTCAGCTCATCATCATTAATAAATTTTTCTAAATCACTCATTAAGTCAATAATATTCTGCGCTGTTTGTGGTGGGGTATATACCA
Source organism: uncultured Colwellia sp. (assembly GCA_913062815.1). GTDB lineage: Bacteria > Pseudomonadota > Gammaproteobacteria > Enterobacterales > Alteromonadaceae > Colwellia. The sequence goes on along the minus strand of CAJXWZ010000040.1, from coordinate 4,779 downwards.
CTTGTGCATTTTGCTGATTAACAAGTTGTGTGCCTCCTTGGCTTCTAAAACCGGCACTATTATTTTCAATAATTCTTTGAATTTCAATAATGGTATTATTGGTAAGTAATCCCGTTGTATTAATGGTATTAAAACCCGCTTGTAATGCTTGCGCGTAGTTATGTACTTCTTTTGCACTAGTAGAAAGAAATTGCTGAGATTTATAGTTACTGCGGTATAAGTCATCTTGCGTGGTAATAATGTTTTCAATTTCGGAGCTTTCTTTTGCTTCTTGCAAGGAAAGAGTGGCCAATAATAGGTATTGGTTAGGCATAGTGACTGCAAGGCCCTTCAGTTCACCTAATGCTTGGTGTGCTTTAGCCGTAGCCTTTAAAACAGCCTTGCTTTCTATGTCACCGAGTCGTTCTAATGGGACAAATCTATAATCACAATTCAATGTTGTTTACCTTTAAATAAAACCGATTTTTGTGCACGTCTATTTAATACGCACACACTTTTGCATTTTATTGTGCATATAGCAATAACATAAACACGTATGTGAATTATTTGTGCATGTAGTTAACACTCTTAAATTACTCAAAAAATAATATAATATCTGGGATAAGTACAGAGTTGCCGTAAACCTATTTCGCTTCCGTCTCCAATAGCCATAGACTTATCAATTTAAAATTAAGTTAAATTGTATTTCCTATTCGCAACAAAAAAGCACTTTAAGGTGGCACAGTCACTGAGACTAATGTAACTATTAACATTGAACGCTTTTTTTTTAATTGAAATATACGGGTAGCTAACTGACTTTTTCCTGCACAGCTAGACCCTGTTAGTAACAAGAGATCGATAGCAGCAAGTCTTTTATTCGCTAATAGATTGGTTGTCGTCTAACCATCTGGCAGTAAGTCTGTAAATTCTGCACGAATTGATAAAAAATCATTGAGGTTGTCAAAGAATAGATCGACCAGTTTAGGGTCAAAATGTTTACCCTTCTCTGCTTTAATCAGATTAAATATATCTTCGTCAGCCCAGGCTTTTTTGTAACAACGTTTAGAACAAAGGGCATCAAACACATCAGCGAGAGCCGTTATTCGCCCCCATAGATGAATTTCCTCACCTTTTAACTGTTTAGGGTAACCCTTTCCGTCCCACCTCTCATGGTGTTCCAAGGCAATAATGGCAGCTGTTTTCATTACAAAGCGATTGGAATGCTTTAGCATTTCATAACCTAATTCGGCGTGAGTATCCATAATAACTCGCTCTTCAGTGGTTAATGGGCCGGGTTTATTTAATATATAATCAGGAATTCCGACTTTACCAATATCGTGCATCGGCGACGCAAGCGCCACATAATCTGCATCGTGTTCGGAAACACCGGACAACTGCGCCAAAAGCTTTGAGTATTCGGCGACACGCTTGACATGTAAGCCAGTTTCCTTGGAGCGAGTTTCAGCGATAGCTCCCATAGTGAACACAATTTCACGTTGTGTATCTTCAAGCTCCCGATAGAGGCTTTTTACCTCTTTAACCCCTTTATCAATTTGCTCTTGTTGGTATTTTTCGAATGCCCTTAACTTTAAATGAGTTCTAACTCTGGCCAGTAGTTCGGATGAATTAAAAGGTTTGGTCACATAATCCTGACCGCCCGCTTCAAACCCCAGTATGATACTGTCTTGATCATTTTTTGCGGACAGAAAAATAATGGGGGTTTCTGCATAACTTGGTAATTTCTTTATCACTTTACAGGTATCATAACCATTCATGCCAGGCATCATAATATCTAATAAGATAAGGTCATAGGTCTTATTTTTGAGTATTTCTATCGCCTGTTCACCAGCCATAGCATAGGACAAACGATAATCTTCATCTTTGAGCAAGTTGGCGACCACCTGGATATTTTTGGCGACATCATCCACTATTAATATATTAAATTCTTTCACTTCCACTCCTTAAAGCCAACCTGTTAAAAGAAGTATGGCTTAGCAGTCTTTAAAATCCGAATCTATCTGAGCAATTAAATAATCAATTTTTTCAACATCAAAGTTATTGCAGGCATTAGCCAAATCATTGCTAAACCTGACTAGACCCTCAACAGCATGTTGTTCAGCCAACTTTTCAAACTGCCCCGCCAATATCAGTATTTCCTGGAACTGACCACTTTTTTTAGCTTCAGCAATTTTAGGTAGAAACTCACCTGTAATATAGCGAGAAAAATCACCACGAATCTCGTCAGAAATAGCATATCGATACTCTTTATTTTTTTTAATTTGAAGTTGACTTTCATGGGGTAAAAAGTCTGCCATAACACGGATCAATTTAGAGTGTAATATCGGCTTGCGTAAAAATGCGTCAAATACTTCTCTTTTTTTAATTGATTCTTTATCCTCTAGCGCTGACGCCGTTAAAGCAATAACCTTGGCGGTTTGTTGTTGCTTTATTTTGATGGTCGCTTCATAGCCGTCCATTACCGGCATTCTTAAATCCATCAATATTAGATCGGGTTTGTATTCTTCTGCCATTGCCACGGCTTCGGCGCCGTTAGTGGCAACATGAACTTTAAAGGGGTACTTCTGCAAGTACTCACGCAATAAGATGCAATTAGTCTCAACGTCATCCACCACCAGAATGACGGCTTTATTAAAATTATAGTTAATGTCGTTAACATTGGCGACGAGTTCTGCGTCGCTCACCTTGACGTTATTTAATCGTAAAGTAAAACAACTGCCCTTGCCAAGCTGACTGGTCGCCGTTAAGTTACCGCCCATTTTTTGCGCCAACTTTTTACTGATCGCCAGACCTAAACCTGTACCGCCATATTTTACCGTCGATTGATGTGCACCTTGCTCAAATTTAGTGAACAGTTTCTGCAATGAAACTTCATCAATACCTATACCGGTATCTTCAATGTCTATTTGCAGTTGTATTGCATTGTCATCAATCGTCGGCTGGTAACTTACTCGAATATTAACACTGCCTTGCTCGGTAAACTTTTGTGCATTGCTTAAAAGGTTCATTATTATTTGACGAACCCGGTTACTGTCTAAGTATAAATTTCGTGGTAAATCAGACTCTCCAGAAATAACCAAGGCTACGCCCTTGGCATTCATTTTGCCTATAAAGAGCATGGTAAGTTCATCTAAGAGTAATTTCAACTCGGTGGGCTGGCACGTTATTTCTATTTTACCGGCTTCGATTTTTGAAAGATCTAAAATATCATTAATAATATGCAGCAAGCTGCTGCTGCCAACTTTTATCGATTGCAGATAACCTTTTTGCTGAATATCTAATTTCGACTCTTCAAGTAGTTGCGAGAAGCCGACGATGGCATTCATAGGTGTTCTAATTTCATGACTCATATTGGCGAGAAATTCTGATTTCGCCTTGCTGGAAAGCTCGGCATCGGCTCGAGCAGATCTAAGCGCGCTTTCCATCAGATCTTTTAATACAATTTGCTGTTTTAGTCGGCGCACCCATAATAAACTCAGCAAGACCACGCTGATGCCAATCGCTAAAAACAACATCACCAGTTTAATATCGACCCCTCTGATGGGATAATTCACGATGAACCAGTTATTGGCTATGGTTCGTTTTGTTTCTGTACTGATATGCTGCAAAGATTTATTGATGATACTTATCAATTCAGGATGCCGCCCTTTGGCAACCACAAAGTGAACAGCCAAACTCCTATCAACGTTACCGCTTATTCTTAAGTTATAAAGTTCTTCACGTCTTAAATGATGGGCCACCACCATCAGACTGCCGATAAAAACATCCAACTTGCCAGAGGATACAGCGACCAATTCTTCAATATTATGGGTGGAAGGTCTGACCTGAACATCAGGGTATTTCTCGCGAATATAGGCTTCGGCATTTGTGCCTCGGGAAACGGCAACCGATAGACCAGAGAGTTGACTAATATCTTGTAAATAGGAATATTTTTCCGTAGAGACCATCACAATTGGCGACTGAATATAGGGATCTGAATAATCAAGTCGTATTATACCTTGAGGGTCTTTTCCCGCGGCAAGATTCAAGAATATCCGGTTGTCTTCGAGCATTTCAGCAAGTTCGCCGCGATCACGTGCCTTGATATATTGAAATTGAATACCGCTGTATAACGACACCAAATCTAAAAGATCTTTACCAATACCATTAACGCCGTTTTCAACGTTAACGAAGGGGTCCCAGCTAATGTCACTGTATACCACCAGCGGATTCTCAGCTATCCATTGTTGTTCTTTTCGGGTAAAAGTTATATCAGCTGGTGCCAGTTTGCTCACGGCATTTTGTTGATTTATAACCTGAGTGGAGGTTGTAGCGCGAGTTTCTGCCGAGCTCATCTTGTCACTTTCACTGTGGGAAGCGGCGGCAATATCTGTAATTGGCAAGAGGGTAAAAATTATAAAGAAGAAGCTTTTAATCACATTTTGATACTCTAATTAATCTGCTGTAAAAATATACGCCCAATAACAACATAACTATATGTATTATAGAACGTGTTTTATTAAAGCCAACACTTTCTCAACAAATTAGCTGAACGCCTTGTCGTTAGAGGCTTTTTTTATAAATGGATTATTTATTTTCTTTTTCAATAAGTTTTAACTTTACGTGCTCTTCTAACGCCATGGTTGGTTGAAAGAAGGTTTCCTCATCATATCGGCCTACTTGATCTCTTGGGTTTCTAAAATAAGCATTATTTTCTCCACGTTGCAAATCACAATCAAATCGCACCAGAAAAGAATTACTTTCTACCACCCGTCTAGCATCGTTAGCATTAATTGTGCTTTC
>CAJXWZ010000039.1 GCA_913062815.1 uncultured Colwellia sp. | reverse complement strand
TGTGAAGATCCGCATATATAAAAAAGCAGTCTTTATAGGACTGCTTTGTTTTATGAAATTAACCGCTCCATAAATATAGTATTTGGATGAGGATTAAAGCGATATGCTCCGATTGATTCGAATCCGTGCTTTTTGTATAAAGAAAACGCTCTATCTAGTTCAGGAATGGTGTCTAGTTTTACCAAGTTATATCCCAACTTTTTAGCCTGCGCTAGAAATTCGACAATTAATATATTACCTATACCATTACCTTGAAACTCAGGTAATACGAACAAACGCTTCATTTCCGCTACACCATTAGATAGATACCTTAAGCCAACTGCACCAACTATTTCACCTGAGACTTCCGCAAGAATCATATTCCCCGTTGGTAGTCCATACATTACGTTAAGCTGCTCAAGCTCTTTCGAGAAGTCTTGGAATGATAGGTCGACACCTAAGAACTCCGAATAAGCGATAATAATCTTTTTTGTGCCTTCAAAGTGTTCCTTTGATTCTGCAATAAAAATTCGAATATTCATATTTTGCATTACATTCCGTTAATTAGCGTGCACCATACTTTGTGTTTGCTTTATATGCTTCAATTTCAAGAGGCGCTTTCGAGTAACCGTATTTAGCCAAGTCAGTCAGATATTGAAGGCTGTATACAGAAAACGAGCCAGTACGTTCAATCTGCATCACATGCACCAATTCGTGAGCTAACTTACTATAAGTAAAATTTAAATCCTTTCTAACATAAATCGAATAGCCAAAAGCTTGAGCTTCATTGATTATACCATCGCCAATGAACCCTAATGATAAGCCCATTTGCTTTAAGTGTTCATTTTCATAGGGATAAGGTACTTCATCTACATAGATTACTCTTACTTTTTCAGGAAATTTAACTCCTATTTTTTCAGCTAATAATATTTCTTTCTCATCTAAGGGGATACCTATTTTCATACCTTCCTGATCAGTGGCAATAGCCCATGAAATATACTGAGGCAATAGCTTTTCATACGATAATTCATTTTCCGTATTGGCTTGAACTTGCCAAGATATTAAACTTCCCAATATTAAAATTCTTAGTATATTTTTCATATGTGCTCCATTTATTGTTTCATTGCCTCCTCATCAGGAGGTTTACTGCGTTTGTTAAAATGCCTGAATACAAACAGTTTTTATTGTTCTATTTCGTTGTAATACTTTGGAAAATCTTCACAAAGCCGATATGCCAAAGCCTTGCGAGCCAAGGCTTTCTCCATCAGCTTCAAAGCCCCCTCTAGTTCGACTCCGATTTCTTCCCATAATGTTGAATACACTTGTTCAAAATCTTTCATGACAGACACAATGCGCTCTGCTTCGACTCTTGAATCATCAGAGATATTATAGATGCGCTTCCGCGAGTCTTTTGGGTCTGGCAACGAAATGAAGAAGCCGTCTTCAACGCTGGATTTTAGACGACTTTCAATTAATTGACGCGACAGACCTATGTGCTGAGAGAGCTCAGTTGAAGAAAGAGCTCCCTTGCTATGTAAGGCGAGAACAATTGAAATTTTGTTAGCATGAAGACTAATGCCTAAACGGTCAAAAACTTCTGCTCCTTGAACACTAATGAGTTCACTTGCACGAAACAATATAGCGCCAAATTGTGGACTACGTAATTTAGTCATTGTTCACCTCTTTTTATATTAAGCATTATTTTGCGCAAATACTTTCCTAAAGTCAAGAAAGTTCTTTATATTGTAAATCGCATATCATGATTAAGTATTTCGCAGAGGATTTTTATATCGGTAAAAACTATATTGTGGTTTGAGCTTAGTTGGTAAATGCAACTGATTCTTAGTGCAACTGGTGCTGTAGCACCTTAATTTTAGTCATTTCTGCAATTTTGTAAAAAGAAACATCTATGGAAGGGTTAACTAAGCAATGCACTAAGAAGTCATGCCTATGTGATTATATAAAGAACTGCTGCGGTAGCTGTTGAGACCTTCATGTTTGCCTAATAAATATTTCATCTTGTAAGGTTGAAGTAAGACCTAGAAAAACAGACAAGTTAAATTCATATCTATCTCAACTCGAAGATTGGCCATTAATATTCTAGTTACTTGTGAATTAATGGCCAATTTTCTCATGATAATCGGAAGGTCTACTTTTCAAATTAGGAAGTCCAGCATGTTACTCTAGCAAAAGAAAAGTCAATGGCACTTCAAAATCGAATTCTTTCAGTTTTAGTTCCTTCGGAATTCTTTTGAAAGATTGAATCTTATCTATCTTTCTCATTACAGCACGATCAAGTTGCCCTGAGCCAGAACGTTGTGTAAGTTTCTTTGCAATAAGATTACCCTCTTCGTCAATCTTAACTTGTATAGTAATATCCCCCTCAATACCGTAGTCTACTGCGAATGATGGGTAGTGTATTTGTGACTTAACAATATCTATTAGCTCTTTGGTAAAAGCCCTATGATGCAACTTGGTTTCTTGTGTGGTTGCTGCAACGGCTAAAGTTCCTTGAACTAGAATAAAACAGGTAATTAGTATATTAATTAATTTGTTGAAAATGTGCATAATAAAATTCCTTTGGTAGTTTTCGATAACGTTGTCTATTTAAAGTTTTAAAAATGCTTTTGACGTAGAATATTTTACTATTGATTAAGCTGAGCATTAAGGTCTGAAATAGACGAAAAGATACCATTTAGGACATGTTGATTGGATAAGTTCAAACAGGTATCAATAGCGAATATATCTATCTCAATAGTTAAAGCTGTACTTGCTATCAAAATTTATATCACTTGAATAAACAAGAGTGCCTGACAAGCAAAACCCCCTATAAAAGCTAAGGTTCTCGCAACTGGAATACCTAGAGTATAAATGATGACATGTGCTAGTCGCGTATAGAAATATATTAAAGTGGCTAAAGCTGTTATTTCGTTATTCAATTGTGATAGCTCTATGACAACCACAAGTATTGCAAATATTACTAAATTTTCTATTGCGTTCTGATGTGCACGGATTAAGCGCTGTGCCCATTTTGCTTTTGGCTCATGGCCTACTGCCGGATTATTCAATGTCGCTGTTGTACCTAGCTCCAATAACCGGTTGCCAATATAAAAAATCCAAATAACACCCGTTAGCCCAGTAGTAAGTACCAAATAGAAAACTTCAGTTGATAACATGTTATTTCTCCAATTATCGTTAGTTATAAAATGAAACGCCATGAACTGAAGTTTATAAATTAGTCCATGGCAATTACGACTTACCCCGTGATTATCTTAATCATGGCTTTTTCAGTTTCTAAACATTTGATAAAAACCGGTAAGTTTAATGCTCGCGCTATATAAGTTTTTAGCTTCGGCCAACGTTTTTCATCTACACGGTAGCCACCATAGCTAGCAGTAATAAACATGGAAACTATGCTGATGTCGGCCAATGTAAGTTGCTCACCAAATAAGAAACCTTGCTCTGGCATTTGCAACTCTAAATAATCAAGCACAGGTGGAAATTTGTTGTTAACTGTATCGTCAACAACCTGTTGATTGGTGGTTTGTTTGAAGTAATTAGGGTTGACAAAAACCTCTCTAAACATGCTTCCGCAACATGGAAATAATGCGCTTCCAGCATACTCAGATAACCAGCGAACTTTAGCCCTGTCATTAACTTCAGCAGGCAATAGTGGCCTATCTGGATATTTTTCATCCAAATACTGAATAATTATATTAGAGTCTCCTATAGTTAAATCTTCATCCTCTAATACAGGGATCATGCCTAGAGGGTTCAGCTTAAGAAATTCTGCTTGCTTTAGTTCTGGACCTGGTACGATCATATTTGAATCAAATTCTATGCCCTTAATCATGCATGCAATAACAACTTTACGTACGTTTGGTGAAATAATTGCGCCATGTAACTTCATGTGTAGTACTCCATTTTTGAGTTAAAATATTATTTAATTGATGTGCCTTGCCAACTGTCTCGCGATAAACGTGAAGCAGTAAAAACTGATGTTGCGTCGTTAGCCATAAGAGGAAACTTTTGTTGTAGAGATCGAATAATATCTTTGTTCTCTAGCCGAAAAACCTTCATTGTTTTATCCCTGAATAAATTGATGCAATCATTATTATCTATACAAGCTTGCCAAATAAGCGCTAGAATGGACGAAAAGAGTCCTATTAGGACATTTCAATAGTGACTTTTAATACAACGTATAAATTGAGGAAGAGTGACATTGGTAGACAAACAAATAATTCATGTGGTCATTTTGGCTTCAGAAAATTCAATTCTGTCAACTATCGCGTCTCCAATGGATATGTTTTTGCAAGCAGGTGTTCTATGGAATGTCACGATGGGCCAACAACCATCCCCGCTTTTTGATGTTAAAATTGTTACCGCTGATGGAAAGCCAGTAAATACCGTTAATAAAATCCCTATATTTCCAACATGTGACATGCACGATATCAAACATGTTGATTTGATCATTATCCCTTCCCAAGGCTTTTTATTTAATCCCGAAGACAAAGACCATATTGCTCGTGTAGCGTGGCTAAAGAACAAATACGAAAATGGTGCTGACTTAGCAAGTGTTTGTGGTGGCGCTTTTACATTGGCGGCGACAGGTTTACTTGATGGTAAATCTGCTACAACTCACTGGGGATTAGCAAAACAATTTGCATTGCGTTTTCCAAAGGTGAGATTAAGAACTGATCTTTTGGTAACGGATGAAGGGCGTTTATTTTGCGGTGGTGGTATTTCAGCCGATTTAAACTTATCGCTTTATCTCATAGAAAAATATTGGGGGCGTGAAATAGCCTTACAAAGCTCTCGCTGTACTATGGTTGATTTAGATTGTATTTCTCAATCCCCATTCGCTATGTTTATTCCAGAAAAAAACCACAGCGACAGTATAATATTATCTTCACAAAGTTTTATGGAAAAAAACTTTAATGAAAAAATTAATATTGACGACTTAGCAGAAAGTGTAAGTATGAGTATCAGGCAATTTAATCGGCGCTTTAAATCGGCTACGGGCGAGTCAGTCAATGGCTACTTACAACTTCTAAGAATTGACTTTGCTAAAAAATCATTGATCAATACCCAACTCTCTTTTGAAGATATATCTTTAGAATCAGGCTATGAGAACATTAGTTACTTTAGACGTATTTTTAAAAAACATACAAGCTTAACACCGTCAGAGTATCGCAAAAGATTTAAATAAATTATGCAAAGACATGCGAATCAACGTTAAAATTATAACTTCAGAAAAGCTAGCTTTTTACTGTTTTAAGTTCATTGTGAAATAGCTCAATTACAATGTATCTTGATCCCGATACTTAGACTTAAATACGGAACTGATGTAAGGACACAAAACTTCATGACTCAAGGCAAAATTAAGATGTCGGTCTTATTAATAATTTTGATCGCTTGCTTAACCACATATCTCTTAAACTTGACTGATAGTCCAGCAGTAGCCGACTCTTCAAATATTGCACTTACTAATTTAACTAATCACTCCCTCAAAACTACAGTCAAGGCAGAAGCAATCACAGTCAATCCTACAAACATTTCAGAGCCGAAGGCTATTATAGAAGGAACAAGGGAGAAAAATGGTCAATTAGTTGTTATTCATAGACCAGACTGGAAATTTGATGGAAAGCTAGTAGAGCAACTCGAAAGACTTAAATTCGCCGCAGAAAATGGAGATAACGAGGCAAACTATGTACTTGCTATGAACCTTAGGTATTGTTACCACAGCCCCGTAGATGACAGTGCGCTTGAGCTGAAATTAGAGCAAGTCTACGAATTTAGCGATAACGAACTAGCTGTGGCTAATATTACAAAAAAATACGAGTATTGTTCAGGTATTACACAAAGGCAACGAAACCAATTTTATCGTTACTCAGAAACTGCTGCAGTTAATGGCTACGTAGCTGCACAGGAAAATATTGGTAGTATTACCCCTGAGTTTTTTATGGAATCGCAAGGTTACAAAAACCTTGAAAGAGACGAATTTGTGAAAATGCGCGACAACTTTATTGAAAAGAAAATCGGGTTTTTAGAGCAAGCGGCTCAAAACGGTAGTATCAAGGCATTAATTAGTCTGTCTAATATGAACTATTCGCAAAACTATGGCGAGCATGGTTATGTTAAATCCTTCGCATTTAATCAATTAATCCTTGAACTTACTCAAAGCAACAAAACGTATAATAAGTTTTCGTGGTTTCAACAAAGGATGCATCAGCAGTTAACGTCAGTTGAAATTGATGGTGCATTTGCAATGTCTGAACACTGGTTAGAAATAATTAGAGCAAACGGCACATTATATTTGCCTGAAAACTAGACATTGTGTGTTTATATAAAAATAGTATTTACTTAATGTTGCACCTCCCCCTCCATCTACATTGTATAAATATCTGCATAATGACATAACCTATAGATATGAACGATGGCTAGAGTTTGAAACGAAATGGTCAACAAGTATTGCTACTTGTTTAGATCGCCTTTGTGCTCTTAGTTGCCCCTAGTGATTTGTGAAGTTTCGTTGTCATTTCCTTAGCTATTTTGATTCAAAAATGTCAATCATGTTTTCAAAGTGTAACTTCAGCCTAAAAGATACGACTCAAGAGTTTTTACTATGTGCGAAGAGCCATATGAGTGTTTATGGCTCTTCAAACAATGAGACATGCCTTACCAAATGAGAAGAAATCAACATACTAGTTACCATTGAACTATGCCTCTGCATTAGAATTTATATAGGCTTATGTTTCTTCGTATCAGGGCCCTCATTGTTGTGACTAAAATATGTAAAGCCGCGTTCAGGACAAAAAGTATAATTATTATCCATGTTTCTATGCTCTCCCTTACCTATTACCCATCGAAAAGTAAGACAGTGATTCGGTCCATCTAGTTCTATAATTTCGATTCTTGTTGGTCTACGTGAGGGGTAAGTACGTACTTCACCTTGCTTCCAGTAACCAAGGGGGAATTTACTTCCTAACCCATCATAAGTTCTGGCACCCCACTGTTTTCGCTTATCATAAATTCTCACTAGTCCATCTTTTGAATTATTAATGGTAAAAAGAGACTCAACCGCCCCCATACGTCTGGTACTAAATGTTCTTCGATAATAAGGGATTTCATTACCAACCCATTCAATTTTTGTGTCATTTTTTTCTGTTTTAAATGGGCCCGTAATGTCAAAAATAGTGCATCGTTTTTCAATGACAGGGTCACAGGCAGAGGCGGAGGTAACAGCCTCCTTTAGTATTAATTCATGTTTCCCATCCCACTTTATTCCGGTAAAAAGCTCTACCGGAATGAACCTCTCTTTTGTTGAACTATTATAAGCGTTATCCCAAGAAGCTTTTTCTTTTGCCGTCAACTTGGCTATTTCATCAGCCTTGATCTGACTACAAAAGATAAGCAGCATACAACTCATGGCGAATAAGCGTTGTTTTAATCCTGATTTGTTTTTGATCATTATCATCGTTTTTCTCTGTGTTGTATTTGGCTAAAGGGATATTGCCTTTGACAGACAAAAAATGCTTAAAACTTAGCTAAAACATTTCTAAAAGTTTTTTGAATGTAATAAAAACAACTAGTTAGAATAGTTCGAAATCGTACTATATCTGTTAGAATATATTCAGTTTTCGCGGTGGAATATATTTTTGGATAACAATAAGGCCTTTATGGTCGGGCAGTGGAAGGTTGAGCCCGAGCTAAATAAAATTTCCTGCGCGGAAAATGAAACCATTCTTGTGCCTAAGGTAATGGCGATATTGCTTGTTTTGGTTGAAGGTGAAGGTGAGCCCCTCAACTTGGAAACACTGATGGAAAGGGTTTGGCAACAACAAGTGGTAAGCGATAGCTCTGTTTATCAGGCCATAGCACAATTACGCAAAGCATTAGGTGATACAGCGGCTGAGCCTACTTATATTCAGCGAGTTTCCGGCAAGGGCTATCGCCTTATTGCACAAGTACAAATGCTGCCAACATTAACAAATCAAACAAAAAATCTTATAAACATCAAGAACACTTCTGCTCAAGATGTAACGCAGCTTAGCGCTAGTACGCTAAGAAAAAATTGGCTAACGATGTGGCGCTTTTGGCTTGTTGCATTGTTTATGGCGATGTTTGTTGTACTTGTCATCAGTGTCTTGCGTATTACTAAACCATGGCAAGAGCCTGAACAGCAACCAAACCTGCTTAGTATCGCGCAGATTAACTCTATCTCATTACAGCGTTTAAGTACTGAGAACCTTGGCCAGGCCGCAAAGCTCGATGCGTTAAACGATGTTTTGCTCACTCAATTAATGCAAATTCAACAAATGCGTGTTGTTTCCTTAAGTAAAACAGCGTCGTCGCCCAGCACTCAAGCTGTGATAAAAGGCAGGATTCATAAGCAAAACAACAGCATTCGAGTTTTTCTGCAATTGATCCAGGTTGATAGCCAAGATGTGATTTGGGCCAAGGTTTTTAATGGCGAAGTTGATGATTTATTTGCCCTGCAAGATACAATCGTGGCAACCTTGCTAGGGCTGTTTAAGCGACAACAAACCTTACCCGCTTTCAATTCGGCGCTGATAGATAATCGCAGTTTCGATCAATACTTACGGGCTCGTCATTTGTGGCAGCAACGTAATGGCCCGGCACTTTATCGAGCCAAATCGGTTTATGAAGAGATGCAACAGCAACAAGCATTATTCCCCCTAGCGGCAGTTGGCCTTTGCGATACCTATCATTCTTTGCATATTTATGCCGACTGGTCACTTAAACAAGCGTTAAAAAAATGCCGCCCATTGTTGCAACAAGCGCTAGCACAGCAACCAGAACTTGGTCAGGCAATAGCGGCACAGGCCATGCTACTGAGTAGCCAAGGTAAAAAAATCCAGGCCGGAAAATTGTTTGAAAAAGCCATAAAGCTGGCACCAAATTACCCTTTTTCTTATATGTGGTACGCCGAGCTGAATCGTAGAATGGGAAATTACAAGCAAGGGCTAAGCATGACCAAAACGGCTTATGAGTTAGCGCCTATGTCACCGATGATCAATCGTAGCCTAGCTTATGCCTACCTCAATGCAGGGAAAAAAAAGCAAGCAAGATTTTACTACCGCCGGGCGTTAGACTTACAACTTGATTACACTAACCGGGCGATTGAAGAGCTGGACTTTTTGCCGCTGACAATCGACCGAGCTCGTGCGTTTTTGTTATGGGCAAAAAAACATCCCTCAATTATGCACAAACAACGCTCTTATCAACTAACTCAGGCGCAGATAGAGCTGGCGTTAGGAAAACATACTGCGGTTGCTAAAACACTGACGCTATTACAAGACCAACAGGTCAATCCATCATTTAAACTGTTTATTCAAACCTCCTTGGCTGCCGCTCAAGGGAGTTATCGAGATGTTATTGCCTTTATCGAGCAACGTATAGCTATACATCAAGACAATGCTCGCTATGCCGGCGGCTATCTATTGGCGCTTGAATTAATGGGAGATGATGAAAAAGCCTACAAGGAATTTTTACGACTACAGCCTGAGCTTGCTAAGCATATTCTCAATCCAGCGACGCAAGGTGAAATAACCGTGACCGCTAAAAATCGCAATTTACTGACCTATTTTGTCCAATTACAGGCCAGGCGAGGTAGCATGCAATTAGTTAGCGACTTGGCTCATCAACTTGATAACAGTTTTGACCAAGGGAATACCAGGCAAGACATCTATTATGCGCGCTGGCTGTTATTTCGACAGCACAAAGAAAAAGCCAAAACCATGATACTCAGTATGATGAATAACGGCTGGTTGCCTGATTATAATGCTTACTTATACCCAGAGGCCATTATGAAACAATTATTCATCGACGTTGGTCTTGGCGACGAAGCCTATCAAACTTTCCTGAACAAAAATCGTGCACAAGTGTTAGCAGGGCTTAACTAAGCAGCCACAATAAGCTTAACTGATTAAATAAATTGTTCGGCTCCACTTGGTTCCACACGATAGCAAACTGAATATCAGTCTCTTTAATGTTATTTAAAACACTAATTCCAACGAATGTCGCTAAAGTGTCGTATGATTGTCGTTATAGTTTCGTTGTATCGTCGTAAAACAATCCACTCTTTTTATGGATAATTTAGTGGTCTCAACATAACAGGTTATAGATATTTATGAAGATTAATGCACATTTAGTAATTGCTTTAAGGAATAAGAAATCTTGGTCACAAGATGAGCTAGCGATAGCAACCGGCCTTAATCTAAGAACAATACAGCGAATTGAAAACGAGGCATCAGCATCGCTGCAATCTAAAAAGGCATTAGCATCTGTTTTTAATATAAATATTCATGACCTCGACTACGAGGAAATAGTAAAAATGAAGCAATACGAATATAAGACTTTGGAAATAGAAAACAAAGAAGGTTTCCTAACCGGGATAAAAAAAGCAAAATTACCTGATCTTGCTGAAATATTTAATCATGAAGGAAAACAAGGGTGGTTAGTTATACAAATATTGACCCCAGAATTAGCTCAAAATATGTGGTCTGCTAAAACAGGAAATATGGTGGCACTTTTACAAAGAGAACTAGTCTAGTCGCGCTCAAGCAAGGCAAAAAGGTCGGTTCCGAAACAGTTTACTCGGTTCCGCTTTGCCCTCCAGTTTTAGCAAACGAATAAAATGCCCTTTAACGTGGCCGTTATGAATAAAAAGGAGTTGGCGTGAAAATTCTACATTGGGTATTAGTCGCAATAATCGCTTTATTGGGTATTGGAGCAGGTGTGGCCAAAATATTGGAATCCCCCGAGGAAGTACAGTTCCTTGAAACGTTCGGTTTTAATTCCATACTGATTGTTTTATATGGTTTAGTTCAGGTTATTGGTGGCACGCTATTAGCTATACCAAAAACAGTAAAATTGGGCTCAATCATCACTATTTTGGCATTTGCATTGTCGACCATTTTAATTGCTATCAGTGGTAATTATGTCTTTGCTTTATTTTCATTGTTACCCATTGCCTTTACTGCATTAATCTTTTGGCAGTCTAATCAGCTTTCATTCAACAACTAACTCAAGTAGCACAAGCAATAGTTGATGCTGCGGTTACGATGTAATGCTTTCATTGACCTCATCTATTTTTTGACTTTAGGTGAAGGGTATTCATAAATAATCTAGGGTTGTCAATTTTTTCCAACATTGAAGTTTCCGGTAAGCAATCATCATCGACATAATCAACAAAATCAGCCTTTGAATCAAAAACTAAGATATCCAAAGCTAATCGGTCCAATCCGTATAGACCGCGGTGGATCATGTCTGCAGAAAAAACTAACAAGTCACCCGCGGCTAACTTTATCTTCTTACCTGTAGAGAGGCCTTCACTACTCACCCGACCTTTTTCTTCTTGTCGCACATCAAATTCTTCTTCGTTATCCCAACGCTTATGTGTACCGGGCACTAGCTCTATACCAAGTTCATCAAACAACGGGACTCTAAGGTGTACAACTTGCGTGTTATGAATGACCTGTTTTTGTATGTCAATGTCATGGTCATATTGACAATCTCTATGCCAGAAGTCTTTTAATTGTGGATTAACGGGGTTAAAAAACAATTGGGTATTCATAAAAGCGGGATCAACCGGAATAACTGACTCAACAACATTGATCATTTTTTTTGAACTGATAAAGTTAAAAAGCGTCACTCTATCATCGGGCTCTAAGTACTCACTTCCGGTAATTAAAGAAGAATTGAACGCCTCTTCTTGATAAAATTTTACGTTGTCTTTTTTCCACAATTGATGAAATTTCAATATGACTTCTCTAAGAGATGAAATTTCGTCGGTATTAAAATAATTCCTAATAACAAAGTAACCTACATCATCATAGCTGCTATTCAATTGACTTTGATTTTCTACCATTAACTACCAAACCTTCACTTTAACTTTAACTTGCTTATAAAGAACAAGAACAACATTGACTGACTAAACCATGATTTAATTTAGGTATTCACATGTCATTATGGTTAGTGACATAGAAGTATGAAATTTATTCTCGCTATTTGATCGAAAAGTTAACTTTCATATTGCAAGAGAGTTTATATATTCAAACTCGCTAAGCAATGAGATCCTATGCCCAAACTAATGAAAAATGTAAAACGGTAGGTAACCAAATTAATCACTTTTTGACCTGATTATTTTGATACTAGAACATTATTAATCATAACGTTTTTCAACCACTGATGAGCTTCGCTGCACCTTATCCGTTTATGTGCGAGTAAATATAAGCTAATCTTTTTATTTACCGGCAAGTCAAATTGATAAATCTGTGCTATTTTTTTATCTAAATCATTATGTTGCAAAAGCATATCATTGGCTATCATCAAATTATCAGAATTATCGAGTACATCTAACAATATATGCATTTGGCTGCTAGATAATACGGTATGTTTCTTTTTCTCTCCACTATACAGCAGCTCGAACAAAGGATTTTCAATATGGGCACCTGTTGCTGATTCAATTAACAGCTCAATAAAGTTGTAGTTTAGGCAGTCTTCGATGGTGACCTGCTTATTTCTAAATAATGGATGAGATGTTCTTGCATAGATTGCAGGCGTTAATTGACCTATATGCAGAGCATCAAAATTATCATCATTCGGAGGGGTTATATGTATAGAAAAGTCTAAGGAACCCAACTCTAGTAAAGGTAGTGGAGCTACTATGGTCGGATGTTCAATAATTCTTATATTGGGAGCATATTTGGTTAAGTGTTTAACTAAAGGTAGCGTTATTGATTGACTTAATAATGGCGGCACAGAAATAGTAAAAGATTTATTACTCGTTTTAGCGTCGAAAGTTCGTTCCTCTATGATATTTTCCAACGAGCCTAATAAATCCGGAAGCAGTTTTTCAAGTTCTTTGGCTCTTACCGTCGGTATAATTCCTCTACTTGAACGATGAAACAACGGGTCGTCAAATAGTTCTCTCAAGCGCTGCAAAGTTCTACTCATCGCCGATTGCGATAAATAAAGAGAGTCAGCCGCTCGACTTACATTTTTCTCTTTTAGTAAAACACTGAGTGAAACAAGCAGGTTTAAATCTATTCTTGAAAGCTTCTGTTCGATGTCGTTCATATTAATAATTCTCACCTTATAGATATGACTCTTAAGCATATCAATTATGAATATATGTCATTGGAACACATAACCCAAGCTAATTATAATAACTCCATAAACTGAAAAGACAGACAAACATTACTTTAAAAAAGAGGCTTTTATGAAATTAACAAAATTAATGATTTTACCTATTGTATTAATAATGGGTGCTTGCTCAACGACCTACACTCCTGATACAGACCAAAGTAGTAGTTACGATTTTTCCACCGTAAAAACTTTTAATGTGATAGGTGATGTGCGCCACAATGCCTCGATAATGAATGATATCGACAGAGAACGTATTAATATCGCTATTACGAAAGCATTAACAGAGCAAGGCAAACAGGAAGATGAAGTTAAATCTTCGGATATTTTAATTAGCTACTTTATTGTTGCCAAAGACAAAATAAAAGTAAATTCTAATTTCAATGGTGGTTACGGTCGATTTGGCTTTCATGGTGTGGCCGGGGTTTCACATGTCAATGTCAGAAACTATGTCGAAGGCACATTAGTGATTGACGCAATAGACAATAAATCACAAAAAACAATATGGCGTAGCTCTTTAACTAAATCACTAAAGCACTTTGAGACCACTCAAGAACGTGATGAAGCGATTAAAAAGGTAGTAAATATTATGATGGAACAATTACCGAATATATAACTTTGTATGATCCGATTAAACATTGCTAATATTTATCACTTAGAACAAACGTCAATTCTTCACATTTTTGTACTGAACAATTGATAAAAACTTAACACTTAACACTTAAAATCAGGATATAAAATGAAAAAATTACTATCACTTGTGTTTATTACGCTCATATCAGCTCAATCTCATGCAGCGTCAACAGTTATTGAAGGGGTTATTGAAAAGTCAGAAGTTATCACCACCAAAGTTGGTAAAGACGGTCGCCCTATCCTTGGAGCTGCAGTTGGCGTGGGAGTGGGCTCTGCAATTGGCTCTGGTAGTGGCAAAGACGCTGCAAAAATTATTGGCGGCTTATTGGGCGCCAGAAAAGCGGCAAAGCAAAAGAACAAAACCTTATATGGATGGCGTTATATCGTCAAAGCTAATGATGAATTACATGTTATTGATACATGGTGTGCTGCACCAAATGAACAATGTACCGGTATCATTAAAGGAAAAGAAGTCTATGTTATCAATGGCAATGAGGTGTCTGAAAAATAGTCTTCTTAAATTTCTTCTATGGGGTCGCTTAAGAGGCTATTCACAATGTACCTCAGGTTTTGCTGGTAGTTTTATCAATTACAATCGTTCTCAACAACAATTAGCATAGGCATAGCATTAGCTGTTGTTTGGTAATGTAGAGTGCAAATAACTGGAAAAATCCTCAAATGCTTTTATATTTAAAAGTAATATATATATGAAGAAGTATTAAATGAAAAAATTACACTCACTTATTACATTGCTTTTTATAGTAATACTAACTGCTTGTGCCAATAACGCTAACCGAGAAGCAATACTAAAAGAAATGAGAGTGGTCGCCGTTAATGATTTTAGGAGCGAAATTACGACTGACACTCCTCTGAACTGGTATGCCGACTTTAAAATAATTATGGCAAATCCAAGGCCAGATACTGCCGAATTTACCTTATTTATTAAACAGCAAATAGAAGATGAAATAATTAAAAAAGGGTTAAATTTTCAAATTGATGGTGAAGAGTCTAAATACCAAGTTATTGCATTTGCCCTTGTAGGAGAAAAAGAAGCAACGCTAGATTACTTAGATATTTTTAAGCTCTTTCCTGAGCTTGCTCACAATACTGATTTTGAACAAGGAACTTTAATTGTCGCGATTATTGATCCTGTAGCGAAAAAATCGGCATGGCGGGCGAGTGTTAAGCTTTATTTGGATCCTAATTTAGCCAAAGAACTACGAAAAATTCGCATATCGAAAACGATAACCAGAGTACTAAATACACTAAAACTACCGAAATCAACTTAACTTATGCTTGGTAATTTAGGAGACGTCTCACAAACATGAAGAACCTGTTTTTAATCTCAATAATATTTCGGCAGACAGGCTATTTTCAGCGATGATTTACTAACCCTTTTTAGCTGTTGTTCGAGGAACAACCTATTTACCAAAACGGTACAAAAAACTCAATAACTATATTGGTCAAGCACAGCATTTTCGATGATAACTTGCAGTTTTTGTAAGCTAAATTTAGTGTTATCGATGAGCTCATTATTAAAAATAAAGGCGGGTACATATCCACTTGGCTCAATCCAGTTTTTATAGGTCACTTCTACCAAGGAATTGGATGTTTCTTTTATTGTCCAACTTGATTCTACTTGCAATAAACGCAGGTATTTTGCGTTGAAGGGCACGCGGTGACTACAAGAAAAAATTTTAATCGTGGTGATGGTTTCATTAAAGTCAGTATTAACACAAGTAATAATCTCGCGATCGTTAAATGGCCACGGGCTATCTATTATCGAGCGTAATAAATATTGATGATTACTATATACCGCCAAAACTTCTATACTCTCAAGCCTATCTAACCATTGTGATGTTTGCTTAACATCTGACAAAACCCTAAATACCAACTCTTTAGGTTGATGGGTAAAAAACGTCGCCTCTACTTGATTGAAGTCACTTTGTTTATATGGATTTAGCTTCACTTGCAAAGCGGTTACAGATTGTGGCGATTTTTCTTGTTGTAGCCGTATATTTGAGCAACCAGAGACAATCAGTATACACACTAACAAAAAGCAAACTGTTAACCTGTTAAAACCACATTTGACCATCATTCAAATTTCCTTTTCTATCCTGCATTTGACTGCGTCAAATAATAAGAAGCAATCAACAAATATACAAAATGATAGCTCAATCCTGGGTCACACTTTTACGATATTGACTCGGCGTTTGTTGGGTCTCTTTTTTAAACGCCGTGTAAAAGGAAGACTTGGCATTAAAACCAACATTCATGGCAATATCTAACACAGTGTCTTTAGTGTGCTCTAATTGATGTTTGGCCTGTTCAACTCGATACTTATTCACGTAATCGAAAAAATTCATCCCTAAGTTTTCATTTAACGTTTGCGATATATAGTTGGGCGAAGTACTAATATGCTTTGCGAGTTTTTGTAACGACAATGACGCTTCTAAAAAAAGATGGTCTTGTTGCATGGCGCATTCTATTTTTTGCGCTATTTTTGACGCATGCTGCTCATTCAATGCTGATCGTTGATATTTTTCTGGCTGACTGGCGCCCTTCTCTAATACCACCTGAATATCTTCATCACTATCGTATAGCTCTTCAAAACCCGGTTTTTGACGCAATCCCCAAACGGCTATACTCCAAATCATGATAAGCATTATCACACTTGCCACTGTCGCATTAACAGATGTCGAAAAAATAAGATTATCTACTATGATGTTAATCGCGGTTGCTGACCATACCACGCCAACAGCAAGCAATAACCAACTTAGCCATCTGATTTCTTTTGCTTCAGTACTGGCAAACAAGTCTTTTAAGTGTTGGCGGTACTGAGATAATCGCCTAATAACTTTGTAAAAATAATAACCTGATTGTAATATCCAACCAATTATAAGTAATAGAGTAGCGATAAGTGTAACAACGGTGATGTATTTTGTAGTAGGTGGCAAAGTTTTTAATATTTCGTCTTTGCCTTCTATTAACAATGCATATTGCACCTCGTTAGGCAGGAATAAGGCAACCAAGGCGACTATTGCTCCTACGAAAAACAACACAAAATGACTTTTATGCATTTGCCTAAATTGCCAAGGCGCTTGCGCCGTAATCCCCTCAATATAAAACCAAAAACTCGGTGCAATCAGTAAAATTGCCGGCAGTGAAAGAATTAAAAAGGTGGGTTGTAATGATGCAGCCAGGCTTGCTAATGTTGGTTGACAAATAACAACTCCGATCGCCAATAGAAAAATTGCCAGTGGTAAATATACTTGTCGTTCGATTGCGCGTAAAAGCAATAGATTGGCACTAAACAAAATAATGATTAACGCTGATACATTTAATGCTATAAGCATTGGGTTATCCATAATTACAAATACTCTTAATACCGTAAAACATTAGATTAAATAAGGGGTATACTTTGTTTAAGTATGTCCAAACCTACAGGATGAACTATTAAAAAGGTTCGGGATAACATAAACGGACGCCATTTTCGATTTCATTCTACATAATCAATTACACCTTAGCCACTTGATAAAATTTATACAAATATGACGACTCCAATAAAATCAAACATCAATGAAATCAACCTTCCCTTTAATTGGCCTGTTGTTGGCACATTACTTTTTTTAACGGGAATTCCTGGCATTCCCGCAATATTCTTGTTGGCATTAGTGGCAATGGGCCCTTTAGCAATTGATGGTGTGTCTTCAATGATCAGCACTCTGCATTTTGAAACGCCCGCGGCTATTTTTGTTCATGGTGGTTCAGGTATTTTGTTTTTCTTAACTATGCCATTTCAGTTTTCACCTAAGTTACGCGCTAGAAGTTTAAAATTGCACAAAATAGCTGGCCGAATAGCACTAATATCAGGCTTCACTATGGCAATATCTGCTGTTTGGATGCACAACGTACTTTCACCTGATTCACAGGGCACTCGTTATATTGTATTGATCTTAACAAGTAGCGCAATTTGCCTTACTTTTTCAATAGCACTTTGGCATATCATCAATGGCAATGTTCGTGCACATCAAAAATGGATGATAAGAGCTGTAGCTATAACACTGGCTGCTGTGACGCCTTTGTTCGTTGATATAATTATTGAGATATTCTTTAGCCACTTTAATAGTATCTACACCCTATTAGCTCAATTTCAATACGACTATGGCAGAATGCTAGGTATAGCAATCAACTTAATTATTGTTGAAGTGATACTGAATAAAAAATTAATAAGCAGCACTCGTTCAAGTCCAAGAAAAAATACGCCTGCATTGACTTAACTGCCTTTGGTTATTGGTGTGAAATGAAGGACTATGCTCTTGAGTTGAAGTATATCGAATTTGCAATTATTAAAGTGCATACAAGGATGTTCGAATAGTACGATTTTCGGGGTGACACGATTGGCAGAAAATAGCTATTGGCTGCTAAGGCTAATAGCTTCGTCTATTGACCACTGACTAGTCGGGATTGCCATTTGTGCTTTAATTTTTTCAAACTATTGTCTTCTTTCATACTTTGCAATGCTGTTGATAATCGCTGCACAATCGTTGGTGATGTATTTAAACTGCAAGCCAAGGAAAAATCAAACCTAAAGTCATTGATCACAGAATGCTTGTCATACTTTTTCATCTTACTTGGCGAGTTAAGTATATTGACCAAGATCTCATCATTGAATAAAACCAAGTCGATACTGTCTTTTCTTGCCTCAAGTATCTTTAACAAAGCACCGTAGTTGTTCAATACATATAAATTTTTATTCTGTTCGAAACCTTTTTCCAACAAGTAGTGGTGTGATGCATAGTTGTCATTTACCGCAACCTTATACTGGCGTGCATCATCAAAATTATTTAATACAATGTTTTTTTCACGTAACGAGTAAAAAGAAGTGCTAGCACTGGTAATTTGGCCCACCCATTGAAACAGGGATTCTCGATTAGGCTGACGTATTATAGAATAAATGCAAACATCTGCTTCTTCCACAGCTTGTATATAAGCTATTGACCAGTCACTTACTGTAAAGCTATGGCTGATTTTCGCCCTGCTGAAAACTTCTCTCACAATCTCAGTTGCTAGCCCAGTGAGTTCTTTATTTTTTTGCTCTATTTGAAAGGGAGGCAGGTTCTCAGTAACAATATTTATGTGCTGAGCACTGAGTGCATAACTTGCAAATGCTAGAATAATAACAAAATTCTTTATGTACCCCATTCATCTTCCTTAAGACTTGGTATTTTCTGAGTTAAAACATCAAATATTATAAAAATAGCACCGTCGCATTACCTAGAGTTTATTTATACTACAACCTTTATTACCTTGCAAAATAAGTGCCTATAAACTTGAAACCAATAGCCAGATTCTCATGCTATTTACTCTTTTCCAGGTACACAAAGTTTAATATTGGCCATGAATAACAAGCTAGTTTGTTTAAATTCGCTCTCTATTTTATGGTGAGAAGCTCAAATACTTCTGTTTATCTACAATTTGGAGCACTTCATCGATATAAGCAACATAAGCGTCAAACCTAGCTATACTTCACATTGAAAAAAAATATAAACTCGACGAAAAACGCAAACATAATAAATAGCGAGTAAAACCTCATGAGACAATTATCCTTTTTAAGCTTAACGTTATTACTGCTACTTTTAGCTTTCAAAATTCATGCAAAATCTGAAGGCGTTTTTGCACTACAAGGATTAGGACTGACAACGTATCATGCTGTTAAATCATCACAAGAAAAGAGCCCCTACCACCTAATTGTTAGATTGCCTGATAAATACGATAATACAAAGAGTTATCCAACAATGTACTTACTTGATGGCGGTATATCTTTTCCATTATTATCGTCGTATTATCATTACTTGCGTTTTACAAATGAAATCCCTGCATTGATCATAGTGGGTATCTCCTATGGCACTGATGATTGGCAACTAGGTAATAACCGTAGTACAGATTACACCGCGAAGTCATCTCAACGAGAACATTGGGGAGGTGCCGAAAAGTTCCAAAATCTATTACAAACAAAAATTATTCCACTCATTGAAAATAATTACGCCTCGGATCCAGAAAAGCGTCTCATATTTGGTAATTCGTTAGCAGGTCAATTTGTTCTCTATACTGCCATAACAAAACCTGAGTTATTTTCAGGTCATATAGCTAGCAACCCAGCCTTGCATCGAAATTTACCGTTCTTCCTTAATAAAGAAAACGTTGGATCTTTTGTTGCCCTTCAATCAAAACTCTTTGTATCAAGTGGCTCGAAAGATGATTCTCAATTCAGAGAACCAGCAGCAAAATGGATGCACTATTGGAGTAGTCAAAAGAAGATCCCTTGGAAGTTGAAAACCGAAACCTTACATAATGAAGGTCACATGTCCGCTATTCCATCAGCATTTTTTCGCGGAACTCAATGGATATTTGCTGCTCATTGAGTACTTTGCAATCACTTACTGTGCTAATAATCACTTTATGCACGGAAATAAATCAATTACTCGCTAATTAAGTCCGATACTGTCCGTTTACTTAAAAATGGACAGTATCGGACAATGACACTGTCCGAACGGACACTTAATTAGACGCATATAAAATAATCACCAATAAATTCATATCGTTACAATTAATAATAATTTGGCACTATTTCTGCTCTATATCTAGCTATATTAATTAATGATGTGAAAAGTATGATTGCAGGTACTAATAGTCAAGACGAAACCATTACCGTTGCCAAAAAAACATTCCCCTTTAAGTTGGCCGCTGTTTTTGGTATTTTCGCGCTAACTCTTTATTCAATACTACCGAGTTTGACTCAGTGGTATTCATCTATCCCTAGCGTTAATGCAGATGCATTGACCACGGCGACCGTTGTTCGCGGAGAACTCATTCGCGATGTTTCAGTATCAGGTAAAGCCGTTGCGGCAGAAGCACCTCAATTATACAGCACAGAAGTTGGAAAAATCACTTTGCTAGTAAAACCCGGAGAAGAGGTTACTCAAAACCAAGTAGTTGCCCAACTTGACAGCCCAGAGCTGAAAGCTTTAATCAAGCAACAAGAGTCTACCTTGGAGCAGTTAAGCATCAATGCCAACAGAGGATTGCTAGCCGATAAAGAAGCTCAGCTCGATTTAGAAAGTAATATGAATGCGGCTCAATCAAAGTTAAATGTAGCAAAGCGAGAGCGACAACGTGCAAAAATATCATTTAGTAAACAGATCATCAGTGAAGTTGACTGGATGAAAAGCCAAGACACCCTCAGTGATGCCGAACAGTTTTATCAGCATGCAAAAAAACGTGTTGAACTAGCCAAAGAGCGTTTGATTTTTGAGAAGCAACATCGTCAGTTCCTAGTGCAAAAACAACAATTAATTTTGGATGAGTTGAAACGCAGACACCAAGCATTAGATATCAAGTCACCCGTTACCGGTGTAGTAGGCAATTGGTTAGTGGCTCAAAAAAATTCTATTGCTGCTAACACCGCTATTATGACAATTGTTGATTTATCTGAATACGAGGCTGAACTGAATGTGCCTGAATTTTACGCCGATGATTTGGGACTTGGACTCACTGTTTCCATGAAGATATCTGGTGTTTCTGTGACTGGAGAAATCATTGCAATATCGCCTGAAATAAAAAGTAATCAGGTAAAAGTACGCGCTAAGCTGGCAACGCAAAGCCATATGCAATTTAGACAAAACCAACGGATAAATGCTCGTATTGAATTTGAGAAGAAAGACAATGTACTAATGGTTAAGCGAGGCCCATTTATTGGTTCGCTTGCAGGGCAATTTGCCTTTAAGAAAATAGATAACACTACCGCTGAAAAAATCGCAATTTCCACGGGCTCTAGCAGCGTTGAATATATTGAACTCATCGCCGGTGTAACTGAAGGCGATCAACTTATTATTTCAGACTATCAAGGTTTTGCGCAAGCAGCGCAAGTTAATATCAACGACTGATTTGCTTTCATCTAAACAAAATTTCAAAGGCTCTGATTAAAGCGTCTTAAACCAAACATTAAAAGGACAATACTATGCTAATAATGAACAATGTTTCACGAATTTACCGCAACGATACCATTCAAACTCACGCTTTACGTGACTTTTCCTTAGAAGTTAACGAAGGTGAATTTGTTGCGGTTACCGGCCCATCAGGCTCAGGTAAATCTACATTTCTAAATGTGGCAGGCTTGTTAGATACGTTCGACCAAGGGGAATATAAGCTTGATGGTATTAGTGTTCATGGTTTAAAAGATGATGAATTGTCTAAACTGAGAAATGAAAAAATTGGTTTTATTTTTCAGAGTTACAACCTCATACCTGATTACAGTATTTTTGATAATGTTGATATGCCCCTACGGTATAGAGGGTTTTCTACTGCCGAACGTAAACATAGAGTAGAAAACGCTCTTGAGAAAGTTGGCTTAGCATCTCGTGCAAATTATTTACCTAGTCAACTATCGGGTGGTCAACAGCAACGTGTAGCAATCGCCAGAGCTTTAGCAGGAGAGCCAAAAATATTATTAGCCGATGAACCAACGGGAAATCTCGATTCATTGATGGCCCGCCAAGTGATGGAGTTGTTGCACAACCTCAATCAGGAAGGTACGACCATAATCATGGTAACGCATGATCCAGACCAAGCAAGAGAAGTTAGTCGCAATATACAAATCATTGATGGACAAATTTCAGATTTTCGTATTTATGCGCCATTACAAACAACAGATAAAGAACAAAGCAATACTAAAGGTACAACTGACGAACATAGTATTGAACAGGAGAGTGTAGATGCTTAGATATAATTTAAGATTAGCACTGCAAAGCTTTAAACGCGCTCCTTCTCTTTACTTTTTGGTGTTAATTACCTTGTCTGTAGGTGTTGGCTTGCTTTCGGCGAACTTAGCCTTAGTAAGTGCTATGGCTGGTGATCCAATCCCCGAAAAAAGTGATCAGCTTTTTCATGTCAGCATGAATACTTGGCCTAATGATCAGCCTCAAGCAGAGCCTTTCCATATTTTACGTTATCGCGAAGCTATTAAAATTGCTGAGTCAGATATCCCGACACATAGTGCCGTATTCTATGCTTCTGGTGTATATGCAAGGGATTCAAAATCAACAAGTTTACAGCGTTTTGACTCAACCGTTAGAGCAACAACGCCTGGCTTTTTTGCATTGGCTAATGCGCCGTTTGCCTACGGTAGTGCCTTTGCTAAAAGTTCAGGTATGGAAGTGGTAATTGGTGATGAACTTAATCAAAAAATCTTCGCGGGTAAAAACAGTGTCGGTGAAGTGCTTGAATTAGATGGTGAGCTATTAACCATTGTTGGCGTTCTAAAGCCTTGGTTTTTAAGACCTCTTTTTTACCATGCTACTGAAGGACGTGCTTTTGATTTAACCGACGATATTTATGCACCATTAGAAACATCGATAGATTTAGGGTGGTCGATACACGCAAGGACGTCGTCAACTGTGAGCTATAAAGGAGTTAAGTTCACTCGTGATCGTAATGTTTTCTATTTACAAGCGTGGGTTGAACTAGCTAATAAGTCTGACAAAAAAGCTTTTCAGTATTATCTTGATCAATATAGTCAATCCTTAAAAACAGCTGGAGAACACCCACTAGCCATTCGAAATGAATTACGTGATGTTAATGCCTGGTTACTTGAGCAGAACATCGTCGATCAAAAAGTATTGGCTTTTACACTCGCGTCGGTACTCTTTCTATGTGTTTGTGTGTTCAATGCAAGTAGCTTGCTACTGTCGCGTTTTCATTCGGCTAAGTTTGAGGTGGGGTTACGTCGTGCGGTAGGTGCGAGCAATAAACAAATGCTAATGCAAGGTGTCACTGAAAGTGCCCTGCTTGGTGTTATTGCAGGTATAACGTCACTTTTATTAAGCTGGTTTTTCTTAAAACTGTCTACTAAGTTTTTACCTGATTTAGCAAATTTAGCGATAATAGAGCCTAAAATTTTAATCTTAGGCATGTTAATCGCACTTTTCACCGCGGTTTCTAGTGCCTTGTATCCTTTGTACCGTGCCAATCGTTATACGATTTCAGCAGAACTCAAATAATTAAATAGATAAGGAAAACTCATGAACTTTAAAGCATTACTCAAGTCCTTATTGTTGCGTAAATTCACTACTGGGCTACTGATATTACAATTAGCGATAACTCTTGGTTTACTGGTTAATAGCGCAATTTTAGCCATAGACATACAAGCTAAAATTTCTCAACCAACAGGTTTAGACAATGATAATATTTTAATTGTTTCTACCCACCCTACGTCTGGTAATTATCGCGATTTAGATTATTTTCGCTCTATTGCCACAGAAGATATGGCTAAATTAAGCCAATTGCCGGGCGTGAAAGATGTGTCTGTCACTAATCAATTACCGATTAGAACACGCGGTATGATCAGCAACACCCATGATTTAGATAATCCTGAACAAGAAAAAAATGATAAATATTTGCAAGATGTAAAATATATATTGGCTGAAAAGAATTTGGCTGCAGCCATGGGCTTTACCCTACTTGAAGGGCGGTTTCTCAATGATAGTGATCAATTAGATTTCGGCAGTGAAGAAAAACACAATATTGTTATTACAGAATCTCTTAAACGTGCTTTATATGGAGATGATAGTGCTATTGGGCAAGAAACTAATAATGGTTTTATCGTTGGTGTTATTAAGGATATTACCCTCGACCCTACCTTACCCGCAGATAAACAATATGGTTTATTCATCAATACCATGATGGAATATATTTTTGTCGGCAGATACTACGTGCTCAACGTGGAGCCGGGGCAAATGGCTAATGTACGTAGTAAAGTAAGTGACACCATTTTAGCAGTGCAAGCAGAGCGGGATATTTTTGATGTACTAACCATGACTGAGCACTTGAAAGGCTTTTATCGAGATGATCAGGGCTTGGTTGATTTGTTTCTATTACTTTGTGGATTAATGCTGTTTGTAACCGCGATTAGTAGTTATGCCTATTCACAATTTCATATTTCAAGACAGAAAAAGTTTATCGGTATTCGCCGTGCACTGGGTGCTCGTAAAAAAGATGTTCTATTGTATGTGCTTACCGAGAATTGGTTAGTCTATAGTATCGGCTGCTTGTTGGGTGTACTGGTTGCATTTGGCTTTAATATTTTATTGAGTCAACACATAACCCTAAGCAAACCAGATTTAATACTCTTTTTGTTGATAACCTGTGTTATTTTCATTTCAGGTACACTTGCAACTTGGCTACCGGCTAAGAATACAAGTAATATTCCCCCTGTATTAGCAACTAAAACAGTATAATGTTTAGGTAATAATATTTACGAAGGAAAAGTATGCCCCAGATTTTAGTCGTGGATGACAACCCTGATATTTTAGAAGCGTTAGATTTATTGCTCAGCTTGCATGGTTATCAGGTCAAAACTGCCGAAAATAGAAAGCAAGCGGTTTTGACGGTAACTAGACACCAAATAGATCTAGTCATTCAAGATATGAATTTTGATCAAGGAATTACCTCTGGCGATGAAGGTCGATTGTTATTCAATGAGTTAAGAGCAATAAAATCTGATTTACCGATAATTTTAATCACAGCATGGACTCAACTAGAAACAGCTATTTCACTTGTGAAATCTGGCGCAACCGATTATTTACAAAAGCCTTGGGATGATATCAAGCTATTAGCTTTGGTTGCTGAGTACAGCCAAAGCAATGCAACCGCTGCTAGAATACCGAGTAGTCAAAGTTTGATTTATAAAAGTGCTGAAATGCATGATTTAATGGCCGACGCTAATAAAGTCGCTTCAGCAGAAGTCAATGTTTTGATTACCGGTGCTAATGGCTCAGGTAAAGAAAAATTAGCCGACCACCTCCATCAACATTCAATACGTAACAATGCCCCATTTATTAAGGTAAATATGGGCGCCTTACCACAAGAATTAATCGAAGCAGAATTGTTTGGCGCTGAAAAAGGGGCTTTCACTGGTGCCAATCAAGCTAGACAAGGTCGATTTGAAGCAGCTCACGGTGGTACTTTATTCTTAGATGAAATAGGTAATTTGTCACCTGCAGGACAAATGAAGCTATTAAGAGTGTTGCAAACAGGTGAGTTTGAACGTTTAGGCTCTAATCAAACAATAAAGGTAGATGTTCGTGTTTTTAGTGCCACCAATGTTGATTTAACTCAAGCGATAAAAGATGGCAATTTTAGAGAAGACTTATACTATCGACTGAACGTTATAGAACTACATTTACCTCCTTTGAATCAACGTAAAGCAGACATAATCCCTTTAGCTGACTTTTTTATTGGCTCTGAATACGCTCTCAGTGAAGATGCTAAAAATTATCTCAATGCAAATACATGGCATGGCAATGTCCGTGAACTTGAAAATGCCTGTAAACGTGCAATAGTCTTTGCTAGTACAAAAATAATTACCCAAAAAGATTTTGGTAATGAAAAACATACACGTCAAACAATGAACGAACAACAGCACATTGAAGCTGCGTTAATTAAGCACTCTGGGGTGATTAAGCATGCTGCTGAAGAGCTTGGCTTGAGCCGCCAAGCCTTATATCGACGTATAGATAAATATAAAATTGATCTGACCACATTATGCTGATTATTAAAGTTATCATAATAAACCTGTTGTTTATTATGAGTTTCTTATTGTTATTACCTCATTATCCATGGTTATTCTGGCTTAATACCCTGGGCGCTATTTTATTGATTGCAACTCAAATACAGCGTGAAAGCTATCGACAAAATAAAACGCTGATTGCCTTGTTTGATGGTTTACAAAACCTTCAAGATGGTGACTTTTCATTTAGTTTAACTGAAGATTTACAACAAAAAAGTAATGCTCAGCAACACCAACTCATTGCTCGTTTTAATCAGGTAACTGAAAAATTGCGAGAAGAAAAGCAATCACTTTACCAACGAGAACTTTTGTTAGATAAAGTGGTGAATGCATCTGATGTAGTTACCGTACTCATCAATCATAGAAATACTATTATATTTTCTAATCGAGCAGCTCAGCACTTTTTTGATTCGAACGTTTTACTTGGACAATTATGGTTAGAGTTACTTGAGCAAAAAATGCCCGACTTACTAGAACATCAAGATAAAAGTAATGCCATTATTCAATTGATGATCAAAGAAGCTATGGAGCACACTAACCATATTTCTGATCCCAGTGATGCAATAAAAATTGAGCAAAGCTGGCACTTATCAAACCATCAATTGAAATTGCATGGTTCAAGTCATCAACTCATATTATTGAAACCAATCACTAAGGAGCTTCATCAGCAAGAATTACAAACATGGAAAAAAATAATCAAAGTAATAAACCATGAACTCAATAATTCTATCGCACCTATCAGCTCAATGTGTCATAGCGGTCAAATTTTAGCTGATAGACTTGATGAGCCACAGTTAAACCGTGTTTTTAAGACCATTGTTGGCCGCATTAAGAAGCTATCTGAATTTATCCAAAGTTATAGCGAGTTAGCCCGCCTTTCTATCCCTCGTAAGCAACCTTTCAATATTGTAAATACGATTAAGCAGTTAGAAAACCTGTATCAGCTTGATTTGATTAGCACACAAACTGACATAATAGTGAATGCTGATGAGGGCCAAATAGAACAGTTATTGATCAATGTACTTAAAAATTCCAAAGAGTTTTCTCCGATAAAAGCAACACAAGTAAGTATTGAGATAATAGAAAATACCCTAGTAATACTTATTCGAGATTATGGCTGCGGAATGCCTGTTGAAGTAATGGAAAAGGCATTTTTACCCTATTATTCAACAAAAGTTGATGGCAGTGGTATCGGCTTAAGCATTTGTCGTGAGGTGATTGATGCACATCAAGGAAAAATCACCTTGAACAATCACCCAGAAGGCGGATTGCAAGTGACAATAAATCTACCTTTAAGCTAAATTATCAGCTCAGATTTATGCCAACTTAATGAAAGATAATATTATTTTCAGAGCCACAACAATTTAACCATTTTCTTATCCACCTCGCACTCCCCATGAACTTTCTAATTCTTATTATCATAACTATACTCAAATTAAGCTGTGAAATATCGGAGCACTTCCATGCCTTACAGGTTTATTTTCATTATTTTTATATTTAGTATAACTAGCACCTTTTCAACAAAAGTCGATGCGGGCAAAGGGCTCGAGAATCTTTGTATCTATATTGTACATAATGATAAAAATCGGTTTAGGAAAATGTTGAAAAAAGAGCGACTAAATGTAAAGCACTTATATACTGACGTTACTTGTAATGGTAAGTCTTTATTGCAATTTGCTTTTGAAAAAGAAGCAAATGATGTTGGGCAATTTCTCGTGAAGAAAATAAAGGCTTCGCAACTTAGAAAAACAACTATTCTAGATTGGGCAAACGATAATGGTTTTGCAGACTCACCGATAACTGCGGCTATTATAAAACGAATTAATTAATAAACATGAAATAATTTATCCCTACGACATTGAATAACAAGGTTTGCTCTATTTATTGGCAGAAATATCTCCTTCTGTAATAATGACCAAAGGCAAGCTATTAGCATCAATCGTGCTTAACTCATTTAATAATGCAGCTAAACCTGCAGCGCCTGAAGGCGTTGTGTCAATGTTGATGTCTTTTGCAATAGATACCGCATTTAATGCGGCTTGATCCGAAACGGTGACAAAACTATCGGCCATGTTATTTAGAATTTCAAATGCAAGTAGCGAAGGCGTTTTACAATCTAATCGACCCATATTAGAAACTTTACCATTTACTGTGCATATCTTCCCGTGCTTAACGCTTTCACTTAAGCATGGCGCTTGTTCTGGCTCAACAACAGTTATTTTGGGTTGAACTGCCCAATTGTGTCTGATCATAAAGCACATAGCAGCAGCTAACCCGCCAACGCCTGCTTGTAAGTATACATGTGTTGGCCAAGTATTTTTCGCTTCAAACTCTTGGCGCATTTCTTCTGCAATTACGGTATAGCCTTCCATCACTAATCTAGGTATTTCTGTATAACCGGGCCAAGAACTATCCGCTAAGTGAATAGCATTTAAGTTTTTAGCATCGACCATTGCGATAGAAACACTGTCTTCGTACGTTTTGCCTGAACGTATAACTTCCGCACCTTGTGCTCTTAAGCGAATAGCAAACTCTTCAGGAACATTTTTAGCCAAATGAATTCGACAACGCGCACCAAAAATCTTAGCGCCAACAGCAACTGATATGCCATGATTTCCTGCACTTGCGCAGACAAAAACCATATACTTTGCCGTTGCTTTCATTGTTGGAGACAAGTATTCATTAGGTGCAAATGTTTGTCGTGTTTGCATTGCAATCAGTTGTGCAACAGCATAAAAACCCCCTAAAGCCTTGAAAGAACCTAAGCCCATACGTTCACTTTCATCTTTGATAATGAGTTTTTGTTTATTAACAAAAGCCTCCTGCATTGGTGTGGCTTTATAAACAGGGCAGGATTCAAGTAGTGCTTTAGGTTTCTCAAAATTAAACATATCAATGTGTCTTTCGTTGATTTTAAAAACTAATATTAAGCCATCTTTATAAGAGGTATAGATCGATAAACCTGAAAATATGATAAAATTAATTAGTTATATGACTTTTTTCGGGAATTTATTTCATGGTGAACTTAGACCAAGCAGATATACGTATTTTAAGCGCTATGCAAGGCAATGCTAGAATTGGGCTTGAAGCGCTTTCTGACATTGCTTCTTTGTCAGTTGCCTCAGTACAAAGAAGATTAAAACACCTACGCGATAGCAAAGTTATAGTGAAAGACATTGCGATTTTAGATCCAGAAAAGGTAGGTCAACCCATGAGCTTCATTGTTATGGTTGAGCTAGAGCGAGAACGCCCCGATCAGGTAGACGCCTTTTCTAAGCTCGCCATGTCTGATGCTCAAGTACAACAGTGCTATTACATTACAGGAGAAGCAGATTTTTGTTTGATTTGCACCTGTCGTGATATGAAAGAATTTGAAGTGTTAACGCATCGACTATTTTTCAATAACAACAATGTACGCCGTTTTAAAACATCGGTGGTAATGGGCAGAAAAAAAGTAAGCTTAAGTGTTGATGTTAAAGACTACTCTCTCACATCAAAATAATGTAGCGGCCTAATACTTCTTTAAAAGAGTCGATATTAGGCCCAAAAAACATGACTTAAGCATTTCTAAAGGCGCCAAATACAAGCGTGGTTTTCGTTTACTTTAATGCTTCTAAAATAGCTTCTGCGCTACTGATTTCAAACTGCCCTGCTTCTTCAATAGCTAAGTGAGAAACCACACCATTATCAACTATCATGGCAAATCGAGTGGCACGAACACCGCCAAAAGCACCGGTATTTTTAGCTAAGCCTATTTTTTCAGAAAAACTGCCATCGCCATCTGCTAGCATTGTTATATTTTCAGCATTGGCTTGTTCTCCCCAGGCTTCCATGACAAAGGCATCATTAACTGACAAACAAATAATACTATCGACATTTTTAGCTTTAAATTGGTCTGCTGCGACGACAAATCCGGGTAAATGAGCTTGTGAGCAAGTAGGCGTGAACGCTCCGGGCACTGCAAACAGCACTACTTTTTTCTTAGTAAACAGTTCTGCTGTTTCGGGATTAGACATTGCGCCACCTTGACGTAAAGAAAAGGTATGTTGGGGTAACGAGTCACCAATTTTTATCATGATAATTCCTCTTGATATATGTACATAAACATAAGGCAAAACTGCCTGAAAATATCTAATTAGATATTAACACCCTTAATACTTTTGTCACTGCGTTTACAGCGCCTTTCTTTGATTCATATTTTCACTGCGTTGAAATAGAAGAAAAATAGCTATAACGAACATGTTGCCAAACGTTGTAGCTAAGCTTTATGATGTCACTATGAATTGTAAAAACTGCCAAACAGAACTCACTCAAGACGCACACTTTTGCCAACAATGTGGTCAAAGCTCTATTAGTGTTAATCGGCCATTTTCAGTCGTCGCCAAAGACATGATGCATGAGCTATTGGATATTGATGGCAGACTGTGGCTCACCGTGCGTACAATGCTGTGTAAGCCAGGTCAATTAACCTTAGAATTTAATCAAGGTAAACGGGTAAAATATACGCCGCCATTACGCTTATATCTCGCAATTAGCATTTTATTTTTTCTAGTTTTTTCTCAGATATATCACATTTACGATCCAAGCAGTGCCTTAACCGACTCTGTAGTGAGTTATTATTCCAAAGCAATGTTTGTGCTTTTCCCTGTTTTCGCATTAATTGTACAGTTGTTTTTTAGGCACAGTTATTATATTGGTAATCTAGTCTTTTCAATGCACATACATAGCATAGTGTACTTAATGTTAATGTTTGTTGCGCCTCTCGAGTCTGTAGAAAAGTCTCATCCGGTCTTTTTGCTGCTTCAAATTCCGCCTATTTCCTATTTGACATGGTACATATTTACCGCTTTTAAAACGGTTTATCAGCAAAATTGGTGGAAAACTGCAGCCAAAACAATCTCAGCCTATATGATTTATATGGCCATTTTAGGCATAGTATTTGATGTAGTCATGGCAAAAATTCTTTAACTCCCCCTCATAAAATACCTTATAAGAGAAGTTTTTATGCCCTCTTCAGGTCTATTGATGTTAGAAAGATATACATGGTAAGTTTGACTTTACCTGCAAGCATAATTATTAAGGAGCTAAGATGTCTGAAAAAACATACGAACCCGCAAAAATTTGGCAGTGGAATTCAGAAAGCGGGGGCAAATTTGCCAACATTAACCGACCTATAGCTGGCGCTACGCATCAAGATGATTTGCCTGTAGGTAAACATCCCATTCAACTTTATTCATTGGCCACGCCTAATGGCGTCAAAGTAACCATTTTATTAGAAGAATTATTGGCGTTAGATATTACCGAAGCCGAGTACGATGCTCATTTGATAAATATAATGGAAGGTGAGCAATTTAGCTCTGGGTTTGTTGAGGTAAACCCAAACTCGAAAATTCCTGCACTAGTAGATCAAAGCAGTGACAGTCCACTGCCTATTTTTGAGTCTGGCGCTATTCTTCTCTATTTAGCAGAAAAATTTGATGCCTTATTGCCCAAAGAAACTCAACTTAAATCCCAATGTATGTCTTGGCTGTTTTGGCAAATGGGTAGTGCCCCCTATTTAGGTGGTGGATTTGGTCATTTTTACGCTTATGCGCCTGAGAAATTCGAATACCCTATTGAACGTTTCACCATGGAAGTTAAGCGCCAACTTGATGTATTAGATAAACATTTAGCCAATAATAAATACATGTGCGGTGATCAATATACCATTGCT
Organism: uncultured Colwellia sp.; assembly: GCA_913062815.1. Lineage (GTDB taxonomy): Bacteria > Pseudomonadota > Gammaproteobacteria > Enterobacterales > Alteromonadaceae > Colwellia. The sequence goes on along the minus strand of CAJXWZ010000039.1, from coordinate 12,087 downwards.
GATATCGCAATTTGGCCATGGTATGGCGCGCTGGTAAAAAACAGAGTTTATGAAGCTGCAGAATTTCTGCAAACACACACTTATAAAAACTTAGTTCGTTGGACAGAAGAGGTGGGTAGTAGAGCGGCTGTAAAACGTGGTGTTATGGTCAATCGCACTTGGGGTGAATTGAGTGGTCAATTACATGAGCGTCATGATGCCAGTGACTTTGACCTTAAAACACAAGATAAGTTAGTCGAGTCTGAAGGTAATTCAACAACTAGCGCTTAAGCTGCTTTTATTCTGTTCAATTAAGATAATGGTATTGGTTTAATCAAATAATGATTAAACCAATACTTTCAAAGTGATAACTCAACTGACCTTAGCCTAAAGCAAATAATGACAAAGGTGAATAAACAATACACAATATAGATCTCCTCACAGCACTCAGGAAAACTTGATGTCCTTTTTAAGTAGATTTTGGCTATCCCTTACGTTGATAACCCTGCCTTTATACACTCAAGCGTCACAAATTGAAGCATTTCCAGCGGCGACAACAGAGTTAACGTTTAACTCACACGGTAAACGTATGTCCGGCTTTATTTATCATGCTGCTGGAATTGGGCCACATCCAACCGTATTGTTATTACATGGCTATCCTGGCAATGAAAAAAACCTTGATGTAGCACAGGCATTACGCAGTAAAGGCTGGAATGTCGTGTTCTTTCATTATCGTGGAGCATGGGGCAGTGAGGGAGAATTTTCTTTTCTCAATGCAGAGCACGACGTACAGGCTGTACTGCAACATCTTAGCAAAAAAGATATCGCGACCAAGTTACGTATTGCACCAAATTTAATTTCTATTGTTGGTCACAGCATGGGCGGACACATGGCCATTGCCGGTATTCTAGATAACCCAAATACTAATTGTGCAGTCGCGTATGATGGCGCCAATATGGGCGTAGGTGATGTAGGGATAATAGATGATCCTGAAACAACAATACCTTGGCAAGAATACAATGACACTTTATTCATGCTAGAAGGCTGGTCAGCTGAAAAAGCACAAAAAGAATTACAAGAGCATAGTAAAGCGCTTAACTTGGTTAACAGAGTGAATACCTTAAGTGGACGTCCTGTTTTACTTATTGCTGCTGACAGTGAAGTGATTCCAATGAAATCACATATAAAGCCATTGTTAAAGGCATTAAAGAGTACTGAAAACAGTCGCATCGCTTATAAACTAATTAAGGATGATCATAGTTTTAATTCATCTAGACAAGCGTTGATTTCGGCAACCGCTGAGTTTTTGCATGCCAATTGCAGACTAGATAATAATAAGTAATGAGCAAGCCTAAAGTGATAGCAATAAGTGGTTCATCAGGGTGTGGAAAAACCACCTTGGTCAACTGTTTAGCTAAACAATATCAATGCCCTTCCTTTCATTTTGATGATTACATTCTCGAAGGCAGCTACCCAAAAGACATGCAGCTTTGGTTTTCTGAAGGCGCCGATGTTTCCTTGATAAAAACACCTGATTTATTCAAAGAAATAATCAATGCAAAATCAACGCATTCTCACGCTGATTACATCTTTGTTGAAGAGCCATTTGGCAGGCAACGTGAATTAATGAAAGCAGTGGTTGATTATGTAATATTACTCGATTTGCCACTCGAGCAAAGCTTTACTCGCGTGTCACACAGAGTAAAAGAGAGTAGTAACCCAAACGCTTTACAGAATTTTTCAAATTATGAAGCTAATTATAAAAAATACTTTAAAGCGATCTATGCAGAGACCGTTGCTCAAGTACGGCGTAATTGTGACTTAATCATAAAGAGTCAAGGCTCAGTAGTCGATGTAGCGAATGAGGTTAGACGTTGGCTGCAAAAAAATGTAGTGCCAACGCCAATAAAAGCAGCGTCTGAAAAGGAACTCTAAATGCTCAACTCAATTCACCACGTAGCCATAATTTGCGCTGATTATAAAAAATCGAAACATTTTTATAGCACAATTTTGAAATTGGAAGTCATCGCTGAGAATTACCGTGCACAACGTGCTTCCTACAAACTTGACTTAAAACTACCCAATGGCGGTCAAATTGAACTATTTTCTTTTGAAAATGCACCAAAACGCCCTAGCTTTCCTGAAGCACAAGGCTTAAGACACTTAGCTTTTAACGTCGACTGTGTGAAGTCTGTAAGGAATTACCTTATATCACAAGGTATCGATGTAGAGCCAATAAGGGTGGATGAGTACACCAATAGAAAATTCACTTTTTTTAGTGATCCTGACGGTTTGCCTTTAGAGCTCTATGAACAAGCTGTTTTATAGATGCTTTAGGATGAAATCAAATTGACTGAACTGTATAGTGTTCACAGTTCAAATAATCTTAAAGAGGCAAACATGAACTTGAGTATTATAGGTATGGCTTTACTTGCTTTTACCACGATTAGCTTTGCAAGTGACAAGCAAGGAAAGCGAGAAGTATTGTTAGATAACGCTGCTGTTGAAGTCGTTCGTTTAACTTATCCAGCCGGTGCTGAATCAGGTATGCATACTCATGTTCACCCAAACAGAGTGGTATATTTTGTTAAAGGTGGGATGTTAGAATTAATCCCTAAAAACAAGCAACAAAAAGTCAAAATACTCAATGTTGCTGATGGAAAAACGCTGTATTTACCTTCAACAACCCATAATGTTAAAAATATAGGTAAAACAGAAATAATTATTGTTGAGACTGAGATCAAAAACCAATAACCAATAACCAATAACCGAGCTTACAAGAAAGCTCGAATTCATTTCGTTGTAAAAACTAGTAACTAGTAAACCTTGCGCATTACATTTAAGGAATATATTCGTATGCCTCATGTAGAAATCAAATACTCTGATAATTTGACTATTGATACCAACAAAGTCTTTGATGCCATTGAACGTATTATTAATCAAACTGACCCCAGTGCAGGTGAGTGTAAATCAAGAGCGTATCCTTGTACTCAATATAAATACGCTCATATCCTCGTTACTATATCTTTATTGAGTAAACCTCACCGAGATAAAACCTTTACACAGCTGTTAAGTGCGGAAATAGAAAGTGCCATAAAGGCACATTTACATCAAAGTTTATATTTTTCATTGAACATAGAATACAGTTTGGCTTACTACACAACCAATATTCATAAGGTTGAGGGTGATAGTTTACAAAGTATGGATACATTATAAACAATCAACGAATGGAGAAATATTTACCCTTTTAAAAGACTTTAAACTTAACGATATTCGGAGTGTACTTTGTACCAATTATATTATTACCCGTTAAATGCCAGTATGGCTCCCCATTTTATTCTTGAAGAACTCAATGTTTCGTACGAATTAATCAGCGTTGATAGAAAAAGTAACGCACAAAAATCGCCAGAATATTTAGCACTGAATCCAGCAGGTAGAATTCCCACCTTAATTGATGGTGAGTTAACCATTTTTGAAAGTCCGGCTATCTGTGTGCATTTAGCGGAAGCAAATCCTGCAGCCAAGTTAATCCCCTTAATTGGCAATAATAATCGGGCGATGTTTTTTCAGTGGCTGATGTATTTAACCAATACAGTTCAAGCTGAATTGATGGTATATTTTTATCCACAAAAACACACAACAGAAAGCAGTAATAGTAAAAATATCAAGACAGCACAAGAAGAACGCATAACCGAGATGTTTCAATTACTTGATCAGGAACTTGAAAATAAAGATTTTCTCATTGCTGATTCAATTAGTGCCTGTGATTATTTTCTATTTATGTTGGCCGTTTGGGCTGATGAGTTTAAGAAGCCTCCTTTAGCATTTACTCATTTGTCAAAATATCTGCGAAAACTAGCCAAACGAGATGCAATTATTCGCGTTTGTCAAAAAGAAAACTTAAGTCTTAGTGATTATCAGTGAATTTAGCTTTAGCAAAACTGGTCTGTTGCTATCGGCATAATAACAAGAAACATGTGTATACAATTAAACGTTAGCTTTTCTTCATCCCTTCAATTAATTTAGCTAAATTATTTGAAGATATATAAATCAAAACTGGGTCTACTAATGGGTAAGCTATTAATCGTTATATTGTCTTTGATTGTCTTTCCGTTAAGTGCTCAAGAAGAAAACAAGGTATCTGAATTCCATCGGCTATTAATTTTTAATGCTCAAAATGAGTTAATGGTAGTTAAAATCAAAAATACCAATTTTTGGGTAACACCGGGGTTATATAGTGAGAAAAACACGCAGTTAAGCCAATCTTTGCACGCGTTAGCTGCAGAGTATGGTCTAACAATTAGTCAACCCTTGTTGCGGGGTGTGTTTGTTTTAAAAAACCAGAAAACAGATATCGACGCAAACCGTTATTTCTATCATGCCAACGTTACCGGTGGTGAAAGTAAAGTACCTGACAATATTGAAGCAGTAACATGGTTACCGATAGTGGACGCAATGGATCTCATTACATTTCCACATATTAATATGCTGATAAAGCAATTAGCAGCCTATCCTAAGGTAACTTGGGGAGGAACAATACTAAGATACCAAAAAGGTAAAGAGTTGAAATCTAAAATGATAAAAGATTTCTTCCCTTTAGACGACAGTTAAAACAAAGGATAATTAAGCTGTCTTTAAGTCGTAATCTCTAAATAAAATCAAAATAATAGTACGCTACATAGTGTGACTAAACACTGGGAGTTATAGTAAAGAATGTATTCAGGTAAATGTTTATGCGGTACTGTTAGCATAAGAATTAATGGCAGCATTAGCGATATCATTCATTGTCATTGTTCGTTGTGCCGAAAAAATAGCGGTACCGCTTATGCGACTAATGGCTTTATAAATGCTGCCGACTTTGAAATTATTTCCGGGCAAAATAATTTAAGCACATTCTCGTTTAAACCCGGACGAAATAGACATTTTTGTACCCGCTGTGGCTCACCGGTTTACAGCTCTAATGATCAAGACCCTACACGTTTTAGAATAAGGCTAGGAATTATTGATTCTGATATTGGCGAACGCCCTATTTCCCATAATTTTGTCTCATCAAAAGCTAATTGGGAAGAGCTCGATGCTAATTTACCTCGCTACGATGGCCTTGAGCCAAATAGAAAATAATGTTCAAAAAAATATAAAGGAAGCTATGTCATGGACATAATGATCAGAGCCGCTAAGAAAGAAGACATGGAAAGGTTGGCAGAAATTTACGACCATCCGCAGGTTGTGCCAGAAAGCTCTCAACACCCTTTTCTGGGAATAGAAAAAATTTCTGCACTCTTTGAAGCTTACCAAAATAGTACCATAGTACTCGTTGGCGAAATTGCTGGCGTGGTTGAAGGTTACCTAAAAATTAACTTGTGTACTAAACCAAGAGCAAGACATGTAGCTTCTTTGGGGATGGCTGTGCATCCTAGTGCACATGGTAAAGGTGTTGGCACTGCCTTGATTCGTGCCGCGGTAGACCAAGCAGATAATTGGCTTAATCTGGTTAGGCTTGAATTGGAAGTATACGCTGACAATGCCAATGCAATAAAACTCTATAAAAAGGCAGGATTTGAAATTGAAGGTGAATCTAGATTTGCTGCATTCAAACAAGGCGAATATATAAGCTTGTTACGCATGGCAAAAATATCAGCCAAATTTAACACCTAATTTTAATCCTATAAATCATAGTTCAAACGTTAACAATAAGAAGTCATATGGAAAACAATATAGTCATTCGCTCTGCAATAGAAAACGATCATGCATTTATTTTTCAGCTATCACCACGCCTAGCCGAAGTGGCTGAATTAAAGTGGCATAGTGATCAGGTAATACGAAAGATGCAAGACGATTATATTGCACAAATGCTAGCGCCAACTACCCTACCCCAAATAACCTTGATAGCGGAAAGTAATAACAAGTCTTTAGGCTTTATTCATGCGCGTTCGCATCGCGATAGCATATCAGATGAAGCTTGTGGCACAATTCCATTATTAGCCGTGACAAAAGAAGCACAAGGCCTAGGCGTAGGTAAACGATTAATCGAGTCTGCCGAAATTTGGGCTAAAGAATTAGGCTATCGCTTGTTACATTTAGAGGTATTTTCCAATAATCAAAATGCTATGGGTTTCTATAAAAACCAGGGATTTGAAGCTGAGACAACCCATATGATTAAAACCCTTTAAAACAAGGTTTTATGACAGAGACAGATAGGAAAAATTTGTGCGAATATTAATCGTTAGTGCTAGTCAAAGAAAACAACGAGAAATTATCTAGTGAAAAAGCAGAGGTATTAAAAGCTTAACTATCTATGCAAAACAACTCTCGGTTGTGAGAAATGAATTAGTTTTGTTGTCTCAAGAGCACCCTTTTGGGCAATAATGATTTAAGTTGAAGTAGAGCGACGCTAATCAAAATACGAAAAACGTAGCAATACTTCACCACGTGATAGATTAATGAAACAAAAATCGCGTCAATAAGTCCTCAAGTAAACCAATCACACTCCAGTAATAACTTTCTGTATTTTTTGCTTCTCTTTTCAATTGTTCTAACTGGCCTTTATCTAAAAATTGACCATGTTTAACTACTGCATTAGGCGTTCTTAGTACTTCTATGCTGTTCAATGGATTCTGTTCTACCAAAACCAAATCAGCAACCTTTCCGACATTGATACTGCCATATGCTTTGTCTATATTTAATGCTTGAGCTGCATTAATTGTTGCTGCACGCAATACTTCCTCATTAGATAAACCTGCTCTTTGCATGAGATTCATTTCATTATGGGTTGCTATTCCAGGTACGGTATACATGGTACCGGCATCAGAGCCAACCAGTAGGCGCACCTGCTGGTCACTTAATGCTTTAACAATTTTAAAAAGTATTTGTTGCTTCTCTAGATGATATTGACTTTGTTGTGGATTATCTTGTAACCAGCGCGATACTGTAAAATGGCTTTCTATATCAAAGTAAAGTGGATTTAAATACTCTATTGCCAAGCTATCAATGAAGGTTTGTTTACCGTTACTCAATTGTGTCAGGTGATCAAAGGTCTCTAGAGTCGGTACCACAGGTACACCTGATTGCTTAATGTTGATGGCAACCGCCTGCATGGTCTCTTGATCAAATTGATAATTCAATGGCCCTTGAAAAATATCTTCAACATGCTCTAATGACTGTAATCCTTTAATATAACTCCAATTTGAGCCTTTCGCCGGATGAGGCCCATGTTTTGCCACAGCAATGCCTATTTTGTTTGCTTCATCAATTATTCCTTCAAAAATTTCAGCACTATGATAGCCGTACACTTTGATAAAGTCGTAGCCATGCATGTTAGCTTGTTGAACCTCTACTCTAGCTTGTTCAACAGAGAGTACTTCTTGATTTAGTGCGTGAGTACCTTTGCCAGCCAAAATAGGTGAGCTTACATGTAGGTTGCTGCCTAGCCATTGTTCATCATCTAATTCATCTCGCCACCTTAAATGCATCTTTTTGCCATTCATATTCCGCACACTAGTAACGCCATATGCCAGATTTAGTGTTAAGTGCTTCCGGTCATAAACATGCACATGCATATCAAACAAACCCGGAGATACATACATGCCCGCGCCATCAATTACCTTAGCAGCATTCGTAACCTTACTACCCGCTTGTTTAATATCAACAATAAGGCCATCCTTTATTACCAACTGTTGGTTTTTGATTATTTGGCCATCATTCACATTAACAATATTGACATCATTTAGTACTAGGGAGCCTTTATAATCGACTGAAGGCAGCCCTGCTGGTTTTTGATAATCTAATAGAAATATTGATATTGAAATCACCATTATGATGCATAAAAGTAAAGTAATAAGTGCTATTAAAAGGGTTTTGAATTTTTGATAAAAATATGAAAGTTGCATGCTAGTTCCTGCTTTATTGTGTGAACAATAAAGTACAGAAGCTAGTTAAATAAGCGTCCAAAATCGTGATAATGCACTTAAAGCGCTTCAAAACATGTGATTACTGATTATTTTTCATATATTGGCTAGGAGTAAAACTTGTTTCGCGCTTGAATATTAAATTCAAACTCGACTTAGAATTAAAACCGACTTCAAAGGCCATTGCTAGAATTGATTTATTGGCGTCAGGTTTCTCAAGCAACTTTTGTTTCAAATCGCCTACACGTAATTTATTAACATAATCACAAAAGCTACCCTCGGCATGTTGATTCATTGCCTGAGAAATATCCCGAGTAGTTAACCCTGTTTCTTCAGCAAGATCGTTTAAGGATAATCTTGGTTTATGGTGGAGTGACTTAGCTCTAATCAATTGGTCAATACTTTGAAATATAGACATGGTTAGCTCGTCATTTGCTTGCTCAATAGGCTGGTTAGTATGTAGTGCTATACGTTCATATTCACTTACTCCACTAAAAAGCAAAGGGTGCTGCACGGCTTTATAAATCAGATAACTAAATAACAACAACACCGCGGTATTTTCAAAAAGCTGCCCGACTAAATTTATATTTAACCCAATATAAGGTTGGAGATTCAAGCGAATTAAATCGAGAACACCTATTACCAAAAAAGTTAACAATACTTTGATGAGCCAAAAAAGCTGCAAAGAATCTGCATCAGAGCGCATTGACAATGATGCTTTGTGATAAAACAGTATCAAACCAATTGAGAAGTATGCATAAATAAACTGACTTATTGAGCCTACTGCAATCACTAGCTGTGGCCACTGTGTAAACAGTACACCAACAAACATTGGGCTTAAATGGATAACATAAGCTTTGCTAATCTGTTTCTCAGGGTATATTAATTGATAAACAAATAAGTAGACTAAGGGTCCTTTCCCTAATAGAAAAACAGGTGTTATCAGGTAAATATCTCGTGTAAAAGAAAGCTCTTCAAGTAAGTTAAATACCATAGAGCATGCAGCAAATATCAATAAATAGCTCAAACCACGGTATCGAGTGTTCTTCCAAATTAGGAAAACACCAAATATCATCTGAAAGACAAAAATGAACTGAATAATGTTAGTTGGTTGCATTTGCATAATTGATATTTTAGCCAAACCTTAGATGAGCTGCGCTATTGATTAAGTAATGGTTCAAAAATTTCTCAAGGTTTGAAATAATAAGTTTTTAAGCATATACGTCCTTACACCTTTTAGAAATGTTGCTCAGACTAGTTTAACGCAGTTTAAAGTAAACCTTAACGGTGTAACTTCATTTTGACGGTAAAAGGATCTTAATTAGAAAAGAGCCTATTTATAAAATAGGCAATAAACGATATAAGAGTAGGTTTTAATTAATACTCAAGAAAAAATTGTAAACTTTTAATGTGCTTAAGCGATAAATTCAGCATCGTTTTGTTATCTTGCTCTGTAATTACTATTGTCGAAAGGTTTTCTAAATCTACCCATACATCGCCATGCGTTGGTAAGTACTCTAACTCACCAATATGTTCCAGTGTGACTTTGATACCCTTATCGCTTTTTACCACGTCAATAATACCAAGACCACCTTCATGCTTATACTTACCGATGATTTTATCGCTTACTTGCTTATTAATATTAAAATTTAATTTTGTAAACTCTCCGGTGACAATTGGGCTGTGGAATACCAGTCCATTTTTTGAAAAGATAAAAGAATTATTCTGCTTAAATGTTAAACCTTTATATGACTTATTTTTGGCATTGTAAATAAGTTGTGCATAAGATGAGTTGGCCGGAGATATATAATATAGACTGCCTTTGTGAGCGCGAATACTAATGAGTTCGTTCAACTTTTTGCTAAAATATATCCCTACATTTGATTTATTTAAGTAACTTTTTTCTTCGTTATTTGCATCTTCCCAATTGAGTAATGCCTCGGCTAGTGAAAAGCCTAACTTATTGGTAGAAATGTCGGCTCTATTGCATAAAGAAACAATCGCAAGATTACGCTCTGGATAAAGGCTAAAACCTTGTCGCCAGTTTTCATAATAACCGGCATGTTGATAAACCAAATCACCGTTATACTTTTCTTTAAACAAACCTGCGAAATAGTTAACCTGCCCACCATCTTTGGATTTAGAGTACCATTTCAAATGAGTAAAGAACTGTTCTAAATCCAGACTGAGCAAGTAATTAGCCCATTTTGCAAAGTCATGTGCTGTAGTGATTATGTGACCAGGTCCAATAATTTCAGAATGTGTACGCATAGCAACAAACTCACCCGCTTCACTCTTCATGTAACCATCGGCTCTATTGACTATCACGCGCTTATAATCATCTAAATATTCGGTATCCGTCATTCCCAGGGGATTGAAAATGGCTTGTTTCATATATTGTGCAAATGGCTGTTGAGTTACTTCTTCCAGTACTTTTGTTAGTAAAAAATAACCGCCATTTGAATATAAGTATCTGTTGTTCGGTTCAAAATCCAGCTTGGCTGAGGTTAATATTTCAGTGACTAAGCTGGGTTGATATTGGTCAAATAGGCTTTTTCCCATTAATTCAAAAATTGCCCAATGGGATCTAACGCCTGAAGTATGGTTTAGTAATTGATGGAGCTTAATGTGGCTATAGTTTTTAAATGCGGGTAGCAATTTTCCTAGGTTGTCATCCAAGTTTAGCTTACCTTGATTAACTAGTTGTAGCACTGCATAGCCAAGGAATTGCTTGCTTGTAGAGGCGGTCAGCATTTTAGTCTGAGCAGATAACGTGGCACCATATTCTAAACTTGCTAAGCCCTTTGAACTAAAATGGCTATTTACCCCATCAGTCACCACAACACTGCAACCTGGTTCATTAGAATGTATGTATTTATCTAAAATGCTACTGACTGTTTTCGCCGTATTACTTATGTTATCAATTGTATTTGCCAATGTGCATGAGGTTGTGATGGTAAGTACGATGGCACAAATTGCTCGCTTCATATTATTTCTTCAACATTATTTTCTAAGCCTAAACTGTGAGCAAGTCTACTCCAGCTAAGAAAATTACTTTACGTCATGCTTGCGCCAAAACAACGACACCATAGCGACAAGGTCGAAAATACAAGATTCAAATCAAAAGTAGTTATCTCTCATGATAAAAATATTGAGATTGCATGCGCCGACGAGATACTATGAAAACTTGCAACATTGCAAAGAACTTTAAACACTTAATGGACTTTAGTATGAAAGAAATTAGTTTTTCCGCTGACGAAAAATCAAGATTAGTAACCAAAATACAGCATTATTTACAAAGCGAATTAGATTGCGAGGCAGGTCAATTTGATACCGAATTTTTCTTAGACTTTCTAACGAAAGAACTCGCTGGTCACTATTACAATCAAGGGTTATTTGACGCCCAAACAATTTTAGCCACCAAAATAGAACATATAAATGAAGCAATTAGCGAACTTGAACAAGTTGTTTGATCACAAAAAACGAAAAAGATATTAAATTTCAGGCAAAAAAAACCGGTAGCAAGGCTACCGGTGGATTAGCTATGAGGAAAGCTAGAATATTCAATTATTACAACAAGCGTCCACATAAGGGAACAAAACTAATTATAGAGTAGTAGCTCTAAGAACACAAGTTAAAAATGTAATTTAATTACATTTGTGTTGTTTTGTTTCTTTTTTGTGCGAAAACCTCTGTGTAATTATCAATTTATGAGTCCTAATCACTAAAGCAGCGATATTTATGGTACTGAGTTATTCGCTCTGTGAGATTCCTTGAGCTTATATCAACAAAAAGTCGGCTGACATTTGGCTATCCTTCAGACATACAGTAAACTAATGACAATTTTCGTTATCAGTGAATAAATGATGTCAGTTCAACAATCAGATCAGTCTTCGGCCACAGACAACACTAACCCAACAAGCACTACTCACTTTGGTTATAAAACCATTGAAAAAGAAGATAAAGTTTCTATGGTAGCAGGGGTTTTCCATTCGGTTGCTAAACAATATGACATTATGAATGACTTGATGTCATTTGGTATTCATCGTTTATGGAAACGTTTTACCATTGATGCCAGTGGTGTACGCCCAGGCAATAATGTTTTAGATTTAGCGGGTGGTACAGGTGATCTTACCGCTAAATTTTCACAATTAGTCGGTAAAGAAGGTAAAGTTGTTTTAGCAGATATTAACAGTTCGATGCT
>CAJXWZ010000038.1 GCA_913062815.1 uncultured Colwellia sp. | reverse complement strand
CCAACGGATGCCACTTGGGGAGTAGAAAACCGTACAACAGCATTGCGAGTTATCCCTGGTAGTGCAAAATCTCAACGCGTTGAATACCGTTTGGGCTCTGCTGATGGTAACCCTTATTTAACACTGTCCGCAGCACTAGCGTCAGGTCTTTATGGCATTATGAATGAATGGGAGCCAGAGGAGCAAGTCAAAGGTAATGCCTATGTTCAGGAGCATCCCGCTCAATTAAAGTTGCCAACCACGCTGTGGGATGCAACCCAACGTTTAAAAGCATCTGATGCTGCTAGAGAAATGTTTGGAGATACCTTCGTCGACCATTTTGCTACTTCAAGAGAGTGGGAAGAGCTTGAATATCGTAAACATGTTTCTGATTTTGAAATGCATCGATATTTTGAAATTATATAGATTAATTTAAAGCATAATATGCGCCCTAGGACCTCCTATAACTGAAATTACAGAGTGAATGATGAGCAAAGCCCAAAAAACTCAAAAAACGTTATCGCCAATAGATGGTTCAATCTATGTAGAACGTCCTTTAGCTGATGTAGAGCAAGTCAAAAGTGCTATTACGCAAGCTCAGCAAGTCCAGAAAGCTTGGAGTAACGTTAGTTTAGCCCAAAGAAAGGCTATTTGTACTAGGGCAATAGAAGCGTTTGAAGCCAATAAAGACAAAATAGCAGAAGAGCTTTGCTGGCAAATGGGGCGACCAATCCGTTTTGCCGCTGGAGAAGTAGCAAGTTTTGCAGACCGAGGACGTTATTTAATTTCAATTGCAGATGAGGTACTAGCGCCAAAACAAGCAAGTGAGAAAATAGGCTTTGAGCGCTATATTACCAGCGAACCTGTCGGTGTGGTTTTAGTTATCGCACCGTGGAATTATCCACTACATACACCTATTAATGCGGTTATGGCCGCTTTGCTTGCAGGTAATAGCGTTATTCTTAAACATTCTGCGCAAACTCCACTTTGCGCTGAGCGTATTGTTGAAGCGTTCACTAAAGCGGGTTTACCCGATGGAGTACTACAGTTCTTACATATGAGTCATGAAAACACGGAAATGGCAATTAAATCGGTTGAAATAGGCGCGGTATCTTTTACTGGGTCTGTTCCTGCGGGAGTGATGGTGGAGAATGCTGCCGCTGGTCGTTTCATTAAGGTAGGCCTGGAGCTTGGTGGTAAGGATGCTAGTTACATTCGTAAAGATGCCAATCTAAAACATGCCGTTGAAAGTACAGTTGATGGTGCTTTCTTTAACTCTGGTCAATCTTGTTGTGGCATAGAGCGTATCTACGTAAATGAATCAATTTATGATGAATATTTAGCAGCATTTATTGCGCTAGTAAATGCATATAAGTTAGGTCGTTCAGACGACCCAGAAACAACACTTGGCCCATTAGTTCGTACTTCTGCTGCTGAATTTGTTCGAGAGCAAATTAATGAAGCAGTCAAACAAGGGGCAAAAGCGCATATTAACCCATCCAAATTTGATTTGGATGAAACTGGTACGCCCTATATGGCACCTCAGGTACTAACTGATGTTGATCATACTATGCGTGTCATGACACAAGAGAGTTTCGGCCCTGTGGTTGGCATTATGAAAGTCTCATCAGATGAAGAAGCCATTAGATTAATGAATGATAGTGAGTTTGGTCTTACTGCATCAATCTTTAGTGCAGATATAGAAAGATCTGTAATACTCGGTAATGAATTAGAAGTAGGAACATTCTTTGTTAATCGCTGTGATTATCTTGATCCTGAATTAGTATGGACAGGGGTTAAAAATACTGGCCGTGGTTATACCTTATCAAAATTAGGTTTCGGTAATTTTATCCGGTCAAAATCCTTTCATATCAAAACCAATGTTTAACAAATAAATAATGAAAATTTAAGAGGGTTATCATGAGTAATTTAAGTGCTAACTGGAATTATCCTAATAGTATCCTTGCCGGCGCAGGACGTATAAGTGAGCTAGCTGAAACATGTAAAAAATTGAAGATGAAGGCGCCTTTGTTAATTACCGACCCAGGGCTAGTGGTATTGCCGATGATTGGTGCAGCGGTTAATGACTGTAATGATTCAGGGCTACGTTGTGGTCTTTTTAGCAACATTCAGGGGAACCCGACCGGCCAGAATGTAGAAGATGGTGTTGTAGCATATAAAAAGGGTGAACATGATGGTGTTATCGCCTTTGGTGGCGGCTCTGCACTTGACGCTGCTAAAGCAGTAGCACTTATGGTTGGTCAAAATGCACCACTATGGGATTTTGAAGATGTTGGTGATAACTGGACACGCGTTAATGAAGCGGGTGTTGCACCTATCGTTGCCATCCCAACTACCGCTGGTACGGGCTCTGAAGTGGGTCGAGCATCGGTGATTACCGATGTAGACAATCAGGTAAAACGAATTATATTTCACCCATTAATGTTGCCCTCTGTGGTTATCCTTGATCCAAAACTAACGCTAGGTCTTCCTGCTCATATTACTGCCGCCACAGGAATGGATGCCTTGTCACACAATTTAGAAGCACTGTGTTCTCCTTTTTACCACCCGATGGCTGAAGGGATCGCTATTGAAGGAATTCGATTGGTGAAAGAGTACTTACCTCGCGCTGTTGCTAACGGGCAAGATATAGAAGCGCGTACCCAAATGCTGGTCGCTTCAAGTATGGGCGCAACGGCATTTCAAAAAGGTTTAGGGGGAATGCATGCGATTGCCCATTCGTTAGGAGCTCTTTATGGCGCTCATCATGGTTTGCTGAACGCTATCTTGATGCCTTATGTGCTTAAGGCCAACAGAGTAGAAATTGAGGAACGTATAGAACGCCTTAGTCGCTATTTAAATTTGGCCGATAGTAGCTTTAATGGTTTTATGAAGTGGGTGTTGGATATGCGAGAAAAGTTGGATATACCACATTCATTATCGATGATTGATATTGATGAAAAAGAAGCAATACTAATAGGCAAGATGTCAGCAATTGACCCATCGGCTGGAGGCAACCCCATTACCTTTTCACCAGAGCAATACTCACAAATTTTTATTGCTGCCGTTAACGGGCAATTGTCTTAAGTATCCACTAAATTTTAGCAATGAACTGTCAACTTTTGACGATCGTAAATAACAACGTGGTTTTAACATGAAAATTGCAATTTTACAGTGTGACCATGTAATGGAAAGGTTCCAAGAGGATTTTGGCAATTATCCACAGATGATCACTGATTTACTCAATAGCGTTGAGGATAATCTTGAGATCGGCGTCTTTGATGTTCAAAAGGGAGAATATCCCCAGAACATCAACGATTGGGAGCTTTTCATCACCACAGGTAGTAAAGCTAGTGTAAATGACAATGAGGAATGGATTTTCGACCTTATTAAATTTACTAAGCTGCTTGGTGTAACTAAAAGAAAACTTATGGGTATCTGCTTTGGCCATCAAATCATCGCTCTAGCTAAAGGTGGCTCGGTGGCTGAGTCTGACAAAGGCTGGGGCATAGGTATTGCGTCAAACGACATCCTTGTCCAAACAGATTGGATGGATAATGAGCAGCATGAGCTGAAACTCATAGTGAGCCACAAAGAACAGATAAGTCAGCTGCCGCAAGGAGCAATGGTTGTTGCAGAAAGTGATTTTTGTCCTTATTTTATGGTTCAGTGGGATGATCATTTTTTAAGTGTTCAAGGGCATCCAGAATGGAATAAATTATATTCCAAAACGCTCATGAATGATCGCCGCGGTATCATTGGAGTAAAACGCATTGAGCAGGGCTTAACATCACTAGAAAAAAACATAAATAATCAGCAATTTGCTCGTTGGATTATTAACTTCGCCAAAAGAAAGCTCTGATGTGACACATATTTGCTGTTTTATATAAACAAAACTCTTAATAAAATCCTTAATTAGATTGGTGTAAAGAACCTAGGCTGCCCGAAGAACTTAGTTAATTCAGCAGCTATTCTTACTCAGTTAAGAGCTGAAGATTACGATGTTGTATATTCATATGCAGTACACTAATGTTCGCGGAACCTACTTGGGACATCAAGTTAATGACTTCGTGGGCCGGCTAGAGCGTCTTGAAGACGTATTCAACCTTTATCCAGACAGGCAACTATGGCCACTAAGCGTTCATAGTTCTTTCAAATCTTACTATTAGAGCTCAACTGCTAACATAATAAATAAAATTAGTAACTACTTGTCCACAAAGTAAAACTTGGTTAGTGTTTACTTGTATTATGAATACATAATTGTAGTGTTTTACCTTAACGAGGGAATATATGTCACTTGATCCAGTACTAGCAGAAAAATATAAAAATGATCCATGGTTCAAAGCTCACCCAGTTGCATGGCTTATTGTAAACGATGGCATGCAGCAAATATCATCTAAAAAACCAACTAACTTTAACATGCAATGCTTGTTATCAAACATGTGCGCTTATGGAGACAAAAAATGGCAGTATGAACCAGGCAATGCCGACAGCGGTGAAAACACTTTAAAAGGCTCTCACGTAATTACCGACTGTAGCACTTTAGCCCATATGTTTTGCGATATAGCTAATCACCTTGGCTTTACTACAAAAGCGAAGCAGATCAAAAAAGACGGTTACCGTATTGTCACCAAACCGGGCATCATGTCGTTCAATGGTAAAAGTGGCGACCAAAGCCTTGAAAACCGTTGGTGTTTTGGCAACCATTGGATCGCTGAATGCGAAAATACGTGCTACGACCCAACCTTTAACTTTAAAGGGTTTAGCTTTAATGAAGTAGGAAAAATATATTTAGGTTGGTATGCAAAAGAAGAGAAAAAGAAAGATTGCTTTACTGGTACTTATTGGAAGAAAGAACCCAATGTATTAGCCGCCAAAGATATATACATACGGCTAACACCTAACTTTGCTTACACCTTTAAAAGCACGGATAAAGCAGGTAAAGAAATTGGTTAAACAGTCCAGATGAACATGATGTTAGGAGCGAGAGAGTAGAAGATTAGTGTTTTATCAAATTTATTAATCACTCATAAAGGTATTCTGGTCAGTTCAAAATTGTTTAACAGCAGTTGTTTTATATAACTACAATAAACTTTTATGGAGTCGTGGATGCTCTAATGTATAATATACAAAAAAGAGCGTCATTAAAGAGAATAATATGTCATCAGCAAGAGCAGTGCATATATTGGTAAAATCGGAAAAACTTGCGCGAGAAATGATAAAACTTTTAGCTAAAGGGGTTCCGTTTGACAAATTGGCAAAGAAGCATTCAATCTGTTCTTCTGCCAAAAAAGGAGGAGATTTAGGTGAATTTAGACAAGGACAAATGGTTAAAGGGTTTGATGATGTTGTGTTTAAGAAACCTCTGCTTAAAGTTCATGGCCCAATAAAAACAAAGTTTGGTTACCATGTTATTAAAACACTATATCGAAGTTAACCTCTACAGGCTCAATATTAACTCTATCTTGTCGTGATTAAATGATTTTTCCACGACAATGTCTGCTTTCATATAAGAAATGATCATGAAAAGCATTCAAAGAGTGACCCTATAATTGTCAATAAACTCACGTATTATAAAGCTGATGAAACAGCATAATAGCTCTGACAAAGTGTTAAAAGAATCGCAAAGTAGCGAGAAATTAGCCCCGAATTAATGATTCGTTCAACGTAGGGTACAAATTATTCATACCTATGGGGATGATGTTTTGGGTGAGTGTGTAGAAGATTAATCTATGGGAAAATTTAGGTCACAAATACCATGAAGTAACAGGGTGTTTGTGACCTGAAATAACTAACCGTTAACAGCATCTTTCAATGCTTTACCAGCTTTAAAAGCCGGTACTTTTGCCGCAGCAATCTGGATTTCTGCACCCGTTTGAGGGTTACGGCCAGTACGAGCTGCGCGATCGTTTACTTTGTATGTACCAAAGCCAACTAATGCAACATCACCACCACTAGCTAATTCACTAGTTACAGACTCAATTAAACTATCTAACGCACGACCAGCAGAAGCTTTTGAAATGTCTGCGCCTTCAGCGATTTTCGCTACTAATTCACCTTTATTCATTATTTTTTTATTCCTTAATTATTGTTGTCGCTAACATACTAATAAATAAAAGTGAATTGAGCAATAGCAATAATCTTCTTAGTTCACTTGGGGAAAAACAATGTGCATTATTTTTAATTTGTATTGCTGATTCAGCAGAGGTCATTATTGTTTAAATTTTTATAGCCAAACGAGTGTTTAGCTATAAAGCTTCAACAGAAATTGTACTGTTATGTAAGGTTTTTTTTCGGGTAATGATGCTCATAATATTCGTATGTCAATCGGAACACCGTTATATCGCAATTGAATAAAAGTTATTCATTTAGAAGACTTTATTGGAATCCAGGAATATTTTTAACTTCTACATGATCTATTTGAGATGCTTGTAAAAATTGGTCGGCAAACTCTAAATATACCTTTTGCTCAATAAATACATCAAATAAATCTGGGTCTATATGATCGTCTAGTTTCATAAACCCCATTATCTTCAATGTTTCTGTTAAGGTTTTTGGTTCTTTATAAGGTCGATCATTTGCGGTAAGTGCCTCAAAAATATCTGCTATCGCCATGATTCTGGCAGGAATAGACATTTCATCACGCTTTAATCCTTTTGGGTAACCAGTGCCATCCATTTTTTCATGATGACCACAGGCATATTCTGGTACGTTCTGTAAGTGTCTAGGAAATGGCATTGACTCAAGCATTTCTACGGTAACTTTCATATGGTCATTAATTATTTGTCGCTCTTGAGGAGTCAAGGTGCCACGTTTTATAATTAAGTTTTGTATTTCGTTATCAGATAAAACGGATTGTGTTCTGCCTTCAATAGAAATTTTATGGTGTTTAGCGATACGATAGACACGTGCAATTTTGTCATCATCAAAAAACTCACCACCGGTGTTAGCCTCATTAATGAATGCACGATCTTCAGTTAGCTCCTTGAGCTTGATAAATTTTTCCTTGTCGGAAAGTTTGTCGGAGTAGGTTATGTCACGTGAAGCAATTTCAAAGCGGGCGTTTACAAGTTCTATGCGGTCAAAAATAGTTTCTAATTTTTTTGCTTTATCCATGATGTATTCTGGTGTGGCTACTTTACCACAATCATGTAACCAAGCTGCTACGCTCAATTCATTAAAATCTTCACTGGACATTGAAAAATCAGCTAATGGACCTTCAGTAACCTGATGACAAGCTCTAGCCAACATCATGGTTATTTCAGGGACTCTTCGACAGTGACTGCCTGTGTAGGGGGACTTTCTATCAATAGCTGATGCAATTAATTTAGAAAATACAGAGAACAAGTTTTCCATTTCAAGTACTAATTGTTTATTAGTAAGGATTATTGCCGCAAAAGAAGTGAGTGATTGGACTATTCTGACAACGTCATTGCTAAAGGCAATCACTTCTTCATCATCATTGGTTGCGTTAATTAATTGAATAACACCGTTAAGTTCGCCTTGATGATTACTCATTGGAATGGTGAGTACAGACTTTGTTCTATAGCCTATATGCTCGTCCATGATTTTAGCGGCACTAAAGTCGTAATTTTCACACTCATCAACATTTTCAACATTAATTATTTCGCGGTTAGCAGCGGCAATAGCGACCATGGCACTGGTGTTAGCTTCACCAAAAGTAAGAATGTCAATATTAGGGAATTCAATTTCATTGGTACTGGTTCCCCCCAAGTGAATGCCTAAGCTAGTATTGAGCACAGTATCAAAAGCAAGTTGGTGTTTTTCGGTAACAGAGTAGATAGTGCCAGCATCAGCAGCACTTAATTGCATCGCGCTTTTTAATATTTTTTCTAACAATGCTTGATGGTTTTTTTCAGTCGTTAATGCAATACCAATATCGATAAAAAGCTCAATTTTTTTGCTGATATTGATCATAGACACCCTCATTAACATTAACGTTTTGAATTCATTAAGCCAAGTATAGGATCTGCTTGCCATTATGGTAGCAATTATTGAATTAATTTTAAAAAGTTAGCATGTAATGAAAAAGCTTCTTAATTATACGTGTAGGCAATTCTTTTGTGCGTTAACCGAACTTAATCTGTTTATAGAATATCAGTTAAGGCAATACCAAAACCAATGCGCTGTTGTTTGTGGTTGTAATCAATAAGGCTTTCTCCATAGCCGTTGAAGTATTGGGCATAGCCACGTAATTTACCCCATAATGGAAAAGTAAAACCAAGCTCAACCGCGCCATGATGCTTAGTAAAATTTTGCCTTAACTTCATCGACAACTCATATTTATCATTTAAATCATAGGCCAAGCCTAATTCAAAATGCCCCATGTAATGGTGAATGTTAGGGTTGTCATCGCCTGTTGCGCTAATAGATGATTCTTTTTCATCCTCAGGTATTCTAAACCATGGTTTAAATGATAAGGCGAAGTTGTTTTTCTCAAAAAGAAAATTTACATATGCTCTATTCCAACTACGAGATAATAATTGCGAACGGCCATTTGATTGGTGTTCGAAACCAAAAATCACACCAGTATTGGTATCAAAAGGATGCCAATTTAATGGGGTGATATAAAAAAATTCGGGTTGATAGTTCGTCTCTCTAAATGGTCGAGAGATAGCTTCTGCGTACAGTTGCCACCACGACTCTAGCGTGAAACCAAAAAAGAATTGATCCCCTCTAGTGAATATATCTCCTGTCGCTAAAGGCACTTTGATACTGAGTTGAAATTTTGCTTCAACATCTTTGAAATTATCTGACCAACCAGAAACTTCACTATAAGCATCTTGGTTGATATTGTCCGTTAATGTTGCCGGCAAAATATAATTCATTTTATGTGGAGTGATAACATAAGGGTTAAATGCCGACTTTCTTTCTTTTATAATACGTTCAGATATGGCACCGAGTTGTTTAGTTCCTAATTCTTTTCTAACAATTTCCTGTTCGCAAAGCGTTTCAATCTCTTGCAAGGTTTTCTGTTTATCGGCTGTTTTAATTGCACTGAACAAACACTCTTGAATAAGTGCTTCGACTGTTTTTG
The DNA here is from genome assembly GCA_913062815.1 of uncultured Colwellia sp. Lineage (GTDB taxonomy): Bacteria > Pseudomonadota > Gammaproteobacteria > Enterobacterales > Alteromonadaceae > Colwellia. The sequence continues at coordinate 35,290 of CAJXWZ010000038.1, read as the reverse complement.
CTTGGCTGAATGAACTTGAAAGCAATAATAGTGCTAATGAAGCAGTTAAAATCAAATTTTTCATTTTTAGTAGGCTTAGCAATTAATTACAGTAAAAGCAGTATACCTTTCCTATCTTTAGTTGCCAGAGTTATGTCAAATTATGTCTGCTTATTTCAAACAATGTCATCTTAGTGATTCATCGTGTTTAATTATCGGTTAAGCGCAACCATCGTGGCTAATTTTCTCGCTAGTTGTATCTTAAGTGTTAATTATTGTTGTTTGGCTCGGAATAGATAAATGAAACTTACAAAAAGTGCTTTAACAAGTCCTGCAGCTGTTGCTGTAGGTGTTGCGCTAATTTTATTAGTAGGCATGTTAAGCCTCTTTAAATTACCCGTTCAGTTATTTCCAGATATAGAAAGACCACGCATTGCAATTCAAACTTTCTGGCGTGCAGCATCGCCTATGGAGATTGAGTCAGAAATTATAGAGCCGCAAGAACAAGTATTACGCGGTATTCCAGGGTTAACTTCGATGAATGCCTTCGCAAACAGAGGCGCAGCTTTTATTAACTTAGAATTTAATGTTGACACCAATATGGAGCAAACATTAATCGAAGTGATCTCTAGAATGACACGCGTTGCCAATTTACCTCGAGATGCTAGACCCCCGAGAGTAATGCTAGGTGGTTTCGGTGGTAATACACCCGCACTTACATGGTTCTTTTTACAAGCGCTGCCTGGGAATGATAAAAATATTGCCGACTATATGGATTTCACCAACGACAGTATCCGACCTAGGATAGAGGCGATAGACGGTGTTTCAAGTGTGCAAACATTTACTGAACAAAATAGAGAACAATTACAGATTCGCTATGATCCCATTAAGCTTGCAGAATATGGGATTAAAGTCACAGATCTCGTTGCTTTAGTCTCTGCATCAGATGATGTTTCTGGTGGTTTTGTTGATGTAGGAAGACGTCAATATACATTGCGATATAGTGGTAAATATCAAGTAAATGAGTTATCGCAGTTAATGTTGACAGCACGCAATGGTAGAAATATTAAGTTGAGTGATGTTGCTACAGTGGCGGTACAGCGAAATGATAGACAAAACCTTGCTATTCAAAATGGAAATCCAGCATTTTCAATGCGAATCGATAGAGCAAACGGTGCTAATGTATTGGCGACGTTAAATCGTGTTAAAACTGAAGTCGCGCTGATGAATACTGAGCTACTAGCAGATAAAGACTTAGTTATGGTGCAATCTTTCGATGCTTCTGTATTTATTTATAGAGCGATAAATCTAGTTACCGGTAATTTATTTGCAGGCATTGCGTTATCTTTGTCAGTTCTTTGGTTTTTTATTAGACGTATGCGAGCAACGCTAATTATAGCGACTGCTATACCGGTGTGTTTATTAAGTACTTTTATTGTATTAGAGGTAACCGGTCGATCGCTAAACGTTATCTCATTAGCGGGGTTAGCATTCGCGGTAGGCATGGTATTGGATGCAGCAATTGTCGTGCTAGAAAATATATTACGCATGCGAGATAAAGGCTTAGATGCAGACGCTAGCTCTGAAGAAGGTGCATCGCAAGTTTGGGGAGCGTTATTGGCCTCAACGGCCACAACGGTGGCTATATTTTTACCGGTATTTTTCCTCAAAGATATAGAAGGGCAACTATTTGGCGACTTGGCATTAACCATCGCTATTGCAGTTTCAGTGTCACTTATCGTGGCGGTTGTTTTGTTACCTGTTTTGGCTAAGTATTATTTAAAAGAACAACAGGTAAATGATCCTAATGAAAAGCTTTGGCAACGTATTACAACGGGTGTCATGCATATTACTAATACGAGAGTAAAACGCTTATCACTTGCTGGCACTCTACTTATTCTACCTATTGTTGTAACCATTATAGCAATGCCTAAACTGGATTATTTACCACCGGTGAAACGTGATGCGGTCGATGCCAACTTACAGTTTCCTCCGGGAGCAAATGTACAAACAATAGGCAAAGAAGTTATACAACCCATCGTCGAAAAACTAAAACCTTATATGGATGGCACAAAAGAACCGGCATTAAAAAATTATTATATTTTTGCAGGACCCTTTGGTGGAAATTTGGGAATACGGGCTAAAGATCAATCTCGTGTAGATGAATTATTAGACCTAGTACAAAATGACATTTTAGTTGATTTACCTGATACGCAAGCTTTTGCGCGACAAGGTAATTTATTTGGTGGTTTTGGCGGTGGTAGACAAGTAAGAATTCATTTGCAATCTAAAGATACCAAAGCACTGCAGGATGTTGCACGTCAAGGCATTGATTTTGTATCTGAGGCGATTGAAGGCGTAAGTGTTAATGCTAATCCTGGCTTAGAAATGACTGAGCCAGAACTTAGATTGACACCAAATGATCGTAATATCTTAGAGTCAGGTTGGAATCGTCGTGATTTAGGGCGTGTGGTCAGAACGCTAGGTGATGGATTATTTGTTGGTGAATATTTCAATGGCAGTAAACGTCTTGACATGATCTTGCGCGCAGACGGCTGGGATTCTCCTGATAACCTAGCCGACATACCGCTAGTGACTGGTAATAATCAGTTAACGCAATTATCTAACCTTGTTGAAATTAGACGCACAGTTGGTCCGAGTCGCTTAACTCGTATCGATGGCAGTCGTACTATCAGCTTAAATGTTAATCCGCCTAAAGGTTGGTCTTTAGAAGAAACTATTGCGGTATTAAAGGAAGAAGTTGAGCCTAAACTACGCGAAATCATGCCAAGTGATGGCAGTATTTTATACGGTGGCAGTGCCGACCAATTAGAAAAAGCGATCAGTGTCATGAGCGAAAATTTTGCCTTTGCGTTAATTATCTTATTTTTGTTGATGGCAGCTTTGTTTCGGTCAGTTAAAGACAGTTTATTGGTGGTGATTACAATTCCTTTGGCCACCGTGGGTGGGATTCTAGCCTTACAAGCACTTAATCTTCTTGTATTCCAACCACTTGATTTACTTACCATGATTGGCTTTATCATCCTACTCGGTTTAGTGGTTAATAATGCCATTTTGCTAGTGCACCAAACTCGCTTAGGCCAATTGACAGGTTTAACAAGACCTGAAGCGATAGAGCAAGCATTGAGCTTACGGTTGAGGCCAATCTTTATGAGTACAGCAACCAGTTTTTTCGGCATGTTGCCATTATTATTAATTCCCGGTGCAGGTAGTGTTATTTATCGAGGCTTAGCCGCCGTTATTGTGGGCGGCTTAGCGTTTAGCACCATATTTACCATTGTCTTGTTACCTTGTTTATTGAGATTAGTTAAGCAGGACTTTTTACCTCGATTATTAGATCAATCAATTACTAAAACACCAATAGAGCAGTTACCTAGCGTAAGAGTAAAAGTTTAACTGTTAATTATGTATATGAATTTAGAAGGAAATTATCATGAATAAAAAATTATTTACTCTACCAGCTGACTTGAAAGCAACTTCACTAAAGTTAATGTTATTACTTAGTGCTACTTTGATGATTACATCTCATGCCTTTGCAAATACTGAAAAGCCTGCTCAGTTGGTCAGTATAGATGAAGTTAAGCAACAGCAAGTTAATCCAACCATATGGTTGCCCGCTAACGTTATCAGTCTTCAAAATGCACCTATATCAGCAGAACAAACAGGACAACTACTCTGGATTGAAGATGTTGGTACTAGTGTAGAAAAAGGGCAATTACTGGCTAAAATTGATGATAGACATTTAAAACTACAGCTTGCTAGGCAACAAGCGCAAGTTGAACAGCATCAGGCTGACGTGAACTATTTTGCCCAGCAAAAGAAACGTATAGCGAAATTGAGAGAGAAAAACAATTCAGCACAAAGTGAATATGAACGCACGAGTAAGGACCTCATTGTTGCGATTAACGAAGTTGCTGATTTAAAGAGTTTACTTGCTCAAACAGAATTAGCATTAGAGAAAACCAAGATTGTAGCGCCATTTACCGGCCATGTTAGTGAACGGTTTGCACATGTTGGCGAGTTAATTAGTATTGGTCGTTCTCTAGTGCAACTAGTTGACACTAAGAATTTAGATATCAAAGTTGCTGCGCCAATTAACATAGCGCCATTTCTGAAAAAAGATGCCAAGGTTATGGTTAAATGGCAAAGTCAATTGTTGCAACTGCCTATCCGTACATGGAGCCAAGCTGGCGATCAAATATCTCGAACTTTTGATGTACGTTTATCGGCAAATAATCTTGATATGCTCGCGGGGAGTGCCGTCATGGTGTCGTTACCGAAGCAACAAGTAAAAACCGCTATGTTGGTACATCGAGATGCAATCGTTTTACGTGAAAATGAAACTTACGTGTTAACCGTTGACGAGCAAAAACAAGCAACAAAAGTTGGTATTATTATCGGGCAAGGTATAGGGGACTATGTTTCTGTGATAGGTGACTTAGCCCTGGATGATAGTGTCATTGTTCGTGGCGGAGAGCGGTTACAAGATGGTCAGAAAGTTAGGCTTAGCAGCGAATTGCTTGCCAACAATTAATACTACACTAGGGTTATTTAGCTTGTGACATTAAAGCATGAGAGCTTAGCTCTTGTGCTTTTTTGGTTTTTCTAGGTAAGTATTATCTTTTTTTATGGCTAAAAGATAAATTTCGTCTTGTTGGCTTATTCTTGGTATGTATATAATTATGAAACAAAACTCCTCCTATATGTAGTAGGATTCACCAGTAATGAGTAGCTGGATTTGTTTTAAAGGAATTAGCATGAAATTAAATTGCGACTTAGGGGAAAGTTTTGGTAGCTGGACAATGGGCCTAGATGCCGAGGTTATGTTACATATAGACCAAGCCAATATTGCCTGTGGTTTTCACGCTGGTGATCCCCTCGTAATGCAAAAAACCTTAGCGTTAGCAAAAGAGCATCAGGTTAGTGTTGGTGCACATCCGGGTTACCCTGATTTAGTTGGCTTTGGCCGCCGTTCAATGAACTGTTCAAGTGAAGAGATTATTGCCCTTGTTAACTATCAAGTTGCGGCTATTGACGGTGTGGCTAAATCATTAGGAATAGAGATTGGTTACGTTAAACCCCATGGTGCACTGTACAACGATATGATGACTAAAAAAGAGGTGCGCGAAGCTATCTTGTGTGCAATCAGTAGTTACCACAAACCCTTACAGCTGATGTTACAAGCCACACCAAATTTCGAACAACACAAAGCAGAAGCACGTATTTATCAAGTTGAATTATTAAGTGAAGCATTTGCTGATAGATGTTATGACGATGATGGTAAACTTTTGTCTCGCGCTAAAGCGGGTGCTGTGCTTTGCAAGGATAAAATGCTAGCGCAAGTCAAACAGCTTAAAGAAAACGGCAGTGTTACCACGATAAGTGGAAAGTCGTTAGTGTTACATGCCGACAGTTTATGTGTGCACGGTGACAATATTGCAACCGTACAAGCGATTGCCGCTATTCGGGCGTTAATTGATTAATGTCAGTCAAATTACCGGATAAAAAATTTAGCATTCAAATTGCCGGTGAAAATGCGCTGATCATTTACTTCACTGATCCTGACAAAGAAAAAGCGTCAATCGGTGTAAAAAATACTGAGCAAATAATTCGCCAGTCTATGTCAGGCGCATTATCAAATGATATTATTGACTTGGTGCCATCTTATGCTTCGTTAATGGTTATGTTCAACTTGTTAACTACAGATCACCATCAAGTGCGTATAAAATTAAGACGCCTACTGACAACGTTAGATGAGATTTTAGTCTCAGAAAACCAGAGCAAAGATTCTGCTTTGATCACCTTACCTGTTTATTATGCTGAAGAATCAGGTCCTGACTTAGCCGGTATAGCCAAGCGAAGTCAGCTGAGTATTGCACAAGTTATTGACATTCATCAGGCACAGGAATATCAGGTATATGCGATTGGCTTTGCGCCAGGTTTTGCTTATCTAGGAGAGGTTGATATGCGCATTGCATCACCAAGATTAAGTACACCCAGAGCGCAAGTACCTAAAGGGGCTGTAGCCATTGCAGATAGGCAAACAGCCGTCTACCCAAATACTTCTCCTGGTGGATGGAACATTATTGGTCTTTGTCCCGTTAATATGTTCGATGCCAACGCAGAGAAAATAATGCCTGTCAAAGTCGGGGATAAAGTAAAGTTTACCGCCATTTCTAAAGCCGAGTTTATAGCGCTAGGCGGTAAATTTACTGACGTTGAAGGTTATTTTAAATGACTATTTCGACAGGCTTTTTAGTTAAGCAAGCGGGAATGTTAAGCCTTATTCAAGATGCAGGTCGTTTTGGCTGCTTTAATATTGGATTAACCAATGGTGGGCCGATAGACTTAAGGTCGTTTCAATGGGCAAATCGTTTGTGCGAGAATCCGTTAAACACCACAGCAATTGAAGTAAACCTAGGCGGGCTTGCACTTATTGCTCAGCTTGATACCACCATTGCCGTAACTGGTGCTGAGATGCCGTTTACCATAAATGGGCTATCTAAAGAGTTGTGGCGAAGTTATCAAGTCATGGCGGGCGATGTGATAGAACTTGGATTTTCAACGCAAGGGTTACGTTGTTATTTAGCGGTTGCTGATGGCTTTGTTGTTGCAGAAACCTTTGGTAGTACAGCTACCGTTTGTAGAGAAGGCGTTGGTGGTTTAAACGGTGGTAAATTACAGGTGAATGATATTTTACCTTGTGCGAGTCTAAAACGAGCACATAACTTAATTTTACCCAGCATTTTAAGGCCTAGTTATAGTAATAATGTCACACTGCATACCGTGCCAAGTTACCAGCAGCAGAGTTTCTCTTCTCATCAGCAACGATTATTTTATTCTAGTGAATATACGGTAAGTAAGAGCTTTGACCGTATGGGCTATCGTTTAGAAGGTCATAAAATAGCCTGTGACATTGACGGAATTCTATCCGAAGGTATATGTCATGGTGCTGTACAAATTCCAGCCGATGGCCAGCCCATAGTCCTCCTCAATGATAGGCAAACCATTGGAGGTTATCCAAAAATAGGTGCTGTGATATCAACAGATATTGCTAAACTTGGCCAATTGAATCAAGGTGGCAAAGTACATTTTGAACCTGTAAGTATGGAGCAAGCTCATAATTATTTTCACTTAGATTTGAGCTGTTTTAACCGTGCAGCGCTAGTGCATTGTGATTAAATAGTTTTAGATGGCTTTAATTCCATTTATCTAATTTGTCTATGCCTTAACTATGCCGAGAGTGAAGACACATATCGGCATATAAATCTAATGCAGTATTAGTGGTATTGCAGTGAAAGTGGACTATTGACTTGTTGGTTTATACCTATATATTGCGCTTGCTTACTGGTTAGATTGTAGCGAGGCGGCACAGAAAGTTCACTATAGGCTGTTTGCCATTCGATAAGTGAAAAGTCATCAATATCTACTTTACCAACACTTGCATCAAGAAGCTCAATCTCAGCTAACACACGATAACTTTTATAACCGTAACGAGGTGAGTTGAAGTCAAGCTCAATATTCTGCCAAATTAAGTCATTAGCAGGTAATTCAATTTCCTTGATTAAGTGCTTTTTACTTTCATTAAGCGCCGTTAAGAGTTTTTGTTTCTTTGTTCTACCTTGCCAGTAAAAGCGAATTTTGACGGGGGAATTGCTTTTAAATTTAGCCTTTAGTGTCATAGGATTACTTTGTGCGTAAACGCGAGTAAAATATTTCATACCCAAAAAGCTTGGTTGCATACTCTTTAACGTTAAACCCATGCTGTGCTGACCACTGGCGCCATAATTATTGATGGACATGATATCTTCGTCAACAAGCCAGCTTTGTTCTTTATTGTTAAAATAATTATAACTTTCGAAGTCGCTGCCATTAATTAAATTGGTACCTAACCTATAACGAATTGCTTGCTCGTTAATGGTTGTGCTTTGCTGCTGTGGAGAAAACTTTATGCTGTTTATTTGTTTTGACCAGAACAATGGTGAGAAAGGGACAACTCGTTCATTGGGAGCAAAACTTAGTTGTTGGTGTAACGTTTTACTATTCTCTATTGTATTCTCAATATTAATCACGCCATGCCCACCCGATTGAATAATATGGGTGTCTCTTTGTTTTGATAATGCTATTAATCGCTTCATTACTTTAAAACGCTCAATGCCAGTAGCAGGGGTCGGTTGGTAAGATTTTAGATATAAAGGTATTATTTCAGCTCGGTGAAATACTCCATCATCAAGCCACACATATAGAATATAGCTGTATTTTGTTGATGGAAAATTTTGATCAAAAATTAAATTACCCATTGAATAAGCTATCAGCTTATTGTTATAAAGCTCTAATCCTTGAGTTACATGCGGGTGATGAGCGACAGCTAGAGACGCTCCAGCATCTAAAGCAGATTTCAATCGTTGCTCTGTGACTAGTGTTGGGTTATCTGCATATTCTAAACTACCATGATATTGCACGATGGGGGTGCTGTTTTGCTTTATGACTTTGCCAACAGAGCGTTTGATATTTTCCATTGAGCCAAAAGCTGCGCCGCCATGTTCAGCATTTGCTGTTTGGGTGGGCTTTACTCGTCCTTCCCAACCAACATAACCAAGCATCGAGAATTTTCTCCCCTTGATTTTCTGATGGTGCGCAGCCAAAGCTTGTTGATCGTTTAGTCCTGCGCCGGAATAATCTAGTGAACTGTCCTCTAATGCTGCTAGTGTCGATGTTAAGCCTTCATCCATATAATCAAAAGTATGATTGTTACCTAGTGATACATAGTCAATGCCAGCCCATGATAATGCCGTTAAAAGTTCAGGTTTTGAAAAAAACGTAACCGACTTTGGTGCTCTTTGCTTGGGTGTACTAGAAGATATTTGGGTTTCTAAGTTTACCGCAGCATAATCAGCAATGCTCATATAGGGTTTAATATGTTGAACAACTGCCTTACTCCCCAAGAGAATATCCGCGTCAGAAATAGTGGGGGTCGCATTAAAATGAGGAGTATAGTATCGACGCCCCATCATTACATCACCGCCAAAGGCAAGCATCACTCGGTTTTTCGCTTTTTTAACTAAGGTTATTTGGGTTAAGCGCTCTGTTGAGTTTTTACCTTGCTTTAGCTCGTTATAACTAAAAGTCTGCACACTGTCATAGTAGCCTGGTTTATTAAAGCGTAATTGGAAGGTATCACTTAAGTTCGGTGATATTGAAAAATGTCCGTGCGTATCAGTGAATACTTGCTTTTGTTTAACAAATACATTAACGCTAGCAATAGGTAGGTTTTGCTCATCAATTACTTGACCTTTAATGAGAAAAGTAGCGTTTTGGCTAGCGACGGCGTTAAAACAAAAAAAGATATATAAGCTTAACGTGAGTATTTTAGCTGACATTATTTTTTCTCTTGTGCTTTAGGTAAAAGGGAGTGTTCCTTCAGTATATCTAACTCAAAAGAAAATAGGCTATTCGTATTGTTGTTAAGGCTATAACTCAAACGACTATGTAATAAATAGTGTATTTATTACTTCATTGCTAGATTTTGTCTATATAACCTAAGTTTATGCTTAACTGAACTTTTGTTAATTTTATTTGAACAAGGCTTAGGGTTAAATGGATATGAACAGTTTTACCATAACCCACATATTGAAACAGGTGATGACAATGAACAATGAAAACATAAAAGAGACTATGACGGGTCAGTTGAATAGTCATGAAAATGATCAATTGAATACAAATACACCGAGTGATAAAGAAAGCTCAGCCACACTGATTACTATGGAAGAGAATGCACCACTTATCCGTTACTTTGATCTTATTGAAGATAGCTCTAACAGTTATGTGTTAGGTTATAATTAGTAAAAACAACCCAAGGTTACACATCGAAAAGTTGTTCACTAACTCACCGAATTGATAGCCATTATTTTCTATTCAATATGTGACTACCCCACGGTTGTTGTGGGGTTATCTTTGTAAATTTATTAATGCAGCTTTGCGTAATGATTTACTCTTATCTTATAAAAATCATTATTCTCTATTCCTTCAACTATGATTTGTTCTAATTCTGTTTTCCTTGCCATTAAGATTGAATTGTTTGAAATAGCGATAAAGTGTGGGATTTTATTGCCGGGTTGAAAAGGGGTTTTGGCTACCTTACTGGTCAAGTTACGTGCAATGAGCTTAGGTTGAGTACTTTGTTCGTAATGAATGAACAAGTCTGTTCTGCCACGAACCAATAGATCTATTTTTTGTCTTAATGTTGTCGTAGAAAATTTGATAATAGTCTTGTCGTCATCAAATTTGTCAAAGTACTTTGAATGGCGATTGATACCGATGATTTTGCCTTGAATATCATCATACGACTGAAATTGCTGGCTGTTTTTTGTTAAAGCGTAAAGCTGGTAAGTGAGAGATTCATAAGCAGGGTAAAGATAAGTGACTTCTTCAGAACGCAGTGGAGCATGTTGAATACCAATCATAATATCTAATCGGCCTTTTTTTAATTCTTCGTATCGTCGAGCAAAGGGCATTGCTGTTGTAGAAAGTTGAAGAGATAACTTTTTAGCAATATAGTGCAAATACTTCGCATGTAAACCATTGTGAAAACCATCGGCAACCGCTGCTTGAATTGTTTGTTCTTGTGCATAAGAGGAAGTAGAAGCCAGCAAGTGAGCAAATATTAAATGGCTTAACATCATTACTTTTGCAACATTTGTTTTTGCTAATATTGAGTTAAGTAAAGTCATTGTTAAGCCACCAAATTGTATATTAAAAGTTTATTTAACGACTTCTCCGGCGAGAATTTTTTGAAAAACACTATCACTAATGGTTAAATTGCCATTAACTAAAACATGCTCAATGCCTGTTGATAATTGATTCCATTGGCTGAAATCGGCTTTTGCAGAAAAATTTACCGGATCAAAAATAATAATGTCAGCTTGATAACCCTTTTTTAGAGTTCCTCTTTTTTCAAGACCCAATAATTTAGCTGTTTTACTTGAACTTCGTGTAATGAATTCACCAAGACTGAGTAACTTTTTCTTAACGACATAGCTTTGATATTTCTTAGGAAAACTGGCGTATTTTCGTGGATGGCCATTGGTACCATCAGACGAGGTTACCACCCAAGGTTGCACCATAAAGTTTTCTACATCTTCTGGAGCCATATTAAATGAGGCAACTCTGACTTCGCCTTGTTGGACTAGCGCAATAGCTGTTTCTACAACGGTCAAGTTTTTCAGGTCAGCTACTTGTTTCAGGTTTAATGAAACTAATTCAGGGTCTTTAAATTCAGTTATATATAACGCTTCAGGGCCACCTCTACGACGTATGTTCTCGCTTATTTCTGCCGTGATCCTGTCGGCGAAATCTAGATGATTTAAACGTTGATGAAATGCCGCCTTTGAATCAGCCATTAACCATTTTGGCATAACAGCACTGTGTAATTTTGTACCTGAAGCTAGCCAAGGGTATTGATCAGCAGAAATTGAAACACCTGCTCTTTGAGCTTGCTCTATTTTAGCTATCGCAGTATTACTTTGTCCCCAGACATCAACACCTAAAGCTTTTATATGTGCTAGGTGTAGATGAATATTAGCTTGTTTGGCAATATTAATGGCTTCATCCAACGCTGAAATAAAGCCAACAGTAAAGGTACTTTCATCTCTTAAATGCGTGTCATAAACACCATTATATTGGCTAGCAACTTTGGCGAGCGCTATTACCTCATCTGTATTGGCGTAACTGCCAGGTACATAATAAAGACCAGTAGATAAACCGATAGCTCCATCTTTCATGCCTTGCGCTAATAGGGTTTGCATTGCTAAGAGTTCAGCGGGTGTTGCAAAGCGCTGTTCTCTGCCAATAACCTTTTCTCTTAAACTTCCGTGCCCTACATATAAAGCGACATTAGTGCCAATACCATTAGCTGTTAATTGTTTAGATACTTTCTTTATGTCTACTGGACCTCCACCATCATTGCCATTAACAACAGTAGTTACCCCCTGAGTAAGGTAGTTCAAGTTGTGGTTTTTGTCTTTGCTAAGTAATTCAGTCAGGCTATGTGTGTGTGGGTCGATAAAACCAGGGCTTACAATTTTACCTTGTGCGTCAATAATTTTCTTAGCGGAGTACTCATTACGCTTTTTGGGATCAGAAATGCCACAAATTACTTGCTGGCAAACGGCTATATCGAGATTCTGTGCGTTTTCAACTTCGCCAGTGTACACTTGGCCATTAATGATTAATGTATCGATTTTGCTGACTTCAATCGTTTTTAACTCGCTTTTTAAACAAGATGAAAGTAAAGCGGAACTTACTACGGCAACAGCAAGTTTGAGTTTGAAATGTTTCATTGTTCTACTCTATATTATGATTTGTGCTCGAAAGCATACTTTCCATTAAGGTGTTTGCTGCTTTATTTGCAATGTCTATTATCTTGTAACGGTCAGTGTTATCACCCATTTCATAAGTAATAGCATGAATACCAAATTTATCAGCAAAATATTGCTTTGACACGCCATTATTTGGTGTGTTGCCCGGCTCCATTACAACATCAAAATTTGGCATAAGCTCATCAAGGCTCTTTAACCAATGAATAACAAAATACGGTGCTTCTACGCCATAATCCACCGGCATGGTATAGAAAACATCATGTCTAGTTGAATGAAAGTCGATAGCAAATTTTATTTTTTGTCCTTGATCAACCAATTGTTCAAGATACTGGTCAATCTGCTGCGTTTCAACTTGACTAAAATTTTGCCAATCTCTGTTTAAATCGATGTTATTGGCATTGAAACGCCAGTTTCCTAATTCAATGCCATCTGGGTTGATGTTTGGAATAATCAGGATATTAAATCTATCTTTATATTTTTTGCTAAGTTCAGTAGTTGACAGTAGCGTTTCTGTGAAAGGGAAAAGGGCCAAAGCACCGGTTACTTCTGGTGGATGTTGTCTACCAAATATCACTAACCATTCATTGTTATCTTGTTGTTTGCTCTCTATTTTATAAATAGGTTTACCTTGGGTGGATTGACCTAATATAGTGTGAGTAACATCATATTTCTTAGATAAATCTTGCGCCCAATCGATGTAGTATTGATTGTCGATGATTTCTTGACCAGCAATGTAGGTACTTTCATTACTCGCTTCAATATGCACAACAAGTTCTTCGCCTGCCATTTTATATGGCTGTAATTTCCAGGTTTTGCCGTTAGCACTGACTTTTGGTGGATATCTGTGCTTATCACCTTGAACTAACATGTTTATTTTTATACTTGTTCGTTCTTCAGCTGCTACTTTAAAAGCATACCAAGGGCTTGAGTTAATTGGCGTACCTTCAGGTATGAGGGTGATTTCATATTCATTTAACGCAATTAATTTACATTCACCCATTCGGCCAGAGGGAAAGTCTGTGGTAATTCTTACATTTCCTTGCTCACATGAATGTACCGTATTGGCAATATATTCCGATTTGGTGTCTGCATCTAGCTGGTTTGATTTACATGAGATCACTGAGAAAGCACAGCTAGCTATTGAGAAAATGAATAATAAGTTTTTCATAAAAAAACCTTAATAAATGGAGCTAAGAAGGTAAATATGGCCCTTTACAGAGCCATATTGATTACTATATCTGTATGCAAATTAAATACAGATTAAAAGTTTTTACTTAAATTTAAGTAAACGTAACGACCTTTATTGGTATGTAAACTACCAAAGTAACCATGAGCAAGCTCATCAGCTAATGGTGGCTCTTCGTCACCAATATTTCGTATACCAAATTTCAGGTATAAGCCTTCTAATGCGTCACCCTCAGCAAATTTATAAGCTGTGTATACGTCAACTGTTGTAAAGCTATCTACAGGTAAAAGCAGTACTTCGCCATCAACTGTTGCTGTTGTGCTGGTATCAAAAACATCGCTGACATAATTTGCACTGATGCCTGCACGCCATTGATTATGCTTCCAATTTAAGCTGGTTTTACCTCGCCATTCAGGACGTCCATTTTCTTGCATTAGATCACCAACATTTGAAATAACTCTATCAGCAGGAACTGCGGGGTTGCCAGACTCTTGTGCGGCAACGAGTAGAGCAGAGATCGGGTCTGCAACTTGCTCAAATTTTGTTAGGTGAGCAGCATTTGCGGTAAATTCGAAGTCACCAATTGACGTTTCAAAATCATACGTCAGGCTGAAATCAATACCCGAGATATCTCTTTTATCTAAGTTTTCATATAAGTTATTAATTTGAATAACTTCAAGGCTGTCAGCATCACGAATAACATTTGGATTGCTTGAACCTTCACTGCGTAATAATGAATCATAAAGTAAATGAGAAGAGCCCGCTAAAATACCCACTAAGTTCTCTTGTTCAATTTTCCATGCGTCAATAGTAAAGGTTAAGTTATCTGTTGGCTCTAATATAATACCAATAGATGTATTTACATCATCCTCAGGACTAAGATCTGGACTAGCACTTCTCACATCGATAACAGCGTAGCTGTCATCTAGAACAGGGTCATACAAACTGTTGCTACGTACCGCTGTTGCAGAGGTTTGTGCTAAGCCAGGTGCTCTGAAGCCACCTGCATAAGAGGCACGAATACTTAACCAGTCTGTAGGTTTGTAAAAAGCTGCAATTTTAGGTTTTAATGCATCACCTATATCAGAAAAATTCTCGTATCGTGCCGCTAATTGTATTTCCGCATATTGTGAACCAGTGTCAATGATAGGTACTATAACTTCAGCATAAGCAGAAGCAACATTTCGACTTGCTTTCGAGTCTTCAGTTGGACTACTGCCCATAACGTCACTGCCAGATAAGGTTTCACCGGTAATAGCATCAACAAATGGATTACTGCCGTCTAGAAGTTTGTCGCGGTCATCTTCAAAGCTTTCATGGCGATACTCCATACCTGCGGCAAAGCCAACATAGCCTGCCGGTACCTCAAAAAACTCACTATTACTCACTTTAAAATCAAATGAAGCTAGGCTGGTGGTAGAGTCACGATGAACATCAACCATAAATTGATCTAAAATAGCTTGAGAAACCATAGGAATATTTCCTGTGGTATTAGGATTATTTATATCGCCACCAGCAAAAATATTATAAGCCGTTGCGATATCGGTACTATTAATGGCTGCTTGGAATGCACTAGCCTGTACGCGGTTAGCCTGATCTTTTGTTTCAGCTGCACTGTAAAAAGCTGCTGTTTCCCATTCCCAATCGCCCATATAGCCCTGTAAACCCGCTAGAACTCTATAACTCGTATCTTTGACTTCAACCTGACGAACACCCGTATTAATTGGGCGAGTTTTGCGTAAAGTGACTTCTTCACCAAAAGGGTTATAAGCCGCATCTGCTGAAATTTTGAAACGTTGAGCGGTTAAGTTATGTGTTTGCTCACGGGTACGCTCTGCTTTGGCGCTATAATAAATAGCTTCAGAGAAGAAGGTTAGATCTTCATTAATATTATGAGTGAAATGTGCGTATAAATTTGCTCTGTCTACATCAGAAGATAATGAACGAGTAGTACCACGGTCAAAGCGAATATCTCTACCAGTGCTACCTTTATCAACACAAACACCTTCAAGATTAAGTGGAGAGTCGACACAACCTGATAAGCTATCAGGTTGAAGATGGAAAGTACCTAAACTTGCAGAGTTAAATTCGCCCCAAGGCGTACTGGTAGAACGATTATCTAATTGGGTATCACCAATAAACGCTTCAGGTAGGCTAGGGTATTCGCGTAAGTCATGGCTGGCAGAGTAGGGTCTTTCAGTTGCCATCATGCCATTACGCTTATAATAGGTAAAAGAACCAGTTAGGTGAGATTTACCGTCATTTAGTTCTAAACCTGTTAAATAGCTAAAGGTTAAATCATCACGAGGTGTACCTTGAGATTGGCCATATGAAAGTTGAACTTTGCTGCCTTCATAGTCTGTTTTTAAGGCATAGTTAACAACGCCTGCTACTGCATCTGAGCCATAAATTGCCGCAGCACCATCACGTAATACTTCTAAAGAGCGTAAGCCGTGCACCGGTAAAGTGTTGGTGTTAACTGTAGTAACTGGTACAAAGTTTTCAGATTGAGTGCCAGGATGGCTAACTAAACGGCGACCGTTGAGTAAAGTTAGGGTGTTGCCCGAGCCAACACCACGTAAATTAATAGATGCAACATCACCGCGGGCATCATTTACACCGCCATTACCGGTAGAAGCGCCAAAGTTTACTGCGCCCATTTGAGGAATTGAACGAATGAGTTCATCACCTGTCATAGCACCTGTATTTTCAATATCTTGTGCAGTCATTGACGTAACCGGTAAGGTATTTACATCAGTAGCACGTTTAATATTACTACCAATGACTGAGATCCTTTCAATTTCAGCTTCTTGACTTGCTTGTTCGTTTTCTTGTGCTTGTACAGCTTGTGTTGATAATGCTGCCAATAAGCACAAACTAAGTTTTGTTAATTTGAAGTTTTGCTTTGAATGATGTTGCATTTTGTTCACCTTTGTCGTTTCTCTGCTGTTTTATGTCAGGTGTATTTTCACCTGTTTAAGTTCTGTTACTAACGATGAACTGAATAACCTAAATGTACAATTGACTATTTATTTGCTGACTATAACCTTAAGTTATAGGTGCTGTGAGCGCATTATGCAATGTAGCTTTAAGCATCGGCGTGTGGGCCGTTAGATTGATTAAGTCAACGATAAAAAAATAGAGAAAGAAGCGGTGAGAATTCACAAAGATAAATATGCAGCAATGATTAAACATTGCTGCATATTTATAGGGAGTGGTAAGAAACTAGTTTAATAAACTGCGGTATTGGCGATTTACGAAGTATAATTTATTACCGTCAATCATACCGGAGGCTTTTAAATCATCGATTATTCGCTCTACACGATTCAGCTCATGTTTTTTATCTGTTTCCCAGATAGTTACCGCTTCTAAAGGAGAGTGTTCATGATATTTTCTGATGATTTTAACCACTAACTTTTCTCGCAATTCAAGCATGTCAAGCAACTGAGAAAATAACGCTAATCGAGCCCAATGGTCCTTACTTTTTATTTTTTCTGTTTGTTTGATTAACCAAGGCAGGCCAATAAGCGCTGAAACTTTACAATAGCAGGATAATACTTGCTCTACGGTTAACGATAACTCAGCAGAGGTTTTAATAATATCGCAAAAAGCAATACTGGTGACCTTTAACCGGTGAATGTTACTCACAATTTGTTGTCCACCAGACTCAGCTGATAATTGATATAAAGCGTCGCTCACGGGCATAAAGGGTAATTCAATCTCAGTACTTTCAACTTGCTGAAGTGCTACTAATTTGACTGAGAATTGTTTAATAATTGTGCTTATGTCGTCACCTGATCTTGAATTATTTATGAACCAAATGGCCATTAATCGATAAAATCGCTGCACTTCTATCATCATTTGAATTTGATTTTGAGCGGATACATTGGTTTTTAAAGCTTCTATCTCAAGCCAAATATCATCCAACTTGAATATTTCTTTGGTCACAATGAATGCTTTTACAATTTCAACAATTGAAGCACCTGTCTGTTCTCGTACGGCATGAATTCCACCGCGATTGAATATTTCATTTGAGACAGATGTGGCAATTATTTGTTTGGCTAACGGGTGAGCAAGAATGTTGTCAGGGTACTTCTCAACTAATGCCTTGGGAAACGCTGCTAATAAATATTTACTAAAGTATTGGTCGTCTATCAAATAGCTTTGTTCGAGCAATGCATTATTAACATCCATCTTTGAATAGGCCATCAGTACCGCTAATTCTGGGCGCGTTAATCCTTGATTGCTTAACGATCTACTTTTCACTTCGTCATCGTCAGGTAAGTATTCAAGCTCTCGGTTCAGTTGCACATTATTGACAAGATACTGTGTTAAACGGGTGAAACTTTCATAATGGGTAAAACTATTCGCTTCATCAATACTCAATGCTTGCACTTGAAAACGGTTGTTTTGTAGTACCATCTCACTCACTTCATTAGTCATTTGTTCCAGTAAATTATCACGATTTGATTGACTTAAATTACCATCAAGACATAACTGATTGAGCAATATTTTTATATTAACTTCATTGTCTGAGCAGTTTACTCCGGCTGAATTATCAACTGCATCGGTATTTATTCTGCCACCAGACTTAGCAAACTCAATTCTAGCTAATTGTGTACAGCCCAGATTGCCACCTTCACCAATCACTTTACATTGTAGCTCTTTGGCGTTCACGCGCAGCAGGTCATTTGCTTTATCGCCAACATCAGTATTGATTTCGTTATTTGCTTTTACATAAGTCCCTATGCCTGCGAACCAAAGTAAATCAACCTTGGCAGTCAAAATATGACGAATCAACTCATCTGGAGAGAGGTAATCGATGTCATTTTCAATATTGAGTATTTCTTTGACTTGTTTTGATAGTGGTATTTTTTTTAAATCGCGGCTAAATACGCCTCCGCCTGTTGAAATGAGTTTTCCATCATAGTTTTTCCATGAAGAACGAGGTAAGTGAAATAACCTTTTACGTTCAAAATAGCTAGATGTCGCATCAGGGCAGGGATCTAAAAAGATATCTCTATGGTCAAAGGCGGCGACTAATTTGAGTGATTTAGAAGATAGTAACCCGTTACCAAAGACATCACCAGACATGTCTCCAATACCAATGACTGAGGTTTCATCCTTTTGCACATCATGCTCTAACTCGAAAAAATGCCTTTGCACAGAAATCCAAGCCCCTTTTGCCGTTATGCCCATTTTTTTATGGTCGTAACCAACACTACCACCTGAGGCAAAAGCATCACCTAACCAAAACTGATATTGCTTAGACAATTCATTGGCGATATCAGAAAAGGTCGCCGTGCCTTTATCGGCAGCAACCACTAAGTAACTATCGTCACCATCAAAGCAGATAACTTGCGAAGGTTTAATAATACCTTTTGGGCCATTATTGTCGGTAATATCTAATAACGCCGAAATAAATATTTTATAACAAGCGATGGCTTCTTTATTCATTTGCTCACGTGACGCATCACTTGTTAATTGCTTTGCGACAAAACCACCTTTGGCTCCTTGAGGAACAATTACAACGTTTTTAATTTGCTGTGCTTTCACTAACCCTAATATTTCTGTACGGAAGTCCTCAGGACGATCAGACCAACGCAAGCCTCCTCTAGAAACGGGAGAAAACCTTAAATGAACGCCTTCAACACGAGTTGAGTAGACAAACGTTTCGACATATGGACGGGGTAGTGGGGCATCGTCGATATCAGCACTTCGAATTTTAAAAGCACAGTAATCTTTTACACCCTTATTAGAGATTTGATAAAAATTGGTTCTTAAGGTTGCTGAAATAGCAGCAATAAAGTTTCGAATTATTCTGTCATGGTCAATTTTTATTACGGCATTTAATTGTTCATCCAGTACAGATTTTATTTTATCGGCTTGTTTTTTTCTTTGTGCAACAGACTGTTCACCTAATTGAAATAAGCACTCAAATAACGATACTAACTGTCGAGCAATATCAGGATATGATAACAACGCTTGTTGAAAGTACTTTTCCGAATAACCAATGTTTAATTGGCGAAGATATTTACCGTAAGCTCTGATGATGACTATTTGCCTAATGGATAACTGTGCGCATAAAAGCAATTTATTGTAGCCATCATTCTCTATGGTGTTATGCCAAATTTGCGATAGCCCGTCTTCAATATTCTTCATTGTTGAACGTTGAATATCAGCGTTATGGGTAGGACACTCAAGGGTATAGGTATAAAGGTCATTATTACTTTTTGTCGCTTCATTGGCTAAAAGTCGATAACTAAATTCATCTAGTGGCCGAAAACCTAAGTTTTCTAAAATAGGTATAGAATCACTTAAGGCAATACTTTGGTAGGGAGAGTAGATGTTTAAACGGACGACATTATGTGCATCTTGTTGTGAGGAGTTTATCTTAAATTGATATCGATGATGAGAGGGTAACTTTTCGAATTGTTCTATATCGTAAATAGCTTCCTCTGCAGTGAATCTTTCTCGATATCCTTTGGAGAAACTTTGATGGTATTTCTTCATGATTTTACTGCTTTGCTTTTCGTCCCAATGCTGGCAAATTAGCGTGTTAAGTATTTGCTGCCAACTAGTGGTGATGTTCTTTATTTTTTCGATGACCTCCTCAGCTCTAATTGATTGATTATTACAGGAGTTTTTTTCAACGATAAAGTGCCATTGTGCCATGCTATTATCGTTAAGAGTCGCATGTCGGGATAAAATTTTTCCCTGGTAACTACGACACAACTGCGCTGCAATAACATCACCAAGATCGGTACAGAACGAGTCTTTAGTAATAAATAACAAGACAGAGACTTGGTTATTATAGTTATTTTCTCTTATAAACGTTGCGCATTCGTCTTGGTTTCTAAGCTTGTATAGTTTTTTCGTCATGGCATATAAACTGTTGATGTCGCTTTCAAAAAGCTCTCTTTGAGGAAGGCTTTCAATCAAGTTTCTAAACCTTTTATAATCATGACTCATTGACTTAAACCCTGCTAGATGCAAAACCGCTTCAATTTTACTATTCAAGTAAGGGATTTTTGTCGGGCTTATCTTATGGGATCTTTGGGTGAAGAGTCCGATAAACCGATGAACAACACTTAATTCTCCACTTTTAGTAAACTGCTTAGCGGTAATTAAATCAAAATAGTCACTTCGATGAACCTTAGAACGTATGTTGGATTTCGACACTAATAAGGTTAAATCATCATGAATAAACGCTTCTAAGTCGCTTTTACTAGTAGTTATGCTCTTTTTTTCATACTTAAGGTTTTCTGCATCTGTCTTTAATATGCCTAAATCATCTTGAGCCAGTTCTTGTTCTGATAAATTAATTGATTGATAGCCAAAGAAGGTGAAGTTATCTTGGCAAAGCCAATCGAGGAAAAGTTGAGTATCTTTTTGCTTACTATCATCTGAGCGGCTTCCCTCTCTTTGTGTGCTACAGTTTTTCGCTTGATTTATCATCATTGACCAATCAGATGTGATTGCTGATATTTCTGCTAATAGTGCAAATATTTCCCTCTGTAAATATCGACAACAAGAGTCTTCTAGTCTCTTGTTTAACGCTATATATATAACAGACTGCTCTTGGTTTTCTTTACTTTTTAGTTGTTGAATATTGCTTAGTGAGGTTGGCTCAACAACAGTATGTAAGTTCGTTTTTATCCCTAAATTCTCTCTAAAAAATAGCTCTATTAACGAGTTAATTATAAAGGGTCTATTTTCAGTGATGATATAAATGACCGTTGTCTCGTATTGATTTTCTTCTGTCATTTTATTCTCAAAAATCACCGTGTCACTTTCACTTCTGTCGACAAATGCTTGCCAAACAGAAGTCGCTAAATTGAATTTTTGTGCAATAGACAATTGAGTTAAGCCATCGTCAACTGTTGAACTGAGTAATGCTTGTGAAAAGTTTGAAAAAACGTCGAGATTCGATTCACGATAATTGTTCTTTATGTAATGAGTTAATTGTAAAGCGGTATCAGAAGTCACAATAAATGCCTTTAAAAATAGAATTATAAAACGTGCTAATTAGCTTTCGTCTTGATGGCTGTTTCTTTAAGTCAAGACTAGTAAGCAATTGGTTCAGATACCAATTCCATTTGTTGCTTAAGCTATAACCCTAGATTGTGGCTGGAGCCTAAGAAGCTTGGTTTTAGTGGGCTTATAAAAAAGGTATAACCTAAGGTTATGCTAGGCTCAATATTAAATATTGTTGGTTTTTGAAGCATTACATTATCGTTACTGTATCTATTAACGCCGTATAAACTTGTGTTAAGCAAAGTTTAGGGCTATCTGACAATGCAGATAAGTTAGCTATATATTTCCTAACTTAACTGTGATTTACGATAATCACTAAGTTAAATAATCTTATGAACAGAAAACAACAAATCATTCAAAGCGCGATTGAAGCTAATATTATCAACAATGATCTTACCGCCATAGGTATCATGGATTTAGACAGTTTAAAAAAGACAATTTTAGCTGTTCAGCAGGCTTTTCCTCAAAACTTCTTTCATACATTTGCCGTAAAAGCTAATGCACTATTAAGTGTATTAGCATCAATAAAAGACAATGGTATGGGCGCAGAAGTGGCGAGCCCAGGTGAGTTACTTATTGCTTTAGAAGCAGGTTTTAATACTGAGCATATTATTTTTGATTCACCAGCAAAAACGATATCAGATCTTCGTCAATGCTTAGCAAAAGATATTTCAATTAATATTGATAATATTCAGGAGCTTGAACGATTAGATAAATTAATGTTGGAATATCCACAGACTAAATCAGTCATTGGTTTTAGGGTTAATCCGCAAATTGGTAGCGGCGTCATTAGTTCAACTAGCACAGCCACAGCAACATCTAAATTTGGCTATGCGTTAGCAGATAATAATAATAGACAAACTTTAATCGATATTTATAAAGCAAGGCCTTGGCTTACTAGTATTCATACGCATACTGGTTCACAAGGGTGTGAACTTACCTTAATGGCTAAAGGGGTTAGCGCACTGACTGAACTTGCTGAAGAAATAAATGACAATATAGCGGGTCAGCAAGTGGTTCGCTTAGATATTGGCGGAGGTTTACCGGTTAATTTCGCAAGTGAAGAAGTCAATCCGACATTTACAGAATATGCTGAGTTATTAAATGAACACGCGCCCATATTGTTTACTAATAAGTATCAAGTTAAAACAGAGTTCGGAAGGGCTATTGTTGCAAAAAATGGCGTAATAGTTACACGGGTTGAATACACTAAAACTGCAGGTGATAGGCACATCGCCATTACTCATGCAGGCGCTCAAATCTTAACTCGCACCGCTTTTTTGCCCAAGGCATGGCCACTAAGAATTACTGGGTTTACACCTTTAGGTAAAGAAAAAACAGCACAAGTCGCAGAGCCTGTTATGACAGATGTTGCGGGACCATGTTGTTTCGCAGGTGATTTAGTTTGTGTTAATCAGCTTTTACCCAAATTGGCGATAGACGACTATGTCATGGTTCATGATACCGGCGGGTATTATTTTAGTAATCACTTTGACTATAACAGCTTGCCTCGTGTTGGCGTTTTTGCAGTCTCGGGTGAGAATCAAAACTTGAATATTAAATGCATCAGAAAAGCAGACTCTATAGAAGATGTTTTAAGTAAAATGTAAATATTTTGAATACAGCTTCAAACCAGAATATTTAATCAAAAGCACTTTATATTAAAGCATTAAGCCGAGTTGATGTATGAACATTGAAATAAATTTAATTGAAACAATAGTTGTTGCCTTGCTAATACTCTTTATTGGTTATTTTTGTAATAGCAAAGTGAAATTTTTACGAGAAAACAACATCCCTGAGCCCGTTGTAGGGGGCATTGCTTTTTCTTTAGTCGCTGCAGTAGCACATTCACTTTTTGATATAAATCTAAACTTTGAAATGAGCCTCAAAACCCCGCTAATGACAGTGTTTTTTACTACAGTTGGCTTAGGGGCTAGTTTTTCATTATTGTTTAAAGGTGGCCCTAAAGTTGTACTGTTTTTATTTGTGGCGACGTTATTTTTGCTAGTACAAAATGCATTAGGGGTTTCGTTAGCAATTTCAACAGGTATGGATCCTTTAATGGGACTAATTGGCGGTTCAGTTACTTTATCTGGAGGCCATGGTAATGGCGCAACCTATAGTGAACTATTTATTGCTGAATATAATATGCCGGCGAATATCTTTGAACTTGCTATGGCTGCAGCAACGTTAGGTTTAGTGCTTGGTGGTTTAGTTGGCGGACCAGTAAGTAGAAGACTCATTAATCGTTATCAACTGTCGGCAGATGAATATCATGAAGAATTAGACGATACCGTTACATTTAATCCAGAAGACCATGATTTAGTCACCCCTAAGAAAATGATGGAGACTTTGTTTATCATTTTAATTTGTATGGTTCTGGGTCATATGGTCTATGAAAATTTAAGTGCCAAAGATATCGTTTTGCCTGCTTTTTTAATCCCCTTACTGTTCGGTGTTATTGTTACTAATTTATGTGAATTTTCAAAAAGGTACAATATTAGTAGAGCGTGTATAGATTTATGGGGAACAATGGCGTTATCGATATTTTTGGCAATGGCACTCATGTCGCTTAAAATATGGGAGTTAGCAAGCTTAGCAGGGCCTATGGTCTTTATCATTTTAATACAAACAATTATGCTAATGTTTTTTGCCTATTTTATTACCTTTAGGATTATGGGAAAAACGTACAATGCAGCAATTATTGCTGGAGGGCATTGCGGCTTTGGTTTGGGGGCAACGCCAACGGCTGTTGCCAATATGGAATCTTTAGTCGCTCGCTATGGTCCTTCACCTCAAGCCTTTTTAGTTGTCCCTTTAGTTGGTGCATTTTTCATCGACATCACCAATGCGTTAGTGATTCAGCTATACTTAAGTTTGCCATTTGTTACCGGCTAGGTATTCTATGAATAAAATAGACACGATTGTCATTATTTAAGAGGTTATAGATGCGCTTACGGCATATTGAAATTTTTCACGCGATTTATACTACAGGCTCTATAACGAATGCATCTAAAGCATTGCATGTTTCACAACCTTCAGTGAGTAAAGTTTTAGCACATGCGGAAATGCAATTGGGTTTTAATTTATTTGAACGAGTAAAAGGACGTTTAATTCCAACAGACGAAGCGGAAATGATGTTTGATGAAGTTGATAAAATATATCAACAATTGCGCTCCATTAAGAACACCTCGGAAAATATTAAAAATTCTGATTATGGTAATATTAGTATCGGTTTAACACCAGCACTTGGCTTCGATGTCATCCCTAACGCAATTGCTAAATACCATAGTCAGCACCGCAAAGTGAATTTCAATGTGCAAACACTTCATAATGATGCAGTAATGCAGGCCTTGTTTGAGCATAAATGTGATTTTGCCGTGCTATTTTCACCCAATGTAACTCCTGGTGTAAAATCAATTGAGTTTGCACAATCTGAACTAGTGGTTGTTTATCCAAAAAGCTTTTTCACTCATTGCCCATCAATACTTTCTCTTGCAGAGCTGCAAGGTTTCGATTTCATCGATATTAGCGATAGTGGCCCACTTGGGGAATTACTCTGGGCGCGTATGATGAAAGATAATGTACCATTGAAGTCTTTTATCAAAGTTCAAACTTATTTTATTGCAACAAAGTTGGTGGCTCAAGAAATAGGTGTTTGCATTGTCGATAAATATACAGCGATGGGAAATTTAGGCGAAAATATGGCAGTAGCCTCTTTTGATCCACCATTAAGCTTTCCGGTGAATGCCTTATATCTAGATAATAGGCATTTATCGAAAGTATCTGAAGCATTTATTCCTTTTCTACAAGAAGAAATTGCTAAATAGCGTCTTTGCTAGCTTTTGAGTACACAACTCAATGCTTTTCAAATACAGTTATAATTTATTCCGATATAAGCCTATGAAAAACTGGCGCTTTGCGAAAGATTTATCTACATTAAGGTTAAGGCTAACACCTAAACAATTAGCGTAAACGTTTTTTGTTTTTTATTACTAGACAAATGCTTAAGGATTAATGATGGAGTCTCTAAAAGTAGAAGAGTATATGAACCACTACCCCGTTACTTTTACTGCAGAAATGGCAGTAGAAGAAGCATCTTTACGATTCTTGAAAACCAAACAAATTGGTGGGCCAGTAATTGATGCGAATGGCAAACTCATTGGTTTTTTATCTGAAAGCGATGTGCTAGCGAAAATGCTTGAAACCATATATTACAATGAGCATGTTGCGGATGTTAAAGATTTGATGCGTGAAGATGTATTATCGATGAAACCCTATGATAGTGTCATCGAACTAGGGCAATTGATGCTCAAGAACAAACCCAAGGTTTATCCTGTCATTGATGATGATGGTAATTTATTAGGCACCATTTGTCGAAATGATGTCCTACATGCCATTGATCAACACTTAAGAGCAAACTTAAAAGCAGGTAAGGAGCATGCAGCTCATTAGTAGCAAATTTTTTTTGTTAATATAATTTTGATAACATAACTGATAAAATAGACTTTTCTGTGTTTTAATTTAGTGAAATTAGTTGAGTCTATTTTGTCGTCAAATACCTTATCCTGTGAAATCCCTAATCTTCAACCTTTATTTGATTCCTTAAACCAAGTAAAAAAATCCGATCTATTATGGTTTAAAAGACAGTTAATTCATTATAAAAGAGAACTTAGCCAGTTCGATTTATCAAACAATAAAAATGCTACTCGTTTAGAACAACTTGGTAAAAAAATACAACGAACAACTGAAGCTATTGAGCAATCCATAAAGGACAAGCAGCAGAAAATACAAAACCTTCCTAAGATAGAATATCCGCATGGTTTGCCTATTAGTGACAATGCGCCACAAATCGCAAAGACGATTCGCGAGAATCAAGTTGTTATTATTGCCGGTGAAACAGGCTCAGGAAAAACTACACAAATACCTAAGATATGTCTTGAATTAGGTCGAGGTATTGATGGACTTATTGGGCATACACAACCTCGAAGAATCGCCGCAAGAACTGTTGCTAACCGTATAGCTGAAGAATTACAAAGTAAATTAGGTGAGCAGGTAGGTTATAAAGTCAGATTTAATGATCAGGTAAGCAAGCACAGTTACATTAAATTAATGACTGATGGCATTTTGTTAGCAGAAATGCAAAAAGACCGTTTACTAAGACAATATGACACCATCATTATAGATGAAGCTCATGAACGTAGTTTAAATATTGATTTCATTCTAGGTTATCTGAGACAAGTTTTAGTTAAACGACCAGATCTAAAAGTTATCGTTACCTCTGCAACGATTGATCCCCAACGATTTGCTCAACATTTTGCGGATAAAGATGGTAAAGCTGCACCAATTATTGAAGTATCAGGCCGAACGTTTCCTGTTGAAATGCGTTATCGCCCTCTCAATGACGGTTCAGAAAATGATAATGACAAAAACGACCAACCTCGCGAAGGGGCGTTTGAAGGCAAAGATGTTATTCACGGTATTTTAAGTGCAGTAGAAGAGTTGTCTGAGCTTTCAAGTACTGGTCAAGGGGATATTTTAGTTTTTCTCAATGGTGAACGTGAAATTAGAGATACTGCCGCGGCTTTAAATAAAGCTAACTTACGCCATACACAAGTGTTGCCACTTTATGCGCGTTTAACCATTAGTGAACAAAATCAAATATTCAAACCACATTCTGGGCGAAATATTGTACTTGCGACTAACGTCGCTGAAACTAGTTTAACGGTACCTGGTATTAAGTATGTTATTGACCCCGGTACTGCCCGTATATCTCGTTATAGTTACCGTACTAAAGTACAACGTTTACCTATTGAGTCAATTTCCCAGGCAAGTGCTAATCAGCGGGCAGGGCGTTGTGGGCGTGTATCCTCTGGGGTTTGTATTCGTTTATATAGTGAAGATGATTATCTAAATAGACCTGAGTTTACTGATCCTGAAATCCTCCGCACCAACTTAGCTACTGTAATTCTTCAAATGCTGGCATTGGATTTAGGTGATATTAGCGACTTCCCTTTTGTGGAAGCACCCGACAACAGGAATATAAATGATGGTGTCAAGTTGCTAGAAGAGTTAGCCGCTATTGATAACGATATTCACACCAATAAAAAGTCGCAATCTAAAAAAGTGCCACAAAATCACAGTGCTAGATTAACCAAATCAGGACGATTATTATCAAAGTTCCCTATCGACCCTCGCTTAGCTAAAATGGTACTTACTGCAATTGATTTAGGCTGTACTGAACAAGTGCTTATTATTGTCAGTGCTTTGAGTATTCAAGACCCTCGAGAAAGACCTCATGAGAAGCAACAAGCGGCAGATGAAAAGCACAATCGCTTTAAAGATAATAACTCTGATTTTGTTAGCTTGCTCAATCTGTGGTATTACGTTAACGAGCAAAAAAAAGATTTATCGCAAAATCATTTTAGAAAATTATGTCAAAAAGAATATTTGTCTTATGTACGTTTACGCGAATGGCAAGATATCTTTAGTCAGTTGAAATTAACCCTAAAAGAGCAAAAAATTGCGCTAACTTCTGTTGATTATCAATTTTCATTAAACGAACAAGGCGTTAATGACAGTCAAAAGAAAAAAGAGCAGAGTATACCGGCAACTCTGGTAAGTGTTCACCAAGCATTACTTTCTGGCTTATTAAGCCATTTGGGTCAGCAAGATGAAAATAGAGAGTTTAAAGGTGCACGAGGTAGTAAATTCTTCGTTTTTCCAGGCTCAGCACTAGCTAAAAAACCGCCTAAATGGTTAATGTCAGCTGAACTTGTTGAGACAAGCCGCTTGTTCGCTCGTATGAATGCTAGGCTTGACCCTATTTGGATAGAACCTTTAGCTGAGCATCTGTTAAAAAGAAGTTACAGTGAACCGCATTGGGAAAAGAAGCAGGGCGCTGTTATGGCGTTTGAGCAAGTTAGTTTGTATGGTCTAAATATTGTCACTAAGCGTAAGGTTAACTTTAAGGCAATAGAGCCAAATACATGTAGAGAACTTTTTATTCGTGAAGCGTTAGTAAATGGGGACTGCTTTATAAAAGAAGCGTTTTTGCAACAAAACCAAAGTTTAGTTGCAAGCATTGAAGCATTAGAGCAGAAGGCGCGTCGAAAAGACTTTCTAGTTGATGAGCAGCAACTTGTTGATTTTTATTCTGACAAACTACCTGATAATGTTATTTGTCAACGCAGTTTTTTGTCTTGGTGGAAAAAAACTAAGCCTAAGCAGTCAGAGCTACTTAATTTTTCTGAAGCGTTTTTACTTAATGAGACTTCGAGTGAGTTATCAGCGAAAGAATATCCAGATACGTGGCGTCAAAATAATTTGACTCTACCTCTTGTCTATCACTTTAGTCCCGGTGATATAGATGATGGTATCAGCGTAATTATTCCTATTACTATGTTAAACCAGTGCCAAGATGAAGGTTTCGACTGGTTGATTCCTGCACTTCGATATGACCTTGTTGTTGCGCTAATTAAAGCACTACCAAAAACATTACGCCGTAATTTTGTTCCTGCACCTAATTATGCTCAAGCTTGTCTTGAAAATATGATTGATAATCAAGGTGATTTAAACGCCGCCCTAGCGAAGCAATTACTGCGCATGACGGGGGTAAAACTACCTGAAGATGTTTGGCATTCGGTTGAGTTACCTATCCATTTAACGATGAACTTCAAAATAGTTGATGAAAAAGGAACGTTACTAAAACAAGGTAGAGACCTCAATCAGTTAAAAGAACAACTTCAAGGAAAAGTGAAAGCTTCAATCAAACAAGTTGCAGAAAAGGGTATAGAAAGAAATAAACTGACCCTGTGGGATTTCGAATCTTTACCCAAAGGGTATGAAAAGAAAGTAGCTAACATGACAGTAAAGGCGTTTCCTGCATTAGTTGATCATAATACTAGTGTCGCTATTGAATTGTTTGAGCAAGAAGAACACGCTGAACAGGCAATGCTTAATGGTATTAGTCGATTAATTTTATTAAATATACCTTCACCATTAAAATACTTACAAGAAAAAATGCCCAATAAAGCCAAATTAGGCTTGTACTTTAACCCTTTTGGTTCCATCACGGAGCTATTGAATGACTGTATTCATGGGGCATGTGTGTTCTTAGTTAAACAATATATACAAAATAATAGCTTATCTGCGTTACCTCGCTCGGAGAAAGAGTTCAAATTGGTACGAGATTACGTGCGTGCAGAAATTTCAGAGAGTGTTTTAACTGCAGCCATTAAAGTAGAGCAAGCGTTGAGTTTACGACATGATATTGCCAGAAAATTAAAAGGTAATGTTGCACTAAATGTTATTCAATCTCATGGCGACATCAAACAACAAAGCGAAGCATTGGTTTTTAAAGGTTTTGTTAGTGCCTCTGGTTTTACCCGTTTAGACGACATTATTCGTTATTTGAAAGGCATCTTACGTCGATTTGATA
Source organism: uncultured Colwellia sp. (assembly GCA_913062815.1). Classification (GTDB taxonomy): domain Bacteria; phylum Pseudomonadota; class Gammaproteobacteria; order Enterobacterales; family Alteromonadaceae; genus Colwellia. The sequence goes on along the minus strand of CAJXWZ010000038.1, from coordinate 5,250 downwards.
AGTTGCCAATCGATCCTAACCAAGACAGGTTGAAGTTAATTGAAGTAAATAAAGCCGTAGATTTATTTAATAGCTTGCTTGCCAAGCAACGAAAGGACAGGCCTGTAGCGGAAAACGTTTTATCGACAAAGTGGATGATAGAAGAGTTACGTATTTCATTATTTGCGCAAAACTTGGGAACTGCCCAACCAATTTCATTGAAGCGAATTATTAATCATTTGAAAGACTTTGCTTAGATATTTGACACATGAGCTCAAGCTCAGTATAAATAACCTAATTCAGTTTAAATTTACTTTCATTACATTGAGGTACGGATGATAGATTTTGATGATAAGCGTAACTTTTATCGCATGATGCTCAACAGCGAAGTTATCGTTACCATTATTGATGATGAAGCTAATAGTCAAATAATAGCGACTTGTCGCGACTTAAGTGCTACAGGAATGGCTATTGAAGTAGAACAACTTCTTGCCATGTCAACTCATGTAAAAATTAAGCTCAATTCGTCTTCTGAACAAGTTCAGTCACTTGATATGCGTGGTAAAGTCGTGCGAGTTGATGAAGAGTGTGAGGGATGTTATTTAGTTGGCATTGCCATTGAAGAGCTGGACTAGTTAAGGTAACAGACGGTACCTTTTGGAATTAATATCGAAATATATAGATTTTCTACAATATAGCTATATTTATATTGTAGAAAATAAAATTATCTGGAAAGATTGATTAATCTAATTCTTCATCAGTTGGTTTTATACTTGCCGCATGGTGTCCTTTAGGTCCTTCATTTAGTTCGTAATTGACATCTTGACCGGCTTTAAGTGTACGGTAACCATCCATTTCAATAGTTGAGTAGTGAGCAAAAATATCTTCTCCACCACTGTCAGGACGAATAAAACCGAACCCTTTCGCATTATTAAACCATTTAACTGTACCGTGAGCCATACATCTACTTCCTTATCCTTCAGTATTATAAGTGTGCTTAATATCAATTATTTTTATTTGATTTTAGTCTCATTAAAATAGAGATATAATTAAGCATATACATAACTAGACACGCGGCTAAAAAATAGCCACTTATTGAATCGTAGATAAAATATTAGATTAGTCAAGTGAATTTTGAAATATTTTATGTTTTATTAGCGAAAAAGTTACAGCAAAAATGATCAGTAGAGACTAAGATAAATATATGAGTAATTGGAAAGAGTTAATTGACAGCCATGAGCTTGTTGAAGAAAAGATTGAAGAAGAAGTAGAAAAACCACCTAAGTATCATGTTTTTTTACTGAACGATGATTTTACACCGATGGATTTTGTGGTAGATGTATTATGTCGCTTTTTTAATAAAACTTCTGATGAAGCTACGGATATTATGTTAACTATTCATTATAAGGGAAAGGCCCTTTGTGGCACATTTACTGCAGATATCGCAGAGACAAAGGTAGACCATGTAGCGCGTTATGCACTTGAAAATGAGCACCCATTAAAATGTGTTGCACAGAAAGCTTAATATGTAATGGTTTATCACCGAAAAAGAAAAGTTCGCAAGGATTTAAATTGGAGTACCTATGCTTAATAAAGACTTAGAAATTTCCCTTAACTTAGCTTTTCGCCAAGCCAAAGAGTCTCGTCATGAATTTATGACCGTTGAACATTTATTGTTGGCTCTATTAGACAACCCTTCTGCTATTGAAGTACTGGGTGCTTGTGGCGCTGACTTGAGTAAGATACGAAGTAACTTACTTGAATTTATTCAAGAAACTACTCCTGTTATTCCCGCTGATGAAGAGGAGCGGGAAACACAGCCTACTTTGGGCTTTCAACGTGTGTTACAGCGAGCAGTTTTTCATGTGCAGTCTTCAGGGAAAAATGAGGTAAACGGCTCAAATGTTTTAGTTGCTATCTTCAGCGAACAAGAGTCACAAGCTGCTTATATTTTGAAGAAGGCAGATATTAGTCGTTTAGACATCGTAAATTATATCTCGCATGGTATTGCAAAGATTGACAGCAATTCAACGGGGCCATCCGTTGAAGGCGCTGAGCAAGCCACTGAGGAAGAAGCTCGTACGATTGAAAACTTCTCTGTGAACCTAAATGAAGAAGCGCTTAAAGGAAATATTGATCCCTTAATTGGCAGAGACAATGAATTAGAGCGTACTTTGCAAGTATTGGGTCGACGTCGTAAAAACAACCCTTTATTTGTAGGAGAAGCCGGTGTAGGTAAAACCGCTATTGCTGAAGGTTTAGCTAACTTAATTATCAATGATGATGTGCCAGAGTTTCTAAAGGATGCCACCATTTATTCTCTTGATATGGGAGCCTTACTTGCTGGTACCAAGTACCGAGGTGATTTTGAAAAGCGCTTTAAAGCGTTATTGAAAGACCTAGAGACCGATGATAATGCTATATTATTTATTGATGAAATACATACTATTATTGGTGCTGGTGCAGCATCGGGTGGAATGTTAGATGCCTCAAATTTAATTAAACCTTTACTGTCTGCAGGTAAATTACGCTGTTTGGGATCGACAACTTATCAAGAATATCAGAGTATTTTCGAGAAAGATCGTGCTTTAGCACGGCGTTTTCAGAAAATAGACATTGTTGAACCAAGTATTGAAGATACCACTAAAATTTTACATGGTTTGAAAGAAAAATATGAATCACATCATGGTATTCGTTATACCAATGCCGCTTTACGAGCTGCAGCACAACTTTCAGCTAAGTATATAAATGAACGATTTTTACCTGATAAAGCGATTGATGTAATTGATGAAGCTGGAGCGAAGCAACAACTTGTCGCTTCATCAAAGCGTAAGAAAACGATTAGCAATACAGATATTGAAACTATTGTGGCAAAAATGGCCAGAATCCCGGAAAAATCAGTTTCATCTACGGAAAAAGATAGCCTTAGAACGTTAGATCGAAATTTGAAACTTGTGGTATTTGGTCAAGATCAAGCGATTGAAGAATTAACATCTGTTATCCGGTTGTCCCGTGCAGGTTTAGGCAATGACGAAAAGCCAGTCGGATCATTCTTGTTTGCCGGCCCTACTGGAGTAGGTAAAACAGAAGTGACGCAGCAACTAGCTAAAATCCTTGGGGTAGAGCTGTTACGTTATGATATGTCTGAGTATATGGAGAAACATGCCGTTAGTCGATTGATTGGTGCTCCTCCTGGTTATGTGGGTTATGAGCAAGGTGGTTTACTTACAGATGCGGTAATAAAACACCCTCATGCCGTAGTGTTGTTAGATGAAATAGAAAAAGCGCATGAAGATGTTTATAACATTTTGTTGCAAGTGATGGACCACGGGACTTTAACTGACAATAACGGACGAAAAGCAGACTTTAGAAACATTATTTTGGTATTAACTACTAATGCTGGAGTACAAGAAACTGTTCGTCAATCTATTGGATTTAAACAACAAGATCACAGCTTAGATGCTATGAGCGAAATCAATAAGATTTTCTCTCCAGAGTTTAGAAATAGACTTGATAATATCGTTTGGTTTAATCATCTTGATAATGAAGTAATTCAACAGGTAGTTGATAAGTTTATCGTTGAATTGCAAGTACAGCTTGATGACAAGGGCGTTTCTTTAGAGTTGACCCGAGATGCGAAAAAATGGTTGGCTGAACATGGTTACGATAAAGCGATGGGCGCAAGACCTATGTCACGTTTAATCCAAGAGCAACTGAAGAAAGAGCTAGCCAATGAGCTACTATTTGGCGAACTAACTAATGGCGGAGTTGCAAAGGTTGGCGTTAAGAAAGATAAATTAGTTATTTCTTATGAAAATAAACAAGAGTTGATTGCTGAAAAATAACGATTGATATCTCTTGATTAAAAAAGCAAAAGCCTTATTTTCTTATGAAAATAGGGCTTTTTTAGTTATATATTTAAGGACATGTAAATGAAATTGAAAATTCAATTTATTAATGCTTTTACCTCTACACTTTTTCATGGCAATTCTGCAGCGGTAATTGTCATTGAACAATGGTTAGATAAAAAAGTAATGCAGTCTATTGCAACAGAAAATAACTTGTCAGAAACTGCTTTTGTAAAACCAGTCGATGTAAATACCTTTGAAATAAGATGGTTTTCTCCTATAACAGAAATTGACTTTTGTGGACATGCAACACTCGCTGCCGCATTTGTGCTTTATTCCCTTGATAAATCATTAACAGCTATTACATTTGTTGCAAAAGCCGTCGGTAATTTACTGGTGATAGAAAGGCCTGATGGCTTTATTCAAATGAGCTTTCCAAACAGAACACCTAGAGAGGTAGTAAGTATCCCTGACGCTTTGATAAATGGCTTATCAATACCACCTTGTGCGGTATTAAAAAATGAGCAAGCTTTTTTTGCTATTTACTCCAACGAACAAGCGGTAAAGGATGTAGTTACAAATGATGAACTTTTGAAAAAACTTGCTCCTTTAGATGTTGTTGTTACTGCTCCTTCATTACAGTATGATTTTATCTCACGATATTTTTGGCCTGCCAATGGTGGAATAGAAGACCCTGTTACTGGTTCCATTCACGCAGGCTTAGCGCCTTATTGGTCAGCTGAATTAGATAAAGATGACCTTATTGCCTATCAGGCATCTGAAAGAGGCGGAATGTTAAAGTGTACAATTGAACATGATAGAGTACTTGTATCAGGACAGGCTGTTAAATATTTAGAAGGTATTATCAGCATATAAGTGCTTTTTATAGAATCAACGACTTTTTTTATAAATGTAAGTGGATTAAGAAATTGAGGTAAAATCAGTGTTTGAGTGAGTTCACCCATTTCAGCTATTATCACATTTTAAGAAAAAATATTTGTCTTTAAATGTGGCCCCAAAACTGGCCTCGAACCATTGACGCATGATGTTGTTAAGAGAATACAGTTCATCGTGCAACCAACTAAGCTATTGGAGAATAAACTTTTATATACCGGTTTGTCATTGATACTTAATTTGGTTTAGGAAATCAATCAGTGACAGATGTTGAGGTTAAGTGCGTACAGTCCATCGTTCGACTAGCTGTTGTGCTTTTATTTGGATAAAAAAAAGGCTACGATTTCTCGTAGCCTTCAGATGTGGCTCCCCAAACTGGGCTCAAACCAGTGACACATGATGTTGTTACGAGAGTACAGTTCATCGTGCAACCAGCTGAGCTAGGGGGGAATAAACTTTTATAACACCTGCTTATCATTGATACTTAATTTGTATTTCTAAACTGGGTTTAAGAAATCAATCAGCGACA
>CAJXWZ010000037.1 GCA_913062815.1 uncultured Colwellia sp. | reverse complement strand
CATCATGTTTACTGTTTTACCAACACCAGCACCACCGAAAAGACCAACTTTACCACCCTTAGCGAATGGACAAACTAGATCGATTACTTTGATACCTGTTTCTAACAACTCGTTAGACATGGCTTGTTCTGCGTAAGCTGGTGCTTCACGGTGAATTGACCAACGGTCTTTTTCGCCGATAGGGCCAGCTTCATCAATAGGCTCACCAAGTACGTTCATGATGCGACCTAAAGTCTCAACACCAACAGGTACTTGAATATTATTACCTGTATTTACTACATTCAGACCACGACGTAAACCGTCTGAGGTACCCATTGCAATAGTACGTACAACGCCGCCACCAAGCTGCTGTTGCACTTCAAGTACTAAACCTTCAAGGTCACCTTCAGTTACATTTAATGCGTCATATACCTGAGGTACGGCATCTTGTGGAAATTCAACATCCACAACTGCGCCAATGATTTGGACGACTTTACCTGTACTCATGTTTATTCCTCTTAATTTAAGCTAACCAACGTTTTACGCGGCTAGCTTGTCGTTAAATTACGAAAACGTTTATGTTAATTACACTTAACCAACCGCAGCTGCACCAGCAACAATTTCACCCAATTCTTGAGTAATTGCTGCTTGACGCGCTTTGTTGTACACCAGTTGTAAATCATCAATTAGCTCACCAGCATTATCTGTTGCGGCTTTCATGGCTACCATACGGGCAGCTTGTTCACAGGCTAGGTTTTCAACCACACCTTGGTATACTTGCGATTCTACATAACGGACCAACAATTGATCTAACAATACGTTAGCGTCTGGTTCGTATATGTAATCCCAACGATGCTTAATTTCTTCATCGTCAGATTTAGGTAAAGGTAATAACTGATCGATTGTTGGTTCTTGTGTCATGGTATTAACAAACTTGTTATATACAATGAACAACTTATCAATTTCACCATCATCATAAGCTTTAAGCATAACCTGTACACTACCAACTAAGTCAGTAAGTGACGGTCTATCGCCTAAGCCTGATATTTGTGCAGTGACTTTAGCGCCCATGTTGTTGAAGAACGAAGTAGCCTTAGAGCCTACTACCGCAAATTCAACTTCAGCTTCTTGACCCTGCCATTTAGCAGCATCAGCTAGCACTTGTTTAAATAGATTAATATTTAAACCACCACACAAACCACGGTCTGTTGATACAACAATATAGCCAACACGCTTAACTGGACGTTCTTCCATATATGGATGACGATATTCCAAGTTACCAAGCGCGATATGACCGATCACGTTACGTATATTTGTCGCATATGGACGAGAGGCTGCCATGCCCTCTTGCGCTTTGCGCATTTTAGAAGCGGCAACCATTTCCATAGCGTTTGTGATCTTTTGAGTGTTTTGAACACTCGCAATCTTGGTTTTTATTTCTTTACCAACGGCCATGACTCTTCTCCGAAAAGATTACTTAATTAAAAACTTCTTACCAAGTTTGCGTAGACTTGAATGTTTCAAGTGCTTTCGTCAAACTTGCTTCGATGTCTTTATCGTAGTTACCTGATTCGTTAATAGTAGCCATAAGCTCAGCTTGATCACTATTCATGTAAGCATGTAACGCGTCTTCTAAATCATTAACTTTGTTAATGGCAACGTCGTTTAAGAAACCTTTTTCCGCAGCAAATAATGATACGGCAGTTTCAGCTACTGATAGTGGGCTGTATTGCTTTTGCTTCATTAATTCAGTTACACGTTGACCATGCTCTAATTGAGCGCGAGTCGCGTCATCTAAATCTGAGGCAAATTGAGCAAATGCTGCTAATTCACGGTATTGAGCTAATGCTAAACGAATACCACCACCAAGTTTCTTGATAATTTTCGTTTGCGCAGCACCACCAACACGAGATACTGATAAACCAGCATTTACTGCAGGACGTATACCTGAGTTGAATAAATCAGACTCTAGGAATATTTGACCATCAGTAATCGATATTACGTTTGTTGGTACGAAGGCAGATACATCACCTGCTTGCGTTTCAATAATAGGTAAGGCAGTTAAAGAACCTGTTTTACCTTTTACTTCACCGTTAGTGAATTTTTCAACGTATGCTTCGTTTACACGAGCAGCACGTTCTAATAAACGACTATGAAGATAGAAAACGTCACCTGGGTATGCTTCACGACCTGGCGGACGACGAAGTAGTAATGAAATTTGACGATAAGCAACAGCTTGCTTAGACAAATCATCATATACGATCAACGCATCTTCACCGCGGTCACGGAAGTATTCACCCATAGAACAACCAGCGTATGGTGCAAGGTATTGAAGTGCAGCCGCTTCAGAAGCTGAGGCAACAACAACAATAGTATTTGATAATGCGCCGTGCTCTTCTAAGCTACGCACTACATTTGCAACAGTAGAGGCTTTTTGGCCAATCGCTACATAAATACTTTTGATACCTGTGTTCTTTTGGTTAATTATGGCATCTAGTGCAATCGCTGATTTACCGATTTGACGGTCACCAATGATTAATTCACGTTGACCACGACCAATTGGAATCATAGCATCAATTGACTTGATACCAGTTTGTACTGGTTGGTCAACTGATTTACGTTCGATAACACCTGGTGCAACAACTTCTACAGGAGAGAAGCCATCGTTTTCAATTGGGCCTTTGCCATCAATTGGTTCACCTAACGTGTTAACTACGCGGCCCAATAAGCCACGACCTACAGGTACTTCTAAAATACGTCCAGTACCTTTTACTTTTTGTCCTTCAGCTAGATCCGCGTACGGACCCATAACTACCGCGCCGACCGAATCACGGTCTAAGTTTAGTGCGATAGCAAAACGGCTACCAGGAAGTTCGATCATTTCGCCTTGCATTACATCGGCAAGGCCATGGATACGAATGATACCGTCTGTTACAGAAACGATAGTACCTTCGTTGCGAGCTTCGCTGACAACGTCAAACTGTTCAATACGATTTTTGATCAGTTCAGCGATTTCAGTGGAATTCAGTTGCATGCTCTGTTCCCTTATTTAATCAGTGCTAGGATTGTAATGTTTGCGTTAAACGGTTCAATTTACCTTTGATAGAACCGTCTATGACCATATCGCCTGCTTGAATTACCAAGCCTGATATGATGTCTTTGCTAACTTTACAATTGAGCTTTACTTTACGTGCTAAACGCTTTTCAAGCGCGGCGCTTAATGTTTTTGTTTGTGCTGCTTTTAATTTAACAGCAGAAGTAACATCAACATTCACAATTTTTTCATGTTCTGCTTTTAATTGGCAAAACTCTTCTAAAACTTGTGGTAGTGCCAGCAAACGATGATTTTCAGCCATTAACTTCAAAAAGTTTTGACCCTTGCTTTCAACTTGCTCACCACAAACATTTAAAAATAATGTTGTCGCTTGCTCAACCGAAACACCACCACTAAGGTAGGCTTGGATTGTGTCGTCTTGAGAAACTTGAGCAGCGAAAGTTAGTTGTTCTAACCAACTTTCAATAGCATTAGCTTCTACAGCAAAATCAAACGCTGCTTTAGCGTAAGGACGAGCGATAGTTGTCAATTCTGACATACGCGTAATCCCCTTAAAGCTCAGCGACGAGTTTGTCTAAGATGTCGCTGTGAACAGCAGCATCTATTGAACGCTCAAGAATTTTCTCGGCACCGACTACAGCAAGAACGGCCACTTGTTGGCGTAGTTCTTCTTTAGCACGGTTACGTTCAGTTTCGATTTCTGTGTGACCAGACGCTAAGATTCTTTCTTTCTCAGCTTGTGCTTTACCAGCAGCTTCTTCAACAATTTTAGCTTCAAGTTTTTTCGCAGCATCTACAATAGACGCAGCTTGAACTTTAGCTTCTTTTAGTTGAGTAGTCGCTTTTTCTTGAGCAAGCTCAAGATCTTTAGCAGCACGGTCTGAAGCCGCAAGACCGTCAGCAATAGTTGCTTGACGAGCTTCGATAGCAGCCATAATTGGCGGCCATACAAACTTCATACAGAAAATTACAAATACGACAAACGCAATTAATTGGCCAATAATAGTGGCATTAATATTCATTTGTGTACCTCCTAATCAATTATTCGTTAATAAAATAAAGTGGTGAAATTAACCAATTTTAACGAACAAGATGTATAAGCCCATTGCTACACCGATCATCGCGATTGCATCGATAAGACCAGCAACGATGAACATTTTAACTTGTAGTTGTGGTGCTAATTCTGGTTGACGAGCAGCAGATTCTAAGAATTTACCACCTAACAAACCAAAACCGATTGCAGTACCTAAAGCGCCAAAGCCAATAAGTAGTGCTGCAGCAATATACATTAAGCCAATGTTTTCCATTTTTCTCTCCGATTGTTTAAAGTTAAAGTTTAAAAAATAAATTAGTATATTTGGCTTCCTGCCTTCCCCTTCGGGCGACCTCCGTCGTAAAAATTCTTCCCTGAAGAATTAGTGATCTTCGTGCGCTAAACTAAGGTATACAATAGTTAACATCATAAAGATAAATGCTTGTAATGGGATAACCAATAAGTGAAAAGCAGCCCATATAAAGTGTACTGGCAACTGGTATAAACCAAGTGTTGCAATAAGTAAAAATATCAACTCACCTGCGTATAAGTTACCAAATAAACGTAACGATAATGCTAACGGACGAGCTAATAAAGTAACTATTTCAAGGAGAAAGTTAACTGGATACAACGACCAGTGACCGAAAGGCTGACTATAAAGCTCTTTCATAAAGCCGCCGACGCCCTTCACCTTAATTGAGTAGTAAATAATAAGGAAGAATACACCACCTGCTAAGGCGAAAGTAATACTAGGATCTGCAGTTGGTACTGGCTTCATGTAAATGTCTGCCATGTCCATGCCGGTTGCAAGGCTAATTAACCAAGGCAATAAATCTACTGGTACCCAATCCATCATATTCATCAATAAGATCCAGACAAATATTGTTAACGCTAATGGGGCAATTAAAGCATTCTTACCATGAAACGTGCCTTTAACACTGTCATCAACAAATTCTACTACCATTTCAACGGCACATTGCAGTTTACCTGGTACACCCGGCGTTGCTTTTTTAGCAACGCTACGGAAAATAGTAAGAAAGACCAAGCCTAAAAACACCGCCCAACCTAACGAATCTAAGTTCCAGCTCCAAAAGCCTTCACCAACCGTTAAATTAGTTAAATGATGTTTAATATATTCTTGGCTGGTTAGTGTTGCTTGTGTAGCAGCAGCTGCAGACATATTAAAGTTCCTAATGATTAAAGTTTAAAATTAAATATTGTTAATTCTGTTCATCTGCAATATTGCTTAGTTTTTAAAAAGAAATGGTGTCACTGCTGGCAACACTAAAACTAAACTGAACATTGCAAAAAATGGCATAGGCATTAACACTAAAAATTTAAAGGCGAGTGCTAATAAAAGTGCCATCAAAGCCATTTTCAATTTTACGCCGCTAAAAAAGGAGTCAACCACCTGTCTCGACGCTTGTGCCCCAGCATATTTAAATGCTTTATAGGCAAATACCATGTTAGGAATGATTACTACAAAGCCACCAACAATTGTTGATTTAGCAGCGAACCATCCCAAAATAAAATAAATTATTAGCGCAGTAAGTAACACTATGGAAACAGTGAATAATATTTGGTAAAGGGCAAATTTTCGCCCTGCTTTAGTTAATTTATTATTCATTACTACTTACTAAAAATTACTTAAAATTGTTATTCATAATAACGACTGTTCTATATACGAATAAACTCGTAGTATACAGAGTTTTTTAAAGTAAAAACTTTAACGCTAAAAAGTTTGCGCAAGTATACTTAACTTGGCTTTTTTTGCAAGATAATAGGGCAATGAACGCCCTTTATTTGTGCGAATTATTATTATTTTTTTGATAAATGCAACTAAAGGAGTAGTACAATTTAAGGAAGGCAAAAGCTCACAAGCTGATTGCCTCTTTCAGCTCAGATGAGTTTAACTGAGATAAACGACAAAAAAGTTCATAAAAGGTTAGTTGATTTTAGCAATAAACTCATCTAACTCAGCTAAATTAGCATAAGAGATCACTAGCTTACCCTTACCTTTTTTATTGTGACTGACAGCAACTTTCAATCCCAATTTATCACTTAAGTTAGATTCAATATTAATACTTGTTTGATCTTTCTCTTTGGTTGGTTTTTCAACACTCGGATTTTGAATTTTTTTAATCAGTGCTTCTGTTTCTCTCACGGTTAGCTCTTTTGCTGCTACCGTTCTGGCTGCACTCGCCTGAAGACCATCAGCAAGCGCTAATAAAGCACGTGCATGTCCCATTTCTATATCACCATTTTCTAAAAAAGTTTTTACTTCTTCGTTCAAGTTATTTAAGCGCAAAAGATTCGTGACTGTAGTGCGAGACTTTCCTATTGCTAACGCAACTTCTTGATGAGTTAAATCAAACTCAGTCAAGAGGCGTTCTAATGCAATGGCTTCTTCCATCGCATTTAAATCTTCACGTTGAATATTTTCTATTAAGGCAATAGCGACGGCTGATTCATCAGGTACATCTTTAATTAAACATGGAACTTCTGACAGTTGCGCTAATTGCGCAGCACGCCAGCGACGTTCACCAGCGATTATTTCGTATTGCTCTTCTTCTTGGTCTATTAGTCTAATAACAATAGGTTGAATAATACCTTGCGATTGAATAGACAACGACAGTTCTTCAAGGGCAGCATCTGACATATCTTTACGCGGTTGGTATTTACCTGGCGTTAGTTTGTTAATCGCTATTTTGCTTAAGTCACCATCTTTAGGTTTAAGTGAAACTGCTTCAACTTCACTATCTTCTATAGATGCCTTAACTTGTGGCGTAAGTAATGCGTCAAGGCCTCTGCCTAAACCTCTTTTTTTTGCTGGGCTCATAAGTTTCCTTGATATTACTGTGCAGTACTTTTGTTTTGACTAGCTTCTTGTTCATTGCCAGATTTTTGAGGAGGACTTTTTTTATCCGAGGTATTGTTTCGTAATACTTCACCTGCTAATGCTAAATAAGCTTTAGCACCTGTTGATGATTTATCATAATACATAGCAGGAGAGCCAAAGCTAGGTGCTTCAGCTAAACGAACATTACGAGGAATAACACTGCGGTAAACTTTATCACCAAAATGACGTTTTAATTGCTCAGATACATCATTAGCTAAACGATTACGGGGATCATACATAGTGCGCAATATACCTTCTATATGAAGGTCGTCATTTACCACAGATGTCAGTTTAGAAATAGTATCCATTAACGCAGTTAACCCTTCTAATGCATAATATTCGCATTGCATAGGTACAAGTACAGAGTCTGCTGCCGTCATGGCATTTACAGTTAACATGTTCAGTGAAGGAGGGCAATCAATGATAATAAAATCGTAATAATCTTTTACTGGTGCTAATGCTGTTTTTAACCGTTGTTCACGCGCATACACTTCCATCAATTTAATTTCAGCTGCGGTAACATCGCTATTAGCTGCAAGTAAATCATATAAACCTGACGTTTGCGTCTGTACAACTTCTGAAACAGGCTTTTCTTCAATTAACAGTTCATAACATGTCGCTGGCACTTCATATTTATCTATACCACTAGCCATAGTGGCATTGCCTTGTGGGTCAAGATCAATGAGTAAAATTTTACGTTTAGTCGCAGCTAACGAGGCAGCTAAATTTACGGCAGTTGTTGTTTTGCCAACGCCACCTTTTTGATTTGCAACAGCTATTATTTTTCCCACAAGCGCCTCAATTATTATTTATATTTTTTAACACTTTTTCAAAATAAGAACATGACGTTCACCCACTAACTCGGGGACTACAATTTCATGACTAGATACAAGAGCAATATTTTCGGGTAAATTTGCCAACTCATCCGCAGGATATTGTCCTTTTAAAGCAAAGAATTGTCCATGCTCTTGGCTAACTAAATGCGAACACCAGCTTACCATATCATTTAATGATGAAAAGGCTCTACTTAACACCCCATCAAAAGAGTTTTCTACATGATATTCTTCAACTCGTGATTTTATCGGTTGTACATTGGTCAATTTTAGTTGAAATACAACTTGTCTTAAAAAAGTAATACGCTTCCCTAAACTGTCTAATAATACAAAGTTTCGTTCAGGATACAATATAGCTAATGGAATTCCAGGTAATCCTGGACCAGTACCAACATCAATAAAGTTTTCGCCTTGAAGTACTTCACCAACCATTAGGCTATCCATAATATGCTTTATAAGCATAACTTGTGGTTCACGTACCGAAGTCAAATTATAAGCTTTATTCCATTTATGCAATAATTCTACATACTGAATAAGTAATTGTACTTGTTGTTCTGATACTTGAAGTGATGTTTTAGCAATTAAGTCTTGTAGCGATGAAGTTAGTGTCATGTTAAGGCTTTAATATGTTTGGATTATAGAACTAGTGTCTAAGCATTGCTTAAGCACTTTTTTTGCGCAATAACCCGTGTTTCTTTAAGTACACTAATAATAACGAAATTGCTGCCGGAGTAATACCAGAAATTCGTGATGCTTTACCAATTGTTTCGGGGCGTGCTTCTTTTAGCTTGGCTACTACCTCATTTGAAAGACCTGATAATTGTTGATAATCAAAATCTATAGGGATCAAAGTGTTCTCATTACGCTTTTTCTTGGCTATTTCATCACGTTGTCTGTCAATATATCCTGCATACTTTGTTTGAATTTCTATTTGCTCTGCTGCTTGTGTATCTGCAATAGCTGGACCTAAACCTTCAATTTTCATTAAATCATCATAACGAACTTCTGGTCGACGTATTAAATCTTCAAGGTTGGCTTCTTTGCTCATTGGTTTTTTAAGTAAGGCATTTACTTGCTCAATATTGCTTTGATCTTTCTGTACCCAAGTTTCTTTTAATCGTTGGCGCTCAAGTTCAATATTTTCCATTTTTTCATTAAATCGCTGCCAACGAAGATCATCTACTAAACCTATTTCACGACCTTTTTCGGTTAAACGAATATCAGCATTATCTTCACGCAACAACAAACGATATTCTGCCCGTGAAGTAAACATACGGTAGGGCTCTTTAGTACCTAACGTTGCTAAATCATCAATTAGCACTCCCATATATGCTTGATCTCGACCTAAAGTAAATTCATCAAGTCCTTTAACACGACAAGCAGCATTGGTGGCAGCAACTAATCCTTGTGCACCAGCTTCTTCATAACCCGTAGTGCCATTAATTTGTCCTGCAAAATAGAGGTTGTCGATAAACTTACTTTCTAATGATTGTTTTAAATCTCGGGGATCAAAGTAATCATATTCTATGGCGTAACCAGGACGTGTGATAAATGCATTTTCAAAGCCTTTGATCGAACGCACTAAATTCATTTGTACATCAAAAGGCAAACTAGTTGAAATGCCGTTTGGATAAATTTCATGGGTAGTTAGGCCTTCTGGCTCTACAAAAATTTGATGTGAAGTTTTGTCCGCAAAACGGGTAATTTTATCTTCAATAGACGGGCAGTAGCGTGGTCCAATACCTTCAATGACACCAGTGTACATGGGTGATCTATCTAAGCCGTCACGAATATGTTGGTGTGTTTGTTCGTTGGTATGAGTGATAAAACAAGAAATTTGCTTTGGATGATCCTTAACAGACCCCATAAACGAAAATACAGGGCAGGGTGTATCTCCGGGCTGTTCTTCCATCACAGAAAAATCTAATGATCTTGCATCTAAGCGCGGTGGTGTACCCGTTTTTAAACGATCCATTCTAAATGGCATATCACGCATTTTAGCCGCTAAATTTAAACTTGCAGGATCACCTGCTCGGCCACCTTGGTAATTGTTCAAACCAATATGTATTTGCCCTGCAAGGAAAGTTCCCACGGTCAATACCACGGTTGTGCCTTTAAATTTAAGGCCCATTTGGGTTGAAACGCCAACAATACGATCATTTTCTAAGATCAAATCATCACAAGGTTGTTGAAAAATGGTTAAGTTCTCTTGGTTTTCTAGGAATTGTCGAACAAAGGATCTATACAAAACACGGTCTGCTTGAGCTCTGGTTGCTCTTACCGCTGGTCCTTTACTGGCATTTAAGGTTCTAAATTGAATAGCGCTATGATCAATCGCCGTAGCCATTAAACCACCTAAGGCGTCAATTTCTTTAACTAAATGTCCCTTACCGATACCACCAATGGCTGGATTACATGACATCTGTCCTAGCGTGTCTATGTTGTGAGTCAACAGCAAGGTTTTACAACCCATTCGTGCTGAAGCAAGCGCTGCCTCGGTGCCTGCATGGCCACCACCAACAACAATTACATCATAGGACTCTTGATACCACATAAATTTTAACCTTTGAGAAAATAATAATTAAGACAAATGGCCTTAAGAAAATTAGGAGACATATTTTAGCTCTTTTTTATCAATAGTGAAACGATCAAATGATTAAAAAGATCGAGTCTCGATCTCTCTAATATATAAAAAGATCTTTATAAAGATCTTATTATTATTACTTATTAAGGAAGCTATTTTCTGTGGGTAAGTGCTTTTTTATTAAGTATTTTAAAATGTTACATTAATGATAAGGCTGTGATCAAACTTTGATCAAGTTACTTATAAGCCCTGTACAAAACACCTAGTTATACACAGAGTTGATTTTTATCAAAGTTAACAACTGAATAATAATAGAAAATTAACGGTTTATTCACTAATTTATCCACAATACATCTTTTGTAACCTTAGTTTTGTTAATAACTTCTGTGTAAGATCGTTATAAAAGATCGCTATTTTGATATAACCAAGCTTGAGCTTGATCTTCTGGATCGATATCTTTACTCATATCTAATTTTTTAATAGCTATTAATTCATTACAACCTTTTGTTATTAATAATTTATTTATATCTACTCCTGCTTTACAGAATGTATCGTAATTTGAGTCACCCACAGCAATGATCATAAAATTTATTGAGGATAGATCTTGTTCACAATTTTTAAGATCTTCAACGAATGTTTGAATATTGTCAGGATAATCACCTGCACCATGGGTAGAAGTACAAATTAGCCAAGTGCTGTTTATTTCGTCATTAGCTGGAAAAGTATGCGCAAGGATCGACGAAAAATTAGGTTTTAAATGTACGGTGGCTTGATGATTTAAGTTATTTAATTGTTCTTCACATGCTTCACCAACATATTCTGTTGTGCCAAGCATACTGCCGACAATAATTTGAAATGAACTCATATTTAATTGAAAAAGGGGAAATGGTGAGACTATTGTATTATAGAAAGTAATTACATAGGTATAGCAGGAATAACTTAACGGGCGTTTTTTAATGTATATAGCTAAGTATAGATACAAGGTTGGTGCACGGTTATTCATAATGGTGCATTTTTTTCATTTTTTTTTTAAATAAACAATTGAAAAATAAGTTTATTTTTAATTGGCTTCTTTATTGCTTACTGGGAATAATAAACTTAAATAACGCTTAGGTAACCACGTGAGTCAATCATCTTTAAAAAATAACTTTTTATCTTTTTCCGGTAGAGCCAAAATTCTTCATAGTACTTGGCTTGCTTTCTTCATTACTTTTCTCGTTTGGTTTAGTCATGCCCCATTGATGTCTACTATTAAAACCAGTATGGGTTTAACCGACATTGAAGCAAAAATATTACTTATATTGAATGTTGCTTTAACTAT
Organism: uncultured Colwellia sp.; assembly: GCA_913062815.1. Classification (GTDB taxonomy): domain Bacteria; phylum Pseudomonadota; class Gammaproteobacteria; order Enterobacterales; family Alteromonadaceae; genus Colwellia. Next base: position 37,894 of record CAJXWZ010000037.1, on the reverse strand, counting down.
CCCTGCTCGCATTGTTACCGGTATGTTAGTGGATAAATATGGACCACGTAATTCTTATACCGCTATGTTAGTAGCAACAGCAGTTCTATGTTTTTTCTTTGCTTTTGCACAAACTTTTGAAATGCTAGCTTTGGCAAAATTTTTAATGGGTTTTGTTGGTGCAGGTTTTGTTATTGGTATTCGTATGATTAGCGAATGGTATCCGGCAAAACAGTTGGGTTTAGCAGAAGGCATATATAAAGGTATGGGGAATGTTGGCTCAGCTGTAGGCGCAGGAAGCTTAGTGTATATTGCGAGTTTATTTGGTGGAGAAGACAGTTGGCGTTACGCCATTGCTTCAACAGGTGTTATTGCTCTTGTGTATTCTATTTTTTATTATTATGCAGTAACCGATACACCTGTTGGGTCTACTTATTTCAAACCCAATAAATCAGGTGGCTTAGAGCTTACTAGTAAACGTGATTTTATATTCTGTGTACTGTTTAATATACCTATGGTTGTTGCGTTAGCTGTGCTTACTTGGCGTGTAACTGATGCGGGTGTTGTTGCGGGTACTGGCACTGATATAGTTGAAGGAGTTGGCTTAATTAGTAATTTTGCTTCTTATGTTATTTATGCATTATTACTAGCACTTATTGGTTATCAGACGCTGAAGTTATTCCAAGTAAATAAAGAGATGTTGCAATCTCCACCAATTGATGAAATTTTACAATATAAATTTAAGCAAGTAGCTATATTAAGTATTGGTTATGCGGTCACTTTTGGTGCTGAGCTATCTGTTATCTCTATGTTGGCGCAGTATTTTGAAAATCAATTTTTAGTAGCCACGGCTGCCGCTGGTATATTTGGCGCTTGTTTTGCTGCGGTAGATGTTTTGTCTTGTCCTTCAGGTGGTATGATTAGTGATAAATTTGGCCGTAAAAAACCACTGGTTATATTATTAGGTGGCGCAGCGTTAGGTTTCTTCGTTATGTCACAAATTACGCCTGATTGGCCGCTTTCTGCTGTGGTGGCTACTATGATGATTTGTTCATTTTTCTTAGGCTCTGCTGCAGGTTGTGTTTTTGCGATTGTCCCTTTAGTTAAACGTAAACTGACCGGACAAATTGCGGGTACTGTTGGAGCTTATGGTAATGTTGGCGCGGTTGTTTTCTTGTTAGTATTCTCGTTTGTTTCACCTTCAGTTTTCTTCGCTACTATTGCTGCTGGTGTTGCTTTTGCCTCATTTTGTTCTTTGTTCTTAGATGAACCAAAAAGTAAAATGGCAGAAGTAATGCCTGATGGCACGGTAAAATTTATTGAAGTACATTAGGCTAATTATCATGGCAGTACGCATGCTATAGTGTTCTGCTATTTTTATATGGAAAACAATATGGTAGATCATTTACAGACAGAGCTGACGTTTACTTTGGCGCAGCGTTCTATTGCGGGTATTAAAGCGCAAAATGAAGATGCTATTGGTATTCGTATTCCAAAAGGTTCATTGCTAAGTCATAAAGGTGCTGTTGCTGTAATTGCTGACGGGGTTAGTGCGGCTGAAGCAGGAAAAGAAGCCAGTGAAACATGCGTACATAATTTTCTAAATGACTATTTTTCTACCCCGGATAGTTGGAGCGTAAAAAAATCTACCTCTCAAGTTTTAACAGCATTAAATAGATGGCTATATAGTCAAGGTAGACATTTTAGTGATGCTAAGAAAGGTTATGTCAGTACTTTTAGTTCGATAATTTTTAAATCACAAACAGCGCATATTTTCCATATTGGTGATTCCCGTATTTATTGTATGCGCCAACAAAATTTAGATCAAATCACACGTGATCACTGTACCTTTATTAGCGAAAAACAATCCTATTTGATCCGTGCTATGGGGTTGGATGTTAATATAGATGTTGACCATAAAAGTATGGGGATTGAAGTTGGTGATATATATTTTTTAAGTACTGACGGTATTCATGATTTCGTAAAGGATCAGGATATTAAAGCGGTTTTGAGTAAGCTATCAGCAGGCAAAAATGAAGAATACTTTGAACAGGCCTGCCAGCAACTTATAGATATTGCATTAGCTAATGGTAGCCATGATAATTTAAGTTGCCAAATTTTACGGATTGATAATTTGCCGAAACAAACTATTGGCGAAGCAAGTCGGAAATTGTCTGAATTACCCTTTCCACCTTATTTATCTGCAGGAATGATTTTAGATGGCTACAAAGTTGAAAAAGAATTACATGCAACTAATCGTAGTCAAGTATATGTAGTACGAGACGTTGAAAGTGGCGAACGCTACTGCATGAAAACCCCGTCTGATAATTTTGATGATGATATGGCGTATATTGAACGTTTTATTATGGAGAGTTGGATTGGTAGTCGCATTAATAATCCCCATGTTGTCAAAACCATTGATAATTCTAGAGCTAAATCAGCACTATATTATTTAACAGAATACATTGAAGGAATTACCTTAGAACAGTGGATTAAAGAAAACCCGCGACCAGCAGTGCAAGATGTTATTTACATTGTTCAGCAAATTGAAAAAGGCTTAAGAGCTATGCACCGTCGCGAAACTTTGCACCAAGATTTAAAGCCTGGCAATATTATGATTGATAAAAATGGCGAAGTTAAAATTATTGATTTTGGCTCTTGTTTTATTAAAGGCATTGCAGAGATTACTAGCCCAATTGAACGTTTTGGTATTTTGGGAACAGCAGGTTATTCAGCGCCTGAAGTGGTGATTTCAGGGAAAAGTACCGTGCAATCGGAAGTGTTTTCACTGGCAGTTATAGTGTATGAGATGTTAACAGGTAAGGAACCGTTTAGCGGAAAGTTGAATAAATGTCGCACACAAAAAGCTTATTTAGCCACTAAATATATACCTTGTTTTGAGCATAACCCACTTGTACCCATATGGATGGATGGTGCTATTAAAAAGGGCTTACGCTTTGATCCTGAACGTCGATATGTAGAAGTTTCAGAGATGATGTATGAACTACAGGAGCCGAACCCTAAATATAAGAAAAATCATAACGCTATGCTTATGGATAAAAATCCGGTGATGTTCTGGCAAATTGTCAGTGCCGTCTGGTTTATTGCGTTTTGTTTTTCGTTGACCGTATAAACATCAATGTATTCTTTAGATAAAAAGATAACTTACTAATAAAATAAGCAGGTTAATATTTTAATTAATTGCCAGCTTTGCGTTCCTTCTTTTACTTTAGTTTTTAGTTTAGTGTTTTTGTGAAAAACATACTAAACGGATCTTCTTGATATGATGAAAATGGCAGGGACTCTACAAAACCAAAACGTTTATATAACTTTTGTGCAGGAATAAAAACATCCATTGTGCCCGTTTCCAAGCTTATCTTTTTATACCCTTGAGTTTTAGATAGTTCGAGTAAATGAGTTAATAACTTAGCAGCTACACCTTTTCTTAAAAAGCTTCTACAGGTTCTCATCGACTTTAACTCTACGTGATTTTCATTAAGTTTTTTTAATGCACCGCAACCAGCGAGTTTATCATTGCTCCATATTGTGAAAAATGTCACGTCTTCAGCTTTTAATAAAGATAAATCAAGTGCATGTACGCTTTCAGGAGGAGAGTGCTGCAACATATCTTCATGATGTTCTTGAAGCAGTTGTTTAACTTCATAACTTTCTAAATCATCGATTATAATTTTCATAAAATGTTATTATTCGTATTCTTGCTGTTGAGGCAAATTATCAGTTATGTCATGCCAAGCTGCTTTACTACCGACATAAATATGTCGGCTAGGTTTCACTTTTGGATCGGTATCTAAAGTACCAAATGGAAAACCTAAAATATCTGGATAATCATCAAACTTAGTAAATAGGCTAGCGCCACATTCAGAGCAGAACCCTTTATATTCACCAGGTGAAGACTGATAAAATTTAATGAACTGTTCACCCTGAATGGTTTTCCAACTTTCAGTTTTAATCTTTGCCCTAGTTCTAAATGCTGATGCATGTAATTTACGGCACATACTGCAATGGCAATTGAGTACATCTTCAAATTCACCGTCTACTTCATATTTAACTTTATTACACAGGCAACTACCTTTGTTTATCACAATATACTCCTAATTAAGCTTTCAGTTTGTTTAATCTTTCATGAAAGATAATTTATGATTTTTATTGCGCTTTTTCAATAAATCATTGTAACAAACTATAAAGAAATTCAGCCTAAAATAGGGGAGGGTGTTGGGGGTAAATAATGCTAATTAGTCTTCAATTTAACTATAGGGAATTATTTTAGAGCTGATAATGAAATAGCAAGTTCTTTAGTATGTTTAAGTAAGCTAGTATCGCCAATTTTACCGTGCCCAGGCACAACGGTTTTTATATTTGGGTATTTTTTTAATACGTTATCAATTGAACTAGGCCAATCTTCAATAATAGCATCTTCAGTATTTCCTAAATTTTTACTGCTAAGGCTTTTAGTAAAGCAACCTCCAAAAAGTAGTTTATTTTTAGGAAGCCAAACAACTATATTATCTTGTGAATGACCTGCACCAGGATGAAATATTTCTATTGCCCCGCTAGCTAATTCAAAACTATCACTGGTTATTTCATGACTTGATTGTGCTCTTTCTTTTGAGGCGAGTAGTTTATTTGTTAAAGGCAGGGCGTAGGTATCAATATTCAAACTATTTAACCATTTTAACCCCTTGCTAGCATCTTCATGAAAATGTGTTACCACGGCACTTTTAACAATTAAATTTTTAGCTTTTATCCATGTTAGTAATTGTTTATTTCCTGCTAGTGTCCAAGGGGTATCAATTATATGCGCATTATTATTGTCAATAACAACTAAACCTGAGGCAGCAACCAAGCCCCAAGGTTCAATTACTTTGTGTGATATATGTTGGTATACATTATCAGATAACTTTTTAATAATGAGTTCTTTTTCTTTATCAGCGAAAGAAATAGTTGTGATAAAACATAGAACTAATATTGTATATCTCATTGAAAGGCCTTTGAATTTAACTTTTTGGGAATAGTGTTTATGTGGTTATAATTACTGACTCTTACTCATTAACCATTTAGAGATAAAGCCTGCACTACTAAAATGCCAAGGGAACTCTCGTTCCCAACCTGAACATTTTATTTTCCAATACAGAATGAGCTAAATATTTTACTGAGTAAGTCATCACTGGTGAACTCACCTGTTATTTCATCAAGCTCTTGCTGGCAGATACGTAACTCTTCTGCCAGTATTTCACCGGCAACAAAAGATTCTAGTTGCTCTAGTCCTGTAATTAAATGTTGGTGAGTGTTGTTTAAAGCGGTCAAATGGCGTCTTCTAGCCATAAAACCACCTTCAGTGCTACCTTGGTAACCCATAATCGTTTTTAAATGCTCTTTTAAGCTGTCAACACCTTCACCTGTTTTGGCTGATAGGGTAACGACAGTATGTTCTACTTGATCATTATCTATGAATTCAGTTAAACCAATATTATTTTTGCTGATGGCTTGATTAAGGTCGGCTTTATTTCGTACTAAAGTAAGGCCTATGTTTTGTGGTAATTTAGCAAAAAATTCAGGGTAATAATTTTTGATGTATTGTTCATCTTCTAGAATACTGTGATTTTCACTCGCATCAACCATCAGTAAAACACGGTCTGCTTGTTTTATTTCTTGCCAAGCGCGCTCAATACCTATTTGTTCAACTTTATCGTCACTCTCTCGAAGACCAGCAGTATCAATAATGTGTAATGGCATACCATCAATGTGAACTTGTTCCGTTAGCACATCACGTGTGGTACCGGCAATATCAGTAACAATGGCACTCTCTTTACCACTGAGTGCATTGAGTAAGCTAGATTTACCTGCATTAGGGCGACCAGCAATAACTACACGCATACCTTCACGAATAATACTGCCTTGTTGCGCTTGTTTTCGTACATCTTCGACTTTATTGATAATAGCTTTAAGGTCGTTAACAATTTTTTTATCAGCTAAAAAGTCTATTTCTTCTTCAGGGAAATCAATGGCCGCTTCTACGTACATTCTTAAATGAATAATACTTTCAACCATTTCATGAACAAGCTTTGAAAAATTTCCTTGCAAGGAATGTAGTGCAGAGCGTGCAGCCTGCTCAGAACTTGAGTTTATTAAATCAGCAATTGCTTCAGCTTGTGTTAGATCTAATTTGTCATTTAAAAAGGCTTGCTCACTAAATTCACCTGGCTTTGCCATGATCACTTTAGGTAGCGCCAAAATAGCTTTTAGTAACATGTCTAAAATTACAGGTCCGCCATGGCCTTGAAATTCAATAACATCTTCACCAGTAAATGAATTTGGTGCTTTAAAAAACAACGCTATACCTTGATCTAAAATTTGACTGTTGGCATCTAGAAAAGGTAAATATTCTGCTTTTCTTATAGCTGGCACTTTACCTAAAATTGCTTGGGCAACATTGCTAGCTTCTGGTCCTGAAACACGAATTATTCCTACACCACCTCGACCAGGGGCAGTTGCTTGTGCGGCAATAGTGGTGTTTTCATTAAATAGTGATGTCATTGGGTGGTTTAAGCTTAAAAAATCTGAATTAGTTATGTAATTATATTTTACTTTATTTAAAGGGAACTAACAAAAAAGCGATCACTTGAATAAGAGATCGCTTTTGTTTTTGTTCATTATTGCCACAACTCAAAAATTGTAGTGAATAAAGATTATTTAGCGTCAGCTAGTTTTTTCTTTTCAATACCGCTAAAGATAACTTTCATTTGTGCAATTGAAATCATGTTGCTGATGAACCAGTAAAGTACTAACCCTGAAGGGAACCAGGCCATAAACACCGAGAATACTACTGGCATGTATTGCATTATTTTTTGTTGCATAGGATCTTGCACTGTCATCGGTTGCATTTTTTGCATAACGTACATGCTAATACCCATGAGTACCGGTAGAACATAGTATGGGTCCATAGCAGATAAATCTTGTATCCAGAAAACGAATGGAGCGTGGCGTAGTTCAACACTTTCTAAGAATACCCAGTAAAGCGCTAAGAAAATGGGCATTTGCAATAATAAAGGTAAACAACCACCAGCTGGATTTACTTTTTCTTTGCGATACATTTCCATGGTTGCTTGTGACATTTTTTGTCTGTCATCACCAAAACGTTCTTTTAATTGCGCCATTTTAGGTGCGAGTTCACGCATTTTTGCCATTGAGGTATATTGCGCTTTAGTTAGTGGGTACATACCGCCTTTAACTATCAAGGTAATAATGATGATAGCTACACCCCAGTTAGAAACAAAACTTTGGATAGTTAACAGTAACCAAAAGAGTGGCTGGCTAATCATCCATAAAAAACCATAATCTATGGTTAAGTCTAAGTTAGGTGCTATTTTTTCTAATACGGCTTGATCTTTAGGACCAACATAAAAAATAGCAGACGTGGTACCTTGTTGCCCTGCATCTATTGTTACTGCGGGTGCTTTAAAGCCAACAACTGCTTCTTGGTTATTACTGTAACTAGTATAAAGTTGGTTATTATCTTTAGCGTTTGGTACCCAAGCAGAAACAAAATAATGCTCAAGCATAGCAACCCAACCACCCGGTGTAGTTTTGTTTAGGTTTGCTTCTGCAATATCGTCAAAGTCATATTTCTCATAACGCTCTTCATTAGTTGAAAATGCAGCACCACGGTAAGTTGGTAACATGCCTGATGAAGTATCTTGCAGTGTAGATTGCTTAAGTTGTCCGTACATTTGTACCGAAACACTGTTGTTGGTATTGTTATTTACAATATAGTCAACACCAACACTATAGCTGCCGGCACTAAATGCAAATCTTTTGGTAACTGAAAGGCCGTTATTATCTTGAAAAGTTAAATCAACAGTTAAGTTTTCGTTATTCAATTCATAATTGCTTTGCGTGCTGGTATAAATTGGGCGACCTTTGATTACTCTATCAATACCATTTGCACCGGTTAAACCTGATTGGGCAACATACTTTTGATTGCCATTTTGTAATATTGTGAATGGAACGCCATTGCCTTGCTCAGTATCAAACTTCAATAGCTTAACTTCAACAATATCACCACCTTGGGTATTAATTTTAATACTTAAGGTATCTGTTAATACGGTGATTAATTTTGCGCCTATGGCCAAAGCTTTAGTCACTGGTGCTTGTGAATCAGTTGATTCAGGAACAAAATCAGCATTTGCTACTTGTTCATTATTGTTATGTTGACTAACGGGAGTTTGTTCAACTGCTGGCGCATTTTCTAATTGCCACTGACTAAATAGTAAGTAAGTGACAACCATGAGCGCAATAAAAAGCAGACTGCGTTGAGATTCCATAAGATTAATTTCTCTTGTTTTTTGAATATAAGTATATTAATTGCGTGGCATTTTAATATACGTTTGCCTGTTAACCAACCAACTTTTAACATATGTAGACTAAAATCTTAGATTATTGTGTTAACAAAAATTCTATTTGGTTTTTTTAACGGGTGGAACTGGATCATCACCCCCTTTATTTAAGGGGTGGCATTTTAGTATACGTCTACCTGCCAACCATCCGCCTTTTATAACACCAAAGCGTTCTATAGCTTCATGAGCGTAGCAGGAGCATGTAGGATGGAATCGACAATTTGAGCCTAACATAGGGCTGATAAAACGTTGATAACCTTTTATACAGGCTATTGCTAGTTTTTGTGGCGTTGAATTATTTTTCGCCATATTTTTGCTAATTCTTTATTGATTTCAGTATTGTCGAGCTGATCAATGCCAGACTTTACCATAACAACCATGTCGATAGCAGGTAAATCATGCTGATTTAAACGAAAACTTTCTCTAACAATTCTTTTTATACGATTTCTTTGTACAGCAAGTTTGACCCGTTTTTTGGCAATAGCTAAACCAAGACGATTACTTTTGCTTGAATTATCGGGTAAATTAGTTGGGGTAATTAGTATGGTGAAGTGACGAGAGCCAAATCTGATAGGTTTTTTAAAAACTGTTTGAAAGTGACCGGGAGTCAACAAACGTGACTCCCGATTAAATTCATATGTAACCTGATTGGTTACCATCTTAATTCTATTTCTTAGTTAGAAAAGGAATTAAGATTAAGCGCTAAGGCTTGCACGGCCTTTAGCACGGCGACGAGCTATAACAGCACGGCCATTCTTAGTTGCCATACGAGCACGGAATCCGTGGTTACGCTTACGCTTTAATACGCTAGGTTGAAATGTTCTTTTCATTACGCTAATCCGTCGGTTGTTGTTGCCCTGACAAAATAGCCAATTGAGCATACAGGTCTAAAAAAAGAGGGCGAATTCTAAATCTAACTTGACCTGTTGTCAATGTTTAATCGAGTAATTGTTTATAAAAGATCCCGTTAGGATCCTTATGATCTAGCCGTTTTTTCGTAGCTTGTTATAAATAAAGCCGTTATTGTCAATAAAATATCCACAGGTTTTTTAGATATATTAAATTTTCATCTAAAATACAGGTTTTATTTGTTAATAATCAAATAAACTAAGCATAAATTTTTAGTGATATTTTAATATAAAAAATTATCAATAAATCGATTTAACAAGACTTTAGCTATTTTATGTAAAAATATTACAGAATAGTTGCTTATCAATATTGCACTTGTGGATAAGTATAGAGATAATGGCTGTATATAATAAAAATTTATACTTGTAGTACATTTGAGATTTTTCTTTTTTTATAATTTTAATTAATGATCTTTCCGCCTATCACATTCTTTTAAGTTTGTGGAATACAAGTTGATAAAGCCTTTTCCTTTGGAGCTTATACTTGGAACATTCCCTTTGGCAACGATGCCTATCTGTTCTTCAAGAAGAATTACCTGCGCAGCAGTTTAGTATGTGGATTCGTCCACTTCAGTGCGTTGTTACAGATAACGTCTTGACCCTTTATGCACCAAATCGATTTGTTCTAGATTGGGTTCGTGATAAATATGTCAATAGAATTAATGAGTTAATTACTATGACCGATGGGGAAGATGCGTATTTACTCCGTTTTGATGTCGGCAGCAAACCCGTTATATCTGCAACACAAAATAACTCTGTTAGTTCTGCAAGTGCCAATTTCAGTAAGAGCCCTAAGTCCAATGCAGTTTCACCGTCTGAAACTAATTTACCAAAGAAGGCTAATGTTCGAGTCAAATATACTTTTGATAATTTTGTTGAAGGTAAATCTAATCAATTAGCCAGAGCTGCCGCTTCACAAGTTGCCGATAATCCCGGTGCAGCATACAATCCACTTTTTATCTATGGTGGTACTGGTTTAGGTAAAACTCACTTACTTCATGCCGTTGGCAACGGTATTTTGCAAAATAACCCTAATGCTAAAATTGCTTATATGCATTCTGAACGTTTTGTTCAGGACATGGTTAAAGCATTGCAGAATAATGAAATGGAAAAGTTTAAGCATTACTATCGAAGTGTTGATGCCTTACTTATCGATGATATTCAATTTTTTGCTGGTAAAGATAGGACGCAAGAAGAGTTCTTTCATACTTTCAATGCTTTACTCGAGGGCAATCAACAAATCATTCTAACTAGTGATCGTTATCCTAAGGAAGTTGCTGTAGAAGACAGGCTAAAATCCCGGTTTGGTTGGGGTTTAACTATTGCTATTGAGCCTCCTGAACTTGAAACCCGCGTCGCTATTTTGAAAAGAAAAGCGCAAGAAAGTAATATTAACCTTGCAGATGAAGTGGCTTTCTTCATTGCCAAACGTTTACGTTCAAATGTACGCGAATTAGAAGGGGCATTGAATCGTGTTATTGCTAATGCTAACTTCACTGGCCGAGCGATAAATATTGATTTTGTCAGAGAAGCATTACGTGATCTATTGGCCTTGCAAGATAAGCTTGTCACCATCGATAATATTCAAAGAACAGTTGCTGAGTATTACAAGATAAAAGTTGCAGATTTACTCTCTAAACGAAGAAATCGATCTGTTGCTAGACCTAGACAGCTAGCAATGGCATTATCTAAAGAATTAACTAATCATAGCTTGCCAGAAATTGGCGATGCTTTTGGCGGAAGAGATCATACAACAGTACTTCATGCTTGTCGTAAAGTTAAGTCATTACGTGAAGAACTACATGATATTAAAGAAGATTATTCTAATTTGATTAGAACGCTTTCTTCTTGATATTTGTCTTTATTAGTATACATATTGTTAAAATAATAAAAATTGCTTTAAAGCAGGGATATAAATGAAATTTTCACTTAATAGAGAATCTTTACTTAAACCACTATTGTTAGTTTCAGGTGCTGTCGAGCGAAAGAGTACCTTGCCTATTTTAGGAAATATTCTTTTTGATATTAATGGCAGTTTGCTTACGTTAACAGCTACAGATCTTGAACTCGAGATGGTTGCTCATACTGACATTGATAATCACGGTGAAGATGGCAAAATAACTATTCCCGCTCGTAAGTTACTTGATATTTGTAAAAGTTTGCCTGAAAATTCTTTACTCAATTTCAATGCTGCAGATGACAGTGTTAAATTAAGCTCTGGTCGGAGTAAATATTCACTTTCTACTTTAGCGGCCGATGACTTTCCAAACATCGAAGAGTGGAAAGGTGATGTAGAGTTTAAATTACTAAAGTCTGAGTTTTTGCGCTTAATTGAAAGTACGCATTTTTCCATGGCGAACCAAGATGTTCGTTATTATTTAAATGGAATGTCGATTGAAAGCGAAGGAAACGAAATACGTTCAGTCGCGACTGACGGACACCGCTTAGCAATTTGTAAAATTTCTAATGAGTCTTTGGTTTTACCTGCGAGGCAAGTTATTGTTCCGCGTAAAGGTATACTAGAAATAATTCGCTTACTTGCTCCGGTCGATGAAGAGGTACAAGTTTATTTGGGCTCTAATCATATTCGTATTATTGATACTGAATTCTCATTTACTAGTAAATTGGTTGATGGTCGTTTTCCTGATTACCGACGAGTGTTACCTCGTAATGGCGACAAAATATTTGTTACAGATAAAGAACAATTACGACAGGTTTTATCTCGAGCATCAATATTATCCAATGAAAAGTTTAAGGGTGTTCGACTGAACTTCCTTAATTCGTTGTTAAAAATTACTGCTAATAATCCTGAACAAGAACAAGCAGAAGAAGAGTTGGAAATAGAATTTCCATATGAAGAGCTAGAAATAGGTTTTAATGTGAGTTACGTACTTGATGTACTTAATGCTATTAAGGATGATAAAGTTAAATTTACTTTAGCCGACGCTAATTCGAGTGTTGTTATAGAAGGTGCGGATACTGGTGAAGCGCTCTATGTTGTTATGCCTATGCGTTTGTAATTATTTATGAATGTTGAATTGATGAAATGAGTGTTGCTAATTTAATTACCCAGAATTTTCGTAATTTAGACAGTGCAACATTAACATTTCATCCAGGTTTGAATTTTTTTGTCGGTGATAATGGTAGTGGTAAAAGTAGCTTGCTTGAAGCTATTTTTTTCCTTGGTCATGGTAAGTCTTTTCGTACCAGTAAACTTGACAGTCTTGCTCGATATAATGAGCAGACCTTCGTTGTTAGTGTAAAAGATAATAATAATTGTCGGCTTGGTTTAAGTCGTGATGTTACTTTAGGTACTAATAGTATAAAGATTGATGGTGAACGGCATACTCGTTTATCAGTATTGGCTCAAAATATTGCTATACAAATTGTTACCCCAGAAAGTTTTAAGTTATTTTTTGGTGGTCCAAAAGAGCGTAGGAAGTTTATTGATCTTGGTATGTTTCACGTGAAACAAACCTTTTCTAAGCAATGGAAAGATTTTAATAGGGTACTAAAGCAAAGAAACGCTAGTATACGCTTAGCACAACATGAGAGTAATTCGATGCTCTCATATTGGAATGAACAGTTTTGTTGTCTTTCATTAAAAGTTTCTTCGATGAGAGCTGAATACGTATCAGCCATTATTAAGGAATTAGATGTTTGGATAGCGATATTACTACCCGATCTTAAAGCTAGAGTGACAGTTCAATATTTGCAGGGTTGGCCACAGAAAAAAGAACTGCTAGATGTACTGAGTAGTAATTATGAAAGAGAATTAAACTATGGTTATAGTTTATATGGAGCTCATAAATTTGATGTAAAGTTCCTTCTTGATAAACAACCACTAGAAACGCAGTTGTCGAGAGGACAACAAAAGTTGTTTTTACTGGCATTAACTTTTGCCCAAGCTAAATCTATTGCTAAAGTTAATCGAGTAAAACCAATTTTGCTGATAGATGATGTTGGTGCAGAATTAGATATAAATTCTCGCCAATGTTTAGCTTCAGCATTGAAATTATTAAATTGTCAGACAATAATCACAGCCATCGAAACTAATGTTTTACAGCCTTTTTTGGGGCGAGACTTATCAGATGAAACTGGATTAATCAAAATTGATAATTTAGATAATCCTGATATGGTTGAAGAAAACTTTAAGATGTTTCACGTGAAACATGGCAAAATAACAGAGAAATATCCAGACGATTCTGAGTGATAATTCAGAAAAAGCAATTGAATAGGCTAAAACTATGACAGTAGAAAATGAATATGGCTCGTCCAGTATTAAAGTACTAAAAGGACTTGATGCAGTACGAAAAAGACCGGGTATGTATATAGGTGACACTGATGATGGCACTGGATTACACCACATGGTTTTTGAGGTTTTAGATAATTCAATTGATGAAGCTTTAGCAGGGCATTGTAGCGAAATGGTCGTTACTATCCATCTTGATGGCTCTGTATCAGTTACAGATGATGGTCGTGGTATACCGACTGAAATACATCCTGAAGAAGGTATTTCAGCAGCCGAAGTTATAATGACAGTATTACATGCTGGTGGTAAATTTGGCGGCGAGGACTCTGGCTACAAAGTATCTGGCGGTTTGCATGGTGTTGGTATCTCAGTTGTTAATGCCTTAAGTTCAAAATTGAAACTCACCATACGTCGTGATGGAAAATTACACGAGCAGTTTTACACTATGGGAGAACCTGACGCACCATTAGCCGTTGTAGGTGAAAGTGATAGAAATGGTACTGAAGTACGATTTTGGCCAAGCAGTGAAACTTTTTCTGATGTACTCTTTCATTATGACATCTTAGTAAAACGTATTCGTGAATTGTCATTTCTAAATTCAGGTGTTTCTATTCGTTTGATAGATGAACGCGAAGAAGGTAGAGAAGAACACTTCTGTTATGAAGGTGGTATCCAAGCGTTTGTTGATTATTTAAATACCAACAAAACGTCTGTAAATGAAGAGATTTTTTACTTCGATTTAGAAAGAGAAGATGGCATTGTGGTTGAAGTTGCAATGCAATGGAATGATGGTTATCAAGAAAGTATCTTCTGTTTTACCAATAATATTCCACAACGTGATGGCGGTACCCATCTTAGTGGTTTCAGAACCGCGCTTACCCGAACCTTAAATTCTTATATGACCAAAGAAGGCTTGAATAAGAGTAAGAAAAAAGGTGCTACAGAAACGAGTGCAACAGGTGATGATGCACGCGAAGGTTTGACTGCTGTGATTTCAGTAAAAGTACCAGACCCTAAGTTTTCATCACAAACAAAAGACAAGCTCGTTTCTTCCGAGGTTAAAACTGCGGTTGAACAGGCTATGGGTGAAAAGCTTGGGGAATATTTATTAGAAAACCCAACAATTGCTCGTACCATTATCATGAAAATTGTCGATGCTGCTAGGGCACGTGAAGCGGCCCGCAAAGCACGCGAAATGACGCGCCGTAAAGGTGTATTAGATATTGCTGGCTTGCCGGGTAAATTAGCCGACTGTCAGGAAAAAGATCCCGCTCTTTCAGAATTATATATTGTGGAAGGGGACTCTGCTGGTGGCTCAGCTAAGCAGGGACGCAATCGTAAAAACCAAGCTATTCTGCCCTTAAAAGGTAAAATTCTTAACGTAGAGAAAGCGCGTTTTGATAAAATGATTTCCTCACAAGAGGTGGGTACATTAATTACCGCACTAGGTTGTGGTATTGGACGTGACGAATATAATCCAGAAAAATTGCGTTACCATAGCATTATTATCATGACAGATGCCGATGTCGATGGTTCTCATATTCGAACTTTATTACTGACCTTTTTCTACCGACAAATGCCTGAAATTATGGAACGTGGCCATATTTTTATCGCACAACCTCCTTTATATAAAGTGAAAAAAGGTAAGCAGGAACGTTACATTAAAGATGATGATGGCTTAACAGAATACTTAACAACTTTAGCGTTAGATAATGCCGCTATTCATGTTAATGAAGATGCCCCAGCGATATCTGGTTTAGCATTAGAGCAGTTAGTTATTCAGTTTCGTAATACTATGGATACCATTAAGCGTATTTCTAGACAGATCCCAAGTGATATTCTAGAAAAAATGGTTTATAGCCATAATATTGCTAAAGAAGATTTTGTTGATAAAGCTAAAGTTGAGGCTTGGTCAAAAGATCTGATTACTCAACTTGAAGATCAAGATGGTAATGGCTCTATTTATACGGTTAAGGTTGAGCATAACACGGAACGTAATACCTATTTTCCACAATTTAATGTTCGTCAACACGGCATAGACAGAGTATATAATTGTAGCTATGAGTTTTTACAATCAAGTGAGTTTGCCGCGATCACGAAATTAAATGATGCTATCAATGGTTTAATGGAAGAAGGTGCTTACGTTAAACGTGGCGAAAAGCGAATCCCAGTAACAAGTTTTGAAGAGGCGCTTAATTGGTTAATGACAGAATCTAAACGTGGACAGTATATTCAACGTTATAAAGGGTTAGGTGAGATGAACCCTGAGCAATTATGGGAAACGACAATGGATCCTGAAACTCGACGTATGTTACAAGTTACCATTGAAGATGCAATTGCCGCGGATCAGTTATTTAATACCTTAATGGGTGATCATGTAGAGCCGCGTAGAAACTTTATAGAAGAGAATGCTTTGAAGGTTTCCAACTTAGACTTCTAAGTAATAAGTGTTGATTAATAATATGCCCGGTCTTCGAATCGGGCATTTATGTTTAAAAAACAAACAGTTAAATTTAATAAAAGTGAATTTGAATACTCATGACTAGTTTCAATTGTAAAACCTTTCAAGGCCTTATCTTGCAGTTACAAGATTATTGGTCACGCCAGGGTTGTGTTATTGTGCAACCACTAGATTTAGAGGTAGGGGCAGGCACATTTCACCCAATGACATTTCTGCGCTCAATTGGACCTGAGCCAATTAGTAGCGCTTATGTTCAACCATGTCGTCGACCAACTGATGGCCGATATGGTGAAAATCCAAACCGATTACAACATTATTACCAATTCCAAGTAATGTTAAAACCGTCACCAAAGAATATACAAGAGTTATATCTCAACTCATTGAAAGAACTAGGAATAGATCCTCTTGTTCATGATATCCGCTTTGTAGAAGACAACTGGGAGTCTCCAACCTTAGGTGCGTGGGGATTAGGTTGGGAGATCTGGTTGAACGGTATGGAAATCACACAGTTTACCTATTTTCAACAAGTAGGTGGCTTAGAGTGTACGCCGGTGACCGGCGAAATCACTTATGGTTTGGAACGCTTAGCTATGTATATTCAGAATGTTGATAGCATTTATGATCTAGTATGGGCTGATGGGCCAATGGGCACTGTTTATTATGGTGATGTGTTCCATCAAAATGAAGTTGAGCAATCAACGTACAACTTTGAACATGCAGATGTAGACGCTTTATTTAAACAATTTGACCAATGCGAAAAAGACAGTCAAAAACTAATTGAAGCCAACTTACCATTACCAGCCTACGAACAAGTGATGAAAGCATCTCATGCTTTTAACTTACTTGATGCACGGCATGCTATATCAGTTACGGAACGTCAACGCTATATACTAAGGGTACGCACATTATCCAAAGCATGTGCACAAGTATATTACGCTAAACGCGAAGAGCTAGGTTTCCCTTTATGTAAAACAAATAACAATGAAGGAGATAAGTAATGAGCAATGAAACTCTCCTTATTGAATTAGGCACAGAAGAATTACCACCAAAATCATTAAAAAAATTAGCCACAGCTTTTCATGACAGTATTAAGGCACAACTCGACGGATGTGATTTAGCTTATGAAGAGATTAAGTGGTTCGCGACTCCTCGTCGGTTAGCTGTTCAGGTAACAGCTCTAATAAACAAACAAGCTGATAAAGTTGTAGAAAAACGTGGTCCAGCTGTCAATGTAGCTTTTGACGAGCAGGGTCAGCCCAGTAAAGCGGCAATGGGTTGGGCACGTTCTAATGGAATAACTGTTGAAGAAGCTGATCGTTTAACTACACCTAAAGGTGAATGGTTACTACATAAGGCAACTGTTGCTGGTAAAAGCATTAATGAACTAGTTCCCGATATGGTTACCACAGCGCTAAATAAACTGCCAATAGCTAAGCCAATGCGTTGGGGAGTAGAACGCATACAGTTTATTCGCCCAGTACATACCTTAACGATGCTTTATGGCAATGAAACGATCTCAGGTTCGGCTTTAGGTGTTGATTCGAGTAATCAAGTACAAGGCCATCGTTTTCATCATCAGGGTTTAGTAACTATAAATCATGCAAATGATTATCAAGAAGCGCTACTAAAAGCTTATGTAGAGGTAGACTATCACGCTAGGCAAGAGAAAATTGTTGCACAAATAAAAGCTGCAGCAAAAAGTATTTCAGCAAAAGCACTTATTGACGAAGACTTACTGGAAGAAGTTACCTCATTGGTAGAATGGCCAGTAACCTTAGTTGGTACATTTGATGAAGACTTTTTAAATGTACCCGCAGAGCCCCTAATTTATTCAATGAAGGATCATCAAAAGTATTTTCCTGTGACTGATAATGCTGGTGAACTGGTCAATAAATTTATTTTTGTGGCAAATATTGAATCAAAAGAGCCAACAGCAGTAATTTTTGGTAATGAAAAGGTTATCCGTCCACGTTTGGCTGATGCCGAGTTTTTCTTTAAAACCGATCAAAAACAAACCTTGGCATCAAGGTTAGACACATTAGAGTCGGTATTATTTCAGAAGCAATTAGGTACGCTAAAAGCAAAATCAATACGTATAGCGAGTTTAAGTAAAATCATTGCACAAAGCTTGGGTGAAAATACTGAGCAAGCTTATCGCGCAGGTCTATTAAGTAAAACCGATTTACTTTCTGATATGGTACAAGAGTTTCCACAGGTGCAAGGCACAATGGGGAAATACTATGCAATTAATGATGGTGAAGAACTGGCGATTGCACAAGCCTTAGAAGATCAGTATAGACCTCGCTATGCGGGTGATAGTTTGCCAGAAGCCAATACCGGCTGTGCTGTAGCCATTAGTGATAAAATTGATACATTAGTGGGTATCTTTGGTATTAATCAGCCACCTAAGGGCGATAAAGACCCATTTGCACTGCGTAGAGCAGCAATAGGTGTAATACGTATCATCATCGAAAAACAGCTTGAATTAGACTTAAGCGAGCTTATAAAAGAAAGTATCACATTGTTTGGCGATAAACTCAGTAACGAAAATACTGCAGATGACGTACTTAATTTTATCATGGGCCGTTTTAAAGCTTTCTACCAAGAACAAGGTATTTCTGTTGGCGTTATACAAGCCGTATTAGCAAAAAAACCAAGCGCTCCGTTAGACTTTGACAAACGTATCAAGGCTGTTAACTTTTTTGGCGACTTACCTGAAGCTGAAACGTTAGCGGCAGCAAATAAGCGTGTTGGCAATATTCTGGCTAAATTTGATGGACAGCTTTATGATGCATTTAAAGTCAATTTAGCCAGCGAGCAAGCTGAGCGTGACTTAGCGGATATTTTTAAAAGTATCAGTGAGAAAGTTGCACCTTTGGTAGCTAGCAAAAACTATCAAGCAGCACTTTCAGAGTTAGCTGCATTAAAACTACCCATTGATACATTTTTTGATAATGTCATGGTTATGAGTGATGATGAAGCCGTGAAGATAAACCGTTTAACATTGCTAAATGAAATTCGAAATAGCTTCTTTGCAATAGCGGATATATCGGTACTTCAGTAGCTTACATTGAACTTAATCATACCGAAGTGATATTAATAGAAAAGGGCATAGCAATATGCCCTTTTTTAATATTTGATTAATATTAAATGGAATAAATATTTTTGAAAAACCTACTCTTACGAGGTAAGTAGTAATCATCGTAATCAAGAGAAAAAGCAATGGCCGTTGCTTTACCTTTGAGTTCATGATGAGGAACAAAACCATAAAACCGAGAATCGGCACTGTCACGACGATTGTCACCAAGCACCAAATAATAGCCCTGAGGTACAGTCATAGGGGCAAAGCTACTCATTTGATTACTTGCTTTTTTGTTGATACGAATAAGGTGGGATAAACCGTCTATTTGCTCTGTCGCAAAAAGGTTTGCAGCGTTTTGACTAGTGATAGCGTAGTTGAGCGCTTTACCATTGATGTAAACCTTTTCGTTTTTCATCTCGATAACATCGCCGGGCAAACCGATCATACGCTTAATTAAGCGATTATTTGCAGCAGACGACTCAAATACGACAATATCACCGCGTTGAGGCTTATTTAGACGAATCAAGGATACTTGGCTAAAAGGAATTTTTAAATCATAGGCCATTTTATTAACAACAATGCGATCACCTTCTTGTATTGTTGGTTTCATTGAACCTGTTGGAACCGTATACCAATCAGCGACAGCACTTCTGAATACAGACATTAATAAGATAAAGAGTAAAAAAAGTTTATTGTTTTTCAAAAACTGTTTACAGGTACCCATGTAATTTAACTCCGACAAATAAGATAATGACAATTAGTAGAGACACTAATTAGATGAAAGTTCCTTGAATACACATAAACTTACAACTCTAAGTGAGGAAGATACGATAAATTTACTTTCGCTGGGATCACTAAGGGGAGTACACAAGGAATAGATCGATAACTTAAAAAAAATGAAGAGTTCAAAGAGGAGGTAAATGATCAGTTCTTTTTTATGACATAAAGGTAAGGTGATTCTTTCACTTGTTTTGCAATGAGCTCATGCTCCATAAAGCGACAAAAACTGGGAATATCTCGAGTGGTAGAGGGATCGTCACAAGTAATAAGCAGTGTTTCACCAGCGGAAATTTTACGTATATGAAGTCTAACCATCATCACTGGCTCTGGACAGCGCAAACCCATGGCATCGAGAGTGTGGTCTACTTGTTGAAAAATATCACTTGGCATAGTTAGAAATTAATATAAAAAAAGAGCATAAAGACTAAGTCGGTACATCGCAAAATATGGTAATTGCGTGGTCAGCAGTATTCTACTCTATTTTTATTTACCTTGTCTTGCACTATACTGGCATGAACAAATCTCTATTAAGAATAAATGAATTAATGTCGTCTAGTTTAGTGTCAAAAATGATATTCATACTTGCTTTAGCAAGTTTCAGCGTAAAGTTAATTGCAAGCGAACCACTAAAGCTAAGCGTAGATAAAAACCAGCAACAAAATTTTATCAAAGCAGAAAAACTAACACATAGAAGTCACACTGCAAAATATAAAACATTATATAACCACCTTCATAATTACCCATTACAACCCTATTTAGATCAACAACGTTTGTTAAATCGTCTGCGCTTGTCAGATGCAAGTGAAATAAATGCATTCTTAGAAAAGTATAAACATACACCGCTAGACTGGCCGCTAAGAAAGAAGTGGTTAAATTACTTGGCTCGTAAAAACCAAGGTAAACTGTTTCAAAAAGCGTATAAGTCAACTTCAAACGCAAAGTTGAACTGCTATCAACTAAACTTTAGCCTAAAGTCGGGCTTGCCTGAAAGCGTGATTATGCCCCAAGTTACCAAGTTGTGGCTGGTAGGAAAGTCTCAAGATAAAGCCTGCGATACTCTGTTTGAACAATGGTATAAAACTGGTTATCGAACAACTGATGTTATTTGGCAGCGTATTGCTTTGGCGGCAGACGGAGGTAAACATACCTTAATACCTTATTTGACAAAGTTGTTGCCAAAAGAACAACAGTACTTGGCAAGCCTGTGGCATAAAGTACGTCGTGATCCTGCTATGGTGAGTAAACTAAAATACTTTCCAAATAAGTCAATACGAGAAACAGAGATACTAACTTATGGTTTAAAGCGATTAATTTGGCGATACCCAGATAGCGCAATTCGAAGTTACAGAAAAGCGAAGCAAAAATTCACTTTTTCGCCTTTACAGCAACAACAAATAACGGAAAAATTTGCGATAGCGCTTTCAGCGAAGAATCACCATGCTGCGCAATTGTGGTTAGATAAACTGTCACTAAAATCTTTAAATGGAGACATGTTGCAATGGCGCTTAGCACAGGCATTGAAACAGCAAGACTGGGCTCGGTTAATTGTTGAATTGAAGCAATTACCCGATGAGTATCGAGACGAATTAAAGTGGAAGTATTGGTATGCACGAGCATTAATTGAAACCGATACAGTGGGGCGAGGAGAGTTCTTGTTACAACAGCTTGCCAACGAACGCCACTATTACGGTTTTTTAGCCGCGAGCTATTTACAATCACCAGTAAACCTACAACATAAACCATTAGTGTTCACCTTAGCGGAAAAACATAATGTGATTGATTACCCTGCAGCGAAAAGAGCGTTTGAATTTCATTCTTTAGGACGCTTGAGGGAGGCACGATCGGAATGGAATTTTTTACTAACACAGCTTAAAAATAGAGAAAAGCTAGTTGCTGCAAAAATTGCTAATGAAAACAATTGGTTTGACCGGACTATTTTCACTTTAGCTGATGTAGGATATTTAGATGATGTTAATTTACGTTTCCCTAGAGCATTTGATAAAGAAATTAGCCTTCATGCCTCAGCACAAAAAATAACGCCCGCTTGGGCATTTGCCATAGCAAGAAGAGAAAGTTCATTTATGGCTGATGCACATTCATCTGTTGGTGCAAAGGGCTTGATGCAATTAATGCCAAATACAGCTAAGAACCTCACAAAAAATAAAGTGAATAATCGATACTTACTTAACGCAGACAATAATATTCAATTAGGCACACAATATTTAAAGCAACTACTAGATAAAAATAAAGGCAATCAAGTGTTGGCTACTGCAGCCTATAATGCAGGACCATACAGGGTACGAAGTTGGCTCAAGAATATTAAATCAGTGCCTGCAGATGTTTGGATTGAAACAATCCCATTTAAAGAAACCCGCAACTATGTAAAAAGTGTACTAGCCTATCAAGAAATATATCAACACAATCCGGATCAGGTTAGTCAGTTATTTGAGCAAGTTATTAATATGAGTATCGGCGATTAACTCTGTTTATAATCGAAGGTAATATCTTGATGTAAATAATGTTGCACACTTGAAACGGCTATAGAGAATACTATCTAGTGAGCCGCTAAAAGCCTGTGTTATCATAATAAAAAAAGACGGGAGAGGGTATAATGACAACATTAGCCGATAAATTAAAAGAGCAATATCCAGCACACATTGAGTGTTTACAACAAAGAACCAAGCAAGCCTTATCACGTGAGAATATTGACGGTATTGTTATTCATTCTGGTCAAGAAATTAAAGCCTTTCTTGATGATAATGCTTATCCTTTTAGAGTCAACCCGCACTTTAAGCATTGGTTACCCCTAATTGAATCACCCAATTGTTGGTTAATTATTAACGGTGAAGATAAACCAACGTTAATATATTATCAGCCAATAGATTTTTGGCATAAAATCATCCCTTTGAATGAGAGCTATTGGGGCGAGTTTTTTTCAATAAAAATCTTGAAAAAAGCCAGTGAAGTAGACAAGCTGTTACCATATGATACAAAAGGTTTTGCTTATATTGGCAGCCATATTGAAGTAGCAACCGCACTTGGTTTTGAAGTGATAAACCCAGAGCCACTATTAAATTATTTTCATTACCACCGCGCTTATAAAACACCTTATGAGCAAACTTGTTTGCGCCAATCAAATACTCTAGCGGTAAAAGCACACCAAGCGGCAAAAGCTGCATTTTTTAATGGTGATACCGAGTTTGATATTCAAAATGCTTATTTGAATGCTATTGGTTACACCAGTAATGAAACACCATACGCTAACATAGTTGCGCTAAACAAAAACTGTTCTATTTTGCATTATATGGCCTTTGAAAGTATTGCGCCGCAGGTACACCAATCTTTTCTAATCGATGCAGGTGCAAATTACAATGGATATGCCGCTGATATAACGAGGACTTACTCATTTAAAAGGGATAAATTTGCTGATTTAATTACTCGCATGAATCAACTCATGTTAAAGGCTACCAGCGGTTTAAAGCCAGGAGTAAGCTATGTCGACTTGCACATTGCGACTTATAAAGACATAGCGCAAGTACTGGCTGAATTTGAGTTTATTAATGTTAGTGCAGATACGGCTGTTGAATCTGGCATTGTCAGTACCTTTTTTCCTCATGGCTTGGGACATCACTTAGGTTTGCAAGTTCATGATATGGGAGGCTTTATGGCTGACGAGCGTGGCACGCATATTAATTCCCCTACAAACCATCCATTTTTGCGTACATCCAGAGTAATAGAAGCCAACCAAGTGTTTACCATTGAGCCAGGCTTGTATTTTATTGATTCACTATTACAAGACTTAAAAGATTCTAACAATAGCGATCAAATTAACTGGAATAATGTCGACGAGATGCGTGCCTTTGGCGGGATTCGTATTGAAGACAATATTATTGTCCATAAATCACATAATGAAAATATGACAAGGGACTTGTTACTTGATTAAGTTTGTTATTAATGACTAAGCCCTTTCAAATAGCAATTAACACTGTTGAACATGAAACACTAGTTAATCGCAGCCGGTTTATTTGTTATCTCTACCCTTGTAGCAGTATTGAGGAAGCTAAAGGGTATGTAAAACATCTACAAGAAGTTCACCCACAAGCAAGCCACCATTGCTATGCTTTTTTAACTAAGGCTGCAGATGATAGCTTAGGTTACGGCTATTCTGATGATGGAGAACCTAGTGGCACAGCGGGAAAACCTATGTTGGCCGTATTACAAGGAGGGAAAATAGGTCAAGTTTGCGCCGTAGTAGTGCGATATTTTGGCGGCACAAAGTTGGGTACGGGTGGTTTGCAACGCGCATATGGTGATAGTGTCCGCCAAGCATTAGTGTTTTTACAATCAAAAACCAAAATAGCTATGGCGGCAAAAACCTTAGCGTGTCAATATAGCCAAGTTGATGATGTCTTACATATAATTAGCCAAGTAGCAGGGCAGGTTATTGAGCAAGAGTATTTGCAGCAAGTGCAATTTAGTTTATTGATACCAGAAGCAGAACTAGCTTTTGTAGAGCGTAAATTGCAAACACTATCGGCAGGAGAGTTATCCTTGAAATCTTCTGACAACTAACAGCCAAAAACAATAATAACGTGTAATGCAATATAAAAATATTATCCGGATTTTAGGTTTATTGGTGGCACTGTTGAGTGTCACCATGTTACCGCCAGCGATGGTTTCTATGATCTATCGTGATGGTGGCGGTGTACCTTTCTTAATGGCATTTTTATGGTGTTTATTTACTGGGTTTTTAGCTTGGTATCCAAATCGTTATGAAAAAACAGACTTAAGAGCTAGGGAGGGGTTTTTAATTGTTGTACTTTTTTGGTTAGTTCTAGCTAGCTTCTCTGCTATCCCTCTGATTTTGTTAGAAGAACCATCGTTATCAATAACCGATGCATTTTTTGAATCCTTTTCTGGCCTAACAACCACAGGCGCCACCATTTTAAATCATATTGATGATTTACCTCATGCGGTATTATGGTATCGACAACAACTGCAATGGCTAGGTGGTATGGGGATAATTGTGTTAGCGGTTGCTGTACTACCAATGTTAGGTATTGGTGGCATGCAGTTATATCGAGCTGAAACCCCAGGTCCAGTGAAAGACTCAAAAATGACGCCACGAATAGCCGATACAGCAAAGCATTTATGGTATATCTATTTATCATTAACCATTGCCTGTGCTTTCGGGTATTGGCTGGCGGGTATGTCAGGTTTTGATGCAATTTGTCATTCTTTTTCAACCATCGCTATAGGTGGGTTTTCTACTCATGATGCTAGCATGGGCTATTTTAATAGCCCTGCAATTAATATGGTTTGTGTATTTTTCTTGATTATTGCCGGCGTTAATTTTGCTTTGCATTACGCCGTGGTGCAAAGCAAATCCTTAAAGAATTATTTTTATGACCCTGAGTTTAAAACTTTTATCTTTATCCAAGTGGTACTGACATTAATATGTTTTACAGTTCTCATTTCTTCAGGTACCTATCAAGACACCGATAAAGCCTTTGATCAGGCGTTGTTCCAGTCAGTTTCGATCAGTACAACAGCGGGCTTTGCCACAACGTCTTTTGCTGACTGGCCAACATTGCTGCCGCTATTGCTTATTTTCTCGAGTTTTATTGGCGGTTGTGCAGGTAGTACCGGTGGAGGAATGAAGGTAGTGCGAGTATTACTCCTGTACTTGCAAGGGCTCAGAGAGCTCAATAAATTAGTCCACCCTAAAGCGGTATTTAGCATTAAAATGGGCAAAAAGGTTTTACCCGATCGGGTGGTTGAAGCAGTTTGGGGATTTTTCTCTGCTTATGCCGCTGTTTTTGTTATTTGTATGCTGTTACTTCTAGCAACAGGTATGGATGAACTTACAGCGTTTACGGCAGTTGCAGCAGCAATTAATAATTTAGGGCCAGGGCTAGGTGAAGTTGCTGCTAACTTCTCAGGTATTGGTGATACTAGTAAATGGGTATTAATTGTAGCAATGCTTTTTGGTCGTCTAGAAATATTTACCTTGTTAGTACTGTTTACCCCAGCCTTTTGGCGTACTTAACGTAGTTAGCTAACTGATTAAAAGTATATAGCACTGACTTGAAATAATTTTTCTACATCGCAAATATAACGTTTGTTTACTAAAAATAGGATTACGTGATCTTCTTCTCTTATTAGTGTGTTGGAATGGGCTATTAATACTTCTGAGCCGCGAACAATTGCCCCAATAGTTGTGCCAGGGGGTAATTTAATATTCTTTATTGCACGACCAACTACTTTTGATGATTTTTCATCACCTTTCGCAACTATTTCAATTGCCTCAGCTGCACCACCACGTAAGCTATAAACATTGTCTATAGTGCCACGTCTAACATGGGTCAATAGTGCAGAAATAGTTGCTTGTTGAGGAGATATAGCGATATCGATAGCACCACCGTGTACTAATTCAATATAAGCATCTCGCTGAATAAGTACCATCGTTTTGCGCACGCCTAGTCTTTTCGCGAGTAATGAAGACATTATATTGGCTTCATCATCATTGGTTACTGCGATAAAAACATCAAATTGTTCTATATTTTCTTCGGATAATAATTCAATGTCTGATGAATCACCATTAAAAACCAGCGTCTTATCTAATTCCGAAGTGAGTTGTGCGGCACGCTCAGCAGAGCGCTCGATTAATTTCACCTGATGGTTATCTTCTAAAATACGCGCAAGCCCAGCACCAATGTTACCGCCACCGACAATCATAATGCGTTTGTAAGCGGGTTCTAATTTTTGCAATTCATTCATTACCGCCCGTATGTGAATACTGGCCGCAATAAAAAAAACTTCATCATCGGCTTCAATAACTGTGGTGCCCAAAGGGCGAATAGGTTTACCGTTTCGATAAATTGCCGCTACCCTCGTATCAATATTTGGAATATGATCTCTTAACGTAGATAAGGCATGACCAACAAGTAAGCCGCCATAATAAGCTTTTACAGCAACTAAACTGACACGACCGTGGGCAAACTCTAATACTTGTAAGGCACCTGGATAATCAATTAAGCGCGCGATATCTCGGGTTACCAGTTCTTCAGGTGCAATAACATGATCAACAGGAATATGGTGTTTATGAAATAGTTGCTCCGAATATTGCAATACTTGGTTTGAACGAATTCGAGCTATTTTTTTGTGGGTATTGAACAATGAAGAGCAAATTTGGCAGGTGATCATGTTAGTGGCATCATCTGAGGTAACAGCAATAACCATGTCAGCATCTTCTGCGCCAGCATTTTTCAATACTTCTGGATGGCAGCCTTGACCAGTAACAACTTGTAAATCCATTTTGTCTTGTAGTTCACGAAGTTTTTCGCCATCAACATCAACAACAGATATCTCGTTATTTTCACCAACAAGGTTTTCAGCTAATGTACCGCCAACTTGGCCTGCACCGACTATGATTATTTTCATATGTTATTATTATTCTCATTGCTTGGGAATAAACCCTTACTTACATCGTTTTTAGCAGCTTAGCGTAATAAAAACCATCCATATTCTTATCGCCAGGTAATAGTTGCCAACCTATGTCACCTTTCTCTAATGACTCTCCATTATCTATAGGTAATAACTGAGCTTCTGTATGGTGTTCTATGAAATACTTAACTTGCTCAGCGTTTTCTTGTGGCAGAATACTACAAGTGGCATAAAGTAAAGTACCACCGGGTTTAAGCAAAGACCATATTTCTTTTAATATTTGCCGTTGTAGTAACACTAGCGTGTCTATATCACTGGCTTTACGTAACCACTTTATATCAGGGTGGCGTCGAATAACGCCGGTACCTGAGCATGGAGCATCTAAAAGTATTCGATCAAAAAGCTGGCCTTGCCACCATGATTTCGAATCAGCAGCGTCGGCAGCAATAACGTTTGCTGTTAACCCTAAGCGCTTCAGGTTTTCTTCAACGCGCACTAGTCGACTTGCTTCCACATCAATAGCTGTCATTGAGGCTATATCAGGCGTATTTTCTAAAATATGGCAAGTTTTTCCGCCGGGGGCTGCACAGCAATCAAGTACTATATCGTTAGGTTGGCAATCTAATAAGCGAGCTGCTTGTTGAGCAGCACCATCTTGTATTGACGCCCAGCCTTGTTCAAAGCCTGGTAATTTTATCACATCAATAGGGCGTGTTAATTCAATAGCTTGGCTCAAAGGTTCAATACTGGCTATTGAAAGTTCAGCGGTCTCAAGTAATTTTTGATAATCAGCACTAGACTGGTGTTGTTCATTTGCTCTTATCCACATAGGAGGCTTTTGCTGGTTAGCGTCAAGTATGCTTTGCCATTCAACGGGGTAGCTTTGTTGTACTTTTTTAATAAACCAACCAGGATGACAGAATCTGACGGCATCAGAGAGTACTTCAGCTTTTGATGCTGTTGTTTCACTTGCTCGAATAAAATTACGTAAAACACCATTAACTAATGCTTTCATATGGCGATTTTTAAGGGCGCTGGTAGCCGATACCGTTTCATTTATGGCCGCATGGTCTGGAATACGCATATATTTAATTTGGTATACACCCACCAATAACAGAAAATGAAATACGCGTTGCTTTCCCGTCAACGGTTTTTGCATCAAAGCGCGAACGTCATGTTCTAGTTCAGGTAAATACCTTAATACGCCGTAACAAATTTCTTGCAATAAGCCTTTATCTTTAAGGTTAACTTTATCTTGTTGTCTTGGAAGTTCATCACCAAGACTACGACCTTGATCAATGACGCTATAACAACACTTTGCTGCCAGAGCTCGAATATTTACCTGTTTTTGTTTTTGCACTTGTTGGGCTTGAGTTGTCATCTAGTGTTGTTTCATCAATTAAAGCCATTTATTAGAGAGCCGGCAATAAACCAGTCTGCTCGACCATTTAGTACATCTTGTACCGGTAACGCCTTTTTATTGGGTAATTGTAAAACTTCTAAACAAAGCCCACCATTGCTAGTTACCACTATGATGCCAGTTTTGTCGGCAGAAACAATGGTACCAATAGGTGCTGTTGTTTTAATGTTTTTAATAGATGCTTGCCAAACACGAATCCTGTGCTGCTTGCCATTGTTTTGGCTGAACGTAAATTGTGATACAGGCCAAGGAATATAAGCACGGATTTTTCTATCCAACTCTACAGCTGGCAATTGCCAATCTAATTCAGCTTCGCTTTTATCCAATTTGTGTGCGTACGTCGCTAGCTCATCCTCTTGGCTTACGGCTTGGTGCTCATTATTAGTCATTAATGCTAAGGTATCAGTTAATGCCTTTGGGCCTAATTGTGCTAGCTTTTCATACAAGCTGGCGCTAGTATCTTTTTGTTCAATACTGCACTCGGCAGTTAAAATCATTGCCCCGGTATCTAAGCCTTTATCCATTTGCATTATTGTAACACCGGTTTTTTCATCGCCAGCTTCTAACGATCGCTGAATTGGAGCTGCACCACGCCATTTAGGTAATAAAGAACCATGAACATTGATACAACCCAAGCGGGGTGTTGCTAATATTATTTCAGGTAATAATAAGCCATAGGCAACCACTACCATAACATCAGCATGGTATTGAGCAAGTTGCTCTTGTTCGCTAACCTCTTTAAAGTTAACGGGTTGTTCAACAGTCAAATTATGTTCAAGAGATAATAATTTTGTTGCACAAGCGGTTAATTTTTTTCCTCTTCCGGCTGGTTTATCAGGAGGGCAATAAACCGCAACGACATTGTGCTCACTATTAATAAGTGCTGCCAAGTGTTGCGCGGCGAAATCAGGCGTACCGGCAAAAATAATATTTAGAGGTTTTGACAAAAGGGATATCCTAAAGGGATGAATTAAGCGTTTGCTTTATCTAAACGAGCTTCTTTTTCTAACTTGCTCTTAATACGCTGACGTTTAAGTGGTGATAAGTAATCAACAAATAAAATACCATTTAAATGATCGAGTTCATGTTGAATACAAATACTTAGTAGCTCTTCTCCGTCTAAAGTAAACTCCTTGCCGTTTCTATCTAGTGCTTTGACGGTACAACTAGTATGACGATTAACTTTGGCATAAATACCAGGAACAGATAAACAACCTTCTTCATTGATTAATGTTTCATCACTTTTAGCGATGATTTCAGGGTTAATTAGTACTATAGGTTGGTCGCCATTTTCAGATACATCTATGACGACAATACGTTGATGAATATCAACTTGGGTTGCAGCTAAGCCAACGCCTTTTTCGTCGTACATGGTTTCTATCATGTCGTCTATAATAGTTGTGGTCTCTTCGGTAATGCCATTTACAGGGCAAGCCTTTGTTTTTAAACGTGGATCTGGAAAACGTAATACAGTTAAAATAGTCATAATCTTACAAATGTTTAATAAAAGAATTAGCGATAACTCTTTTAGAGTGTTATGTTTATTATTATAGCAACTTATAATGCTGCATTTCTATAAAAGCATGAAAAACCATAATAAAGGAACGAGCCACATGCTAAAAAAAATACTGTTAACACTTTCATTGTGTGCATATTCTTTAATTTCATTGGCCGATCAACTGAAAATTAATGATGATGCACCAACAACCTATGTTGTTGTTAAAGGAGATACTCTTTGGGATATTTCAGCGGTTTTTCTTGAACAACCTTGGCTTTGGCCGAAACTTTGGCGCTTAAATCCAGAAATTAATAATCCTCATTTAATATATCCAGGTGACGTCATTAATTTGGTGTTTGATGATAACGGTGAGCCTATGTTGGTACTGGAAACAGTAAAAGCTAAGCCTAGCTTAAAGTGGTCACCTAAAATTCGACAAAAAAAGAAAAGTGATACAGCTATCCAACTATTACCTTTAGAGGTAATAGCGCCTTTTATTAAATACGATCATTTATTTAGTGAAGAGCAACTTGAGCAATTACCTTATGTTATTGGTAGTGATGAAGGATATAGATCAAGTATTAATGGCTTTAAGGTATACGTAAATAGCGACTTAGAAATATCCAAAACCTATGCGATTTATAATAAGGGTGAAGAAATTATTGATCCCGACACTGAAGAACCGTTAGGCTTTTATGTTGATTTAGTGGGGACAGGGCAAGCAATTAGCCGTGGCAATATGACTGAAAAAGAGCCGGCTACGTTGAAAGTAAGCACGGCAAAACGTGAAATTCGCTCAGGTGATTACGTTGTTCCCGTACATGAAGGGCAAATGTTACCATCAATATTTACCATGAAAGCCGTTAATAAAGAATTTCGCGGTACTATTATTAAAGCGACAAGTAATGGCAGAGAATTTGGTAAACTAGAAGTAGTGATGATTAATAAAGGCCACGACAACCAAGTTGCCGTAGGTGATGTCATGGCAATTAAGCGTTTAAGTCCTGGTGTGGTTGATACCAGCACAGGGCCAAAATATACAGAAGAAGCACCTCGTTGGAACCGAATACTAACAACAGATGGTTCGGATTATAAAATGCCAGAAGAGCTTTTAGGTGAATTAATGGTTTTTAAGGTTTATCAACAAGCGAGTATGGCATTAATATTGAGAACAGAAAAACCAGCAAGACTTCAGGATGTAGTCACTGCACCCGAGTAAACATCATGTAGCATAAATATTATTACTTGTTCTTAGGGAGAAGACGAGTGAACAAAAGTAATGTAAGTTACTGGATTGCTTTGAAGCTTGTACCTAGATTGGCAATCCACAAAAAATTAGCGCTTGTTGACTCTTATGGGTTGACGGCGCTTTTTTCTTTGTCTAAACATTCCTCATCAATTTTAACGTCTGCAAATAACCTAAGTGCTAAGCAACTTGCGGCATTTCATCACCCTGACTGGCTTTTGATTGAAGAAATCATGAGAGATAGTAAAGCTTGCGATAGTACTATTATTACCTTTAATGATGAGCGGTACCCCCGACAATTAAAGCAAATTTACGATCCACCATTAGTTTTGTTTGTTCAAGGTAATGCAAACCTGTTAAATGAGATGCAAATAGCTATTGTTGGTTCTCGAGCGGCGAGTGTTAATGGAAGGGATGCAGCTTTTGAAATAGCACAGCAGTTAGGCAAACACGGTCTAGTCATTACGAGCGGTCTGGCTTTAGGTATAGATGCGGCGGCACATAAGGGATCGGTAGAGACTGCTGCTGGTACTTTAGCTGTTGTAGCTACAGGCCTTGATAAAGTCTACCCAGCAAGACATAAATTATTGGCCAAAAAGATAGTATCGCATCAAGGGGCGATAATTAGTGAGTTTTTACCAGGTACATCACCAAAAGCAGGTCACTTCCCGAAACGAAATCGAATCATTAGCGGTCTAAGTAAGGGAGTCTTAGTGGTTGAAGCAGCCATAAGAAGTGGTTCGTTGATCACTGCTCGTTGCGCTTTAGAGCAAAACAGAGAGGTGTATGCTGTTCCTGGAAGTCTTAATAACCCTCAGGCGAAAGGTTGTCATTGGTTAATTAAACAAGGCGCTAAACTAGTAGAGCAAGCAGCCGATATAATAGAAGAGTTAAGCATTGAAGAGCAGAATGAACTAGACTTAAATCATGGACAACAATTACTTGCAGGTGACACCACAAAAAAAACTGAAAAAAACTTAAATAATGACTTGTGCAATGATGTATTGTTGGCTAGTGTGGGATTTGAAATTACTCCTGTTGATAAAGTGATTTCCCGAAGTAAACTCCCTATAGAGGAAGTGTTAACTCGGCTGACAATGTTAGAACTTAGCGGTCTGGTAGCAGTGGTGCCAGGAGGTTATCTTAGATTACCTTAATAATTCTCATCGATATAAGGGGCTAATAATGTTCGATATCTTAATGTATCTTTTTGAAAATTATATTCATAGTGAAGCTGAAGTCATGGTTGATCATGACATTTTAACTGATGAACTTACCCGAGCAGGATTTCATCAAGATGAAATCTATAAAGCACTTAACTGGCTGGAAAAGCTTGCTGCTTTGCAAGATACAGATGCTTATCCTTATTTAACCAGAGTAGGTAATCAATCTTTTCGCATATATACAGAAGAAGAAATGCAACTTCTTGATACACCAAGCCGAGGTTTTATTTTATTTTTAGAGCAGATTAATGTCTTAGATTTTACTACCCGTGAAATGGTGATCGATAGAGTGATGGAACTAGACACACAACACTTCACTATGGATGATCTTAAATGGGTGATTTTAATGGTTCTTTTTAATGTACCTGGACAAGAAAATGCTTATTCTCAAATGGAAGACCTTGTTTTTGATGAGCAAGAAGGCCCATTGCATTAAGTTTTAATCTTTGACTATAGTTTTTATGGAGAAAGTTATGGCATAATATGTCATAACTTAACTACAACTTTCTATTCAACACATGTCTGAATCTAAAAAAGACAAATCTCTCTTTTCCCATCACGAGCATGCGCTCGAAAAAGCTTATGAACTTTGTCCAGATTGTGGTTCAGAGCTTACTATCAAACGCGGAAAGTCAGGTGCCTTTTTTAGTTGTACTAACTATCCTAAATGTCAATATACACGTTCTGTAGTAGAGCATGAGCGAGTTGACGATACCGTTTTACCTGGAAGTGAATGCCCACTATGTTGTTCACCCATGGCCGTTAAACAAGGTCGTTTTGGCATGTTTATTGGTTGCACTAATTATCCACAATGTCACCATATAGAAGAAGATAAGCAAAATGAAGATATTGGTGTCGCTTGCCCTTCGTGTAAAAGCAAAGGTAAAATAGGTGAACTGAAAGAAAAAACTAACCGTTTTGGTAAAACTTTTTATTCATGTGATCAATATCCAAAATGCAAATATGTACTAAATCATCAACCTATTGAACAAGTTTGCCCTCAGTGCCAATGGCCTGTTTTAATAAAGCGGACCATGGCGAGTGGTGAGGTATTAAACTGCCCACAAAAGCGATGCGACTATAAGCACAAAGCGCTATAATCTATTTATACTAAAATCAAACCTTTATATTTAATGTTAACTAAGAGAAATACTATGACTTCACCATTTGTTGCCATCTTAATGGGCTCAGACTCAGATCTACCGGTAATGCAAGCTACTATAAATATCTTGAAGCAATTTGAAATAACCCATGAAGTGCGTGTTCGCTCGGCGCACCGAACACCTGACGCAGCAAAAGCTTATGTGAAAGATGCGGAAGAACGTGGTTGTAAAGTATTCATTTGTGCAGCAGGTTTAGCTGCTCATTTAGCCGGAGCAGTTGCTGGCATGACTACTCGCCCTGTTATTGGTGTTCCTGTTGATAACGGACCTTTACAAGGCCATGATGCACTACTTTCAACTGTTATGATGCCAGGTGGTATTCCTGTAGCAACTGTCGCTATAGGAAAAGCTGGAGCTAAAAATGCAGGTTATTTAGCAGCACAAATTTTAGGTATTGCTGATCAAAAAATGGCTGATAAAGTAAAAGCAGAGCGAGTAGCGAATGCAGAAGCTTTATTAGCAAAAGATGAAGCAATGCAAGCTAAA
The DNA here is from genome assembly GCA_913062815.1 of uncultured Colwellia sp. GTDB lineage: Bacteria > Pseudomonadota > Gammaproteobacteria > Enterobacterales > Alteromonadaceae > Colwellia. The sequence goes on along the minus strand of CAJXWZ010000037.1, from coordinate 3,536 downwards.
CTAGGCTAATTTCCTTAGTTATGGGTAATACCTCACAAATAGAACAAGCTGCTGAGGTATATACTCAAGGTGGTATTATCGCTTATCCAACAGAGGCTGTTTTTGGTCTCGGTTGTGATCCTGATAATGAATCAGCAATTCAAAAGCTATTGTTGATCAAACAACGACCTGCACATAAGGGCTTAATTTTATTGGCTGCGGACTATTCGCAACTGTTACCTTACCTTGATGACAATGCCATTAGCCAAGACAAACTTTATAGCGTTTTATCTCGATGGCCTGGTGCTATCACTCAAGTGTTACCTGCACATGAAAATATCTCGCCATTACTTTGTGGACGTTTTAACTCTGTTGCGGTACGTGTTACGGATCATAAGGATGTGATCGAATTATGCCAACGTACTAATAAACCTATCATCTCCACTAGTGCCAATCTTAGCGGTCAAGTGCCAGCTAAAACCTGGCAAGAAGTTGATGAGCAATTTAACGATAAGATAGATTTTGTCATCAAATCTAACATTGCTGGTTTGCTAAAGCCCTCAACTATTATTAATGGCTTAACGGGGCAAGTGCTCCGAGGTTAACTAATAGTTATTGCCATAGACATAAGAATATCCATATAGACACGCGCTAATGTGACAACGAGTAACAATATAGCGTCCTACAGAAGTTTACTTTTTTATTTATTAGAAAGTTGATCAAAATCAACAAGCGCCTACACTTATTAACAGCCCGTAAAAAACCTTGCGTTATATCAACTTTTTAAATATCAGTAGCTCTATCATACATATAAATCTTATAGGGATATGAACATGAAAAAAACATTACTTACCATCGTATTATTATCAAGTCTTTCTACTACCGCTTTCGCTAATAAAACAGGTGACATATTAATTCGTGGCGGCGCTACTTCAGTTAATCCAGATAGCGACAAAGCCGCAGTATTACTCGGTGGCTCTAATGCAACAGGAGCGTCACTTAGCGTTGATGATAATGTGCAATTAGGGCTTAACTTTGTTTACTTTTACGATAGTAACTGGGCTATAGAGTTGTTGGCAGCAACGCCATTTACTCATGATGTTACCTTGAATGATCCAACTGCTGCATTGGGTGGGGCCTTAGGGGTTCCTGCGGGCCTTGATGGTGTAAAGCTAGCTGAAGTTACACAATTACCACCAACGTTAAGTGCGTTATATTATATCGATACAGGCACAGCGCTTAAACCGTATTTAGGTGTTGGTGTTAACTACACACATTTTTTTAAAGAGGGGTTCACCGCGGCACCTAAAAGTTTAGGACTAAGTAACTTAAAATTGGATGGCTCATTTGGTTTATCAATTCAACTTGGTGCAGATTTCGTCATTGACAAAAATTGGTCAGTAAATGTTTCTGCTCGTTATATTGACATTTCTTCAGATGCTAGCTTTGATGTTGCTGGTGACAGCATAGGTAGGGCAACTGTTGATGTAAATCCAATGGTTTACTCAGTTATGTTAGGTTATAAGTTCTAACATAACTTCAAATCAAAAGCAGTAATGTGTTACTGCTTTTTTATTCCTCAATTAACTCCCAGAATTGTAATATTACTAGCTATCATTCAAAGTAAGTTTTTGTGTTTTTAAAATATTATTTCGGTTAGGCTACAGATAATATTTTTATAAGGCTATAGTTATGGACCAGTATCGCGTTTTTGGCAATCCCATTAAACAATCACGCTCACCTTTTATTCATCAATCCTTTGCACAAGCGACAAATCAAGCGCTTAATTATGAAATCCACTTTGCAGCACTAGACGGCTTTGTTAAAGCTGTTAAAGAATTTATCGCTCAAGGCGGAAAAGGAGCAAATATAACGGCACCCTTTAAAGAGCAAGCAATGGCGATGTGTGATGAATTAACTGAACATGCAAAGTTTTCAGGTGCTGTTAATACACTTTCTTTTAAAAATGGCAAGATATACGGAGATACTACCGATGGCATTGGTTTGGTGAATGATTTATTGGCCAATGGTGTAATACTTGAAAATAGTAAACTGTTATTACTTGGTGCAGGTGGAGCAGCTAAAGGGGTTGTATTACCTCTATTGAATCAAAACCCTAAAAGTTTGACCATTGCCAATAGAACAGTTTCTAAAGCAAAAGCGATAGTTGAGCAGTATGACAATCAGCCACTGTTGGCTTGCTCGTTTGATGAAGCTAATGAACAAGAGTTCGATGTCATAATCAATGCCACATCTGCAGGCTTAACAGGAGGGGGAGTTCCCATTGCTGAAAAGCTAATTACTACCAATAGTGTTTGTTATGATATGACCTATGGCAAAACACCAACTCCATTTTTACAGAAAGCAGAAAAGCTTAATGCACTAAAAACTATTGATGGTCTTGGCATGCTGGTTGGACAAGCCGCCGAGAGCTTTTATATTTGGAGGGGTATAAAACCAAGCGTAGAGCCAGTAATATCGAAATTAAAATCTTCATTGTCACAGGAGTAAATTTTGAACCAAGCGATTCTATTTAATGATGATTTCATCTTTGATAATGAACAAGAGGCATGGCGATGTACGGCGCTTTTATCTGGACAACTGATCACTATCTACTTCCATTCTATGCAATTAAAACGACTAAATGAAATTACTAGCTGTACAAAGTTTGATTTAGAAGAAGCAGTTGAGCTCTGGCTCGAAAAGAATGAGCCAGAGAACGAAATAATACATATCAATATGCGTTAATTATTAGGTTTCAGCCAAATAATCATTTTTCAATTCTACATAGTTTATTGCTGACTGCTTAAGGAAATTAGCTTCAGCCTCTTTTAATAGTCGTATCTGCTTAACTGGGTTGCCAACGTACAAATAGCCACTAACTAGGGTTTTATTTGGCGGAACTAAACTTCCAGCACCGATAAAAACGTCATCCTCAACAATGGCACCATCCATAATAATAGCCCCCATACCGACTAAAATACGATTCCCTAGGCTACAGCCATGCAACATACATTTATGGCCCACGGTAACATCAGTACCGATAATCAACGGATTACCTTTAGGATTGTGTTCACTTTTTCTCGTGACATGCAAAACAGAACCATCTTGAACATTAGAACGAGCACCAATAGTGATAGTATTTACGTCACCACGAGCGGCAACAAGAGGCCAAATACTAACATCATCAGCTAAAGTAATATCACCAACAATTACAGCAGAGGGATCAATATAGGTATTTTTTCCGGTTTTTGGCATGATTTCTTTATATGGACGAATAGCGGTATTAACTTGGTTGTTGTAAAGAGAAGACATTAATTTAAGACAAAATTGAAAAGAGTAGGATAAAGACAAAGATAGCACAAAATAAATGAGTTATAAAAACGGACTGAAAAATAACCATGTTGTTGGTATAAAACCCAATAAACATAAAGGCTGTACGAATATCCATCGAATAAAATAAAATGTGAAGTATTTATGAAATAAGTGTTGACCTGAAATAAAAACTCTCTACAATGCGCAACCAGTTCCAAGGGGTTCAGGCAAATAGCTTAACC
>CAJXWZ010000036.1 GCA_913062815.1 uncultured Colwellia sp. | reverse complement strand
CCGGTAGCTACGTTCGGAACTGATAACCGCTGAAAGCATCTAAGCGGGAAGCAGGCTTTGAGATGAGTTCTCACTGGAGCTTTAAGCTCCCTAAAGGGTCGTTGGAGACTACAACGTTGATAGGTCAGGTGTGTAAGGACTGCGAGGTCTTGAGCTAACTGATACTAATTGCCCGTGAGGCTTAACCATACAACACCCAAGTGGTTTTGAGATTGTATGAAGACTGACATAAAGACTTTAGGTGAAAACCGAAGGTAAAGAAAACATCACGTACTTAACGTGTTACTTGATTAGAGTGTAAACCCATATTTATAGAAAGCTTTCTAAGATTATTAAGTATGTGGAGTGATAGTCGCTCTTTGCCATCCATGGCATTGCGACACTTGAACATTCCATGTACATCGTTTTTGTTTAGCGACAATAGCGCTGTGGTACCACCTGACTCCATTCCGAACTCAGAAGTGAAACGCAGTAGCGCCGATGGTAGTGTGGGAGTTCCCATGTGAGAGTAGGACATTGCTAAACTTCTCTTTAGAAAAGCCCGCAACAATGTTGCGGGCTTTTTGCTTTATTGTGAATCCGCAGCTTCAGTTGCGGTTTTTTTTTATTTGAAATTAATTAAATTTTATATTGTTCGGAGCATCCACCCTCAATGAGAAAATTGTTATCTTCCCCTGCCAATATGGCTTTATCCGATGCTGAAAATTCCATTTATCAAAAATCTTTAACTTATATTGCCGATCTCAGTCTTAATTTGATGGCTGTTAAAGTATCGAATCATCCAGAAGATTTTTTAGCTTGGTGTACTGAACTACTCTCTTTATGCCGTCAGGGCATTAATCGTGACTTACTTGAAGCTGATCAATTTAAACCTTTGGAAAAGTTAGAAGCCTTATTAGCCAATGGCATAAGTGTCAGTCAATTAAAAATGTTGCGTATTGCTCCTTGGCCAATATTCGTTAGCTTTATCGAGAATCAAGCTGAAAACCATGCACTAAAAGAACGTTTAAGCCTGCTAGATTATATAAGGACACTTAGTAGTTGTTCATTAGATTCAATGTCTGACAATGATCGTTTAGCATTTGCAGGTAAGCATACTAATTATCATGACTATACAGTTTATGACTTTGATGTGGAGTGGTTTGCTTCCACTAAAGGGGCTAAAGTATTTCATACTTTATTGTCTGAAAAATCGGCTGAGTTCGAACATGCCCTTAGTTACATTCCAATATCAGGTGAAGTTAATCCTGAACATTATCGAAATTTCAGTCGTGCTTATAAGCAAATTTTTGCAAATTATAAAGTAAATAAAACTAGTGGTGAAAAAGCGCCTTTAGCACCTGCGACCCGACTATTAGCGATGAGAAGACCTGATCATTTTGTCGCCTTAACCAACGCCAAGCTAGAAGTATTGTGCCAAGGATTAGGCTTGATTAAATTCAACAATTTTGACTTTGAAAGTTATTGGCAAGAATTAATAGGGACAATACGTTCTTGTGCGTGGTGGCATCAAGAGCAACCAGCAAATGATCTTGAGCATAAAATTTGGCAAGCTAGGGCAATATTAGTTGATTTGTTTCTGTTTGTTGATGAAGATGTTGCATTTAACTCTAACTTTCTACGCTTACGTGATAAAGCGCTTAATAAACCCCGAGCATCAAATTCTTCAAGGCGAACTAAAGTTAAGTTAACAGTAGCAGAACAAGTTGATCAAGCTTTAGCGGTTGAAGGTACGCCTGAATTTTTAAAGGGAAAAAGAGAATCAATCATAAGCAGTGTTAAGCAAGGTAAATCTGTCGAACAGGTGCTGATGTTGATGAGGGCTATATTCAGCTAGGATATAGTCAAATAGAAAAGCTTACAGATTCATTTGTTTTATTTATAAGATTCACTTAATTTACCTGCCAAGCATAGACTGTTTGGGGTCTGTTAATTAGTTGCTAGCAAAACTTAGTTATTGCTAGCAACTGTTTGAAATCTAAAGTTATTTAGTTGCTGATTTCATATTAACAACAAATTCAGTTAACTCTGTTAGCATTGAATTATTATCATTTAAATTATTTTCGATAATTTTTACAACGGCTGAGCCACTAATTGCGCCACTTGCTCCAGCTGCCAAAGCATCTTTGACTTGTTGTGGGGCTGATATGCCAAAGCCTAGCACGGGCGGTGCTGCGCGATATTCTTTTAAGCAATTAATTAAAGATTTTGCAGAAGCATTTGATGATTTACTTTCCTCGATAGCATCAACACCCGTTACACCCGCGCGGCTAAGTACATAGGTGTAACCACGACTAAAAGACGATACTTCACGCAAAGTCTCATCGCTCGCATTAGGTGGAGCGATAAAAATAGGTGCTACGCCATGTTTTAAAGCTGCTTTTCTAAAAGGTAAGCTTTCTCTAATAGGTAAGTCGGCAATTAACACCGAATCGACACCAACCTGAGCCATATCCTGGTAAAATTTGTCAATACCTCGGGCAAATACTAAGTTACCATAAAGTAGTAAACCAATTGGCATGTTAGGTGCGTACTCTCGTACTTTAGCTAGTATTTCGATGCAAATATCTGTATTTATACCTGACTCAAGTGCACGCAAAGCTGCCATTTGAATGGTGACTCCATCAGCACTGGGATCTGAAAAAGGGATGCCGAGCTCAAGTGCATCTGCACCAGCATCAATGAGTGCTTTAATAACGTTAAATGATTGTTCAGCATTAGGGTCGCCAATGGTGACAAATGGAATAAAGGCTTTTTCGCCTTTCTCGGTTAGGTCAGCAAAAGCTTGTTGATAACGGAAACCGGCTTGTTGAGTGTTGGTCGGTTGAGCCATTATGCCTCTCCTCTATGCTTAATGTTGGTATCACTTTGTTGTTCATTTGGGTGTAAAACTGCATGCACATGAGCAAGATCTTTGTCACCACGACCAGATAAATTCACTAAATAGATAGTCTCAGTGGTTACTGTTTCTGCCATTTTTAATGCCTGAGCCAAGGCATGAGAAGATTCTAACGCAGGAATAATACCTTCGCTTTTCGCTAATGTTTGAAAAGCATCTAAGGCTTCATCATCATTAATCGCTACATATTGAGCACGACCTGTTTCTTTTAAATAAGCATGCTGTGGACCAACAGCAGGATAGTCTAGGCCTGCTGAAATAGAGTAAGACTCTTCAATTTGACCGTATTTATCTTGCATGATGTAAGTATAGTTGCCATGTAACATACCCTTGCTGCCTGCAACTAAAGTTGCGCCATGTTGATCTGTTTCTATGCCTTTGCCACCCGCTTCAACACCAATAAGTTTCACTTCTTCATGTTGAATGAAATCATTAAAAATGCCAATGGCATTTGAGCCTCCGCCTACCGCCGCGATGACATAATCAGGTAAGCGACCTTCTTCTTCGAAAAATTGTTGTTTCGCTTCTTCACCGATCATTTTTTGGTACTCTCGTACAATCGTTGGGAAAGGGTGCGGTCCCGCGGCTGTACCTAACAAGTAATGGGCGTTTTCATAATTGGCTGACCAATCACGTAGCGCTTCATTTACTGCATCCTTCAATGTACCTGAGCCTGCGGTAACGGGAATAACCTCAGCGCCCATCAACTTCATCCGAAAAACATTAGGTTGTTGACGTTGACAATCAACGGCACCCATATAAACCTTACATTTTAGTCCTAGTAAGGAGCATGCTATGGCAGTAGCTACACCATGTTGACCTGCACCTGTTTCTGCGATAATTTCAGTTTTTCCCATACGTTTAGCCAATAATGCTTGGCCTAATACTTGGTTGGTTTTATGAGCACCACCATGTAATAAATCTTCACGTTTGAGATAAATTTTTGCTAAAGGGTTTTTAACGATGTTTCTACAGCAAGTTAATGGCGTAGGGCGGCCAGCATACTTTGTCAGTAAGTTATTAAATTCAGTTATAAAAGCTTCATCGGTTTGGGCTTCAATGAAAGCTTGCTCTAATTGTTCTAAAGCCGGTACCAGTAGTTCACCGACGTACATGCCGCCGAACTCTCCGAAATAAGCAGGTAATTTTTCTTTAATTTTACTTTGTGTGGTATTACTCATGTTAATAATTCCTAATGTGCGTAAAAACTTGGCTGAGCTTTTCGCTTGATTTTATACCTGGACTCGTTTCAACACCTGAGTTGAGATCTAAGCCAAATAAATCTAAATTGGTTAATTGTGTTAGCGCTTCGTTAATGTTGTTGATATTAAGTCCGCCAGCTAACAGGCTGTTTGATAATTCTTGCTCACTATTGGCTAACACTCGCCAATCAAAAGCCTGCCCACTGCCTGGCGATTTTCCATCTAAAACGTGTTGAGTAACAGCTGGATTCAATGCGGGTACGTTTTCAGTTATCGAGCTAGCTTGCCATATTTGACAGCTTTCACAGTTATGTTCAATAAGTTGTGCTTTCAATGCATTAATGTAGCTATCATCTTCGTCACCGTGTAATTGCACTGCGCTAAGTTTTAAACTTTTTACTAAGTCGATGATCTCGGTTCGTTTATGATTTACAAAAACGCCTACATATTCTAAGTGTGGTTTAGCAGCCACGATACTTAGTGCTTGTTTTTTAGATACACAACGAGGGGATTTTTCAGCAAAAATTAACCCGCCAAAACGCGCACCTGATTTTGCCGCTGCGACAGCATATTCAATTGCCGTTAATCCACAGACTTTATTATTACCATATATCAGTTTTCGGCAGGCTAAATCAATATCATTATATACATTATTATCCATCGCCATTAAGGAGCTACCGACTAAAAAACCATCGACAGCAGGGGCCAACTCACGCACTTGAGCATTATTGTATATGCCTGACTCTGAAATAATTATTCTGCCATCAGGTAAGGTTGGGGCGAACTCGAATGTACGGGCAATGTCAGTACTTAAGTCGCGTAAATTACGGTTGTTTATCCCGATCATTTTTGCGTTTAGCTTAATTGCACGGTCACGCTCTTGCTCGGTAGATATCTCGGTTAATATCGCCAAATTGTATTGTTCAGCAACAGCTGAAAGTTCAATATATTCTTCATCTGATAAAACACTTAGCATTAATAATATAGCGTCCGCGCCATAGTAACGCGCCAAGTAAACTTGATAAGGCTCTACAAAAAAGTCTTTATTTAGTACAGGGCAACTTACTGTTTCAGTTACTAGCTTTAAATAGTCAAAATTTCCTTGGAAGTATTTATCATCAGTTAAAACAGAAATAGCAGCGGCATACTTATCATAAGTTTGGCAAATAGCTTTAACGTCAAAGTCTGGGCGAATTAAACCTTTTGAAGGAGACGCTTTTTTACACTCTAAAATAAAGCCTGCTTCAGGTTTATCTTTTGAACGTCTTAGCGCAGCATACATATCTTTGCTAGTGGGTGTAAGCTCATTAATGAAAGTTTTCAATGGTTTAGCTACTTTTAATGACGCTATTTCTATTCGCTTGTCTGCAACTATCTTCTCTAATATATTAGCCATATTTAATTTGCTTCTTGTTCATTTGAAAGGGCAACTAATGCTTCTAAAGTTTGTAAACCTTTTCCGCTAGCTAAAACTTCTGCAGCCACTTGAGCCGCAGCCTCTAGGCTCTCAGCTTTATCATGCAGATAAAGTAATGCCGCACAGTTGATCACTACAGCCGCATTGTGTGCTTGTGGTCCTTGGCCAGAAAGTATAGCCTTGATAATGTCCGCATTTTCACTAGGAGTCCCACCTTTGATATCTTCAAGGCTGTAGTTCTCAAGGCCAAAATCTTGTGGCGAAATGGTGCGTTTAATAAGTTGACCGTCTTTAATCTCGATTAGTTGAGTATCGCCGTGAAGGGCTATTTCATCTAAACCGCTACCGTGTACAACAAAGGCACGTTTTACACCGGTAAGTTGAAGTGCTTGCGCAATCGGCTCTATAAGTGCAGGTGTGTAGACACCGAGTAGCATAATACTTGGTGCAGCAGGATTTACTAGCGGGCCTAAAATATTAAAAATAGTACGAATCCCCATTGCTTTTCTAACGGGACCAGCATGCTTGAAGCCACTATGGTAAGCAGGGGCATATAAAAAGCATAAATTTGCTTTATCTAAACAGTTGCTTGCTGTTGCTGGAGACATGGTTAAATTTACTCCAAACGCTTCGAGCAAATCTGCAGAGCCTGACATGCTAGAGACACTACGGTTACCATGCTTTGCCATTTTTAGACCACAAGTTGCACCGAGTATTGCTGCAGTAGTAGAAATATTAATAGTATTTGCGCCATCACCACCGGTACCAACACAGTCAGCAACCTGATAGTTTTTCTTTGGGAAGGCAGTAGCAGCGTCGCGAATAGCGACTGCTGCTCCGGCAATCTCTGCGGGTGTTTCACCTTTAACCTTTAAGGCAGTTAGTACACTGGCTAATAGAGCACCTTCTATTTCACCATTGAGTACTTGCTTAAAGAACTGCTCTGTTTCTTGCTGGGAAAGATCTTGATTGTCAACCAAGGTAGATAAAGTGTTAGTCATGTGAAACTCCTTGAGTATTAGCTGGTAAGTTGTCGCTTAAAGCAAATAAGTAATCAAAACTTTGGGCTAATAAGGTTGCGCCAAAAGTAGTTAAAATAGATTCAGGGTGAAATTGATAGGCCAAAACAGCATCATTTTCATGACAAACTGCCATCGCCATCTGGTTATAGTCAGCAATTACATTCAACGAATCAGGTATGGTTATACCGACCAATGAATGGTAGCGAGCAACAGGCAGCGGGTTTTGAATGTTGGCAAAAGCACCTTTACCGCAATGATTTATTGGCGAGGCTTTACCATGTACTATTTCATCGGCGCGACCAACCGTACCGCCATAGTGATTAATGAGTGCTTGGTGTCCTAGGCAAATACCTAACATTGCTATTTTGCCAGCACAAAGCTTAATCAATGCCATTAAACAGCCAGCATTTTTAGGCTCTCCAGGGCCAGGTGACAATATCAAAATAACTTTTTCACCGGTTTCTTTGGTGTGTTCTTGTATTTTATTGAAGATAAAGTCAGCGGATAAAGTATTTCGATATACTGTAGGGGAAAAGCCTAAACACTGAAATTCATCAACTAAGTTATAAGTAAAGGAGTCTAAGTTATCGAGCATAAATAACTTTGTGTTCATGGGTAATAGGGTCTTTTTCATTATTTCGCTCCTCTATTAGCTAGTTGAACTGCGCTAATTACCGCTTGTGCTTTCTGTCTAGTCTCATCAGCTTCAGCTTGAGGGATTGAGTCATAAACGACACCAGCACCCGCTTGTATCTGAGCAATGTTATTTTTAACAAATGCCGATCGAATAACAATACAAGTATCCATTTCACCATCACCCGTTAAATAACCGACAGCACCGCCATAACTGCCCCGACGTTTCCCTTCTATTTCTCGAATGAGAGAGGTAGCTTTTACCTTTGGAGCGCCAGATAAAGTCCCCATGTTCATGCAAGCTTGGTATGCATGCAAGGCATCTAACTCTTCTAATAAGGTGCCGCACACTCGTGAAACTAAATGCATAACGTGAGAATAGCGATCAACTTTTAATAAATCAGCGACATGGCGGGTTCCTGCTTTACAAACACGGGCAATGTCATTTCGGGCTAAATCAACTAACATAATATGTTCGGCAGATTCTTTTTTATCTTGTCTTAATTCTAGCTCTATACGTGAGTCTAAATCTAATGAGATTGAACCGTCTTTATTAAATCCGCGCGGCCTTGTACCAGCAATAGGATAGATTTCAACCTGACGCTTTCCTTCGGGAGAGTTCTGTTGATATTTAATTGCTGATTCAGGTGAGGCGCCAAACATGCAAAAATCACTGTCCTTCAAATAAAACATGTAAGGACTTGGATTACTTATTTTCAATGCTTGATAGGCCGCTATGCTATCAACACAAGGAAGCGAAAAAGTTCTTGACGGCACTACTTGAAATATATCACCAGCGCGAATGTTTTCTTTTAATTGTTCAACGTTTTGGCAAAATTGTTCATCACTTATATCAACTGATACTTCTTGATTTTTAGCGTCATTTTTCACATTGTTTCGATTCAATGTGAAAGTTTGTTCAGGGGTAATATTTGTTGACAGTAACTGTTTTATTGTTGCCACTCGCTGGGTAAGTTGCTGTTGTATTTTTACGTTATTATCTTCATCGTGAGCACTAGAAAAAATATTGGCAATGACTTCTGTACTTTGCGCCTCATGATCGATAACGACTAGCGTTTCAGCTAAATAATAAACAAAATCAGGACAGGTGTTGTCACCGTCAGGTACTTCAGGCAAATTCTCGCAAACACTAATCATATCGAAAGCGAATGCTCCCGCAAGAAATATGGCAAAGTGATGACCAGTAGTATTTTTTATATTTTTAAATAAGCGCAAACTTTCAAACGGGTTTACTGCCATTAGTCTTGACTTTTCATCAAGCTCTGTTGGAATTTTATCAAAGGAGGCTATTAACTGTAGCTTGTCATTACTAAAGGCAAGGTCTGCTACGGATTGTAATTGCTTGGCTGCAAATTGTAGTGCTATCTGGCCATTGTCAGTTAAGGCAGTGAAGGTAATGGTATTGCCATTACAAACTATTTTTAACGCAGCATCAGTTAGTAACAAGCTTTTCAATAGATGTTTTTGATCTATTTCTGCAGACTCTAATAGCAGGTTGTTTTCTTTATTATGACAAAGTAATTGGTAGACGTTTAATGGATCGCTTTGATAATTAGCATTTTCCGTTAAAGTGCTCACACAGGTAATACTTTGCTGAGGTATCTTTTGTTGGGTCATTGGTTTCTTCTTGGTAAATTAATTATTGAAAATTGTCATCCGGCATAAATTGGTTGTAACCACCAAAGAAACCATGTTCTTGTTTTGTTCATTAGCTATCCTAGTTTTTCTCAATACTGTAAAAAGTAAAGATTATAATGCAAAAAACCCGCTTAGCTAAGCGGGTTTTTGTAATTTGTTTCTGATCTTTTTGAGCTTTACTAGCTTTTAAAGAGATACACGCAATTATCACAACCCACTTATGTAGAGTTATGCCACCACCAACGAAGTTGGCCAAATGTTAAATTTAATTGCTTTGCTAGTATCATTATCTAATTCTTATCAGTAAACTTGCGAATATATTTTTTAGAGTATACTTAATTAAAGTTTACTCGCAATAAAGTCCCTATAGAAGACCTTATTATGGCGTTGCTGTCAACTACTGATTTTCCAATCATAATCAATAAAACCGACAATTTTTCACATGGCCGTATTGATCTACATAGCCATACAAATTGCTCGGACGGTGGCCTGTCGCCACAAACCTTGATAGATAGGGCGGTTAATTATCAAATTGCAGTATTGGCAATTACCGATCATGATACTTTGGCTGGCTTTGATATAGCTCAAGAGTATATATCGGAAAAAAACATTCCAATTAAATTAATCTCAGGTATTGAAATTTCAACTGCATGGCAAGGTTTCGAAATTCATATCGTTGGTTTAAATTTAGATGAACAGCATACAGCAATTCAAGAGTTAATTGTTAAGCAACAAGAGGCGCGCGAACAAAGAGCCATTGCTATAGGTGAAAAGTTAGCTAAATGTGGTTTTCTCAATGCTTATGATGATGCGAAAAATCTTGCAGCAGAGGGGTCTATTACTCGTGCTCACTTTGCTAAAGTTTTGTATCAGCAAGGACACGTAAGTACTATGCAAAAAGCCTTTGATCAATACTTAGGCAAAAAGGGCAGAACCACTCAACGGGCTTATGTAAAACCAAGCTGGTGCTCAATAGAACAAGCCGTTTATGCTATACATGCCGCTGGCGGCAGCGCAGTTATGGCTCACCCCATTCGCTATGACTTATCGGCTAAATGGCTCAGACGATTAATTGTACATTTTAAAGAAAGTCGAGGAGATGCTTTAGAAGTGGTTTTACCACAAATGAATCCCCAACAAAGACAAACAATGCTAAACTATTGTTTAGAATATGATTTGCATGCGTCAATGGGATCTGATTTTCACTACCCCAATAAATGGTCCGATTTAGGGCGTAACTTAATCTTACCTGATGGTGCAAAACCCGTATGGGCGATGTGGTCATAGGTAAGGCTGAAGCCCTACAATCAAAAGGAAAATTCCATGAGTCAGTTTTTTTATGTACATCCAGATAACCCACAAGGGCGCTTGATGAAACAAGCCGTTTCTATTATAAATCAAGGCGGCGTAATTGTTTACCCAACCGATTCAGGTTATGCGTTAGGTTGTCATTTAGGGGATAAAAAAGCTTTAGAGCGAATTTGCCAGATTAGAAATATTGATAAAGATCATAATTTCACCTTAGTTTGTCAGGACTTATCTCAACTGTCAGAATATACACGTGTAGATAATAGTGCCTACCGTTTGTTAAAAGCGAATACGCCTGGCGCTTATACCTTCATATTTAAGGGGTCTAAAGAAGTCCCTAAGCGTTTACTTAATCCAAAAAAGAAAACTATTGGTATTAGAGTGCCTGACAATAATATCTGTCAAGCCTTGTTGGCAGAGCTAGCTGAGCCTATAATGTCTACCAGTTTGATTATGCCTGGTGAAACTATGGCTGAGTATGATCCTGAACACATCCGTGACATATTAGAACACCAAGTAGATTTAATAATTAACGGTGGACATTTGGGTGAACATCCAACCACGGTGATTGATTTTTCTAATGATGAAATAGACGTTATTAGAGTAGGTGAAGGGGATCCTGCTCCATTTCAATAAAGTCGATTAATTAATATTATTTTGAATCAAAGGTTCTACCCAAATAAATTGTAAATGAGTCAGAAGTTAATTTCTAGGGAATTGCTACTGACGTAACCGAGTAAAAATTATGTCTCAAGACAAACAAAGAGCTAAAAGTAAACGCGATACTGGCGATACTAAACAGGGAAATAAACCTGATAATAAATATGGCAGTCGTGGTACAGGTAAAAAATCTACTGTTAAAAAAGGCCAGAGTAAAGCAGGTCAACCTAAAACCATTAAAGGGAAAAAAGTAGAAGAAAAGCCTGTGCAAGTTGATTTTCAAAAGTCTTCTATAAAAGACTCTGAAAAGTTGCAGAAAGTACTGGCAAGAACCGGTAAAGGCTCTCGCCGAGAAATTGAAGCTATGATTGGCCAAGGTCGTGTTAGCGTTAATGGTAAAACGGCCTTTTTAGGAGATCGTGTTGATGGCAGTGAGCAAATTCGAATTGATGGCCATCAGGTTAAATTAACTGCACAAGATGAAGATATCTGTCGTGTATTAATCTATAACAAACCCGAAGGTGAAATGTGCACTCGTAAAGATCCTGAAGGAAGGGCAACAGTATTTGACCGTTTACCGCCGCTAGAATCGGGGCGTTGGGTTGCTGTTGGTCGATTAGATATTAATACATCAGGTATGTTGCTTTTCACAACGGATGGAGAACTAGCAAACCGGTTAATGCATCCATCACAAAAAGTTGAACGTGAATATGCAGTACGTGTTTTTGGTGAAATTAATGAAGCCATGTTACAAACACTACGAACCGGCGTTAAATTAGAAGATGGGCATGCACGTTTTCAAAAAATCACTTACCGTGGTGGTGAGGGCCGAAACCATTGGTTTCATGTGGTGCTTTCAGAAGGGCGTAATAGAGAAGTTCGCCGCTTATGGGAAAGCCAAGAGGTACAAGTTAGTCGATTGATTCGTGTGCGTTATGGTGACATGGAAATGCAACGTCAATTGCCTTTAGGTGGTTGGACTGAATTAGGATTAAAAGAAGTTAACTACTATCGAAAGCTAGTTCAGTTAAAACCTGAAGCACAGTCAAAAGTGAAAGTTGATGAGAAGGCAATGGATAATGCTAAAAGCCGACGTATTCGCCGTTCAGTTAAAAAACATCAACAACAGCGTCAACAAGCTACGCGTCGCCGCAGAAAGTAGTGTTCAATTAAATTGAGCGCTTCATTTATTGAAGACACAGTTAAGCCAAAGAAGTTAAATACACTATGCAGTATCAATTAATTGAAGATTCTTTAAGTTTAAAAGCGTTATGTGAACAATATAGCAAAGCAAAGGTATTAGCTATTGATACTGAGTTTGTTCGTACTCGCACTTTATATCCTAAACTAGGTTTGTTACAGATTTTTGATGGCAAGCAGCTGGCCTTAATTGATCCTATTGCTATCGATGATTTATCTCCTTTTTGGCAGTTGCTTGTTGATGTAAATATTATCAAAGTTCTACATGCTTGCTCTGAAGATTTAGAGGTGTTCTTAACCAGTGCTGGTTGTCGACCTATAAACTTAATTGATAGCCAAATTATGATGTCATTTTTAGGTCATGGCTTGTCAATGGGCTACGCTGCTATGGTTGAGAATTTTACTGGCATTGAACTTGATAAGTCAGAATCCCGTACCGATTGGACTAAAAGACCACTGACTCAAAAGCAGCTTAATTATGCAAGCGCAGATGTAGAACACTTATTTCATATTTACCCTAAACTGGTTGCACAAATAGAACAAGCAGGTTGGTATGAGCAAGCTAAACAAGAAACACAACTGCTAATAGCTAGGAAGTTTACGCCAATTGACGAAAGCCAACTATATCGTCAAATTAAGTTAGCTTGGCGTTTAAACCCTAAGCAACTTAATACGCTTCAGCATCTTGCTACGTGGCGTTACCAGCAAGCTAAAAAACGTGACTTACCGTTAGGTTTTGTCGTAAAAGAACATACTTTGATGGCTGTTGCGCAAAACAATCCGCAGAATTTGAATGCCATGAGTAAACTTGATGGTGCCGAAGTGCTCGATATTCGTCATAAAGGTAAAGCGATGCTTAACGTCTTAAGACAAGCTTCTGAAGATAATGAAGCCAATTATCCTGATAAAATTAAGCGCCTTGATGAGTACCCAGGCTATAAACAAATTTTTAAGAAAATGAAGAGCTTTATTGCGCACAAAGCAGAACATCACCAATTAGCTGTAGAAAACATTGCTTCAAAAAAGCAAATTAATCAATTCTTAGCTTGGCAATTTAATCTGAACAATATTAGAGGATTAGCTGCTAATGCTGAGGATAGCTCAGCATATAGTGTTGACTTATTAACCGGCTGGCGAAAGGAGTTATTTGGCAAAGCATTACAAGCCTTTGCCGATAATGAGTTTAAAAACTAGCGAGGAAGTCTATGATTTCTTGTTTTAACTCGTCACTTTCAATGTTTTCACTAGCAATTTTTGCTTTATTCCCATATTCAATGGCTTTATCTACCGCTTCAAATTCCTTTTGTCTTTGAGCCATGGATAAATAGGCTGACGCAGTAAAAGTTGGCAATTTCAATTTCTCGGCACTTGCTAAAGCAATGTCGTAGATTTCCATGGCAAGATCACCATCTTCAGTAAAATCCGCTAAAGCTTCCCATTGTAATGGGTGGTCTTTTGGTGAGCTTTGGTGTGTTGCACAAAGTTTCTGTAAATCTTTACAGGCATTTTCTCTAGCCTCATCGTTATCTGTCGAAGAAGCATTGGCTATTTGTTGACAAATGTCGAGTATCTCATCGTATAAAGGAGCTTTCATTGTTTTACCTAATGGGATTAAAAATATTGAAGAGTAATGTAATTTATTGTGTCATTGTATCGCATAACAACACGAGTGCGTGATATATTAATGACTCATAATTATCTGTTTAAAAAATTCATAGGTCTCCCTTATGCTATGTGCCATTTATAAAAGCGCTAAAAAACAACAAACGTATCTATTTGTTAAAACACGTGATGATTTTTCAGCCGTCCCCGAAGCCTTGATGGGTACTTTCGGTACACCAACGTTAGTTACCTTGACTAATCTCGCGACTAAAGAAAAGCTAGCTTTTGCCAACTTAGCAAAAGTGAAAGCTAACCTGAATGAGCAAGGCTATTACTTACAATTACCACCACCGAAAGAAGATCTATTAAAACAACATAAAACTCAAATGGATAAGCAAAATCAGCAGGGAGAGTAGTCATGAAGTTTACTAAGATAGTTCAGCCCGTATTGTTAACTACCTCGATATTCTTTTCGCTGTTCACTAATGTACAAGCCAAAGTATTGACAGAAGAAGGTTTTAGTCAATATGTGGCTGATTTAAAAGAAGAGGCAATAGCCCAAGGTTTCTCGAAAGACCTAGTGGAGGCAAGTTTCACTAAAGTGAAATTTCATAAGCGGGCTGTACAAGCGGATCGCAAGCAACCTGAAAAAGTTGAAACGTTAGATACCTATTTACCTAAACGCGTACCCAGTTGGAAAGTTAAAAAAGCACGGGTTCTATATAAAAAGCATCAAACCATACTTACGGACATAGGTAATCAATATAATGTACAACCAAGGTTTATTGTGGCCTTGTGGGGCTTAGAAACGAATTTTGGCAAGTTCACTGGTAGTTATAATGTGGTTTCTGCCTTATCAACACTTGCTTATGAAGGAAGACGAGAGACTTTTTTCAAGAAGCAATTGTGGGCCGCACTGACTATTCTAGCACAAGGTCATATTGGTATTGAGGATATGAAAGGTTCTTGGGCTGGCGCTATGGGACAAAATCAGTTTATGCCGACTTCTTTTCTTGCTTATGCTGTCGATGGTGATGGCGATGGTAAAAAAGATATCTGGCAAAACCAAGTTGATATTTTTGCCTCAATGGCTAATTATTTGCAAAAAGAAGGCTGGGATGATGAATTAACTTGGGGGCGTCAAGTTAAGCTGCCACACAATTTCGATATTTCATTAGCTATTCCTAAGAACACGGGTAGTCGTAAAAACTGGTTAAAAGCATGGTCTAACACTGAAAAAACCTTAGCACAGTGGCAAGCACTGGGTATACGACGGGCAGATGGCACAAATCTGCCTAATGTTGATATTAAAGCCGCACTAGTTTTTCCAGATGATGAAAAAGGTCGTGCCTATCTTGCTTATGATAATTATAAAAGTTTAATGCATTGGAATTTATCATACTATTTTGTTAGCTCCGTTGGACATTTGTCAGATCGAATTAAGTTTCCACCCATTAATTAACAAGTACTTTATAAAATGACAAACCCAGAAAAAAACACACCTTTTTGGCAAAGTAAGACCTTGGCGCAAATGACTCGTCAAGAGTGGGAATCGTTGTGTGATGGCTGCGCAAAATGTTGCTTGAATAAGTTTATTGATGATGAAGACACCGATGAAGAGTCTGAATTGCTGCCTACAGATCACTTAAAAGCAGGTGAAAAATTAATTTATTCAAATATTGCTTGTCATCTGCTGAATGAAAAAACATGTCAATGTAATCAGTATGAAAAGAGGACTACCTTAGTCCCTGATTGTGTACAATTAACTCAAGATAATTTAGCCGATGTGTTTTTTATGCCGCCAAGTTGTACTTATAGACGATTGCAAGAAGGTCGCGGTATGCCCTCTTGGCACCCCTTGTTACATAAAGGCAAAAAATCGGCGATGCATAAGGCCGGGATGTCTGTGCGAGGAAAAATCGTTAAAGATGATGATGTAGCGCTTGAAGATTTTGAAGATTATATTGTCATTTGGCCACTCAATGATCTTGATTAAAAACAACACTCAAAAATAAACTTTCTTTCAAAAACTCATTAAATAGTACTGCAATACCGTTATGAAAACGCAACAACAAAGTCTTTTGTTTTTACACATGTCAGTGCTACTTTTTGGTGGTACTGCGTTATTCTCTAAGCTTATTGGCTTGTCTGCACTAGATATTACCGTTTATCGTACCGGTGTTGCTGCCATAGTTTTGTTTATACTCTTAACACTACAAAAGAAAAAAATCACCCTTGCCAGTGCAAAAGATTATGGCATTGCAATCGTACTGGGTATTGTTGTTGGTATACATTGGGTCACTTATTTTGCTGGCATGCAAATGGCTGGTGTAACCATTGGTATTATTGCTTTTTTTACCTACCCAGTGATTACCGTTTTTTTGGAGCCACTGCTAAGTAAAGTTAAGGTGAAAAGCTTACCTCAAACTAAAGATATTGTTATTGCCGTAGTTGTGCTCTTTGGTATCTTCTTACTTATTCCTGAAGTAAATCTCGGCAATCAGATAACGTTAGGGATCGCTACCGGGGTAACGTCGGCATTTTTCTTTGCCTTAAGAAATATCCTCCATAAAAATTATTTCAGTCATTATACTGGACCGCATACCATGCTTTATCAAACACTAGTAGCATTTATCATGCTAGGTTTGTTTGTTGAAGTACCTCCAATGCAAGTGAGTAATAATGATTGGATATTGATTTTATTAGTCGGTGTTTTTTTCACTGCAATGCCTCATGCCTTATTTGCTTCATCTTTGCGCTATTTATCGGCAACAACTGCAGGGCTTATCGCATGTCTTCAACCGCTCTACGGCAGTGTGCTAGCATTTTTACTCTTAAATGAACGAGTGAATGTATTAACTATTATCGGTGGTATATTAGTGGTCAGTGCCGCGCTTTTCGAAACTTGGTCGGTTAGTCAAGGTAGGTAATTCTTATTCCCGTGAGATTTCTACTCGATATTCATTTCTTTCTAAAAATAGCTAAGCCAGTTTAAAGTTCACTTGTCTTTTGTTCCTGTCGGGATTATAAACCAAGCTATTTGCCAACAAAAATTAAGAAAGTTATCAACAGGTAAATTCAAGTGATGCCAATTAACTAGTGGTTTACTTCGCAACTTTGGCATAATTTATTTCAAAATGAATGTTTAAAAATAAAGCTATAAATGGTAAAACATTAAACAGTTAGTCTTTTTTATCAACTGTTTAAAGGTGTTTTATGATCATTGGCATTCCTAAAGAGTCGCTAAAAGGTGAGAACCGTGTTGCCGGCTCACCAAGCTCTACTAGCGCATTAATCAAATTAGGTTTTACCGTACAAGTACAAAAAGGTGCAGGTACCAAAGCAAGTTTTACTGATGAAGAATATAGTAGTAACGCTGCAGAAATAGTTGCTAAAAAGAAATGTTGGCAGAGTGATATTATCTTTAAAGTGAACGCACCAACTTTGGAAGAAGTTGAGTTAATGAATGAAGGTGCTAGCCTGATTGGCTTTATTGCTCCGGCGCAAAGCCCTGAGTTACTAGAAGCACTCCGTGCTAAATCAATCACTACTTTAGCCATGGAAATGGTGCCGCGCATGACGCGTTCACAGTCAATGGATGCACTAAGTTCGATGGCGAATATTGCCGGTTATCGTGCTGTAATTGAAGCTTCACATAATTTTGGTCGATTCTTTACTGGCCAAATTACCGCGGCAGGAAAAATGCCACCCGCAAAAATCATGATCATCGGAGCAGGTGTTGCGGGTTTGGCTGCTATTGGTACCGCAAGTAGTTTAGGGGCAATTGTACGTGCATTTGATACCCGTCCTGAAGTGAAAGAGCAAATTGAAAGCATGGGAGCAGAGTTTCTTGAGCTTGATTATGAAGAGCCAGAAGACACCGGCTCCGGTGATGGTTACGCTAAAGAAATGAGTAAAGCGTTTATTGACGCTGAAATGGCGCTGTTCGCTGAGCAAGCAAAAGACGTTGATATTATTATAACTACCGCAATGATTCCTGGAAAACCAGCGCCAAAACTTATTACCGAAAAAATGGTTGAGTCGATGAAAGCGGGTAGCGTAATTGTTGATTTAGCGGCTGGCGGTGGTGGTAACTGTGAGTGTACGCAAGCAGGTAAAGTTGTGAATGCGCATGATGTTAAAGTGATAGGTTATACCGATCTTGTTTCACGTTTGCCTAATCAGTCCTCTCAACTTTATGCAAATAATTTAGTCAATTTAGCTAAGCTACTTTGTAAAGAAAAAGACGGCACGCTAAATATCGACTTTGACGATGTTGTCATCAGAAATATGACGGTAGTAAAAGACCAAGAGGTGACTTTCCCACCGCCGCCTATACAAGTCAGTGCGGCGCCAACGCCATCACCCAAAGCAAAGATTAAACCTGAAATCATCATTGAAGAAGTGCCTGACAACCCAACCAAAAAATATGCTTTTATGGCGGCTGGTGTCGCTTTATTTGGCTGGGTGGCAAGTGTAGCTCCTGCTGATTTTCTCACTCATTTCACCGTGTTTGTACTTGCTTGTGTTATTGGTTATTACGTGGTTTGGAATGTTAGTCATTCTTTGCATACGCCCCTGATGAGTGTTACCAACGCAATCTCTGGCATCATAGTGGTAGGAGCTTTATTGCAAATTGGCTCGGACAACACTCTGGTACAAATACTGGCAGCATTAGCTACTTTAGTCGCCACCATAAATATTGTTGGTGGCTTTAAAGTAACTAGTCGTATGTTAAAAATGTTTAGTAAGTAGGGGAAGGTACATGTCTTACGGTTTTATCAGTGCAGCTTATGTGGTTGCCGCTTTGTTCTTTATATTTAGTTTAGCTGGCTTAAGTAAACAAGAAACAGCAAAACAAGGTAATTTATTCGGTATGGTAGGAATGGCCATCGCTTTACTGACTACCATTCTTGATCCCCGAGTATCTAATGTGCTCGTTATTATTGTTGCTATGGTGATTGGCTCGGGTATTGGGCTTAGATTAGCCAATAAAGTTGAAATGACACAAATGCCTGAGCTTGTTGCGATATTGCATAGTTTTGTTGGTTTGGCTGCAGTGTTAGTTGGTTTTAATAGTTACTTTGATGCAGGACACAACGTAATTATTACTTCAGCACAACAAGTGGCAATGAACATTCATTTGACTGAAATATTCTTAGGTGTTTTTATTGGTGCCGTCACTTTTACTGGGTCAATTGTTGCTTTTGGCAAGTTGCGTGGTGCAATAAGTTCAAGCGCGTTAATGTTACCTCATCGCCATAAAATGAACTTAGCCGCTGGCGTTGCTTCATTCATCTTAATGATAATGTTTGTACAAGATGGCGGTTCAAATTTTTCTTTATTTTTAATGACGATAATTGCTTTGGTGTTTGGTTGGCATTTGGTTGCCTCTATTGGTGGTGCAGATATGCCAGTGGTTGTGTCAATGCTAAACTCTTATTCTGGCTGGGCAGCAGCAGCAGCGGGCTTTATGCTAAGTAATGATTTATTAATTATTACTGGGGCGTTAGTAGGCTCTTCTGGTGCTATATTATCTTATATTATGTGTAAGGCGATGAATCGTTCATTTATCAGTGTGATTGCCGGTGGTTTTGGTACTGAGGTGATCATAGATGAAGATAAAGACTATGGTGAGCACAGAGAAGTACAAGCAGAAGCCGTCGCCGACTTATTGCGTAGCGCAAAATCAGTTGTAATTGCGCCAGGTTACGGTATGGCAGTAGCTCAAGCACAGTACCCTGTTTATGAAATGACGCAGCAATTAATCAATAAAGGCATTAAGGTACGCTTTGCCATTCACCCCGTTGCCGGTCGCCTTCCTGGTCATATGAATGTCCTTCTGGCAGAAGCAAAAGTGCCTTATGATATTGTGTTAGGCATGGATGAAATTAATGACGACTTTCCTGAAACCGATGTAGTACTCGTTATTGGCGCTAACGATACGGTAAACCCGTCAGCCGCAGAAGATCCTAATAGCCCAATTGCGGGTATGCCCGTACTTGAAGTGTGGAATGCCAAAGAAGTAGTGGTATTTAAGCGTTCTATGAGCACAGGTTATGCAGGTGTACAAAACCCCTTGTTCTTTAAAGATAACACACAGATGTTATTTGGCGATGCTAAAGAAACAACAGAGCAAATTTTCAGAGCGCTATAGTAGGTTTATATGTTTGTAAAAACAGGTCAGTAATTGTTAAAGGCTAAGCTTTAAAAGCTTAGCCTTTTTTTATATGGTCATTATTCATCAATTTAATATTCAATATCACAGCTTAGTGATTAGTGTATTTGCTCTTTTTACTTTACTTTAATCAAAAACAAGGCTTAAATCATGAGATGAACAATCGTTATTGAAATAATTAAAATTATATTTATGACAATATCAATTGATTTATCATTTTGTTTCTTATATATATTTCATAGGCATTGTTCGATGTCTATTCTTCCAATTAGGAGAGCGCTTTATGACAAGTAAAATCTCAATTCCCAGTTCAGGTGATAAAATTACCGTATCTAATGGCAAATTATTAGTACCAAATAACCCTATCATTCCTTTCATTGAGGGTGACGGTATTGGTATTGATGTAACTCCGCCCATGATTAAAGTTGTTGATGCTGCGGTCAATAAAGCTTATGGAAATGATAAAAAAATTGCCTGGATGGAAGTATATGCTGGCGAAAAAGCTACTCAAGTATATGACTCTGAAACTTGGTTACCTGATGAAACGCTAGAAATGTTCAAAGAATATAAAGTGGGCATTAAAGGGCCATTAACCACACCTGTAGGTGGTGGCATGCGTTCGCTTAATGTTGCTTTACGTCAAATTCTAGATCTATATGTTTGCCAGCGACCAGTACAATGGTTCACTGGTGTTCCAAGCCCTGTTAAGAAGCCTTGTGAAGTTGATATGGTGATTTTCCGTGAAAACACCGAAGATATTTATGCTGGTGTAGAATATCAAGCAGGCACTGATAGTGCCAAAAAAGTTATTACATTTTTGACAGAAGAAATGGGCGTGACAAAAATACGCTTTACTGAAAACTGTGGTATTGGTATTAAGCCAGTGTCTAAAGAAGGTACGCAGCGTTTAGTTCGTCAAGCAATTCAATATGCTATCGATAATAATAGAGACTCAGTAACCTTGGTACACAAGGGTAATATTATGAAATTTACTGAGGGTGCCTTTAAAGATTGGGGATATGAGCTTGCTTGTGAAGAGTTTGGCGCTGAACTTATTGATGGTGGCCCATGGTGTCGAATTAAGCATCCTAAAACCGGAAAAGAAATCATTATCAAGGATGTTATTGCTGATGCCATGTTACAGCAAATATTGCTGCGCCCTGCGGAGTATAGCGTTATCGCTACCCTTAACTTAAATGGTGATTATTTGTCCGATGCTCTGGCTGCACAGGTTGGCGGTATTGGTATTGCACCAGGTGCTAACCTAAATGATGAGGTAGCCATTTTTGAAGCGACTCATGGTACAGCGCCAAAATATGCAGGTAAAAATAAAGTAAACCCTGGCTCAGTAATTTTATCAGCAGAAATGATGTTAAGACATATAGGTTGGGTGGAAGCGGCTGATTTATTATTGAAAGGTATGTCAGGTGCTATTGGCGCTAAAACAGTTACCTATGATTTTGAACGTTTAATGGATGATGCAACCTTGGTGACTTGTTCACAATTTGGTGATTGCATTATAGAACATATGTAATCTACTATTAGAAAAGAGGAAGAACCAGAGTAAAGTTAAACACTACTCTGGTTTTTTTATACTTATTTAGCGTTAAAATACCAACGCTTTCAGCCATTGAACAAATCTACCAACGCTTTCATACCAGGCGATGGTTGTTTGCTCTAATTTTTTACTACTGGGAATATAATAGTTCCAATTTTTAGGACTGTTGATATTTTTAACCCAAAAGCCGGTTGGGGCTGGGATAGGGTCTACGCCATGGGCCTGAAAATACTTTATTGCTCTGGGCATATGATCAGCATTAGTTACTAATACTACTTCACTTCCTAGTACTCTTGGGCTAATCAACTGCGCTTCTTCCTCAGTATCTTTGGGGAAATTTTCAGTGATTATTTTCTCTTCTGGCACACCTAACAGCACTAATGATTGTTTCATTTTTTGCGCATTGGAAACATTGTCTCTATTGTGATGACCAGAAGTTATAATTTTAGCTTCAGGGTGGAGATTATAAACTCTAATAACTTCGACCAGTCTTTGCAATGAAGCGACACTTAGTTGGCTAGTTACCGGTAACTCTGCATTGGGGCTATGCCAGTTTCCTAGCACAATAATGTAGTCAATAGGTGTACTTGAATGAGTAAATGCTGAGTAATTATCTTCAATAGTAACCATGAATTTATCGGAGACAACTGGCATTGCCGAAACTAATAACAATAACAATGCTGATATTAAACATTTAAAGCTTGCCCTTGGGCGCTTCTTAAAATAAAAAAGGGAAAATAGTAATAAAATCAATACTAGATTAATGGGCATTATCAAAACTGAAATGATTTTTTTAAGTAGAAATAAATTCATAAAATTCAAAGTGGTTACTGTCATTAACCTAATCGGCTTGCTGCATTTATTTAACTATAACAAAAGTTTGGCAAAATGGCGTGGGCCTAGCTGTTAAATCATTTAAACTTGCTCTATCGCTAAACTTTACTAAATGATGCAATAGCTTGGCACGCCATGTTCAGCTAAGAATAGATGTTTAAAGCCAAGTAATATTAACATAGACGTCTAAAAGTCTATTGCAATTGTGTTGTAATTATTGTTTAATAGAGCAGTTGCTCAAATATGGTTTGAATTATATTAGTGACACCAGAAGAGGAGCGATAACTAGGTAGATAACGTTATACCGTAAGGTATTAGGAACCACATTCCAATAAACGTTATTGAGGGAGTTTATCGCCGAGAGTATTACCATTGTGGCTGTTAATACTCGGTTACTAAGGCTGAATCCTTAGGGCTGTCACCTGATTAAAAAGCCTGTAAAGGTTAAGGTGGAGAGCTTCTGGCTGAAAAAGTTATCTTTGCTTGTGTCTTTTTTTATATAAACACAAAGCCTATCAAACTACTCAGTCATGCTCTTCCTGTATTAATAAGCGAGTGATTTATTCTCAGATGATGAATCACGGCACTTAGGAAGATTACTCATGTTAGAAAAAGAAATACCTCAATCACAAACTAGCCAAAATGCGTCTTATACGGTCTCTAAATTTGGCGGAACCAGTGTCGCAGATTATCAAGCTATGCTACGTTGTGCTCAAATTATTAAAAGCAATAGCAATAATCGTCTAGTGGTTGTTTCCGCAAGTGCTGGGGTTACCAATTACTTAGTACGTTTAAGCCAAGAAGCAGTAACACTTGAAGAACAAACGGAAATTATTACTAATATTCGTACCATTCAATTCAATATAACGCAGCATTTATCTGCTGAAGTTGAAAGCAGTTTAAATGCTGAAATCAACGGGTTATTAGATGAGTTATCAAGCCATACATTAAGACAGTCACAGCAATATAGTGTTAAGCAAGGGGATGCTATCCTTGCCTTTGGTGAACAGTTTAGTTCACGAATATTTGCGCAAGTGTTGATATCTATTGGTGTTAATAGTGCTTACTTTAATGTTCAGCAAGTGATGAAAACTAATAGTCTATACGGCAAAGCCGTGGTTGATATTGAGCAGTTATCTGCAGCAACTCGTAAACTACTAGCACCTAAGTTATCGCAACAAGTGTTGGTTACCCAAGGCTTTATTGGTCAAGATGGCTTAGGTGAAACGACAACATTAGGTCGAGGCGGCTCTGATTATAGTGCTGCTTTACTTGCCGAAGCCCTTGGTGCTGATAATTTGGCTATTTGGACCGACGTTGTAGGTATTTTTACGACCGACCCGCGCATCACAGAGCAGGCGCGTGCTATTAAAGAAATTAGTTTTGGCGAAGCAGCTGAAATGGCTACTTTTGGGGCAAAGATTTTACATCCCGCTACCTTGATTCCTGCTATGCGTCAAAATATACCGGTGTTTGTTGGCTCTTCGAAAGAGCCTGAAAAGGGTGGTACACAAATAAAGCAGTCTGTTGACTCTAATCCTACCTATCGCTCGATTGCCTTGAGACGAGAACAAACTCTAGTCACCGTTAAAAGCCCAGCCATGTTACATGCTAGTGGCTTTTTGGCGCAAGTTTTCGGCATTTTAGCTAAGCATGAACTGAGTGTAGATTTAATTACTACCAGTGAAATCAGTGTCGCATTAACGTTTGACAACCCAAGTGGCTCAACACAGTCGTTATTAACCTCAACGGTGGTAAAAGAGTTAGAGCAGCTTTGTGAGGTAAGCGTAGAGCATGGTTTATCCCTCGTGGCTGTTATAGGTAATGGTTTGGATTGCGCTAAGGGGATTGGTCAAAGTATTTTCCAAACCATAAATGATATTAATATCCGCTTAATTTGTCATGGTGCAAGTGCGAACAACTTATGCTTTTTAGTTGACGAACAAGACGCAAATCATGTTGTTGAAAAGCTGCATAGTGAGTTATTCGTTTAGCAGTATAGTGTTTGAAGCTAGCAAAGTAGATAGTTTGCTAGCTTCCATTGTCAATTTTAGCTCATTTACTATTTCAGTAATTTTTCAATATCTGCTTCGATGGCTGATGGTTTCGTTGTTGGCGCATAACGCTTAATAACTTTACCTTCTTTATTAACGAGGAACTTTGTGAAATTCCATTTAATGCCTTTAGAGCCCAATATGCCAGGAGCTTGCGTTTTTAAAAAGTCATATAAAGGATGTGTATCTTCACCATTAACATCTATTTTGCCAAAAAGCGGAAATTTGATATTAAAACGTAGATCACAAAATTGCTTTATTTCTTCATTGCTGCCTTTTTCTTGCTGCTTAAACTGGTTACAAGGAAATGCGAGTACCTCAAAACCTTGCTCTTGATGTTTATTATATAACTCTTGTAGACCTTTGTATTGAGGAGTAAAACCACAGTCGCTAGCGGTATTTACAATGAGCATCACTTTATCTTTATAATCGCTTAGCGCTATATTTTCGCCGGCGCTGTCTTGTGCCGAAAATTGGTAAATATCTGTAGTCATGAATATTCCTCATTTTATTAAGTGTACTTTAAATTTTTTAAAATTAGATTGTGCGCAATCTATTTTTAAAGAGTTTATATTGTTTTTGTTTTAATAGCAAAAAAGGTAAACTTTCAACATTAAAATTAATATCGAAAATAACCACAGAGAAGTAACCCAATGAATCCAATATTACAAATGTTGAAAGAGCAAAATGTGAGCGATGAAAAAATAAATGAGCTTTTCCATGCTTTAACCGATAACCCATTAATGGCTATGGGCATTATTGGCCAATTAGGCATTCCACCAGAAAAATTGCAAGCTATTATGGGCTTAGTGATGACCCAACCTGAATTAATTAAAGAAGCCGTAGAAGAGCTTGGTTTAGATTTTTCAAAAGTAGAAGCAGCTAAAGATAAGTTAAAACAAGGTTTATAAACAGTGACAGAAAAAAATGAAGAAGTTTCGACGGTTGCAGAATTGTTGGTTTTACTCGAAAACCAACCACAAAATGTTGAGTTTAAACAGGTAATGCAAGTTATCAACGAAAATTATCACTATCAAGCAACTGCGTTTACGAATGGGGAAGCGGTTAATGAAGCAGGTACCAACGAAGGCTCTTGTAAAATATTTGCTTTTGCACACTTAAATAAATTGAATCAAGCGCAAACCCTAGCTTGTTTTGGGGATTTTTATAGAACAGATGTTTTAGCTAACCCTGACGGCGATGATCACGCCAATATAAGAAACTTTATGATGACAGGCTGGCCGGGCATCAAATTTAACGCTATTGCTTTACAAGCGCTGTCTTAGTAGTAACCCCACATTTTACTCACTTTAAAAGGATTCAGGTAATGAAAGTCGCATTTATTGGTTTAGGTGTTATGGGCTATCCCATGGCTGGTCATCTACAAAAAGCAGGCCATGAAGTTTGTGTATACAACCGCAGTGTAGAAAAAGCACAAAAGTGGCAAACTGAATTTTCGGGCAATTATGCAGAAACACCGGCATTAGCTGCAAAAGAATGTGAAATTGTTTTTTGCTGTGTCGGCAATGATGATGATGTCAGGCAAGTTGTCTTGGGTGAGCAGGGTATTTTAGCGGGCATGCCTAAAGGTAGTATATTAGTTGATCATACTACTGCATCAGCTAATATTGCTCGTGAGTTAGCTGAAATTGCAACAACACAAAGTAAACACTTTCTTGATGCACCTGTTTCAGGCGGCCAAGCGGGCGCCGAAAATGGCATATTAACTGTTATGGCTGGAGGTGAAGCTTCAGTTTTTGAGAAAGTAAAGCCTGTTATAGCTGCTTTTGCTCGCTTTAGCCAATTGATGGGCAATGTGGGTAGCGGGCAATTAGCCAAAATGGCAAATCAAATATGTATAGCTGGCGTAGTGCAAGGATTAGCAGAAGCCTTTAATTTTGCAGAAAAATCTGGCTTAGATGCTGAGGCGTTAGTAGAAACAATCTCAAAAGGGGCTGCAGGCTCTTGGCAGATGGAAAATAGATATAAAACCATGTTCGCCGGTGAGTATGACTTTGGTTTTGCCGTTGATTGGATGCGTAAAGATCTTGCTATTGCTTTTGCAGAGGCAGAGAAAACCCAGGCGCCTTTACCAATGACTAAAATGGTTGATGGCTTTTACGAAGAAATTCAACAAAATGGCGGTAACCGCTGGGATACTTCCAGCCTGATCTCAAGGTTTAAAGATGCTAGATTTAAAGGCTCATGATTTAAAGCTGGTAAAATCGACTGTTCAGTCGTAAGTTAAACATCCTCAGCGCGGTAACTAAATTAATTTTGTCACCGCGTTTTTATTGCGTTTTTCACTAAGTTTTTCAGCGTTTATTATCTTAAACAAAGGTTTTCATATCAACCTTGCACATATTCATACAGTGCTTTTAACACTGACATTTTAGCTTTGTTTTCTTCATGTTCATGAGCCAAATTTTCAATTTTCATCATAAACTCATCAATACTTAAAATGCCTTTACCACCATATTGTAATTTGTTTTGACAATATTGTTGCCATTTTTGCTGTTCTTCATTAGTGAGGGTTTGCGGATAATTGCGTGCTCTGTACCTAAATAAAAGCACACTTAAACGTTCATCTTGAAAGGTAAAAGGGTGATTACTCAATTGCTCTGGTGTTAATCCACGCAAAATATCCATTTGAGCTTTATCGCTATGACTAAAGAAACTTCCGCCGTAAAGGGCTTGCTCTGGGTCGGGTTTATTGTCGTCATCAAAATTATTACTCGCAAACACGTCACTGAGTTTATCTCTTAACTCACTATGTTTTTTTAATGTTGCGAGGTTTTCTAAACAAAAATCACGAGGTATGTTTAATCGCTGTGCATTTTCTGGTAATAAAGTTTTTGCTGGTGCCACAATAGGGCACTTATTTATATGAATAAGTTTGACTGGAATAGGTTTTTCATCAGGCGCTAAATCATCATAACGTGTATATAGACGTGATTTAATTTCCTCACTTGTTAAAGATAATAGTGGCTCTATGTCTCGCGCTAAATCAATACAAATAACGGCATTTTTATTTACTGGATGATAGCTAATTGGAGCAAACCAACTTGTACAGCCGTGCTCTGAAGAAATTTTAGAAGAGGTATGCACAACTGGGGTCATATCAGCAACGTTCAGCAGTTCAGCAACTTGTTTCTTACTCTTTAAATTAAAGATAAAGTCATAAAGCTTTGGTTGTTTTTCTTTAATTAATTTTGCCATCGCAATCGTGGCATAAACATCGCTCATCGCATCATGTGCAGCTTCATGACTAATACCATTAGCTTGGGTTAATAACTCTAAGCGAAAACTAACAACTTCTTCACCATCACGCTCAACGGTTGGCCAATTAATTCCTTCAGGACGAAGCGCATAACAAGCACGCACCATATCGATTATATCCCAACGGCTATTGCCATTTTGCCACTCGCGCGCGTACGGGTCGTAAAAGTTACGGTAGAGTAGATATCGAGTAACTTCATCATCAAAACGAATGTTATTGTAACCAGCAACACAAGTATTAGGAGTGCTAAATAAATCATGGATGCGCTTAGCAAATTCAACTTCGCTGAGACCTTCACTCTGCGCTTTTTGTGGTGTTATGCCTGTTACTAAACAAGCTTCAGGCTGAGGAAGGTAATCTACTGGTGGCTGACAATAAAACATTTGCGGTTCGCCAATAATATTTAAATCAAGGTCGGTGCTAATGCCAGCAAATTGTGAAGGTTTATCAAACTTTGGGGAAATGCCCCAGGTTTCATAATCGTGCCAGAGGATTGTTGCTTGTGTATTTTTATCCATAAGTGTCTATTTCTGTCTCTAGCTCTTTGTTTTAATTGTAAAATATTATTGTTGACTGTAATGTTTTATTTAGTTTTATACAAAGTTGTCTGGCTTTGTCTATCCAATCTGTACACATAGGTGTGTACAGAAAAATCAAGTTGGTGTACAGAAAAAATGAGTTTACATAAATCGAAATTAGATAGTTTGTTAAATCGCAATCATGATAAAGCTTTTGAGCTTCCAGATCGAGACTCTTTGAGTGTTAGAGTTTCTGCAAAAGGAAAAATAGCCTGGCAATACCGCTTTAGGTTCAACAAAAAAGGTGACAGGTTAACGATTGGACACTATCCAAATTTATCAATAGACGAGGCAAGAGCGAAAGTTCCAGGGTTAAGGGGTTGGCTTTTTGAGGGGAAAAACCCTAAGCAGGAGTGGATTAATGCTAAAAACAAAAATAGTAAACAGTCCTCAATGACGTTAGAAGCTCTTGCTGGCAAATGGTTTGAACAAGTAGCAGAAGAGGACTTCAAATCTACGACCTATGAAAATTATAAAATAACGCTAGGCAAATGGATTTTTAATGATCCGAAGAGAGATTCATTAAAAGTGAAATGGGTTAAGAAAAATTTAAATATTCCATTTGATCAAATCACAAACTTACAATGGATGGATTATTTTGATTGGGTATGCAAGGAAGGGAGTAAAGTTACATCTGGTAGTGTATTTAAATTACTGAAAACTATTGTTAGATGGGGCATAAAAAGAGAGAAAATATCCAATCAAAACCTTCTGTTGTATACAGTAAGGGATATAGGATCTTCTCCACAGAAAGGGGAGCGAACTCCAAGTCTTTTTGAAATAGCAAGGCTATGGATGGAAATTGAAAAATCTAAAGCTCTTCCTCAAACTAAAATTTGTTTAAAATTAGTTATATTGTCTGGTGGACGAAATACAGCTTTGCGCACAGCTAGATGGAGTGACTTTGATTTTGATAACATGATTTGGACGATCCCAGTTCCAAAAGGAAAAAAGAAAGAACAAAGGCGTGGCTCACACGTAGACGATATAGCAGTTCAAAAACCTGAGCGTCATCCAATTCCATACAAAATAAAAAAGCTTTTAGATGAGTTATCGTTTATTTACAGTGCAGACGGATATGTGTTTAAAGGAGCCAAAAATGGAACTGCACTTACTACACATTCTTTAAATAGATATTGTTCAAGAATATCAGCAAAACTTTTTGCTGAATATGGGATATCTAAAATAGTTCCACATGATTTTAGACGTTCAATTAATTCAATACTTGCTGAAAAAGATAGAACATTGATCCCTATTTGTGAAAAAATTCTCGGACATGTCCTACAAGGGACGATGGGACATTATAACACAGCCGATTATTTGGAAGATCAGTTGAAAGCATATGAATTATATTGGAGCTTGATTGAGAAAGAGATAGTCAAAATCACTAGTAGATCTTGACTATCTAAGTTTACGACTTAGCAACTAATTCGCTAGTTTTATGTAAATAGTTTTGCACTGTGAGAGTGCAAAACTTATTGTTGGCGTAATAGGGTATACGCTTTGGAATATCGGGTTTGTAACTTTTATGTAGCGGGTCAATATACGTATAGTAGGTTGAACGCCCAATATCTAGAATTTCACAAAGTTGTTTAAGACTAATTCTTGGGCCAAAATCATCGGGAAACCTCATAATTTACCACCCACAATAGTTTTCGATAAGTGATTGAATTAATTTCTTTGACTTAGAATCACTAGCAAAGCATAACCCACAAAATTGAGTTTCCAAATCAAGAAAGTTATTTAACTTTAGGTAGTCACTCTCATAATCTAAATTTAGAGTCTTTTTCCCCGTGACTTTTTTTAATTTTATCACTGATTTCTTAAGAACCGCATCAATAGTGTCTTTTGTATTGTAGCAACTTGCTAAAGCATATCGGAGTGTGAAAAGGTCTTCGCAGGTAGAGTACATAAGCTTGTTAACATCAATCGAGATTTCAGCTAATTTAGTAATATCTTTTATAGCTTTCCCTTTTGGTAAGCTATAAAATCGACGGTTAAACTCACATTCATTTTCTATGAAAATAATTGCTTGTTTTATAGTCAATAAAAACCTTTTTGATTTTTGGTCAGATTTAATACCTGACTTGAGAAATGGGATTATTGAAGAAATAAACTGTTCTCTACTTAACCCATTATAGTTACGAGCCTCATGAACATAGCCACTTGAAGTAGCTCCTTTGAATCCGACTACTTTACCTTCTCGAATAAAGAGTTTTAGCTGACTTAATTCAACCCCTATATTTTCTTTAACCAATATATCTAAGCCTTGAGATACATCTTTTATTTGGGGTAAACCGTTAGACCAATAAACCATCCTCAATGCAAAATTGTAGGGTAGCGGTTGCTCTGGGTAAAGTTGTCCTTGAGCTTCAATAATATCTTTTGCAACAGACTTAGCTTTAATAGCTGATATCCCACTAGGAAGAAGTAGGTATTTTTCAAGATCTGAGTGTGATAATTGAGACTCGGTAACAGCTAGAGTTTTTACAGGTGTTTTTTCTTTGTTCATTATTAATCCATAAAACACGACGATGCCGATCACTTGTGTTTTAAAAATAATAACAAAAGGATTTGGGTGTAGATATTAATCTAATTTGAAAAAAGCATAGTCTGTATTCGACTATTCGGCTCGACATTGCCAAGGCTGCTAACCTAGAGCCATATTCTAGGGCGTTAATAATTTATTGTAAATAGCATAGTATCTAAATATCCGAAATTATTAGTTTTTGTTTGTGAGTTTTGAAAAAATTTAAAAAGCTTATTGCTTGGCAATAAGTAATAAAAGCCTTATCGCTAGATAAGCAATAAATCGCGTGAACAAAATATATCGAAGATGATATTTTGTGATAGCCATTCGAAGAATGAATGCGCACCGTAGCTAGCCAACGGCGAGCGGAGCAACCAGGCTTTGGGGCTATTTGCCCCGTAGTCTTCCCAAAGGATGGTTGCTCCGCTCCTGTAAGGCAAGCGGTGCGCATAAATGAGTAAAGTTTTCACTGGAAGTGAAACCGAAGAATCTTGTGACAAGTCACATAGGGCGAGGATATTACTCATTGATATCATGAAATGATTCTCCAATTCTACGTATTGATTGCCTTTTGTCTCTTGCCTTTATGTTGTCCATCGCACCATCCCCAATTTTATTCAATTTCGCTTGCCTTGATCGTATGTATTAAAACAAGGAGAGTTAATTATGATACCTAGAAATGAAAGGGGCATTCCTGCTCGCTATATCAATTCACCGTCTACTCAAGCTAGGCACCAGGCTAAACTATTTAGCATGTTAGATTGGATTTATAGACATGGTTTTACATCACCAGCTGTTCTAATGTTCCTCTGGGGGCTGGATCGTTCAGTAGTTAATAAGTTATTGCGTAGGTATGAGCGCGAAGAAGTAATTGCAGAAATAGCAACGTTTGCGTGTAGGGATAAGCGAGTATTTGTTCTTAAACCAAAAGGGTTAAGATTATTAGAAGATTTTCATAGTGAAGACTTGAAATATAATATGAAGAAATCGACTATTCCTGTGAGAACACTTACACACGATCTGATGGCTCAGGCTGTGGTTGCTATTAATGTGAACAAAGGAAAATGTGTTTTTTTTATAACAGAACGAGAGCAAGAAAAAGACACTCTTGGGAAAAGACGTAGATTCGATGCAATTATCTTTAATGGCTCTGAATTCATTGCTATTGAAGTTGAAGCTTCGGCTAAACAAATTCCAAACCGCCTAGATATTCTTCGTCGATATAGAACAGCTATTATTGAAGAACAAAGAGTTCAAACAATACTACTTTGTTCTCATAGCAACCGTTTACTTCGTGATGCCGAACGTATTCACAATAAACTTTTTGCTAAACAGGAAAATAAGCTAGATAAAGAATTTTTTAATGAACATGTTAAATATGTTTATAACAAAGAAACAATGAGTAACCTTCGACAACACTTTTGGTTATCTTAATTTGAATGAATAGAAAACAAAGGGCGCTATAATCAGCGCCCTTTATTTTTATTGAGTCCTTATGGGGAATGTAGTTGTCCACCTATTGTACGGGGGTGACTATACGAACATACCGTTCAAGAAGTCACTATTATGGTGTCGAGGTTTGCATACCCAACGTTTAGTAAGTCACTTAGGTATACTAAGTGAGCCGCAGCCTGCAAAGGCCGCAAGTTTTTCCTGTACAAATATACGTAGTATCGTCAAATGGAAATTAATGTAGTTTAATTAAAAAGAGCCGCATTAAGCGGCTCTGGAGTATGGCAAATTATACCATTAATCTTTTAAAAACAAATTGTATGACTTCTCCCATTGCGATTTGGAATCATCAGAAAAGAAAGATTCTTGATCTAACAAAAATATATCTTTGAACTCATTAATAGAAACATTTGTTTTACAATACTCTTCCATATATGTTGAAAAAACATGCATAACAATATCAATGTGTTGTGCTTTAATATATTGCCCTCTAATGCTTTCAGGCAGAAGAGTTTGAAGCTCTTTACTGATTGAAAAACCGTTAATGCCACAATCTCCTAGATGAAGGTAAACTCCATTCTTCGACTCGGCACGGAACGTCATCACCACACGCGCATTATCTAGCCAAGGGCTACGTGATTTGCGTGTGTATGTTTTATAAAATTCGATCTCTGTACTCATTTGATTTTCTCTTTTTTAATTGACCTATGAGTACAAAGGTTCGTAGAGGGGGTAATTTTGATAATTATGGCTTTTTCTTACCAATCATCAAACGAGTCAAATGAATCATCAAAGCTACTGAACGAGTCATCTATAGAGCAAAAGTCAAATGTATCGTCTATTACCGAAGATGAACAATCTGAGATGTTACTAACACCATAAGGGTTACCGTTAATATCTACACCACCACACATTGGGCTACCGTCAATGTTTACTGTTGGCTCCGTTGTGTTTATAGAGTTACTGTCGTTGCTAAATAACCAGTTAAATAATCCCATGTTAAATCACCATTAAATACAAAAAGTTACATGACAAACCTTATCAAAAATGATACGGTTTGAAAGAACTTTCGTTTTGTATAAAACTACAAGTTCTTCTCAATTATGGCGTGATTCAAGCTAAATTATTACGAACATATTTTGGTGTTAAATGAAGATTAAACGGATGTGACATGCCTTCTTTTACCAGTAATTTTGAATTCTTAAATCATCATGATGAATTACTTTATCGTTTAGCCGAAACAGCAGAGCGTTGTTATGTTACTGACCCTAATACCTCGCTTATCAAAATGAGGCAACTGGGTGAAGCTCTAGCACAAAATATTGCTGCCCGTGTTGGTGTTGAGTTTGGTAAAGACGTTAAGCAAATTGACTTGCTTAGAGAGCTTGAATACACACTAAAGTTAGATAACAACGTTAAAGATGCTTTTCATACCATACGCAAACTTGGCAATGTCGCTAATCATGAGTATTTATCTTCCAGTCATCGAGATGCGCTTAAATCAATGCAAATTGGTTGTGCTTTAGCTGGTTGGTATCATATAACCTTTGGTGGTGTTGCTTCTAAAGGGTTTAAGTTCAAAAAATTTATTAAGCCGGAAGACCCTTCAGAATATGTACGCAATTTAGAAGAACAACTAGAATCACTTCAAATAGAATCACAACGTTCTAGCGATAGACTAAAAGTTGTTGAGCAACTAACGCAAGTCGAAGCACAAAAAGCGACTGCTGAAAAAGATAGGGCAGACAAAATTGCTAAAGAACGTTCTGTTTGGGAGCAATTAGCTGAAGAACATGAAAAAACACTCTCAGATTATATTGCTCAAAATGAGAAAATTAATGTAGATCGAATTCAATCATTCTCAGCTCAAGATAAGAAAATTCAAGCTCAAGAAATTAATCGTATAGAGAAGTCAGTTTTTGAATTAGATGAATCAGAAACTCGTGTCATAATTGATGAACAGCTTAATGAAGCGGGTTGGCAAGCAGATACCGTTAACTTAAGACATTCAAAAGGCTCACGTCCTGAGCCAAATAAAAACAAAGCAATTGCTGAATGGCCGACGAAATCAGGCCCTGCTGATTATGTTTTGTTTATGGGCTTAATACCTGTTGCAGTAGTTGAAGCTAAAAAGTCAGCGAAGAATGTTTATAGTGCTATTGACCAAGCCAAGCGTTATGCGAGAGGTATTAACGAAAACGGTGCTTTTGAAATAAAAACAATCTATGGTGAATTTAAAGTACCATTAACTTTTGCCACCAATGGTAGGGCTTATTTAAAACAACTAGAACAAGAAAGTGGTATTTGGTTTTTAGATGTTCGAGACAATACAAACCGCCGCAAACCACTAAAAGGATGGTACAAACCACAAGAATTAAAAGACTACCTAAAGCAAACACCGCAACAAGCTGAAGAAAAGCTTGATGATATGGACTTTGCTTACGACTTAAAGCTACGTGATTATCAAATTGAAGCAATTCAAGCCGTAGAACAAACCATTAAAAAAGGTAAAGAAAAAGCACTCGTGGCAATGGCTACAGGCACAGGTAAAACTAAAACCTGTATTGCCTTAGTTTATCGACTACTAAAATCAGAGCGTTTTCGTCGTATTCTATTTTTAGTAGACCGTTCAGCACTAGGCGTACAAGCCACCGTTGATTTTGGTGAAGTACGTATGGAAAATCTAAATACCTTTGCCGATACGTTTGATGTAATTGGCATGGAGCCGGATAAAAAGCCTAAAACAAAACCAGATGACGATACTAAAGTCCATGTGGCAACAGTTCAAGGTTTAGTTAAACGGATACTATATCCTTCAGATAACGATAATAAACCTGGTGTGGGTGAGTATGACTGTATTGTTGTTGATGAATGTCATCGTGGATATTTATTAGATAGGGAGTTAAGCGAAACGGAAATAGCGTTTCGAGATCAAAAAGATTACCAATCTAAATACCGCGCAGTAATAGAATACTTTGATGCCTTTAAAATTGGTTTAACTGCAACTCCTGCATTGCATACTGTTGATATTTTTGGAGAACCCGTATATTCGTACAGTTACACGGAAGCGGTTATCGATGGCTACTTAGTAGATCACATGCCACCTATTCGTATTCATACCAAGCTTGCAGAGCAGGGTATTAAGTATGAAGTAAATGAAGAAGTGCAAGTTTATAATGTTGAAGATAATACGGTTGAGCTTTACAAAACGCCAGACGAGTTAAATTTTGATATAGCTCAATTTAACCGTAAAGTGATATCACCCAACTTTACAAAAGTAGTGACAAAGTGGTTAATTGAAAGTGATGCTATTAATCCATATTCGCAAGCAAAAACACTTATATTTTGTGTTACGGATAAACATGCTGACCAAGTAGTAGAAGCACTTAAACAAGCATGTGAAGACTATCATGGTGAAGTAGAAGATGATGCTATTCAAAAAATCACAGGAGCATCAGATAAACCGCTTGAGAAAATCCGCTCTTATAAAAATGACCGATTACCGAATATTGCGGTAACTGTTGATTTGCTCACAACTGGTGTTGATGTTCCTACCATATCAAACTTGGTGTTTTTACGTCGTGTAAATAGCCGTATTTTGTTTGAACAAATGTTGGGACGGGCAACCCGCCTTTGTACAGACATCGGAAAAGAACGATTTAAAATTTACGATGCAGTTGACATATACAAACAACTCGAAAAAGTAAATAGCATGAAGCCTGTAGTGACTAAAGTTGATATAACCTTTAGTGAACTAGAGCAAGAAATCATCCAATCAAATGATGAAAACTTACAGCAACTAGCAAAAGATCAATTTCTGGCAAAACTGCAAAGTAAAAAGCGTCATTTAAGTGATGTTCAAGCAGATAACTTTGAAACAATTGTCGGTAAACCGCCTCAAGAATTTGCCAAAGAGCTTAAAAAGCTACCTATAACAAAAGTTGCAGAGTGGTTCACAAACAATCCTGGGTTAGGTGAATTGCTTGATATGCGAGTTATTGGTGGAAATGGTAAAACACCTATCGTTATTTCTGAACATGATGATGAGGTAACACACACCACTACAGGCTATGGTGACGGGCAAAAACCTGAAGACTATTTAAGCGCTTTTAAAGATTTTGTAAATGCAAACAGTAACCGATTGGTTGCTATTCAAACAGTTATTCAAAAACCTTGGCAATTAACGCGAAAAAGCTTAAAAGAACTGGCGTTAGAGCTTGAGAAAAATCAATTTAGAGAGCAAGATCTTCGCACTGCTTGGAGCGAAGTGAAGAACGAAGAAATTGCTGCACGTATTATTGGATTTATTAGGCAAGCGGCTATCGGTGAAGCGCTTGTTCCTTTTGAGCTTCGTGTAGATACTGCGTTAGCTAAAATACTCGCTAGCCAAAAATGGAAAACACCACAAAAACAGTGGTTAGATGCAATAGCTAATCAAATGAAAGCGAATACTATCGTAGATGAGAGGTCATTAAATGAGGGCTTTTTCCGCGATAGACTGGGCGGTATAAAGCGAGCAAATAAATTATTTGATACACCAATTACAGAAGTCTTAGCGAGCTTTAATGAATCGCTATGGCATCAAGCAAGTTAAAACACATAAAAATATTATGAGAGCCTTTACGCTTTCTTTTTTAAATAAATTTTAGGTATAAAACAAAATGAGCACACAAGATTTAGTCGCCAAACTCTGGAACCTTTGTAATTTATTACGAGACGACGGCGTAACTTATCACGAATATATTAACGAATTAACCTATATTGTGTTCCTTAAAATGGTTGATGAAACAGGCCAAGAGGAGCATATTCCTGAAGGTTATCGCTGGCCTGATTTAGAAACTTTTAATGCAGCAACTCGCCTAGAAGAATATAAAAAACTACTTATTCATTTAGGCTCAAATGGCTCACAAATTACCAAAGCCATCTTTGCCAATGCAGCTACAGTAATTCGTAAACCAGCGACCTTAAATAAACTGGTAACAGAAATAGACAAACTAGATTGGTATAGCGCTAAAACCGAAGGGTTAGGCGATATGTATGAAGGTTTATTAGAAATTAACGCTACAGAGAAAAAGTCAGGAGCGGGGCAATATTTTACCCCTCGTGTATTAATCAACGTAATGGTTGATTTAATGAAGCCTAATTTAAAAGATGTGATAGTTGATCCAACAGCAGGTACAGGTGGTTTCTTAATTAGTGCCCATCATTATATTGATGAAAATAATGATACATCGACGCTTAACGATGTTGATTATGATATTTATCAACATAAAACCTTCTACGGTATGGAATTAGTGCCTGATACTCGTCGCCTAGCGATGATGAACTTGATGCTTCACGACCTAGCTGTTGATGATAAAAATTCAGGTATTTTATTTGGTGATACACTTTCTAATGAAGGTAAACAGCTCCCTCAAGCTAGCTTGATACTAGCAAATCCACCGTTTGGTACAAAACAAGGTGGTGGGATGCCAACGCGTGATGACTTAGTTCATTATACTAGCAACAAGCAATTAGCCTTTTTACATGCCATGTATCACCGTATATTGAAACCTGGTGGAAGAGCTGCCGTGGTGTTGCCAGACAATGTTTTATTTGAAGGCTCAACAGGTAAAACTATACGTAAAGATCTAATGGAAAAGTGTAACTTGCACACCATTCTACGTTTACCCACAGGTATTTTTTATTCCGCAGGTGTTAAAACTAATGTCTTATTTTTCTCTAAACCGGAAAACGCTCGAAATGGCAAAGCACAGGATAAAGGACAAACAAAAAATGTTTGGGTATATGACTTGCGTTCAAACATGCCACAATTTGGTAAGCGTACAGTATTAACCAAAGAGCATTTCGAAGAATTTTATAAAGTTGTTGGTAACGATTTAACAAAAGTGAACGAAGCTGGTCGTAAAAAGTTTGTAAAAGATCATAAAGATGATGCAGAAGGTTGTCGTTTACGTTGCTTTACCCGTGATGAAATTGCTCAAAAGGATGAGTCACTAGATTTGACTTGGATTAGAGATAACAATATTGAAGATGCTGCAAACTTACCAGAACCAGATATATTGATTAATGAA
Source organism: uncultured Colwellia sp. (assembly GCA_913062815.1). Taxonomy (GTDB): domain Bacteria; phylum Pseudomonadota; class Gammaproteobacteria; order Enterobacterales; family Alteromonadaceae; genus Colwellia. Next base: position 12,113 of record CAJXWZ010000036.1, on the reverse strand, counting down.
GCTATTGAAGAGCTAGCAGGGGCAATGAATGGTCTTCAATCCGTTCTAGTGGAGCTTGGTGTTTCAGAAGGTGAAGACGAGGTGATTCTGTGAATGAATTACCAAATGGTTGGATAAAGGCAAAATTAAAAGATGTTTCCATAAAGTGTGATCAAAACAAACCTGATGACGACGATGAGCTAATTTACGTTGATATAGGTAGTATCAATAGAAAACTTAAAAAAATTGAAACGCCACAATACTTGCTAGGCATTGATGCTCCAAGTCGAGCGAGGAAAAGAATAAATACAAATGATGTGTTGGTATCATTGACGAGACCAAACTTAAATGCCGTGGCTCATGTTACTAAAGACTATGATAAACAATATGCATCAACAGGTTTTGAGGTAATTAAACCAGTAGGAGTTGATAGCCGTTATTTGTTTGCATTAGTGAGAACGCAAGAGTTTATAAGTTCGATATCAGGTGTTGTTAAAGGTGCTTTATATCCAGCTGCTAAATCATCAGATGTTCAAAACTATGAGTTTTCATTAGCTCCACTAGAAGAACAAAAGCGTATTGCGGATAAACTTGATTCACTTTTAGTTAAAGTAGATGCTGCTCAGGTGCACCTTGATAAAATTCCAACTGTTCTAAAGCGTTTCCGAGAATCAGTCTTAATCAATGCTACTTCAGGAATGTTAACTGAAGAATGGCGAGGCAGTGATGAGTATAAAGAAACTAATATTTTACATTATCGCATTCCAAAAAATTGGGAGTTTTTATCCATTGAAGATATTGGGTTGGTAAAGGGGGGGAAACGATTACCAAAAGGTGAGGAGTTAACTGATAGAAACACTGGGTTACCGTATATTAGAGCTGGTCAATTAAAAAATGGAACGGTTGTTCAAGGTGATAATGCCAGGAATAGGCAACTATTTCTTGAGGCTCATGTACAAGAACAAATCAAAAGATATACAGTATTAGAGAACGATGTATATATAACTATTGTAGGTGCATCGATAGGAGATGCTGGAGTGATACCAGCAAACCTCCAGGGAGCGAATTTAACAGAAAATGCAGCCAAAATAACAGAGTTTGTAAAGCCTGTTAATAGTAGCTTTTTGGCATATTGGTTAAGATCTGAAAGATTACAAGCTTTAATTAAATTGGAAATAAAATCAGGTGCTCAAGGTAAATTGGCACTAAAACGAATTAAACAATTAGCAGTTCCTTTGCCTCCATTTGATGAGCAAAATGAAATAGTTCGTAGAGTTGGAGAGCTTTTTTCGTATGCTGATACTGTTGAAAAGCAATATAACAATGCTAAAGCTCGAATAGACCGATTAACGCACTCTATTTTAGCTAAAGCTTTCAGAGGCGAGCTGGTACATCAAAATGAAGCTGAAGAGCCAGCTGAAAAACTCTTATCTCAAATTCTAATTGAAAAAGAAAAGAAATCTACTATTAAAGCTAACACGATTAAAAAAAAGGCTAATGTAAACAATACGGTAAACGAAGAATCTGTAAAAATATGGATTAAAAATTTGAAAGTGCATACATTCAGTAGTGAAGACTTAAATGATTCGTTTGGTTCCGATTATGAGCAATTAAAAGAAATACTTTTTTCTTTATTGAAAGAAAATAAACCAATGATCAGTAAAGTCTTTGATGCAATTAAAAAAGATTTTGTATTTAAAAAGGTTTAAGGATGAAGCTATTAAAATTAAGGATTATTAAATCCAATACCTGCGGTGGTTTATTGGATGCATTACCTATACCGTTTAGAATTGAAAATAATGCTACAGATGAGTTTACGCCACTATGTTTGATTGGCCCTAATGGTACTGGTAAGTCTCAAGTTTTGCAAAATATAGCTGAAATTTTCCAATTGATTTTCAGACATTATCTACCAGAAGAAGAGTTTGGCAATCCAAATAATGAGTTGGAATTTGAACTCGAATATTTATTTGCTGAAGCAGCAAAGAGAAATACGAGAGTTAGGATTAAAAGAATAAAAAAAGGTAAGAGTAAAGCAACGTTAACTGTTGAAAAGTACATTAATGAACAATGGGAGTTAGTGGAAGGAACATCTGGAGTTATCAAACTATTACCATCTAAAATCATTGCTTATACTTCTGGAGATAATGAAACTTTAAGTGTCCCTTTTTTTGTTAGTAGGGAAGGTTATGCTAAGAAAGTGGCTGAAAGCGCTAAAGATAAAGGAAATGAGGTAGGTGATCCAAGATTATTACTAGTTGATTATGGCACTAACTTAGAAGTGTTAGTCTCAAACCTACTTTTAAACAAGGATTCAGCAAGAAAGCAATTACTTGAAGAGCTTAACCTTAAGGCACTTAATTCTTTCCGTTGTGTTATTCAATTGAATCACCCTCAAGCTCCTACGGGGGGGATTAATCTTACTCCCCAATTACAGAGTTTTATTGATAATTTGGTTAGTTGTTCAACCCACAGTCAAATTGATCAAAAGAAACGAATATATATATTGGATTTTTTAGTAGATGAAAGTACCTTTGAAGCCTTTGAACATTTTTGGCCTGATGGCGCGTTAGATTTATATTCTTCGTTCCATAAATTAGCAATGTTGAATGATTTAGTTATCCCTAAGGCAGCGAGAACCTCGTTTAATCAATCAATAAGAGAGCGAAAATTTGCCGCCCGATTACCAGAACCATTTTCTGAGCATAAGGTATTTAGGTTCGAAAGAGTTGAATTTATTTCAAAGAAAACAAATAAACCTGTTGATTATGTGTCGTTGTCTGATGGAGAACATCAATTAGCACAAATTCTTGGTATGTTTTGTATGGCAAAAGATAAGAATACACTGTTTTTATTGGATGAGCCTGAAAGTCACTTCAACCCTAAATGGCGTGTCGAATTTATTTCCAAATTACTTGCAATGCAGACATCAATAGGAAGTAGGCTTGGAGGTTCAACCTCAGCAATGCAAGAGTGTTTGTTAACAACTCACTCACCGTTTGTTCCTTCTGATATGAAGCGTGAGAGCATAATAATATTTAAAAAAGAAAATGGGAAGGTATCGGTACGTCGTCCTGAAATTGAAACTTATGGAAGTACATTTGATGCAATCCTTCAAGAATGTTTTTTGATTAGCCCTGCGATGTCAGAAATACCAAAAGCTGAAATTGAACGGCTGTTGCAGTCTGATGATGTAGATGAAATAACTCAAGGACTCAGAGGCTTAGGTGATTCTGTAGAGCGTTTATATTTGGCCGATCATGTTAGGAGCCTAAGAAAGAAAGAGGTCGTTTAATATGTTTGAATCATACCCATTAGCTGCAACGGATAATAACTGGTTGCATGAAGCTGTTATTGAAATAATTCAAACTATTCACACACGCCTTGATAATGGCACAGGTATAATCACAACTAGAGAAAAACAAAGGCATTGGAAAGGGTTATTACCTAATACTATAAATGCAGTCAATAAAAGAAAACTTCGAGGTTGGACAGGTGTTAGAAATCGAGTCTTGGATTATGCCAGATACCTCAAACGAACCCGTATATCTCAAGCCCAGCGATTAATTATTCTACATGCAATACAAAATCAAAATAATATAGTTGGCCTTTTAGCTGGTACTTCAGACATTTCATTAATCGAGAATGATTTTCCAGATGTGCATGCAGCAGCGAAAGATTTATTTTTGTTTTGTTATGAAAAGCTTGGAGATGCTGGAATTCGTAATGCTCAATACCAGATTATTTATGATTCTTTAGCTAGTAAAGACTGCCCATTTTGTGGTTTCGGTGACATGATGAATATTGCAGAAATGTCACAAGACCAAGATCATTACTTGGTTAAGAGTGTTTATGCTTTTTCTGCGGCTAATATCCGAAATCTAGTACCTATGTGTATTAAGTGTAATAGAGGACATAAAAAGACCAAAAATGTAATCATCAATGATGCGGAGCAGCGAGTGTCAGCATTCGACCCTTATACATGTAATTCAACGGATATATGTATTGAACAAAGTCAAATAGTAGAAGGTGAAGCAAGAATATCCCCAACTTGGAATATTAATTTTGTACCTGCAACACCAGAGGCAGAAAATTGGGATCGTATTTTTAATATAAGAGACCGATTTGCAAGGGATATATTTGATGAATGCTTTTATCGTTGGTTCGATGGTTTTATGAAGAAATGTTCAAGAGAAAGAAATAAAGGCTTCTATCCAATAACAATGACAAATGACGATATTAGATGTGTGCTTGAAGACCATCGTGATTCCTTGCTAGATGATCTTGGCAGTGGAAAAGATAAGTTCAAACCACACTTATTCAATATGATGCTAAGCCTTTATGACTCTGGAAATGAAAGAGTTATAAATCATGTTAGAGATGCAGTCGTTGGTGTTCAAATATAATTTAATTTATGTGTTTAGGTAATAATTAATGGCAATGTTTTGTGGAAAAGATAGCTCAAAATCGACACTAGATGTAGTTAAGGGTTTTAAACAAAAATGCTTAATTGATAGTGGCTCAATATTTACAAATGAATCGCTTTGGACGCTCAAATATATTCAAGAGTTGGATACTTATTTTGTAAATAACTTAAATGAAGGTGAAGGAAACTTTCTTAGTAAATTACAAACTCAGTTAGAAAAAGCGGCACCGAATACGAAGCTGTTGGTAAGTGAAATGATGTGGTTCATGATGCTTTGCCCCAGCAACATCGGCGCAACTTCTTCACGAAAGACCATTGACGATATATTTAGAATCTCTGGTTTTGAACTATCACATACTGTTGATGATGAAATTCAAAGAAAGTATTTATCTGATGAAACCTTAGCTGGTATTGGTAGCGCAGGAACAGCTTATAACACTGGACGTTGGCGAGAGCTTTGTTACTTCATTAGGTTTGCAGAAAAGTTTGTAGCCTTACCTAAGAGTACAAAAACAGAGTTACTAAATAACCACCATCACTTTTCTGAGTGGCTAGAACAAATTCCTGAAAATGAAAATCGCCAACTAAGACACATGTTGCTTTATCTTTTTTTTCCTGATTTTCACGAACGTATTTTCGGCAATACTGACAGAAAAGAAATACTCGTAAAGCTTACTGACATTAAATCTGCTCAGTTTAATAAAATGAAAACTAGAGAAGCAGATGAACACTTATATCAACTGCGTCAGGCTTTTGAAAAGGAGTTTGGTACTAAAGAATTAGATTATTACGTTGAGCCACTCCGTTCAAAATGGAAAGATGATAAAAGCAAAGCTGAAGTAGCTGAACCTAAAGGAGATTATACGCCAATGACCAAATATAAAGACTTACCATCAGCTAGCTTAAATCAAATCCTTTATGGGCCTCCAGGAACAGGTAAAACTTATTCAACAATTAATAAAGCGCTAGAAATTATTGAACCGGAGTTCCTTTCATCAAATAAAGATGATCGTACAGCATTAAAAGCACGTTTTGATAGTTTAGTTAAAGCTAATCGTGTTAGCTTCGTTACTTTCCATCAAAGCTTTAGCTACGAAGATTTCGTAGAAGGGATAAAAGCTGATAGTGACAATGGTAATTTATCCTACATGATTGAACCTGGTATTTTTAGAACTATCAGTGAGAGAGCATCTTCAAGTGTTGGCAGTACAATATCTTTAGACCATTTTGATGATGCAGTGCTGAAACTTCAGGAGTTATGCGAAGAGTCTGATGATCGTATCGTGATGGAAACTGTACGTGGGAAAAAATTCGAGATTGAATATTCAGGTGGTGCAACATTCAAAGTTTTCCCATATTCAACAGAGAGTACAGACCCAAAGTACGTAGCTTCAATACCAAATGTAAGGAAGCTGTATTTATCTGGTTCAAAAGAGGGAATATACAACTCTTCTTACGTTGAGGGTTTTCTGCTTTATCTAAAAAAACATTTTAAACTAGAAGAGTCTAGCCAGAGTATATCGTCAGATAATGTAAAGGATCAGCCATTTGTATTAATCATAGATGAAATAAACCGTGGTAACATTGCCAACATTTTTGGTGAGTTAATCACGCTGATTGAACCAAGTAAACGAGCTGGTGGTGATGAAACCATCACGGTGAAACTTCCTTATTCTAAAACTCCTTTCTCTGTACCTTCTAACCTTTATTTGGTTGGCACGATGAACACGGCTGATAAGTCGTTAGCTCAGGTTGATATCGCGTTAAGACGTCGTTTTGAATTCATTGAGATGATGACAGACTATGTTGTTTTAAAAACCATTCCTGAGATTGAGGGAATTAATATTGAGCGACTTGTTGAAACGATAAATCAACGTATAGAGTTACTTTATGATAGAGAGCACACTATCGGCCACAGTTTCTTTCTACCATTAAAAGACGAACCAACTTTAGAAAAACTAACAGATATTTTTGAATTGCAAATATTGCCATTACTAGAAGAATATTTCTTTGAAGACTGGGAGCGAGTAGGGCAAGTATTAGGTGATCACTTAAAATCTAACAATGACCTACGTTTTATTATTGAAAAATTTGATTCCTCAAAAATTAGTAAATTAATGGGGAATGATTGGGAACAGTCAGGTATACAACCATATATTCGCAATGATAGCGCCTTAACTAAAGCTCAGGCTTATATTGGTATTTATGAGTCATCGGAGTAATAACAAAGCAAAAGAGATAACTATACGAGAGTATGGCTTATTAATTAAAGGTGGTAATAGCTGTGATATTGGGTACAACTCAATAACGGCTAGTGCGTTTGATTGGCTTTTGGTTAATGGACAAAGTATTGGCGAAAATGGGCGTGAACTTGTAAGAGTAAAACGGCAAGGAAAAAGTATTGCTTTGCAAGTAGTTAACTTTGTAGGTGTGCTAGATACCCCTTGTGGTACACGTATTGAAATACTACCGAAAGTAGCTACCAATGATGAAGATCCTGAACTAGCAAGAAAAACGTTATTGAAAATGCTTTCGGTTGTTGAAAAGTTAAAGCTTGAACAATTTCATAATTCGAGTCTTAAAGTTGTCAAACAGCCATTATTTGAAGTTCTTATTACTCAGTTTTTACAAGCAACTTCTAAATTGATTAAAAGAGGTCTTCGAAGCCAATATCAACGTATTGAAAGAGAGTCATCTTTTTTAAAAGGCCAGTTACTTACGGCTAAGCAGATTAGGCAACGTCCAGGGCGTCAACATTATTTTCATGTTTCCCACGATATTTTTACTGCTGATAGGTCTGAAAACCGATTGTTGCATTCAGCACTAGCCCAAGTTTTGAAGTGGACTAAGAGTTCTAACAATCAAAGGCTAGCAAGAGAATTATTGTTTGTATTTCATGATATTGAAAAGTCGGTAGATTACAAATCTGATTTTAGAAAGTGGTCTACAGATCGTACACTAGCACACTACAGAGATATAAAGCCTTGGTGTGAGTTAATTCTTAGTCAGCAGTCACCAATTACCATGATTGGTTATAATAATGGCGTATCATTTCTTTTCCCTATGGAAGTCTTGTTTGAGCGATATGTAGCGGCTAAATTGAAAAGACAGCTAGAAAAACCACTCAGCCTTACTGAACAAGCTCAAAGTGAATCTTTAACAAAACATAAAGATCAAAACTGGTTCAAGCTTCGCCCTGATATTGTTATCTATAACGATAAAACAATTGTTAGTGTGATGGATACGAAGTGGAAGGTTCTTAACCAGAATTTGGATACTGGCAGGGATAAATACAACCTTGCACAATCAGACATGTATCAATTGTTTGCTTATGGTGAAAAATACATGAAGGGAAAAGGTGAGCTGTATCTAATTTACCCGAAACATGAAAAATTTGACGCACCACTAGACCATTTTAAATTTAAGCCAGGATTACAACTCAACGTAGTGCCTTATGACTTGGTAAATGATGAATGTAATATCTCAATTTCTCTGTAGAAAAATTTAATCTTATTCACGAAAGTGAATACAATTAAAACTAAGCAAAGAATATTTTTGTATTTTACTTAGTATTGAGAAGTTTTTGAGTAAATAACTTAAAGATATCTAAAAGCCATGAATGGAATATACTTTAAAAGCCCTTGAGCTAAATTTTAAGGTGTTTTAAATTGTTTTTGGTGTTACGTGTGCTCTTAATGATATTCCCTCTAAAAATCCTTTACAGCTAGTATTTGTTTTTTGCTTTTTGACGTTTTTTTAAATAAAAACAATAAATAATCCCTTTCTCTTCTATCTCTCTTTCTTTTCTTTCTATTCTAGAGAGGGGAGTGTGTTGTTACCATAAAAAATCGTTAACTCTATGTTTTTAAATTCTAAAGTTGGCTACGAATGAGTTATTTTCAGAATAATGGCTACAAATGAGTTATGTCGGTAGTTCATTAGGTGGTTGTTTTTTATGGTTATATTGGTTTTCTTTAAGGATATAAAATGGCTACAAATGAGTTTTTTTTATAACTCATTTGTAGCCATTTCTATAACTCGTTTGTAGCCATTACTAAGCTAGTTTATAATTAAATCACAGACTAATCAATGCGTTACGTTAATTGCGGTGTGGAAAATGGCTACATTTCAGTTATAACTCATTCATAGCCACTTTTATTTAATATATTCAACAGGTTATGGGGGTCTTGTTATTATAATATAATGAAATGGCTACAATTGAGTTATGTTTTTATAACTCAGTTGTATCCATATGTTTTATATAGGTTTATTTTTATTGGGTTTTCGCTGAATATTCACTAATTGATTAGTTTATTCATCGGTTTCGCGTAAGTATTCACTATTGGCGTGGCTTTCTTGTTTGATTGGCGCTCTGAAGGATTTAGAATACTTATTAAAAAAGCTCCAATTAAGCTAATAAATTTAGTTGTGTACATGGATGTGTGCAATCTGTAGAGTTATGTCTTGAATGCCTTTGTTTATAGGGTGTTCTCATAATCGTGCCACATTAATGTTTGTATGTTGGTGTTCAAAGTTAGTCTCATTAAACTTGAATTATCCCAATATTAGCATTGAAAATGATTGTAAGAGTACCAGATGTTTCAAATATATTGATTTTACTTTTTATTCTGCTTTTAAACTAGCCCTACTAGAAACACCAAACTTTCAAAGAGTAATATACACTTTACTATTTATGAAGAAAAATTGACCAATAAATGAATTAGGTATATCGTACAATTATTAGCTAGTTAGTGGACTATCGAGAACAACTTGGAACGTTTATTTTATTACTTTTTAACCTGCTTTTCTTTATCAATTACAAACATTTCTTATGCGGTGGAACTCCTCTACAAAATTGATAGTTTTAGAGAAGACTATTCTTCTGATGTGAACGTGTCTGGTGGTATTTTAACTGCTTTTCAATATGGTAGTAGTACATCTCTTGCTCGATTTGACAGCCTTTTCGTGGCTAAAGATAAAAGCATCAATAATTTGAATGTTAGGGTGTTGAGTATTGATGGTAAATATAGCGCTGAGTTTGCTTTAGAGTTTACATCTAATGACAATACATGGGTTCAAATTGTTATACCTACAAAATACCAAGAAAAAATAGCTAAATATAAACCAGAAGATATTTCAGTTTATGCTTTTAAAGAAGAACTATCAAAAAGAAGAAAAAAGGCACACATTATATTTCCTACATCTTGGGGGAAACCTGATATATCCAAGCAAAAATTTTATTTAAACAGTGCAGGTGATTTTGCTAAGTTTGCTTACTTTGATATTCAAAATGGTAAAACAGTTACTTTTTGTGAGCCAATATCTAATGAAATTAAAACAGCTTTTAATTATGAGTGTGAAATACCATCATCAGCCAATATTAAAAATGATACGGTAATATTTACAACAACACCAAATTCAAAAGGGAAGAAATACAAAGTATGGAAACCAAGCCAGATGTAAGTGAACAACAAAGTATTAGTGAAGAAATTTCATTTAAATGTTGGTTAAAGAAACAATTAGGTATAGCAGATGCTCCACCGCAAGTATTGTTTTTGGTAGTTGTACTGTGCAGCTTAATTATTTGTGTTCTATTGTTAGTTTTTTATGCGGTTTTTAAAAAGCTTGATAACAATACGAAGTATTTGATAAATTCCGAAAGTGAACATATCAGCTATCACACTACCGAGCTACTTCCCCCTGATATTTCGATTAAAAACTTCCAATATGCCATGGAGTGTAGTGAATACTCTAAGGAAATATATGTTGAAGGAGTACTTAATGTTAGTCCTGAATATGTTTTCAAATTAACACGGATAATTGATGATGAAGTCAATATAACTATTGTTAAAGCTCCAGATCAAAATAAAGCGGAAAATGCCAATGAAAATCCAGCTTTAGGGTATTTTGAAGTTGAAGGTGAGGAGTTGGAATTTGAAAACTGTCTTGCGATCAGAATTATATTGAGTGATGAAAATCCTATTTTTCAATTTAACGCTATTGGCGATATTGAATTAGGTAAGAATATAACGGATGCTCAAGATAATTACCTTCCTTTAGTGTTGTCCGGAGAAATTACAGTTACAGGTGAAACATTATTTAGTCATTCTCCTTATCAATTTACACCTTATGAAATTAAAAAAAGTGACTATATTTTTTCTAAACCGACAGTAGATCACCAACAAACAGCCATCATACGCGCATCTAAAGGTGACTCAGGCTTAACGGGGATAGTGGCATTACAAGGAGGGCGGCTATATGTTCAACGATACCGTATGGCACCTCAAACTATAGAAAGTAGTTTTATTGATAGAGTCAGTAATGATTATGAATTGGCATTTAGTTTATCTGTTGCTTTGATTTTTATTCAATTTACTTTTGGCATTATTAATTTCTTACTACGCATTGAGTTAATAAGCGATTAATCAAAAGGATTTTTTATGTTTAAAGTTATTGTAAAGGCAGTCGCTTTTATCTCGTTTGTTGCTCCAGTTTATGCATCCGATGTTTTTATTGAAACGGATATGGAGTTTGGTCGGGGAATATTAAGAGCAGTTGGAAGTGAATGTCTAGTTTATACCCCAAAACATGTTATTGAAGATTCTGATGGCATTTATGTGAGCGGACGCTTTAAAAGAGATATTGAAGCAAGCCTATTAACTACTTACCCTCAGGATTTGGCGGTGCTATCAATTCCTCAAAGTGATATTAAACTATGTCAAGAAAGCACATGGAAAGATGGTGGTGCTAGAGTTTCAGCAATTTTAAATAACGTAAATAAAGCAAAATTGAGCTTTATAAAGAAAAATGGCGGCTTAACAGAGTACGATTTAAAAATTGTTGAAAAAGAAATCCATACTTACTTTCATGTAAAGTTAGACAACTCCAATAAATCAATTAAACAAGGCATGAGTGGTAGTACTGTTTATGTTGGGAATTATCCCATCGGCATGTTGGTTTCGGTAAATGATGGCATTGGAAAAGTACTAAGACTTGATGACATCACCAACATTTCCCAATCAGTTGTATCGACCTTTGAAACTGAGCTAGATAAAATTTCAAGGGAGGCTGGTTTAGTTACTAAAAAAGCTAGTTCAATTAATAGAGTCGAGTCTACTTCATTGGCTAGGCATAAAGAGCAAGTGTTTAAAGGGGAAATTTCAGAAGGTGTTATACAGGAGTTTAAAATACTATCTCAAGGTAATACCGCATATAAGTTAACCAATATTAAGCAAAGTGGCAGAAACACGATTAAGTTCTCATTTTATAGCCCTGAAGATAGCAAAAAACTTTATAGCACAGGCAGTTTTTACGTTAATAAGAAAAAAAGTTTTGGCTTTGGCACTACGGAGGCTGGAGAGCATACCTTGTATGTATCTGGGTACAACGGCGTAGGCAGTTTCAATTTGAAGCTTGAAGAAGTGGCGACAACCGAAGAGTTAATTGGTGAAGCTAACATTCTCTCATCCGGAGATAGTGCAAAAGGTTATATTTCAGAAGGGACATGGGCAGCATACAAAATTCATGCAAAAGGCAATACTGCTTATAAATTAACAAACATCAAACAAAGTGGTGGAAACACGATTAAGTTCTCATTTTATAGCCCTGAAGATAGCAAAAAACTTTATAGTACAGGCAGTTTTTACGTTAATAAGAAAAAAAGTTTTGGCTTTGGCACTACGGAGGCTGGAGAGCATACCTTGTATGT
>CAJXWZ010000035.1 GCA_913062815.1 uncultured Colwellia sp. | reverse complement strand
GGTTTAGCTTTCGGTTTAGATAGGCTAGTAATGTTGATGACTGGTGCAAGTTCTATTCGAGAAGTAATGGCTTTCCCTAAAACAACCACTGCAGCTTGTCCATTAACTAATGCACCCGGTAACGCAAACCCTGAACAGTTAGCAGAACTAGGTGTAGCAACGATAGTTAAAGACTCAAAAGACTCAAAAGACTCAAAAGGCGAATAGCGACTACCTAGTATTTCGGTTCGATACGGATCGAACTGAAGTACATCTATAGGTATTTCCCTACAAATTATGAGCATTATTCTCGGTATAGACCCCGGTTCACGTTTCACTGGCTACGGGGTCATTAAGCAACAAGGTCGCAGTTATACCTATCTTGGTAGTGGCTGCATTAAAGCGCTAAGTCAAGGTGATGATCTCGGCTCGCGCTTGCAAACTATATTTGCTGGTGTTTCTGAAATTATTCTACAATTCAAACCCGATATGTTTGCTATAGAACAAGTGTTTATGGCCAAAAATCCTGATTCAGCGTTAAAGCTTGGTCAAGCACGCGGTGCTGCCATAGTAGCGGCAACGAATAATGATCTTATTATAAGTGAATATTCTGCACGACAAATAAAACAAGCTGTTGTGGGTACAGGTGGTGCTGATAAATCACAAGTGCAGCATATGGTGAAAACAATCCTTAAACTGCCAGGCACGCCTCAAGCTGATGCTGCCGATGCACTTGCCGTTGCCTTATGCCATGCTAATAGTCACCAAAGTTTAACAAAGCTTGCCGGTCAAGCTAAGAAAATAGTACGCGGAAGGCTGAGAAAGTAAAACACTACTTTACTGTATAAATATCTAGTGGTATGCTTTTGTCATCTGAATTATTTTTGTTAGGTTTATTTTGTGATAGGTCGTTTATCTGGCACTTTAGCTGAAAAGTTCCCCCCTGAAATCCTTATTGAATGTGCTGGTGTCGGTTATGAAGTTACCATGCCGATGACCAGCATTTATGCCTTGCCAGAGCTTAATGAGCAAGCCATTATCTATACGCATTTTGTGGTGCGTGAAGATGCCCAGTTGCTATATGGCTTTGCCAATACCACTGAACGTAAATTATTCCGTTTATTAATCAAGGTTAATGGCGTTGGTCCGAAATTAGCGTTAGCGGTATTGTCGGCAATGTCAGCAGATCAATTTGTTAGCTGTGTTGCTCACGATGATGTCTCAGGTATCGTAAAAATACCGGGTGTGGGCAAAAAAACCGCTGAACGTTTGTTAATAGAAATGCGCGACAGGCTCAAAGATTGGCAGATAACTTCCACCACACCAGCCACCGATGCTATGCCTGTGCAATTAAGTACGGAGCAAACCTTCATCAATGGCTTTAGTGATAACAAAGGTGATGCCATCAACGCTCTGATTTCATTGGGTTACAAACAAGTACAAGCTGATAAAGCAGTCAAGCTTGTATACACAGATGGTCTGAGTAGCGAAGATCTTATTCGGTTATCACTTAAGTCGATGCTGTAATCATTCATTCTTACGCCGCACGATTACATGAATGATTAAAATTTCACTCATTTGCAGTGAGACCAGTTAGAAAAATAGGAATAAAAATGATAGAAGCAGATCGCTTAATTGAACCAGTAGCAACCTTTGAAGATGAAGGCGTGGATCGCGCTATTCGGCCAAAAATGCTGCTTGATTATACTGGTCAAGCCCACGTCAAAGCGCAAATGGAAATTTTTATTCCTGCGGCAAAAAAACGAGGAGAGCCTTTAGATCATTTACTTATTTTTGGACCACCTGGCCTAGGTAAAACAACATTGGCTAATATTGTTGCCAATGAAATGGGCGTAAACATTCGCACTACTTCAGGCCCTGTATTAGAGAAAGCCGGTGATTTAGCTGCTTTACTTACTAATTTAGAAGAAAACGACATTTTATTTATTGATGAGATTCACCGCTTAAGCCCTGTGGTAGAAGAAGTGCTTTATCCAGCAATGGAAGATTATCAGTTAGATATTATGATTGGCGAAGGGCCAGCGGCACGTTCAATTAAACTTGACCTACCACCTTTTACCTTAATTGGCGCGACTACTCGCGCTGGTGCATTAACATCTCCGCTGCGTGATAGGTTTGGTATTGTGCAACGCTTAGAGTTTTATAATGTCCAAGATCTAACGTCAATTGTTAAACGCTCTGCACATTTTCTAAATTTAAATATTGATGAGCAAGGGGCATTTGAAGTTGCTCGCCGTTCTCGCGGTACTCCTCGCATAGCTAACAGGCTATTACGTCGTGTCCGCGATTATGCTGACATTAAAACTCATGGTTTAGTCAATCAAGACACTGCCGCTGCAGCACTTGATATGCTTGAAGTAGACAATGAAGGTTTTGATATTATGGACAGAAAGTTACTTCATGCCATTATTGATAAGTTTATGGGGGGGCCTGTAGGTCTTGATAATGTAGCTGCAGCAATTGGTGAAGAGCGTGAGACCATTGAAGATGTACTAGAGCCATTTTTAATTCAACAAGGATTTTTGCAACGCACCCCAAGGGGAAGAATTGTTACTGATAGGGCTTATCAGCATTTCTCGATTGAACGCCCCAAGGAGTAGTTTTTTATCTTTCTTTTCGGTTTTGCCATGCTTTGCTAACACTGTAGCGCCATAAGCCCTGTATACCAAAATAACCAATAATAGCAAAGACTGTCGCTAACACACCGCATCCAAGCAAAAACGCAGGTCCAATCGTCGACAAACTATCGACTACCCATTGCCAATTTGCTTCAAAACTAAATTCTTGTGCGGGTGCGCCAATAATCCATGTGCCGACAATATAGCAGGAATAGAAGATAGCAGGCATAGTTAATGGATTCGTTATCCAGACTAAAGCAATTGACAGGGGAAGATTTGAATGGACCAAAATAGCAGTGCCAGCTGCTAGTACCATTTGAAATGGCACAGGAATAAAAGCGAAAAATAAACCAACGGCAAAAGCTTTTGCTACTGAATGACGATTTAAATGCCAAAGGTGAGGGTTGTGCAATAGGCTACCAAAAATTTTAAGATGTTTATTGGCTTTAATTGATTGAGGATCGGGCATTAAGCGCTTAATTATTTTTTTTGGCATATACTAATACTTATTATTAAGTTTACTTCTTTTACCCACAATAACTTGGATGTTATAGATTCACTATGGATTGGTGGCTAGCGAGTTTTTTTCTAGGTGCTATATTGTCACTATTTTTGCCAATAGTGCCAGATCTTTCTGTGCTATTTCCATTTCTTTTGCTCGCATTCATCTTTTTCTCTTCATTCAACCGTAATAAATCTTGGTTTTTAAGCTCAGGTATACTCTTTGGTGCGTGCTGGATGTTGTTTAATGCTGTTCACTTCCAACAATTATGGCAAAAAAACAATTTGGATGTTGTTGAATTATCCGCTAAACCACAGTGGATTAAGGGCGAAGTGCTCAGCTTGCACGTTGCAAAAAGCCAACAAAAGAAGACTGATGCAAGCGTGGGGCTAGTGCAAGAACATTTACGATTTAATTTTAACGTCACTCACCTTAATCAACAAAAGTTACCTTCGGCTATTAAAATACGTTTGAGCTGGAAACAAGCATCATTAGTGTTACAACAAGGTCAGATTGCTCTGTTAAAAGTCAAATTTAAACCAGCGCACGGTTTAGCAAATCTGGGTAGTTTCAGCTATCAAACTTGGCTTAATAGCCAAACAATTAGTGCGACAGGTTATGTGGTTAATCACAAAAATAATCATATCATTCAAGAGCAAAATACTAAACGGCAGCAGCTTTTTAATGACTATAAAAATTTATTATCTCAATTTGAACAAGAGTATGAAATTACTCCAATTCTATTAGCGATCGGCTTTGGCTCACGTGCAGAATTAAATGCTAAATCATGGACAATTTTACAAGCGACTGGCACCGGACATCTTATTGCGATTTCTGGTTTACATATAGGTCTAGTGGCCACAGCAAGTTATTTACTTGTTATGCGACTTATCAGTATATTGCCTTTGCAATTATTTTCTTCCTGTGTAGCTTTGCAGACAGTCAATGGTCGATATGTTGCCATTGGCTTTAGTATTTTAGTGGCAGCTTTTTATGGTTATTTGGCGGGATTTTCACTACCAACAATTCGCGCTTTATTGATGTTAAATCTTTATTGGCTAGTACGTTTGCTAGCGATAAAGTTCTCGCTGAAAAGATGGTTATTGTTAACACTATTTTTATTAACCTTAATGACTCCTTTTAGCTTGTTCACTGCTAGTTTTTGGCTATCTGTTTACGCGGTTACTGTTATTTTTTTAACGCTGTGGCGGTTTAAAAGCGCAATATCATCAGGAGGAAAAATTTGGCGATTTATTAAAGGATTAGTTGTTATTCAATTGAGTTTAACCCTAATGCTATTACCTATTAGCGCGGTGTTTTTTCAGCAGATATCTTTAGTGGCACTATTGGCTAATATTATCGCTGTGCCATGGATGAGTTTTGTTTGCATACCACTTTGTTTATTATCTGTTTTGTTGATGCCAATAGCCGAAAATTTATCGCAACTTTGCCTCTCACTTTGCTTAGAATCAGTACAAGTACTTTGGGTATATTTAAGTTATTTATCAAGGTTCCCTTTTGCAATAATTGAGCTTTCTACTGGTCATGTGCAGTTAATGGTCGTCATTGGAGGGTTAAGTTTCTTGATATTCTTTACTCAGTTTAGGCTTACTTTCTTTAATGCAGGTAGTTTAGTGAGACGCTTGTTTTTGTGCTGTTGTTTAATTCTCTGTACCGCTTGGTCAATTACAAAATTGACTAACGCCAACAGTGCTTCAATTAAAGCAAATACAGATATCAATGTTGATAGCTGGCAGTTGGTGGTTTTTGATGTTGGCCAAGGACTATCAGTATTGATTGAAAAAGATAATAAGGCCATTTTATATGATACAGGTGCAGCTTATAGTAGTGGTTTTAATATGGTTGAGGCGGTTATTCTGCCTTATTTGCAGCATGAAAATATACGACAATTAGACAAGGTTATTATTAGCCATAGTGACAATGATCATGCTGGTGGTTTAGGAGTATTACAACAGTCAATTAACATAGCAGAGTTGATTTATAACAAGGTAGATATGGAAGGAGTAAGCGCCTGTCAACAAGGACAATCATATAATTGGCAAGGGTTAACTATTGCCATGTTATGGCCACACCAAGCCCTAGGCAAAGAAAATGATGACTCCTGTGTATTATTGATTTCAGATGGCAAGCATCAAGTATTACTAACAGGCGATATTTCTAGAAAAGTGGAAGGAAAATTATTAAAGCAATATCCATCATTAAATGCAGACATATTGATAGTACCCCATCACGGTTCAAAAACCTCATCTAGCAATAACTTTATTAAGCAAATAAAGCCTAAGCTGGCTATTGTCAGTGCAGGGTTTTTAAATAGGTGGCATATGCCCGTTGAAAGTGTTGTTCAGCGTTATCAAGCAAATAATATTGAATTATTGAATACAGCTGTTACTGGGCAGATATTGATTAACTTTTCAGCCAGTGAGGTGAACATAAGAACATACCAGCATGATTTGTGGCCTTTTTGGTTTGCAAACACTTTATGGCCTAGATAATTAGTTGGTTGTTTAACTAAATCACGTTAAAATCAAGCTATTGTAATAATAACATGTTCAATAGAGACAATTTACCCTATGGCAATACCTTTAACAGCCACAACATGGCAAAATTTTAAACGCTTACTTAGCTATGCTAAAGCTTATAAATTAGGTTTTGTGGCGGCAATTATTGGCATGTTGGGTTATGCCGCGATTGATGTCTATTTTTTATCAAAACTGCAACCTTTAATCGATGAGGGGCTTGCTGGTGCTAATAGCGAGTTTATGAAGTGGGCTCCGGTATTTGTAGTAGTCGCTTTCATTTTTCGTGGATTGTTTCATTTTGTTGCTAACTATTGCCTTGCTTGGGTAGGTAATCATGTAGTAACTGATTTAAAACAGCATTTGTTTGAACATATAATGGCAATGCCGGTGGCATTTCATGACAAAGAGTCAACGGGTGGATTAATTTCTAAGCTTACCTTTGATACAGAGCAAGTATTAAATTCAGTGAGTAAATCAATATTGGTTATTGTTCAACAAAGCGCCTTTGTATTAGGTTTAATTGGTTTGATGTTTTATATCAGTTGGCAGTTATCGGTAATCTTTTTACTGATAACACCACTCATCGCTATTATTGTTACTATTGTTTCAAAACGCTTTCGTAGAGTAAGTAAGAATATTCAAGGCGCGATGGGTGAAGTAACCACGGCAGCAGAGCAAACTTTTAATGGTCATAAAGTAGTACTTACCTTTAGTGGTCAAGAAAAAGAGTTTAATCGTTTTGCGCAAATAAATAAAAACAACCGTCAGCAACGCATGAAGTTAGTTGCAACGAAAGCGGGTAGTGTCCCTATTATTCAAATTATTGCCTCGTTTGCGCTGGCTTTTGTTTTTTACGCAGTTAACTCTGAAAGTTTACGTGACAGTATTTCAGCGGGTAGCTTTGTCAGTGTAATCACTTACATGACAATGCTGTTAAGGCCATTGAAAATGCTTACTAATGTTAATAGTGAGTTTCAAAAGGGCATGGCAGCATGCGTGAGTATCTTTTCGGTATTAGACCAAGCAGCAGAAAAAGATACTGGTACTAAGGAGTTGATTAAAGCAAAAGGAAAGTTAACCTTTAAAGATGTGAATTTTGCTTACAATTATGACCCTAGCACTAGGGCCAATGACGATATCGAACCCAAATGGTCACTAGAGAATATTTCTTTTGAAGCACAACCAGGTGAAACCATCGCCCTGATTGGCCGCTCAGGCAGTGGAAAATCAACCGCTAGCGCATTATTACTACGTTTTTATGACGCCAGCCAAGGTGAAGTGCAAATAGATGATGTAAACATTGAGCATTATAAGCTAAAGGATCTACGTAATCAGTTTGCTTATGTATCACAGCAAGTCGTATTATTTAACGATACCTTAGCTAATAATATTGCTTATGGTAAGCCCGAAGCTAGTATAGATGATATAATTGCTGCTGCTAAAAGTGCCCATGTTATGGAGTTTGCGGAACAAATGCCACAAGGCTTAGCAACAAATATCGGTGAAAATGGTTCGTTACTTTCAGGTGGACAAAGGCAGCGTGTTGCTATTGCTAGAGCACTATTGTGTGATGCCCCATTCCTTATTTTAGATGAAGCAACAAGTGCTTTAGATACAGAGTCAGAGCGCCATATTCAAGATGCTTTACAAACATTAAAACAAAACAGGACGTCGATTGTGATTGCCCACCGATTGTCTACTATAGAAAATGCCGATAAAATAATCGTGATGGAACAAGGTGAAATTGTTGAACAAGGTAAGCATCAAGCGTTACTTAAAAAAGATGGTGCTTATGCGCAATTGCATAGTTTTCAATTTGAATCATAAGATATTCAAGTTTACTCGGAGTGAATGTGCGCTTAATTGAGAAAGTTTGGTTTAAAAAGCATCGAGCAAAATATTATCTAGTACCGCTGCTACTTCCCTTCACATTATTGTTTTGGTTTATTAGTTCATGTCGACGTTTAGGGTTTAAATTAGGGCTAATAAAGTCATACGTGATTACTAAGCCTGTGATAGTGGTTGGCAATATCGGCGTCGGTGGTAATGGTAAAACACCTGTGGTAATTCATCTTGTTGAATTAGCTAAACAGCTAGGATTCAAACCCGGAGTTACGGCTCGAGGGTACGGTGGCAATGCTGCCCGTTATCCCTATTGCCTTGATGTTAATTCAACAAGCAAGCAAGCAGGTGATGAGCCGGTTCTAATTTATCACCGTTGCAAAATCCCCGTTATTGTTGGCAGTGATCGCGTCGCTAATGCTCAAATGTTAGTTGAACAAGGTTGCGATATTATTATCAGTGATGATGGCCTGCAGCATTATCGACTGCAACGTGATTTAGAAATAATTGTTATTGATGCAAACAGGCTTTTTGGCAATGGTTTGTTGTTACCCGCAGGGCCATTACGAGAAGGAAAGTGGCGCTTAAATAAAGCGGATATACATATATATAATGGTAATCACCTAAATAAAACTGACTCAACAAATAAATCACTATTAATGCAATTAACGGCAACAGAATTAGTTCAAATTAATAGTGACAAGAAAATGTCATTAAGTGACTTTTTTCAACAATGGCAAACAGTTAATGCCGCAGCAGGTATTGGTGATCCACAACGTTTTTTCACCACACTTGAAACGCTAGGCTTTAAATTGTTAGCACAACAAGGCTATGTTGATCATAAAGATTTCGTGTTTGAGGATTTTAATCAGTTTAATAGTGAATTACCGCTGTTAATGACTGAGAAAGATGCGGTAAAATGCCATGCATTCGCACAAGATAATTGGTGGTATTTACCTGTTAATGCCCAGTTTTCTCAGCAAGATGCGTACAAACTAGTGCAGAGCATTACAAAGTGTAGCGCGGAACTTAATCCAGCAAAATAATCTAATAAAGAGAATTAAATCATGGCTTTTGATACTAAATTAATGGAAATACTAGCGTGTCCTGTGTGCAAAGGAAAGCTCGATTATAATAAAGCGGAGCAAGAGTTAGTGTGCAAATTCGATAAACTCGCCTACGCCATTGATAAAGACATTCCAGTACTGTTAGAAAGTGAAGCTCGTCAACTTGATGCTGAATATAAAGGTTAAATTATGAGCCTAGCTACCCATAATCCTACATCAGAAGTTACTTCATTTATTGTTGTTATTCCTGCGCGTTATCAATCATCCCGTTTACCGGGAAAAGTGTTAGCTGATATTGGCGGAAAACCAATGATTCAATGGGTAGTTGAAAAAGCGCTATTAAGTGGCGCGAACAAAGTGATTGTGGCCACAGATAATGACGAAGTTGAACAAGTAGTGAAAAGCTTTGGTGGCGAAGTCTGTAAAACCCGAGCAGATCATCAATCAGGCACAGAGCGTTTAGCTGAGGTGATGGAGCAATACCAGTTTGGTGATGATGAAATTATTGTTAATGTTCAGGGGGATGAACCGTTCATACCGCCTGAAAATATTGCTCAAGTTGCTCATAATTTGGCGACTCAAAGACAACGTAACACATTAAAAATTGCTCGTATGTCGACTTTAGCTATTAATATAGACACTGTTGAAGAGGCATTTAATGCTAATGCGGTTAAAGTTATTACGGATAAAGATGGCTATGCGCTATATTTTAGTCGCGCTACCATTCCTTATGATAGAGAGCGATTTTTAGGTAATAACAATATTAATGCTGTTGGTGACTTTTATTTACGCCATGTCGGTATTTATGCTTATCGCGCTGGTTTTATTAAAGATTATGTGAATTGGCCTGCGAGTCAATTAGAACAAGTAGAAGCCCTCGAACAATTAAGAGTACTGTACCAAGGTGAGCATATTCACGTTGAAGTGGCTAAATCTAATGTACCTGTAGAGGGCGTTGATACGCCTGAAGACCTTGAAAAAGCAAGAGGTTTTGCTGCAACGTTAACTGTTAATAGTTAATTCGTTTTTATCTCGTTCACCTTAAAAGGTTAACCTTGAACAAGTCAGATTGATATAATTGATTCAGCACACTATTAGTGTACTGAAGGTAATCAATTACGCTGTTTATGCAAACATCAAATTAACGTGAACACAGGGTAATTGGCTAAAAAGATGAATTTGCTCACTATGAACTAGTTCGTCCCAAATCAGTAAAGAGAAGAATATGTATAAGCTAGATTTAAATCAAATGACTCAAGATGAGTTTTTAACTCAATACTGGCAGAAAAAACCTGTAGTGATTCGTCAAGGCTTTAAAGACTTTGTCGATCCTATTTCAATGGATGAATTTGCTGGCATTGCTATGGAAGAAACAGTGCAATCTCGTTTGCTTTCTAAGAAGGACGGGCAATGGCAAGCTGAGTTTGGTCCATTTGAAAGTTATGGTCACTTAGGTGAGCGCGATTGGTCATTAGTGATTCAGGCACTTGATAATTTCTCAGAGGAAGCGGCAGAGTTAATTGAGCCATTTCGTTTTCTTCCCCACTGGCGCTTGGACGACCTGATGGCAAGTTTTGCTACACCTGGTGGCAGTGTCGGACCGCATGTAGATAATTATGATGTTTTTATTTGCCAAGGCTCTGGTAAGCGTCATTGGCGAGTAGGGCACCGTGGTCAGTATGAAGAAGTCATTGCTCATGAAGCTTTACTGCACGTAGCGCCTTTTGAAGCCTTAATTGATGTAACGCTTGAAGCAGGCGATATTTTATATATTCCGCCTGGATATCCTCACGAAGGGGTAGCGTTAGAGCCGTCGATGAGTTTTTCTATTGGTTTTCGGGCTAATTCAGCGATAAGCCTATTGAGTGGCTTTGCCGATCATCTTATTGATAATGATCTCGGTGGCAAACTGCTAGAGGACTCAAGTAGACAGTCAACCACCAATAGCGGTGAAGTAAGCTCAGCCGATTACGCCAGTTTAAAACAACAATTACAAAACTTACTCGATGATGATCAAGTATTTGGTAACTTTATCGGTGGCTTTTTGACTACGGCTAAGCATGAATTAGATTTAATGCCTTCCGAAGAGCCATTTGAGCGGGATGAAGTGAGGGAACTCTTAGGAATTCACGGTATTAAACGCCTTGGTGGTTTACGTGCTTTTTACTTTGAAGAAACTATTAATGAAGGTATTTGTTTTATCAATGGTGAGCGAGTTAGTTTTGTAGCAGACATTGCGCCTGCAGTTAAATTGCTGTGTAATAATTTAACTGTAATGCCTGATGAATTAGCCGCTTGGAAAAACAACGAAGACTTTATTTCGTTAATGGTTAAATTACTTGATTTGGGATACTGGTTTTGGGTTGAAGCTGAGTAGTGTTATCTATTCATTCCTTAAGCGGTAAGAGAAAATGCGTCTAGATAAATTTATTTGTAAAAGTACCGAACTAACGCGAAATGAAGCAAAAAAGTTACTTAAAAGTGGCGAAGTTCGTGTAAATGGTGAGGTAGAAAAAAATCCAGCGATGCAGGTACATGAAAATAATAGTATTACTGTTGATGGACAAATGCTAACTGCACGTACATCACGCTATTTTATGCTTCATAAAATGGCCGACTCAATCTGTTCTAATATAGATGAAATTTACCCATCTGTTCTAAATTATCTTGACGTTGATAAAGCCTTTGATTTACATATTGCTGGCCGTCTTGATGCTGATACGACGGGGTTAGTCTTAATCACTGATGACGGCAGATGGTCACACAATGTCATTTCACCTAAAAAAGGCTGTAAAAAAATTTACCGAGTTTGGCTAAGAAATATTATTGCTGAAGATAAAAGTGAAGAATTAATTGAACGTTTCAAACAAGGTATTCAACTGCAAGGAGAGTCGTCATTAACTCGCCCTGCTATTCTAGAGTTGGTTCGTGATAGCGATGTTGACAATGAAGTATTACTAACGATTACAGAAGGTAAATATCACCAAGTGAAGCGTATGTTTGCCGCTGTGGGTAATCGTGTCATTGGTTTGCATCGTGAACAAATAGGCGCCATAAAACTAACAGATTTAGCCCCCGGAGAGTGGCGTAATCTAACGGAAGAAGAAGTAGCACTATTTAGCTAATCCACGTCCTTATTTTATTGATAAACCATTAGGCTATACTAATATTTAGATTAAGTTATTCGTATTACATTTATGTGATCTAGTAGTAACTTTCATTTTAGTACATAGCTAATCGTGTTGGTATCAATGATGATTTCTACTAATTGTAATAGAAGTGTTTTGTTAAGAGTGCTGCTCTTCTTGGTTTTGTCTGTTTATTGCCATAAAGCATTTAATCAACAGCAAAACTTTACTGTTGGTTTGGAAAATTTAGATTACCTCCCTTATTATCAAGCAAGTATGTCGGACAAAAAGCCTACGGGTTTTGGTGTTGAGCTTATTGAGTTATTTGCAAGTAAATATAACTATTCCGTGCAGTTTAAGGTTTATCCGGTTCGAAGGCTTTTAAGTAACTTATTAGCGGGTAAAATAGACTTCAAATACCCAGACAGTCCTAATTGGTCACCGGCTTTAAAGAAAAGTCATGGCTTATATTACAGTGACAGTTCTGTAGAGATAATTGATGGCATTTTAACATTGGAAAAATATCGTGAGCTCCTTTTAGATGAGTTTACACGATTAGGATCAATTCGTGGCTTTAAACCCTGGCCCTACATGGGAGCTATTCAGCAAAGGGATTTAACGTTAATGGAAGCCTCTAGTATGGATCAACTTATTAGGCAGTTGCGTAAAGGAAGAGTGCAGGGGATTTATATTAATACTAATGTAGGTATAGATTATGCTGCTCACAACTTTGATGGTTTAAAGCTATATTGGAATAAATCCTTGCCCTTTGGACGCGATAATTTTTCTTTATCAACGATAAAATACCCTCAAATAATTGAAAAGTTTAATCTTTTTCTGATTACCTACCAAAAAGAAATATCAAGGTTGAAACAAAAGTATCAGCTTGAATAACAATAATTAGAGTAGATGTTGTTTATATTATTCCTTGATTCAAGGCAATTAGAACGGCTCTAGTACGATCTCTGGTATTTAATTTTGAAAGTATATTGGATACATGATTTTTAACCGTCCCATCAGCAAGGAAAATACTACTAGCAATTTCCTTATTGGAAAAACCACCAGCCATTAACTTTAAAATCTGTTGCTCTTTAGTTGACAGTTTTTCTGATAAGGGAGATATGTCTATACCTTTATTTAACTGCTTCATAACCACTGGCTCGGCTACAAACCCTCCTTCGGCTAGTGTATTTACAGCATTAACTAGCTTTTCTAAGGAAACGTCTTTAAGTAGAAAGCCATTAGCGCCAGCTTGTAAACTTTGCATAAACAATTCACTGTCATCAAAAGTGGTCAGCATTAAAGTAGGTATGGTATTACCTTGAGCACGCAATGTTTTTACTACATCAATACCGGATAATTTAGGCATACGTATATCTAGTAATAACACGTCTGGCTGTTGTTCCTTAATTAACTCAAGGGCTTGTTCACCATCACTGGCTTGCCACATGATATGAATTTTTTCACTTAAGGTTAATAAGCCGGCAACACCTTGTCGTACTAATTCTTGATCATCAACTAAGGCCACATTGATTTTTTTATTCTCTTTGCTAATCATAATTATCTTCTACTGTTATTGCTAAAGTACACCCTGAAACGTTTGAGCTTAATGCTAGCGTGCCATTGAATTCAGTTAAGCGTTCTTGCATACCTTTTAGACCGCTACCGTACTCGAGTGCATTATTACCCATACCATTATCTATAAGCGTTATGTTTAAATGCTTATCTTCTTGCTGGTAACATAATGATAAACTATTAGCATTACCATGACGCAATGCATTGCTAATACCCTCTTGAAGACAAAACATTAATTGCTGCTTTAAGCTCAAGGAGTTAATTTCTATTTCATTTTTGATAGTAAGATTACAGTTTGGCAATTGTTCAACCAGCTCTTTCAAGTTTTCATTTAAATTGAACTGCTCTTGGCTACGCATTTCTTTTACTACTTCTCTAACGTCATTAAGTAATGTTTTTGCTTGAGCTAAGTTTTGCTGTAACAGCGGTTTAAATTCTTCAGGTACTTTATGAGAGCTTACTTCTAAATTTAAGGCCAATGCTGTTAGTTGGTGACCAATAGCATCGTGTAAGTCTCTAGATATTCTAAGCCTTTCTTTGCGTTGAGAACTTTCTTTGAGCATAAACCGAGTAGCTAATAACTCTTGATTTATTGCAGCTAATCTATCTTTTGCTTTTTCTTCCCTTATGGTAATTTCAATGGTTGAATAACCAAAAATTTGCAGCATGAAAAAAATCATGACATGAAATAGTGTGCCAATAAATTCGCCATCGATTTCAATTAATAGATGAACCAAAGTCAGTAGTACCATAAACATCATTGCTTTACGGCGTGGGTATATTGCAGGTAACTGTGTGGCGATAAATACTAGTAGGATAGCGACAAGACTGTATTTATCAAAATTGATTAGCGTGAGTATTATTGCTGATTGGCAATAGATAATGATTTTTTTTCTAACATCACTACACTTGTCTTTTGATGAAATGATATAAACAAATGAAAGGTAAAAACTAAGTAACCCAGTTGCTTTTAAAGCAAACTCTATTGTTGAATTTGTATTTAAGAGAAAAATATAGCTAATTAATGACCAGGTTAAGAAAGCGGAAAACTCTAATAGCCAATCTTTTTTTAAGTGTGCAGGTAGTAGTGACTTTAGCATGAGCTGACGTAGCCCTCTTTCTTTAATGGATTAGTGCCCATTTTGTCAATGGGCACTGGTGATTTTACAGTAATTCTACGCTAATAACTGTGCTGTTAGCGACTAAAAATTTAGCTTCGTGATACTCTGGTGGACCAAACTTGCCAACATTATTACTAAAGCCATAACCTTCTTTAGGTATACCAATAAAGTTAAAATCAAGTTTTTGGTTTGAGTTTTCATCTTGGTACATTTTGATAGCATATTCACCGTCAGGTAAGTCTTTAAAGATAACTTGCTCTTGTTCATTGTTAGCTTTTACTTTAGAAGCAAAAACTGACTTACCTTTGGTAAAGTCTTCCTCACCTGCGTATACCGCAACCATAACATGCCCTTTACCTTTGGTGATATCACCAATGTTCACAGTTAAATCTGCGGCAGCGGCCGTTTGGCTAAAAGCTAAAATCATAGAGATTGAGCCCAGCGTAGTCATAAGTAAGCTAGTGGCTGAAAATGAAATAAATTTTTTAAGTAACATAATGAGATCCTTTGATTTGTTTAGTTGTGATGTCGATAGTTATAATAAGAAAAGTATGGTTGCGATACAGGTGCCAAAAGTCATGATTATTGGTAAGGTTTGCCATGACTTTTGGCGAAATAGCTTTAATCTCTAATAGCCACAGTAATAGGTAAGGTCATTGCTTTTATTGCAGGTAATAACCCTCCTAGAAAGCCAATCAAAGAGGACAAAGCGATTGTTTGACAGATAAGAGTAAAAGAAATGTCGAAGTTGAACATTAATTGACTTAAGGTTGCGGCATTTTGTGTTGATGCAGTCCAACCGTCAAAGAGTATATATAGGGGAGTAATTGCTAACATAGTTGCGATTAAAGCAATAAGTAACGCCTCACTGATAATGGAAAATAATATGGCAAAAGGGCTAAAGCCGATAGCTTTGTGTGTCGCTATTTCTTTGCTTCTACTCGCTATGGCACTGTACATTGTGTTTAATGCCGCTATTATTGCGCCTAATGCCATAATGATAGCAACAGGAAAACCTACCCAACGAATTAAGCGTGTTAAATTTTCCCCTTGGTTTGCAAAAAACACCTGCTCTAACTCTGTACGCACGTTTAATCTGGGGTCGATTTGCCACTCTTGATTTAAGTTGGCAATATCTGTTCCTTCTTTAATAGCCAGTCTAAGTGATTGAATGCTATTTCCTCGTTGGTAATCACTTTGAACCATACCAAGATCTGCCCATATTTCAGACTCAAATACGCTATTGTTATCTGAAAAAACACCACTGATTAACCATTTTGTACCACCCAATTTAATGGTTTTACCCACCATAAGCTCAGGCATTCTCCTTGAAATTGCTCGGCCAATGATCAGTTGTCGTATGCCTGTTTTGAATTTCTTCCCTGATACTATTTTAAAGTCTGGTCTAAAGTAGAAAGTATTTTCACTAATGCCACGTAGTGCTAATTTTTCAATTTTTGCCGGTACATGTTCGTTACTTTGGCTAGACAATTCGGCGTTGACGAACATTTCGGCGGAATATAAAGGCCTATTATCTTTATCTCTCAATATTTGTTGATGATTGGCTAATAAATTAACCTCAGATGGAAACATAACACTTTGTAATTCTGACACGGCACCTGAGCGCATTACCAACAGGGTATTGTGATGCCCAGACTGGGCTAATGTCTTAATCATCCCTTGTGTCATTGTTAATACTGTTAAAATAACGGCTGCAACACAAGCAATGCTTATAATACTAACAAGGTAATTGTTAATTCGATGCGGGAAGCTTTTAACATTGATAATGCTAAGTGCAAGGGCTTGGTTGATGGCAATAGAAATACTCATGCTCTTGCTCCTAAAGTATTGGTAATGTTTAGCGTTTTTATGGTGTATGCCGGTACTAAACTGCATACGCTAGCAGCAATGAAAACCAATACAGTAACGATAATATAATGGGAAGTGCTAATCGCTATACCAGGCAAAAAGTCAGCGAATAACTTGGCAATATAAACTAATGATATATTTGCCAACAAACAGCCTAATATTGCACCGATGGTTAATAACAATAAAGACTCTAAAAATAATTGCTGAACTAAGTAACTTGACGAAAAGCCAATGGCTTTCATCATGGCGCTTTCATTTAAACGTTCCCTGTTTGTCTGCATCATGGTATTACAAACAATGAGCAATAAAGTAAAAAACACTGCTATAACAACCAGTTTTATTACCATAGCCATATCGACAAACTGTTGTGCTTGCTCTTTGATAAAGACTTGCTCTGTTGTTGTTCTCGTTGCCTCGGCAGAGTTATTAAATAAGGCATCAATATTCTCCATTAGCTTATCAATATCAGTATTATTATTACCTTGAGAAATGAGCCAACTTGCTGAATTACTGGCGTAAGCTCTTGCATTGTCGAAATACTTATGTTGAAAAAATAATTGTTTGTCACTAGTGGCAGTATCTTTAGTTTTATAGATAGCAACAAGGGTGAACTGCCAATCAAAAAGTCCTGCTTTATTCATCCAAATTGAAGAACTTAAACTGATATTATCACCTTTTTTCCAGCCATATTTATCAGCAACGGCTTGGCCTATGATGAGACCATCTCTTTTCCTTTGCCATTGACTTAACTCAGTTTGCGTCAGTTGGTATTGAGGGTATAAATCGAAGTAACTTGGGTGATCTACAGCAATCATAGCGAGTTGATTTTTCTCGTTCTGATAAAATCCACCAAACCATGAAGCATAGGTAACCTGTGCAATTGAGTTTAATGAAGCCATTTTTTGCTGATAATTCACGGGTAGAGAACGAGTGATGGATACTTTATGTGTGGTCATTAACCTTTGCTGGCTACTAGAGCTGACACTATTAGTTACTGCGTGATTAATTGCGGATAACAATGAAAATAAATAAAAGGCGACCAATATCGAAGCACAAGTAAGTACAGCGCGACTTTTTTTCCGCCAGCTGTTTCTCCACACTAATTGAATTATATTCATGAAGTAGTTACCTCATTGTTAATAGCAGATTGTTGATTTATATATGCTTCAAGGTGAATTGTTCGAGTTGCAAAATCAGCAGCATTAAGATCATGGGTAACCATAATAATTGTTTTACCGAAGTCTTTATTGAGTGTGGCAAGCAGCGCTAAGATTTCATTAGCGCTGCCACGATCTAAATTGCCGGTCGGCTCATCGCATAGCAGGATATTGGCATCACTGACAATGGCTCTAGCAATGGCAACCCTTTGCTCTTGACCACCAGAAAGTTCTTTAGGTAGGTGTTGTGCTCTGTCGCTCATGCCAACAAGTTTGAGTGCAAGCTTGGCATGTTGTTGTCTTTGTTTTTTGTTTAAAGGGGTTAGCACTAATGGTAATTCAACGTTGCTTTTTGCGTTAAGTACTGGCAATAAGTGATGAGATTGAAAGACAAAACCAATATTCTCACTGCGCCATTGGGTGAGTTTTCTCTCACTCAAATTATTAATTTGCTCGTTATCAACGGTAATATTGCCAGAAGTTGGCTGATCTAGTCCGCCAATGAGGTGTAAAAGTGTACTCTTTCCTAATCCTGACGGGCCCATAATGGCAATAAATTCGCCACGATTAATGGTTAAATTAAAGTTGTCGTGAACTACAACTTGCTTTTTACCCTTGCTATAGCTTTTACTTATCTTATCCAGTGTTATATACGGCTTATTTGTTGAAGTACTATTCATGATGTTTCCTTGATTTTTAATGGGGTTCATAATTGCCGGTGATAGTTAGCCATTTTGTGACAGAAAGCTGACTTTAACGCCCATGTCGGGCAGTATTTTTTCATCTAGTTCTAGTAGTTTTACTCTGACTTTTATACTAGCTTTTTGTCTGTTAGCAGTAGGTATGACGGCGACAACTTCACTGGCTATCTGCCAGTTTGGGTAGGCATCTAATGTGGCTGTTGTTTTTTGTCCTTGATAAACACGATTGATATAACTCTCACCTACTTCAACCTCTATTTCTAATGAGCTCATATCGACAATAGTACCTACACCTGTACGGATAAAACCGCCACCGGAAGTACCCGATGAGATCAACTCACCCACTTGCGCATTTTTACTGATCACTACTCCGTCAAAGGGAGCACGTATTTTGTGTTGCGAAAGTCTATACAAGGCCAAGGCAAGCTTATGCTGTGCTAATGTCTGTAATGCCATGCGATTATTAACTTGAGAGTTAATTTTTTCATTGATGAATTTACTATCGTCAACACTTTGCTCACTAATTAATGCTTTTTCAAATAATGCTAAATATCGTTTTAATCGACTGGCCTCATGTTGTTTAGTAAGTTGAAGTTCAGCCAGACTGGCCTTATTGGCTGCAAGTTCAGCGAGGGCTAATTGATAGGTGATTTGTGCCTGTTTATCATCAAGCTCGGCTAATACTTGCGATTTTGATACTCGTTGACCTTCTTCTATGTTGAGCAAATTCAGTTTTCCTGTTATTTGAGAAGATACTGTGGCAATGCGTCTCGCAACAATATGACCACTGGCATCGAGCACAGACTGCTGCTTTTGACTAGTCACTTGATGAGTTGTTATCAGTTCATCACTAGACTGATTTTCATTTAGGGGGGAGTCTTTTATAGCAACATTGGCCTGATGACTAGTAGCTAAGTTATGTTCTGCAAATGCATCCAATTGCTTAGCTGGTTGAAAGTTGGCTTGAAGACTAAAAATGATAACTAACGTTAACGCTATGAGTAATATAGACTTGCCTAAGACGGAGCTAAAAAATGAGTTGGTTTGTTGAGGTTTGCGATCAATGGTCAGTTGAGCGATATCAATTTTATTGGGCATGTTCTTTCTACATTGGTTGAAAGTTGATACCTAATAGGATAGAAGCAATGTAGAGCAGACTATAGTGCCAAAAGTAATAGTTTAGCTAAGATAAGCGGATGACTTTTGGCACCAATTTGAGTTCGTGTGGTAATAAATGGCTGTATGGTAAAGAGTTGAACAGTGTTGAATTAAAACAGAAAATTCTGCAATTATTTCTTCGGATTTAGTTCATTAAATTTAGCTAACTGCTCTGCTGTTGCAGGTAACTGATGCTGCTCTTTCCATTGATTATAAGGCATGCCGTATACTTGTTCACGAGCGGTATCTATATCAACTGTTACGCCAAGTTTTTCGGCCTCAGCTACTGTCCACTTACTAAAACAATTGCGACAAAAACCAGCTAAATTCATTAGTTCAATATTTTGTACATCTTTACGACTATCTAAGTGCGCGAGTAAGCGGCGAAATACCGCTGCTTGAATTTCGATTTCTTTGTTCATGATTTTGTTCTCTCTGTGATTTAATCTAGATTAACGTGATTATTTAATTGCTTGTGTTACGGCTTCATCTGCGGGTTTACTTGGGTCATAACGTCTTATTTGCACTATCATGCCAAGATGAGGATGGTCAAAGTAATGTATTTCACCGGTAATAACGCGTCGGTTTTGACTAAAGTTAACCAGCTTTATCTTGCTGCTGTCATCATCTTTAGTTGATATATTTACCTGATTTTGGTTATAAACATTAAAATCAACATTGATAAAGAGATAATGATCTAAATGCACTTTAAAGAAGCCATCTATAAACCACTGTTGCAGTGGTGGTAAAGGTGGATTGTTCATATCAAGCAGGTATGGGGTGCTAGCTTGGTTTTCCATAACATCACTAATATCAGTTGTTAATTTGTTTCCGGTTAAAACATGTGCAAGTGTTTGTTTATTATCTTTATCAATAGTAGCTAAAAACGCTTCATCATTAAATTGATTAATATTATCAAACAAAAACCTGAGCGCTTGCTGCTTTTGTTTTACTTTGATTAACTGCTCACTGCCTAGTGGTAGTAACTCAGTTTTATTTTCAGTTTCAATAGTTTCTTGGCTTAAAACTGAAGACGATAAAGGCTGTTCAATGGCGTTATATTCACTATGTTCGAGTACAGCTGATTGTTGAAGTTCTTCCAGTAAATTTTGCTCTATTGCTTCAGCCTCGATTACTGCTAATTGATATTCAGTTAAGGCTTCTTGGTAGCTGTTTTCTAAATTTTTTCCGGCATGTAGCTTTACAGGCACGGCTTTATTTTTAGTTATCCCTACCTGTCGCCAACCTAAATGTAATAAAGGGCGGAACTCTTTGCTCCAACCAAGTCGTTTGCTGATGTCTTTTAAAAGTAGCGAGTCATCTGCGATTAAGTAAGGACTATCGCTAACGTGAACACCTGCGGGATTCAGTTTTTTAGGTATGTTTTTTACTGGGAATGCATCGATATTGAAATCGGCAAGTTGATCTTTGCTTAGTATTGCTTCTATTTCTGTTTGACTAATAATGCAAATTATTTGACTATCAAAAATAGCTTTAGCTAATGACTCTTCTTGTAAATCGTAGCTGAAGTGAATATTTGAATTTACTTGTTCAATAATTAAACCTGACGCTTGAGTACTTTTATCAACAGTTTCAGCGCTAGTATTAGCATCATACTCACTACTTACTTCGCTAACACTTGGTGAAATAACCTCATCGATTAAATTGACTTCTTCAATGCGTGGGAAGTCAGGCATAGTAAAACTGGGTATTTGCTCAAGCAGTTGTAATTGCTTAGAGGAGGGGATATTGAAACTTTGTAATGAGGCTAGAAATTGATGTTGCTCATCTTGCTCGCCGCAAAGTGGAGCAAATTGTTTGATTCTAGTTAAGCTAGGTTGTAAGTACGGAGTGAGTATATCAAATGCTTGTCGATAGCTTGGCAAGCTTGTTGATGCGACCCCTTCAGGAAACTGTTCTTTTAACGCTGCTTTGTTATTTAATTGCTTAAATAAAATGACTTCAACTTCAAACCATCGTTCAGCTTCTACTTTATCAGTGGTTTGAGCCTGAACACTCACTACTGTTTGTAAAGCAATTGCAGTCAGTAATGTTGAAAATAGAGCAGAATTAAATTTCATTAATGATCCGTTTTAGTTTACTTGTGCTATTTTGATTTAGTGGTTAACTCATTCAATAACGTATTGATCAAACTAAATCGTGCTTGCTCGCCTTCACTCTTTAGACTGAACTTAAGTTTGTTTGGCGGCACCATCTTATACATTGTTGGTTGCTTTTGCACTAAGCTAATGATCAACATATGATCAACGCTGGTGTCATCACTAAATTCAACAGAGCCACCCTTATCACTGACTTCAATTCGAGAAATACCAATAGTTTGAGCTTTTAAGCGAATTTTGGCAATTTGAATTAGATTTTTGGCTGGTTGAGGTAATAAACCAAAACGGTCAATTAACTCAACTTGCACATCATCTAATTGCGCTTTGTTTTTACAACTGGCGATACGCTTGTATAAACTTAATCGTAAACTGACATCAAAAATATAATCATCAGGAATAAGTGCGGGTATACGTAGTTCTATTTCAGTTTGTTTTGCTGTGACTTGAGTCAATGATAATTGCTTGCCATTTTTTAATGCTTCGACAGCATGATCTAACATTTCCATATATAAACTAAAGCCTACCTGACTCATTGAGCCTGATTGATCTTCACCTAATAACTCACCGGCACCACGTATTTCTAAATCGTGGGTAGCCAAGGTAAAACCTGCGCCTAAGTCCTCTAATGAGGCAATGGCCTCAAGGCGCTTTTTAGCATCTTTAGTTATACGTTTTTCATGGGGTGTTAACAGGTAAGCGTACGCTTGATGATGTGAGCGACCAACGCGCCCCCGCAGCTGATGCAATTGTGCTAAGCCTAAATGGTCGGCTCTATCCATAATAATGGTGTTAGCGCTAGGTACATCAATGCCGGTCTCTATGATGGTAGTACAAACGATGACATTAAAGCGCTGGTGATAAAAATCACTCATGATACGTTCAAGTTCGCGTTCTCTCATTTGGCCGTGCGCTGTTATTACTCTAGCTTCTGGTACCAATGACTGGATGTCGGCGGCAGTTTTTTCTATCGTATCAACATGGTTATGTAAAAAATAAACCTGACCACCGCGTAACGTTTCTCGTAATATGGCTTCGCGAATTAAGGCTTCGTCGCGCTGACGCACAAAAGTTTTAACGGCCAAACGCTTTGCTGGCGGAGTAGCAATGATAGATAAATCTCGCATACCACCCATAGCCATATTTAATGTGCGTGGAATAGGCGTAGCGGTTAGAGTTAAAATATCTACATTGCTGCGCAGCTGTTTAATCTTCTCCTTTTGTTTGACACCAAACCTGTGTTCTTCATCAACTACTAATAACCCTAGGTCTTTATATTTAATACTATTTTGTAACAGTTTATGGGTACCAATTAAAATATCGATTTGCCCAGACTCTACTTGTTTAATGATTTCTTTTTGCTCTTTAGCCGTTTTAAAGCGAGATAAAACGGCTATTGATACTGGCCAGTTGGCAAATCTATCACGGAAATTCTCATAATGTTGCTGAGCAAGTAAGGTGGTAGGAACAAGTATAGCGACTTGCTTACCATCGTTGACCGCCACAAAAGCTGCGCGCATTGCTACTTCTGTTTTACCAAAACCAACATCACCACACACTAACCTGTCCATGGCTTTAGGCGAAAGCATATCACTAATAACAGCGTTAATGGCTTGTTGTTGATCGAAAGTTTCTTCAAAACCAAAGCTATCACTAAAGGATAAATAGTCAGCTTTATCGCGTTTAAAAGTATAGCCAGTGTTACTTGCTCGGTTAGCATATATATCAAGAAGCTCTGCGGCAACGTCTCTGACTTTCTCAGCCGCTTTTTGTTTAGCTTTACTCCAAGTATCTGTACCAAGTTTGTGCAATGGCGCATGTTCAGCATCGGTGCCTGAGTAGCGACTGATTAAATGCAATGAGGCAACAGGGACATAAAGTTTAGCCTCATTGGCATAGCTAAGCATTAAAAATTCGGTAGTGATACCGCTAGTTTCAAGGGTTTGTAAACCTAAGTATCGACCAATACCATGCTCGATATGCACCACAGGTTGACCAATTGAAAGTTCTGCTAGATTCTTAAAAATAGCATCTGTTTCTATATCTTGGGATTTATTACGTCGCCTTGATTGACGAACATGATCCCCTAGTAACTCGGCTTCTGTCACTAGCGCGATAGCATTTTTCTTTGCACTACCTTTTGCTTGAAAAGCAAAACCTTGACTTAGGGCATTAACACTAATACCTATGTTGTCGTTTGAGTCAATAAAGTCTTCGATAGAGCTAAAAGTAGCAGGCTTAATATTATCTCGTGCGAGTAACTCAAGCACACTCTCACGTCTGCCTTGGCTTTCGGCGACAAATAATATTTTACTCGGTGTTTCTTTATCTGCGATAAAGGTATTAATTAACTCAAATGGTTGCTTAAGTTTATGATCAATAGTTAAATCAGGTAATTCAGCAACGTCATAATAAATAGCACTAGATTTTTGTTTTATTTCAATGTCTGTTTTATTTTCTAACTTGGTAGAAAATTCAATGGTAATGCGAGCAAAAGGTTTAATGGCACTATACAGCGCGTCATTACTCAAAAATAACTGTTCGGGCGGTAATAAAGGTCGTGTAGGATCATAACGCCTATTTTCATAACGGTAGTTAATATCTTGCCAATACTGGTTAAGTGATTTGTCTAAATCACCTGATATCGCAATAAGGGTGTTAGGTGCTAAATAATCACATAAGGTATTTGTGCTTAGTTCATTCTCAATGGCATTTTCAAAAAACAAGGGTAAATAATATTCGATACCCGGAGGTAAAATACCGTTGCTGACTTGATGATAAATCGACTCTTTATCAATAGAACTCTTAAAGAGAGCTCTATATTGGCTACGAAATAAACTAATCGCCGCTTCATCGGTAGGAAACTCGTGGGCAGGTAATAGATTGATGTGATCAATTTTATCACTAGAGCGTTGGTTTTCAGGGTCAAACAAACGTATATCATCTATTTCATCATCGAAAAAATCTAAGCGAAATGGTGAATTACTGCCCATTGGGAAAATATCGAGTATTGCCCCACGGGCTGAAAATTCTCCATGCTCCATAACCTGATCAACACAACGATAACCGCTGCTTTCTAATTCCTGTCTTAGCCTGTGCAAATCTTTTTTATCACCCTTTGAGATAATTAAGCTATTTGCTTCTATATATTTTTTTGGGGCAAGCCTTTGTACCAAAGTAGTTACCGGCACAATCACAATACCCTTTTTCATACGTGATAGTTGATGCAATGTAGCTAAGCGTTGAGAAATGATGTCTTGGTGAGGAGAGAAGGTATCATAGGGTAAAGTTTCCCAATCAGGAAACAAGCATATAGTCACTTCATTTTCACTGGTAACAAGACTAAGTAGCTCTTGTTCTAATTTTAACGCTGCTGGGGTATCGTGAGTGACTAAAAGTATAGGCGCATCACTTGCAAGCGCACCATTATATAAAGCGAGACTATTACTCGAACCAGGTAAGTTGTGCCAAGTTTTCTTATCAACCCTTGTTAACGTGTTTTTAGCTAAAATAGGGGTTAGTAAACAGCTTGTTTTGCTCATGAAAGGAAATAATTATTTTTATTAAATTGATGCAGGCTATTTTAACTATTTCTGGCTGTTTTTAAATGGATTTGACAAAAAAATATTTTTTACCTAAACCTAATAGTGGCTGCTACATTTATCAGGTAAGCAGCTAAACATACTTTTAATGGATATCTTTACAAGGAATTTATATGAACTTTTTATCAATGAAAGCGCTTGTCTGCGCATTACTTACCACGCTTTTTATTAATAGTAACTTTGTCTCTGCAACACCGACAGACACTATTGAAGCTCAATCAACTCAGCAAGTTGTTTATCTGAATAAATCTACTTTAGATGAATTAGTGACTTTAAAAGGCATTGGCCATAAAAAAGCCCAAGCTATTTTGGTTTATAGAGAAAAGGTTGGTGCTTTTGAGACCGTTAAGGACATTACCAAAGTGAAAGGCATAGGTGAAAAAGTATTAGTAGACAATAAAGAACGATTAAAAATCTAGACGATTTAGTTTGTTTTCCTTTAAAAGTCAGCTTTTTGCTGGCTTTTTTATACTGGAAAGGAAATAGCATAAAAGCATTATTATTATTCTTATTGGTTATATAGAAGCTATTTCTTATATGGAAAAAGCTTTAAAGGTATGGCATTATTGCACTATCAATTTTTCAACCTTTGTATTGGCAATGAATTTAACTCATTTAAAAAAATTAGAAGCGGAATCAATTCATATTTTTCGTGAAGTGGCCGCTGAATTTGATAATCCGGTAATGCTTTATTCAGTCGGTAAAGACTCCGCGGTATTATTACATCTTGCCCGTAAAGCTTTTGCGCCCGGCAAAATCCCATTTCCACTATTGCATGTTGATACCGATTGGAAATTTAAAGAGATGATCGCCTTTCGCGATAAAATGGCAAAGGAATATGGCTTTGAGCTGTTAGTTCATAAGAACCCAGAAGGTATAGCTATGGGCATGGGCCCCTTCACTCATGGTAGTGCCAAACATACAGATGTAATGAAAACTCAAGGATTAAAGCAAGCACTTGATAAGTATGAGTTTGATGCAGCTTTTGGTGGGGCTCGACGCGATGAAGAAAAATCTCGTGCAAAAGAGCGTGTCTATTCGTTCCGTGATAAAAACCATCGTTGGGATCCTAAGAGTCAGCGCCCTGAGCTGTGGAATGTTTATAACGGTAAAGTCAATAAAGGGGAGAGTATTCGTGTTTTCCCACTTTCTAATTGGACCGAACTTGATATTTGGCAATATATTTATCTAGAGAGTATTCCTATTGTGCCACTGTATCTGTCACAAAAACGTCCGGTGGTTGAGCGGGATGGCACTCTAATTATGGTAGATGATGATCGCATGCCAATTGCTGATAATGAAGAAATTCAAATGAAAGATGTTCGCTTTAGAACCTTGGGTTGTTATCCGCTTACTGGCGCAGTTGAGTCAACAGCCTCTACCTTGCCTGAAATCATTCAAGAAATGCTACTAACTAAAACATCTGAACGTCAAGGTCGAGTTATTGACCATGATAGTGCAGGCTCTATGGAAAAGAAAAAAATGGAAGGTTATTTCTAACTATTCCTTTGTTAGCAGTAATACATTTAAGTAAATAAATTATAGATTTTGAGAGAACAACATGAGTCACCAGTCAGACTTAATTGAAGATGATATTCAAGCTTATTTAAAGCAGCATGAAAACAAAGAACTAGTTCGTTTTTTAACCTGTGGTAGCGTAGATGATGGTAAAAGTACCTTAATTGGGCGATTGCTACATGATTCAAAAATGATTTTTGAAGATCAACTCGCTGCTATTGAGAAAGACTCTAAAAAATCAGGTACAACGGGTGAAGCAATTGATTTAGCTTTATTAGTGGATGGTTTACAATCTGAACGTGAGCAGGGCATTACTATAGATGTTGCTTATCGTTATTTTTCAACGGAAAAACGTAAATTTATCATTGCTGATACTCCTGGTCATGAGCAATATACGCGCAATATGGCAACAGGTGCTTCCACTTGTGATTTAGCAATTATCTTAATTGATGCGCGTTATGGCGTGCAAGTACAGACTCGTCGTCATTCTTTTATTTGTTCCTTATTAGGTATAAAACATATTGTTGTTGCCGTTAATAAAATGGATTTGGTTGATTTCTCTCAAGAGCGATATCAAGAAATTAAGAAAGAATATCGTGAATTTGCTGAATCACTTGAATTTGATGATATACGTTTTGTGCCTTTATCGGCATTAAATGGCGATAATGTGGTGGAAGAAAGCGAAAACATGCCTTGGTATCCAGGGGCAACATTAATGAAGTTGCTTAATACTATTGACGTTAAAAAGAAAAATGAATTTACTCAGTTGCGTTTTCAAGTGCAGTACGTTAACAGACCTAATCTAGACTTTCGCGGCTTTGCCGGTACCATTGCCTCAGGCCATGTATTAGTAGGCGATACCATAGTTGCACTTCCTTCAGGTAAAGAAAGTGTAGTGAAAGAAATCGTTACTTTTGATGGCAACCTCGAACGAGCAGATATGGGCATGGCTGTTACCTTGACCCTCGAAGATGAAATTGATATTAGTCGTGGTGAAATGATCGTTAAAAAGGGTAGTTTGCCTACCTCTGCCAAAGAGTTGAATGCGACTGTGGTGTGGATGCATGAAAATGAATTAGAGCCAGGGCGCGAATATTTCATTAAGCACGGTAGTAAAATGACCACAGGCCATGCTAATAAAATCGTCAGTAAGTATGACGTTAATACTATGGAAAAACAGTCAAGTTCTCAATTAGCGGTTAATGATATAGGTACCGTTGACTTTGTCTTCGATGAAGTTTTACATTTTGATGCTTATCAAGAGAACGCAGGAGCGGGTGCCTTTATCATAATAGATAGGTTAAGTAATATTACTGTTGGCGCCGGTATGATCAATCATGCACTTGATCAACAAGTACATGAGTATTCAGCATTTGAATTAGAATTTAATACTTTAGTTCGTAAGCATTTCCCTCATTGGGGTGCAAGAGATATAGCTAAACTCTAATGGATAATATTTAGGATAATAATGACAATACAACAGTGGTCGATGATAGCGGTTTTTATCGCCACTTTTGTTGGCCTGCTTAAATATCAACGAGCCCCTGAACGGGTTTTTTCCGTTACTATTCTTGTCTGTTTAGCATTAACTTTTGTCAGTGTTGACGATATTCTCGCCAATGCGGTAAACCCAGGTTTAGTCACCTTAATTTTGTTAGTGATCTGTTCATTTTCATTTGAGCGCACCAGTATTTTGCGCCGTTTAAGTAATAGTGTTTTTAACGGCTCAAAAATAAAGTCTATGGTAAGACTTTTTATTGGCACTGCCTTCGCTTCCGCCTTAATGAGTAATACTGCTGTGGTGGCAACACTTATTAATAGTGTTAAAAATAATAAGTTAATCAATGCTGGTAAACTGCTATTACCCTTATCTTACGCCGCTATTTTAGGTGGTACCTTAACTTTGGTGGGTACCTCTACTAACCTAATTGTTAATAGCTTACTGCTCAAGCAGGGAGCAGCAAGCTTCAATTTTTTTGATTTCACTACTATCGGTTTAGTGGCGTTACTGTTTTGTTTGTTAATAGTCATACTCCGCGCTCGAACTTTACCTAATCTCTCTCAAGGGGAATTATCTACACAAGATTATCTACTTGAAGCTGAAGTTATCCCTGATTCTAAGTTAATTAATAAAAGCATTGAAGAAAATGGTTTAAGAAATTTAGATGCACTGTTTCTAGTTGAAATCGTACGCCATGGTCGTTTAATTTCTCCGGTCACACCAGAAGAAAGTTTACAAGCCGGTGATAAGCTTATTTTTAGTGGTGAAATTTCCAAAGTACTCACTTTGCAGCAATTTGATGGTTTAACACTTTTTGCCGAACAAGATGATCTATTGCGTGATAATTTAACCGAAGTACTTATTAAAACAGATTCAGCTATCGCGGGAAAAACCTTAAAGAAAGCAGGTTTTCGCGCTAGGTTTGATGCTGCCGTGGTTGCGGTTCGCCGTGAGGGCTGTGCATTGTCAGGTAAATTAGGGGATATTGTACTGCAATCGGGGGATTTTTTAGTACTGGCTGTAGGGCAAGATTTCGCTAGCCGAACTAATTTGTCTAAAAACTTTTATATATTATCCGGTCACCAAGCCATTAATATGCTCAGTGGTTGGCGTGATCAAGGCACAATTTGGGGCTTTATGCTCGCTATTTCGGTGTCAGTTTTGTCGCCTATCCCTTTACTTAGTTGTTTATTTATTTATGTAGCTGCGCTCATTTTCAGTGGTGCATTAACGGTAAATGAAATCAAACGCCGCTTCCCATTAGAAATTTGGATGATAGTGCTCGGCGCGCTGACATTAGCAACAGGGGTAGAGAATACCGGGCTTGCCACAATGATCGCTGACAGCATTGAGCAGCTCCTAGATGGCCGTAGTGTCTATTTAGCATTTATTGCCATTTTTATTTTAACCTTGTTAATGACTGAGTTGATTACTAACAGCGCAGCGGCAGCGCTCACTTTTCCAATTGCATATAACATTGCATTAGGTTTAGGAGTAAATCCAATTCCCTTTGTTATGGCAGTTGCCTTTGCTGCAAGCGGTTCATTTATAAGCCCTTATGGCTACCAAACTAATGTAATGGTATACAATGCGGGTAATTATAAATTAACTGATTTTGTAAAGTTTGGCTTACCTGTATCTATTGTTTATAGCGTTACGGTGATGCTAATGATCCCACTGGTTTTTCCTTTTTGATTAAACCGATACAATAATACCTAATAAAATTTAAGAGTAAAAAATGAAAACAGAAAATACTGTTTGGCACGAACAACATATTTCCAAAGCGCAGCGTGCTAGTATAAAAGACCAAAAGCCCTGCTTATTGTGGTATACCGGTTTAAGTGGCTCAGGTAAGTCTACCGTTGCTAATGCGGTAGACGCCTTGTTATTTGAATTAGGTTGTCACAGTTATTTACTTGACGGTGATAACGTTCGTCACGGCTTAAATGGCGATCTTGGTTTTACTGATGATGAGCGTATTGAAAATATTCGTCGTATCAGTGAAGTTTCTAAATTATTTTTAGATGCAGGGTTAATCGTCTCAACGGCTTTTATTTCGCCCTTTGAACAAGACAGAGCAAGTGCAAGAGCAAAACTGTGCCAAGGTGAATTCATTGAAGTTTATATCGATACACCCATCAGTATTTGTGAGCAACGGGATCCAAAAGGGCTGTATAAAAAGGCTCGAGCGGGTGAAATAAAAGATTTTACTGGTATTGACTCAAGTTATGACGTCCCTACAAAGCCAGAAATTC
Organism: uncultured Colwellia sp.; assembly: GCA_913062815.1. Lineage (GTDB taxonomy): Bacteria > Pseudomonadota > Gammaproteobacteria > Enterobacterales > Alteromonadaceae > Colwellia. The sequence continues at coordinate 22,912 of CAJXWZ010000035.1, read as the reverse complement.
ATGTTGAAACGGCTGAGCAATCAATACAAGAGTGTGCGCAACAGATAGTTAACTATTTGGCTGCACAAGGTTTTATTTCAATCACTAATAAAGGCTAATCAGATGCATTTTGATGTTTTTAACGGTGATGCAGACGGCATTATAGCTTTATTGCAACTTCGCCTTTCTCATAATACCCCTCAACCGAGTGAGGTCACGCTGGTTACAGGCGTTAAACGTGATATTAGTTTACTTGCGCAAGTCGAGATCAATCAAGCCACTTCTGTGGTCGTGCTAGACATATCAATGGAAAAAAACAGTACGGCTCTGGCTAATTTACTTGCAAGAGAAATTCCCGTTTTTTACGTTGATCACCATAGAGCCGGTGACATACCTAAATCAACTCACCTAACCAGCTTAATTGATACTGACGCCAATACCTGTACCAGCTTATTAGTGAATAAGCATCTTAACAACGAATTTGTGAATTGGGCGGTTACTGCAGCTTTCGGTGACAATATGCAGGCTTCAGCGCAATCTTTGTCAGAAGAAGTTTGTTTATCAAAAGAGCAACAATTGTTATTAAAAGAGTTGGGGATTTACATTAATTACAATGGTTACGGCGGTAGCGTTGATGATTTACATTTTCATCCTGCTCAATTATTCAAAAAATTATTGGAATATCCAAACCCTTTTGATTTAATTAACGAAACTGGCTCTGTTTATCATCAACTGAAAAAAGCATATTTGGCCGATATGGCTAAAGCTAAAGGCTCTATGGTATTACTTGAGAATGAACAGTTAACCGCGGTGCAGTTAGCGGATGAACCATGGGCAAGACGTGTCAGTGGCGTTTTTGGCAACGAATTAGCCAACGCCTCTCCAGATAAGGCCCATATTGTAGTTACCTTAAATAACGCGGACATAAATACGGATAAAACTTATACCATTAGCTTGAGAGCGCCATTAAACAACAAGCAGGGGGCGGGCGATATTTGTGCAAGCTTTCCAACGGGAGGTGGCAGAGCAGCGGCAGCAGGCGTCAATGCTTTACCTGTAGAAATGCTTGGTGATTTTTTTGATAGCGTGGCAAAATATTACTCATAAGGTTATTTTTTTGATAGTTAATTTATAAAAGATGACAGCTAGTAGAATTAATGTAGGGGAAAAGTATGAGTTTATTAATAACCGGTGGCACTGGCTATATTGGAAGTCATACCGTCGTAGAGTTGCTGACTTTAACTGATGAACAAGATATTGTCATTGTTGATGACCTATCTAACTCTTCAACTAAAGTACTAGACAGAATAAAAAAAATCACTCAAAAGTCGGTTACCTTTGTTAAAGCGGATGTTTGCGATTTCGACGCCATGGATGCGATTTTTGTACAGCATAATATTGAGGCTGTTATTCATTTTGCCGGTCATAAAGCAGTAGGTGAGTCGAATGAGAAGCCGCTGAGTTATTATCATAACAATGTCTCAGGTACGGTCATATTGCTGAAAGTTATGTCAAAACATAACGTTAAAAAGCTTGTCTTTAGTTCTTCCGCTACCGTTTATGGTGATAATGTTTCCCCTCTTGACGAAACAATGCCTACTTCTGCAACTAACCCATACGGTCAAACCAAGTTAATGGTTGAACATATTTTATTTGATCTGGCGAAAAGTGACAGTGATTGGACAATTGCTTGTCTACGTTATTTTAACCCGATTGGCGCTCATGATTCTGGCTTAATTGGCGAAAACCCAAATGGCATCCCCAATAATTTATTACCTTATGTTGCGCAAGTTGCTGTTGGTAGATTAGCGCAATTGCAAGTGTTTGGTGATGATTACGATACTAAAGATGGCACAGGTGTGCGTGACTATATTCATGTGGTTGATTTAGCTCAAGGGCATGTTAAAGCACTGCAAAATCTAGATAAAATATCAGGTTGCCAAGCAATTAATTTGGGCACAGGCAATGGTACTTCGGTACTAGAGATTGTTAACACGTTTAAAGATATTAGTGGCCAAGATATTCCATACCAAGTTGTACCAAGAAGAGCCGGGGATTTAGCCACGGTATATGCGAATGCCGACTTAGCCAATAATCTACTTGATTGGCAGGCAAGTAGAAATTTACATACTATGATTAGCGATACTTGGCGCTGGCAATCAGAAAATCCAGAAGGATTTTAAACGACTGCAAATTATTTTAGCTTTTAACTTAAACGAATATTTCTATGAATAGGAGTATTCGTTTTTTATTATATAATGATGAGTTAGCCAGCTAATTGACTTTGTTCATCTGCCCAAGCTAGTGCTTCGTTATAGTGTTTTACCGCTTCTTCTTTATCGAGCTTGAGTTTTTCCATAACAATATTGGTTTTGTCCCATTGAGCATGCTCAATAAACTCTACTAGCTTTATCACAGCAGCCATAAGTCCCTTTCGGGTCAATAATGGCTCTTTTATGTCAGCAGCTAAAGGCAATTTTGCTAAAATCACCTCAAGTTTTTCATCTAAAATGGCGTCTATCATCGATAATAAGCCAGTTAAAAAAGCGATAGAGTCATCGAGTTGTGACGACATATCTTTTGCAACCAACTCACAAAATTTGGCTCGCGTCATAGCCAGTTTGATCAATTCAGAGGGCTTATCTGGATTAGCGGTAATCGCAAACATTAATCCAAGAAAACGCTTAAGCTCACTTGAGCCTAAAATAACCAAGGCTTGTTTAATGGTAGATACTTCACTACGACGTTTAAAAATAGCAGAGTTTGCATATCTCAATAGTTTATAAGATAAAGAAACATCACGTTCAAACACGCTGGTAATATTTGCTAGATCCAGTTCAGGCTTCGATGTTTCATATAATAATTCCGCCATAGCAAGCTGGGATGGCGATAAATTTTTAGTTTTAACCATTTCGGGTTTAGCAAAAAAGAATCCTTGGAAATATTTAAAACCAAGCTGTTTAGCTTGTTCATATTCTTGATAGGTTTCAACTTTTTCAGCCAATAATTCGATGTGAGGATGCTCTTTTATTGCTGCAATTATATGTTTTACTTCATCAAATTGAGTTTCTTGAATATCGACTTTGATAATTTTTATAAAAGGGTAAAAGTGTGACCAAACCGCTTGGTGTTCGTAGTCATCTAATGCAATGGTATAGCCTTTAGCATGTAAGTCTTTACATAGATTTAATAATTTTTTACCTGGTTTTATTGTCTCTAAAATTTCCACTACAACTTCTTCATTGGTTAACATTTCAGGATAACCTTGCGATAAGGTCTCCAGAGTGAAGTTGATAAATGCAGGTTTACTACTGGTGAATTCACTTATGCCCATATTGAATTTACTGGCTTCGATCATTTTAGTAGTTGCTTCATCGCCATCTATGTCAGGAAAAACATTATCTATACTATCTCTAAACAATAACTCATAAGCATATAGATTTTTGTTTGCATCTAAAATAGGTTGTCTAGCAGCGTAAAAGTACATAGTTTGAACAATATCTTTTTAATAAAAACAATTACTAATAAATATACCTGTTCTGCTTGAAGATGCAAGATTGCTAAGGAATTTATTAGTTAAAATTTGTTGTTTATTTGATGTGGTTTTTTGTACGAAATATTTTGTAGTTAAGCTTTATCTTTACAAGCTTTCTTGGTAGCGTAGCAGTGTGTTTTTTTAGTTATAATAATAAGAATTTAAGGGGAAGACATTGGAATTTGGTACATTAGTTTCCTTAGCATTATATTTTGTGGTTATGCTAGCCATCGGTTTATACGCTTTTAAAAAATCCACTAGTGACGTTTCTGGTTACATGTTGGGTGGTCGAAGTTTGAGTCCCAGTGTTGCTGCGCTTTCTGCTGGTGCATCTGACATGAGTGGTTGGATGTTAATGGGCTTACCAGGTGCTATGTATATTTCAGGCATGAGTAGTTTGTGGATTGCAATCGGCTTAGTTATCGGCGCTTTTTTAAATTACTTGATTGTTGCACCTCGTCTCAGAACCTATACCGAGATTGCTAATGACTCAATAACCTTACCTGATTTTTTCGAAAACCGGTTTAAAGATAATTCACATATGCTAAGAATTGTTTCTTCAGTAGTGATAGTGGTGTTTTTTACCCTGTATACATCCAGTGGTATTGTTGCAGGGGGCAAATTATTTGAAAGCTCGTTTGGCTTAAACTATGAAGTAGGCTTGTATGTTACTGCTGGTGTGGTTGTCGCTTATACATTATTCGGTGGCTTTTTAGCGGTTAGTTTAACTGACTTCGTACAGGGTTGTATCATGTTCATCGCCTTAGTTTTAGTGCCTGTTGTTGCTATTAACGAGGTAGGCGGCATAAGTGAAGTACAAGCCAGCGTTAGCAATATTAATCCTGAGTTATTAGATATATTTAGTGGTGTCAGTATTATTAGTATTTTATCTGCGATGGCCTGGGGATTAGGATACTTTGGACAACCGCATATTATCGTACGATTTATGGCGATAAGAAGTGTGAAAGATATGCCAACAGCTCGTAGAATTGGCATGAGTTGGATGATAGTTGCCATTATAGGTGCAATGGCTACCGGCTTTGCTGGTATTGCTTATGTTGCCAAAACTGGAATGAAACTTGATGATGCGGAAACTATTTTCATTTTACTATCGCAGATTCTATTTAACCCATTAATCGCAGGGTTTTTATTAGCAGCTATTCTAGCAGCAATAATGAGTACCATTTCTTCACAGTTATTAGTTACTTCAAGTTCATTGACTGAAGACTTCTATAAAACCTTCTTACACCGAGAAGCTACAGATAAACAGCAGGTACTTGTGGGCCGAATTTCAGTCTTTATCGTTGCCTTGGTTGCAATCTATTTGGCTTATGATCGTGACTCATCAATTTTGTCCTTAGTCAGTAATGCATGGGCAGGTTTTGGTGCCGCGTTTGGACCTGTGGTTATAGGCTGTTTATATTGGCAGAAGATGACACGAAATGGCGCATTAGCCGGTATGATTACTGGTGCAGCAACAGTGCTTTTTTGGATTTATGCACCTATTACCATTAATGGTCAATCTTTAAGTTCGCAAATGTATGAAATCGTACCGGGCTTTATTTTATGTACTTTAGTTATCTATATAGTGAGCAATTTATCACCTCAAGATGATGCCGATATTCTAGCTAAACACGATGAGATGTTAAGTCATCATACTTAAGTTTTGAGCAAATAGAACCAGCAGATTCGATAACAATGTATTTTTAAAAGTGAGAAAGCGTTTGTTTAAATTTGATAATTCCTATATTCATTTAGGTGATAAATTCTTTCAACGGGCTTTACCGCAAAAGGTGAGTAAACCTGCGCTGTTGTTGTGGAATAGTGAATTAGCAAACAATTTGCATATTAGTAGCTCTTTGCAAGATAATCATAACCTGTTGGCTCAATATTTCTCTGGCAGTAAGGTACTTACAGGTTCACAGTCAATTGCTTTGGCTTATTCAGGGCACCAGTTCGGTCATTTTAACCCGCAGTTAGGTGATGGTAGAGCGCACTTGCTGGGAGAAGTGCTAGATGTAAACAATGTTCGTCGAGATATTCAACTAAAAGGGTCGGGTCAAACCGCCTTTTCAAGGCGAGGCGATGGTAAATGCGCATTAGCACCCGCATTGCGCGAATATATTATGAGTGAAGCGCTCTATGCATTAGGTACGCCTACTGCACGATGCTTAGCTGTAGTGAGTACTGGAGAGGTGATTAACCGTGGTACAGCCAAAGCTGGCGCTGTAGTTTCTCGCGTAGCAGCAAGTCATATTCGCGTTGGTACCTTCCAATATTTTGCTGTGAGACGGGATCTAACGTCTTTAGCATCTTTACTTGATTACAGTATTGACCGGCACTTTCCTGAAATTGAAAATGCCAATGAGTGCCAAGAGCAACGAATTCTTTTGTTTCTTGAGAAAACATTGGACAAGCAAATTAGCTTAATTATTGAATGGTTACGCATAGGCTTTATTCATGGCGTGATGAATACAGACAATACTGCAATTTGCGGGGAAACCATAGATTTTGGTCCCTGTGCCATGATGGGGAGTTATGATGAAAAAGCAGTGTTTAGCTCAATTGATGAATATGGTCGTTATGCCTTTGGCAATCAAGGGAAAATTGCCCAGTGGAATATGGCAAGGTTAGCGGATAGTTTATTGCCCTTACTCATTAATCATTCGATTGAATCGGATGAAAATCAAAGTGATGAAGAGGCACTACAACAGCAAGCGTTAACTAAACTAGAATTTGTCATTCATCAATTCAATGATAAATTTAACCAAGCATATTATGCTATGTATGCAGGTAAGCTTGGTGTAGTTGATGTTAATAATACCAATATTGCTTTAATTGATGTGCTACTTGAAATCATGCAAAAGCAAGGATTAGATTACACGCAAACATTCTATCGTCTTACGCAGTCACTATTTAATCCAATGATAGCTGATGAATTAAGAAAAGAGCTCGGTCAGTGGTATGAAGGGTGGTTAAAAGCACTTAAGCAGGAACATAACGCTACTAAGAAAGTATACGCTGAAGTAGCTAGCACAATAATGAATAAGAGTAATCCTATTGTGATACCTAGAAATCACCATGTAGAAAATATTCTTACTCAGTGTGAAAACGTGATCGCCGATGATTCTTTGCAACAATCTGCAAGTGAAAGAGTAGGGGTTATTGTGGAAACATTTCTAAAAGTATTACGCTCACCATATCGTGAGATTGATACAACAAAAGAATATCAAGATGTAGCGGAAGATGGCGATAAATATTATCAAACTTTTTGCGGTACTTAACGAGGTTTAATATAGAAAGCCTATTAACTATTAATTAATAGGCTTTTTACTGGTGTTAATTGCCACTCGGTTATTTATATCGACCAAGAAATATTATCGTTAATATTTTTTTGCCACTTTTCTAGTGACTCATTCTTATCTGCTACCACAAGAATATTAGCATGCTCAAAACCTAGTGATTCACCTTGTAGTTTGTCATCACTGAATTTATCAGTGAAGCTAAGATGCTCTTTTTTAGGTACAATGAACACAGTTACAGTATCTGTTAAGCCTTGAAACACTAAGTGCAGGCTTTTCATGCCATCAAAGCGGCAATAATCTGCAGAAATAAGCTCACCCATAGAGCCATTAAAGCTCCCTTTAAAAGCGGTCATCTTCCTATTTAGTGATACTAAGCTTACGCGAGTATTATCTTCGTTAGAAAAGTAACTTTGTTCATGGTAAACGTGTGCTAAGGCATAATCGCCTAAATTAGTGTAACTACTAGAAAATTGTAAATAATTAACCGCCAACCCAGCAATGATAGCGACGGAAGCAGCTAAGGCTAAATGTACTTTCGATTTACGTTTCTCTTGTTGATGGCTAGCGAACGATTGGCGTAAAAGCAATTTATCGCATAAATCATCGGGTACAGGTATTTTCATCGCCTGTTTCAGTTTTTCATCAAGTTGAATAAGTTCTTGTGCAAATTCTTTTTTTGCAGGATCGGCTTGTTGTGCTGCAAGTACATCTTCATCTTGGCATGTAGGATCTGCGTAAATACTACGTCTATATTGCAAATCATCCATTGTATTGACCTCTACTTACTGGTGCTTCGTCTAACGCTTCTTTTAGCTGGTTTCGCGCTCTAAATAAACGAGTCATAACGGTGTTTTTATTAAGGTTAAGCATTTTAGCGATATCCTCACCACTGTAACCGCCCAAAATTTGTAACACTAAAGGCTCTGAATATTCAGGCTCAAGTTGGGCTATTTTTTCTCTTAGCCAATGGTTTTCTATTTCTTGCTCAGTAGTCGTGGACTGTGTATCCATAATACTGGCTTCCTCATACTCACTCATATCGAAGCGCTTACGCTCAAATCGTCTGGCATTCTCTCGCCTTAAAATGGTAATTAACCATGACTTTGCTGCTTTTTCATCTTTTAGTGAATCAAGCGCACGCCATGCTCGTAAAAATGTCTCTTGCACTAAGTCTTCAGACACTTGCTTGTCGCGAGTCAACCAATAAGCGTATCGGTATAAATCGCCATGCAGAGCCTTAACTAATGCTTCATATCTAACTTGTTTAGTCGCCATGTTAGAAGAGACCTGAGCAGTTGTTTTTTTATTTCCAAAAATTTTCATTTTATCAAATTAACTTGGATTTAAGGTGAATGTTGAGTTTTTATTAGTCTCTAAACCAGCAGTATTTATTCGTTGAATAATTTTTAGCAAATTACTTCCTAGCCATGAAGCCTTCGCACTATCTTTACCATATAAGTGTTGTTGAACAACATTAATTTCACAAGTAAATGCCGAATCATTTATTAGCTCTACTGTTGCTGATAATGTGACATTTTCAGCGATATCTGCTGACAGTAAACTATTTGACCAAGGCACAATTAGACTTAATGCTTGCTCAGCATTATTTTTTTTACAAGCAGCCATCAGAGCAAGATAGTGGTTATTTACTGACGCTGTTCCATTACTATTTGGCCTGGCTTTCACTGAGCGCTTTAAAATGTTGACATGCAAAATCCAAGCAATAGCAGTAAATAACCAAAGGGCTAAAAATACCCATTGCAGATAACTTACCTTTTCAATAATGATTGGCTCAACTGTAGGTGCAGTTGTTTGCGAGTTATTCAATGGAGTGTTGATATCTCCTTGGCTAACAGGGTTTATATTACCTGCAGAAGTTTGTGGCGCGTTCGGATTTTCCTTAACCGTTATGGTTTGTTGAGGTAATACGGCTTGTTGAAATTTATTGGTGACGGTATTCCACCAGGCAATAGTAATTTTAGGCAAAATATACTCACCCGCATGACTGGCAACTAAAGCAAAATTTTGTCTTTTTTGGCTGATTAAACGCTCTTTAGTTAGGTTGGCGTGTGTTTCAGCTTGATCTGGGTAAACTTTCAAGCCAACAGGTGCATTCATTATTATTTTAGGAAGTTGAGCTTTACCTAAGCCTGCTGCAGTTAAGGTAACGGTGCGCGTAATTGGCTCGCCAACTTTAAATTCAGTAGCGTCTGGCTGCCACTCTTGATGAAGTGTCAATAATTCACTAGGTAACCAACTGTTGTTTGCATCAAGTGGATAATTTTCAGGAATAGGGCGAACCTTAAGCGTTAGCTTATCGCCTAAAACATTTACCGGCTTAGTTTCACCAAAGCTTAAAAAGCCAGAACGACGTTTTGATTGCACCATAATATCGCCGGAAAACATCGGGGTATCGAGGGTAAACTCACCACTTTGTTCAGGAGTAATTGCATAAGTGCGTTCAATAATGCGATAGCGTTTGCCATTGACTATGCCATCGGTTTCTTGGTCTTTACCTATTTGCTCTATGGTAGCACCTGTTAAATTGGGTTCTGTTAAACTGCCGCGCTGCAGTTGTACACCAACGTGAAGCTTAATTGTTAGAGTAACCAGTTGCTGCACATAAACGTCGTTAGATGACAGCTCTGCTGAAATAAAGATATCTTGCTGCTTGGCCGAGCCGGTGCTGCCTTGTTCGATAACTTCAACATTAATTGCTTGGGAATAATGACCATCAATATTTAAAGGAGGTATGGTTAAATCACCTCTATTTCTTGGAATGAGTACTATTTGCCAACGTGTTGTACGGCTGGTTTTAAAGTTAACCATACTGGTTTGAGAGCTCACTTCTGTACGAGCAACAATGAAATCGGTTAACAAGGGAGAAGTATCAAGATCATCGCGATCAACACTGTCATCAGCGACAACAGTTAACACAATAGATTCGTTACTCATCACTGGATTATTATCTATACTCGCTGTAACACTGGTTAAGGCATAAGCAGCTTGGCTTAAACAGAGGGTTGTTAAAGCCAATAATTTAAAAATAATTTTTACCACTTTTTCTTAACTCCTTGACTTGAACCATCTTGTTTTCGTTTTTGATATTCTAATTGCATTTTATTGCGCAGTAACAGGTAGGGGTCATCAGTTACTTTATTTAATAATTGCTGATGTTTTTGCTCTGTTTCTTTAGCTTGTTGTTCAGCAGCAATTTGAGCGGGTGTTTTTTTCTCGCTTTGCTTAGCTTGATCTTGCTCTTTTGGGGGCTCACCTTTTTGTTGTTCTTCCTGCTGTTGCTCCGCTTCTTTATCAGAATTTTCAGCTTGATTTTCTTGCTGCTGATTCTTCTCTTGTTGATCCTTTTCTTGCTGTTCGCCTTTGCTGTCTTGTTGTTCTTGATTTTCTTTACTGTCTTGATTGTTATTATTTTGCTCTTGTTGCTGTTGCGAGTCTTGGTCTTTCTTGTCGCTCTGTTGTTGATCGTCTTGTGACTGGTCACTCTGATCATTTTGCTGCTGTTGTTGCTCTTGCTGTTTTTGCAATTGCTTGATTTTTTCTATGTTATCTTTGGCGTCTTGTAGGTCGGGGACTTGCTCTAGTGCATGCTCGTAACTTTCAATGGCTTTATCGTATTGTTGTAGCTGCGCCAAGGCATTGCCTTGGTTGTATAGCGAGTTCGGCGTATTCGCCTGTTTTCCTTGTTTGAAAGCATCTAAAGCGTCTTGATAATTACCCGCTTTATAATGAGAGCTCCCTTGCCATTGCATGTTTTCAAACTTTGCAGCAGCGTCTTGATAGTTTTCTTGGTTATAGTGTTGCTGGGCTTGTTGATCATTGGTTTGCCATAGGTTTTTCCAGGTTTGCTGCATCGTAGATGTTTGCTTGGTACTGGTTGCGTTTTCGGATGATTTATCAGAGGCAGAAATATCATTTGCATAAGTTTCTGAACTAAGTATTGATAAAGAGCTTAGCAATAACAGCGGCAGATAAGTTAGCGGTATAAGTAACACAGCGCCACCGCGACGAAAGTAACTTAATAGCAAAGGTAAAATCAATAGTAATAACCAAGCGCCATGTTCTTGCCATTGATCGCCAGTTTGTTGGCTTTGTTGTTGATCTGTTTTATTTTGCTCTCGCAACTTATCTTTGATTATTAAGCGATTTATATCACTGTCGTCATTGCTGATGGTTTGATAATTACCTTGGCCTCGTGCAGCTAATGAATTAAGTTTTTGACTTGGTAAGCGGGGCACAACGATGGCACCACTATGATCTTTTAATAATTCACCACTTGGTAAAGTAATGGGTGCACCACTTTCACTGCCAATACCTAATATATTAAGTTTATGGCCATATTCGTTTGACCAATCAAAAATATCGGAGATTTCTTCATTATCTACATCGTCTGTAAACCAGTAAATATCACCATTTAAATGACCTGCATTTAGTAACATGTCGTGAGCAAGGGTCAATGCTGCTAGAGGATTAGCACCAAGTTCTGGCATTATTTCCGGTGTCAGCGAAGGTAACAACAATTCAATATTCTTAATATCTTGAGTTAATGGACTAATGACGAATGCATCACCTGCGTAAGCAATTAGGCCAGTGTCGCCTTCATTAATCTTATTAAGTAAGTCGACCGCTTTATAACGTGCTCTAGTTAAGCGGTTGGGTTTAACATCAGTTGCATACATTGAATAAGACATATCCATAATCAGTACTGAGCCACGTTCAGTTTGATAAACTGGCTGGGGCAACTTTTGCCAGACAGGGCCTGCTAAGGCTACTATTGATAATAAGCCAATAATAAAAGGCCTAATCAAAAAGCTATGCTCGTATAAGCTTTTTCTCTTTGTGCTCGAGCTATTATTTGTGGAGTTACCTTCAAGTAAAACTTGGCTTAAATGGTTAGGTAAAAATTGTTGCCATGGCGATTGATAAAAACGGTGCTTTTTCAATAACCAAAGCACAAGAAGCAAAGCTAAAATTGCCGCAAACCAGTACGGTCTGACAAAGTGAAAGTTGCTTATTAATAAATTAAATGAGATCATAATGTCTGAGTCGCCCTAACTTAATTACGGCTAAATCTTGGAAAGTTAATGATAATTAAATACAACATACTGATTAAAAGGGCAGCTGCTAATGGCAAATAAAACAAGGCCGTTAATGGTCGCATTTGTTGTTGATCTTGCTCTATGGGCTCAAGCTGGTCGAGTAACTGATAAATTTGGCTCATACCTTGACTGTCTTTGGCACGGAAATACTTGCCGTTAGTTTGCTCGGCAAGTTTTGTTAAGGTTTGTTCATCTAATTCACTTGATGGGTTTACCCGTCTTGTGCCAAATAAAGATTGCTGTAACATGACATCGGCGCCAATACCGATTGAATAGATGGTAATGTCTTTGGCAATGGCCAACTCGAGTGCTTGCTCTGGTGATACCTTACCTGCAGTATTTTGCCCATCGGTAAGCAACAGTAATACTTTATTGGATTTTTGCTTAGCATCAAAGCGTTTAACCGCCAGAGCAATGGCGTCACCAATAGCTGTTTTTCTACCGACTAAACCTAATACGCTTTCATCAAGCATTTGCTTAACTGTTTTTCTATCAAAGGTCATCGGGGTTTGCATATAGGCATCATCACCGAATAGAATTAAACCTAACCTATCTCCTACTCGACGCTCAATAAAGTCACCTAAGACGACTTTGAGCATATCAAGGCGATTCACTGTACTGCCGTGCAAGCTCATATCTTCAATTTGCATACTGCCGGATAAATCCACCGCAATCATCATCTCTCTACCTTCAGTAGGTATATCGACAGCATCACCTAACCATTGTGGCTGGCTAAGCGCCAACACCAATAAAGACCAGCACAAGACTAGCATGGCCAAAGGTGTTTTTTTACTCGTGGGAGTCATAACATTCACGGATGAACTGTCAATTAATTGTGGCATTATTAAAGCAGCACTGGTGCGATTATTATCTTTTTTAGGTAGCCAATAAACCAAGAAGGGTAGAGGTAAAAGTAGTAACAGCCATGGCCAAGCAAAGCTGATCATAATGTCACTCCTTGTTTTATGCTTGAATGATTACGTTTCGCTTTAGCGGGTAGGGCATGAGTAAGCCAAAGTTTGGCCGCTTTGTGAAGATCGGTACTCACTTGATTTGTTGGCTCAGCATTGACACTGGGTTGATACTGGCTTTCAAACGCTGCTTTACTTAACTCGGTGAACTTTTGTTGGTGCTTAATGGTAAGTTGCGAAGCTAAAAAGTGTTGTAATGATTCGCCAAACAGTTTTGCTAATTCAGCCCGAGAAAAGTAGTGCATAGCCGCCCATTTAAGCAGAGACACAAGTTCATTGTTATTCATTTGAGCAGTGTTTTTTAACTGCTTCAACGCTTGTTTTTTAATTTTATTTCTTTTGATTGATTTTCTGATATTAAAAAAGACTAAAATGATAATGACAATCAGTAAAGCAGCCAAGAACCACCAACCATAAGCAGTAGGATAATTGGCTATCTGTTCAGGTATATGAATATCTTTTAATTCTAGGGCTGCTGGTGGTGTTTGATTCATGGGAGCACTTATCTGTTGCAAAGTTGAGCTCCGTCTTTTAATTGTTTTTCTAAGGTTTGACCTGAGCTGATGTTAATAACCCGAGCACCCGCTTTAGCAAGTAATTGCGAACAAAGCTCATTAATATTACTTGCTTGACTATGATAATGTTTAGCCGTTTCTTTATCGCCTAACGTGAGTTGTTGTCTAGTTGAACCATCAGTAAAAGTTACGTTCAGTTTAACTGCGCTATGTGGCAAGTTTTGCTCTAAAGGATCGGCAATGAGACAAACGACTAACTCACAATGTTTGCTTATATTAGTTAAATGCCGTAAAGCATCCTGTTGATGTTTACTACTAGTATTTTTAATTAGCTGAGCATCAGTTATTAAATACACTAATGAGCCGGGTTTAGCGATTTGCCTAATACGTGCGCAATTATCTGAAAAGTAGCTAATACTGTGGGTATTGTCCGGTTTTTCCTTGTCTGTAGCTTCAACAGCAAATTGATGCATATGTTGATGTTTATGTAATGTTGTTAATGCGTGAATATAGTGGAGCACACCTTCTTTACGACTTCTCGGCTTTAACTCGATATGCTCGTTTTGGTTGAAGACGATCCCCCCTAAACGGTCGCCACGATTTTTAGCATGCCATGCGACTAACGACGCTAAATGACTCGCTTGTACAGATTTAAATAACAACTGCGAGCCAAAATGCATGCTAGCACTTAAGTCTGTAGCGATAAGCACAGGACGCTCTAACTCTTCACGAAATAATTTTGTGTGGGTTTTACCTGTTCTGGCAGTAACTCGCCAGTCAATTGCGCGAATATCATCACCTGATTGATAATGTCTAACCTCATCAAATTCCATGCCTCTACCTTTATTTCGTGAAAGGTAGTTTCCTGACATCTGGCCATTAACATTTTTGCGTGCAGCTAAATCTATCAAGGCAGTTTTATTCTGATAATAAAGCAGCTCAGCCATTGTTAGTTCAACCCCGTTGCTTTGAATGCTAGCGAGTTCAACTTGACAATTGCTGGTGTTTTCTAAGGCACTTTTTTGTGCTGTATTTTGTTTAAACCACATGATAATTGATATTGCCTTGCCTAATGTTAGCCAACAGCAACTAAATTTAATAAATGATCAAGTAATTGATTGGCGGTAATACCTTCAGCTTCAGCTTGATAACTCAATAAAATTCTATGTCTTAATACGTTATGAAATACGGCTTGGATATCTTCAGGGCTCACAAAATCTCTATTATGTAACCATGCACGAGCACGAGCACATCGGTCTAAGGCAATAGTCGCTCTCGGACTTGCACCATAAGCTAACCATGACTTTAATTTGTCGTCATACTTTTCTGGCTGTCTCGTAGCAATGATCAAATCAACCATATAGGTTTCAATGGCAGGGGCCATATGAATATTCAAAACCTGCTCGCGAGCACTAAATATTTCTGTTTGGCTTAACACTCTCAGTGTTGGCTTATCTTGATTAGTGTTAGCTAAAGCCTCACCGCGATTAAGTTTTAAAATTTCTAACTCACTTGCTGCGTCAGGGTAATCAATCTCTAAATGCATTAAAAATCGATCGAGCTGAGCTTCAGGCAGTGGATAGGTACCTTCTTGCTCAATAGGGTTCTGTGTAGCCATCACTAAAAACAAGTCAGGTAGTTGGTATGTTTTTCGACCAACGGTCACTTGTCCTTCAGCCATGGCTTCTAATAAAGCCGACTGTACTTTTGCCGGTGCACGATTAATTTCATCAGCAAGTACAAGGTTTTGAAATAAAGGTCCGGCTTGAAAAACAAAACTCCCATCTTCTGGGCGATATATATCGGTACCTGTTAAGTCAGCAGGTAACAAGTCTGGTGTAAATTGAATTCGATGAAAATCAGCTTCAAGGCCATCAGCTAAGGCGTTAACGGCTCGGGTTTTGGCTAAGCCTGGTGGCCCCTCAACGATAAGGTGGCCATTTGCGAGTAATGCAATAAGTAAATTTTCAACAAAAGCAGGCTGACCGATTATTTGTTGAGCTAAATGCTGTTTTAACGTAGAGAAATGTTCAATTGCCATGATAGTTTTCTTTCAATGTATTATTAATATAAGAATTAGTATTTGCTGAGAAGCACTCTAGCATTTTATATAAGGCTATTGTTAAAGAAAACAAGGTTATTAATGCTTAGTTGTAACAAATTTTTATTTAATTGTTATGGTCTATGCTTGTTAGTTCAACATGAGTTTAAAATCAGTGATTGATATTTCTGTCAAGTTAGTTAAAATCAATAGCAATATTTAAGAGGTCAGACCTCTTGTTGTTTGTCTTTTTCATTGCAACAAAGAATCAGATAGACGTTTAACTGGAGAAAAAGTACATGACAATAAAAATGACTACTCGTTCAGGTGAGCGTATTGCCGTAGTAGCAGGGTTAAGAACGCCTTTTGCTAAACAAGCTACTGCTTTTCATGGAGTGCCTGCTGTTGATCTAGGTAAGCTCGTTGTTAATGAAATGCTGCAAAAGCACGATGTTGACCCCGCTATTATTGACCAATGTGTTTTTGGTCAAGTAGTACAAATGCCAGAGGCGCCTAACATTGCTCGTGAAATTGTCTTAGGTACTGGTATGAATGTCCATACAGATGCCTATAGTGTTTCTCGTGCCTGTGCGACAAGTTTTCAGTCAACGGTTAATGTCGCTGAATCTATTATGGCCGGGTTTGTTGATGTTGGTGTTGCTGGTGGTGCTGATTCTTCTTCAGTTGCTCCTATTGGCGTAACGAAAAAATTCGCACGCACTTTACTCGATTTGAGTAAAACAAAAACCTTAGGGCAAAAAATTGCGTTAATTCGTAAATTAGGATTGAAAGATATATTACCGGTTGCTCCTGCCGTAGCTGAATACTCAACCGGTATATCCATGGGGCAAACGGCTGAACAAATGGCTAAGACTTATAATATTTCACGGGCTGATCAAGATGCGTTAGCACATCGATCCCATACGTTAGCAACCAAAAACTGGGCTGAAGGGAATCTTGCTGGTGAAGTAATGAGTGCTCATAGTGAGCCTTATAACAGCTTTATAGAAAAAGATAATTGTATACGTGAAAATTCTGTACTAGAGAGTTATGCCAAATTGCGTCCAGTATTTGATCGAAAACACGGTACAGTAACCGCGGCAACAAGTACTCCGTTAACTGATGGCGGTGCTGCTATTTTATTAATGCGTGAAGGTCGTGCAAAAGAGCTGGGTTATCAGCCTTTAGGTTATATTCGTAGTTACGGTTTTGCGGCAATAGATGTGTGGCAAGACATGCTTATGGGACCAAGCCATGCGACGCCTATAGCATTAAAACGGGCAGGAATGGAATTAGCTGATTTAGACCTAGTCGAGATGCATGAAGCTTTTGCAGCGCAGGCCTTGGCTAATATGAAAATGTTTGGCAGTGACAAGTTTGCTAAAGAGCATTTAGGGCGAGATAAAGCCATTGGCGAAATTGATATGGCGAAATTTAATGTTATGGGCGGGTCACTTGCCTATGGTCACCCGTTTGCAGCAACAGGTGCTCGCTTAATTACCCAAACATTAAATGAATTAAATCGACGTGGTGGTGGTGTAGGGTTAACTACTGCTTGTGCAGCAGGTGGTTTAGGTGCAGCTATGGTAGTGGAGACAGATTAATGAATGACATGATTAATGATACGAATATCGATAAAGAAAATACGTTGAGCGCCTTTACCTTAGTTCGTCAAGAAAATGGCATTGCCCATTTAGTGATGGATGTTATTGACGACACCATGAACACACTAAAAGCTGAATTTGGTGAGCAAGTTGCTGAAGTATTAGCTGAGATCAAGTCAGATACAGCCATTACTGGTGTTGTGTTGTGCAGCGGTAAAAAGGACTCTTTTGTGGCAGGCGCTGATATAAATATGATCAACGACTGTCAAACTAAAGAAGAAGTGGTTGCACTTGCCCGTCAGGGACAAATGATATTTTCACAGCTGGAACAGCTCGCTGTACCTGTTGTCGCCGCCATTAATGGTGCTTGTTTAGGTGGTGGCTTAGAGCTTGCCATGGCATGTCATGCCCGTGTATGTAGTGATAGCCCCAAAACAGCACTAGGCTTACCTGAAGTACAACTTGGTTTATTGCCTGGCGGAGGCGGTACACAAAGGTTGCCCAAACTTGTGGGTGTTCAAAAAGCATTAGATATGATGCTAACGGGCAAGCAACTGAAAGCTAAGCAAGCTTTAAAGGCAGGTTTAGTAAATGATGTTGTGCCAAATAGTATCTTAATTGCTACGGCTGAAAAAATGGCTCTTGCTGGTAATTTTAAGCAAACAGTAAAATTTAAGTCATCTATGGTGAACAAGTTCCTTGAAGGAACTTCTGTTGGTCGTGGTATTGTTTATAAACAAGCCAAAAAGTCTGTTTTGTCAAAAACCAAAGGCAATTACCCCGCACCAGTTAAAATCATCAAATGTGTGAAGACCGGTATGGAGCAATCTCCAGCAAAAGGCTTTCAGGTAGAAGCTGAGCATTTTAGTGATTTAGTGATGAGCCCTGAGTCAGCTCAATTGCGTAACTTATTTTTTGCGACCACTGACATGAAAAAAGAACAAGGTGTTGCAGATGTTATGCCTAAAAAAATAACCAAAGCAGCGGTACTCGGTGGCGGCTTAATGGGCGGTGGTATTGCCTTTGTTACCGCAACAAAAGCAGGTATTCCAGCACGTATTAAAGATATTGCTCACCAAGGTATCAGTCATGCATTAAAATATAGCTTTGACTTACTTAATAAAAAAGTAAAACGTCGTTTTATACGTAAGAGCGAAATGCAAAAACAAATGGCGATGATAACTGGTAGTGTCGATTACTCAGGTTTTAAGGAAGTAGACATTGTTGTTGAAGCGGTATTTGAAAACCTTGAATTGAAACAAAATATGGTGTTAGAAGTTGAGCAGCATGCGAAAGAGTCAACCATCTTTGCCAGTAATACTTCAAGTTTGCCAATAGGAAACATCGCAGCTAAAGCAATTAGACCTGAAAATGTCATTGGTTTACATTATTTCTCGCCAGTAGATAAAATGCCTTTAGTGGAAATAATTCCTCATGATGGTACATCAGATCAAACAGTATCAACAACAGTGGCTTTTGCTAAAAAGCAAGGTAAAACGCCTATCGTAGTTAAAGATAAGGCTGGTTTTTACGTCAATCGTATTTTAGCACCCTACATGAACGAAGCAGCAATGTTACTACTTAGCGGCGAGCCAATCGATAAACTTGATAAAGCCTTAGTTAACTTTGGTTTCCCTGTGGGGCCAATGCAGTTACTCGATGAAGTTGGTATTGATGTTGGAGCTAAAATAGGACCAATTTTGCAAGCGGATTTAGGTGACAGGTTTGCTGCGCCGTCTGCTTTTTCTAAATTGCTTGATGATGGCCGCTTAGGTAAAAAGGCGGACAAAGGTTTTTACTTATATGGTAAAAACGCGAAGAAAGGCAAAAAGCAAGTTGATGAAAGCATCTATAGTTTATTGAACTTAAAGCCTTCAGGCAGTTTGTCTGCGGAAGAAATTGCTAAGCGTTGTACCTTTATGATGTTAAATGAAACGGCTCGTTGTGTTGATGAAGGTATAGTAAGAAATGCTCGTGATGGCGACATAGGTGCTATTTTTGGCATTGGCTTCCCGCCATTCTTAGGTGGTCCTTTACGCTATATTGACAAAATAGGCGCGCAATCGCTAGTTGCACAACTTTCACAGTGGGCAGAGTTACATGGTGAGCGCTATGAACCTTGTCAGGCTTTAATTGCTATGGCGGAGAGTGGCTCTAGTTACTATTAATTTATTTAAATAATATTTAGACTTTAAAGCGCTGACTCTGATGAGTCAGTGCTTTTTTTTGTCAAAAATTCATGAGTAACGATAATCGTTGTGCTTTTGAAAAAATTTCATTCCTTAGGACGTGTATGAATATTGAGATTACATTTAGTATGATGCAAAAATGATCCTAACTAAGGCAAGAATGCTCCCCATATACTGGCAATTAATTGCCAGTATATTTCGAAGTCGAATAGTCAAAATATTAAGATTTTGGTTGTGTCTATCAGCATATTTATTTATATTAGCGCCGATCTTTTTGCTGGGTTATATCTAGCATTGTTTTAAGACTAATTTGGAAGTATGACGTTGTTGCTTTTTTTATTATTTATAGCGTGCTTTAGTATGCTTTGTGGGATGTTTTTTTATTGTCAGGCAGTAATGACAGGTTTTGGCCGTAAACGTTGGACTATGGCTGGTATAGTGTTTGGCCCTTTGGTATGGCCAATGTTTATGATGAAAAAGCGCATGCAGCTAAATCGCTTGTTTGGCTTTGAGCAATTAATCTTTCGAGCTTGATGATGCTCGTTGAAGTCTTTGGGTTAGTATGATGAAGTTTGAGTAGTATGAGGTCTTTGATAAAGTTACTAACATCCATGTTAGGAATCTTTCTACTTCGACTTAAGTGTTATACTTAGGTACTAAAGTTTATGCGTATAGTTATGAATAACTTACGACCACCAAGTGTTGGCAGATGTTTCTTTTATTTCAATACGGGCAGCGATAGGGTTTGACTTTTTAGCTTTGCCTGAACTGAATAATGTTTTAAATAAATTGATCATTACTTAACCTCGGCTGAATCTATATTCTAACATCACCACGTCTGTGGCCTATACGAACATCACCACGTCTGTGACCGATACGAACATCTCCACGTCTGTGACCGATACGAACATCACCACGTCTGTGACCGATACGAACATCACCACGTCTGTGACCGATACGAACATCACCACGTCTATGGCCTGCATTTTCTATATCAAGGCTCTGAGTATCTATTACAGGGGCTGGTGAAGCAGCCATTGCCATTGAAAGAAGGATTGAACTAAACATGCACTTTTCCTTAAAATTATTGTTGATTAGTAATTAGCGCTTGTTAGTATGCTTAAATCATGCCATGAATACGGTGTTTGTTGTAGCCCTTTAACCGTGGTCTTTGTAGTAACTCAGTTGAAAGATAATTGATTGCATTAAACGAAAAATGCCATTACTAGAAAGTAACGGCATTTTTTTGACATGAGAATTGAATCGAACGTTTTAACTACTAAATGCAGTCGATTTGTTGGTGATTTTATGTGCCAGTAGATATTTTTGAAAGTGTTCAGTTGCTAGTGGCTTACTGTATAAGTAACCTTGTAATAACTCACAACGTAAACCAGACAAAAAGCTCAGCTGATTATTGGTTTCAACCCCTTCAGCAACAACATCCATTCCTAGGTTATGCGCAATAGTCACTATGGTGGCTACCATATTTCTGCCTTGCTCTGACTCTTCTATGTCATCAACAAACGCTTTATCAATTTTCAAGGTATTAAGTGGGAATTTTTTAAGGTACGCCAATGAAGAATAGCCAGTACCAAAATCATCGAGGGATAAATGAATACCCATAGCACGAATTTGTAACATGGTGTCTATCGCCGTTTGCGGCGAGTCCATTACGGTACCTTCGGTAATTTCTAATTCTAAATGTTTAGCGGGCAGTTGGCTTTCTTTCAATATATCCGATATTTGAGTGACTAGGTTTGATTGGGTAAATTGTACAGCAGATAAGTTCACCGCAACTCTCCCATCAAACAAGCCAGCATCAACCCACTTTTTAGTGGCGAAGCAAGCCTTTCTTAAGACAACTTCACCTATATCAATAATTTGCCCTGTTTCTTCAGAAACAGGGATGAAAACCAGTGGGCTAATAATGCCTTTACTTGGTGTTTCAAAGCGAACAAGCGCTTCCATTCCTGCAATTTTACCTGTAGCAATTTCAATTTTAGGCTGATAATAAACGGAGAAGGAATCATCTTTTAAACCGTGACGAATTAAACTTTCAATTTGCAAGCGCTTAACGGCTTGTTTGTTCATCGATTCACTGAAAAATTGATATTTATTACCACCACTGTCTTTTGCATGATACATAGCAGTATCCGCATTTTTCAATAGCTCATGTCCGGTAATGCCATCTTCTGGGAATAGTACTATGCCTATACTGCTATAAAGGACTATTTCTTGATTCTTTATTTTAAAAGGTTGGGCGACAGTTCGTAATATGTCCTTAGCTAACGAGGTAATGGTATGAATGTCATTAGTGCCTTCAATAATAATACTAAATTCATCGCCACCTAAACGGTAAACTGTGTCTTGTTTACGCCCTAAAAGCAACATACGTTGGGCTACTTGGCACAAAATAGCATCACCAATTTGATGGCCTAAAGAGTCATTAATTTTTTTAAAGTTATCTAAATCAAACACCAGTAAAGCATGGCTAATATTATTTTTAACTAGGCGGGCTTGGTTCGCTTGAAAATATGAACGATTTGGCAAGCCAGTAAGTGTATCTGAACTGGCTAGTTTTCTTAGCTCAGCTTCTGTTTCTTTACGCTTTGTAATGTCTGAAAAAACGCCAACAAAATGAGATATATTGTTATTTTCATCGTGAATGATGTCGATGTTTAAATCAGTTAAGTACTTACTGCCATTTGCGCGTAAGCTCTCTATTTCACCATGCCAACTACCTTTAGTGATTAAATGCTTCTTAATGTTTTGGGTGAAACTAGTAGGATATTGACTAAAGATCATCGAACGGCCAACCATTTGGCTTCGCTCTTTACCGGTTATGCGTTGAAAGGCCTTATTAACATCGACAGCAACAAATTGACGGTCGTAAATGACGACCGCATCAGATATATTTTGAATGCAGCGTGCGAACAGCTTCAAGCGTTCTTCTGCTTTTTTAATTTGGCTTATATCTTTTAATGTGCCTGTCATACGGGTGGGGGTGTTACCCTCATCACGCTCTACGACTTTACCTCTGTCTAATATCCAAACCCAACGATTATGCTTGTTTTTAACGCGATAGGTAGCCTCGAAATGTTCAGTTCTTTCGGCAAAGTGCTCTTCTAAAGTTCTCTTTACTCTAGCCAAGTCGTGTTGATGGATATTACTTTGGATTTGACCTAAGCTATTTTTTTCATTACTTCTATTTCTTGTGCCATCTTGGGGGAACTCCAAAATTCCCCAAATGTTTGAGCGGTATATTTTATCGGTAACAATATTCCAATCCCACATTTCATCGCCGCTACCCCAAAGAGAAAGTTTTAGACGTTCTTCACTTTCCTTTATTTGAGAATTATAAAGCTGTTTATTTCTATATTGTTGAAATACGTATGTTAGAAATAATAGGGTAAGTAATGCATAGACAATAAGCATGGCGGTTGATGACCACCACGGAGGAAGAATTGAAACGTTTAGGCGGCTAGTTTGAGGTTTGTTAGGCTGATGAAGATCATAAGCTTGCACTTCAAAAACATAATCTCCAGGACTTAAATTAGTGTAGGTCGCTCTATTATTACTGTTGCCAGTATCTATAGCAGCATCAATCCAATCTTTTTCCAACCCAATAAGGCGATAACGATATCTCAATTGACTAG
>CAJXWZ010000034.1 GCA_913062815.1 uncultured Colwellia sp. | reverse complement strand
CCAACATGCCTTTTTTGTCCATTGGCATGTTCTAAAAAAGTAATAGCTGCAGTAGCCTCTTGCCTGCTTTCCAATAACCTTGCTTCTACTAATAGTAGTTGTTCAGCTTTTGGATGAAGCTTCTTCAGTTTGGGTAATAATTCTTCACATTTAAAAGTATTTCTACTTTCAATGTATAGCTGACATAGCGTAACTGCCATTTCGATTTCTGGCAGAACTTGTTCGATATGTTTATCAAGTAAATCACGTGCCTGAATATTTCTCTCCAGTTTGATGTATATATTAATAGCTAAAGATACCGCCTGATAATTATCTGGCTCTTCTTGCAAATATCGATTAATGCCGCGCAGTGCTGCTTGATAATTTTCAAGTAAATACTGACTTAAGGCATTTATAAAAAATAAAAAATTATTTTTAGATTGTATATCTTCAGGTATTACTTCGATTTTTTGATTTAAACTGATTAATATCGCTTTCGCTTCTTTGCTATTATTTTGTTTGAATAATAAATTGGCCTTCAATAATTTTGCTCGAGGATCGTTAGGAGAAGCTTTTAAAACTTGCTCAACTAATTCGAGCGCTTTTTGATCTTCATTTTGATTTATGTAGACACTGGCAATACCACGCTTAGCATCAAGAAATTCTGGTGCTAAGGCTAGTGCTTTAAGATAAGTATCAATCGCTTGCTGATTTAATGATTGATGTTTATAAATTTGCGCTTGTAGATGCCATGTTAGATACTGTTTTTTATCTACTTGAAAAGACTTATCGAGAAATTGCTGCGCTTTTTTCAGCTGTTGTAATTTAATATAGTAGCCCGCAACACTATTAAGTGCGTTACTACTCTTTGGATTAAGCTGCAGTGCTCTTTGATACTCAGAAAGCTCACCTTGAATATTTTTAAGTTGCGCTTGTGCCTTTCCCCTAAAAACATATAACTGGACTAAACTTTGGCTTGATAGTCTCACTCCCTTTGCCAAATTTAACACTTCATTTGGTTTCTTCAATAATAATAAAGCCTCACCAAATGGCTTTATAAATAACTCAAGATCCCCGCCTAAATTGATCACTTCTTCAAATTCAAGCACTGCACTGTTGATATAGCCATACCTCAACAATAATTCACCCATCAGTACTTTACTGGGTATATAGTTACCATCCTGCTGTAAAGCATTTTTTATATGGATATAGGCTGTCTCATATTTATCATTGAGGAACGCGTGCTGTGCAAGTTCATGTTGCACTAAAACATCATTTTCTTCTTGAGCAAATAAAGTCGAGCTAGTAAAAAAGACAACTGTTAATAGCCATGCTGCGACGATTTTATTTAGAACTTGCCTAATATTGAGAGTGTTAAACATATAAGCCTTTTACATGGTAGGTAACTAAATTCAGAATAATCTTTTTAACAAAAAAAAACGACCAATAAATTGGTCGTTCAACTAATTTGTTTTTTGCTACTTTGATTTACGACGTTGATTTACTACGAGATCGTAAACCAAATAGGCCTAAAGCAAGTAATAGTAAGGTACTTGGCTCTGGTACTTCCACCTCAGGGGGATCGCCTGCTAAACCACGTGAACATTTCATCCAACGAGCATTTTGCATATTTACGGTATTACTAATAAATTGGCCACAACCTTGAGCATTATTCATGTATATTTCAGTATCAGTACCTCCATGATCAGTCCATACAGAACCGACTATTTCATTGGATTCACGATGCATCAAGGTTCCGCCTTTATCACCATCTCCACCTTCAAGGTTAAAGTCAGTGAAATCCCATAAACCAATTCCACCTAAAATAACATTACTTAGATTGAACAATTGGTTCGTTTCTACATAGGCATCTTGATAAAAAATAGCTCCTAACTCACCATTCCCTAATTTTTCAAGGTTTTGTGTACCGTCACTTAACATAATTGTAGAGTTTGAAAAGCTATAATATTGGCCATCAACCATACGAAAAATGGCTGTTAAACCAGTTAAGCTTTCAATAATCCAGTTCATATTATCTAATTTAAAATAACCGCCATCAGCTGCACTCAAGTCTAAATCAATAACCACGTATTCATCGGTCAAGCCATCATGCTCTTTATTGAGACCATCAATAGATGTTGTAATTTTACTGTCTTTATTTCCATCAAACTCGTCTTTATCAGCGAATTGATAAATATCATCTAGATCCCAAGTCACATCCGTTTCAAGGTTAATAATCCAATCGCGCTGTTGAGCTAAATCATTAATCAAACCATTAGCACCAGAAAAATCAACTCCGCTTGTAGCCCCTTCACCAATCCCATAGTCTGTAGCCGTATTTGGGGTGGCATCTTCAAAAAAAGAGGTATTATCTTCAGCACAATCCGAATCATTAGTACTCGCACATAATATCCCGCTATTTGCACTATTATCTTGAGCGTTTACATCTGAGTCCGAAGAATTAACTCTGGCATCACTTCCTAAAAGCGCAGCATTACCACTGTAATCTTTACCTTCGAGAGCATTAAGATTTGCATTTGAAATATCAAAGCCCTTCCCAATTAAACTTAAACCACCATCATACCCTGTGCCAGGATTCTTAAATCGACCTAATTTTTGAATACTTGTATTAGGAGTGCCATCGGAAATGAATTCTTGGTTAGCACCAATTTCAACATTTGACATAATAAAATGGTCGTCATTACTCTGCCCAGATGCTATCACTAGAAAATGCTCAGTATCGCCTGTTGTGGTACCAGCAAAAACAGCATTACTGACACTCGCAGCTAAGAATAGACCAACTGTAAGCGTGAGATTTGTTTTTGTTTTACCTCTATTTAGCATTTATTTTTCCCTTATTCATCAACAAACACGTTCATTTCATCATTGTAAGCAAGAAACGATCCTAAAAACAAAAAACCATATTAACAGTCAGTTATAGACATATTATTTTAGTAAAAAATAATTCTGTAAAATATCCTGACACACATAATATCTTGCGAATACCATTTTGACCCTACGCCAATATTGTCAAATAGTCCGCATTTCGATGTAAAGCTATTGAAACTTGCTGTTTATACTAAAATTTAAAATTATCACCCTTTGTCCAATAAGCAAATGATTCCATTGCAAGTCAGATCATTAATTTGACGATGAAAGCCAGAAGCTTCTATGCTTTATTCCTGATCTTGTATCATCTACTTATCCTCTCCATTGTAATTTTACTCCATAAAACACAATGTTTTTTTCTTTTTGTTGAGTGGCCAATACATGCTCGATGTATTGGCATTAATCAAAATAGTTACACAACTTGTTATAGATGATATTGATTAGCCCACTCGGCTAACCATATCTATAAGCTCACAGTAGTCACCATAAAAAAAGGCCGATTCATCACGAATCGGCCTTTGAATGTCTATGTGTATAATTTAGTGGTGCGGTTGGGGGGACTTGAACCCCCACGACCTAAGTCATTAGCCCCTCAAGCTAACGCGTCTACCAATTCCGCCACAACCGCGCAATACCAAACTATATTTTCTGTTTTACTAAGTTATCTTGCTAATAATGAGGTTAATTAGCTAACTTAATTTTTTGAGGCTACAACCCCTCAAGCTGACGCGTCTACCAATTCCGCCACATCCGCACAATACTAAATCTATACTGACTGTTTTACTAAGTTATCTTGCTCATTTTTAGGTGAATAGCTCAAGTTCATTTAAAAACCACCCCTTCAAAAATGCGTGTCTATTAATTCCACCACATCCGCAATTAAACTTAATTAATATTAGTTTGGAACGTCACTATCATCTTGGTTCGCTGCGGGAGCATCCGATGCTGGTACATCTGAATTCTCACTTAATGTAGTTTGCGGCTCTGCACTTTCATCAGGAATAGTGTCTGTAGCGATAGTTTGCTCGCTTGCTGGAGCACTTATGTTATTCCACTCTTCAACCGCTTTAGTTCTATTTGCCGTCAAATTACCTAAAACTAAACTTATTACAAAGAAAGCTATCGCTAACCATGTAGTCGTTCTCGTTAAAAAGTTACCTGAACCACCTGAGCCAAAAACAGTTGCAGATGAGCCGGCACCGAAAGATGCGCCCATATCAGCACCTTTACCTTGCTGAATCAGCACTAAACCAATAAGAGCTAATGCAACAAGAACATAGGCGATAATTAATACTTGATACAACATTTTTACTTTCCTTTAGTTGCTAAGCAAATTGCTTTAAATTGCTCAACTTGTAAACTTGCACCGCCAATAAGACCACCGTCTATATCGACTTGTGCGAATAATTCATTACAGTTTGACGCATTCACGCTGCCACCGTATAACAAAGGCACTTTAGCCGCTACGCTTTCATTCGCTTTCGCTAGAAATTGGCGGATAAATTGATGTGTTTCTTGTGCCATCTCACTTGATGCTGTTTTTCCTGTTCCTATGGCCCATACAGGCTCATAAGCAATAACAACATCAATAAATTTTTCAATACCTACTTCATCAATTACTGGTTGCAATTGAGAAGCTAATACAAATTCTGTTTGCTCAGTTGCACGCTCTGCTTCACTTTCACCAATACATAATATAGGTGTTAAGCCAGCATTTAATGCCGCTTTAACTTTATGAGCTACTTGCGTAGATGTTTCTTTATAATAACCTCTACGCTCAGAGTGGCCTATGATAACAAATTCTACTGACAATTCCTGCAACATTTGCGTTGAAATTTCACCAGTATAAGCACCATATTCATGCTCACTAACATTTTGAGCGCCAATACAAATAGCACCATTTAATGCTTGCTCACTTACTTTTTCTACAAGTGATGATAAATAAGGAGAACTTGGACAAATAACTACACTAACATTATCTTGTAGTTCAACAGTTTTTAAGTTTTTAACCATAGTATCCACTAAAGTTAAATCACCATTCATTTTCCAGTTAGCTGCAACGATTGTACGTCTAGCCATTCTTATCCCCTATCCACTTTTCAATGTATTGTAAAATGAAGCCGCGAGATATTAACTAACCTGAGAATAACTTACAAGTATTAAGTTAAATTCTACTGTTAGATAGTAAATATCTCGGTTGTTTGATGTTTATTTAGCCATAAATGACCACAAAAAATTAACAGTGTTAATTAACTCGCCTGTTTAACTGCCTCAGCAATTTCATTAGCTAAATTAGTTACTTCATCTAACTCTGAACCTTCGACCATAACGCGAATTAAAGGCTCTGTACCAGACTTCCTAAGTAAGACTCGACCACGGCCAACAAGTATCTCATTCACTTTAGTTACCGCGGCTTGCACACTTGGCGCATTAATAGGGTCAGAATCACCTGCAAAACGAACATTCACTAAAACTTGGGGCAGCATAGTCATACCCTGGCGTAATTCAAACAAAGTTTTACTTTGCTGACAAACAGCGGTTAACACATTAAGTGCAGCAATAATACCATCACCAGTAGACGTGTGATTTAAGTTAATGATATGGCCAGAATTCTCAGCTCCTAATTGCCAACCTTTCTCTCTTAACATTTCCATGACATACCTGTCGCCAACATTACTACGCGCAAAGGGAATATCAAGTTTTTCTAAAGCAAGTTCAAGTCCCATATTACTCATTAATGTACCAACTACACCACCATGTAAGTTGCCGGATTTTAAATCATTACAAGCAATTATATAAACAGCCTCATCACCGTCAATGACATAACCTGTGTGATCTACCATCATTAAACGATCGCCGTCACCATCTAAAGCAATACCTAAATCAGCATTATGTTCAACAACGGCTTTACTAACTGCCTTCATTGACGTTGCACCACAGCCATCATTTATGTTGGTACCGTTTGGTGATGTGCCAACTTCTATCACGGTTGCACCTAGTTCACGAAAAACATTTGGCGCAATATGGTAGGTAGCACCATGAGCACAATCAACAACAATAGTAAGATCATTTAATGATAACTGACTTGGGAAATTACTTTTACAAAACTCTATGTAACGTCCTGCTGCATCTTCTATTCGAGTAGCCTTGCCAAGACTTGCGGATTCAACACATCCCATCGGCTTATCTAGTTCCGACTCTATAGCTAACTCAACACTATCCGGTAGTTTTTGCCCATCTTGAGAGAAAAATTTAATACCATTATCGTAAAAGGGATTGTGAGAAGCACTAATAACAATGCCTGCTTCTGCACGAAATGTTTTTGTTAAGTAGGCAATACCTGGTGTGGGCATTGGCCCTAATAAACCTATATCAATACCAGCAGCAGAAAACCCTGCCTCTAAAGCTGATTCAAGCATATAACCTGAAATACGTGTATCTTTGCCAACCAGTACCTTTTTGGTACCTTGTGCCGCTAAAACTTTACCTGCGGCATAACCTAACTTCATTACAAACTCAGGAGATATTGGATATTGACCAACTAAGCCACGTATACCATCGGTACCGAAGTATTTACGATCAGACATTCTTTTTCCTTCTATTTAGTACTTTGCAACCCAATTAAACACTTGGGCAACTAATTAGTTCAATTTGATTGGCAAAGTTTAATATGATTTTAATATTGAGCAACTGCCTTGAGTACTTTTAGCGCATCAACAGTTTCTGCTACATCATGTACCCGTATTATACTGGCCCCTTGCTGTATGGCAACAATCGCAGCCGTTATACTGCCCGACAAACGTTGTTCAACATCACGATTTAATAAATCCCCCAACATAGATTTACGAGAGATTCCAGCCAGCAAAGGCAATTCAAGTGTTTTAAATTGATTCAATTGTGCCAACATTTGAAAGTTATGGGACAGGTTTTTACCAAACCCAAAGCCAGGGTCTAATACCAAACGCTGTTTATTTATACCTCTTTGAACACAGTTTTCTATTCGTTGAGTAAAGAATTCAACTATATCCTTAATAATATTTTCATAGTGTGGCTTCTCTTGCATGGTTCTTGGCAAGCCTTTCATATGCATTAAGCAAAGTTGAACATCGCACTGAGCAACAGTGTCAAGACAACCTTCATTCTGCAGTGCACGAACATCATTAATCATGTCGGTACCATGAATAATAGCTTCACTCATAACAACAGCTTTACTGGTGTCGATTGAAACGGCTACGTCAAAACGTGCTTTAATCGCTTTAAGTAAAGGAATAACTCGCGCTATTTCATCTACTTCACAAACGTCAATCGCACCAGGTCGTGTCGATTCACCGCCTATATCAATAATGTCAGCACCACTTGTAATCATCAACTCTACTTGCTTTAAAGCGCTATCAAAATTAGCAAACTTTCCTCCATCAGAGAATGAATCAGGAGTAACGTTCAAAATCCCCATCACTTGCACAGTGTCTAGGTGTGATAATTCAACTTGGTTAGCTAATTTTTTTAGTGATTTCTCAAACATATTTATCATTTACATCTTAGTGAAAATAACAAAGCCCCGATGATTACTGATTAAAGTAAACAACGAGGCTCTTCTAATCATTAATATGATTAATTATTTAGCCGGTGTATCACCGTTTGGCTCAGATAAATCAGGTGTACTTTCTGGCGCACTTTCCGATGTAGTAGCGGCTTTAGCTGATTTTTTAGCCTCTCCACCTTCACTCGAGTTTGAATTAGCGTCAGAGTCAGAGTCACTATCATCCCAATCTGCCGGTTTTCTTACTTCAGTTCTTGCCATCAAATCGTCTATTTGCAAAGCATCAATAGTCTCATATTTCATCAAAGCGTCTTTCATGGCATGTAATACGTCCAAATTATCTTTGATCAATGTCTCAGCTCGTTGATAGTTACGCTCAATAACGGTTTTAATTTCCGCATCAATGGCTTTAGCTGTTTCATCAGACATATGCAGTGATTTAGCCGAAGTCCGGCCCAAGAATACTTCACCTTCTTCTTCTGCAAACAACATAGGTCCCATTTTATCTGACAAGCCCCATTGGGTAACCATTTTACGAGCTATGTTAGTTGCACGTTCGATATCATTAGAAGCACCTGTTGAGACCTTATCACTACCATAAATAACATCTTCAGCAATACGTCCACCGTATAAAGACGAAATATTACTTTCTAAATGTTGCTTCGAATGGCTGAATCTATCTTGCTCTGGCAAATACATAGTAACACCAAGCGCTCGACCACGAGGAATGATGCTGACTTTATAAACAGGGTCATGATCTGGTACCAAACGACCAACAAGAGCGTGACCAGCTTCATGGTATGCGGTCATCTCTTTCTCTGATTCGCTCATTACCATAGACTTACGTTCAGAGCCCATCATAATTTTATCTTTAGCTTTATCAAATTCACTCATACCGACTAAACGTCGTGAAGTACGAGCAGCACATAATGCGGCTTCATTGACTAAGTTAGCTAAATCCGCGCCAGAGAAACCTGGTGTACCACGAGCAATAACAGACGCTTTAACATCATCGCCTAAAGGTACTTTACGCATATGTACTTTTAAGATTTGTTCACGACCACGGATATCTGGTAGACCAACGGTTACTTGACGGTCAAAACGCCCAGGACGTAATAAAGCAGGATCTAATACATCAGGACGGTTAGTAGCAGCAATAACAATTACCCCTTCATTACCTTCAAAACCATCCATTTCTACTAGCATTTGGTTTAATGTTTGTTCACGCTCATCGTGTCCACCGCCCATTCCAGCACCACGCTGGCGACCAACAGCATCAATTTCATCAATAAAAATAATACAAGGAGCTGATTTTTTAGCTTGTTCGAACATATCACGAACACGTGAAGCACCAACACCGACAAACATTTCAACAAAATCTGAACCTGAAATGGTAAAAAATGGTACTTTCGCTTCACCTGCAATAGCTTTTGCCAGTAAAGTTTTACCTGTACCTGGCTGACCAACGAGAAGAATGCCTGATGGAATACGACCACCTAACTTTTGAAATTTAGTTGGCTCTTTTAAATAGTCTACCAATTCAGCAACATCTTCTTTTGCTTCATCGCAACCTGCAACATCAGCAAAAGTGGTTTTAATTTGATCTTCACTTAACTGGCGTGCTTTCGACTTTCCAAAAGACATAGCACCTTTACCACCACCGCCTTGCATTTGGCGCATAAAGAAAATCCACACACCAATAAGTAATATCATTGGGAACCAAGAAACAAATATAGTGGTTAAGAAACTCGTTTCTTCAGGCATTTTGCCCTGAGCACGAACGCCTTGTTTCACTAAGTCATTAATTAAATCGCGGTCATATCCACCAGGAATAGTGGTGGTATATACCTCACCACTGCGTTTTTCACCAGTAATAACACCATTTCTGTCTACATTCGCATCACGAATTTGCCCTTGACGAACATCGGTGATAAATCGTGTGTAGTCCATTTGTTGTTCATTGGTTGTATCTGGAGAAAAACTCTGAAAAACAGACATTAAAACAACGGCTATCACTAACCATAAAATAAGATTTTTTGCCATATCGCTCAACTTAATGACCTCTTTGGGTTTAATAGATTTATAAAAAAATGCTTTTATACGTTATTGAGACTAATTTACTACAATTCAAGTCCCGTCGCTAATTAACTTTAGTCGGTATTTACAACTAGTAACAACTTAACCGAATTAAGTTAACTTGTATTGATAGTTACATCTAGCCTTTGAAACCAGTAGCAACAAGGTAAACCTCGCGAGAACGGGCTCTAGAAGACTCAGGTTTGCGGGTTTTAACTGCCTTAAAAATCGTTCGAGTCGCTTTCATAAAATCCTCAAAGCCCGCACCTTGAAAAACTTTCACTACAAACGCACCATTTGGCTTTAAGACCTGGCTGCACATATCTAACGCGAGTTCAACTAGGTACATGCTGCGTGCTGAATCAGCACTTTCATTACCGGTCATATTTGCAGCCATGTCAGACATCACTACATCAATATTTTTGCCATTGATTCGTGTTAATAGCGCATCGAGAACAGCTTCTTCTCTAAAATCCCCCTCTAAAAAATCAACACCTGCAATAGCATCCATAGGTAAAATATCACAAGCCACTACTTGGCCATTATCACCCACAGCCTTGACCGCATATTCAGACCAACCTCCAGGGGCAGCACCTAAGTCGACTACTTTCATACCCGGTTTGATTAGCTTATCTTTGTTATTTATTTCTTCAATTTTAAAAACAGCGCGAGAACGTAAACCTAATTTCTTAGCTTTTTTAACGTATTCGTCTTCAAAATGTTCATCAAGCCAACGTTGCGAGCTGGCGGTATGCTTTTTCTTTGCCATATTTTTGATCAGTTTTTTCGACTATTTATAGATATTAACAGTTAGATAAGGGTAAAATAGCGTTAATTCAAGCTAACGACTATCGAAAAATTTTAATGAACCTAAATAAAAAGCAAATTCAATATCTAAAAGGTGTTGCCCACCCACTAAAACCCGTTGTTTTACTAGGCAGTAATGGCCTTACAGAGGCTGTTGTGGCTGAAATTGATTATGCCCTTGGTCATCACGAATTGATCAAAATAAAAATTCCAACTGATGATAGAGAAACAAAAGCTTTAATCGTTGAAGCTATTTGTCGTGAAACTCAATCAACAAAAATACAAGTAATCGGTAAAACATTAATTATTTATCGTCAAAGTGAAGAGAAAAAAATTCGTATACCTAAGCTCTAATATCTTTGATAGGTTAGTTATCACGACATTGTAAATAACTAACCTATTAAATATTAATGAATCTATACTTTCATTTGCTATTAACTTGAAAGTAAGTTTATAGCGCAGCTTGGTATACCATGGAAGAAACAGGAATATAATTTAAGGATGAACACATGAAAAAAATAAAATCACCTCTTCGACAATACTCAATTGCCTTCATACTACTTGGTTTAAGTGTTTCATTCGTGAGCAATGCCGACACTAAGCAAGCTTTGCACGCACAGTTTAATAAAGCTTACTATGCCTATCAAGCCTCCGTAAAGTCTAACAATAGCGAAGCACAATTTGAGCATGCTAAAGAAGCTTATTTGCTCGGTAAGCAGTTTTATGGTGATAATGATATTAATACTGCAAACTTAGGTTTGATTTTAGCAAAGCAGCACCTCGATCATCGCGGGAAATCACAGGCAAACTCACTACTCGTTGCTACACTAGCAACCTTTGAACGTGAATACGGAAAAGATTCTGCCGAACTTGCTGAATTATTTATTCTGTTAGGACAATCTTTACCTTCAAAATCGCGTAAAAAGGCAACTAAATATTATTTAAAAGCTATTGCTGTCGCTAAAAAGCACCAAGAAGAACAGCCATTTTTTACTGCTCAAATTCAATTAGAAGCAGGCATTGGTTTGCTCAAACTTCGCTCTGAGAAAAGTCGAGTTATCATAAAAGCTCAAGAATATTTTTCTAAACACTTAGCAAAAGATGACAAGCGCGTTGTTAATGCTAACTTTCATGCTGGAAAATACTACTTAGCTCGAAATAAATATAATAAAGCTATAAGTAATTGGCAAGATAATCTGCCTGTCTTTGAAGCATTATCAGGAGCAACTCACCCACTTGAATTATCTACCAGAGCATTTTTAATTAATGCACTTGAGAGCACAGGTCAAAGTGAAGAGGCAACAAAGCATTGTATTGCTATAGGTTCTATGACTCCCTGGGATGACAGCCAAGAACAACAACCAATATTTAGATCTAATCCCCGATATCCCAAAGATTATGCTCGTCGAGGTAAATCAGGCTGGGTCAGAATAGGCTTTACTATTTCTGATTTTGGCACGGTGAAAAATGCGAAAGTACTGAAATCTAAAGGCGGAAAACTGTTTGAACAATCAGCATTAGCTGCACTTGACAAATGGCGTTACGCCCCTAAATTTGAAAATGGTAAACCGATACAAGCTAATGCTACAGTACAGTTAGACTTTAAAATGAGATAAAACCTCAAGTATAAAAAAAAGCCGCTAATTAAAACTAATTAGCGGCTTTTTATCATTCGTCCTTTAAACTTATTTAGATATTTTAGCCCAAGTATCACGTAAGCCAACAGTACGATTAAAAACTAATTCATCGCCATGCTCATGGTTATCTAAACAAAAATACCCTTGGCGTTCGAATTGAAAGGCTACTTCAGCTTTCGCTTTTGATAATGACGGCTCAACCTTAGCTGTTTTTATTGTTACTAATGAGCCAGAGTTCATTACACTATGAAAATCCTGCTCAGCAGCCGGGTTTGCTACTGTGAATAATCGATCATATAAACGAACGGTAGCATTTAGAGATTTACTCGCATCAACCCAATGAATAACGCCTTTTGGTTTGGTGCCATCACTAGGGTTTTTACCCAATGTGTCTGCAAGATAGTTACAGTACACTGTAGTTACATTACCCTGCTCATTTTTTTCGCAACGTGTTGCCGTAACAACATAAGCTCCGCGTAAGCGTACTGCTTTGTCGATAACTAAACGTTTATACTTTTTATTAGCTTCTTCTCTAAAATCTTCAGCTTCGATATAAAGTTCACGGCTAAAAGGTACAATACGAGTACCTTGCTCTTCATTACTAGGATGATTTTTAACGATTAAATCTTCTAGTTTATCTTCCGGGTAGTTCTCTATCACCAATTTTATAGGGTCAAGAACAGCCATAGCCCGTGGCGCATTGTCATTTAAATCCTCACGGATACAGGCTTCAAGTACACTCATTTCAACCGTATTTTCCATCTTCGTCACACCAATACGCTTTGCAAACTCACGCATTGAAGCAGGCGTATATCCTCGACGCCTAAAAGCGGCAATAGTTGGCATACGGGGGTCATCCCAACCATCTACCAAGTTTTCTTCTACTAAGGTATTAAGTTTACGCTTGCTCATTAAGGTATATTCAAGATTTAAGCGTGAAAATTCATACTGATGAGGTGTAGCTGGTACAGAAACATTTTCAATAACCCAGTCATATAAGCGACGATTATCTTGAAATTCTAAGGTACAAATGGAATGCGTAATTCCTTCAATAGCATCTGATAAACAATGAGTAAAATCATACATGGGATAAATGCACCACTTATCCCCAGTTTGATGATGATGAGCAAAACGAACACGATAAATAATAGGGTCACGCATACACATGAAACTAGATGACATGTCGATTTTGGCACGTAACGAGCACTCACCTTCTTTAAATTCACCATTACGCATTTTTGCAAATAAAGCTAAGTTCTCTTCAACTGAAGTATCTCGATATGGGCTATTCTTACCCGGTTTGTTTAATGTACCTCTATATTCTCGAGCTTGCAGACTATCTAAGAAGTCAACATAAGCTAATCCCTTTTCAATTAACTCAACAGCATAGCCATGAAGTTTTTCAAAATAATCTGAAGAATAGTGAATATCACCTGCCCACTCAAAACCTAACCATTGCACATCTTTCTTAATGGCGTGAACATAGTTTATATCTTCTTTTTCAGGGTTAGTATCGTCAAAACGTAAGTTACATAAACCATTATAATCCTGAGCAATACCGAAGTTTAAACAAATGGCTTTTGCATGACCAATATGTAAAAAGCCATTTGGCTCTGGAGGAAAACGAGTTTGCACACTGTTATGCTTACCATTAGCAAGATCAGTATCAATAATTTGACGAATAAAGTTAGTTGGGCGGTTTTCAGCTTCCGACATCTACAGAGCCTCTAAAAAGAAAATAAACAAATATAATTGGCAGTATTATATCAATAAAAAAGGCTCTAACGAGCCTTTTTGATAAAAATTAATAACGAGCAAAGGTTATTTTTTCAAAATACCATCTACAGTACCCTGTGCTAAACCGTGATAGCCAGGTCTTGCTTGTTGGTAAACCTTTAATGCCCAAACTTTACCTGCCTCCGTTTGTGCTAATTCTTTATATAAAGGCACAATCAATTTACGACGACCTATAGCAATTAAGTATTCAGCCATGGCAGGGAAAACAACATCATAACCTGAGCGCACTGATAATAAATACCATGCATGTGCAATTTCTGCATTTTGACTATGAGTTAAATCAAATTGTTTATCAAGCATTGCCATTTTATCGGCTTTAATATCTAGTGGTAGATTATTAATAAAATGTAACCACTCATGCAGGGTCCAACTCGCCGTTGGTAATTGACTCAATTTACTATCATCGCCTATCCATGTTGAAATTTGTTCATCTATGGTGCTAAACGCACTCGATGTAGGTTTTGGCACATAGCTTGGTAAGCCTTGTTCATAAATCCATTCGTTGACGACTTTATCACTGACGATATTAGGGAATTTATGGGTCAAATTTGCTTTTAGATATTTAACAAATTCAGCCGTTCCTAAACTCTGAAAGGCGTGACTGTCAAAGTATGCTAGCACAAACGCATCGAAACGATCTCGACCAAATTTTTGCTCGAGGAAGATTAAAAATAACTGCCCTTTGGTATAAGGAACACCAGAAAAAGCATCATCTGGGTCACGGCCCTTCAAATCAATGTATAGCTGGGTATCTCCGGGTGCTAATTCAGCAATTTCATAATTTAAACCTTGAGCATCAAGCGCTTGTTCCATTGTTGAACGTTTATCACCAAATACGGCTTCCATAATACGGTTTTCAACATAGCTGGTGAAACCTTCGTTTAACCAAAGATCTCGCCAACTTTCATTAGTGACTAAATTACCAGACCAAGAGTGAGCAAGCTCGTGAGCAATTAAATTAACTAAGCTCTTATCACCCGCAATTACCGTAGGTGTGATAAAAGATAAACGTGG
This sequence comes from uncultured Colwellia sp., assembly GCA_913062815.1. Classification (GTDB taxonomy): domain Bacteria; phylum Pseudomonadota; class Gammaproteobacteria; order Enterobacterales; family Alteromonadaceae; genus Colwellia. The sequence goes on along the minus strand of CAJXWZ010000034.1, from coordinate 39,563 downwards.
GTTTTCCATCCCGCCAAAAGGAAAACTAGGCGGCAGAATTAATAGGTCATAACGACCCCAACGGTACTTGCCGTACATTTTTTCTGCTTTATCAATCATCGCTTGAGTATCATCAAATTCAGCAACGGCAGCGGCTAAGATGTTCGTTTCTGCATAAATTCCTGTTTGATGACTCATTGCCTTAAAGTGCAAATCACCGACACCAATGGCAATGAGATATGGAGGAATTGCTTGAGGCATTGAAAAGAAGTAATCACCATCACGAACGGTATCAGGCTCATTGTTCGCACTCATTACTGCAAGTAAATCTTCATCTGTGGTAATTCGAGCAGTATAGGTTACACGCACGCTTGGCGTATCTTGAATGGGAATCCATGAACGTGCATGAATAGCTTGGTTCTGACTGAATAAAAATGGTTTTTCTTTGCCTGCAGTCTGCTCTGGTGATAACCATTGTAAACCTGAAGCTTTAGCTGTTGAATTATAATAAACACGGAGTTTACTTGCTTTGAACTTGGTATTAATTGTCAGCTTTGAGCCTAAAACATCATCTCTTTTTGCTAAATCATAACTTGCTTTTAACCACTGTCCTTGGTCATTTTGAACCATAATATAGTGAATAACGAGGTCACGCGTATCCAGAATTACCGGTCGAGCTTCATCAGATAACCATTTTAACGATAACTCAGCAAAACCAGAAAGTGCTTTTTTATTAAAATCCACAGCCAAATCTAGGTATAAATGCGTAGTAACAACTTGATCATAATTGGCGTAAGTATATGCATCATTCAATACTGTTTTATTAACTGGTATCGTTGCAAAGACCAACGATGGAACAGTTAATGTAACTAACAATATCAAACGTCTAAGAAAATTCATTGAGATAACCCTAAAAATTTAACAAAAAAATAGACTTGTAGATTACAGTGAATCCACAAGCCTATTCAACAATTTATCAACTTAGTTTATAAAAACTTTGTTCATAAATGTAATCGTTTGGCTACAGTTTTTGCATTTGAATAACAACTCGACGGTTTTTCCCTCGACCAAGAGTTGTATCGTTAGAGGCAATATGTCGTTTTTCACCATAGCCTTTCGCTTCTATTCGGCTAGCGTCAATGCCATTATTGACAAAATAATCACGAATTTTCAAGGCACGTTTTTCTGATAATTTGAAGTTAGACCAACGCCCACCATAACTATCTGAATAAGCATCTACCAACACCAATTCAAGATTAGGATCTAAACTCAAATATTCTCTGATCATATCAATGCGACGTTGTGATGCTTTAGTAAAGTTATCGCTATTTGATTGGTAATTCAAAACGGTAAAAGCAATATCGTCAAAACTATAATTAAGTAGATTGCCTACACAGGCGACAAAATTTTGATAAGCATTTTTAAAACGCGCCGTTGACAGACCAACTGAAATTTTATCCTGCTTGCTATACCAATCATTATAATAAAACGTTGGGCTCATGCCCTGCTCTAATTCACTTAGCATAGTCCATGCTACTTTTTTTGGTAAACTAGGGTTAAATTGCTTATACAATTTCATGTCGGCTAACACTCTCCCACCATAGCCCGGTCGCCATTTAGGTGATTCACTACGTACTTGTGCCAAGGAATAGTTATCTGGTAAGAGCATCATATCGAGTTCAAACTCCATATTTAACTGACGGCTTGCCTTTGCTGAAAATTTTGCTTGTCCGTAATGTGGAATTTGGTGTGCAAGTGTACATTGTAGGCGAGAGTCATTGGCAAGCTGCCAAGAAGAGCTGTTTAAATCTGCACTGTACTGTCGAATACCAGCTTGAGCATCACTAACATAAAAATTTATTAATATCGCAAGTAGCAATAGTCCTTTAACGACAAACTGATAGTGTGACGAAGAAGCAATAAAAGTATTATCGATTGCAATAACATGCATTTTCATAATTTTTACACAAGGTTAATTACGGGATTAATTCTGTATCGACTTTGATTTAAGTAACTTTAGCATTTTATTGGCTAATATGTGCAAACAAATTAAATTTTCTTAGTTTCAGTTTTTCTGAGATAATCACGGTAAATCTGTTACTCAATGACCCTGCCTATAAACATGTCTCAAAGCTTAGTAAATCAAGATAATGAAAAATTAAATAAAACCAAATCAACTGAGATCGAAAAGCCTCTTTTTGCTCAACGCTTTCGTGGTTACTTTCCTGTGGTCATTGATGTTGAAACAGCTGGTTTTAATGCCCAAACAGATGCATTGCTAGAAATAGCAGCATCTGTTTTAAACTTAGATGCACAAACAGGCCAGCTTTCTATTGATGAAACAATACAGTTTAATGTAAATCCTTTTGAAGGTGCCAACCTTGAGCCAAAAGCATTAGAATTTACCGGAATAGACCCTACCAATCCACTTAGGGGGGCAGTTGATGAGGATGAAGCATTAAAAACTTTATTTAAATTAGTTAGAAAAAAAATGAAATTAGCGGGTTGTCAACGAGCAATTATCGTTGCTCATAATGCAGCCTTTGATTTAGGCTTCTTAAATGCAGCGACAACTCGCTGTAAAATAAAACGTAGCCCTTTTCATGCATTCGTTAGTTTCGATACTACAACACTCGCAGGGTTAGCCTTAGGACAAACTGTTTTAGCCAAAGCATGCGAAGCCGCAAAAATAGACTTTAACAATAGTGAAGCACACTCTGCACTTTATGACACCGAGAAAACGGCCGAGTTATTTTGTCATATCGTCAATAAGTGGCGTGATTTAGGTGGTTGGCCACTGGCTTCAACACCTTTAGAAGAAGAATAGTAATTTATAAAAATAAAAAAACCGCTCACGCGGTTTTTTTATATTTACTTGTTAAGAGTTAATCTTTACAAAGTATCGGCATTATCAGTTAAATAAGCAGCAACGCCATCTGGAGACGCTGTCATACCTTTATCACCTTTATTCCAGCCTGCTGGGCAAACTTCACCGTGTTCTTGGTGGAATTGTAATGCATCGACCATACGTAACATTTCATCAACATTACGACCTAATGGTAAATCATTTACTACTTGATGACGCACATTTCCTTCTTCATCAATAAGGAAAGAACCACGGAAAGCAACACCAGCTTCAGGATGCTCTACATCGTATGCTTGACATATTTCATGTTTAACATCAGCAACTAAAGTGTATTGAACTGGGCCAATACCACCGTCATTTACTGGTGTGTTTCGCCATGCGTTATGTGAAAATTGTGAATCAATAGAAACACCAATAACTTCAACGCCGCGGCTTTTGAACTCTTCCATACGGTGATCGAAAGCTAATAGCTCTGATGGACATACAAAAGTAAAATCTAATGGGTAGAAAAACACTACCGCTTTTTTGCCTTTAATCGTTTCACTTAAGTTAAAACTATCAACAATTTCACCGCTACCTAATACCGCTGCAGCAGTAAAGTCTGGTGCTGGACGACCAACTAATACGCTCATTCTATGCTCCGTTTTATGAAAATTAATAATCACAATTAATTATTGTGACAATTTAAGAAAATTCAATACTAAATCAAATTAATTGAAAAATTATTCAGTGCTTATCTATGCTGCACTGTTTTTAGCCGCTGCTTCTTTTACTAAGGTTTGCAACTCACCTTGTTGAAACATTTCTAAAATGATATCACAACCGCCAACTAATTCACCTTCAACCCAAAGTTGTGGAAATGTTGGCCAATCAGCATATTTAGGTAATTCAGCACGAATGTCTGGATTTTGTAAGATATCTACATAAGCAAATTGCTCACCACAAGAAATTAACGCTTGAGATGCTTGAGAAGAAAAACCACAATTAGGTAACTTCGGTGAGCCTTTCATATATAGTAAAATTGTATTTTCACTAATTTGTTCTTTAATACGTTCGATAGTATCCATAATAACCTCTAATAAATAATACTCATTATATTGAGCTGAATTCTTGCTGAATCTAAAGTTAAAATATAATGGAGACTAATTTTAACTTTTCAATTCAATATAATAAATATTTAAAATGCATAAAAATACAAGAGTTTAAACCTTGAAAAATGATATAAGAATACCTATAAAGTAACTTACTGGTATAGTATAAACTTAATACTTGAGTATTTTACTCAGGTTTTAATGGAAATGACACTCTTTATTCATAAATACACAGTAACTTTTAAAATAAAGAAATTGGAGAGCAAAATGGCTATAGAACTACCTGCATTACCCTATGAACAAAATGCGTTAGAACCGCATGTTTCTGCCGAAACATTATCCTTTCATTATGGAAAACACCATAATACTTATGTTGTTAAATTAAATGGATTAATTGAAGGCACTGAATTTGCTGACAAATCATTAGAAGAAATTGTTAAAAATTCATCTGCTGGCATTTTCAATAATGCAGCCCAAATATGGAATCATACTTTTTATTGGAATAGTTTAAGCCCAAATGGTGGTTCTGAGCCTACAGGCACTCTAGCCGATGCTATTAATACGACTTTTGGCTCTTTCGCTGATTTTCAAGCTAAGTTTACCGAAAGTGCCATTAACAATTTTGGCTCAAGCTGGACTTGGTTAGTTAAGAACGCGGATGGGAGTTTAGCAATCGTTAATACCTCAAATGCGGCAACACCATTAACTGAAGATGGTGTCACACCACTTATTACTGTCGATTTATGGGAGCATGCTTACTATATTGATTATCGCAACTTGCGTCCTAAATATATGGAAGCATTCTGGGCGTTGGCTAATTGGGACTTTGCCCAAGCAAACTTCGGATAAACTTATTATATTATTCAATAAAAAACGAGCAATTATTGCTCGTTTTTTTATTGATGTAAATATTAAAAGGTCTTGAGTACCTTTACAGTATCATCCACACTTGATGCATCAATATAAGCAATAATATTGTCGTCTAAAGCACCCATTATTAACACATCTTTTTGTGAAACCAAGATTGGTGGCGGCTTAGTTTTTCCTGAAAAACACGTTTTGACCAAAAACCTTAGTTTGTCTTGAACTTTTACCTAATCTAAGGCCGATGCATCACCAAACGGGACTCCGCCAGTTATACGATTTTGTCATCACAATCAGTGCCAATAGTGGGTTTATTCCCACACTTAGTTGTTTTAGCACATAAAAACAAAATAAATACAATAAAAACAGTTTGTTAAGCGATTTATAACTTCCTAGAATACCGATGAAAATTATTTGTTATTTAGGAAAACTCAAATCCCTTTGTGTTATGTTTCAATAATCAATCAGTATCAACTATTGACGGATCAAACATTTTGTTTAAATCAGAGTTTTTCGAGTCTATAAGTATTCGATCAGATAGATCAAATTTTCCTTGTAATTGAAAATGTTCCCAACTTACAACTGAGGTTTCTTTTTTTCTCCAAATAAGAAAACGTTTTTCCTTTTTGTCATTTGCATCCAATAGACATTGCGAAAGATATATATAGTTCCAACAAATCAAGCAGTTTTTAATAAGCCGCTTGCAAGTTTCCGTCATACTTTGATCTTCCTTGTCGACCTCTGTGTAATCAGGACTTCCAATAACAAGTGCTCTATCGAGTTTATTAAGGCTTTTTCCCTTATTCAGCTGTATTTGGACACCTTATAACGAACCGATAACGTTTTCAAAACCTCCATAACCACCCTCTGGCTACTGTTTTACTTGCATCTAGAGTTAATGCTATTAAAAATAGTGTAGGCAAAAAAACTGAAATCAACAACTTTTCAAAGGAAAAATAAAACCTATGCTTAAGTCGAAGCAATTAATTGATCTAGCTTATTTTTTAGAAGCAGAATATAAAATTAATTACACCTTTTATTAGCAAAATCAGCCAAAACAACTAATCTTAAAATAGGACTTGAAAAAATTTACATTCAGTGGGTTTTAGACTCAAACTATGGAGATGATTATGACTATTTTTCAACATTATCAAACACGTTACGAGCAAGCTCAACAAGAAGAGTTTAGCTTGCAAGAGTTTTTAACCCTTTGTAAAGATAATAAACTAGCGTATGCCAGTGCCTCTGAAAGATTACTCAGTGCTATCGGAACTCCAGACGCGGTTGATACTGCAACTGATCCTAGATTAAGTCGGATATTTTCTAATAGAGTTATCAATCGATACCCTGCTTTCAAAGACTTTTACGGTATGGAAGAAGCGATAGAACAAATTGTCTCTTACCTGAAGCATGCTTCTCAAGGCTTGGAAGAGCAAAAACAAATTTTATATTTACTTGGTCCTGTTGGCGGTGGTAAATCGTCCCTTGCTGAGAAATTAAAAGCCTTAATGCAACAAGAGCCTATCTATGTGTTAAGTGTGGATGGTGAACGAAGCCCAGTAAATGATCATCCTTTTTGTTTATTTGACTTACATTCTGACGGAAAAATCCTGAAAGAAGAATATAATATTCCGGCTAGATATTTAAACAGTATTATCTCCCCTTGGGCTGCGAAGCGTTTACATGAATTTAAAGGAGATATTGCCAAGTTTAAAGTGGTGAAAGTCTACCCTTCAATTCTTGATCAAATTGCTATTGCCAAAACAGAGCCTGGCGATGATAACAATCAAGATATTTCAGCGCTTGTGGGTAAAGTTGATATTAGGCAACTGGAGCATTTTGCTCAAAACGATGCAGATGCCTATAGTTACTCGGGCGCACTATGCCGAGCTAATCAGGGTTTAATGGAGTTTGTTGAAATGTTCAAAGCACCCATTAAGGTGCTTCACCCTTTATTAACAGCAACTCAAGAAGGCAACTACAACCCTACAGAAGGTTTATCTGCTCTCCCCTTCGATGGCATATTATTGGCACATTCAAATGAGTCTGAATGGCAAACTTTTAGAAATAATAAGAATAATGAAGCTTTTCTCGATAGAGTTTATATCGTTAAAGTTCCTTATTGTATGCGAGTTTCTGAAGAAGTTAACATCTATAAAAAACTACTCGAGAACAGTGAATTAAAAACAGCACAATGTGCTCCTGACACTTTGGAAATATTATCCCAATTTTCAGTACTCTCTCGATTGAAAGATCCCGATAACTCCAGCATATATTCCAAAATGCGCGTCTATGACGGAGAAACATTAAAAGATACCGATCCAAAGGCAAAATCTTACCAAGAGTATAAAGATTATGCGGGTATTGACGAAGGTATGTCAGGCTTATCCACTCGCTTTGCTTTTAAGATTTTATCTCGAGTATTTAATTTTGATAATGTTGAAGTAGCCGCAAACCCTGTACATTTATTTTATGTTTTAGAACAACAGGTCGAGCGTGAACAACTGCCTAAAGAAACCACTGAACGTTATATGGAGTTCATTAAAGGTTACTTAACGCCTCAGTATGTGGAGTTTATTGGTAAAGAGATTCAAACCGCCTATTTAGAGTCTTATTCAGAATATGGCCAGAATATTTTCGATCGATATGTTACTTACGCTGATTTTTGGATTCAAGATCAAGAATACCGTGATGCTGAAACCGGACAACTATTTGACAGACAATCATTAAATGAAGAATTAGAAAAAATTGAAAAACCTGCCGGAATAAGCAATCCAAAAGACTTTCGTAATGAAATCGTTAATTTTGTATTAAGAGCTAAGGCAAATAACAACGGTAAAAATCCTTTATGGACAAGTTACGAAAAACTTCGCACGGTTATTGAGAAAAAAATGTTTTCAAATACCGAAGATTTACTGCCTGTTATTTCATTTAATTCAAAAACATCGAAAGATGATCAGAAAAAACATGATGATTTTGTTGAACGTATGATGAGCAAAGGCTATACCCAAAAACAAGTAAGGCTTTTATCTGAGTGGTATTTACGGGTTAGAAAATCTTCTTAAGTAGCATCTCTTTAAACATGAGTTGATAGCTCAATTGAAAATGTATGAAAGAGATAAGGAGTCTATAATGGCCAATTTTATTGATAGACGACTAAACAGTAAAAACAAAAGTACTGTTAATCGTCAGCGTTTTTTAAGGCGCTATAAAAATCAAATCAAAAAGTCAGTTTCTGACGCTATTAATCAGCGTGGCGTTACCGACATTGATTCTGGTGAGAATATTATTATCCCGAAAAAGGATTTATCCGAGCCAGTATTTCACCAAGGCGGTGGAGGTGTTCGTGATAAGGTTCACCCTGGCAATGATAAATTTGCTACCGGTGACAGAATTGCCAAACCTCCGAATCAACAAGGCCAAGGTGGTGGACAAGGAGATGCAAGCGATAGTGGAGAAGGAGAAGATGACTTTACCTTCTCCATATCAAAAGAAGAGTATTTAAATTTATTATTCGAGGATTTAGAACTACCAAATTTAGAAAAAAATCAGCTAGACAAATTAATAGAATACAAAACTGTTCGCTCAGGCTTTTGTGCTGAAGGTGTGCCTGCTAATATAGACATTGTAAAGTCTCTACAGGGCTCGATTGCACGCCGTATAGCAATGACATCGTCAAAACGTCGGCAATTAAAAGAATGCCAACAAACACTTTCCACGCTATGTGAAGATAAACATGATCATATTAGTGAAGAGCGTGACCTTAAAAAACAAATAACCGACTTAGAAAGTAAAATTGCCAAAGTACCTTTTATAGACACTTTTGATTTACGCTTTCGAAATTTTGCCAAACAAGCAGTACCTACATCGAAAGCCGTTATGTTTTGTTTAATGGATGTTTCTGGATCTATGGATCAAGCAACCAAAGAGATGGCAAAAAGATTCTATATTTTACTGTACCTATTTTTAAGCAGAACTTATAAAAATATTGACGTTGTTTATATTCGCCATCATACCCAAGCTAAAGAAGTTGATGAGCATGAGTTTTTCTATTCTCAAGAAACAGGAGGAACAATTGCTTCAAGCGCACTAGAATTGATGAGTGAAATAATCACTAAACGATATAATGACAATCAATGGAACATTTATGGCGCTCAAGCATCAGATGGAGACAACTGGGCAGATGACTCGCCTCATTGTAAGTATTTGCTTGAAAGTAAAATACTTCCTAAAGCTCGGTATTTTAGTTATATCGAAATAACCCAGCGTGCTCACCAAACATTGTGGCAGCAATATCAAAAAGTAATGGAGTCACATTCAAACTTTGCCATTCAGCATATCAAAGAAGTCTCAGATATATATCCTGTATTTAGAGAGCTATTTAAAAAAAATACGAACAGTGCTGCATAAGACGCAATTGTAATAGGGAGTAGTGAAATTATGGTTACAAAAGATAAGAAGAAAGCAGTGCAGGTGAAAGCTTTAGATGATAGTCCTGACTGGACATTTGAATTATTAGGGCAATACCAAACAGAAATTGCTCGTGTAGCAAATCATTACCGACTGGATACATATACCAACCAAATAGAAGTTATTACTGCAGAGCAAATGATGGATGCATATGCTGGTGTGGGTATGCCAATTGGTTATAATCATTGGACATTTGGTAAGAAGTTCATTCAAACCGAACAAACTTATAAGCGTGGACAAATGGGCTTAGCCTATGAAATAGTCATCAACTCAAGTCCGTGTATTTCTTATTTAATGGAAGAAAATACTATGCCTATGCAAGCCCTAGTCATGGCGCATGCATGTTATGGACACAACTCTTTTTTCAAGGGCAACTATCTGTTTAAATCATGGACAGATGCTAGTTCAATAATAGACTACTTACTGTTTGCAAAAAACTACATTGCAAACTGTGAACATAGATATGGTATTGATGAAGTTGAAGCCACATTAGATGCTTGTCATGCGTTAATGAATCATGGCGTTGATCGATATAAAAGACCACAAAAAATATCACTTGATGAGGAACTGAAACGCCAGACAGAACGAGAAGAATATTTGCAATCGCAAGTAAACAGATTATGGCGCACAGTGCCAAATAGTAAAAAAAATACAAATGAGGAACAATATTGTTTCCCTTCAGAACCACAAGAAAATATCTTATATTTTATTGAGAAGAACGCGCCCTTACTTCAACCTTGGCAACGTGAGATTGTTAGAATTGTAAGAAAAATATCCCAATATTTTTATCCGCAAAAACAAACACAAGTAATGAATGAAGGCTGGGCATGTTTTTGGCATTACACTATTTTGAATCACCTTTATGATGAAAAGTTAGTAACTGATAAATTCATGCTTGAGTTCTTACATAGCCATACCAATGTAGTTTCTCAACAAGAATATAATAGCAAATACTATTCAGGTATTAACCCTTACGCCTTAGGTTTTAACATGTTCATTGACATTAGGCGTATTTGTGAAAATCCAACTGAAGAAGATAAAGAATACTTCCCAGAAATTGCCGGTAGCAACTGGTTAGACACACTGCACTTTGCTATGGAGAATTTCAAAGATGAAAGCTTTATTAGTCAATATTTGTCGCCTAAATTAATCCGTGATTTTAAACTATTTCATATTCATGATGATGAGCAAAATAATTATGTGGAAATAGGCGCCATTCATAATGAACAAGGCTATAAGAAAATAAGACAGAAATTATCAGAACAATATAATTTGAGCAATTTAGAAGTAAATATACAAATTATAAAAGCCAATATTGAGGGAGATCGTTCATTAACATTACGGTATACACCGCATAACAATATTGAACTTGGGGATTCAAAATCAGAAGTAATTAAGCACTTACATTATTTGTGGAAATTTGATGTGAAAATAATTCAAGAAAAACAAAATGGTGAAGATGAAATAATTACCCAATGTCCTGATAAGAGTAGTGACTCTTGAAGCTAAGTGTAACAAGGCGATTTATTAATCGCCTTGTTACTGAATAACTTTATACCGCAAGCTATTAATCTTCGGTAAGTTCTTTTAATACATCTTCTTTGAGTTCACCCCAAAGTTTACCAGACTCTACACCATATTTACGTACGGCAAAAATTGAATCATCGAAGCGGTTATCTTTAGCTAAATCAATCAACTTTTGATAGTAGGTTCTCGATATCTCTCTCCCCATCGGGTGAGCAAAATATAAACTACCAATTCGTGAGTACAAGCCTCTAAAACCATTTAAAATTAATAAATAAATAGAATTTCCTGATGCTACAACCAGCTCTTTATTTAATTTATAATCAAAATCAGCGAATGCAGCACCATTATCTTCAACATCTTTGTAGGCTGTTAATAATTCAATGGCCTTTTCAGGGTTATTTTTCAATGCACCCCGCACATAAATAGCGCTGATATTAGTACGTGCTGATAAAAGGTTATCAACTAGGTCAGGAACGCCTTCTTGATCAAGCTGAGCAAGTGTTTCAAGGATATTTAAACTCGAGGTTTCCCAAAAATTATTTACTTTAGTTGGTTTGCCATGCTTTATTGTTAACCAGCCATCTCTAGCAAGACGTTGAAGTACTTCTCTAAGTGTTGTTCTAGTTACACCAATAAGTTCTGATAATTCTCGCTCTGCTGGTAATATGGAACCAGGCGGAAAACCACCATTCCAAATTGATTCAACAATATACTGCTCGGCAAATCCCGCGGGGCTATGAGCTTTTATAACCATATCAGTGTAACTACCTAAAAACGAATTAATGAAACTGATTGTACCAGAAGATATTTTTGGTACAAGCGTAATAAAAAGTGATTTTACTTGGTGTATCTGAAAACATTAGAAAAATATTAATGACTGTCTGAATAATGCACCATTAATGCTCCTGACACTTTACCGACAGTAACATCCTTTACAAACTTGTAACCGGTGTCTTCAAAAAAGGCTCTAAACTTACCCGAGGTTGCATATACTGCTACTCCTTCACTATCACCATGCTCTTCGAGCACAGTATTAACAGCGGCCATTAAATAATGTCCGAAGCCATGATGCTGATGCAAAGGATGAATAGCGATAAACGATAGCATATGAAATTTTTCTAGTGGTACTGCATCGATGACTTTCTGCTCTTTTTCGATCATTTGTTTGGTACTAAAATAACCTGCGCTGAGCAACATTTTTAGACGCCAGTGCCAAAACCGATCACTGCCTACACTATCATCGGGGCTATTTAAGCACGCAACTCCCACCATAGATTCACCAAGGTATACACCTACCATTGGCTGTTTCGCCTGCCAGAAAGCACTTAACTCTTCCCTTATTGACCCCCTAAGTCTTTGCTCATACCCCTCTTTTTCACCGTTAAAGATTTCTAAAAAAACAGGATCATCATGATACGCCTGAAATAACAACGAGGCTGCTAGCTTTAGTTCTTCTGCACTAAGATAAGTCGCTCTTATATTAAGATCATTTTCAACCGAAACAGCTTCAGACATACTAAACCACCAATTTTATAATTATTATTAATTTTAAACGGAAAGACCACCTTAACAGTTCCTTTTTAAAAAGGTCAAATAGAATTGGTGCTCTTTATTAACATAGAAATAAGGGAGGAGTTGGAGTTGCAGCAAAAATATTGCTACAACTCTATTTATATTACAGAAAAAGTGTCGGTATTAATTGCTATTACCTAGCCACTATTCTGCTGTATTCATCACCGTTACCTGTTTGTATAAGCTCGCCGTTAACAAATTCTAGATAAGTACATTCATCTTTAGTTGTTAAGCCGTCTTTGTGCTTACGTTGAGTTCTGTAGTATAAAACACGAATAGTTTGTTCGTTTTCAGTATATGTTTCAGAGAAATCAGCAACGCCCAACTTCCCTTGCATATCAATAAAACTTGCACCTAATTGAACTTTAGCTATTTTTTTACGATTCTCAAAACTTCTGTCACTACTATCTCCCATTAAAGAATGATCAACTTCTCCATCATTGACTGAAATTACACAACCAGATAACACTGTCACTAAAGGTAAAGCCACCATTAAAGCTAATACTGATTTTCTCATTTTTGTACTCCATAGATAATTTATTTATTACATTATTTCTTTACTTTCTAAAGCAAAAAGCAAACCACAATGACTACAACGATAACTGATTGATATTATTAGACAAAACAAAACAACACTAAATAACACCTGACAGGGGTAGCAACATTGGCTAAAATATAGCTAATGGCACCAAGTGGTTAATCAAAATGACAATAAATGATGAAATTTTAATCTTAGCTAATAAAATTGCTAATAAAGGTAATAAACCTACTGTTGCATTGATTAAAACCAAGCTTAGTAAAAAGGTGCCACTCCCTGTGCTCATTTCAACGTTAAAAGGTTGGCAGCACGATCCAAGCTTTACTAAGCTCCCACAAGAAAAAATAAAAACAAACAAACCTGATGACTCACGAATTAAATCAGAATCTTTTGAACAAGATCTTCATGTAGAACTCGCTATTATGAAAAATGAAATCCTCGAATTAAAACAGTTGGTAAAACAATTAATCAAACAACAAAAAAATTGAATCAACTTACTCTGGGTATAATATTCGTTAAGAATTGTGCTAATGAATCTGCCAATTTTTTATGAGGCTCACAACCAACGCGTTCAACCCATACCGCACCAGTTTCATTATTGATGGTAATGATCATATCTTCTTCGTCAGTTACAGCAAAAAAAACAGTTTCTGCCTGCTTTAATCTTTGTTTCATCAATATGTGACCGATAATATTCTCTTGCAAACGTTGAAAGTCATCTTTATTCCAAGCAAAAAGTAAGGTTAAATCACCTTCCTCACAATTGGCATCAAGAGCCTCACTATAAATAGTAGTAAAGTATTCTTTAATATCTTTATGTAAAATTAATGCCAAAGCTGACTCGACATTATCAAAACCTAATTCATCTTTTTCATCTATATCAATAGGTTGCCAACATACCTCATCTTTGGCTAACGCATGAGTTTCAATTTTTTCTTGTTCACAGGGGGAAGGCCAATCTTTATCATGCTTTATTTTAGGTAACCCCTGATGAACCTGTTGAAATTGGTCAATAAAGCATTGAGAAAACTGTTGTAAGCTTTGTACTAAATTTAGATTCATTTGATTTGATGATGTCATCTGATTAACAGATCCTTTAAAATAGCCAATGTGAGCTTCAAATGGCAAAAGAGAAAATATGACAAATTACCAAAACGCAAAAGAACTGAGCAACTTATCATTAGGGAGAACTACCGAATATTGCAGTGAATATAACCCAAATTTACTGCAAGGGGTACCAAGAAGCTTAAATAGAAACGATTTATCCTTAACTGCAGCACATTTACCTTTTGTTGGCGAAGATGTTTGGTATGGTTATGAATTGTCTTGGTTAAACGCCAAGGGTAAACCTGTTGTTGCGGTAGCTGAATTCCGTTTTCTATGTACTAGCCCAAATATAATTGAATCAAAGTCGTTCAAATTGTATTTGAATAGTTTCAATCAAAGCAAATTTTCAACTATTGAAGAAGTTGAACAACTACTTAGCAAAGACTTATCGCTCGTTGCAGGTGCTCAAGCTCAAGTAATGCTTTTTCATGTGGAATCATGTCCTGCTTTAGCAATAAAGCACAGTGATAAAAGTATCATTTGTATTGATGAAGCAGATGTCACAATAGATGGTTATCAATATCAAGCTGATTTACTCAGCCAAGCTCAAAAGGCTGGTTCAGGTAAAATCATCACACAACAACTTGTAAGTCACCTATTAAAATCAAATTGTTTAATCACAAACCAGCCAGATTGGGCTAGTGTTTATATAAGCTATAAAGGCAAAGTATTGAACCATGATGTTTTATTAAAATACTTAATATCATTTCGTCAACACAATGAGTTTCATGAACAATGTGTTGAGCGAATCTTTTGTGATTTAAAAAAACATTGTCAATTAGAGCAATTAACTGTGTTTGCCCGTTATACTCGACGTGGCGGTTTAGATATTAACCCGTTTAGAAGTATGCATTTACATTCAGCCCCTGAAGCGAGAACATTAAGACAGTGATAGCTGAAGCTATCACTGTCTTACATAGTTAAGTATCTTTCTTATTCGGAAACGCTAAACCAGTCCAATGCTTAAAAAACGCCTTTTGCTGATCTGTTACCTGTTTTAGAGGCACAATTTTCAACTTACTTTTCGGTATTTCACCTAAAATAATCATGCGCGTTACTAATTCATCTCGTCTGAAAAAAGTAACGCTCACTTTATCGTTGGGTTTAAAGTTATTTAATCTTGTGCTGAGATCTTTATCAACTATGCGTAAATCATTCACAGCAACAATAATGTCATCTAAAGTTAAACCTGCTTGCCAAGCTGGGCTACCCTTTTCAACTCGAGATATTTGCAACCCGTTCGCTGCTTGTTTCGTAGTTATTCCTGCCCATGCTTTGTGAATTACTTTATCTTTTTTACCATAAGACATAGTTAAGCCAGCTTTCGCTAATAATTCATCAAAATCGACATCAGCATAGCCATGAATATTACGCTGCCACCACGCCTGATAATCTTCATTGGTTGCCGACTTTATAACCGATAAAATATCTTCTTCATCAAACGTTTTAGGTATGCTGAATTCTTGATAAAGACTATTATGGATGTCCCGATAACTTTTCGCTAAATCTGTCTTTTCCATTATGGAAAAATCTAACATCCAGGAGACTAAAAAACCTTCAGAGTAAATATTGACGCTATGATTTTTATCATAATCACCGCCCTCTTCTAACCATTTATTAAAACTTGCTTGCGCGATACTTTGAGTAGCTCTACCTGGTTTATGAATATAGCCAGTAATGCGTTTTGCTAAACTCTCTAAGAACTCCTTAGTAGACATTAACTCGCCACGCAGTAACAATTGATTTTGTAAATAACTAGTAGAGCCTTCACTTAACCACAATAAAGTCGAATAGTTCTCTTGCTGATAATTATAAGGTACTAGCCCTTTAGGCCTGTATTGTTTTACATTCCATGTATGGACAAATTCATGTGCTGCGGTTGAAATAAACCTGAGGTAGTCTTTACGCTCAGCAAACTTATATCGTGATGTTTGTATAATGGTAGAATTCAAATGTTCAGTAGCACCTCTCGCGCCACTAGTCGCATGTACCATAAAGACATAACGCTCAAAAGGGTAACCTTGCCAAATATGCTTACTTTGCTGCACTAATACTTTCAGGTCGGCAACCATTTTGGCACTATCGTAGTTGCCTTTTCCCCAAATAACTAATTCATAATGACGACCTTCAACAACAAATTCATGATGTTCATTAACTCCACTTTCAATAGGCGAATCAACTAACACATCATAATTTTCCGCAATAAATTGATGAGATTCACCGCCCGACGTAAGCCCTGAAACACTTCTCCAAGTTGCAGGAACACTAAGATTTACAATGTGCTTTTGCTCACGAACGGCGTCACTGTACATAACAACGGTTGAAAGATCTAAAAACGCATGGCTATCATCAATGTGCCTAGTTCTTTTGTCTAGCTGGTTAGCATATACTTGATAGCTAATTTGAATATTTTTATGCTGCGTCGACTTAACTTGCCAAGTATCATTATCAAGCTTTTGCCAGTCAAGTTTATTACCTTCACTATCCGTTGCTGAAAACTCACGAATACCATTAGCCAAATTGAGAATCTCATAGCGCCCAGTGCGCCATGTTGGCAAACGGAAATTAATATGTTCAGTAGCCGATTTATCATAATTGATGGTAACTTGTGCATAGTGGTGCTGTGGCTGATCGATTATAACATCGACTTTAACACTCGCTTGTGCAACGCCTGCACCAAGAGAGCATAAATATGAACTGATGATGAAAAATGTGCGAAATAAACACGATATTTTAGTCATATTAAACTAAACTTCCTTTAGAATAGTAAATGAGATTGCTATAGTTTAACGAGTTAACTTCTTTTAAGTAAGCAAAAAGCTGGATTAAGGCAATATAATCAACTTTTTATACTAATGACTAACAATCCCCTTGATAATGTTGTAAATTATTATCTATGAAGGTAAGGACTTCATTGCTTGATTTTGATACATGAAAACTATAAGGATTACCCTGTTTTATGACTACCAAAACTGTTGCTGATAGCCAGTCAAAATCATTACAAAGTAAACTTAATGCAGCAATAGCATCTCGAGCATCACTTGAAGAAGATTTTAAAGCGCAATCTAGCTTATTAATTGAGTTCATTAATAAGCTTTCTCAAGTATCTAAAGGAATTAATTTAAAATTAGATAACCGTCTTGCTCAACTTCGAGGTTTACTTACCAAGTCTGCACCGATAAGTGATATTGAGTTAAAGATTTCAGAAGTATCAAAACTATTACAAACGCATTCGGTAACAAACGAGCAAAACATTGCACATTTACATGAGCAGTTTAATAGTGCAGGTCAAAGTCTTCAAAAAATCAACGGATTACCCGACGACTTACGCAGAAATCTTCGAGCTTTATTAACAGAAACAAAAACTACAAAAGATAGTTTAATTCAATATGTGCCTTTATTGAGTCAACTATTAGGATTCTATGACACTTCCTTAAGAGCTAAAGTAGATATCCCAAAAGGTGGCTTATTACCTGCATCCCAACAGCCCCATGAAGAAGAAAAAGCACTTAATGACAATAATACTTCCAACGTCAATAGCGCGTTAATTGAACAAGTATCAATGTGTTTAAGCAAACTTCCTTTGTCAGCTCATCATACAAAAGAACTGCTCGCGATAAATAAAAAGCTGTTAAAAGACACTTCCAACGATGACGTACTGCAACACTTCATTGAAATATTTGATGTAATTGTTGCTGATTTACAAAATGAAAGGGATAGTGCTAAGAACTTTTTACATAGCTTAAGTGAAACTTTAACAACCGTTCAAAGCGCAGTTAAAAAAACATTATCTACTTGTGAAAATGCGCAAAGTACCAATGACGAAATTAATGAAAAGCTGCAGGACCAACTGTTAGAGATGACAGGAACGGTTAAGAAAGCGTTATCATTAGAGCAAGTAAAAGTTGATATAAATAGCAAATTAAATACCATTGCTTTAACCCTGGAAGAAAAAACAACTTTTGAACAGAAAAACCAACAAGCCTTAGCCAGTCAACTCCATGATATGGCCAAGAAAGTAGACAAACTTGAAGAGCAAAGCCGACAATTTGAAGAAAAGCTTGCAGAACAGCAACGAAAAAGTATGCAAGATGCGTTAACAAAATTAAGTAATCGTGCTGCTTTTGATGAGTGTTTTACACAGTCAATGGTACGCTTTCATCACAAACCCTTTGATTTATCATTGGTTGTTATCGATATTGATGATTTCAAAAATATAAATGATACCTATGGCCATACAGCCGGTGATAAAACGTTGCAAGTCATTGCTAACACGATCCAAAAGAAAGTCAGTAAAGACGCGTTTGTTGCACGTTATGGTGGTGAAGAATTTGTCATCATTTATAGTCAGTCTAAAGAAGCCGCCCTTATAAAAGAATTAAACTTGATCAATAAAAGTATTGCACGTTTACCTTTTAAATTTAAAAGCAACAAGGTTAGCATTACTCTTTCTATGGGGGCTACTCATATAAGAGTCGAAGATAATATTCATACCGCTTTTGAGCGTGCCGATGAAGCGATGTACAAAGCTAAAGCACAAGGAAAAAATCAAGTCATCTACTCTTAACTTTTCATTGATAAATTATAAATTTGCTCACTAATTAAGAGTATCACCGTTCAGCAATAAAAAGGAGTTCAATATGCATACTCAACTTAACCCTGTAGGAAATATGAATATCCTTTCGCAGGCAGAAGTAGACCAATTACAGCAGTCCTCCACTAGCGAACTATACAACCTTTATCGCAACTGCTCTCTTGCTGTACTTAATGCAGGTAGCCATACCGATGATGCTGAAGCTATTTATCAGCAGCATAAAGACTTCTCTATCGAGGTATTGAGACGAGAACGCGGGGTGAAAATAAATCTACACAATCCGCCAAAGTATGCCTTTGTTGACGACAAAATAATTCGAGGTATTCGAGAGCATTTATCTGCAGTATTGCGTGATATTTTGTTTATAAACAATCGATACCAAAACATGCATTGCACTCCTGAGTCACTCACAGATGCAACCTTTGGTATATTACGACATGCCGATGCGATTTTACCTGAAACAGAACCTAGATTAGTTACTTGCTGGGGTGGTCACTCTATTAAGCATAATGAATATAAATATACTAAAGCTGTTGGTTACCAATTGGGCTTACGCAACTTTAATATTTGTACAGGTTGTGGCCCAGGAGCAATGAAAGGTCCAATGAAAGGAGCAACTATTGGTCATGCTAAGCAGCGAAATAAGAACGGTCGCTATATTGGTTTAACAGAGCCGAGCATCATTGCAGCTGAACCACCTAATGCTATTGTTAACGAGTTGGTTATAATGCCTGACATCGAGAAACGTTTAGAAGCTTTTGTTAGAATGTCTCATGGTATCATCATTTTTCCTGGCGGTGCCGGTACCGCTGAAGAGCTATTGTATATTTTAGGCATACTACTTAATGAAGAAAATAGTAGTCAGATTTTACCTATTATTTTGACCGGACCAAGCAGCGCAAGTGAGTATTTTAGTGAAATTGATGCTTTCATTGGTGCAACTTTAGGTGAAAAAGCACAAAGCCTCTATAAGATAATTATTGACGATGCAGAACAAGTCGCCAAAGTATTGGCCAATGGCTTAAATGATGTGCTCGCATATCGAAAAGAAAAAGGCGATGCTTTTCATTTTAATTGGTCTTTAGCAATTGAAAGTGACTTTCAACAGCCCTTTGAACCAAACCATGAAAACATGTCAGATTTGAATATTAGTTATGATTTAGCAACAGCTGAACTTGCTGCGAATCTACGACGTGTTTTTTCTGGTATTGTGGCTGGAAACGTGAAGTCAGGCGGTATCAAAGCCATTAGAAAGCATGGCCCTTTTCAGATTTCGGGGGACAAGCAGATAATGGTACTGATGGATAAATTGCTCGCCTCTTTTGTTAGCCAACAACGGATGAAGCTTCCAGGTAGTGACTATATCCCCTGTTATCAAGTATTAGAGGGATAAAGGTGTCAGCTCATTTAGTCTTAATAGATGCATTAAATTTGATAAGGCGCATTTATGCGGTACAAGAGCGACCGTTTGTACAAAGTAAAGAGCAACTAACAAATGAGCTGTCTGAAAAAACCCAGCAGCAAGTATTATTTAATACTCAGCAGGCTTGCAGTAAAGCATTAGACAATATATTAAAACATCAACAAGCTAGTCACGCTCTTGCTGTTTTTGACAGCCACAAACCTTGTTGGCGTTACGAGCTTTTTAGTGACTATAAAAAAGGCCGAAAAAAAATGTCGCCGGCTTTGGCTAAAGAGTTACCAAATATCCAAGATGGTTTCTTACAACTTGGCGTAGACTCGTTAGTATCAGAAGAAGATGAAGCGGATGACCTTATTGCTACATTAGCAACTAAAATGGCTTTACATGGTCAAGATGTGACCATTATCTCTACTGATAAAGGCTTCTTATCATTATTAAGCCCAAATATTCATATATATGATTATTTCAATCGCAGGTATTTGGATGAGAAATATGTCAAAGATAAATTCGATATTAAACCAACACAGCTAATAGATTTATGGACATTGACCGGTGACAATACCAATAAAATTCCTGGCGTAACGGGTATAGGTCAAATTACTGCATCAGGACTACTAAATGAATATGGCTCACTCGGTGCCATTTTAAAAAGTGACCAAGTTAAAGCCGCCATCCAAGAGAAGTTAAGCAATAGCGAAGAGCAAATTGTGTTAAGTAGAAAATTACTAACTTTAAAACAAAATATTCCCCTAGGCTTTAATTTAAAAGACATTAGGTTAGCGCAAGATACTGAGCAATCTGTTGTTACACAAAATCATCAAAATACTCTTTCAAACTAACCAATAACTGGTTATCATCTTATTAACAATTTATGCTTTCAATGCATGATATTTATTCGGAAAAACAATGAACAAAAAAGTTATTACTCGCATCATTCTCGCTTTAGCGGTTTATGGAATTTTCGTTTTGTTAGTCATTTCATTTTACGATGACAGCCCAGACAAAATGCAATGGAAAGATAGAGAGTCATATAATCGCCAGTTCATTGCTAAGCTTCAACTTGAGCAATTCACCTTCGAGCAGGCAATATTAGAGCTTGGCAGCCCTGATATTACAGAAGCAAGAAAAGTAGCAGAAGATAGATTTCAAGTAATGTTTTACAGAACTCAACATGTGAAATCTGACGGTATTACCACTCAAGATGAATGCACTTTCTTATTATTTGTTAATGGGGTACTAAAAGAAATTGGTTTAGGTGACAATTACCCTGAAGAATGGCAGATAATTAAAAACCATCAATAACTACAGCGTTTTCCTCTACTACAAGTAAGACTTAAGTAACCTTGATGCTAAACAATATTGCATCTACTATCACATTAAACGCAACCTGTGTTTTTCATGCATGAACATGTCGTAATAAAGACACTAAAGGTAAAAACTTTCACGCTCGCTTACCAAACATTTACATGATATAAAGCGCACATAAAACACTAAGCAGACCTCTTAGTTGCTATTTTGACGTTATTAAAATGCTAATGCACTTATTTTTTAGCTATATTTAAACTAGATATAATACTCCCATCACAAGGTAAAGATATGAACAAGCAAACGATTACAGTAATTCCAGGCGACGGAATTGGTCCAAGTATTATTGAAGCAACAATTAAAGTATTAGATAAAGCAGGTTGTGATTTTAATTATGAATTTGCTGATGCAGGCTTAACAGCATTAGAAAATCATGGCGAATTAGTACCACAAGAAACAATGGATCTTATTGAGAAAAATAAGATTACTTTAAAAGGCCCATTAACGACACCAGTAGGTGAAGGCTTTACTTCAATTAACGTTACCTTACGTAAAGAATTTAAATTATACGCGAATTTACGCCCGGTATTATCTTTTAAAGGCACCAAAGCTCGTTATGAAAATATTGATATCTTAACGGTGCGTGAAAATACCCAAGGTATGTACTCCGGTGTTGGTCAAGTGATTTCTGAAGATGGCACACAAGCAGAAGCTATGAGTGTAATTACCCGCGAAGGTGCTGAAAAAATCTTAACTTTTGCATACGAAACTGCCCGTAAAGAAGGTCGTAAAAAAGTTACTGCGGTTCATAAAGCAAATATTTTAAAAACAACTTCTGGTTTGTTTTTAAAAGTTGCCCGTGAAGTGGCTGAGCGTTACCCAGAAATTGAATCAACAGAAATGATCGTAGATAACTGTTGTATGCAGTTAGTAATGAACCCTGAGCAGTTTGACGTCATTGTAACAACCAACCTTTTTGGTGATATTTTATCAGATCTTTGTGCTGGACTTGTAGGTGGTTTAGGTATGGCACCAGGGGCTAACATTGGTGAAGACTGTGCAATATTTGAAGCTGTACATGGTAGCGCACCTGATATTGCAGGAAAAAACTTAGCTAATCCTACCTCGGTTATATTAGCCGCCTTACAAATGCTTGAATATTTAGAAATGAGCGATAAAGCAGAAAAAATTAGAACTGCCTTAATTGATGTTATTGCCAGTGGTGATCGCACCACACGAGATTTAGGTGGCAGTCATGGTACCACTGACTTCACAGCAGCACTTTTAGACAGGTTATAATTTGAAATAAGCTAGGTAGTAGCAAGTAAATTCAATACTCGCTACTACCTTGTTCGCTAAGAGATTAGCCTCGCATGAACAGTAATCTCTTCACGGTCATAGTACAAATGCTTAGCATATAGTTCATACCTTGCATTTTGCTCACTAAACGCATCTTTAATGCTTTGTAGATCTTTAGTTACTTGCTGATAACGGCCTTTCATCGGCAATTTCAAATTAAACATAGCTTCTTTACAATAGCCATTCAACAACCATTCGCTCATTAGCTTGGCAACACGTTGCGGTTTTTCAATCATGTCACAAACTAACCAATAAACATTTTGCTTCATTGGCACATACTTAAAGCCATCCATCATTTTATGCTTTACTTGCCCGGTTTCCATTAATGACTCTGCCATAGGGCCATTATCTATGGCTGTGACCATCATACCCCTACGTACAAGCTGGTAAGTCCAACCACCAGGTGCGGATCCCAAATCAACTGCATTCATGCCCGATGTTAAACGCTGTTCCCATTCATTTTTAGGTATAAAGTGTAAAAAAGCTTCATCAAGTTTTAACGTTGATCGGCTAGGTGCTTGGTTGGGAAACTTTAGACGAGGAATTCCCATAACATGATTTGAACTATTTTGAGCTAACGAGAAGCCCAACACTACTTCTTGCCCAGATAAAAATAAAGCATGCAAAATTGAACCCTCTTGCGCTATACCTTCAACTTTTTTCTTATCTGTTAAGACTTTTACCTTACGTAAACCTTGGCGAAGTGGTACTGCAAGTTTACGACAAAACTTGCTTAATGCTTTACCATCATTGGTATCCGCTGTTTCCATACGTAAATCATCATATTGCCACTCACTGCCTAACACCTCTACAATGGCTTCAACACGATTATAATCAGGCAAA
Source organism: uncultured Colwellia sp. (assembly GCA_913062815.1). Classification (GTDB taxonomy): domain Bacteria; phylum Pseudomonadota; class Gammaproteobacteria; order Enterobacterales; family Alteromonadaceae; genus Colwellia. The sequence goes on along the minus strand of CAJXWZ010000034.1, from coordinate 16,025 downwards.
GTAATGTTATCCGTTAAGGTTACAAACCACTGACGAGCAAATATAAGTCGCCTAAGCGGCAACTTGCCCATTAGAGCTTCACCATGGCTCTCATCATGTAAATGAAAGAAAACTATGCCTTGATTTTTTTTAAGCTCTAAATAGCCATACATTTCATTCCAAGCTGCTTTTTCTTGGATTTCAGCGCCACACTCTTTCTCAAAGCCCGGGCGACAATATAATACAATGGAAGTCATAAATTTTTTATACCTTCAATAGACAGTAAAATCCAAGCAATTGCTAATGATATTCCGCCTAAGGGAGTTAATTTACCAATAATGGCAAAACTGAAAAATGTTTTGATATAAATCGAACCACTAAAGCACAATATACCAATAAAAAAGCCGATACAGGCAATAATAAGTATTTTAGACGTTGATTTGTTCATTGCCCACACTACAGAGGCTAACAGTGCTAACGTATGAAATAACTGGTACTGCAGAGCAGTTTTTATGCTTAAATGTTCATTAAGCGCAAGTGCCTGCCCACCATGATTTAGCCAAGCGCCGAATAGTACAGAAAAGCTACCACTGATGCCAATAAAAACCATTAAAAACTTTATAATTGCCTGTTTATTCATTATCAGTGTCTCTCATCATAAAAGTAACAACCGCATTCACAGCGCTTTCCATATGTTGTTGATGGGTAAACCCTGATTTCACTCTAGGCTTTAAACTGTGATCACCATCCGCTAAAAATACGTATTGACACATAGTTGAAGTTTCATATTCACCAATTTCAATTTGTGATCCTAAAGTATCTCGTTCACCTTGCACAATTAAAATAGGCTTATCAGTATTTTGCAAAGGCGTTAACCGGAGTTTCTCAGGTTTCTTAGCAGGGTGAAAAGGATAACCCAAACAAAAAACACCGTTAATTTTTTTCGATACTGCATCATCACCTGCTAGTGTTGCCGCCACGCGAGAGCCCATTGATTTACCGCCAATAAAAATCGGGAGTTTAGCGTTATCATCAAGCTGTTCAATAAATTCATCAATGACAAATTGATAACAATCAATCAACTTGGGCATTCTATCTGGGGGATACCGTTTTCCTGTTTCATCGCGTTTGTCCATATACGGAAAGTTAAATCGAAGCACATTGACATCTGCTTTATTAAACAATTTTGTTATTTGTTCCATAAACTCATGATGCATGTTGGCACCGGCTCCATGGGCAAATATAACTTGGCCAATTGGCGATTCAACATTATTTATTGTTTTTGAGATCATGAAATCTGTCCATCTGTTATTTGCTCTTGCTCTGCGGCAACCATATCGAGTAACCATTCCCTAAAAGCTTCTATTTTACCGATATCCTTTTGAGTTTCACGACAAACAACAAAATAGGAGTTTTTGCTCACTAACACATCATTAAATGGGCAAACTAGACGGCCTGAGTCAATATCTGGCTTTGCTAAAACACTGTAGGCGAGTGCTACGCCTTGTCCATATAATGCTGCCTGTACCACCATGGCAGAATGACTAAAGATAGGACCGTGATTTACATTAATACCTTTGACCCCTATTTGCTTGAACCAACGTTTCCAATCCTTCCTTGAAGTGTCATGTAATAACGTATGGTGTTGAAGGTCATCGAGAGATAGCAGTGGCGGTTTACCACTGGCGGCATTTTCTTGTAAAAGTAATGGCGAACAGACAGGAATTAAATATTCAGTATGTAATTTATCCGCATGAATATTAGGCCATCGACCTCGACCATAATATATTGCTACATCAACATCTTCAGTTAATGAATTCTCAGCTTGATCGACTGCTTTAATTCTCACATCTATATCGGGATGCAAGGTATTAAAAGCACTCAAACGCGGAACAAGCCATTGAATAGCGAAACTCGCTTGAGAACTAACAGTTATTGCACCTTTTGCACCACGAGCTAATAGCTTTTCTGTGGCTTCATGAATGGAGTTAAAAATATCTTTTATATCCAGATAGTAAGATTGCCCTTCCTCAGTCAGAAGTAAAGCACGGTTCTTTCGCATAAACAATTTAATACCTAAATGCTCTTCCAATGCTTTAATTTGATGACTCACTGCCGCTTGAGTAACAAATAACTCTTCCGCAGCACGGGTAAAACTCAACTGTCTTGCTGAGGCTTCAAATGCTCTTAACGCATTGAGTGGTGGGAGTCTACTTGCCAAAATGCACCTATTCCATTATCTATCTTAAATTTAAAAACTGAATATAAATGTAAAAACACAGTATAACAATCATTCATTAGTTTTTCTAATGGATAACATTAATATTTGTCGTTTTTATTTTTTAATCTCTTTAGGTATTATAACAACCGTAGATGAAGGACATCATCTCAACGTTCTAAGATATATAAATATAAACTGTGTCCCCAACCCACAGTTTATATTTTCTCAAAAGAACAAGCGCGAGAAAAGGTCCTAATAAATCTATCAGCCAAAGAGTGGCACACACGAAAACATTTATTATTAGGTCAAAATAGGATTAAAAAAATGAAAAATACAACTACATACTCATACAAAGCCGCCATTGCAGCAACAGCACTCGTTATGGCTTATTTTACTTCAGGCATCGCTTCAATTGCACAAGCAAATGAACTGTTAAAAGCTGAGCCTGTACAGCATGTAACATTAATACAAGACGCACAAGCCAGCTTAAAATTATCATTTTCAACCTTAGCAATTACGGATGATGCAAGTAACAGCATTGCCAGCCCAATGATGGCAAAACAAGTTAAAGCAACTAAAGAAAGCCCATTAGTTATCTTAACTAAAACAACACAAATCAGTGAGTAATTTCATTTTACTCATACTAAAAAAATGCTCGCACATTTCATTTAGAAATTAAAAAGCTGTCAATTGACAGCTTTTTTTATCCCTAAAGGTGATGTTCATTAATCAGTAACTAATACCTCGAAACCTTTCACTAAATCATCAATAGCCTTCATTTGTGCTAAGTATGGTTCAAGCTTATCAAGTGGCAAAGCACAGGGGCCATCACACAGTGCAACAGACGGATCGGGATGTGCCTCTATAAATAAGCCTGCAATACCAATTGCCATACCGCTACGCGTTAATTGAGCTGCTTGAGCTCGACGTCCATCAGCACTGTCACTTCTACCACCAGGTTTTTGTAATGCATGAGTGGCATCAAAGATGACGGGGGCGTAATCACGCATCTCATCCATGGCCAGCATATCTACAACCAAATTATTATAACCATAACAACTGCCACGTTCGCAAAGTATGATATTTTCATTACCTGCTTCACCAAATTTTTTGATGATGTGCTTCATTTCATGTGCGGCTAAAAATTGAGGTTTCTTGACATTTATAGTGGCGCCAGTTTTCGCCATAGCTACCACCAAGTCAGTTTGTCTAGCTAAGAAAGCGGGCAACTGAATAACATCAACCACATCTGCAACCGGTTGAGCTTGATAAGGTTCATGGACGTCAGTAATAACTGGAATATTAAAAGTCGACTTAATCTCTTCAAATATCTTCAATCCTTCATCTAAGCCTGGCCCCCTATATGAATGTACCGAAGAGCGATTAGCTTTATCAAAAGAAGCTTTGAAAACATAAGGAATATTTAGCTTTTGAGTAACTTCAACATAGTGCTCAGCAATTTTCATTGCTAAATCGCGAGATTCAAGTACATTCATGCCGCCGAACAAAACAAATGGCTTATCGTTAGCAACTTCAATACCACTTACAGAAACAGATTTTATCGTCATAACTTTTCCTAACTACCTATAATTCTTAACAGTTGTCCACAAATCCATGCCATATAGGTACCCAATGCGTAACCTAACACAGCCAATAAAACACCAACAGGTGCTAATGAAGGATGGAAAGCTGACGCAATAACTGGCGCTGAAGCTGCACCACCAATATTCGCTTTACTTCCAACAGCAAGGTAAAAAATAGGTGCTTTTATCATTTTACCTACAATAAATAGTAGTGCTACATGAATTGCCATCCACACTAAACCTATCACCACATATTTAGGAGCTTCAACAATTTGACTAATATCCATATGCAAACCGATAGTCGCTACTAAAATATAGAGAAAACTACTGCCAACTTTAGATGCGCCAACCGCCTCTAATTGCCTTAATCGTGTAAAAGAAAAAATTAACCCTACGGTAGTCACCAATACAATTATCCAAAACAACTTACTGTGCAGGCTAAATTTTTCTAATTCAGGGTAATTCACTTTAAAAAATGGTACTAAAAAATCTGCGATTAGGTGTGCAAAACCAGCAGCACCAAAAGCTATGGCAATGATGAACATAAAATCTTTCAATTCTGGGCGTCTAGCATGCTCACGCTCAAAAGCTTCTACTTTATCGATAAGTTTATCTATTCCAGAGGTATCAGCACCACTTTTTGCATCTATTCGTTTATGATTAGCAGCAAAATAAAGTAGAACAGCCATCCAAAGATTAGCAACGATAATATCAACCGTTACCATGATGGTGAAAATTTTACCGTCTGCGCCATATATCTCCTTCATGGCTAGCATATTCGCACCACCACCAATCCAGCTTCCTGCTAATGCTGCCATACCACGCCAAACCGCATCAGGGCCACTAACGCCAATAAGTTCAGGCCATATAGCTGAAATTGCTAACAAGGCAATTGGGCCACCAATAACCACACCTACAGTGCCAGTTAAAAACATGATTAGTGCTTTATTTCCTAAAGCAACAATTGCTTTTAGATCAATGCTTAGGGTCAATAATACTAAACATGCGGGTAATAAATAGTACTTTGCCACATCATCAACTTGACTCACTTCTGCGCTCACAATACCAAAGGTATTTAATAACGAAGGTAGCAAATAACAAATAAGTAGCGCAGGGACATATTGATAGAACTTTTTCCAAACAGGGTGTTGACTGTTTGAGCTATAAAAAACAAAACCTAAAATCAATGCCAGTACACCGAGTACGGTTGCGTCATTGGTAATTAGGGGTGCAGCTAAAGTCGATGCCGACATCTATATTCCTCTTTTTTATTAATTTTATTTAAGGGTTGTTCTGAACTGATATTAATGTAAAACGGTATCGCTTAACGTAATGTTTTCAAGTTGAATCTTTAACAACTGAGCAGCGGGATCTTTAGGGCATTGCTCAACAAAATATCGATAATCATCAACTGCCACTTTAAAACAATCTAATTGATGCAGCAAAAAGCCTCGATCACGACGTTGCAAAGGATCGTCAGGGTTTAATGACAATAATAGATCAACGCACAGTAACGCTTTATCAAATGCTTGCTCTCGAATTAGCACATTCTTTAATGCACTTAAATATTCAACTAGAATTGCTTGACGGTTCATGCTCGCTATTTCATGTTGACTAGGATCACCTTCCAGTTCATCAAGTCTTAAATCCAGATCATGCCAGTCTAAAGAATCCCCGGTCACTGCATCAAAAATAATGGCATATTGCTCATTACAACAAAGCCGTACCATCACCTTCGTTGGTACATAAACTAAATCTGCACTAAACCCACAGGCGCTAATTATTTCACAAACAAAGGCTGCTTTAATTATGGGTGACATCAAACGTTGATCTAAACTCTTTGCTACTTTGAAGGAGTTTATCGGCCAATGACTTTTGTGTTTATCAATAAAAAGATGTTGATAATATAGCTCATTTAACAATATTTCGGCTTGTTCTAATGGTGATTCAATTTCAGCAATAACCGCTTGGCATTGTTCGATGATGGTTTCCAAACCATGTAGCGACGGCTCAATTAAGGCATGGTTAATTTCCACACCTAATTGATTATTTTGAAAAACAAATTCTTCAAGTAAAACTAAGGTTTGTAACAAGTCTTTTTCTTGAGACTGCAATTCTGACAGTAATAATGTATTCATAAAACGTTAAGTATTTCTAACCTTACAGATAATGTTTATAAGAAAAACAGTGGTTCTCGTGTCATCGCTAACCTTACAATCAGCATAACCCAACCCATAGCACCTAAATAACCAATAATTTGCATGGTCTTATTTCTGGCAAGTTTTAACGTGTAATAACCGGTAAAAACATAGGCAAAAACAGCTAGTATTTTTTCAGCCAACCAAAGTTGCTCTAATGGGTTTATGCTATATTGCACTGCCATTACAACCCCTAACCCTAATAATAGCGTGTCAATAATATGTGGTGAAATTTTAGCCCACTTGGCTTGCAAGTTAGCAGATTGGGTAAGCATCCAAAAAAAGCGTAGTGTAAAAAAGCTAACACTGATTACAGCTAGTGTCATATGTAGGTGTTTAAACATGTTGTTCCCGTATATATTTAGTTGTTATTATCATTGGTTATTTATCAATTTTGGCAGAAGTGGTCAACAACTTTGCCCAAGTGATTCGGTCATGACCATTAAGGTCTTGCTGAGTTGTGGCGTTTGAAAAACCTAAAGACGTTAAAATATCACGAACTGCTCGCCCTTGCTCAAAGCCATGTTCAAAAAGCAACGCACCATTCATGGTTAAATACTGGCGCGACATATCAGCAATATGTTTAATATCAGCTAAGCCATTATCGCTAGATACCAGAGCAGATTTAGGTTCAAATCGAACATCCCCTTGCGTTAAGTTATTATCCTCACAATCTATATAGGGTGGGTTAGAAACAATAACATCAAACTTTTTATCGTTATCAATGTGTGAAAACCAATCACTTTGATAAATATTAATGCTGGATAAATTTAGGGCCTGAGCATTAGCTTGTGCCAGCTTAACTGCTTGAGCGTTATAATCTATCGCATCAATCATCCATGTAGGGTTTTCGCTGGCAAGTGCTAAAGCAATAGCACCAGTCCCCGTCCCTAAGTCAAGACAGCTTAAGTTTGTATTCGACTCATATTGCTCTAAAACAACTTCAATAAGGGTTTCGGTATCTGGCCGAGGAATTAATGTTGCTTCTGACACTTGTAATGGTAATGACCAAAACTCTTTTAGCTTGGTGATGTAAGCTATTGGCTCACCTTGAATACGCCTCGCTAATAATTCCACAAACCTAAGCAGTTGTGCTTCATTAAGCATTCTTTCAGGCCAAGTGAGCAAATAACTACGCTCTTTTTCAAGTACAAAAGATAAGAGAATCTCAGTATCAAGCTTAGCACTATCAGACGTTGGCTGAAGTAACGACCGCCCCTGGTAAATTAAGTTAGCAATGGTACTATCGCCAACTAATCGAAGCCGACAAGATAATGACTGCAAGTCGATTTTTAAACAAGTAGACACAAAAATACTCTCAAACTTTTCAACGTTTAATGCTGCTCAGCAAGTTCTGCCAATAAGTCGGCTTGGTTCTCTTGCATTATAGGTTCCATAATCAATTGCAAGCTACCTTCCATTATTTCGTTCAAGCGATAAAGCGTTAAATTAATACGATGATCACTCATCCGCCCTTGTGGGAAATTGTAGGTACGAATACGTTCTGAGCGATCGCCACTTGCAACTAAATTACGACGAGATGACTCTTCTTCACTACGACGTTTTTCATCTTCAGCTTGCTGTAACCGAGCTTGTAATACCGACATCGCTTGAGCGCGGTTTTTATGCTGTGAACGTTGTTCTTGACACTCAACAACAACCCCTGTTGGGATATGGGTAATACGTATGGCTGAGTCAGTTTTATTTACATGCTGACCACCTGCACCAGACGCACGAAACGTATCAACCTTTAAATCAGCTTTATTAATTTCTATGGCTTGCGACTCAGGTATTTCAGGCATAACAACCACTGTACAAGCAGAGGTATGTACTCGGCCTTGAGATTCTGTTTCAGGTACACGTTGCACACGATGACCACCCGACTCGAACTTCATTTGACCATAAACACCATCACCATTGACTTTCATGATTAGTTCTTTATAGCCACCCTGCTCACTTTCATTGGTATTCATCACTTCGATTTTCCAGCCTTGCTTTTCAGCATAACGGCTGTACATTCTAAATAGATCACCGGCAAAGATAGCGGCTTCATCACCGCCAGCCCCAGCACGAATTTCTACAAAGCAGTTATTATCATCATTTGGATCTCGAGGTAATAACAATATTTGTAATTCATCGGCTAAATCAGCTAGTGCTTTTTTAGCTTCTTTGAACTCTTCCTGTGCCATTTCACGCATATCAGGATCATCATCTTTCAACATCATTTCAGCCGTAGCAAAATCACCTTCTGCAACTTTATAGTTATTGAATACTGAAGTGACTTCTTCCAAGCGCTTAAATTCTTGAGATAAGGTTCGAAACTTATCTTGGTTACTTATTGTTTCGGGATCTGATAATAGGGCTTGAACTTCCTCAAAGCGCTCAACTAAGGCTTCAAGTTTTTGATAAACGGACGATTTCATTAAATTAATCTTTTCTTGTTAAGGAGTTATTAAACTAGGAAAAACAAAACTGGCGCTATTCTAGCACGTAAAAACGCCCTAGACTAAATTGGAAGAACAATAGACAAAGTTTTCTCAAATTTGATTATTTGCTCGAGTCAATATTAAAAATATCTCGTAGATAAATTAACTTATCTAATTCTCCACCTTGTGCTGCAGATTGCAATGCACTCGTTGGCGCATGCATAAATTTATTGGTTAATTTAGTCGCTAGTTCAGCCATAACAGCTTCAGAATTTTTACCATTCTTCAATTGTACTAGTGCTTTTTCAAGTAAAACATCTCGTTCAGTCAAACACTGCTTGCGATAGTTCACTACGGTATCTTGTGTGTTTAACCCACGAAGCCAAGCCATAAAACTGTCTGATTGATTACTTACAATGCTCTCAGCTTCAACCGCTGCCTTACGTCGGTTTTCTAAATTTTGCGCAATAATGCTTTGTAAATCATCAACGGTATATAAAAAAACGTCGTCTAAATCACCTACTTGTTCTTCAATATCACGAGGCACCGCTAAGTCGACCATGAAAATTGGCTGATGTCGACGTTTTGTCAGCGCTTGTTCCACCATGCCTTTACCAATTAATGGTAAAGTTGACCCTGTTGAACTAATGACAATATCTGCTTTACACATATGCTCCGGAATTTGAGCTAACGTAATGACATCAGCGCCAATCTTCTTAGCCATGCTGTCAGCACGTTCTATGGTTCGGTTAGCAACCGTTATTTTACCAACTTTATTCTCATATAAATGTTTTGCCACTAACTCTATGGTTTCACCAGCGCCAACCAATAAAACGCTTGTTTTTTCAAGACTTGCAAAAATATGTTTAGCTAAGTTAACACTGGCAAAAGCAACAGATACTGCACTAGCACCAATTTCAGTTTCAGTACGCACTTGTTTTGCTACACCAAAGGTACGCTGAAATAATCTGTCCATTACCAACGACATTGAACCCGCTGCTTTTGCCTGGCTATAGGCTTGCTTCATTTGTCCTAGGATTTGCGGTTCACCTAAGACTAATGAGTCTAGACCACAAGCAACACGCATCATGTGGTTTACCGCTTGTTGATCTTGATGCAAATAGAGGCTAGGTAGAATGGTAGAGGCAGGAACATTATGATAAGTCTCTAACCATTTCACGAGGCGCTCTTGAGTTAGCTTAACGTCACCATCTTGAACAATATACAGTTCGGTTCTATTGCAAGTAGAAAGAATAGCCACTTCTCGACACTGTACCGCTGCCAGCATTTCCTGCAGGGCAACAGAGAGCTTATCAGGGTTAAAAGAGATTTTCTCTCTTACCGCAACAGGCGCAGTTTTATGATTAATTCCAACAGCAACTATGGACAATGTATTAGACCTATAAATAATTTAGCTATATAACATGGCAAGTATAACGCAAGCTCAAACTTTTAAATATGTTCTGTGATAAAAATCACGAAACAACCATTTTTTTTAAATTATTAACGTTATTTAAAGCGCCTATAAACGCTTTGCAAAAATGGTATTGCTGATCAGACATGAGTTGTATTGCACATGTTGCTGTGTTCAAATGCTTATATATTTATGCGCATCCCTATAACTTAATGTCAAAATCACAGTTTTTTTTCTATACCTCAATGTTAATTACAGGCAGCTTATTAGCGGGCTGTGCCAGCAAACCAGCTATTAGTCCAGAGCCTATAGCAAAAATAAAAACGGCAGAGCAAAGAAGTCATTGGCTACTAGCAAATAAAAAATGGCGAATACGGGGTAAAATAGCTTTTATTCAAAAAATTCCAAAGGTAAATAAAACTAAACGTGAAAGTGCTGCCATTGCTTGGCAAGTTGATCAAAACAAACACACTCAAGAATTAAACCTTACTACTTTCCTAGGTATTAATGTACTTAGATTAACGTCTGATCAACATCAGCATTTAATTAAAGTGGAGGGTAAAGAATATCGCTCTTCAAATTTACCCCAATTGATATATTCACTTACAGGACTGACCTTACCTACAGAGGCATTAAGTTTTTGGTTAAAAGGCTTGCCGTATCAAGCAAGTGACACGCTTCGTGTAGACAAGAACACACAACTACCCATTGGTATTTCAAGCACCTATCATAACGCTTTATGGCAAATTGACTTTAGTCATTATAAAACTTTTAATAACATTAATATGGCAACCAAATTTACCATAAAAAAGGATGACTTATTAATTAAACTAGCGGTAAAAAAATGGACTTTCGATAATTAACTTATATATATGCTAATGAACAATTACCTAGATAAAACCTTTACCTTTCCTGCTCCTGCTAAGTTAAATTTATTCTTGCATGTGGTAGGTCAACGAGCCGATGGTTATCACGATCTTGAAACACTATTTCAGTTTTTAGATTACTGCGACACCATAGACATAATAGCAACCATGCAAAATAACATTGAGCTATTAACACCAATTAATGGCGTTAATTATGAGGACAACTTGATTGTTAAAGCTGCACTGCTCCTTAAAGATAAAGCACAAGGTGACAACCCAAACAAACAAATACCTTACGGTGCAAAAATAGCGATTAATAAAGTATTACCTATGGGCGGAGGACTCGGCGGAGGCTCCTCTAATGCCGCCACAGTATTGATAGCCTTAAATGAGCTATGGCAGTGTCATTATTCTACAGCACAACTTGCTACTATAGGGTTAACATTAGGTGCAGATATCCCTATTTTCATTCATGGCTTTGCTGCTTACGCGCAAGGCGTAGGGGAAAAACTCACGCCGGTTGAACCTGATGAATGTTGGTACTTAATTAGTAAACCTGATGTTAGCATCTCTACGGCAAGTGTTTTTAGTTCGACTGACTTACCGAGAAACACGGTTAAATTCGACCGTGATGATTTTACTCAGTTTTACTGCGATATCGATTTATTTAACGAGCAAATATATCACAACGATTGCCAAACTATGGTAATAAAACATTATGATGAGGTTGCCAACCTACTAGCTTGGTTGGTAGAATGTGCGCCGTCTAGAATGACAGGAACAGGTGCGTGTGTATTTTCACGTTTTGAAAGTGAAAAAGAGGCTCGTGTCATACAAGATAAGCTCCCTAAAGGGGTAGAATCATTTGTTGCGCATGGCTTAAACACATCACCACTTGTTAGTGCTGTTGAAAACCTAGATAAACAACGAATCAAATAAATTGCTAGATTGTTAACACGCTACTAATGTTAACACTAGTTACTAATATTAATGTCAAAAGTTTCTGAGGAACTGACTGTGCCTGACATGAAGATTTTTGCGGGTAATGCCACCCCTGAACTGGCCAAACAAATTGCAAATCGCCTATATATTACTTTAGGCGAAGCCAGTATTGGCAGTTTTAGCGATGGTGAAATAAGCTTTGAAATCAATGAAAATGTTCGCGGTAGTGATGTTTTCATTGTTCAATCAACTTGTGCACCAACTAACAATAACCTGATGGAATTAATTGTGATGATCGACGCTTTTCGTCGTGCATCGGCAGGTAGAATTACTGCGGTTATTCCATATTTCGGTTATGCTCGCCAAGACAGACGTGTACGTAGTGCTCGTGTGCCAATTACAGCAAAGGTAGTTGCTGATTTCTTATCAAGTGTTGGGGTTGACCGGGTATTAACGGTTGATTTACACGCAGAGCAAATTCAAGGCTTCTTCGACGTACCTGTTGATAATGCCTTTGGTACGCCTATTCTATTAGAAGACATGAAAAATCGTGATTTAGATAATCCGGTGGTAGTTTCTCCTGATATTGGTGGTGTTGTTCGTGCTCGTGCTGTTGCTAAACTATTAGATGATGCTGACCTAGCCATTATTGATAAACGTCGCCCGAAAGCGAACGTTGCTCAAGTAATGCATATTATTGGTGATGTTAAAGACCGTGACTGTATTATTGTTGATGACATGATTGATACGGGTGGGACTTTAGCAAAAGCGGCAGAAGCCTTAAAAGAGCACGGCGCAAAACGTGTTATTGCTTATGCCACTCATCCAGTACTTTCTGGTAATGCCGCTGAAAATCTTAAGAATTCAGTGATTGATGAAGTAGTAGTCACTGATTCAATTCCACTATCAAAAGAAATTCAAAAGCTTAAAATGGTTCGTCAACTTACGTTAAGTGGTATGTTGTCTGAAGCAATTCGTCGTGTGTGTAACGAAGAATCAATTTCAGCTATGTTTGAGCATTAATGACTAAATAAGTTATCGAACATACAAAAGCAGATATTGTCAAATATCTGCTTTTTTTATGCATTTAAATAGCTTTACCTAATGTGTAGTGTTATTATGCGGCGCCTTTTTTATCTAATGATTTCTTTTTGAGAAGCTTTAATAAGAAAAAGAGCAGCTATCCTTGTTTTTGGTCGCAAAAAGCAAGATCAATTTAATTTTAATATAAGAGTATTTATCATGACTGATTTATTTACTTTGGATGCAGAAGTACGTACAGACCTAGGGAAAGGTGCGAGCCGCCGCCTACGTCACGCGAATAAAATTCCTGCTATCCTATACGGTGAAAGCCAAGACCCTGTTTCTTTAACACTAGAGCACAAAAATGTTTACCGTGCGCAACAAGAAGAAGCATTCTACTCTCACGTGTTAACATTGAACATTGCTGGCAAGCCAGTTGAATGTTTAATTAAAGACATGCAACGTCACCCATTCAAAGATGTTGTAATGCATTTAGATTTCATGCGTATTGATGCAAAACATGCTATCCACACTAATGTTCCTGTTCACTTCATCAATGAAGAGATTGTTGCAAAAACTGGTGCAAACATCGCTCATCACGTAACTGAAATTGCTATCACTTGTTTACCAAAAGACTTACCTGAATTTATTGAACTAGATTTAGCAAGCTTAGAAGTTGGTCAAACACTACATTTATCTGACGTTACTTTCCCTGAAGGCGTAACTTCTGATGAATTAGCTAAAGGTGAAAGCCATGACCAAGCTGTTGTAACTGCTAATGCTCCTAAAGCAAGCAAAGATGACGATAGCGAAGCTGCTGCTGAAGAAGAAGCAGCTGAAGAATAACAGTTTAGTAACTATTACTTTCAATGAGTATTAAACTGATTGCGGGGCTAGGTAATCCTGGCCCCGAATATACAAGAACACGTCACAATGCTGGTGTTTGGTTCGTTGAAGAACTAGCACAACGCAATAACATTTCTCTTCGCCCTGAAAAAAAATACTCTGGCCATTATGGCAAGGGTCTAATAGGCGGCGAACTTGTCCACCTTTTAATTCCGACAACCTTTATGAATCGCAGTGGCCAGGCAGTTGCTCCCCTTGCTAATTTTTTTCGTATCGAGGTTGAAAACATACTAATCGCTCACGATGAATTAGATATGGCACCAGGCGCAATTAAAATTAAAAAAGGTGGTGGCCATGGCGGTCATAATGGTTTAAAAGACATTATTTCACGCATGGCAAATAATAAAGAGTTCTATCGCTTACGTATTGGTATTGGTCATCCAGGCCATCGAGATAAAGTAACGGGTCATGTGCTGGGTAAAGCACCGCAGAGCGAGCAAGCGCAAATAGAACAAACCATAGATGAAGCAAGTCGTTGTTTCGATATTTGGCAAAAAGACGGTTTAAAAAAAGCTCAACAGCGACTACACGCATTTAAAGCTTTATAAATTGGCATTATTGCCATCATGTTTGATAGGCTAACCCCTATAAAATCAACAAACGAAGGTATTAACCCTTCGCTCAAATTAACATCTTTAATAGGTATAAATCATGGGATTTAAATGTGGCATCGTTGGCCTACCCAACGTCGGTAAATCAACCCTTTTTAACGCACTGACCAAAGCAGGTATTGAAGCTGCAAACTTTCCTTTTTGTACCATAGAACCAAATACCGGTGTTGTGCCAGTTCCGGATCCTCGCCTTGATCAGCTTGCTGATATTGTGAATCCAGAGCGAGTACTAGCAACAACAATGGAATTTGTTGATATTGCAGGCCTAGTAGCTGGTGCGTCAAAAGGTGAAGGCTTAGGCAATAAGTTTCTCGCTAATATTCGCGAAACCGATGCAATTGGTCATGTAGTTCGTTGTTTTGAAAATGACAATATTATTCATGTTGCTAATAAAATTGACCCTAGCGATGATATTGACGTAATCAATACCGAACTCGCCTTAGCTGACATGGACACTGCTGAACGTGCAATACATCGTCAAGTGAAACGTGCGAAAGGTGGCGATAAAGATGCTAAATTTGAACTACCTGTATTAGAGAAAATATTAAAACACGTAGAAGATGGCAATATGGTGCGTTCTTTAGAATTAACTAAAGAAGAAAAAGCGGCCGTTGCTTACTTAAACTTCTTAACGATAAAACCCACAATGTACATAGCAAATGTCAATGATGATGGTTTTGAAAACAACCCATACTTAGACGTAGTTCATGCTATTGCTGAAAAAGAAGGTGCGGCTGTAGTAGCTGTCTGTGCTGAAATTGAAGGCGAGTTATCTGAAATGGATGATGAAGATAGAGATGAATTTATGGCTGAAATGGGCCTAGAAGAGCCAGGACTTAATCGTGTAATTAATTCAGGCTACGGCCTTTTAAACTTGCAAACATACTTTACTGCTGGTGTTAAAGAAGTTCGTGCATGGACAATAAAACAGAACGCTACCGCACCACAAGCGGCAGGCGTTATCCATACCGACTTTGAAAAAGGCTTTATTCGTGCAGAAGTTATTGCGTATAACGACTTTATTAAGTTTAACGGTGAGTCTGGTGCTAAAGATGCAGGAAAATGGCGTTTAGAAGGTAAAGAATACCCAGTAAAAGATGGTGATGTTGTACATTTCCGTTTCAACGTATAGTGCGTATGAAGTATTTTCATTATAGAGTCGAAAATCTAAGCTACACTTAAAGCGTAAATTAAGTAAATTTAATACAAAAACTTGAAGGTTACATTATGAGAAAAACTTTATTAATCGCAAGCTTGCTTGTAGCTAGCACTGCTATAGTCCCTAGTGCGAAAGCTGACAATTTATCATTGCGTATTTGTGAATATGTACAAGCCAATGATAAAGGCCGATTAAGATCATTCTTAAAGCAAAACAAAATGAAAATTCGTAATATTTACGATGGTGTTTTATGTAATGGCAATAATTTATTAGTTTTTGCCGCAAAGTCTAAGTCTTTAGAAGTTGGTGAGTTCATTATTGGTAAATTACCCGCTAAAAAAGTAAAAGCAGAAGTCGATAACCTTGCTAAGCATTCAGCCCATTTGGCTGAAGAAGCGCGCGATAGATAATTTAATGCGATAAAGCATTAATTACGATGTTTCGCTAAAATACATACTCTGGCTTTCATAGGCTACAGTATGTATTTTTTTGTGTAGTTTACGGGCAAATTGCACATGCAATAGCCAAACAAACAAAAAGTCGTGTTTTTTGACAAAAAACGGTTGACGTAAGCCAAGCAGATTTGCATAATACGCGCCACTTGCTGAGAGGCAAGATGGAAAGGCTACATAGCTCAGCTGGTTAGAGCACATCACTCATAATGATGGGGTCCCAGGTTCAAATCCCGGTGTAGCCA
>CAJXWZ010000033.1 GCA_913062815.1 uncultured Colwellia sp. | reverse complement strand
GTTGCCAGTATCTATAGCAGCATCAATCCAATCTTTTTCCAACCCAATAAGGCGATAACGATATCTCAATTGACTAGATAATTTAACATTTGGAGAAGTAAATTCGAAACGTATCGGGGATTGTTTATAGGCTAGCTCTATTTTTTCTAATGAATTCAATTGTTTTCTTATTGTAGTGGTGTTGCTGTCTAAGTTTTTGTTATTGCTAGATAATATTTTTACTTTTTTATTTACAACATACAAGTTGGTAAATGTTGGTTTTGAAATACTCGGCTTAATTTGTAGCAATCTTTCGGGCGAAAAATGATAAACCCCATTTGGACCACCTAAAAATATTTTATCTTGTTGGGAAATGAAAGAAGAGAACAGTATGAATTGAGGGGTATTTAAACCAAAATCTGTACCAAAAGAGATCGTTTTTTTAGATAAAGGGTTAATCATCATTATACCAGAATGAGTGGCTAACCAGGCATTCTCTTTTTCATCAACTAGTATCGATGAGATATGAGTTCCCTGTAACTTACTAACATAATTTAAACTCTCAGTTCGGTTGTTTTCTATATTAATTAAAATTAACCCTTGTGAGTCAAGGCTCAACCAGATCCAGTTTTTACTAATTTGAAAATGAACTATTTTTTGACTTTTATAAGCGTTAGGGATAGTCAGTTTTTTATCTGAAAATAATTGATTTTTAGTATCGAATAAAACGATTTCATTTTCATCGGAATTAAGCCACAAGTTATCATTTTTATCTTTTTGCATATTAGCTAATTTAACCTTTTCTTGAAACGGAAATTGGCTAAACTTTTGGCTTTCAGTATTGTACTTGGTTAATAGCCCAGTGCTATCAATGTAATAAACACTATTTCTAATCTTGATAAGTTGTTTTTGAGGATTGCTGGCTTCTTCAATATTTAGTTTTTGGTGTGCGACTAACGCTTTTGTTTTAAAATCGTAATTGAAAAGCTTTCCACTTTCTGTATATAACCACAAACTATCATTTGTTGAAGGTAGAACTTGCCTTATTCTTTCACCTAATTGAAGATTTACATCTACGATATCGTCAGAATTATCTAATTTTAATAACCCATGCTGTTCAGTAGATAACCAAATAGTTCCATCGTTCGTTTCCGCAAAGGATTCCACTCTATAGTTTTTATTCGCTAGTCTGTGATCAATTATAGAAGCTAGAGGTGAGTATTTAATAATACTACCGCCATAACTTGCTAACCACATATTGTCATTATTATCTTTATGGATATCCATCAACCAGTTTTCGCTAATTGAAGAAGAGTTATTTTCTCTTTGGTAGCTATCTACTTGGCTATTTACTAAGTTAATGGTATTTAAACCATTTTGTGTGGCGAGCCAAATGTGTGTTTCATCGAACTGCTCAATTGCTCTGACATTATTTGATAGTAAAACTTGACTATCGTCATTATTCTTTGGTAACGACGTAAGATGCGAGATGATTTGATAATTTTCATTAAGAATAAATAATCCATTATCAGTAGCCAACCAATATTGATTATCAATAGCTTTCATATCAAACAAGGCATTAGCATCGATAGAGACTTTAAATTTATTTTGATTCTTTAATGAGCCAATGTAGTTTTTATTTTTGCTAAGTAAATGTATGCCTTTATCAAAAGTTCCTAACCAATAATTTTCTTTTTTATCTTGAAAAATAGTCTTAATTTCACGAATTCTATCATTGTAATTTCGTACATTGATTCGTTCAAACTTTAAATCATTGGCACTACTGTTTAATGATAGCGTATGTAAGCCTTCGGTAGTTGATATCCAGAGTAAAGGAATTTTTCCTGCAATTGCGGCGGCTTTGTTTTGATAAATGTCCCAAATTACATTGTCTTTTAAGGATGACTGATCGTTAGGTTTGTTTAGAAAATTATCAAAATTATCGAATTCCAAGTTGTAGCGGCTTAAACCATTACGTGTACCAATCCATAGAGTATTTTCACTATCAATAAAAATTTTACGAATGAAATTATCAGCAATTGAATGCGAATCATTGATGTGGTGCCGATAAGTAACAAAATTGCTACCATCAAAACGATTTAGACCATCTTCAGTGGCAAACCAAATAAAGCCTTGGTGGTCTTGAGTAATACTAAATACATTAGAATTAGATAAGCCATGCAGGGTTGATAGCTGGCTAAATTTTAATAAGTTGTCGTTAGATTCTATGATTGTTTCAGGTGAAGCGTTTATCACTTGAACATTATTGGCAGCATGTAATGAGACAGAGTTTAAAAGAGCGATACAGCATAGGAAAAAAGTTGCGAGATGCGATGATGTTTTAACTAAAACATTTGGAGAACGATAAAAAGTATAAAGCTTTAAAAAATATGAAAGCACAGCCAACCTAGCTCAATCTAATATAAAGGCGAAGGAGATATTATTATTAGATTTTTATTATTAAAAGAATACAAAAACATACGACAGACCATTAAAAGTCATGCGTCGCATGAAGTCAACTTTTGTTGTCATTGAATTTTCGTCTAAATATACTTTTATATCGGCAGTATTAGTATTTTCTTTCACTTTTTTTATTAAAATCATCTGCTTCGATTACATTTCGTATATTTATTTCTTTGATAACTTTTTCAATAAAATTGGCATCACTTGTTGGCATAGACGTAAGAACAACTCTATCGGGATTGGATGTTGCCATTAGCTGGCTACTGATAAAGTTTTTAACTTGCTCAAAGTCTAAAGATAAAATAGCAGTGACTAGCTGTTCTTTGTGAGTGAACAACAAGTCCTTGTTGCATATCGCTGCCCAAAAACGCTGACTTTTTATTCGTAAATTATTGTCTTTTTCTTGTAATTGACCTGCTAATCCGTGAATAAGGTGAGACCAGTTTTCTTCAGAAAGGTCTTGCAACATTGTTAAACTATCAATAATAAAGTCATCAATAGCTTTTGTGAGGGCAATGGCGTCCGTATGTGGTGATTGAATGTAAAAAGCGACTCCGGGATATCTGTTTATTGGCACATAACCAACGCCCACCAAATAACCGTACTGTTTTTCAGTACGCATCTCTTGGAAGAATAATGGCGATAATAAATGGCTAGTTACCATAGCTAATGCGATTAAGTTGTCATCTCTTGTTGGTAAAGGAGTATAAACAACTGTAGCATGATCATGTTCGGGAATTGTCAGTGGTAAAATAAAACTGTTTTTGTTGCTTATATCAATGACAGGGCATTGCACAGCGTTTTCATGACTATATTTACCTTTAAAAGCTTGCTTAATATTTAGCACAATGTTGTTAGCATGTTCAACAAGCCAATTGCCATGAATTAGCACTTCTAGGGTGATGTGCTGAAAAAGTTGTTCGATAAAATTTTGGTATTGTGTAAAGTTTATATTAGCTAAAGCCTTGGCTAAGTCATCAGAGCACGGGTTGTTAGGCTGCATCATCGAACTCAGGGTAGAAAATAGCTGTGAAATAGATTTACTTTTATCACTATTTTGCCAGTGTTTTATTAATTGCTGTTTAAATAAGTCAAAATTTTCTTGGTTAATATCGTGATGCTTTAATCGGTATAAGAGTTTTTCTAATAACTGGGGCTGATTTTCACTAATGCCTGAAATTTGCAAGGTTATGCCACCTTGGTGAGCGTATAGGTGGTAATGAATACAAGCTAACTCGGCATCATAATTTTCTTCAACTACAGTATTGGTATATAAGTCAACAAATAAGCGGGTCATTGCGATATTATCAATGCTTGCTATTGAGAAAGGTGAGTCTATACCTAGGTAAATATAACCTTTAGGTACTTTAAAGGTAGTATCTTGCTTATACCAAACGGCTAAACCGCTTGTGTCTTCTATTTTTCTGGGTAAAGTGCTTTTCTCTTCGTTTGCGTAAACGTGAGGGTTTCCTGTTATATAAGGGTTTTCTTCAGGTAAAAATAAGCTTCTATTGGCTTTGTAGTTTTGCTGGTTTGGCGTTGATAACGCTCGCCATTGATTTAACTTATCTTTAGATATATCTCGAATATGATAAGGAACTTGATACCAAAAACTTGTTTTTGAGGAAGTGTTCTTCTGACTGATATGAAGGATTCGAACATTGTCAGCATTTAAATAGTGTAATAGATGTGTGATGTTTTCATCATTCATGCCTGACATGATGTAATCACCGAAAATGTAATCTTCACATGGGTAGTGTTGCATATTGATAACAAGTTGACTGACATTGTCTAATGGGCTGGTTTTTTCATGGTAAGTAAATGACAACTCGGCGATAGCTTGTTTTTCTTGATAATAATAATGGGGAAGTTTGTTAGATTTTAATAAACCAATATAAGAAAAAACAATGGCAACTATATCATCAATATGATCTTCGCCAAGTTCAGTTAATGTAATACTGACATTAAAATCCTTAAAGTTAGAGCCATTAATACCTGAGCCTGCTGTTAAACCTAGTGCCCACTGTTCTTGCTTTAATTTGGCCAAAATACTACCTGCACCTTCATGGCCAATTAAATAAGCCAATACCGACTCAGGTTTGTCTTGGTAGTATTTATCTATGCTTTCCATTGCGAAACTAATAATTAACTGATGATCATTTTTAACCGGCTGTACATCAATATAAATTCCTAGATGTTCAGGCAAATATAATGGCTCAGTAATTTCCTTCAATGCCAAACCATTATTTTTAATATCTCCAAACATTGTTATTGCTAAATTTTCTAATTCAGCTAAAGGTTGCGGGCCCTCTATGGCAAGTGTCATATAACTTGCTTGATAATAACGCTCGAAAAAATCGCTGAGTTCGGCGCTAATACTCTTGCCACCTCTATCGGCCAGAGTATCAACGTTTCCTACTGAAAATTGAGAAAAAGGATGTTGTTGATTGATGGTTTCTTTATGGACATCATATAAACGTCGCACATCATCTTTGAGTTTTAATTTAAATTCAGCTTCAATGTTTTTACGCTCTTTGACAATAAATTCATCCGCTAATAAAGGAGATATAAAAAATTGACTGAAACGATCTAAAGCTTCATTAAAGTGTGTGTGATGTATGTCAAAGTAAAAGCAAGTATGCTCAGTTGCTGTCCAAGCATTATTACTTCCACCGTGTTGACTGATAAATTTTTGATACTCGCTACCATCCGGATACTTTTCGGTACCCAAAAATAACATATGTTCAAGAAAGTGTGCGAGTCCTTGTCTATCTTGAGGATCATTAAAGTGGCCAGCATTTACGGCTAGCGCTGCAGCGCATTTATCTGTTTCTTCATTATTAACCAATAAAACCCGTAAACCATTGCCCAAGGTAAGAGATTGATATTTTTTAAAATCATTTGGACTTTGCTTCAATGCATGGCTCCTGATGTTGACTGATAGAAAAATGAAAAGCAGTCGGGTGATTGTTAATAAACCTATCTAAATTACCTTATGGAATAAGTAGAGTCTATTTTATTCTTAACAGTTAATATAAAAAGCTTATAGATTCTATTACTATAGCCGGAAAAAAGACAACCGCGGAAGTTTATCCACTCGATATGCGGGAGAAAAAATGAAAATATTTATTATGCGTCACGGTGAAGCTGCTAACATCAAAGGAAATGACTCTCTCAGACCATTGACAGGTCATGGCATGCGGGAAGCAGAAAAGATGGGATCTTGGTTGGTAAGTTGTGAACCAAAGTTACAACATATTTTTGTTAGCCCATATCTGAGAGCACAGCAAACAAGTACAAAAGTGTTTGATGCCTTAGCAAAGGCAAAATTACTACATGGTATCAATCTAGAAACTATAGACTTCATTACCCCTGCTGGAAATGCGAGTCAGGTTCATGATTTTATTGATGGCTTAATTAAAGTTAATGAGTACTTGTCAGCAGCAGGTAAGGACGATGACAATGTCGCTATTTTACTTATCTCGCACATGCCTTTTGTCAGTTATTTAGTTGCCGAGCTTACCGGTTCGTTAAATATGCCAATTTTTTCAACGGGTTCAGTCGCTGTTATTGATTATAATATTGAAGAGATGCAAGGTAAATTAGTAGAAATGATGTCGCCAGCTAAAATGCAGCACTAGTCAAAACTCAAGCTTAGCTTTTGTTAAACTTATCTTTAAGTTCAATTAGCGCTAATAAAGCGCCATCGCCACCCCATTCTAAAGGTGCTTGATGGAAAGCCATAACGTCAGGATGCTGAACTAGCCAATGAGGCACTTTGTTTTTTAATATTCTTGAGCCTAAGCCATGAATAATACAAATACATTGAGCATGTTCTTTTTGACAAGCATATAGTAGTGCGGCTATTTCTTGTTTAGCTTGCTGTTGATCGAGGCCATGAAGATCTAAAATGAGATCGGGGCTATAAAAGCCCCTGCGTAAATTTTTTGCTTCAAAGCTATCAACATCGACTCTGACGTATTTCATAGGCCCTTGTTTATTTAAATTAGGCTCAAATTCATCAGAAAAATGAAATTGAGCCAAGGCTTTATTATTACTTCTAAGCGAATTTTTAGACTGAGAGAGGCTTTTAGGCTTGCTGACTTTTTTATCAAAGTGTATGGTGTCCACTTTTAAGGGCTTTACCTTACCAATAGCTTGTTGAAAAAGCATTTCATCATCAGAATCTTTTGTTTTCTTTGGCGTGTTTTTCATTATCATGTTTGCATTTTAAGGTAATTTGAAATTATCTGCTAGTCTATCTATAGCTTTAAGATTTTACCTGTTAATAATAGGAATATAACGTGAGTGAATTAACTTTAGTAACAAATCAATTACATACGGTTGCCGATTACTGCCGCTATGGTGCAACTTTATTCAATCAGGCTGAGCTCTTCTATGGACATGGTAGCGATAATGCTTTTAATGATGCCTATATTTTAGTGATGTATGCTTTGTCATTACCAAATGATATCGACGATAGTATTATGACTTGTAGATTGGTTGAATCAGAAAAGCAAAATATTTTAGCGTTGTTTTCGCGTCGTGTTGAGGAGCAAGTACCTGTTGCTTATATAACGAATGTAGCATATTTTGCTCAATTACCTTTTTATGTTGATGAGCGCGTGTTAATTCCACGATCGCCAATTGCAGAGCTTATTGAAAATCAATTTTTTCCTTATATTGAAGCCAATAACGCACCTAAGCGTATTTTAGATTTATGCACAGGTAGTGCTTGTATTGCAATTGCTTGTGCAAGTTACTTTAGTGACGCTGAAGTTGATGCAGTTGACTTGTCTGTTGATGCACTAAATGTTGCTCAAATAAATATAGAAAATCACGGGCTTAGTGAACATGTTATTCCAATTAAATCTGATGTTTTTTCTGGGGTTGAAGGGCAAAAGTATGATTTAATTGTTTCCAATCCACCTTATGTCGATCAGCAAGATATTGATAGTTTACCTCAAGAATATCTTCATGAGCCAGAAATGGGCTTGGGTAGTGGTGAAGATGGGTTAGATATTGTACGTGTGATATTAGCGCAAAGTGCTCAGCACCTTAACCCTAATGGTTTGCTTTTTTGTGAAGTAGGTAATTCACAAAGCCATGTTAAAGCGTTATATAAAAATGTACCTTTTACTTGGCTTGACTTTGAACGCGGTGGTCACGGTGTATTCATGCTATCAAAAGCGCAATTAATTGAGCATGCGGCAGTTTTTGTTGCAGCGCTTAAAGATAATAAATAAATTAAATAGACGTTGGAGTTATAATGTCAGGCAATACCTTCGGAAAATTATTTACGGTAACCTCTTTTGGTGAAAGCCATGGCTTAGGCTTGGGGGCAATTATTGATGGTTGCCCGCCTGGTATTGAATTGTGTGAAGCTGATTTACAAGGGGATCTTGATAGACGTCGCCCGGGTCAGTCACGTTTTACCACCGCGAGAAATGAAGCAGATAAAGTCAAAATAATGTCAGGTGTTTTCGAGGGAAAAACTACTGGTACTCCTATTGGGTTAATTATTGAAAACACTGATCAACGCTCTAAAGATTACGGTAACATAGCGCAAAGTTTTCGCCCAGGTCATGCCGATTACACTTATACGCAGAAATATGGCATCAGAGATTACCGTGGAGGCGGGCGCTCTTCAGCGAGAGAAACTGCCATGCGTGTTGCCGCAGGTGCAGTAGCGAAAAAGTTTTTGTGGCAAAAGTTTGGTATGAAAGTACAAGCTTGTGTCAGTCAAATTGGCGCTATTATAGCAACGGATATTGATGGCTCACCGCTTGATTTTCAAAAAATAAACTGGACTGAAGTTGAGCAAAATCAATTCTTTTTTCCTGACCACAGTAAACTTGAGCAATTAGATCAACACTTACGTGATGTTATGCGTAGTAAAGACTCTATTGGCGCTAAAGTTAGTGTTGTTGCCAGTAATGTGCCTGTGGGGTTAGGCGAGCCAATATTCGATCGACTAGATGCTGAAATTGCTCATGGTTTAATGAGTATTAATGCCGTTAAAGGCGTTGAAATTGGCGATGGCTTTGCTGTTGTTAATCAAAAAGGCTCAGAGCATAGAGATGAATTAACGCCACAAGGTTTTGATTCTAATCATGCTGGTGGGGTATTAGGTGGCATTTCATCAGGCCAGAACATTATTGCCCACCTTGCTTTGAAACCAACATCAAGTATTGGTGTTAGCGGTAAAACAGTTGATGCTAATGGTGATGCAACTGACATAATTACGCGAGGTAGACATGATCCATGTGTGGGTATTCGCGCAGTTCCCATTGCAGAAGCAATGCTTGCGCTAACCTTAATGGATCATTACTTACGTCATAGAGCGCAAAATGCAGATGTTGTTTGTGCTACCCCTATAATTACTAAAAGTTAAATTGTTTTTTTGTACGTTAACGTTTGATGTAGTGTCGGAAAGGTAGGCATAGTTTTGTCATTATTTACCCGGCTCTCTTCAAGCTATTTTTTCTATTTTGCCATCCTCGGCTTAATTTCTCCTTATCTTTCTGTTTTCCTTGATGGAAAAGGCTTTAACTCTCTTGAGTTAGGTGAAATATTTGCCATCCTTACTGCGACCAAAATAATTGCGCCTAGCCTTTGGGCCATTTTAGCGGACAAAACAGGTAAACAGTTACTGATTATACGCCTTGGCGCTTTGTTGGCTTTATTTAGCTTTATACTCTTGTTTTGGCTAGATAGTTTCTGGTCTATCAGTATCTGTTTAGCATTTTTCAGCCTATTTTGGACGGCAATTTTACCCCAACTTGAAGTCCTAACGCTCAACTCCGTACGACGTAGTAGCAAAATTTACGCACGTATCCGGTTATGGGGGAGTTTAGGCTTTATTGCTTTAGCTGTATTTGCAGGACAGGTGATGGAGTACTATCAGCAACTTGATTTAAGCAATGCTCATTGGTATTCATTTACTGAGGCTTTTATCCTCATGGGTACTGCCATTCTGGTGTTTTTATTATTATCAACACTTTTTATTAAACCTCAACGAATGGCTAAAAGTATTCAGAAAGAACCTTTAGCAATCAGCAGCAAATTAATGTCGCCTCGATTTGTGGTTTTTTTTATTGCAGGTTTGCTTTTGCAAATTAGCTTCGGGCCGTATTATGGTTTTTTTGCACTGTTTCTGCGTGATTTATCCTATTCAGGTTTTGCCGTTGGTTTGTTGATTTCACTTGGTGTGGTTGCTGAAATTTTAATCTTTATTTTTGCTAGTTATTTCTTTAAGTCTTTTTCATTAAAAGCGTTATTGGTTTTTAGTTTAGTTGTGACTGCCATTCGCTGGGCATTAGTAGCATTATATGCAGACTCTATTTGGTTATTAGCCTTTACACAATTAATTCACGCGGCAAGCTTTGCACTATTTCATAGTGCATCGATGATTTTCATTAGTAACCATTTTACCAGTTGTCAGCAATCTCGAGGGCAAGCTATTTATTTAGGTGGTGTTTATGGCGTTGGCGGCGCCATAGGAGCTTACGTAGCAGGCATTTTATGGTTAGATGGTCTAGGAGCTGATACCGCTTTTATAACGGCTAGTGCTGCTGCTTTACTTGGGGCTACCTTGATGATGCTTTTACCAAAAGTTGAACCGGTAAAATAAAAAAGCCCAGTCAATGACTGGGCAAAAAAACATAAACAAAGGAAAACATGAATTTAATTTTAAACAATAAAGCGCTAACTCTTGCTGAGTAAGCTATTACCATTTATTGCTATTTTTCTTGATTTTAATGCCTCTGGAATTTCTCTTTGTAAATCCACGTGCAATAAACCGTTCTCCATGTATGCACCTACCACTTTTACATGTTCTCCTAGCTGAAATTTTCTTTCGAAATTTCGTTCAGCGATGCCTTGGTGTAAAAATTTACGTGCTATTTTATTTTCTTTGTTACCGTCGGTACTATTTGCAATTTGAGCTTTAGTGCCAACGATAACTAAACTGTTGTCTTTTGATTCAATATCAATATCTTGCTCGCTAAAGCCAGCCACAGCCATAGTAATTCTGTATTGATCTTCAGCCAGAAGTTCAATGTTGTATGGAGGGTAAGATGATTGTTTGTCGGCGCGAGAAGCTTTGTCTATTAATCCAGCTAAATGATCAAAACCGATAAATGAACGATAAAGTGGGCTGAAATCTGTCGATGTACGCATAATAAAATATCCTAATAATTAGCAATAATAGTATTATTTTAAGCAATAAGTTTTATCGATTATATTTATTAAATCCGCTACTTTTACCAACTAGGTTGCCTAAAAGCTCTTGTACTTGCGTTTTATAAATAAACGAACTGTTACTCATTGTTAAAATAAAGCTGCCTTTCAAATGAACAGGCAATGAGTTTAATGTAGCCCCTTATGGCGACTACATTATTAAAGATGGGAACAGAGTTTTGTTTTTCAAGGCATAAATAAAAAATAATTTTAGCGTATTGATTTTACTGTGTTTATTTTTCTTCGGTTGTTGCTGGTTCAGATGGTTTATTACTTTCAATAACAATGACCGGGGCTATATTTTTTACTGCCGTTAATGCACTGGCATAATCTGGATGCTCAGAAATATTCGCCACTAACTCTTTGTATTTTACTTTTCCTTGGTTATCTATAATAAAAATAGCACGTGTTAATAAGCCCATATCTTTGATGATTAAGCCATATTTTTCACCAAAATCGCGCCAAACAGAATCGGAAAGTACTTTCACTTGATCAACATTCTCAACCTTGCAAAAGCGTTTTTGAGCAAAAGGCAAATCATTGCTAATAGTTATCAATGTAATATTTTTAGGCAGTTTTGTTGCTTCCTCATTGAAACGTTTTGTTTGTATCGAACAAACACCCGTATCTAAGCTTGGCACAACTGATATTAAAACAGTTTGTTCTTTAAAGTCAGACAATTGAATGGGGGCAAAGTTTTTGTCGACCACTTTAAAGTTAGGCGCTTGCTCACCAACATCAACTTGAGTTCCTAACAAAGTTACAAACTTACCATTAGCTTTAACGAGATTTTGTGTATGTACTAACTGAGGCTGACTAAATGCTTGCGCATTGAAAGCTAAGGTAATATTAGTGAAAAATAATGCAAATATAAGAGGCTTTAGGGTAGATAATTTCATCATTAGTTGGAATAATTAGGGTTAAAAAATAAGTCTACCGTTTTTCTTAGAAAATTTCTGCATTAATTTATCTAAATACCTGTAAAGTTATTGAAGAATAACCTATTGTTTATAGTAATGCCGTTTAGTTATTACTATGAATAAAACGGCCGTTTTATTTTTGTTAAATTTTATTTTCAAAGGTGATGCCTTATATGTCAACTAAGCTGCTAATTTGTGATGACTCAAATATGGCGCGTAAACAACTTGCCCGGTCATTGCCAGATGATTGGGATGTGGAAATTAGTTTTGCCACTAACGGGGTCGAAGGAATAGAGGCAATTAAAGCAGGTAAGGGAGATGTTTTATTACTTGATTTAAACATGCCTGAAATGGATGGTTACCAGGTACTTGAAGCAATATTAGCACAAGACCTACCAACCTTAACGATAGTCGTCTCTGGTGATATTCAACCTGAAGCACATAAACGTGTGACAGGGTTAGGTGCATTAGATTTTATTCAAAAGCCAGTTAATAAAGAGAAGCTAACTGAGGTTTTACTCGCTTACGGTGTTTTTACTAAAGCAGAGCCGAATAATGATAACGCAGCAGGCTCTTCTGCTAGCATTTTAGTAGCCTCTGAAAGTGATCAACAGGTTGAAAAAAGGTCGAAACCAGCGCCATTAAAAATTGAGCCAGTGGTGATGTCTGCCGCTAAAAGTGAACCTGTGCTTAGTCTTTCTTCCGATTTACGTGATTGCTACCAAGAGATTTCTAATGTTGCCATGGGGCGTGCCGGAGATTTGTTAGCGCGACTACTCGATGTTTTTGTTGAACTGCCTATTCCTAATGTTAACTTTATAGAAGTAAGTGAACTTAGAATGGCACTAAAAGATGTTGAAGCAAACGAAAGTACCTCCGGAATTTGCCAAGGCTTTATTAGCGCAGGTATCTCAGGCGAAGCATTACTTATTTTAAATGACTCAAGCTTTAAAGATGTTGCGTCGTTGATGAATTATCAATATGACGAAGATGAGGGCACTGAATTAGAGTTATTGATGGATTTAGCAAATGTGTTGATTGGTGCTTGTTTGAAGGGCATTTCAGAACAACTTGATATAGATTTTAGCCAAGGTCATCCTGTGGTTTTGGGGCAACATAGAAAGATTTCTGAATTGATTGCAAATAACGCCAGTAAGTGGAAAAAGACATTAGCGATTGAAATTAGCTATAGCATTGAAAATTATCCAATTAAATGTGACTTACTCTTATTGTTTACTGAACATTCTATGCAGACACTCAACAATAAGCTTACTTACTTATTAGAATAAACTTAGGTTATACCAAAAGGTAGTTACTTTAAGTATCAGCTCTTACAAAAAAATGGGATTGGCCATGTCGTTAGAAACATCGCAATTAAATGAATTACACTGGTTGATGGAGATGCTTCACAACATTGATGTTGGCTTAGTGGTATTAGATAAAGACTATAAGGTGCAGATATTTAATGGTTTTATGGAAAATCATAGTGGACTCTTGCCAAGAGAAGTAAAAGACAAATCACTTTTTGAGCTATTTGATGAAGTACCCCAAGAGTGGTTCGAACGCAAAGCTGAATCGGTATTTCTGTTAAAGAATAAAGCTTTTACTATATGGGAGCAACGCCCTTATTTATTCAAGTTTGATAGTTATAGACCCGTCACAGGTAGTGCGGATTTTATGTATCAAAATACTACGTTCATCCCTTTACTTTCTTCAACCGGTGACGTGAGTCACTTATGTTTACTTGTTTATGATGTAACGGACAATGCCATTCATAAAATGAGCTTAGAAAAAGTGAATAAAGAATTGGCCATTCTCAGCCAAACTGATGGTTTAACTAAGCTTTTTAATCGAACTCATTGGGAAAACTGTTTACAAGCAGAATATAAGCGTTGGACGCGAAGTCAACATTCAAGCTCATTGGTTATGTTAGATATTGATCATTTTAAAAATGTTAATGATACCTATGGCCATATGGTGGGTGATGAAGTGATACGTCATATTTCGGCGCTAATTCGAGAGCATGTTCGTGAAACAGACGTGTCCGGTCGTTATGGCGGCGAGGAGTTCACCATCTTACTGGCAGATACGCCTTTGAAAAGTGCTTATGTTTTTGCAGAACGCCTTCGCCGAGAGGTAGAAGCGGCTATAGTTAAATATAACGATATTGAATTAAAATATACTATAAGCTTAGGAATTGCTGAGGTAGAGCCAAGTATTAAAAACTATGAAGCTTGGATAGAATGTGCTGATGCTGCTTTATATAGCTCGAAAGAGAATGGTCGAAATAAAGTGAGCTTACACCCAAAACAATCTTAAACGTTGCTTTGGCTACTAAGTAGTTTCATTCAAACTTCTTTTCAAAACTGTTTGTAACGGTACAGTTTAACACTTACAACCTTTAGCAACGGCTAAGGGAAGTAATACCATGAGTAGTAAAATCAACCTAGGCCATTGACTATAAGGTGTTTCCCCTATAACTAACGGTACTTCTGCTCGAAGCACTTGCTCTTCAAATTGAGGAATGCGTGCAATAAAGTTGCCTTTATGGTCTACGACGGCAGTAATACCGTTATTTGTAGCTCTTAGTAATGGCCTTCCGAACTCTAACGCACGCATCCTAGCTATTTCCATATGTTGATGAGGTCCATGTGAGTCACCAAACCAAGCGTCATTACTAACGGTTAATAATAGGTTGGTTTGATTATTTAGGTTAGCGGAGAGTTGGTGTGCAAAGGCTATTTCAAAACAAAGTAAAGGCAATATGTTAATATTTTTGGCAATGAGGTTCTTTTGTACATACTGACCTCGAGTAAATGATGACTGAGGTAAATTAAACAAGGGCGCAAGTGGTCTCAGCCATTCTTGAAAAGGCACAAATTCACCAATGGGCAGTAAGTGGTTCTTTGAGTAACGATTACTATGGTTATAAAAATAACCTAGCTCATCCTTTGATTGTTTAACCCCCAGTGTTATTAAACTATTGAAATATTCTCTACTTTCAAAGTTATAGTTAAGAATACCCGTGATAATGGCACTGTCGTTTAGTAACGCCGCACGGTTAACAGTTGTTAAATAATCTTGTACTTCTGGCTCCATCGCTGGAATAGCTGATTCTGGCCAAATAATAATATCCGCATCAAAATTAATACGAGTCAGATCTAAATATTTGAGCATAGTGGGCCACTCTTGCTCTGGCATCCACTTTATAGATTGTGCAATATTTCCTTGCACTAAAGCTACTTTTGTTTTTTCACCCGTTGTTTTTACCCAGTTGGCTTTTGATAAGAAGAAGCTTAACATGCCAATAGCTAAAATGACGATTAAAGGCAGAGTTGACATAACTTTACTTTGGCGTTTCAGGCCATGAAATAGTTTAACTAGGCAAAGATTAAAAGTAATGACGATTGCCGTTAACCCTACCTCGCCAATGACCGGAGCAAAAGCAGCGAGAGGACTATCAATTTGACTATAACCTAAAGAAAGCCAGGGAAAACCTGTTAAAAAGATACTGCGTAAATATTCACTTAATAGCCATAAAGGTGGTAATAGCCATAAATTTAG
The DNA here is from genome assembly GCA_913062815.1 of uncultured Colwellia sp. Taxonomy (GTDB): domain Bacteria; phylum Pseudomonadota; class Gammaproteobacteria; order Enterobacterales; family Alteromonadaceae; genus Colwellia. The sequence goes on along the minus strand of CAJXWZ010000033.1, from coordinate 41,032 downwards.
CCGCTTATTTTTAGAGAGGCGACTAGCTAAATATGCGGTAAGGGCAGGGAATAATGCTAAATATAAGCATAACAATAACATTAGGCTTATTGAAATAATTAAGGGTAAGCCGCCAAATTGATCAATACTGACATGAACCCAGCTAATGCCGCTAGCAAACCAACCAAAGGCAAACATTCCGAATAGCTTAGCTGATTTTATTGGGGCTTGATGTTGAGCTTGATGAAATACAATGGCAGGTATGAAAAGTGTTAAATACCACTGTGAGAATGGCGCATAAGCAAGGGTCATGCTTATACCTGCTAGAAAGCAAAGCCAATACTTCTTATTACTTAACAAACTTTTAATACGTGAAAAAAATGTTATGAATTTGCTACTAATCACTCACTTTTCCATTGATGTTATGCTTTTTAGCAACAGTGACCTGCAGCATTTGCATACGCCTAGTGTCGGTGGTAACAACTTTAAAATCAAAGGGGGCTAAATTTACTTGCTCTCCCTTTTGCGGCATATGATTTAATTGCTGTAGAATAATGCCGGCAATAGTATCTGCGGATTTTTCATCGAAATCACTATTAAAGTAGTCATTAAAATCAGCAAGTTCTGTTAATGCACGTACCAAGTAGACATTACCAGCGAGCACTTTAATATCTTCTTCAATTTCATCATCAGTTTCATCTTCAATTTCACCAACAATTTGTTCCAGAATGTCTTCTATGGTAATAACACCCGAAATACCACCATATTCATCGGCAACTAGCGCCATATGATACCGGTTTGAGCGAAACTCCTTTAATAAAGGCTCGACCTTTTTACTTTCGGGCACAATGATCGCGGGACGGATAATATCATTTAAGCTAAACTCACCCTCAATGTTGTTAAAACCAAAGGCGAGTAAGTCTTTGGCTAATAGAATGCCATCAACATGATCAATATCTTCATTAACGACCGGGAAACGTGAGTGACCAGACTCTAATATTATAGGTAAGAACTCATCAAGGTTTTGATTTCTATCAATGGTCACCATTTGTGAGCGTGGGATCATAATATCACGGACGCGCATTTCTGATACTTCAAGCACACCCTCAATCATTTGCTTTGTTTCTGGGTTGATCAGTTCACGAGTCTGCGCATCAGTTAACACATCAACCAGATCGTTTTTATTTTTCGGCTCAGGATTAAAGATATGAATAAGTCTATTCAAAAACGTTTTCTTGCTTGAACCATTACTTGGCTGGTGGGTATCATCGCTCATAGAGCTGTACATTATCCTTAAATTACTAACTTAAATGTTTATTCATAGGGGTTACTAATGGAAAGTTCATTCAATATTTTTACTTCTAGCGCTTCCATCTCTTCTGCTTCATTATCGTTTATATGATCATATCCAACTAAATGCAAGCATCCATGTATTACCATATGTGCCCAATGATCAAATAAATCTTTACCTTGAGTTTGAGCTTCTGCTTCAACTACTTGTACACAAATGACTAAGTCACCCAATAAATTGAGTTCAACCCCTTCGGGTACTTCAAAAGGAAAAGACAATACATTGGTTGGCTTGTCTTTTTGACGGTACTGCTTATTAAGTGCTTGGCTTTCTTTAAGGTTTACTAGTCGTATCGTCAGTTCAAACTCTTGCTCAGTGATAGAGCTTAACGTTGAGTTTATCCATAACTGAAAATCAGCCAAAGCTGGTAGCTCTAATGCATCACAGGCGTTTTGTAAGTCAACAATATGGCCCATTAACTAGCATCACTTTGCTGGTTTTGTTTGGCTTGTTTTTCTCTATTTATTTTTTGTTCATAGGACTCATAAGCTTCAACTACACGAGCGACTACAGGGTGACGAACCACATCTTTTGCTTGAAAAAAGTTAAAGCTAATTCCCTTAATATTTTGTAAAACTTCAATAGCATGACGTAAACCTGAATTTTGGTGCCGAGGTAAATCAACTTGGGTAATATCGCCGGTGATGACAGCCCTAGAATTAAAACCTATACGCGTTAAGAACATTTTCATTTGTTCAACGGTAGTATTTTGGCTTTCATCTAAAATGATAAAGGCATCGTTTAAGGTTCTGCCACGCATATAAGCTAACGGAGCTATCTCTATAACATTGCGTTCGATTAATTTTTCAACACGTTCAAAACCTAGCATTTCAAATAAAGCATCGTATAGCGGTCTTAAATAAGGATCTATTTTCTGTGATAAATCGCCTGGAAGGAAGCCTAATTTTTCTCCCGCTTCTACTGCAGGTCGAGTTAATAGTATACGGCGTACTTCTTGGCGTTCTAATGCGTCTATAGCACAAGCAACGGCAAGGTAAGTTTTACCTGTACCAGCGACACCAACACCAAAGCTGATGTCATTAGTTATAATGTTTTGAACATAAGATTGCTGGTTTTCGTTACGTGGCTTCACAATGCCACGCTTGGTTTTTATGGTCACCATTTTTTCATAATTAGCACCGAGTTCAGCTGCTTCTTTAGCACTACTGGCGGTATTCTTTGAATCATCTTGTTCTAAAATATTTGTTTCGAGTATGCCAAGGTGCACCATTTCAGCTGTTAAAGTGGCGACGGTTCCTTTTACGGGCGCAGTCTCGAGGTATAAGCTTTTTAATAACGTTATCACCTCAATGCAATTTTTTTCTTTGCCTAAAACTTTAAATTGATTTCCTCGATAACTGATTTCAACGCCTAATCGACGTTCAATAGTTTTAAGGTGATCATCCATGGGACCACACAAATTAGCCTGACGTTCATTGTCTACAGGTGCTAACGTTAATTGATGGCTTTCGTTGTTACTTATTACTGTGCTCAAAATAGGTCCCATTTAGACTAAATTTGCTAATAGATATTAAGGTGTAAAAGTGCCTACACCTAAGTTGTCAATATTCTGTATAACTGACTTTGAGGTTTTATGGTGATTATTTGCCAAAATATCTGCAGGTGAATGGGCAATACGCAGACCCATATCACTTTCTTGACGAATTAATTCGCCTCGTAGTGAATTGGCGTAAACATCGGTAATTTTCACATCAACGAATTGCCCAATAACTGAATGCGGTGCCACAAAGTTAACGGTGCGATTATTTTCAGTTTTACCACGCAATTCCATCGGGTTTTTCTTAGATGGCCCTTCAACTAATATGCGTTGTTCGGTATTAAGCATTTGTCTGGCTATACGTAACGCTTGTTGAGTAATTTTGTCCTGCAATAATTTCAAACGTTGTTTTTTTGTTTCATCACTTATGTCATCAGGTAAGTCTGCAGCAGGTGTACCTGGGCGGGCACTGTAAATAAAGCTGAAGCTTAAATCAAAATTAACCGCTTCGATTAACTTCATCGTATCCATAAAGTCTTCATCACTTTCACCAGGAAAGCCAATAATGAAGTCAGAAGACATACAAAGCTCAGGACGTACTTTTTTCAATTTACGAATTTGTGATTTGTATTCAATCGCAGTATGACCACGCTTCATTTGCGTTAAAATGCGATCGCAGCCACTTTGTACCGGTAAATGTAAATGGTCTACTAACTCAGGCACATCTGCGTATGCATCAATAATATCATCGGTGAATTCAACGGGGTGTGAGGTGGTATAACGAATTCTATCAATGCCATCAATCGTGGCTACTAAACGGACTAAATCAGCAAAACGGCAAATACTGGTATCATGCATTTCACCACGATAAGCATTAACATTTTGACCAAGTAAGTTGACTTCGCGTACGCCTTGCTCAGCAAGTTGTGCAATTTCATATAAAACATCATCTAAGGGACGCGAAACTTCTTCTCCACGGGTATAAGGCACCACGCAGAAAGTACAGTATTTGCTACAACCTTCCATAATAGAAACAAAGGCACTGGGGCCATCAGCTACAGGCTCAGGTAAACGGTCAAATTTTTCTATCTCTGGGAAACTTACATCCACTATCGGACTTGCACTACGCTGTAATTGATTTAACATTTCAGGTAGACGGTGCAATGTTTGAGGTCCAAATACCATATCAACAAACGGCGCTCTTTGTCGTATTGCATCACCTTCTTGTGAAGCAACGCAGCCACCCACACCAATAAGTAAGTCAGGCTTGCCGTCTTTCAGCTTTTTCCAGCGACCAAGTTGGTGAAAAACCTTTTCTTGCGCTTTTTCACGAATAGAGCAAGTGTTGAGTAAGATTACATCGGCATCTTCTGCTTCTTGCGCAAGTTCAAAACCATGAGTTGAATCTAATAATTCTGCCATTTTTTGCGAGTCATACTCGTTCATTTGGCAGCCCCAAGTTTTGATATATAGCTTTTTACTCATTTACTTTACTCTTTTACTTAACGATAAATAACGGCTTCGATCACTCTACACTAATTTTTACTTGAATAGCTTGCCGATAAAAAGGAGGCGTATTTTATATTAATTTGAATAGAATTTCGAGTTTGTCGTGCGGAAATACCGCTAAATTAATCTCTATGCAATACCGGGATACTCAAAACTAGCTGACTACCATCGCCTTGTTCATTAAAAGTATTAATAGAACCGTGATGCTTATTCGCTATCTGGCGTATGTAATACATAGATATATCAAAATTAACCTTGCTTTTAAAATGAATAAAGCTTTGGTTGTCATCGCTAATGTTTAGCCATATTTTACTTTTGAAATTTTGCAGAACTACTTTAAAACTACGGCCTTTACCACTTAATATAGCCGAAGTAATGGCTTCAAAGATCACCCGATACAAATCAGCTTGTAATTCATAATCAAGGGCGTTTTCATCCATTTCAAATTGATAGATAAGCTTTACTTGGTATTTATGTTGCAAATATTGCGCTAAAAAGGGGACAGCTTCAGTTAACGAGTTGCCATTTAAAGCATTTGGCTCAGAATTATTACTGCGCTTATTTAGGTCGTCGACACATTGTTGTAATAATAACTTACCTTGGCTAATTTTATTCTCATCAATCATTGCTAAGGCAGCGGTTAAATTGCGCTTTACTTGCATACTGCTTTTACCGTAATTATTGATATCACTTTGTAAAATATTGTGAATATGGCTGATGGATTTACTACGTAAATAAAGTAGCCAAGCAACTAGCAATATAATACTTAGGGCACTTACCACATAAACTAACCGTATTTGCGGGGTCCAATACCAAGGATAGGCAACACTGATTTGTGTATAGGCTTTAAAGTTACTCCATTGCCCCAAACTATTGGTAGCCATTATTTCTATATAATAATCGCCAGATGCTAAGCCGGTTAAGGTTAATTGATTGCCATTAATGTTGTGCCAAGTATTTCCGTTTAAGGTGTAGCTATATTGCTTTTTAACGCCTGGTCGATAATCTAAACTAGCTAGATCTAAGGTGATCACATCATTACCACTACTAATATTGATGGCTTTGTTTAATAAATAAGACTCGCCTGAAACGGTGGTTTTAGTAATATAAACTTTGGAATCAAATTTTTCTTGTGGGCTCAAATCTACTGACAACACACCAGCGTAATGAGACGAATAAATAACGTTGTTATGCAGCTCTGTACTACCAGCGAAAAAATATTTGCCGGTATTTTCAATCATACTCATTTGATAATTTTCAGGTTTAAATTTGTATAAGCCTGGTCGTGCTGGCACCCATACTTCACCATCGACCACTTTCATATAACTATAACGAACGCCTTGACCAAATTGTGCTAACACTTCACCTTGTAGATTAAGCGCATAAATACCATCACCTAACGTTGAAGCAAACACCTTATTGTCAGCCATAACTAAAGAAATAACCTTGCTTTTACCAAGCAAGTTTAAGCTTCTTACTTCATTAGTGTGGGTGTTAACGATATCGATAGTAGAGGTTGTGGCTAACCATAGGTAGCCATTATTGAGTGGCAGCATGTCAATTATTTCAGTGCTGCTTAATCCCAGTTCAGGCGCTATATGTTTATCAATAGTGCTAGTCTCTAAATTATAAACATACACACCAAAATAGTTTGTACCAATATAAAGTTTATTTTCATGATGTTTGAGCCTAAGTATCAATTTGTTGTTATCAGGGAATGCTAGTTTTTCTACGCTATGCTCCGCTGCATTAAAGCGCCATAAGCCATCAAATGTGCCGATATACAGTTCACCGTTAATGCTTTTTATATCGGTAATTTTCAACCCTTTTTTAGTAAAGGCATCATTTACCTGTGGTCTAAAGATGTCAGTAATAAAATTTTGCAAACCTGCGCCGTAGGCACCCATTACTATTTCATTTTTGAAAATAGCTATGTTATTAGCATTAATATTAATATCAAAGGTTTTAGGGGTGTTAATAATGGTCTTTTGTGAACGTTGCTCAACACCTCTGTTACTTACTAGCCATAATACACCTGAATTATCATGTAGCAGGCTTACGACTCTAATGGGTTCAATATTATCGTATTTGTGAGGGATACTTTGTAGTGTGCTACCGGAAAATTTATTCACGATACCTTGGTTATTGACGGTGAAAAAATTATCACGGTTAAATTCTTTTGCTGATTCATCTATGCTATTACTCAACAAAACACGGGTTTTACTACCATCGTCGTTAAAGCGGGTTATCGAGGTTTTTGTTATTGCGACAACCCCTTCTTGCATAGAAATTAACGTCGAGATAGGCTGTTTAAGTATATTTATTAATCCATTGCCTTCTAATCGATAGAGGCCGTCGCTGGCAGAAATATAAAGGTGTTTAGTACTTTTAACTAGCTCATGTATTTTTATATTGTTATCAATAATGCTGGTTACTGTAGTGTTAAGGTCATAACGGTATAATTTATCAGGCGCATTAATAAAATAACTGTTTTGAAAACGAATAATGTCATAAACACTTTTTCGTTCAATATCGGTTAATACTTTACTGGCTTGACCGGTGTTAGGGTCGAATCGCCATATACCATCAGTTTCTGTTGCTAGTAATATGTGCTCATTTTCAAGTGAAATATCGTGTATCCAGTTGAAAGGAATTGGCCAAGCAACATTGATGGACGAAAAGTTTATTGATTGTTCGCCATCAAAACGAGTTAAGCCTTGTTGGCTGGCTAACCATATAAAACCTTTATCGTCTTGCGCAATTTTACTCGCCGTTGCTATAGAACTAATTTGGGTGATATTAGCGAAAGTGATGAAGTTTACAAAAAAGAGTAGGGAGCATAACAATGGCAACCGCAGTTGCCATTGGCACTTTGTAGGTCGCTTAGATGACGATTTGTAATTTAATATCGGGATCATCATGATCATTTTGGCCACAAGCTGCAAAGACTTTTGGCACAGCATCGTCAGCTGTTGGTTTTTGCACAAGTAAGTAAGTTGGCTTTCGTGGATCATCAGGATGTCTTTTTCTCGCCCAAGCTTGATTTATTTTATCAGCATATTGCTGACCATATTTTACTGCAAAGGCTGTGGAGAGCATTTCAACACCAAAGTCATCCATTACCATCATAGTATTGCCATGGTAGCCACTTGTGCTGTCAAAATCTATATCTACGGTTAAAATTTTATCGGTAGGTAGTACCAAATCTGCACGTAAATTTGAAATCACTGCTCTGTCCTGATGGGCTTTCAAATTGGTGCGGTTTGGTTTGTCATCAATATGATAAACAATTTTTATATCATCATGTAATCGAACTGCTTTTGTTTGCTTTTGTACTTCTTGTGCTAGTGCAGACATAATATTTCCTTTTTGATTGTTAATGATTCAATATTGCAATACTCAAAAAAAGTAAGCTTTTTAAATATAACTAACTGATGTATTTAAGCAAGCTTAAATAGTGAAATAGTTAAAGTATTTTATAGGCTTAGCTTCATCACTTAGTTACAATATCTGTGTAAGATAAATTTGAGAATCGGTGAAATATGAAACATTACGATTGTATTGTGATTGGTGGTGGCATGGTAGGTGCCGCAAGCGCATTAGCTTTAGCTCAACTTGGCCTAACTGTTGCGATAGTAGAGCAGCAAGCGCCACAAGTTTTTGATAAAGAACAAGCGCTAGATTTGCGTGTTTCAGCGATCTCCTTAGCCTCTCAATATTTATTAGAACAATTAGGCGCATGGTCACAAGTGATAAAATGGCGAGCTTGCCCCTATAAACGTTTAGGTGTTTGGGAGCAAGAATATGCTTATAATGAGTTTAACGCTGACGATATTAACCAAAGCCATTTAGGGCATATTGTAGAAAATCGATTGTTGCAATTGTCTTTATGGCAGCAAATACAATTACAAAGTAACATTGAAAGCTTTTGTCCTGAAAGTTTGGTTGCTATTACTCAAGATGAAGATCAGGTTAGAGTCGCCTTAGCAGGAAGCCATTTAACGGGCAAGTTAGTACTTGCGGCTGATGGCGCAAGTTCTAAAGTACGTGAACTCGTTAATATAGGTGTTACATCTTGGGATTATCAACAGTCGGCTATGTTAATCAATGTAAAAACTGAATGTCCCCAGCAAGACATTACTTGGCAGCAATTCTTACCAACCGGTCCGGTAGCTTTTTTACCTTTAAGTGATATAGCTGAAAGGGGGCCTCATGATACTAATCAGAATGCCTCAGGAGGATATGCTTCTTTAGTTTGGTATCATCAACGCGCTGAAATAAAACGTTTATCTGCATTGTCGAAGCCAAAGTTACAGCAAGAGATATTAACCGCTTTTCCTCGAAGACTCGGGAAAATAACAGTGATTGATAAAGGGGCTTTTCCGTTAACGCGTCGTCACGCGAATACTTATCAAAAAAAACGCGTATTATTGCTTGGTGACGCCGCTCATACTATCAACCCAATGGCAGGGCAAGGGGTCAACTTAGGCTTTAAAGATGTTAAAGCACTGCAAACTGTTATCGCTAATGCGATTGCTAATGGGGAAGATTGGCATGATGAGATAGTTTTAGCCCGTTATGAAACAATGAGGCGAAAGGATAACCTACTCATGCAATCTACAATGGATACTTTGTATCACGCTTTTAGCCACCCTTCACCCTTGATTAAATCGATGAGAAACGCCAGCTTGTTTGCGTTAAATAAAATACCGGTGTTAAATAGCGTAATAAAAAACAAAGCATTGTCATATGCTTGTGGCATATAACGGCTGTATTCATTAATGACTTAGATAATATTTAGCTTCACTGGCAAATTGTTGAGCATTTTTGATTGGACAGGCCATACGTTGTTTAGGCATTCCAGCTTCCATAAATACTGTACCAACAGGATAAAAGTCATGGCTACCGAAGTAAGCAACATTCTCTAATGGACTGGAAATATAGACTTTATTGAGGGAGAGCTCTTGCGCAATACGAAATAAACCTTGTATAACAACTTTGTCAATAGCTGCTTGTCTATATTCCATTACAACGGCTACTCGGCTAATCTCACCTGTTAAGGATATTCGCCCTGTAGCAATTGGCTCTTGCGAATTATCATCGCAGACAAGCATGTGGAATGCTGAGTTGTCATTCCGATCAAACTCTATTTTTTTTGGAATTCGTTTTTCGCAAATAAATACTTTTTCACGGACACCTTTTAATAAGGACTCGGCTTGTTGCCAAGGTACTCTACTAACGCTATAAGACATTTTACTAAACCATTCTATTAATTGTTAAACGTAATACTTAACTTATCTACTAACTTTATCAGTTGTTTTTAAGTTAATTTGTTTGGTAAGACGATTAAGCGAATAGTTTTTGTTTTTGCTTTCATTGTTAAAATCGTAGAACTACTTTAAGCGTAGTTAACGAATGTTTTTTTATCAAACAATGAAAGGGTTTTTTCGATAAAAAAGATAAAAAAAAGAAGACTGAAAAGTCTTCTTTTTAAATGCTTCAATCAATAATTATTATTTATTAATCTAATTCTTCAATAAATGAAACAGCGCGACCAATATAGGCTGCAGGAGTCAATAAACATAATTCAGCTTTTACTGCTTCAGGTAGCGCTAAAGTGTTAATGAATTCGCGCATTGAATCGCCATTTACACGCTTGCCACGTGTTAACTCTTTAAGTTTTTCATAAGGCTTTTCAATACCGTAACGACGCATAACTGTTTGAACTGGTTCAGCAAGTACTTCCCAGTTGTTATCAAGCTCTTTCGCTAAATTCTCTTGGTTAACTTGTAATTTGCTAATACCTTTTAGTGTTGCTTGATACGCAATGATCGCATGACCAAAACCTACCCCTAAATTACGTAATACTGTTGAATCAGTTAAATCACGCTGCCAGCGAGAAATAGGTAATTTTTGTGCAAGGTGACTAAACAAGGCGTTGGCAATCCCCAAGTTCCCTTCTGAGTTTTCAAAATCAATAGGGTTAACTTTATGTGGCATAGTTGATGAGCCAATTTCTCCCGCAATGGTTTTTTGCTTGAAGTGGCCAAGGGCAATATAACCCCACACATCACGGTCAAAATCAATTAAGATAGTATTGAAACGTGCAACCGCGTCGAATAACTCGGCAATGTAATCATGTGGCTCTATTTGAGTAGTGAATGCATTCCAAGTCAGTCCCAATGAGCTAACAAACTCATCGGCAAACTGGTGCCAATTCACTTCTGGGTATGCACTTAAGTGCGCATTATAATTACCCACGGCACCATTAATTTTCCCTAACAGCTCAACCTTAGCAATTTGCTCACGTTGACGTTGTAAGCGCACGTATACATTCGCCATTTCTTTTCCTAAAGTACTAGGAGAAGCGGGTTGACCGTGAGTACGACACATCATAGGAATAGTTTTGTATTCAACCGCTAATCCTTTAATTTTAGTAAGAATTTCATCAATTGCAGGTAATAATACTTGCTCGCGACATTCTTTTAACATTAAGCCGTGAGAAAGGTTGTTAATATCTTCAGAAGTACAGGCAAAGTGAATAAATTCTGTAACAGCATTTAACTCAGCATTATCGGCAATTTTTTCTTTTAAAAAATATTCTACGGCTTTTACATCGTGATTCGTGGTTGCTTCAATTTTCTTGATGCGAAGCGCATCTTGTTCATTGAAGTCGCTGACAATATTGTCTAATGCTTTATTTGCCGCTTCGCTAAAAGCAGGAACTTCTTCAATAGTTTCAGCGGCACTTAACTTTTGTAACCAACGCACTTCTACAGTGACACGGTATTTAGTTAAACCAAATTCACTAAAGATAGGGCGTAAAGCACTTGTTTTACTGCCATATCTACCATCTACTGGCGATATTGCGGTTAACGCTGAAAGTTCCATAATGTATTCCTAAATTAATATTTAATGTTAAATTTTGTTCAATAGTTGTTGAGCATTTTTTACTATTTTAGCTCGGCTAAATAATATGTTTCTACGCTTGCCGCCTACTTGTCGCCATAAAACGGCGGCACGAATACCAGCCAATAATAAGGCTCTAATTTTGTGTTGATTAACGGTTTGTTTTAACATGCTAGGCTCACCCGTGACTTGGATACGAGCACCTAATGGGCTAATAATGTCACTATATATACTAGCAAAGCTGGAAATAAGTGTTTCACTGGTAATGCTATAATGTGCTAATTGTCTTTTGCTTGCGTCAATACGTTCGCCAAGTTGAGCTAACTGTTTTGGCCGCTTTAGTAGCTTACGTTCTAAATTTATCAAACTAATAATATAGCGCGTTAATTCAGGATCTTTTACTTTAGTCGCTTTGCCCTGTTTACTGGGTGAATCACCTAAAGTGCTGATGACTAGCTCAAGCCCTTTACTTAAGTGTTGAATATTTCCACCGTAAACAGCCAAAGTATTGTCAGGTGACGTTGCCGTAAGGCTGTTAAGCATTAATTCTAGTTCGTTATCATTAATTTGTCCGGTACGAGAAACTTGTTGCACAAGTTGAGCTGTTTGACAAATAGCGGCGAAAGTTATGGTTTGATCATTCATTTAAATTGTAAATTACTTCTGTAAAGTTAATGTCTAAAAAAATTAACGAATTAGGGTATTGATAATGCCGCCACCTAGGCAGACATCATCTTGATAAAATACGACCGATTGACCTGGTGTCACTGAGCTTTGCTGCTCATCAAAATCAATTTTGTATTCGAGTAAGTCATTGTTGTTTATACTTTGGTTCAACAAAGGAGTTACCGTACAAGCAACATCTTCTTGTCGATAACGAGTTTTTACCGTGCATTTCAGTGGGGCTGATAACGCCTGTCTATTAACCCAATGTAATTGGTTGGCAATTAAGCCTTTTGAAAATAACCTAGGGTGATTATGACCTTGACCAACAATAAGTACGTTTCTTAATAAATCTTTTTCTACCACATACCAAGGCTCTTCTCCAGCGTTTGCCAAGCCGCCTATGCGCAAACCTTTACGTTGTCCCAGAGTGTGATACATTAAACCATCATGATGACCTACTTGTTCACCTTCAGCTGACTCAATAATACCGGGTTGTGCGGGCAAGTACTGTCCTAGAAAGTCTTTGAACTTTCGCTCACCAATAAAGCAAATGCCGGTACTGTCTTTTTTGTTATGCGTGATTAGACCAGCTTTTTCAGCAATAGCGCGTACTTGTGGTTTTTCTATATTGCCAACAGGGAATAATGTTTGTGATAACTGTTTTTCATCTAGGGTATATAAAAAGTAGCTTTGATCTTTATTATTGTCTAAGCCACGCACCATCGCCCAATGACCATTAGAAAAGTGGCGTTGCACATAATGACCTGTAGCAATATAGTCGGCACCTAAATCCTCACAAGCAAACTCTAAAAACGCTTTGAATTTGATTTCTTTGTTACACATGATGTCTGGATTTGGCGTACGACCTGCTTTATATTCAGCTAAGAAATACTCAAAAACATTGTCCCAGTATTCAGTAGCAAAATTGATGGTATGTAATTTTATCGCTAACTTGTCACAAATGGCTTTGGCGTCTTCTAAATCTTGTGCGGCAGCACAATATTCATCGGTATCGTCTTCTTCCCAATTTTTCATGAACAAGCCTTCTACTTGATAGCCTTGCTCTTTTAATAAATAAGCAGAAACAGAAGAGTCGACACCACCTGACATACCAACAATAACTTTGGTTTGCTCCGGAGATTTTGATTGTATGTTTGAAGATAAAGCTGACATTAACGCAATTACACTAAATAAAAAGGCGCAAAATTATACCACGCCCGTTAAGTTGGTTAAATAGTGATAAGAGATTAGTTATTTAATTATTTTATAACAACCGTTTTCAATATTGTCTATTGTCCATTGACCAATAGCAAAACGGATTAACCTAAGTGTAGGAAAGCCAATATTCGCTGTCATACGACGAACTTGTCGATTTCTTCCTTCGGTAATAGTAATTTCAAGCCAAGTTGTTGGAATATTATCACGCTCTCTAATTGGGGGAACGCGCGGCCAAATTTCAGGTTGATTCATCACTTTTATTTTTGCAGGAAGTGTCATGCCATCTTTTAACTCAACACCAAGTCGCAGTTTGTCTAAATCGCTCTCATTTGGGCTACCTTCTACTTGTGCCCAATAGGTTTTTGAAGTCTTTTTAATCGGGTTAGCTATTTTATGTTGTAACTTTCCATCATTTGTAAGTAGCAATAATCCTTCGCTATCTCTATCGAGTCTTCCTGCAGCGTATATATTCTCTATTGAAATATAGTCTTTTAAGGTTTTTCTAGGCTCTTTTCCCTGATGCTTTTCGTCAGTAAATTGGCATAAAACGTCAAAAGGCTTGTTAAATAACACCACTTTAGTATTAATTTTGTCTGGTCGTACCTTGTGGGGTTTGTTAGCTCTATGGCTTGCTCGGTCTTTGTTTTTGGTCATTTTAGTCTATGTTTTGATAAGAAATAGCGATTAGTGCTTAGGCTCTGCTATATTATTTAGCAGTCAATTATTGTATTATACCGCGCGAAAAATGAATGTTAAATATTAACTCTTAGCTAATTTATAGCTAATCGACTCAAGTTAAATAAAGTAGGAAGCTCATGAGCACTGATAACTCAAAAATTATTTATACTATTACCGATGAGGCACCAGCCTTAGCGACATATTCTTTATTACCTATTATCCAAGCCTATACTGCATCTTCAGGCATTAATGTAGAAACTCGTGATATTTCTTTAGCGGGTCGTGTTTTAGCTAATTTCCCAAAGTATTTAACGAAAGAACAACGTATTAGTGATGATCTAGCCGAATTAGGTGACATGGTTACTAACCCTGATGCTAATATTATCAAACTGCCAAATATTAGCGCTTCAGTGCCTCAATTACATGCGGTAATTAAGGAATTACAAGCGAAAGGATATGCAGTACCAAATTATCCAGAAGAAGCACAAAATGAAGCCGAAAAGTCAATTAAGTATACGTATGACAAAATTAAAGGCAGTGCGGTAAACCCAGTTCTACGTGAAGGTAATTCTGATAGGCGTGCTCCTGCTTCGGTTAAACAGTATGTTCAGAAAAACCCACATTCAATGGGTGCATGGTCGAAAGAGTCAAAATCTCATGTGGCAAGTTTATCGGGTGGTGACTTTTATGAGTCTGAGCAATCAACCACAATTAGCTACGCAACTAACGCGAAAATTGAATTTGTTGCTCAAGACGGCAGTGTTAAAGTCTTAAAAGACAATTTAGCCCTGTTAACCGGTGAGGTTATTGATGCATCAGTATTATCTAAATCTGCATTGGTTGAATTTTATCAACAAGCTATTGCCGATGCGAAAAAAGATGATGTTTTATTATCTCTGCATTTGAAAGCAACCATGATGAAAGTATCTGACCCCGTTATTTTCGGCTATGCAGTTAAAGTATTTTACAGTGATGTTTTTGAAAAGCATGCTGAAATATTTGAACAATTAGGTGTTGACGCTAATAATGGTATTGGTGATGTCTATAGTAAGATTTCACGTTTACCTAGCGATAAGCAAGCTGAGATTGAAGCTGATTTAGCTGAAGTTTTTTCAAATCGTCCAGAGCTTGCCATGGTTGATTCAGATAACGGTATTACCAACTTACACGTACCAAGCGATATCATTGTTGATGCATCTATGCCAGCCATGCTTCGCTCTTCTGGGCAGATGTGGGGCCCAGATGGAAAATTAAAAGATACTAAGGCGATGATTCCAGATCGTTGTTATGCTGGTGTGTACCAAGCTGTGATTGATTTTTGTCAAGAGCATGGCGCATTTGACCCAACAACTATGGGTACAGTACCTAATGTTGGTTTAATGGCACAAAAAGCTGAAGAGTATGGCTCACACGATAAAACCTTTGTACAGGATGATGCGGGTACAGTGCGTGTTGTTGATGCGCTGGGTACAACGTTATTAGAGCATAATGTTGAAGTGGGTGATTTATGGCGTATGTGTCAAGCCAAAGACTTACCAATACAAGATTGGGTTAAGCTAGCTATCACTCGTGCTCGTGCTTCTGGTATGCCGGCCGTTTTTTGGTTAGATGAAAACCGTGCACATGATAGAGAAATGATTAAAAAAGTTACTGCCTATTTAGCTAACTTTGATACTCAAGGGTTAGACATTCAAATTCTTAATCCTGTTGACGCATGTAAATTTTCATTAGCAAGAATTGCTAAAGGCGAAGATACTATTTCAGTTACCGGTAATGTTTTGCGTGATTATTTAACTGATTTATTCCCAATTCTAGAACTTGGTACCAGTGCTAAAATGTTATCGGTAGTTCCTTTGATGAATGGCGGTGGTTTATTTGAGACCGGTGCTGGCGGTAGTGCACCTAAGCATGTTCAACAGTTTGAAAAAGAAAATCACCTACGTTGGGATTCTTTAGGTGAGTTTTTAGCACTTGCTGCTTCTTTAGAGCATTTAAGTGTAACTACTGGCAATGCAAAAGCACAAGTACTTGCTGATACTTTAGATAAAGCTACGGGTGAGTTTTTAGATAGTAATAAATCACCATCACGCAGAGTAAATGAATTAGATAATCGTGGTAGTCACTTCTATTTGGCTATGTATTGGGCAAAAGCATTAGCTGAACAAACAAGCGACGGTGAGCTTAAAACTAGCTTTACGGGTATTGCACAAGCGTTTATTAAACAAGAAGAAAAAATTGTTGCAGAATTGAATGATGCACAAGGTCCAGCTATTGATATTAATGGTTATTATTTTGCTGATACGGCTAAAGCAGAAAAAGCTATGCGTCCTAGTGAAACATTAAACACTATTTTGTCTGCACTTTTATAAGCAGAACATAGCTAGAAATACTGCTAAATAATATTTAAAAGCCCTAACGATGAACAATTGTTAGGGCTTTTTTGTTTATCTATAGTATTAAGTGTATAATCCGCGACCTTATTTTTGTTGTTGTTCTGGGTGATGTATGAGTGTTGATGCAATTGGTTTATCGACTAATTTATTAAAAGCGGTAAAAGCGTGTGGTTATAAAAACTTAACACCCATTCAGCAACAGGCTATTCCAATTATTCGCACTGGCTCAGATTTGCTTGCAAGCGCACAAACAGGTACAGGTAAAACGGCCGCATTTAGTTTACCTATTTTAGACGCATTAGCTAAGAGTATTTCACAAGAGGCTATTCAGGACGATACCAGTCGGAACATTCAGGCACTGGTTTTGGCTCCTACGCGTGAGTTAGCAGCACAAGTAGCCAAAAACATGAAAGATTATAGCCAGTTTTTACCATTAAAAATCGGTGTGGTTTTTGGTGGTGGTAAGATGGCATCACAAACCAATCTACTTAAACAAGGTGTTGATGTTCTTGTAGCTACACCGGGGCGACTATTGGAGCATTTGAATTTACGTAATGTGAATTTATCGCAAGTGAAGTACCTTGTATTAGATGAAGCAGACCGTATGCTTGATATGGGCTTTTTATCCGATATTGAAAAACTGACCTTAGCAGTGAAGCAAAAACATCAAACGTTATTGTTTTCTGCAACTTATTCTAACAAAGTAAAGTCATTAGCTAATCAATTGTTGACAACACCTAAAATGTTAGGCGTTGCTAAACAAAACTCTACATCAGGTAAAGTAAAACAGTCAGTTTATTGGGTTAGTGAGGCGAGAAAGCGTGAGCTATTGTCAGAGCTCATCGGTGTGAATAATTGGCAACAAGTGTTGGTTTTCGCCGGTACCAAAGAAAGTGCCAATGTATTAGCAAAAGAGTTAAAACTTGATGGAATAAAAGCTGCACTTTGTCACGGTGACAAAACTCAAGGAGCGCGTAATAAAGCCTTATCTGATTTTAGTGAAGGTAAGGTTAGAGTGCTAGTGGCTACTGATGTTGCTGCACGCGGTTTAGATATTGATGACTTATCCTATGTAGTGAATTTTCATTTACCCTTTTTGGCCGAAGATTATGTGCATAGAGTAGGTCGAACGGGTAGAGCGGGTAAATCGGGTACTGCTATTTCCTTAGTGAGCCCTAAAGATGAGCGCTTTCTAGAGAATATTGAAGCACTGATTAGCCGTCAATTTGAACGGATTATCGTGCCAGGTTATGAATTAAAGCAAGACGAAGCGCTAGCCTGCCAACAAAGTAATGAGAAACGCGCCAGTAAAAACCGCTATCGTGCGACCCAGGAAAAAAACCAAACGTTAGCAAAGAAGAATGCCAGTAAAAGCACTAAGGCTAAAAGTGCGAATAAAAAATACAATGCAAAAATTAAGAAGAAGCGTTAATACTCCTCTTTATTTTAATTGAGAAAAACGTTGATGTTATTAAACTATGCTAAAGCGCTTTGACATGTTCATTTTTTGACGGTAAAGCGCTTGATCAGCCCGTTCAAACAATGTGCGTTCATTATCAGCCCTATTCATGAAAGTTGTTCCTAAACTGCAACCAATTTGATATTTGGATAAAAGTGGATTTACTTTTAGAAAATTGTCAACACGACTTTCGATAATATCGAGCGCATACTCGCTAGCATTTTCAACGATGATAGCAAATTCATCACCACCAAAACGAAATACACTGTCAGAATCACGAATACAATTACGCAAAATATCTGCAAATTGAATCAGCACCTGATCACCAACATTATGGCCGTAAGTGTCATTAATTGCTTTAAACTTATTTAAATCACCTAGCACTAAACCTACTTGAGCATGATGGCGATTAGCATTATGCATAGCGCGTTTAAGTTGCTCATCAAAGTATCGACGATTTCCTAATTCAGTTAATCCGTCATGCATAGCTAACTGCATTGCTTGATGGTATTGCAATGCATTCTTCAAAGGGTACAGTATAGTTTGATGAATACGTTGTAAGTCCTTGTAATGGCGCATACTAATAGGCTTGTCTATACTGTAGGTAATAGTGCCAATAAATTCATCGTTAATTTTCAATTCAAATTGACGTTCATGTTTTGCCTTACGACTGCCACGTAAAGTTTTACTGACCATTTTGTTTTTAAAATATAAACCTGAAAATTTTATATAACGTGCGGCTTCCATAGCAAAAATATCGAGTAACTTTTCTAATATGAGCGTTGTTTGAAGCTGCTCTAACAAAGGAGAGTTGTTTGGGCTGTTGGAATTAGTACTGTTAGCTAATACGTTAAATGCATTAAATGAAGGAGTTGTACTCTCAAGTATATTCAAGGTCTGCATACTTGCGCCTCTCTATTTAGTCGCTTTATTATCAATAAGTACAACTAAGCAATAAACGTTCCAAGCAAAACTTACTTTTGTTATTAAAAATGATGTTATTATTATGACTGTTAACTATTTGATTATTCTTTTATTTGTTGCCAAAAACTATCAGAACGTTTAATTTTAGTGACAAATGAATTTTAAACGTCAGTAACTTGACGGCAAAATTTTGCCGCATGGCAATAATGTTTTCGACTTTTAAGGAAGGTATGTGAGCGGTCATCTTGAAATTTTAGCGATCTTATTTAGCGCGGTATTTATCGTGTGGTTATTTCGTCGTTTAAAGCTTCCCGCCATTTTGGCATATTTAGTCGCGGGTATGCTAGTTGGCGAGCATGGCTTGAATGTGGCTCAAGAACATGTCGATTATGACCATTTTGCCGAACTCGGCATCGTCTTTTTACTCTTTACTTTAGGTCTAGAGTTTTCACTACCTCGATTGATGGCTATGCGTCATTTAGTGTTAGCCGTGGGCAGCCTTCAAGTTGGTATTTCGCTATTTATCTTCATGCTAGCCAGTATGTTTTTTGGTTTAAGCTTTGAATCGGCTTTTGTGGTTGGTAGTATTCTTGCGTTATCTTCTACTGCAATTGTAATTCGCCAGTTAAGTGAAACAGGGGCGATGAAGCGAAAATCAGGGCAACTATCTGTCGCTATTCTTTTATTTCAAGATGTGGCTGTAGTACCGTTTTTAATTGTCATTCCTATGTTGGCATTAGACAATGATACCTCGATGGCTTGGGCATTAGTTGTTGCTATTTTTAAAGGTGTGGTGGTTGTTACTTTACTACTATTCATTGGTAAATGGCTGTTGCCAAAAGTGTTCAATATTATTGCTCGAGTGCGAACTGATGAGCTTTTTGTGCTAACAACCTTATTGGTAACCTTATTAGCTTCAGCGTTAACCCAATGGTTTGGTCTCTCGATGGCATTAGGTGCTTTTTTAGCTGGCATGATGCTTGGGGAAAGCGAATATAAGCACCAGTTAGAAGCTGATATCAGGCCTTATCGAGATATTCTATTAGGTTTGTTTTTTATTACCGTTGGAATGAAACTTGATGTTGGTTTGTTACTCTCATCACCGTTGAATTTAATAGCGCTGATGTTGAGCTTTATGCTGGTTAAAATTATGGTGATTAAAATTTTAGCTACTAGAGCGGGGGAGTCTGCAAAAGATTCATGGGCTTCGGGGCTTATGTTGGCACAAATGGGCGAGTTTGGTTTTGTACTTATTGCGCTTGCCAATCAAGTACAATTATTGCCTAGTGATGTTTCATCTATGTTGTTAGGAGCAGGGGTTGTGAGTATGGCAATCACCCCGTATATGATAGATAAAGCACGTTCATGGTCAGTTTTTCTTAGTCAAGAAAAGTCACCTGATACGTCAGATTTAGAGCAGCTACCAGAAGATAAAGATTTAAAAGATCATGTCATTATTTGCGGGTTTGGCCGAATAGGGCAAACTGTAAGCCGATTTTTAAAGCAAGAGTCAACAGACTTTGTTGCTATAGATATTGATCCCCTACGTACACGTAAAGCACGAGAAGCGGGCGAAAATGTGTTGTTTGGCTCTTCACGTCAAACTGAATTGCTTAATGCGGCTCATCTCTCACAAGCTAAATTGGTGGTTATTGCGTTTGGTGAAGATAAGCAGTCTGTAGAAGTTATTCAAAAAGTGCGGTCGTTATCGCCCGATGTGCCTATTTTGGTTCGTACTCGCAACGATGACAATTTAGAAATGCTACATGAAGCGGGTGCAAATGAAGTTGTTCCAGAAAGCTTAGAAGGTAGTTTAATGCTGGTATCACAAGTGTTATCACTTACCGGTGTGCCGTTTTCAAGAATTATGCGCCGAGTACAAAAAGAACGAAAAAATCATTACAATCATTTGCATGGCTTTTTTCAGGGGGAACATACTGATATGAGTCCAGAGGCAATCGATAGAATTGAATTTGCCCATGCTATTTTGATAAATGAAAATTCTTTTGGTTGTGGTAGAAGTATAGGCTCGTTGGATTTACCAAGTCGTCGAGTTCATATTATTGCTTTACGTCGAGATGATATTGAATGTGAATCACCGGAAGTAGAAACCATCTTGAAGGCACAAGATACTCTCATCGTACGTGGTAAACCAAGACGAGTTGAAAGAGCTGAACGTTTTGTTCAAGAAGGTGCTTAAACAATGGTTAATCGTAAACCTTTTCACCATTAACCCAAGTTTCTAACACTTGGGTTTGCCAAAGAACTGAACTTTCGGCCTTAAATATGTCTTGATTAACTAAAATGAAGTCCGCTTTCTTCCCTTTCGTTAATGTGCCAATAATATTTTCCTGGTGAGCAGCGTATGCGGCGTCTACTGTAATAGACTTAAATGCTTGTTCAATGGTCATAGCATCATTAGAGAGCCAGCCACCTTTAGGTAGGTTTTGTTGGTCTTGTCTTGTGACACTGGCATGCAGGCCATAAAATGGATTAGCAGATTCAATAGGAAAGTCTGAGCCACCAGCAATAATAACATTACTAGCAAGTAATTTTTGCCAAGCATAAGCACCTGCAATTCTTCCTTTACCTAATCTATCTTGTGCCATGTTTTTATCACTCGTAGCATGAGTAGCCTGCATTGAAGCAATAATGCCGAGTTTACCAAAGCGTTCAATGTCTTGTAGACGTAATACTTGAGCATGTTCTATTCTGTGGCGCATATTTGTTGCTGTTACCGTTTCCAAGTTTTGCTGATAGAGATCTAAGACAATTTTATTGGCATGGTCACCGATAGCGTGAGTGTTTACTTGAAAGCCTGCTTTCATTGCTGTTGCTATGAGTAAAGCTAAGGTTTGCTGATTATAGAGTAATAAACCTTTATGGTTGGCTAAATCTGAGTATTCTGTAATCAGCGCAGCGCCTCGGCTGCCTAGGGCGCCATCAGCCGAAATTTTTACACTGTTAATGTTAAGTTTATTGTCTTCACTTTGATAATGCCCTTGAGCTAACAGTGTGCCTAAATTATTATTGTTAATATCAATCATGGCATTAACTCTAATTGGCATCTTGTTTTCTGTAATCAGTTCTTTATAAACGCTGATGTTATGCTCGCTAATACCAGCATCATGTACCGAAGTTAAACCAACTTTAGCTAAGGCATTCATTGCTTTAGTTAACGCTATTTTCATTTCTTGTGATGATGTTTTTGGAATATTATCAGTAATCAAATTCATCGCATTATCGATAAAAACACCGGTGGGATTACCTTTATCATCTTTTATTATTTCACCACCATCAGGTGATACAGAAGTACGGTCAATGCCCGCTAGTTGCATCGCTTTTGTATTGGCCCAGCCGGCATGACCATCGACTCTTTTAAACCAGACCGGTGTATCTTTGAAGTATTCATCAAGTGAAACGGCGTTGGGATATTGTTTATTTTTCCATAATACTTGATTCCAACCACGTCCAAGCAACCATTGAGAGGAAGTGTTATTTTTATGAAAATTTATTGCTCTTTCTACGGCTTGCGTTGCTGATTGTGCACCGTTTAAATTGACTTGCATTAAACTTAAGCCATACGATAAAACATGGCCATGTGCATCAATCAAGCCGGGCAATAAGGTTTTTCCCATGCCATCAATTATTGTCATGTTTTTTTGCGGTAAGTCATTTTCGGATTCAAAAAGTTGGACAATTTTATCATCGGTAAATTGCATGGCACTAAACTGTATTAAATTACCTGAATTATCGAAGGAGTAGCCATTGATATTTTTAATTAGTGTTGTTTTTGAATAAGAAACGCAATGTATAAGGACGAGTATAATAAAACAGGTGATTTTCTTCATTAGGAAACTTAGTCAATAAGAGTAGCGTGAATTCATCTTAATTAATTGAATATAATTGGCAAGTTTATTTGAGCTTTAGTAGGACGTTAATGATTACTCACTGGATATAAATTAAGAAAGTGCTTTATTTGATTCTCTTGTTCCATAGCATCTTCAAATCCTAACTTAATTAACTCAGTGCAAAAATTTTTCTCAAATAATAAGTAACTGATAAGACTTGATTCGGAATCATTACTGACGCCAGCACTGCGTAATAAAAGTCTTACCGGCAAGGGCAAATCGTTATAATAGTTTAGCGAAATAGCATTAAAATCATGACTTGGATTTATAATGAAACTGTCGATGTGCTTCAACCCTTCAATACTTTCCTTCTTTTTCTTTGGTATCAATTTTAATGTTTCATTGATTCTTGCCATGCGTTCTAAATCGCTACTCATGGTATCTGCAAAGATCGAGTCTAATAGGTGCCCTGCGATCGTTGCAGAAGTTGGTGGGTGAGGGGTGTTTTCATTTATATGTAGCGGCTCTTTAGGCTGTTCCACCCCGATAACAAAAATACGTCTTGCGCCTAAATGAATTGCTGGGCTAAGTGGCGATAATTGATGGACAGAGCCATCACCAAAATGCTGGTTTTTAATTTTAACCGATGGAAAGACTAGTGGAATTGCTGCTGAAGCCATTAAATGTTCACTATTTAATTGCGTTGCTTGACCACTTCTTTTAGCCCTTTGCCATGATTGTATACGGTCATCCGCTTGATAAAAGCTAATTGAATTTCCCGTGGTATAACTTGAAGCAGTTACTGAAACAGCAGATAAATTTCCTCGTAATATATTATTGTCGATCCGTTTGAAGTCCATTACCGAATTGAGCAAGTGTCTAAGTGGCGCATTGTTAAGTAAACTATGAGGCAACTTATTAGCATAATCTGCTTGAAAACTCGCTAGCATGCCTTTAGATATATAGCCAAATACACCACGGGTATCATTGTGATAAATTTTACTGGTATCTAGGTTTTTCCACATCCATGCTAGTTTTTTAACGCCTAGTTGGAAACATGATGCATAACAGCCTAACGCTGTAGTGTTTATGGCGCCAGCTGATGTTCCGCATAATATGGGGAAAGGAATGGCATGGTGTCTAGGAACGAATTTTGCTATAGCTGACAGTACACCAACTTGATAGGCTGCTCGAGCACCACCGCCGGTGAGAACAAGTGCATTTTTGCTATCAAGATAATTGCGTCTTCTGGTCATAGCTTGTTGTTATTAAATTAAAAACTAATAGTTTAAGTGTATGAGTTTTTTTGATTTACTGCTAGCATCGCGATGAAATTCAGTAAAAATATCCAATTAAAAAAGTTGGATTTTTAAAATAACATAGAATTATTAGCATTTAATACCCTAACCAACGACTGTTTACCTAGAATGAAGTTATCGCTTTAAGCATCATATCTGATTATGAATAAGATATTAACCACCGATACGTGCGTTTGCAGCATCAATCAGTGATTGAGAGCCAGATTGTAAGGCTTCTAAATTTGCGGAAACAACTTTTTTTGGTAATTTACGAATTATCAATGAACCTGTTGCAACAGAGTTATTAAGTGATGCAAATATTAATATATTTTTACCGTTACATTGAATACCGTCGAAGATACGTCGGATTTTTAATTTATTTGTCTTTAAAAATGAACGCATACGTTTCTTGTCATCAGCAGCCACATACTCGCATATGGTTTGCGCAACATTCGCCGCTTGTGCTTGAGGAATTGATAAAGCAGACATTACTGTTAACACAGAGATGGTAGAAGCTATTAATAATCTTTTCATTTTAGTAACCTTTATATAATGGATTATTAAAAGAAAAAACCACAGGTTTAAGATCAGTGCTGGTTTCTCTAGCGTAAAGTCTTCACGGTTAAACATTTATGCCGATGGTTTTATGTAATACACTTTGCCTTTCTTATTAACAATAAGTATTGTCAAAAGTGTGTGAAATTGCAAATGACAGGGAGTCAGTAAAATGCAGAGAAAAAAAAGCCAGCTAAAAAAGCTGGCTTTTTAAAATGACATAGAATTATTAACAATTAACCTTCTTACTTATCACTGCTTTACCTAAAAGGTGAAAATAGTATTAAGTTGTATGCCTAGCTGATAATAATTTATTAGCTGCTAACACGTTCGTTGGCAGCGTCGATCAATGGTTGCGATCCAGTTTGTAAAGCAGCTAAGTTAGCAGAAACAACTTTCTTCGGTAATTTACGAATTATCAAAGAACCTGTATTTACTGAACCGCTAGTCGATGCAAACTCTAATAAGTTTTTACCATTACACTGAATACCGTCGAAGATACGACGAATTTTTAATTTATTCGTCTTTAAAAATGAACGCATGCGTTTCTTGTCGTCAGCAGCCACATACTCACATATACTTTGTGCAATGTTCGCAGCTTGTGCTTTAGGCGTCGATACAACAGACGTTAATGTTAAAACAGTGATGGTAGAAGCTATTAATAATTTTTTCATTTTAGTAACCTTTATATATAAATGGATTATTAAAAGAAAAAACCACGGGATGTACCTGTAAACGAGGTGACTCCGCTGCCGTAAGTTTTCCAAAATTGGAACTCTCCGTAGGCCGGTGGTTTTGCGTAACATACTTTCGTATATTTTGCCTTTTCTTTGTCAATAGTAAGTATCGCTAAAAGTGTGTCAAATTGCAACTGTTATTGTAATTCATTGTATTTAATGTAAAAAAAGACAATGAATTACGTTGTAAAACTAAAGTTTCATCTCGGGAATATCACCAGTAACAACTAGTTCACCTTCTGTTAACTTGACTATTTCGTCAACTGAAATGCCTGGAGCTCGCTCTAATAAATGGAATTTACCATCTTTTATTTCAATGAAAGCTAAGTCTGTTAATACTTTCTTTATACAGCCTTTACCGGTTAAAGGTAACGTGCAGTTACTTAATAGTTTTGAAACGCCATGCTTTGAAGCATGTGTCATAGTGACAATGATATTATCTGCTCCAGCGACTAAATCCATAGCCCCCCCCATGCCTTTAATCAATTTTCCTGGGATCATGTAAGAGGCTATGTTGCCATTGACATCGACTTCAAATGCGCCAAGCACCGTTAAATCCACATGTCCACCGCGTATCATGGCAAAGGATTCTGCAGAGTCAAAAATAGAAGCACCTGTTGCCATGGTTACCGTTTGTTTACCTGCATTGATCAGATCAGCATCAAGCTCATCTTCAGTGGGAAATTGACCCATGCCCAATAGACCATTCTCTGATTGAAGCATTACTTCCATACCCTCAGGTATATAGTTAGCAACCAGTGTAGGAATTCCTATACCTAGATTTACGTAATAACCATCTTGTAATTCTTGAGCAACCCGTTGAGCGATTTGTTCTCTTGATAAAGCCATTGTACTCTCCTAAGCCTTACGAACAGTGCGCTGTTCGATACGTTTTTCAAAGTTACCTAAAATTAGACGATCAACATAAATACCAGCGGTATGAATTTGATCAGGATCCAACTCTCCGGGTTCAACAATTTCTTCTACTTCAACAACGGTAACTTTGCCTGCCGTGGCAGCCATAGGGTTAAAGTTTCTAGCCGTTTTTCTAAATACTAAGTTACCGTACCTATCAGCTTTCCATGCTTTAACGATGGCAAAATCACCGACAATAGATTCTTCAAGTATATAGTCTCTTCCTTTGAACTGACGTTCTTCTTTGCCTTCTGCCACAGGGGTACCGTAACCTGTTGCGGTGAAAAATGCAGGAATACCTGCTCCGCCTGCACGCATTTTTTCAGCGAGTGTTCCTTGAGGTGTTAATTCAACGTCTAATTCTCCTGCCATCATTTGGCGTTCAAATTCTGCGTTTTCACCAACATAAGAGGCAATGATCTTTTTTATTTGTCGATCAGGTAATAAAATACCTAAACCAAAATCATCTACACCACAATTATTCGATACTAACGTTAAACCTTTGGTGCCTTTACGTTTTATTTCCGCAATTAAATTTTCGGGAATGCCACATAAGCCAAAACCGCCAGCAACAACAGTCATATTGTCGGTAAGTCCGGCCATCGCTTCTTCATAGCTTGACACTACTTTGTCAAATCCTGCCATTTTAATCTCCTAAACTGTTTGTTGTTTTTGTGCAAGGAAAGCCGTTGATACTTTTGAAACTGGTGCTTTACCTAGCTTCTCACTGATGAACCAACCTGCGCTTAATAATTTTTCAAAATTAATTGTCGTTTCAATACCTAAACCATTGAGCATATAGACCACATCTTCGGTGGCAACATTCCCTGATGCGCCTTTAGCATAGGGACAACCACCTAAACCAGCGATTGCACTATCTACAACACAAACACCTAGTTGCAGGGCTGCATAGATATTAGTTAACGCTTGCCCATAAGTATCATGAAAATGGACAGCTAATTTATCTAAAGGTACTTGTGTACTGACCGCTTGTATCAACTTAGTCACATTCGCTGGTGTGCCAACGCCGACTGTGTCACCAAGTGATATCTCATAGCAGCCCATTTGAAACAATTTACTCGCTACTTTGGCAACTTGCTCAGGGTCGATGTCACCTTCATAAGGACAACCTAAAACACAAGAAACATATCCTCGTACCTTTATATTGGCTTTTTTTGCTGCAGTCATGATCGGAGCAAAACGTTCAAGACTTTCCTCGATAGAACAATTAATATTTTTTTGACTGAAACTCTCTGAGGCGGCTCCAAAAATAGCAACTTCATCGGCTTTAACTGCCATTGCGGCTTCAAACCCTCTCATGTTTGGCGTTAGCGCTGCGTAAGTTACCCCTACAACTCTATTTAGCTTTTCAAATATTTCTGTTGATGTAGCCATTTGTGGTACCCATTTGGGAGAGACAAAGCTACCACTTTCTATATAGCTAATTCCAGCATCACTTAGTTTTTCGATTAGTGCTATTTTATCAATAGCACTTATTGGTGTGGCTTCATTTTGTAAACCGTCTCTTGGACCTACTTCAACTATTTTTACTTTTTCAGCAAAGTTAGCAGTTAACTTAACCATTTAGTTACTCCTTGTCTGAAGCCGTGAAGGCGAGTAAAGCAGCGCCGCCATCAACCATATCACCTGAGTTGAAGAATATTTCATCAACACAGCCGTTACTTGGTGCTTTTATGGTGTGCTCCATTTTCATTGCTTCCATAATGACTAATGCTTGATTTTTTTCAACGTATTCACCAGCCTTAACTAGTACGCTTACCATAGTGCCATTCATTGGTGCTGTTAAACCGCCGTGGCTTTCATCAATCTCATGTTGACCACAATCAGGTAAAACATGCGTGAAATTAAATACACCGTTGGTGCGATATAAGCTAATGCTATTTTCATTTTGGCTGACAGTAGCTTGGCTACGGTGGCCATTAATATTTACAATTATGGTGTCGCCATTTAGTGTGCCTTGGCAATCAAATTGCTGACCATTAATGTTAATAAGATAAAAGGCATCCGTACCCTGACGCCTCTGTTCAACGCTAATTTCATATTCATTATTACTATGTGATAACACTAAACTATGTATGTGAGCTTCATTTAAGCGCCATGCACTGGCTTGATGCCAAGGTGAATGGGGATCGTTACTTTGCTGGGCTAGTTTCTGCGCCTTTTCTTCAATGGATAAAACTAAATATAAAGCCGCAATAGGAAGTTCGTTTATTAGCTCTTGTTCAGTATCATGGAAAATCAATGCGTGGTTTTTTTCAATAAAGCCAGTGTCGATATCTTCTGTGATAAATGGCTTTGAAGTAGCTAAATTGTAGAGAAAATCAATATTTGTAGTAACACCATTGATACGATATTCACTCAAAGCCTTGATCAGACGTTTTAATGCTTTATCACGATTTTCATCCCAAACAATGAGTTTGGCAATCATAGGATCATAGTAAACGCTGACTTCATCACCTTGTCGAACGCCAGTATCAATGCGAACATGCCTACTTTCCACCGGTGTTTTTAATAAACTAAGTTTACCCGTTGCCGGTAAGAAGTCATTATTGGCGTCTTCAGCATAAATACGCGCTTCAAAGGCGTGACCATTCAGTACTAACTGATCTTGCAATTTAGGCAGGCGCTCACCTGCGGCAACACGTAATTGCCATTCAACTAAGTCTTGATCACTGATCATTTCAGTGACAGGGTGCTCTACTTGTAAACGGGTATTCATTTCCATAAAGTAGAAAGAGCCATCAACATCAAGTAAGAATTCAACTGTGCCAGCGCCTTGATAACCAATTGCTTGAGCAGATTTTATCGCGGAGTCACCCATTTTAGCACGTAACTCTTCGCTCATGCCAAAGGCAGGCGCTTCTTCAATTACTTTTTGATGACGGCGCTGAACTGAACAATCTCGTTCGAATAAATAAACAGCATTTTGGTGGTTGTCACAGAATACTTGAATTTCAACATGGCGAGGCTGAGTTAAGTATTTCTCTACCAGCATGGTGTCATCACCAAATGATGACATGGCCTCACGCTTTGCTGCAGCTAGGCCTTCTTCGAATTCTGCTTCGCTCCATACTTGGCGCATTCCTTTACCACCACCGCCTGCCGTTGCTTTAAGTAATACTGGGTATCCCATATCATCAGCGGCTTTTTTAATTATAGCGCTCGACTGATCATCGCCATGGTAGCCAGGTACTAAAGGCACATTAGCCTTTTCCATAATGTTCTTAGCAGCAGATTTAGAACCCATCGCTTCAATGGCTGCAACTGGAGGCCCAATAAAAGTAATGTTTTGCTTCGCACATTCACGGCAAAACCCTGCATTTTCAGATAAAAAGCCATAACCTGGATGTATTGCTTGAGCACCAGTTTTTACCGCAGCAGCAATAACGTTATCACCTAAAAGGTAACTTTCGCGAGAAGGTGAAGGCCCGATGTAAATGGCTTCGTCTGCCATATGTACATGCAAAGCATCTTTATCGGCATCAGAGTATATGGCAACCGTTAGTATGCCCATTTTTTTCGCCGTTTTAATTATGCGGCAGGCTATTTCACCACGGTTGGCAATTAAAATTTTATTGAACATGATTGTTTCCTTCAATAAGTACCGTTAATATTTTTATGTTTGCCAACTTGGCGTGCGCTTCTCAAAAAATGCGCTTAAACCTTCTTGGCCTTCTGATGAAACTCTAATAGCGGCTATTCGCTCACTGGTATCTTTTAATAAATTTTCATTGATAGACTGAAAGGCTACATCTTGACTCAACTTTTTCGCTTGTCTTCTTGCTTGACTACCATTAGCTAAAAGTTTACTTATCATTGAGTTTACCTCATCAGTTAAATTTTCGGGCTCACTCACTTCATCAACTAAGCCAAGCAATTGCGCTTTATCGACAAAAAAACGTTCAGCAGTTTGGAAATAACGACGGCTTGCTTTTAAACCAATAGCATCCACCACATAAGGGCTAATAGTCGCGGGAATTAAACCTAGCTTCACTTCGCTTAAACAAAAACTTGCTTTAGTACTAGCAATAACTATGTCGCAACAGCTAGCTAAACCAACAGCGCCACCAAAAGCAGCACCTTGTATTTTAGCTATAGTAGTTTGCGGCATAAAATTCAGTAATTTAAGCATTTCTGCTAATGCATTGGCATCTTTCAAATTATCTTCATAAGAATAACTTGCCATCCTTTTCATCCAGGCTAAATCGGCACCTGCGCTAAAGCTTTTACCATTAGAAGCAAGGATCATAATGCTGATGTCATCGCTCTTACTAATTTTGTTAAATATGTTCGTTAGCTGCTCGATGATAATGTCATCAAAAGCGTTGTGTTTTTCTGGATTATTTAACGTTACGGTGGCAACACCTTGTTCGTTAACTTCAAGTATTACTTTTTCATCATGAGTGTTCATATTTGGCCTATGTGCGCTATGACAGCTATGCTTACATTCTAAAGATACCAAACTTGGTATCCTTAATTTTTTTATTTAAGGAGGCTGAAATGGCTAAACCTAACACTTGTCTTGTATCGGCAGGGTCAATTATGCCATCATCCCACAATCGTGCAGAAGCATAATAAGGGTGACCTTGGTGTTCATAATTATCGATAATTGGTTGCTTGAAAGCTTGTTCTTCGCTATCACTCCAACTTTCACCTAGCTTTTCTTTCTTATCACGGGTTACTTGCGCCATTACGCCTGCCGCTTGCTCTCCACCCATTACTGAAATACGTGAATTTGGCCACATAAATAAAAATCTAGGATCGTATGCACGACCACACATACCGTAATTTCCTGCCCCAAAACTACCACCAATTAATATTGTAAATTTAGGAACTTGTACGGTAGCAACGGCTGTTACCATTTTGGCACCATGTTTTGCAATACCACCAGACTCATACTGCTTTCCAACCATAAATCCAGTGATGTTTTGTAAAAATACCAGTGGGATTTTTCTTTGCCCACATAGTTGAATGAAATGGGCGCCTTTTTCAGCAGACTCACCGAATAAAACACCATTATTTGCAACGATACCTACCGGGTAGCCGTAAATATTGGCAAAGCCGCAAACGAGAGTATTGCCATATAACGCTTTAAATTCGTCGAATTCACTACCGTCAACAATACGGGCTATTATTTCTCTAACGTCAAATGGCTGTCTTGTATCTTTAGGAATAATGCCGTAAATATCTTTTATTGAATAACTCGGCTCTTCAACTTGTTGAATGTTGACATCGATAGTCTTTACTCGGTTCAAATTTTTAACGGCAGAGCGTGCAATTTCAAGGGCATGGTTATCGTTTTGTGCAT
The DNA here is from genome assembly GCA_913062815.1 of uncultured Colwellia sp. Classification (GTDB taxonomy): domain Bacteria; phylum Pseudomonadota; class Gammaproteobacteria; order Enterobacterales; family Alteromonadaceae; genus Colwellia. The sequence goes on along the minus strand of CAJXWZ010000033.1, from coordinate 9,763 downwards.
AATGATCAGTGACACCAGAAGTACGACAGTGTACATCTGCGCCACCTAAATCTTCAGCACTCACAACTTCTCCCGTTGCGGCTTTTACCAGTGGCGGACCTGCTAAAAATATAGTGCCTTGCTCTTTAACAATAATAGATTCGTCTGCCATTGCGGGAACATATGCACCGCCCGCAGTACAAGAGCCCATAACTACAGCAACCTGAGGTATATTGTTTGCAGACATATTTGCTTGATTAAAGAAAATACGACCGAAATGTTCTTTATCAGGGAAAACATCATCTTGGTTAGGTAAATTCGCGCCACCAGAGTCAACTAAGTAGATGCAAGGTAAGTTGTTTTCTTGGGCAATAGCTTGTGCTCTAAGGTGCTTTTTAACCGTAAGTGGATAATAAGTACCACCTTTTACCGTAGCATCATTAGCAACAATGACACATTCTTGTCCTGATACACGGCCTATGCCTGTAATAATACCTGCACTAGGGACATTGTCTTCGTAAACTTTATAGGCTGCTAATTGAGATAACTCTAAAAAGGCAGAGCCATCATCGAGCAGGGCATTTACTCGATCTCGAGGTAATAATTTACCACGACTAAGGTGGCGCTCTCTTGAGCGTTCGCCGCCACCTAATTTTATCTCAGCAAGCTTGGTGCGTAAGTCATCAACTTGTGTTTGCATGTGAGCTGCATTGTCAGTGAACTCCTGACTTCGGGTATTAATCTTTGAAATGATTTTAGCCACGGGAAAACCTTTTTATTTTGTTGGCCGCATGTTTCTAGGCAAGGATACCGTGACAAGTAACAAAACGGCCGACAAAGATGAAAAATAATTACTTTGATTCGTTGAACAATTCACGACCAATTAACATGCGACGTATTTCAGATGTTCCAGCGCCAATTTCATATAGTTTGGCATCTCGCAATAAACGGCCAGCAGGGAACTCGTTGATATAACCATTTCCGCCTAATAACTGAATGGTATCAAGTGCCATTTTAGTCGCTAATTCGGCTGCATATAGAATTACCGCGGCAGAATCTTTACGGGTTGTTTCGCCTCGGTCACATGCTGCAGCTACCATATAAGCATAAGATTTCGCAGCATTCATTTGAGTATACATGTCAGCAACTTTACCTTGGACAAGTTGAAATTCTCCAATTGATTGTCCAAATTGTTTTCTGTCATGAACATAAGGAATAACTAAATCCATACAAGCATCCATAATGCCTAAAGAGCCACCTGATAAAACCACACGTTCATAATCTAGGCCTGACATCAAAACGCGAACACCTTTACCTTCTTGACCTAAAATATTCTCTGCAGGTACTTCACAATCTTGGAAAACAAGTTCGCAAGTATTTGAGCCACGCATGCCAAGCTTGTCTAGCTTCTGGTGTCTAGAAAAACCTGGATAATCTCTTTCAACGATAAATGCAGTGATACCTTTTGAACCTGCACTGGTATCAGTTTTTGCATAAATAACGTAAACATCAGCATCAGGGCCATTTGTGATCCACATCTTGTTGCCGTTAAGGATATATTTATCACCTTTTTTATCGGCCCTTAGTTTCATACTAACCACGTCTGAGCCAGCATTGGGCTCACTCATCGCTAGCGCACCAATATGTTCACCAGTACAGAGTTTCGGTAAATATTTTAATTTTTGCTCATGAGAGCCATTTTTACGTAATTGGTTTAAACATAAATTAGACATTGCGCCATAACTTAGACCAACGGATGCAGAAGCACGACTGATTTCTTGCATAGTAACTATATGTTCAAGATAGCCTAAGCCAGAGCCACCATATTCTTCTTCAACTGTCATACCTAGTAAGCCCATGTCGCCAAATTTGCGCCATAAGTCACTAGGGAACTCATTATCAATATCAATTTGTTCGGCGCGTGGGGCAATTTCATCACGAGCAAAGGCGTTAACTTGATCGCGAATCATATCGACGGTTTCGCCTAAGTTGAAATTGAGTGAGCTAAATGCAGAAATCATGTTTTTTCCTTTTATTTTAAGCGGTAACAGTTGTTTTGTTAATTGGTTAACGTTGTCAAAATGTTCTGACAATTACCTTCTAAATCATTGAGTTCGATCAAAACGGCGTTGATATCATCAAGCTGCTGCTTTAAATCATTTTTCTTTTGTGCAATCAGTTCCATCATGCTTGATAGTTGCTTGGCACTTGATTTGTCAGCATCATAAAGTTCAAATAATCGGCCAGTTTCAGCCAATGAGAAGCCTAAACGTTTACCGCGCAAAATCAGTTTCAATCTCACTTTATCTCTTTGATTGTAGATGCGAGTTTGGCCTTTACGTGTTGGAGCAAGTAGGCCTTGATCTTCATAAAACCGAATACTTCGAGTAGTAATATCAAACTCTTTTGATAAATTCCCAATTGAGTAATTCGCCTGATTTGCTTTTTTTATTGTGCTCATGTTGCGTTAATTTGCTCAGATATAAGTGTTATTATTGTATCAACTTTACAGGAAGTTTACGTAAACGTAAAGTTTGATTTCAGCTGTCATTTTTAAGCGTGTCTGCAAGAAGCATAGTTGTAATTTTAATAACAGCGCAGATTTTCAAATAATTCCTATAATTTATATTTATGCAGACTGTAACTAACTCCTTACGAATTAGAAAAGACTGCAAATGGTTAGTACCAAAGTTTACGTTGGCGTAAACGTCATATTGAGTTAGGCTATTTAGTTATCAAAATATAAATCACTTCTTTTTTGGAGAACCTTATGTCAACCCGTGATCCTATTGTAATTGTTTCAGCTATAAGAACCCCAATGGGCGGCTTTAGCGGATGTTTAGAAAATGTTGCCGCTACAGAACTTGGTGCTAGTGCAATTAAAGCTGCGGTAGCACAAGCAAATGTAGCTAATGATCAAATTGATGAAGTGATTATGGGCTGTGTTCTTCCTGCTGGCTTAAAACAAGCACCCGCGAGGCAAGCGGCTATTTCTGCAGAATTATCTTTATCAACCGTGTGCACCACTATAAATAAAGTATGTGGCTCTGGAATGAAAGCAGCAATGCAGGCTCACGATGCTTTACTTGCCGGTTCTATTGAAGTTGCTGTTGCTGGTGGTATGGAAAGCATGAGTAATGCTCCTTATATATTACCTAAAGCGAGAAGTGGTATGCGCATGGGGCATGGACAAGTAATAGATCACATGATGCTTGATGGCTTAGAAAATGCCTACGATGGTATATCTATGGGGTGTTTTGCACAAGAAACAGCAGACGAGACTGGCTTTAGTCGTGAAGATATGGACGAATTTGCTATTCGTTCTTTATCTCGTGCTAATGCAGCTATTGATTCAGGTGCTTTTAAAAATGAAATAACGCCAGTAACTGTTGTTAATCGACGTAAAGAAACGGTTGTCGATACAGACGAACAACCCGGTAATGCTCGTCCAGATAAAATTCCTTCATTGCGCGCTGCTTTTAAAAAAGACGGAACTATAACCGCTGCAAACTCCAGTTCAATTTCAGATGGCGCTGCGGCGCTAGTAATGATGAAACTTTCAACTGCTCAGGCACGTGGTTTAACCCCTTTATGTAAGGTGGTTGCCCATGCTACGCATGCACAAAAGCCAAGTGAATTTACCGTTGCCCCTGTTGGCGCAATGAATAAGTTATTAGATAAGGCGGGTTGGACAACCGCGGATGTTGATTTGTTTGAAATCAATGAAGCTTTTGCCATGGTTACTATGTTAGCTGTTAAAAATATGAATCTAGATATTGATAAAGTAAATATTCACGGTGGAGCATGTGCTTTAGGGCATCCTCTAGGTGCTAGTGGTGCTCGTATCATGGTGACACTTATTCATGCCTTGAAAAACAAAGGGCTATCAAAAGGCGTCGCCTCATTATGTATTGGTGGCGGTGAAGCTACCGCTATCGCTTTAGAAATGTTGTAGGAATATAAAATGAATTTTAATTTAACTGAAGATCAACAGATGTTTGCTGACACGGCCAGACAGTTTAGTGATAGTGAGCTATTACCGAATAGCGCTAAATGGGATCAAGAGCATATCTTTCCAAAAGAGGTGATCGCCAAAGCGGGAGAGTTAGGTTTTTGTGCTTTGTATTCACCAGAAGATGCTGGTGGTTTAAATTTGAGCCGTTTAGATTCATCAATTATTTTTGAGCAGTTAGCAATGGGCTGTACAGCTACTACTGCTATGATGACCATTCACAATATGGCTACATGGATGTTAGCAACATGGGGTAAAGAATCAGTTAAAGAGGCTTGGTGTCCTTCGTTAGTGACAGGGGAAAAACTCGCTTCTTATTGTTTAACTGAGCCTGGCTCAGGATCTGATGCCGCTTCTTTACGTACATCAGCTAAAAAAGACAATGATCATTATATCGTTAATGGTTCAAAAGTATTCATTTCAGGTGCTGGCTCTACCGATATGTTGGTGGTAATGGTGCGCACAGGAGAAGAGGGCGCGAAGGGGATTTCAGCCTTAGCTATTCCAGCAGACCTAGACGGCATTATTTATGGTAAAGCAGAAGAGAAATTAGGTTGGAATGCACAGCCAACAAGGCAGATCACCTTTGATAATGTCAAAGTACCGGTAGAAAACTTGTTAGGCAATGAAGGTGAGGGCTTTGCCATGGCCATGAAAGGCCTAGATGGCGGACGTATTAATATCGCTACTTGTTCTATAGGAACAGCTCAACAAGCGTTAAATACAGCAATGGAATATATGCAAGAGCGAGAGCAGTTTGGTAAACCTATCGCTGCATTTCAAGGCTTGCAATTTAAATTGGCCGATATGGCAACTGAGTTAGTCGCGGCACGTCAGTTGGTGCGTTTAGCCGCTTTTAAACTAGATCAAAATGATCCTGAGAAAACAGCTTATTGTGCTATGGCAAAACGCTTTGCGACAGATATTGGTTTTCAAGTGTGTGATGCGGCTCTACAAATTCATGGTGGCTATGGTTATATCAAGGAATATCCATTAGAACGTCATTTTAGGGATGTAAGAGTGCACCAAATTCTAGAAGGCACTAATGAAATAATGCGAGTAATTATTGCCCGCCGTTTATTAACTGAAGGTGCAGGACAGCTTTTATAAAACACTTGTTGTAAAAGTTAAGTTTAAACAAATATTGAGAATTAACAAAATGTCAGATTATTCATCAGAGTTTTTAATCGTAGAAGTCATAGACCATACTGCTGTGGTTACCTTTAATAACCCTCCAGCACATACATGGACTCAGCAAAGCCTTGGTGATTTACGTGACTTAGTATTATCACTTAATGAAGACAATAACATATATGCACTTATGCTAACGGGTGGTGGGGATAAGTTCTTCTCTGCAGGTGCAGATTTAAATGTATTTGCTGATGGAAATAAGCAAGTAGCCAAAGACATGAGTGACATTTTTGGTCAAGCCTTTGAAACACTATCAAGTTTTAGAGGTGTTTCAATTGCTGCTATTAATGGCTATGCAATGGGGGGCGGTTTAGAAGTCGCGTTGGCTTGTGATATTCGTATCGCAGAAAGCCATGCTGTCATGGCACTACCTGAAGCAACCGTTGGCTTGTTGCCTTGTGCTGGCGGCACACAGAATTTAGCTTTACTTGTAGGCGAGGGATGGACTAAACGTATGATTTTGTGTGGTGAACGAATAGATTCTGCACGAGCTTTAAATATTGGTTTAATTGAAGAAGTTACGGCTAAAGGTGAAGTCAAAGGTGCTGCTTTAGCATTAGCAGCTAAAGTTGCTAAGCAAAGCCCTGTCGCTGTTGCAGCTTGTAAAACGCTCATTCAGAAAAACAGAGATATGCCTGTAGCACAAGCTTTGCCTCAAGAACGCCAAGCATTTGTCGACTTATTTGATTCATTAGATCAAAAAGAGGGTGTGCAAGCTTTCTTAGAAAAGCGTAAGCCAGTTTGGTTAAATAAATAGCAATAGAATAGATAGGACTTCCATATGACTCAAGTAGTTATTTTTCAGGAGCTTAATTGTGATAACGGCAAGAAAATAGCTGTCGCTACATTGAATTCACCTCGCTCTTTAAATGCGTTAAGCGCAGAAATGATCGATTTACTTTATCCTCAACTGCAAAAGTGGCAATCTCAAGCCGATATTGTTGCTGTCCTGCTCCAAGGGGAAGGAGAAAAGGCTTTTTGCGCCGGCGGTGATATTGTTCATATGTATAATGAAATGAAAACTCATCAAGGTGAGTTTTCTCCCGGTATTGAAGAGTACTTCACTAAAGAATATCAACTCGATTACCTTATTCATTCTTACAGTAAACCTTTTATTGTCTGGGGCAATGGGATTGTGATGGGAGGCGGTTTAGGCATGATGGTTGGTGGTAGTCATCGTGTTGTAACTGAAAACTCTCGAATTGCTATGCCTGAAATAAGTATTGGTTTATACCCTGATGTTGGCGGTAGTTATTTCTTAAATCGTATGCCTGACAATTGTGGTTTATTTTTAGGACTCACTGGTGCTTCGATAAATGCAAGTGACGCTAAGTATTGTGGATTAGCCGATTATTTCGTTGAAAACAATCATAAAGAAACACTTGTCGATCAACTTAAGTTAATTGATTGGCAGATGTCGAATGAAATTAATCACGAGCTCTTGTCTAAACTATTAATGAATTTTGAACAAGACTCTATTAGCTGTGCGCCACAAACCAAATTAATAGCACATAAAAACTTAATTGAGCAAATAACGAGTGCGAACAATCTTAACGATATAGTGGCTGATATTTTATCTGCACAATGTGAGGATAAATGGTTTACTCGTGCGCAAAAGTCACTGAAGCATGGTAGTGCGCTAAGTGCTTCATTAGCTTATCAACAATTACAACAGGGTGCGTCATTGTCTTTAGCCGATTGCTTTCGTATGGAATTAAACCTTTCGGTTAAATCAGGCCAATTTGGTGAATTTGTTGAAGGAGTAAGGGCATTGTTAATTGATAAAGATAATAGCCCCAAATGGCGCTTTGATTCAATTTCAGCAGTAAATAAAAAAGTAATAGATTGGTTTTTTGAGTCGAAGTGGTCGCAAGAACAACATCCTTTAGTGGCGCTAGGTAAAAAATAAATTAATTAAGGAAAGAAAATGGCAAATATCGCATTTATTGGTTTAGGAAATATGGGTGGTCCAATGGCCATCAACTTAGTAAAATCAGGGCATGAAGTATGCGTTTTTGATTTGTCAGAAGCTGCTGTGGCACAGGTGACAGAGCATGGCGCAAATACAAAAGATAATGCACAGGATTGTGTTAAAGGCGCGCAGTTTATCGTATCAATGTTACCAGCAGGTAAGCATGTTGAAAGTGTATATTTAACTGCAGAAACAGGTTTGATAAACCATATCGAGCAAGGAAGTGTCGTAATCGATTCTTCAACGATAGATGCGGCGACCTCACAAAAAGTTGCTAAAGCGTTAGCTGAGCAGAAAATAGGGTTTGTTGATGCTCCCGTGTCTGGCGGTGTAGGTGGCGCAATTGCGGGTACCTTAAGCTTTATGGTGGGCGGTAGTAAAATCGAGTTTGAGCAGGTCGAACCTATATTGAATACCATGGGAAAAAATATTTTCCATGCCGGCGAACATGGCGCGGGCCAAATAGCTAAAGTTTGTAATAACATGTTGCTGTCAGTATTGATGGTTGGTACAAGTGAAGCCTTGCAGTTAGGCTTAGCTAATGGCTTAGATCCTAAGGTATTGTCTAATATTATGAGTAAAAGCTCAGGAAGCAATTGGACGCTAGATGTTTATAATCCATGCCCTGATGTGATGGATAACGTGCCATCGTCAAATAGCTATCAAGGGGGCTTTATGGTCGACCTTATGGCTAAAGACCTAGGCTTAGCGATGGATACTGCTGTTAGTAGTCAATCATCCACACCAATGGGAGCATTAGCGCGTAGTTTATACGCAATGCACGCAGGCTCAGGCAATGGCAATAAAGACTTTTCCAGTATTTTTAACCTTTTTAATAAATAACAGTATTGAGTAACGCATGAATTTAGATAATAAAACCATCGTCATAACCGGTGGAGGTCAAGGTCTTGGCCGCACTATGGCAATAAGCTTTGCTCAAAGTGGTGCCAATATTGCTTTAATAGACCTGAATGAAGAAATGCTACAAGAGACAACAAAACTTGTTGAGCAAAACGGTGTTTCAGCAAAGTATTACCTTGCTAATGTCAGTGATGAGCAACAAGTTGAAAATACTTTTAAGCAAATCAACGATGACTTTAAGGGGATTGATGGCTTAGTAAATAATGCCGGTATATTACGAGATGGTATGTTTGTTAAAGCTAAAGATGGTGTTGTGGTTAAAAAAATGTCATTAGCACAATTTCAATCAGTTATTGATGTTAACTTAACGGGCGTATTTTTATGTGGCCGAGAAGCAGCAGTCCATATGATTGAATCAGGTAATAAAGGTGTTATCGTCAATATGTCCTCAATTGCCCGTGGTGGAAATATGGGGCAAACAAATTATTCAGCTGCTAAAGCGGGTGTCGTTGCAATGACTACAACTTGGGCAAGAGAGTTGGGTCGTCATGGAATACGTGTTGGCGCAATTGCGCCGGGTGTGATCCGTACCGCTATGACAGATGCAATGAAGCCTGAAATGAGAGACAGGCTGGAAAGTATGAAACCTGTTGGGCGTTTAGGTGAAGCAGAAGAAATTGCTCATACTGCTAAGTATATTTTTGAAAATGAATTTTTTACAGGGCGAGTTGTAGAAATTGATGGCGGTTTATCAATGTAATAATAGCTAACTAAAAAGGCATGATTTAGTTTTTTTTGATTGTTTTTTATTTAAATTGTGCAAGCTTTGAACACTTGAACTACTATTGACAAATAAAATGAAAAAACATGACTTTTTAGCTTGACCCCAAAGAAGAAGTCTATACAATGCGCATCCAGTTCCAAGGGGTTCAGGCAAATAGCTTAACCAAGTGGACGTTTTGATAAGTTATCTCTTCGGTTATAAACCAAAAAGCTTAACTTAACGTTTTAAAATGTAGATTTCAGATTGTTTAAAATAATTTGAAATTAAACAAATAAAATGTTGACATCAAAACTGAGAGGCGTAGAATGCGCATCTCGCTTCAGGCAAGGCCTGTAGCAATGAAGCAAAACGAATGAGATTTTGTTTCAGTTAACTCACTGAGTTAACGTTCTTTAACAATTAGTTATCATGCAATTTGTGTGGATACTCACATTAACTTGTTTTTACATAGTTCTTCGGAACAAAAAAACGCTTTAATGAATGATGTTCATGCAAATAAATATATACTTATATATGTAATGCGATACTTACTTCGGTAGGTATCACGACAGAATTCATTGAGCAGTAACACATCGCATGCGATGAGGTTACACAAACGATTTTTAATTGAAGAGTTTGATCATGGCTCAGATTGAACGCTGGCGGCAGGCTTAACACATGCAAGTCGAGCGGTAACATTTCTAGCTTGCTAGAAGATGACGAGCGGCGGACGGGTGAGTAATGCTTGGGAATATGCCTTATGGTGGGGGACAACAGTTGGAAACGACTGCTAATACCGCATAACGTCTACGGACCAAAGGGGGGGATCTTCGGACCTCTCGCCATTTGATTAGCCCAAGTGAGATTAGCTAGTTGGTGAGGTAAAGGCTCACCAAGGCGACGATCTCTAGCTGGTTTGAGAGGATGATCAGCCACACTGGGACTGAGACACGGCCCAGACTCCTACGGGAGGCAGCAGTGGGGA
>CAJXWZ010000032.1 GCA_913062815.1 uncultured Colwellia sp. | reverse complement strand
GAAAAATTAGAAAAAGTTTTTATGCAAGAGTTACGGCTTGCGCATAGCTTACCCATAAATGGCTTTCCATCCATGGTGTTACAATATCATGAGCAAGTGCATGTTATTCCATTGGATTATAAAGATTATCGTAGCGCTATTGAGGTAATAACTGAAATCATATGTGGTTAGTCACAAACGAATATTAAATATTAAACAATATTAATCACATTTTATTAAATTTTAATCTATCCTTAAATATTCTATGGAAAGGTTAGATCCTTTAATACATTAATATGGATGTTCTGGAGCAAGGATATGATTAGAATAATGTTAGTTGATGACTCCCAAGCATTATTAAAGCTAATACAGGGAATTATAAGTGCTGAAGTTAAGTTTGATACCGAAGTATTCACGTTTTCAAATGCCGTAGTCGCTAAAGAACAATTCTCAAAAATTTCACCTGACTTTGTTATCACTGATATAGAAATGCCAAACTTTGATGGCTATCAATTAATTGAATATATTAGATCTATTAGCGCAACCACTATTTTGGCAATATCAGGCAGTAATCATGAAGACAATTGCACTAATACAATATTACATTGTGCAAAATTACACGGTGCTGATTACAGTATTTTGAAAAAAGATATAGTTGAGAACTTTTCATCACTCATTACAGAAATGATTGTTACGCATATTCAGTAAAAGTAATACATTATATTTATCCTGATTCTTTTTCGATTTGTTCAGACAGCTTCTGTTGCCTTTCATCCATGAGTTTTTGCACATTATTTGCATCTTTAAATAGCTCTGTAACCTTGTTAGGTGAAGTGGTTGAAGGGTGAGGTGTTACGTCTTCATTCCCTTTTATCAAGCTAGGTTTAGTTGAAATTTTCGATGGTTTGTATGCAGGTAACACTATAATATCTTCAGAGTTGAGTATGATTTCTTCACTTTTCTTAGCAGCACTTGATTTATCTGAATAGTGCCAGTTACCCTCTGCATCTTTCCAGCGATACACTTTAACTTCACTTTTATTTTCTGCGGTAAAACCTTTATAAATCGCTTTTATTTGACTAGTGACGGCACTGAGTTCTTGTTCAATTAATACTGTATTTGAATTGAGATTATCCACCGAAAGCCAAGCTTGACCATTGGGTTTCTTCAAAACAAAGAGACCTAGCAAGGCGATGCTCAAACTAAACAATAATAAATAAGTAAAAAACTTCAAAATATACCTATGTTATTTTAATAAAATTATGCCTAAAGCAGTTAGCTTGTGCACATGCTAACTGCGTTACTCAGTAATAGTTAACTTTTAGAACTTTCGCACAAAATAACTTTATCGTGCATCAATTTCAAAAAGATAATTAATATAATAGAACTTTAGCCTGGTATAGAGAGTTACTGCCGTCTATATCACCAAAAAATAAAGACAAGGTGTAATTCTCTGCTTCTATAGTCACTTCATCATCGGTTATATAGGCATCATCAGGAAAATTATTACTTAATGTTTCATGTGATTTTCCCAAACTAAATTGGCCTAATTGCCAAGCCGATGAGTCTTCTATGAAATTATTATTTTCAATAAAAACATTCTCATTGAAAAAAAGTGCCGATAGATCGGCATTATTTGTTTGAACCATTAAGTGTGAATTATAAATATTCAACTCAGTGTTTTTTGATAAGGTTATTCGGCCAAGGGGACTACCTAATTGTTCCTGCAAATCTTGCAGGTCAATACTCTGGCCACCTTGTAATTTCAAATAAGCTTGCTCTGCGATTAAGTACTGCTTATCTTGATGCTCAAACTTTTGTGTTGGACTGGCGGTATAATCATTTGCTTGTAGAGTAAAGTCACTTAAAAAATAACGTACTTCTTGATTTTGGCTATTTTTACTTACCATGAAGTTTAACACCAAAGTACTATCACTATTTTCAAGCAGCAATTGGTTTTGTTGATTCAATTCAGTATCTATATTCAAACCTTCTCGCACCTGAGCTAAGCTCGCTTTACGCTTCACTAAGCTATTTATCTCCCAATCATAATCATCAAAAAACTTTAGGTAAGGTACTAGGTTTAGACTTTCTTGCGATAGGAATGATGCAACCGTTTGTATTTTAACTAACTCATTATTTTGAAAGTACAACCAATGGTGTCTGCCATAACTAATAACTAATTCATTCTCATGCAGTAAAAGCGTTACACTCGGCGCGCCAAAAGTTTTTATCACTTGCTGATAATCCGTGCCTACTTTCAGCCCATAGACACCATTTTCTAATGACACTTCATTACTATTTACTTCTGGCCGCTTCAATTTCGCCTTTTGAGGAAAAGTTACCACAAACTTTTTACTATCTAACCTTGTTGCAACTGTTTTAATTACTCTTTTCCCTAGATGATTTAACGGCAGTAATTTTCGATTATTACTATTAAGCTCTATACATTGCTTAATGAATTCAGCCTCATAACTTAGCCTGAAAGTGGAAATACTTTGGCCTAAATCACTGCTCCTTGATGTGCTTGTTTTTTTTATTTTTTTCTTCAATAAAATAACCGCATCCGCACTAACTTCTTGTGCTCTTTGGCGTAAGCGATTTAATAATTTTGCATTTACTTTTTCTGATTTAGGTTCATCAGTAACAACCTTAACCGTATCATTTTTAATGACTTGATAACTACAATTAGGGTAATAATCTAAAATTTCAGGTAAGTCTTTTGGTATTTTTGCATCGGCATCCTGATGGCAAATGAATAATGCAAAGATTATGATATTGACAGTGCTAAGCATCGACATATTCACACGGAATTCCTTTTATATTGATATGTTGTGTTTTCATTAAAATTACTTTTTATATGTTGCTCAATTCTATCGACTAAGACAAAGGTTCTCTCTCTTTTCCTAATTTTAAAATTAACTTATTAAGTAAACTAAACTCTTTAGTGAACTCATTGAAGTTTAAAGTATTTTCATTGAAATTCGTTTGTTTTAGGTTGCTTACATTTGCAAACATATTCAGCTCAAAAGCTCTGCTTTCAGCTTGCAAAGCGTAATCGGTTAACAGCGCTTTAGGTTGAAGAATGTTGCTTTCCATTTGTCTCCAATCTTGATACCAATCAGCATAATTCCCGCTAGTTTCTTGCGAGGTAGCTAAAGCTACATTCTCTATTAACAGTTGATAATCCTCATATTCTTTTTTTGCTTTTTTAAAAAATGGCGCTACTGCCTTTTTCTGTTTCTGGCGATTAAAAAGCGAGGTAATTGTGAGGCTTTGAGCAGCCAGCGTTTGATTTAAATTAATTAAAACATCTGCAGCTTGACTTAACGCCAGACGAACTAACTCATGCTTCAATCCCTCATTTTTTTGTCTTTGTTGCTCAATAGCAAGTTGCCATTGAGCAACTTCAGCGGCTAATGCGCCTAGGGAGCCTTTTTCTATTTTTTCAATGTTATTTAGCACCCTCGTCAAACCAATGCTGCTACTAGTAAGTTGTTCGAGTAGCGCATTTACTTTAGCTAAATTCCAATTAACGGCTGGAGCCTTTCTGTAATAATGCAATAAATCCGTCAGCAAAGAATAATTAGGATAAAACGAACGCATTTGCAGATGAGCTTTTAGAATTGGTTGTAATTCAATACCTGCTTCTTTGACTATCTTGCTACTTTCGACTGTAAATAATGTTTGGTAAGACTCATGACTAGATAAATAAGCCTGATAATAGTTTTTTCTTTGCAAATGTTCGTTTGCGTCTAACACTAAACGCTGAGCAGTATGTGCTAGCTTTAATTCAGCTTGATATTGCTGAGGCTCTAACCTCGCCAGTATTTTCAAAGAAGCAACTAAAGGTGCAAGTTGATGAGTAGACTTTGCCTGTTGATAAATGCGCATGGCCTGGCTATATTCTTCCGATGAACATCCTATTAAAAGTAAAATGCATAGGAACTTAAAGAATAATTTTAACCGCAATGTTCACCCTCCATTTAAAAACCATAGTTCTTAAAAAAGTATCACACCTTACTTTATTCAACAATGGTTAGTTTTATCTCTAAGCTCTTTCGATTGCATCATAACTCACTGTAATGTAAACATTTACCTACATTGCATTTAAATAAGTAGAGAGAAATAGCATAGATAATTATGTCTTAGTCTGTAGCCTTGTATATAACATGTGATTTTCGCTTGAGCATTGATAACTTCGTATTAGCAATAACTCCACCGCAAATAATTAGTGATAAGGCGATTAATATATTTGTCGACCAAGGATTTAAACCTGCTACCGATAGCGCAATGGCAGAGAGCAACGGCGTACTAAAACTTAGCGAGGCTAACAGTTTTTTATTGCCGTTTTTAATACCTATATCCCATAAGTAAAAAGCTCCTCCTACAGGCCCAGCGCCAAGCAAAATAATGCCTACAATTTGAATAGATGAGAACTGCCAAGTACTATTTTCAAGTTGCACATGAACACAAAGCGACAACAACGCTACCGCAATGGATAACCAGCCAATGTCATCAACATGATTATTCGATTGCGATTGAAACCAAGAGTACCCTGACCATAAAAAAGCGCAGCATGCCGATAATAAATAACCGACAAGGTAGTTTTGATTATAGGTAAAGCCAGTTTCTCCTAAAATAATAAAGCAGACACCAACAAAGCCTATTAAACCGCCTAGCAGCGCTTGCAGTACATTGCCTTTTTTAGCGATTAGTAAAGCAAAAAACATTGGCCATAAATAAGCGATGAGGCTGACTTCAATGGCAGGCGCTTTTTTCAACGCCATAAAATAACAAAAATGAAAACCAAACAAACCAATGATACCCACCAACCATTGCTGCATGTTTAATTGCGGTTTTGCTAATAGCGGCTCTTTTTTGAGCAGCCGTTTACAAAACATTAGCAATGCTGAAATGCTAAAGCATAAGAATAGTAATTGAAATGCAGGAATATCTGTTGTGCTAGCGCCCAGTAATGCCAAACCTCCCCACAAAACAATTGCCATTACACCGTAAAAAGTTGCCATTACTACATCCAAGAAAAGGTTATGACTACATTATTCATGATTGCATATAATTTAGTGTGCACAAAGGACGCTTTTCTAGCCTAATAAGGCTATTCTATTCTCATTAAAAAGTGAACGATTTAGGTGTATCACCAAAATAGTCTTTAAACTTTCGACTAAACGCGGAAGGACTTTGATAGCCACACAGATCAGCAATTATGCTGATTGGGGTGTCGGTATGAGTGATGAGTGCTTTTGCTTTTTCCATTCTTAACTTGGTTAAATACTTCTGGCAGCTCAAGCCTATGCTTTGCTTAAAGATTTTTTTAAATTGCGTTACACTTAAACATGCATACTGAGCAAACTCATTATTTGAATAACTTTTGCTAAGATCATGACTGATAATGCTGATAACTTTTGCTATGCGTTTATCTACTTTCTGTAAAAGCGGTTGCAGAGCAAGTAACTGATAGAAAAGTGTAACCATGGTTATTTCTATAGTGTGACTAACTTGGCTATTAAGCTGCTTATCAACAAACTGAATAAAAGCAATTAAAGGTGTATCAATAGAGACTTTCTCAGTAGTAGAGTCTTTAATGTTATTAGGTAAGTCATCTAAATCAACCACAATAAAACGTGCAGCCTCATCAGCAAAAAAGTCGTGCCTTTGTCCTGCTTTAATGATGATACAATCACCGATACTCACCAGCCCTTTATAATTACCTACTTGAATATTTATACTACCTTGTAAGGGCAGTACTAACTGATGGTATTCATGAAAATGGCTACGCATTTGATTGGTATATGAACGAATAGAAATGCGATTTGATGACACTATGAAGCCCTTTTAAGCATATTCATTGAAAATTGTAGACTAGCATACTGAGCAATTTTAATAGACGTTATGGATCAAACGTTTCCATGGCTTCTATATTTACAATTTCACTTCTGTTTAAAGTTATCTTCAAACGCTGTAAATGTTCGCCTTGCTTATCTACATTACGTAAAATCAAGTTGATTTGATAGCGACGCTCAACCGCTTGACTCGATATTTTTTGCCCATCTAAGTTATATAAACGACCAGCACCTCGCTTTAAAAAGCGAACAAAAGGCGTTAAATTGAAAAAAATCTGCTGTTGAATTTCGCCATAGCCAGGCAAGAACTCTTTGGCAATAACTTTATTGTCGCAACGAAAGTGTAATAACCGCGCAGCCTGTTTATTCTGTTGTCGCCGCTGCTGAAATAATTCATTCACCGTTTTTGGTAAATCTTTACTGCTAATATACTCTAGCCATAATATTTGGCTTAATATACGCTTTTGATTAACGCTATGGCGAAATAGGTTTTGCCACTTGGGTCGTCCTTTTTGAATTTTACGCCAAATAAGGCTAGTAAGATCTTCCTTAAATGTTTCTCTTAGTCCATATATCAACCCTAGAAAAGCAATTAGCGCTAGGGTTACTTCAGTAAAGCTAGAACGGGCATTAAGCACTAACAGCATCACAAACGCCATAATTATTGCAGTCACGCCTCCTCGAGCTAAGCGTTTTAAATTTAGATCTAGATAGCGTGTTTGTTTTTGAAAAACCACTCCATATTCAATTAATCGTTGTAACAGTCGCATTTTATTCGTAATGCGGTTTGGATCATCCAAAGTTACTTGTGAATTGTACTTACTTTTAATTCTATGATTATTTTCGTCTCGACAAAATGAAAATAAAAATTCCCGTTCGGTCGCAAACTCACTGCTTTTTGGCCCTTTTGAAAGTAATTTCAAAAACGATTGTTCAATATGCCAACTTAAATAATTATCGGCATTATCGAAAAATGAACTAAGTTTGCTATCAGACGGGGTATAACGACGTAATTTTTTTGTTAAATTGGTAATTTGATCAGCCAATTCTATTGCTGCAGGGTAAAATTCTTCAGCACTTTTCAGTTTTAAGGTTTGTTTTATATCGGCATCAAGGGCGATTTTCAGTTGATACGAATATAGATTCAAGTTCAGTCGGTAATCACTTTGATCACCTTTACTCTCCCCTTCAAAGCGTTGGCTAATAAAGCGGCTGCGCACTAAAGGAAGATGTAGTTTATCTGAGTAGTAGGCACTATGGCTTTTTATGTTGCTATAAAAAAAATCTTCAACATTTAACGTACTTGAGCTTATGCCCATTTCAACAGGCAAAGAAAAATATAAATCAATGCGTTGCTGCTCTTGGGGAAGTAATGGATGACTAATTTTTATTGATAAATTTTCATCTTGAGTCAATTTTACCTTATTCACGCCCTAATACTTCTCCCTAAAATACGCTATCTAAATTATTTTTTACCTATGATGTTCTGCTTTAAGCATAGCAGTAAAGTAACTGATTTATTTCATTAATTTTAAGTTAACTTATTTATATTTTTATAAAAACTTTTCGCTGATATAGTTTTAATGAAATATACCAAAACAATACCACATGACTAAAAGCAAACATAAACGATGCTAATGAGGGCTCAGCAATTAAGGTTAATTGTTGATACAACCAACCGTACATTGAACTATCACCAACAGGAATATTGAGGTAAAGAGTGACAAATAAGAAAGACAGTACATAAACAAATAACGGATTAGTGCCATAAACCAATAACGGGGATACTAATTTTTCATGTCCTTTAATATCTATCAACCAAACAAACAACGCTAATAAAAGACAAGCAAAACCTGTAGAATATATAACATATGAACTGGTCCATAACGATTTATTTATCGGCAAAATCACACTCCATAAAGCGCCAAAGCCAATAGCGAGCCCGCCAATAATAATGAGTTTAGTGACACTTGATTTTTTATCTTTAATACTCGTCAAATAACGGGTTAGCTCAAACCCTAATAGCATATTTACTACCGCAGGAATTGTGCTAATCAGTCCTTCAGGTTCAAAAGATATTCCTCGCATGGAATACATATGATTCGCGCCGAAAATAGACAAGTCAATTTGTCTAATAATGTTGCCTTCTAGCGTGAGTGCCCCTTCACCTACACTGAGTAATAATGCCCAGTAAGCAATGAGGGCAATAATAGATAAGATAAAAATTCCTCGACGGTTTAATAGCAATACCACACTTGCTGCAATGACATAAGCAAGACCAATACGTTGTAAAACGCCCATAATTCGCCACTCCTCTACAGGAGTATTGAATGGAATCACATTAAGCATAAAGCCGATAAAAAACATAATACCGCCACGCTTAACAATTCTGATAAATTGTTCAGGTGTTGCTGCAAAACCACTCTTTTTAAAAGAGAAAAACATGGCAGAGCCAATAATAAATAGGAAAAATGGGAATACTAAATCAGTTGGCGTGCAACCGTGCCACTGTGCATGTAGTAAGGGCGCATAAACATGTGACCATGAGCCCGGTGTATTTACTAAAATCATCAAGGCAATAGTGATGCCTCTAAAGGCATCAAGAGCAAGGTAGCGAGTCATTATAATGTCCAGAATTATGGTTTTTGCGCTAAAATGATAGCGCTGTCATTTACTAAGATAGCAAAAACTCTCATTAAATAATATTCATTTCATTGCGAACTAGCTGACAATAATATATTTCTCGCGTGTGCAAAAAATAACAATAGTGCTACACTGGGAAAAATTGCAGATATATCAGTATAAAACACAGATGACCGCTTCAACTTTATCTAACTCTATGCATGAAAAATTATTAGCGCAAGCTCAACAGGTTTGCCAAAAAAAAGGCGCGCGTTTTACAAAAACTCGCGAACAAGTTTTCTTGTTGCTTGCCAAACATGAAGGCGCTATTGGTGCATATGATTTATTAGCTGAACTTAAGGAGTTAGATCAAGCAGCAAAACCCGCAACCATTTATCGCGCTTTAGATTTTTTATCTAAACAAGGCTTTGTTCACAAAATTGAATCTATCAATGCTTTTGTGATGTGTCATCACTTTGGTGATTGTAACCATCCTGTGCAACTGCTTATTTGTGATGAATGTGGTCATGTTGAAGAAATTCAATCAAACAACTTCGATCTCGCGTTACGTTCAATGGCTGATGCCAGTGGCTTTACCATTAGTCACCAAATTGTTGAAGCACACGGCCATTGTAGTGTTTGTCAGTAAATACAGTTATTAATCCTATTTTCTTTACCGTTTATCTCAAAAAAAACTTATCCAAGTTACCAAGCTAGCCACCAATATGGTATAAAGCGTCGTCAAAGTATCATTTTGTATACAAAATAATAAATACCATTGGAAAGTTATGAAATATTCAATCCCATCAGCAATTATTAGCTTATCACTCGTTTTTTCAACCGCTTTTATTAGTAGTAATGCTCAGGCCAAAAGAAGCATTGAAGACGACACATTCCGTCAACTTGCCGAAGTTTTACCTACACCGAATGTTTATCGTACAGCATCTGGTGCACCTGGACACAAATATTGGCAACAACAAGTTGATTACACTATTGAAATCAAGTTAGATGATAAAAAACAGCAGCTCACAGGCGCTGAAACATTAAATTATAAAAATAATTCTCCTGATACTTTACGCTATATCTGGTTACAGCTTGATCAAAATAAATTACAACGAAGTTCAGCGGCGAAATTATCAAAGCCATCAAGCAAAATGAAAAAAGAAACCTATCGTGATGTGCGTAACATGATAGAAACGCCAGCATTTGATGGTGGTTACAATATTACTAAGGTCACTAGTCGCAAAGGTAAGCCTCTACATTATGTCATTAATGGCACCATGCTACGCATCGACTTGCCTAAACCTTTGAAATCAGGTGATGATACTGAGTTTAATGTTGAATGGAATTACCAATTACATGAACAAAAAGTATTAGGTGGTCGTTCAGGTTACGAATACTTTAAAGAAGATGATAACTATCTATATGAAATTGCTAGTTGGTTCCCTCGCGCTGTTGCTTATTACGATGTTATGGGTTGGCAAAATAAACAATTTTTAGGTCGTGGAGAGTTCACACTCGAATTTGGTGATTACGATGTAAAAATTACAGTACCAAGCGATCATATCGTCGCAGCGACGGGTGTATTACAAAACCCTAAAAATGTATTAACTAAGACTCAAAGAAAACGTTTAGAAAAAGCAAAAAAGGCTGAAAAGCCAGTACTGATCGTAACCGTTGATGAAGCATTAGCGAACGAAAAGTCTCGTTCAAATAAGAATAAAACGTGGCACTTTAAAGCAAAAAATGTTCGTGATTTTGCTTTTGCTTCAAGTAAAAAGTTCATTTGGGATGCTCAAGGCTACCAGGAAGGTGGCACTGACACTATGGCCATGTCTTTCTATCCGAATGAAGGTAACCCGTTATGGGAAAAGTATTCTACTGAAGCCATTATCCATACCATGGAGCAATATAATAAGTACACTTTTGCTTACCCTTACCCAGTTTCAATTTCAGTTAATGGCCCTGTAGGTGGCATGGAATATCCGATGATCACCTTTAATGGTCCTCGTCCTACTTTGGATAAAGAAACAGGTGAAAAAACCTACTCTCGTCGCACTAAATACGGTTTAGTCGGTGTAATAATACATGAGGTTGGTCATAACTATTTTCCAATGATTGTTAATTCAGACGAACGTCAATGGACATGGATGGATGAAGGCCTTAATACTTTCCTACAATTCATTGCTGAACAAGCATGGGAAGAAGGTTACCCATCTCGTCGTGGTGATGCAGCTAATATCACTGCATACATGAAAAGTAACAACCAAGTACCCATCATGACAAATTCGGAGTCAATTCTGCAATTTGGTAATAATGCCTACGGTAAACCAGCAACAGCATTAAACATTTTGCGTGAAACAGTGATGGGACGTGAGTTATTTGATTTTGCTTTTAAAGAGTATGCACAGCGTTGGAAGTTTAAACGCCCTACTCCTGCAGATTTTTTCCGAACAATGGAAGACGCCTCTGCTGTTGATTTAGACTGGTTCTTCCGTGGCTGGTTTTACACCACAGATCATGTTGATATTGCCTTAGGTAATATTCATTTATACACTGCGGATAGTCAAAACCCTGATACAGAAGAAGCATGGCTACGTGCTTTGGATAACGAAAATCCAGAGTATATTTCTGATGTATTAAATAAAGGGCAATGGGTTCGTACGCAAGATAAGCCTGAGCTGTTAGACTTTTATAACGAACATGATAAATTTACTGCCACAAATGCTGCCCGTAATAAGTATAATTCCAGTAATAAAAAGCTAGAACAATGGCAAAAAGACTTATTACTTAATCAAAGTAACTTCTACGTTATAGATTTTGAAAATATAGGTGGCTTAGTTATGCCTATCCTTTTAGATATTACCTATGCTGATGGTAGTACTGAACACATGAAATTACCGGCTGAGATCTGGCAACTAAATCCAAAGAAAACATCTAAACTATTAATTCGTGATAAAGAAATTACTGCTATCGCTATTGATGCTAAATGGGAAACTGCTGATGTTGATGTTAATAACAACTACTGGCCAGCTCGCCCTATCAAATCACGCTTTGAGCTTTACAAGAAGAAGAAAAAGGACATGATGCGAGACTTCAATGAAGAGTTGAAATCGCTGGATGAGAACCAGAAAGACAGTAAAGATAGCTAATGCTAGGTTTTTGTCAGTCATTATTTAGCACATCAATCAGTAAAATTATTTGCTGTGCTTTATTAACTGGGTTAGCAGCATCTGCTGCTGCCCATAGTTATTTCTTTGGCGTTACTGAGTTAAACTTAAATAACAAAAGCAAACATATTGAAGTAATTCATCAATTTACTGCCCATGATATTGAAAATACTATTGCAGAACAAAAGCAAATTCATTTCTCTGCAGCACACCCTGATTATGATGAGTACATACAAAACTATATTGAAGAAAACTTTGTTTTAGCACAAGGGAATAGCGTAGTTGAAATGCAGTGGGTTGGCTTTGAAGTTAAACGTGGTCACCTTTTCGCATATCAAGAGAGTGTTAGTCAAAACTTTTTAGCTAATTTAGTGGTAAAAAATACAATACTCGTCGATACTTATGCTAAACAAGTGAATACAGTAAACTATCAATACACAGACTTAACGGGCATAGTTCAAGGTAGCTTAACTTTTCATCATTCACAAAAAGTCGCAATTATTGCGGCAAGTGAATAGAACCCCTATAAAAAATTAACATAGTTTGATTTACATTTGTCTTAGAAGTGTGCAAAATCAGACTATTACTAATAGCTAAGGCTCGGAAGGCTTCATGAGAGTAGAGTTCATCAATCCATTTTTATCATCAATGCTAAATGTCATGTCTACAATGGCACAAATGGAATTAACACCTGAAAAACCCAAATTGAAAAAAAACGAAACTTCCATGGGCGATGTATCAGGCTTGATTGGCATGGTTAGCCCTGAGACAAAAGGCTCACTTTCTATCACTTTTGATGGTCCTTTAGCGCTAGCAACAATGAAAGGCATGGTTGGCGAAGCACCTGATGAGGTTAATGAAGAAATAACGGATTTAGTGGGCGAAATAACTAACATGGTTACAGGCGGCGCAAAGCGTTTGTTAAGTGAAAAAGGCATTGAATTTGATATGGCTACGCCCATTGTGGTATCAGGTAAAGATCATACCATTCACCATAAATCTAAAGGTCCTGTGGTAATAATTTCACTAAAAGGTGATGCGGGAAAAGCGTATATTGAGTTCTCATTTGATGAGTAACCTTTCCAGCTTGGCAATATAAACGTTATAACCAAAAATCGAAAAGGCACTAATTCACTAGAGCCTTTTTTTATGCTTGTGTTTAGCTATCATTAACTCTAAATTGTTTGGCAGCTTGCACCATGTTTTCAAGTGCTAGTTTAGTTTCTGCCCAAGCGCGAGTTTTTAATCCGCAATCTGGGTTCACCCATAGTCTTTCGCGTGGAATATAACGCTGGGCTTTTTCTAGTAGGTTCACCATCCATTCAACACTAGGTACATTAGGTGAGTGAATATCATATACTCCAGGCCCTAAATCATTAGGGTAGGCTTGTTGCTCAAAAGCATTTAACAAGGCCATATTCGAACGTGATGTTTCTACTGTTAATACATCAGCATCTAGCGCAATAATTGCTGGTAAAATATCATTAAACTCTGAATAGCACATGTGTGTATGAATTTGTGTTTTCGAAGGCGCTTTAGCCGCTGAAAGGCAAAATGAAGCCGTTGCCCAATCTAAATAATACTGCCACTGACTTTGTTTGATGGGCATGCCTTCTCGTATAGCTGGTTCATCAATTTGAATTATTTGCGTACCATTGGCAATCAAGTCTTCAACTTCATCGCTAATAGCCAGTGCAATTTGTTTGGTTACTTGCTCTCTTGACAAGTCATCACGAACAAACGACCAAGCTAAGATGGTGACTGGGCCTGTTAACATTGCTTTTACCGGTTTACTGGTTAACGATTGTGCATAACTGATCCACTCAAGTGTCATGGCTTGCTTACGGCTAATATCTCCAAAGATAATCGGGGGTTTTACACAGCGAGAGCCATAGCTTTGTACCCAAGCAAATTGGGTGAAAGCGACACCTTCAAGTAACTCCCCAAAGTATTCCACCATATCATTACGCTCAGCTTCTCCATGTACAAGCACATCT
Source organism: uncultured Colwellia sp. (assembly GCA_913062815.1). Taxonomy (GTDB): domain Bacteria; phylum Pseudomonadota; class Gammaproteobacteria; order Enterobacterales; family Alteromonadaceae; genus Colwellia. Next base: position 42,719 of record CAJXWZ010000032.1, on the reverse strand, counting down.
AAACCGATAGCTTCTTGACGCTCAATGGCCGCCTTTATTTCTGTTTGAATTAAGGTTTGATACGTTTGCTCATTAATTTCTTTGCGACGCCATTTTGCCCGAACTTCACGAATATCACCTGTTTGCGGAAATGAACCTATCGTGGTAGTTGGTAAAATAGGTAAGTTAAGTGCTGCATTTTGTACTTGTTTACGTTGCTCAAATTTTTCATCACGCTGATAGTCTGTTGCTGTTAAATTAGATACACGTCGTTGCACTGCTTGATCGTTAATTCGTTTAGATATACCACGAGCGCGAGCATCGCTGGAATAACAAATTAACTGGTCATTATCATTGCTAACAAGCGCCTGTTTTAATAACTTGAGCTCCTGACATTTTTGTTTGGCGAAAGCTAACCAAGACGTAAACTCTTCATCAAGCAAATGTTCTTGCGCTAAATCTACAGGAGAATGAAGCAGAGAACACGAAGGGGCAAGCCACAAGCGTTGACCCAGCTGATTATACAATGGTTGTATTTTTTCAAATACTGACGCTAAATCAGTTTTCCATATGTTGCGGCCATTTATAACACCCAAGGAAATAATCCAATCAATAGGTAACTTGTTAATAATACTCGCTACATCAGTATTTTCGGCAATAGTGTCAAGATGAATACCATCAAAAGGCAGTGTTTTTATTAAATCAACATGATGATCAATTGAAGCAAAGTAAGTCGTTAACAGTAGCTTTAATACACCTTTCTCTAAGGTAAGATAAGCTTGTTTAAAGGCTTCCTGCCATCGACTATCCAGCTCTAGACCTAATATTGGCTCATCAATTTGCAGCCACTCAACCTCAGCTACAGATAATTGGTTGAACACTTGCTGATATCGCGCTAACAGCGCAGGTAACAGTGCTAACTTGTCTTCATTTTCAACCACACTTAAATGCAAGTAGGTTAGCGGCCCAATAAGCACAACTTTACGATTGTCCGATACTTGCTGAGCATCACTGAACTGATTAAGTAATGCTGTTAAGTTCACTTCTGTTTTAATATTGTTCACTAACTTAGATGAAAGCTCTGGCACAATATAGTGGTAGTTAGTATTAAACCATTTTGTCATATCACTGGCAGCACATTGACAACCTGTAGGGGCTTGACCACGGGCAACTCTGAATTCTAGATCTAACGAATTGACATGATGTTCACTCTTTTCGTGTGACGTAAAGCGATCGGGTACTAAGCCAAGTAATAAAGTGGTATTTAACACATGATCATAATGGGCAAAATCACCTACTGGCAGTATATCTACGCCGGCTTCGTGTTGAATTTTCCAATTTGAGTGTCGCCGTTCTTTGCTCTGAGCTAAGAATTGCGCTTGACTGATGTCGCCTCGCCAGTATTTTTCCAAAGAAAATTTTAGCTCTCGTTTTGCACCAATGCGCGGAAAACCTAAATTGTGAATCTGCATAACCTGCTCCAATTAATATATTATTTAAGAATTGTTTGCTGTTAAACGAAAAAACAAATAGACGTCTAGACGTTTAAGTGGTTATACTTTAAGAAATAGCGCGACGCAGTACAAGCGCAATAAATTCAATTGCTACATGAAGAAAATTCATTATGTTTGAAATTAAACACCTAAAAACACTGACAAAACTTGCTGAAACCGGCAATCTCAGAAAAGCTGCTGAGCAATTATTCGTTAGTCAATCTGCCCTGTCCCATCAGATAAAAGATCTTGAGCAACGCTTAAATGCGTCTCTTTTTTTGCGCAACACTTCACCCGTGCAATTTACTCAACAGGGTAAAGTATTACTAGCATTGGCCGAGGATATTTTACCGTTAATAAATTCAGCACTAAGTGAATTGAAAGATGAAAAGTGTACCTCGCTTCAACTTAACTTAGCTATTGCGTGTCATGCTTGCTTCCAATGGTTATTGCCGGTTGCTGAGCAGTTTTCCTTGCTCTACCCTGACGTGAAAATTGAATTTATTGAGCAAGGCTTTACTAACAATAGTGGAGAAAAATTAGCCGTTGAAACTGATATCCTTTTTATCGATGAAAAAGAGGACAACGATGACTATGTTTACCATGCGCTCGGCACATTTGAAGTCGTTGCTGTCTTAGCAAAGCAAGCATTGGTAAAACAAAAGTTAGCTGACAAGGCATTTTTACAGGCCGCCGATTTTAGCTCACAGGTGTTATTAACCTATCCAGTAAAAACTGAGCAGCTAGACATTTTTAAGCTTTTCTTTGATAAGTACCCAAGCATGCACAAACCGCTAGTTATAAAACAAGTAGCCAATAGTCATATGATATTGCAGATGGTTGCAGCTAACATGGGCGTAGCAGCGCTACCCGATTGGTTAGTGAGTAGCTTAACAAAACAAACTCTTGTAGAAACTAAGCGTATTGGTGAGACAGGTATATACAAAACCTTATACGCTAAATACAAAAAAGAACATGTGTTAGCTAAACTTATAGAAGAAATTATTCCACAAACCGTTGAGGCTTTTGAAAACTTATACCACACTGAAGTATTGAACGGAAAGTAAGGCAACAATAACGGATAACCTCACTAAGCATTTGATATATCATCCTTTATATCATAGCGGTTATCGAATTATTTACGTTCATCTCTAAATGAACTGGGTAAAATATCAACACCTACCCACTTACCGACTTTGATCACAATGGGGATAGTGATTGGTGAGAAAGGTAAAACCGCAAACACGCCAAGACCCAAGCCTTTTAATACATCTAAAAACTGCTGGTTTGCTATCTTCATCTCTTCTGGGCTTGTTTTTCCCTTGGTGTATCGGCGATAAGTCGATAACATTTCTTTAGTTTCTTGTTTTTCTTGCGACAAAGCTGTCTTAACCCGAAGCAGTTGCTGCTTGAGTTTAGCCGTTTGTCGACGTCGAGAAATAGAAAGAACCCTTTTAGGCGCTTTAATAAAGAGGAACCAAATTTTCATGTGGCAATTGTCCCATAAAATACCATTTGTGGATATGAGTAAGCGATTATCATGATGATGCTTAAAGCATTTAAATGTAAGAAATTGCATTTTGAGTAATTGAATTACTATAAACGAATCAACAAAGTGCATAAGCAGTATCCTAACTGTTCAATGCCAAGAACAAGTGGGTAGTCTCACTTATAGAAAATTACCAGGCAGTTGCAGCTTTTGATAACTTGTATCACACTCTCTATATTCAACATTACTCAATAGCGTTTCATTATGTGGCAACAATTAGAAATTCATTTAACAGCAAAAAACCGCGGTTTTCATTTGATTACTGATGAACTAATCAAACAGATTTCAACAATCAACACTATTCATTGTGGTATTTTACATTTATTTATAAAGCACTCATCCGCTTCATTAACCATAAATGAAAATGCCGACCCGACTGTGCGCACCGATATGGAAAAACATTTCAATGTCATTGCGCCTGAGCGTGCGCCGTATTATCAACATACCTATGAAGGAGACGATGATATGCCTGCACACATAAAATCTAGCTTGCTTGGTGCAAGCCTTAGCATTCCAATAACTCAAGGGCAGCTTAATTTAGGGATTTGGCAGGGTATATATTTAGGAGAGCATAGGGACCATGGTGGTAGCCGTACAATTATTGCTACCATTCATGGGGAGTAGTACCAAGGCTAATCTTCTTCTAGTACATGTGGACCAGCATAATTATCAAAACGTGAAAATTTACCTTGGAAAGTAAGGGGTACTCGACCTATTGGTCCATTACGCTGTTTACCAATAATAATTTCAGCCATGCCTTTAAATTCACTATCATCGTGATAAACCTCATCACGGTAAATAAACATGATTAAATCGGCATCTTGCTCAATTGAACCTGATTCACGCAAATCTGAGTTAATTGGACGTTTATCTGATCTTTGCTCCAAACCACGGTTGAGCTGAGAAAGCGCAACAACTGGCACTTGTAGCTCTTTTGCTAGCGCTTTAAGCGAGCGGGATATTTCAGCTATTTCTAGCGTTCTATTATCAGAAAATTGTGGTGCTCGCATTAATTGCAAGTAATCAATCATGATCATAGAGATACCACCATGATCGCGATGAATACGCCTTGCTCTTGAACGTACTTCTGTTGGTGTCAAACCAGCAGCGTCATCAATAAACATTTTACCATTTTCGATAAGTAAGCCCATTGTTGATGACATACGTGCCCAATCTTCATCATCTAATTGACCGGTACGAATTTTAGTTTGATCAATTCGACCAAGAGATGCCAACATACGCATCATAATTTGGTCAGCCGGCATTTCTAAGCTGAATATTAATGCTGGCTTATCTTGTGTCATCGCTGCATGTTCAGCCAAGTTCATGGCAAAAGTTGTTTTTCCCATGGAAGGACGAGCAGCAACAATAATCAAATCGGATTTTTGCAAACCTGCGGTCATTTTATCTAAATCAGAAAAACCACTGGGGACACCGGTTACACCACCTGAAGGAGTGGAACATAACTTTTCAATTCTATCGACCGTTTTTTCTAAAACCGAATGAATACTCTCTGGACCTTCAGATTTGCTAGCGCGTTTTTCAGCGATAGCGAATACTTTGGTTTCAGCAAAATCGAGTAATTCGGCACTACTTCTTCCTTGTGTATCATAACCGGCTTCAGCAAGCTCATTGGCAACGCTAATCATTTCACGCGTTACAGCACGTTCACGAACAATATCAGCATAAGCGGTAATATTCGCCGCACTTGGCGTGTTTTTCATCATCTCAGCAAGATAAACAAAACCACCGGCATCATCTAATTTTTGATCGTTTTCCAATGCTTCAGACAAGGTAATTAAATCTACCGGCTCGCCCAGCTCAATCAAGACACCTATTGTTTCAAATATTAAGCGATGGGAGCGACTATAAAAATCTTCAGCAACTGTTTTTTCAGCCACTCTATCCCAAGTCTCATTATCAAGTAACAGGCCACCAAGTACCGACTGTTCAGCTTCTAACGAGTGCGGTGGTACTTTCAATTCATCAATTTGTTTGTCTCTGATAAATTGCTTTTCTTTGGCAAATTTACCGGGCTTTCTATCTGCCATTTACTGAGCCTTAGCGTAATAGTTTAGGAATTTTTTTCAGGAAGATAATGTAGCAGAAATTGAGGTAAAAATAGAGGGTAAACTAAATAAAAAAGGCAGGAAAACCTTTCCTGCCTTTTCTCTGATAAGCGTAATGAATACTATTTCACAGTGACGTCACCACTAACGGTACTTACACGAACCGAGCCATTAGCATTACCTGTTTGAAAATATAACTTAGAGCTCGGACCATATTTAGCATTGTCTGCCCTTTTATTTGTCAGTTTGTTTTCTAAATCGCCACCTGCATTGGCTTTCAAACGAAATTCTGCTGCTACATTATTTTGAAAGTCTAATTCAACACTGCCGCTAACACTTGATGCCTTTACCACACCACTATCTAATAAGAATAGGTTAACCTCTACATCACCACTAATAGCTGACATTCTCAATTCGCTTACTTCATCTAAATCAAGTTCGGTATTACCAGAAACATTATTAACAAACACTTCTTTCGCTGTTGATTTAACGCTTATTTCTCCACTAACGGCTTGCAGTTGTAATCGACCTGATGAATTTCTATCAACTATGTCACCGCTTACTGTTGCTAAAGAAATTTTACCCTGAAGGTTCTGACTTTTGATATTACCACTAACAGAACTCAATTCTATATGTTTAGTAAGATCCGTTGCTTTAACATCGCCACTTACCGTTTTAACCGAAATGTCGTAATTTAAGTTTTGTAATGCTACGTCACTAGACACACTTTCAAAATTCATGCGTAAGTTTGATGGCATATGAATAGTTAATTCTGAGCCATTGGTATTCCAACGACCATGGTGTTCTAATTCTACTTTAATGTTTACTCTGTTGCCTGATTTTTCAAATATCAATTGCTCTGCTTTGTCATCAAGCTCACCTTTTACTGTGATACTGTCTTTGTCCCAGCCAATTATATTAACCTCGCCGCTCAAATTTTCTATAGCAACTGTATTTACTCCATCACTAGAAAGTTCTCTATCTACTCTCTCACCGGCAAAACTTGGCGCAATAGTGAATAAACTTGCGCAAATAATTGCTGCAAACATATATCGATTAAAGTTACTCATATAAACCTCTGTCTTATATTCTTCAAAATTCTAAAAATCATACGTATTGAAAATCAAATTGTTTGCCATTTGGCATTTTTACTATTCATGTATGGATACAGTTTCTGTAATAAATTCAGTTCTTGCTGCTGGGTAAAACGCAGTAAGTTCAGTAAATCAGCATTATTGACATCGTTCGCTAATGCTTTTTCAATCGCTTTACGTGCTTGCGCAAGTTCAATTAATTGCTCTTGCATCTTAGTTGGCAAGTTCGTCATATCAGGTGTGCCATAACTGACTAACATTGCCTGTTTTTGTTGCTGAAAACTTTCCTGCATAGAGGTAACTAGCAGCGCTGAGCTAGGCTTTGGATTGTCATTAGCCGCTGTCAATGGCATAGAAAGTTTGCTCGTTGTGGGCGCAAATGAAATCCACGCCACTAATACTGCGGCAATTATTGACGCTGCCCAAGCCATAGGTACAACATTCGTTTTCTTATGCTCCAACGAGCCTTCTTGGCTTTTATTTTGAATTGCACGTTCTATTCCTGACCACAAATCTCGCTCGGGTTTCATTTCTTTAGGCAATCTATCAATATGGGTCGCTAATGCTTGATCTGATATTTGTTTATTCATCATTTACTCCTGCAAATGCTATTTCACCCGGTGAGGCCATCAATGATTCTTTCAATAATGCCTTAGCTCTGTGGTATTGCGATTTACTTGAACCCACTGCCATCTTCAACATTTTCGCTATTTCTTCATGTCGATACCCTTCAACAGCAAACAGTACGAATACTAATCGAGCACGCTCAGGTAACTTGGCTATGTGTTTGTCTAGCTCTTCAAGCTCTGAAGAATCGTCTAACTCAACTGCTGCTTCTTCTGGTAACGAGTGACTGGTTTGGTCTTCAATACTAAATACTCGTTGCAACCAGCTTTTGTGTTTTCTAAGGTGTGTTAATACCACGTTACTGGCAACGCTATGTAACCAAGTACTAAACTTACTTTCACCGCGAAAATTATTGATTTTTTGCCACAACACGACAAACACCTCTTGGCACACATCTTCAGCACTGTCTTTATCTGCAAGCATCCGCCAACACAAAGCATAAACTTGCCGGTGATGCATTTCGTATAGTTGATGAAAAGCGCTTTGCGATCCCTGCTTAGCTTGAGCAATCCACTCTTGCTCTTGAGAGGTTGCAAACAACTTTTTGGCATCAATTACCTGTGAATTGTTCAAAAAATCAAATCTCTTTCTTTGTCGTTATAAAGTTAGATGCAGTATGTCAAAAAAGGGTTTAAAGGAATATGTTTTATTTTTAACTAACCTGAATTTGGTAGAGTGTAGGATATTAACGAAACTCTTGAGAGCATCCAGCTTATTACTAATTTTTGACACAAAAAAAGCGCCAAAAGGCGCTTTTTTTTATGTCTGATGTCTTAAAAAGTAAAACTTACTTTTTAGAAAGAGCACCAAAACGTTTGTTGAATTTATCAACACGACCACCAGTTTCAGCAGCTTTTTGCTTACCAGTGTAGAATGGGTGACATTCAGAACAAACATCTAAATGTACTTCTTTAGTAGCCGTTGAACGAGTTGTAATCACGTTGCCACAAGAACAAGTTGCTTTAAACTCAACGTAATTAGGATGAATACCGTCTTTCATGGGGACCTCTGTATCTCTTTCGAGAAAATGGGCGCATCGCCACCTAGCCGCTTTGCCTTATAAATAAGACCTTGAAACGCTAAGCACCATACGTAGTTAAAATTAATGGTGGCGAATAATAAAGGATCACTGCCAGAACTGCAAGTAAAAGCATGACAAATAGCTTAAAAAAAGACTTATTAATAAATGGTGATTTTTAAGCTAAGATAGCCATAAATTCCCATTAATAATAGCGCAAGATAATTCGTGTCTGAACAATTTGTGCAAGTTGCTGTGCCTGTACCTATGCGGCAACTATTTACGTACCAAGTACCAATAGCAATGCAAACACCTGCTATACATATTGGCGAACGTGTTGCTGTGTCGTTTGGTGCTAGGCAAGTTATTGCCATTGTTATGGCTGTAGATAGCGCAATTGAGACTACTACTACATTAGATATAAAAAAAATAAAGTCTATTTCAAATCGTCTCAATGACAGTTTCCACTTAAGTCATTCTTTAGTTGGATTTTTAACCCTTTGTGCAGACTATTATCATCATCCAATTGGTGATGTTTTTCAACAAGCACTACCAAAACTATTACGTCAGGTAAAAAAGTTAGATATTAAGCCACCGATGGTTTGGCATAATACAGAGGTTAACCTTGAGGAAAAAAGTGTATTAAAGTCAATCGAAACAAAAGCACCAAAACAATTTTCACTTTATCAGTTAATTAACAAGCACCAGGGTATTAGTTGGGCCGAATTACGCACTTTAGGGTACAGTAAAGCACAACTCAATGTGCTAGCAACCAAAGGTCTAATTGCTGAAGAAGCACAAGAAGCTTGTCAATTTAGCTGGCGTGAACAAGACTTAGCACAAGAAAATAAACAATGCCTTTCTACCGAACAAGCCATCATTGTTGCTGCAATTAATCAGTCGCTAGCACAATATTCATGTCACTTAATTGATGGCATCACTGGCAGCGGTAAAACCGAAGTTTACTTGCAAACTATGGAACAAGTACTTGCCAATGACCAGCAAGTATTAGTTATTGTTCCTGAAATAGGGCTAACTCCACAAACCTTACTACGCTTTGAACAACGCTTTAATGTGCCTATTTGCTTACATCACTCTAATTTAAATGACACTGAACGCTTAAACACTTGGTTAAGCGCGCAACAAAATAGTGCTGCAATTGTGATAGGTACGCGTTCAGCTATTTTCTCACCTTTGCATCAACTGGGTATGATCATCGTTGATGAAGAGCATGATAGTTCATTAAAACAGCAAGATAGTTTCCGTTATCATGGTAGAGATATTGCCATCTTACGGGCAAAGCAACTAAATATTCCCATAATTTTAGGTAGTGCTACACCTAGTTTTGAAACTTTACAAAATGCGAGCTCAGGTAAATACCAATACCACCAATTACGCCAACGAGCTGGAAATAGCAGCAAAGCCAAAATTGCCTTAATTGATGTTGCCAAGCAACAAATGGAATTCGGTTTGTCAGGCATGTTGAAGCATGAGATAAAACAAACGCTTGCACGTGGTGAACAAGTGTTAGTGTTTTTGAATCGTCGGGGATATGCACCTGCCATTAATTGCCAAGAATGTCATTGGCTATGTGAATGTCAACGATGTGACAAACCTTATACTTTTCATCAAAAACAGCAATTACTTATTTGCCATCATTGCGGTAGCCAAAAACGTGTGCCTAAACAATGTCCAAGCTGTGGTAGTGTTCGAATAGCACCTGTAGGTCAAGGTACGGAACAATTAGAGCAACGTATTAGTGAAATATTTCCTGAAACAAGTGTGGTCAGAATTGACAGAGATAGTACGCGAAAAAAAGGTGAACTAAGTAAATTATTACAAGAAATATCAGATAAAAAACACCAGTTACTCATTGGTACTCAAATGCTTGCCAAAGGTCACCATTTTCCAGACGTGACCTTAGTGGCCGTGCTTGATGGCGATGGCGCACTCTTTAGTTTTGATTTTCGTGCAAGTGAGCAGATGGCACAATTACTAATTCAAGTAGCCGGTAGGGCTGGCCGAGCCAGTAAACCCGGCAAGGTGCTGGTACAAACGGCGTACCCTGACCACCCGCTTTTACAAGATTTAGTGCATAACGGTTATCAGCATTTTGCTACACAAGCATTAGTTGAGCGAAAACAAGCGTTATTGCCACCCTTTAGTTTTCAAGCTTTACTACGTGCTGAAGCAAACTACCCTAGCTATCCAGAAAAGTTTTTACGCAGTTTAACCGAGCAGGCTTTTGCAAATTGTCAATTCGCTGGTCCTGTACCTGCTGCTATGGAAAAAAAGGCAGGGAAATTTCGTTACCATTTGATCTTGCAGGCAAAGTCAAGAAGGGAGCTGCATATTGCTATTTTACAGCTGCTATCAAAAATTGCAGATAATGAGTGGCAAAGTAAAGTGCGTTGGAGCTTAGATATCGATCCTATCGATTTAAGCTGGTAGCGTGGGCGCTTGTATTTAGAAATCACTTGAGTATAAAATAGTAAAATTTTCCGTAATTCTTCAGTCTTCATGTCTAACCAAGATTATATTGCTCGAACGCCTTCAAAAAAGAAAAAAAACAACCCTTACAAGGCTCAACAGGTTGAGCCTGCTGCTAAACTTTCCGTAAAAGCCAAGGTTACCGGCCTGCTTGTGCTGGTTTTATTATCCACCTTTGCCTATGGCTTATGGTTGCTAAAAACGAGCCCGACAACAAAAGCCCCATTAACAGAGCATATATCTGCTACCACTAAAAAAGAGCGTGCTATCCCTGAGCCACCAAAAGAAAAATGGACTTATGTCGAAAATTTGAAAACAAAAGAAGTTGAAGTTGGCCAGTATGAAGTAAAACAAAATGGGCCGTACAAAATGCAATGTGGCTCTTTTAAATCAAATGCACAAGCGGAATCACTTAAAGCTAAGATGGCTTTTGCCGGTATTGAAAGTAAGATTCAGACAGCCCAAGGAAAGTACAACGTATGGTATAAGGTAGTTTTAGGGCCTTATGCACGAAAACGAACGGCTGAGCAAGACAAACATAAATTAAGAAATAATAAAATCAATGGCTGCCAAATTTGGCTTTGGCAGTAAAAAGTTTAAATTTAACCCATCTCTATCCTTGAAAAATCAGTATTAACCCCTATTTAATTTACATCAAAAAATGTATTTATTAGATTGGAGTTAATGTGACTACTATCGTATCAGTTAGACGTAATGGCAAAGTTGTCATTGGTGGTGATGGCCAAGTTTCGCTTGGTAACACCGTAATGAAAGGCAATGCTAAAAAAGTGCGTCGTTTATATAATAATAAAGTATTAGCCGGATTTGCTGGTGGTACAGCAGACGCATTTACCTTGTTTGAACGTTTTGAGAGCAAGCTTGAGCAACATCAAGGTCACTTAACCAAAGCCGCTGTAGAATTAGCCAAAGATTGGCGCAGCGATCGTGCCTTAAGAAAGCTGGAGGCGCTGCTTGCTGTTGCCGATGAAACCGCCTCTTTGATAATAACTGGTAATGGTGATGTTGTTCAGCCAGAGCATGACCTAATTGCCATTGGTAGTGGTGGTAATTTTGCTCAATCGGCAGCGACAGCCCTACTAGAAAATACCGAATTATCGGCCAAAGAAATCGTAGAAAAGTCATTAACGATAGCTGGCGACATTTGTGTTTTCACAAACCATTCACACACTATAGACGAACTATAGTTTGTCGCTTGCCACGCGAAATGTCAGGCAAGCAACAAATAAAGCAAACCGAGGAATAAAAGATGTCAGATATGACTCCCCGTGAAATAGTCCACGAATTAGACACCCATATTGTAGGTCAAAGTGATGCTAAGCGTGCTGTGGCCATCGCCTTAAGAAATCGCTGGCGTAGAATGCAATTAGCTGAAGACTTGCGTAATGAAGTTACGCCCAAAAATATTTTAATGATCGGACCAACAGGCGTTGGTAAAACCGAAATTGCTCGCCGTTTAGCTAAATTGGCCCGAGCTCCTTTTATTAAAGTTGAAGCAACAAAGTTCACCGAAGTTGGCTATGTAGGTAAAGAAGTAGAGACTATCATTCGCGATCTTGCCGATATGGCCATAAAAATGGTCAAAGAAGACGAAATGAGTCGTGTTAAGCATTTAGCAGAAGAAGCGGCTGAAGAACGAATTTTAGACGTACTTTTGCCTCCAGCTCGTGATGGCTTTGGCAATGCAGAAAAGCAAGACGGTGAAGTTGAAAATAGCAGCACTCGCCAAGTGTTTCGGAAAAAATTGCGCGAAGGTAAACTTGACGATAAAGAAGTTGAGTTAGATTTAACTGCTCCACAAGTTGGTGTAGAAATCATGGCCCCGCCAGGCATGGAAGATATGACCTCACAATTGCAGAGCATGTTTCAAAACATGTCCAGTGAAAAAACTAAAAAGCGTAAATTAAAAATTAAAGATGCTTTTAAAGCACTTCAAGAAGAAGAAGCCGCTAAGATTGTCAATCAAGATGACATTAAACAAAAAGCTATCTACGCTGTTGAACAAAATGGTATTGTTTTTATAGATGAAATAGACAAAATTTGTAAACGTGCCGACAGTAATAGTGGCGGTGATGTCTCACGCGAAGGTGTGCAACGTGATTTACTGCCGCTAGTTGAAGGCTCCACCGTTAGCACTAAGCACGGCATGATCAAAACTGATCATATTCTATTTATAGCCTCCGGCGCTTTCCAAATGGCGAAGCCTTCAGATTTAATTCCTGAATTACAGGGGCGTCTACCCATTCGAGTTGAATTACAAGCGCTCACTACCGAAGACTTTGTGCGCATATTAACAGAGCCATTCGCCTCGTTAACAGAGCAATATATTGCGCTATTAGCAACGGAAGGTGTGCATATAGAATTTAGCGACGACGGTATTCAAGCAATTGCCAATGCGGCATGGCAAGTAAATGAAACCACGGAAAACATTGGAGCTAGACGCTTACATACCATGATGGAGCGTCTAACCGAAGAGCTATCGTTTCAAGCGGATCAACGTACAGGTGAAACCATAGTAATTGATAAAAGCTATGTTGATGAAACCTTAAATGAAGTTATAAAAGATGAAGATTTAAGTCGCTTTATTCTGTAGGATAAAGCCTTCTTTAACATGAAAACAGGGCAGTTTTTACATTGCCCTGTACACGTGACCATAATGACCATTACTCGCTTTATTATAAATAAAATTGATAAAAACCTTACTGTTTATTTAAACAAAGGAAAGAAAGCAGAATTAAGCTTTGAATTTCTACGGGTTTTTACCCCGACAATACCTAACCCAAAGCAGCAAAAAAGCCTTATCACCCATAAAAAGCAAGTGGAATTAATGGCTATAGAAAATGTTGCTCAGCATGGTTACCGATTAGTCTTTGATGATCAACACAACGCTATTTACCCAACAGACTATCTAGCATTATTAATCAAAGAATACCCCCAACGTTGGCAGCGGTACTTAGAGGAAGTAGAAGCCTCAGGTCACTCGCGTGAAGCCATGATAAATATAACCCAACTGTAGTTGCTTGCATTAAACAGTTTAAACACCAACATTTAAACTGTTTGATTTTTGGCATATCATTTTGGCTCAAATAGGCCAAAGAAGAGTACCGGTGTCAAAATCATAACTTCGGATAGTTTAGTCATTGCTTGAGTACCATTTAATCCCCCTGTTAATGGATCATGCTTACCTAGATATAGCGTTCGGCTAGTAGTAGGAGCAGCTATGTTTTACATACGCTCTTTAGAAGCTCTAAAATACATAAAAAATACCAACGACAAGATAGCAAATGAAATGGCTGGTGAAACACTATAAAAAGGCTTGCAACTCGACATGCCAAAGCATTAAGTATTTCTAAAGCAAGAAAAAGTATTAGACTTATTAAAGAGTGTTTTTATCATAAAATACAAGTCGCTATTTAATTTTGATTAGAAGTCGATATACTGGAGTTAACTTTTTGAGTAAAAAGAGTAATACCATGGAATATGATACTTCACAATTATGTAATACATACGCTGATTTAGTAGATGTTGTTGATCCTATTTTTAGCAATTATGGTGGCAGACATTCTTTTGGTGGCAAAGTCGTTACAATTAAATGCTTCGAAGGTACCGGCTTAATAGAAAAAATTGTTACTACTGACGGAACAAGTAAGGTGTTAGTTATCGATGGCGGGGGCTCTACAAGACGAGCACTGATTGATATTAATATTGCAGAAACCGCAGCCAATAACGGCTGGGAAGGTATTATCTGTTACGGTAGTGTTCGTGATGTTGATGCCATTGAAGAAATAGAACTGGGTATTCAAGGCTTGGTTTCTATTCCTGTTGCTGCAAGTGACAACGAATTAGGAGAAAGCGATGTGGCGATAAATTTTGGCGGTGTCACTATTTTGCCTGACGATCATATTTATGCTGACAATACTGGCATTATTTTGTCACCAGAGCCATTAGATATAGAATAAGAAACAAGATGTTTTTCGATGTTTTCTGTCTACACTATAACTGGCTAGGCTTTGCAGCCGGGTATTGAGAAAACCACCTAGTAAGCCATATTTCTATTTCATCCGGAACCACGCCTCTATTAATAGTAGCACCTTGTACTAAACTTCCGCCCATTGCCACAAAACCATCAAGAGTCCCCTGATTATCAATATGGGTACCAATTAAGGGTAAATTCATACTTCGAGTAAGCGTAATTAACGCATTAATTATCGCTTTACCTGCTCTATTGTCTTCGTTACCTGCTAACTCTTGACAGTTTATTTTCACTTGATGTATCGCCATTTTACGCAAATAACGTAGCGACTCATAACTGCCTGAGAAATTATCAATAGCAATGGTGATATCTAATGATTTCAACTGATCTATGATACTTTTAGCGCGATGACAGGTACCCAACATCATTTGCTCATTCAACTCTATCATCAAGTATTTACCGGCAATATTATACTTTTTCATTTGTTGGTCAATAAAGTCGACCAAATCCGGCTCAAGTAAATTTTTGCTAGAAAGATTAACAGAGACCCTTTGATAAACACCCAACTTATGTAATGAAAATAATGCTTTAAAAGCTTGCTTGAACATTTGTTTAGTGAGCAGATATACTTCACCACTGTGCTCAGCCAAGTCGATAAAATCAAGTAACTCTAACGGCGCATCTTCACTAGCATACCAATGCACTTTCAATTCAAAACCTATGATAGTGTTATCATTTAGATTTACTTGTGGTTGTAAATACCAACGAAACTCTTGCGATAAAATATCTTGTCGTAGGGATTCCATTAAACGTAATTGCTTTTCAGTGTAGAGCACAGCACTATTATCAAAATACGTAATCGTTTGTTCATTAGCGGCCCCTTTGAGCAAAGCATCACTTGCATGTGAGACTATTTCATGAACATTATTGCCATGTTCGCCATTAAAAGCGACGCCAAAAGCTAATTCGAAATTTAAAGAGAAACTTTTAAAGCTCATTGCATTGGGTACTGCTTTAGCAAGTTGCTGACACAAGTTATCAATAACATCTTTACTATCATGTTGAGTGGCAGATAAATCAAAAACAACCAAAAAATCTAGTCCCTGCAACCTGGCTAACTTTACCGCCACAGGACTGCGGTCAAAACTCAATAAATCGGGGTTATCTTCAACACTTTTCTTCAAACAAAAAGCCAGCTGTAATAATAAAATGTCCGAATTATGATGTCCTAAGACGGTATTAACTTGCTGAAAGTTAACCGGTTTAAAGACTATAGCCGCTAATTTAGGCTCTTTAGAAGATTGCAATGCTTGCTCAAATTGCTTTAAAGCATGTTGAGCCGTAGGTAAATTTGTAGCTAAATCATGAGTGTAACTGAATAACTCTTCTTGAGATACTTTCAATGTAGATGATGAAGGTTCAGTTTTAGTAAAGACTTTTTTTAATTTTTGCCAACAAAAAAATAACAAGATAGGTAGGCATAGTCCTAATACAAAGGCCTTAATACTAACAGGAGAAAATACTGAATTTTGAGCTGCGAAAGTTGAACCGGAAAATAACGCCAACGAAATAGCCCATGACCAGGTAGATATTGTTTTCATGCCTTTACGAAGAATAGCAACCGTGACGGAGAAAACAGCGCTTTGACAACAATCCATATTAATTCAACCATGTGATAATTTGAAAATGAAAGCCGCAATCATCTGAAAGGTATCAACATTGCGCATACAAAGTAAATTATAGACTACTGAAAAAGCAATGTATTGTATAGAAATACTCGTTATCGCTATAATTTATAACACGAGCTATTGGTTAAACGTTTTTCCTATAAGAAAAAATAAGAGCACATATACAAATATAGTGCCCTTATTTTGATTAGAAAGTTAAATTTCGCGTCTTTAGCGACTTCATCAATCTATAATTATTCAAAATAAAATTTAGCCCGCTTGTTATCATAATTACCAACTTCATTCATCGATTCAGCATCATATAGCCGCCCATTGACCATAGTGTAGCTGATCTTATCGCTAAGACGAATATCTTGACTAACATCCCCATCTATAACAATTAAATCGGCTAATTTCCCCACTTTGATTGAACCAAGTTGCGCCGCTAAACCTAAGGTTTCAGCTGGTGAAATTGTCGCTGTGCGTAAGGCTTGTAATGGTGTCATTCCACCTTGGGCCATCATCCAAATTTCCCAGTGCATTGCCAGCCCCTCACGTTGACCATGACCGCCAGCATTCACTTTGATACCTAAATCTTGCAGCTCTTTGGCCACAGCTGCAACACTAATATGGTTATAATGATTTAATGGCGCTTTTGGTCTGCGCATAGATTTTGGTTGCAAAAATTCACTTGGCACATATTTACTCAAGCGAGGATGTAGCCATACATCTGTTGTATCATACCAATAGTTCTCTCCCCAAATACCGCCATAAGCCACGACTAATGTTGGGGTATAAGCCATTTGAGAATGTGACCATAGTTGCTTTACGTCATCATAAACTTTAGCAACAGGAATAGAGTGCTCTAATGTTGTGTGGCCATCAACTACCATAGTTAAGTTATGCTGCAATAATGAGCCCCCTTCAGGCATCACTAGCATGTTTAGCTCACGTGCTGCTTGAATGAATTGCTGACGTTGATTTCTGCGTGGCTGATTGTAACTTTTGACACTAAAAGCACCCGCCTTTTTTAGTCTTTCAACATGGAATTTAGCATCGTCTAAGTTATCAACATGAGCGGTGTAGCCCGCATAATTAGCACCATATAGAATTTTTCCGGTAGAAAATAAACGTGCCGCAACAATTTTTCCTGCTTTTTGCATTTCACTCGCAGCAAAAAATTCATTAGTATCATTTGACGGATCATGAATACTGGTTACCCCTAAAGCTAAACCTGCATAATTTTTCCAGTTTTGCTGTGGAATGATTTGATTGTTGCCTTGCGGGCCATGAGCATGAGCATCGATCAATCCCGGCATAATACTTTTACCCGTAATATCAATTATTTTTGCCGACTCAGGAACGTTAATCTCTGACTTATTTCCTACGGCTTTAATGATATTTCCTTCAACAATTACCGTACCATCCTCAAAAACTTGCTCTCCTTCCATGGTGATCACTTTACCGCCAACAAAAGCGATTAACCCTGAGGGTTTATCAACCTTTTGACTATAGCCCAGCTCAATTTCTAATACTTGAGCATGCTCAGGTTTGTCCAATGCTTTGTCTTCTTTGTTATTTTCATTAAAGGTAATTTCAAATAAAGCGTTAATGCTGGCTCGATACAAAGTAGCGCCTAAACTCCAATATATTTCATTGGAATCTTCGTGCCAATTAATGCCTTGCCCAGCACGTGATGACAACTGTTTAACCGGTAAGTTTTTACCTTTAGGGCCAATAGAAATCACATTGCCACGTTCAACCAATGGTGTGACAAATATTTTAAAGCGCTCAGCAAATGCTAAATACTCGCCATTGGGTGATACACGATATTCAGTGGCAAATTTACCTTTGTATAAAACGCGATCTTCTTTGCCATCCATGCTGACAAATGCTAATTTCGGCTCTTCATCAGCACGTAACACATAAATATGGTCATTACTGCTACCAAAATGTGCCTGTTGACCATGTTCCGTAATTAGCACTGGTTTACTACTTTTACGTTCACCTTTTACTGATACAGCATAAATGCCCGTATTAAGATCCCAACTAGGTTTGGTAATAAAACCACCCGATATTTTACGATAGACCACGGTTCTGCCATCAGGTGAAAATACCGGTTCTATGTATTTTCCCTGCTCTTTCAACAATGCTTTGCCATTACCACCACGACTTGAAATAACTCGGATTTGACCTTGTTGCTCATCATGCCAGGTGGCATAAACAATTTTCCGTCCGTCCCGTGAAAAACTAGGGTTTAATTCAAAGTGGCTTGTCTGTTTAGTTAACCGCTTCGCCTTACCTTTGGTCTTACCATCAACAAGATTGCGTGTGTAAATATGTCCCATTGATTCAAATACTACTCGCTTGCCATCAGGAGATACCTTCACGTCTCGCAACATTTTCACGGTAAAATGATCTTGCGGTAATTGCTGCTTAAATGTTAATGCTTGTTGAATTTTTTTGCTCGTTTTTACGCGAAAATCAATAACCGTTGATTTTTTCGAATCGATATCCAGATTGTTAATTTTACCGTTATCCCAAAAAACTAAACTTTCACTATTTGGTGTCCAAGCAATATTTGGGTAAACTCCGTGGATTGCCCAAGTTTCTTGCAGATCACGCTCTAAGTCCTCATAAATTAACGTTTCTTCACCACTTTTTAAGTCATATAAATACAGGTTTGAAGAAAAGTCATCTCTACTAATAAAAGCAATATACTTTCCGTCTGGGGAGGGCGTTGGGCGAATAGCACCACCTTTACCGCTAATAATGATATCAATATCACCGGTAGCTAATTCAAGACGTTTGATTTTATAGATGCCTTTCACTGAATCTTTTGAGTAATGAAAAGTTTTCCCAGGGGTTGCGTCTTGTGAAAAGTAAACATACTTGCCGTCAGAAGAGTAAGCTGGCTCACCTAAATCCTTTTGTTCATTAGGCCTTTTAGTTAGCATTACCCCACTACCGCCCGTTTTATGATAAAGCCAAATCTCTCCTGCACCTAGTGAGCGGGCGCTAGTGTAGTGCTTTCTTCCAATTAAGTATTTGCCATCTGGTGACCATGCAGGGCTATTTAATAAGCGAAACTTCTCGTTAGATATTGCTTTGGCATTGCTGCCATCTCGATTCATTACCCATAGATTATCGCCGCCATCTTCATCTGAAGTAAAAGCAATATAATGACCATCAGGACTAAAGCGTGGTTGCATTTGCCAGGCAATATCAGTCATTAATGGGGTAGCTTCGCCACCTGTAATTGGCATGGTATATATGTCACCAAGCAAATCAAATACCAACGATTGACCATCAGGGCTAACATCAAGGTTCATCCAAGTAACAGAGGTTACATCAATGCTGATATCTTTAAATTTACCTTGTGGTGCATTCACAGACCACTTTTCTTTGCTGTCTTCTGCTTTGTTTGCATCAACTGCCTTCACTAGTGAACTAGACAATAGTGCAAAAGCAAAAACGCATGTCATTGCAGTGGTTTTAATAATTGACGAGAACATATCTTTGTACCTTAGTAGGTTAAAATAAATATTTTTATCGAGTGTTTTATGTCGGTTTATTGCTAAATTTGATAGCCCCATCGAGGCATGATTTTTTGTTCTATTTTAAGGTGGTCTAAAATTCGACCAACCATAAAATCAACAAGATCACTGATAGATTCAGGCTGATGATAAAAGCCTGGTGCGGCTGGCATAATAGTTACACCCTGCTGAGACAAGCTAAGCATATTGCTAAGATGAATGGTCGAAAAAGGTGTTTCTCGTACCACAAGAATAAGCTGACCACGTTCCTTAATAACGACATCTGCGGCACGCTCTATCAGATTATCACTCATTCCTTGGCTAATAGCAGCAAGTGTTCCTGTTGAGCAAGGACACACGACCATCTGCTTAGGGGCAGCTGAGCCAGAAGCAACGGGTGAAAACCATTGCTCTTTACCAAAGACTTTAATTTGTGCTTCTTTAGCTTGAAACTTTTCAACTAATATTGCACTCGCTGCATCAGGAGACGATGGCAATTTAAAGTTGAGTTCGGTATCTAGTACGACACGTCCAGCACTAGAACATAGCAGGTAAATTTGGTAATTAGCAGCAACGAGACACTCCAGTAATCGCAATGCATATGCAGACCCAGAAGCCCCAGTAATCGCTAAAGTGATTTTTTGCTTAAATTCTGCCACGTGTTTACTCTCTCTCTATTTATTCAATTATTTATTGGCTAAAGCCGTTAATATTTTTTCGTGAATATCACCAAAACCGCCATTACTCATCACCACGATAGTATCACCCTCTTTACTTTGCGAAACTATCTCCTTTACTAAAAGGTCAATCTGGGTGGAAACTATACAAGGTTGATGACACTGATGAATTAACTCTTCAATTGACCACTTGATATCTTTATCTTGAAAAAGAAACACGTGATCAGCTTGTTGTAATGATAAAGGCAACGCGTCTTTATGGATTCCTGACTTCATGGTATTTGAACGTGGCTCCAGCACCGCTAGTACTCGTCCTTGCGTTGTTCGATGCTTGTTTTCAGCATCAACTTTCGCCCGCACACCCGCCAATGTCTTTGCTATTGCTGTTGGGTGGTGGGCAAAATCATCATAAACGCTAACCTCATTGATTTTACCTCGAAGCTCTAGACGACGTTTAGTGTTGACGAATTCAGCTAAGGCTTCAATAGCAATATGCGTAGGTACGCCAGCGTGACGCGCTGCTGCAATCGCCATCAGGGCATTATCAATATTAAAGTCACCAATCAGTGACCATTTAACGCGCCCTTGTTCAACGCCCTCAAAAGTTACAATAAATTCACTACCATCAGCATTAAGCTTATCTGCTTGCCAACCTATTGAACTATGACTTTGTTCAATAGGAGTCCAACAACCCATTGCCAATGTTTCCTGAATTGCAGGCTCATTTCTTGGCGATAAAATTAACCCATTACTAGGCACCATACGAATAAGATGGTGAAATTGTCGCTGAATATCGCTCAGATCATTGAAAATATCACCGTGATCAAATTCTAAATTATTCATCACTAATGTTCGTGGCCGGTAATGCACAAATTTAGAACGTTTATCAAAGAAAGCCGTGTCATATTCATCGGCTTCAATAACAAAAAACGGCGCATTACCTAAACGAGCTGAGCAATCAAAATTTTGCGGGGCCCCACCAATTAAAAACCCAGGGGATAACTGAGCATATTCTAAAATCCAAGTCAGGATGCTACTGGTAGTCGTTTTACCATGAGTGCCCGCAACCGCTAATACCCAACGATCTTTTAGCACATTTTCAAGCAACCATTGAGGCCCAGAAATATAAGGTATGTTTCGGTCAAGCATATACTCGACCATGATGTTACCTCGAGACATCGCATTACCAACAATAACTAAGTCTGGTTCATCCTGTAAATGCTCAACTTTATAGCCCTGTTTTAATTCAATGCCGAGCTGTTCGAGCTGTGTACTCATTGGAGGATAAACTTGTGCATCACAACCAGTAACACGAAAACCCAGCTCTTTAGCAAGTGCTGCAATGCCCCCCATAAATGTGCCGCAAATGCCAAGAATATGTAAATGATGAATTTTATTTGCCATAAAAAAGAAAAATACGATTAAAGAGGGTGAAAGATAATGAGGGTTAATATACCTTATAAAGCAAAGCTTAGCCGCAAAATCCTTGCGCAAGGTAAAAATAATTAATTCAACGGATTTCACATGTCAATAATTACAGTTAGCAGCCTTCATATATACCCAATAAAATCTACTACTGGCATAAATTTGCCCTCTGCTAATGTTGATGAATTAGGATTAGCCTTTGATCGTCGCTTTGTACTTAGTGACTTATTAGGACAATTCATTACCGCGAGGACAGAGCCTAAATTATGCTTAGTGCGCACCCAGCTAATAGAGACAGGGCTTATTATATCCGCTCCCAACATGCCCATATTGACACTGAACTATCAGGATTTCAGCGCACAATATAGCAAGATAACCGTTTGGGGAGATGAGGTTTTAGGGCAACTATGTTCTGATACCGCAAACAAATGGTTTAGTGAGTACTTACAACGTCCAAGTCAATTACTCTTTTTTGGTCAAAATTCTTTACGTGAACGAAAGCCCAATACGGACAAAGCTAGAAAGCTTGCCTTTGCTGATGGTTACCCTTTGCTGTTAATTTCTCAAGCATCATTAAGTAACCTCAACCAACACCTTGAAAATAACGCAGTACCATCAGTTTCAATGTCTCAATTTCGCCCTAATATTGTCGTTGAAAATTGCTTACCTTTTGCAGAAGACACCTGGCAACACATCCGTATTGGTGAGGTAGAATTTAAAGTCAGTAAGCCATGTGAACGCTGTATATTTACTACCATAAACCCTACAACAGGTGAGAAACATGCTGATTTACAACCGTTAAAAACGCTAAAATCGTTTAGGCAAACAAAACAGGGAGAAGTTTTATTTGGTCAGAATTTAATTCCGCTGAATAAGGGAATGATCAAGCACGGGGATAACTTAGTCGTTATAAGCAAGCAAAACCCGCCAACCTTTAACAAGTTAAAACACCATTCAACTACAATAAAACCCATAGAGAAAAAAAATACTCTGCAGCAGGAATTATCAATGCAACTTACATGTCAGCAGATAATTGACGAAACTCATGATGTAAAAACCTTTGTTTTTACTTGGCCTAATGCTAAACCTATAGAGCAATTAGCAGGACAGCACATAAACTTAATAATCAGTATGCCAGATAAAGAACAACCATGCTGTTATACCATAGCGTCAAATCCATCGGCAAAAAATCAAATTAAGCTCACCATAAAACGCATACCTAATGGCAGAGTTTCAAACTTTTTTCATGACCACCTGAAGGTAGGTGATACCGTAAAAGCTAAATCACCAAGTGGTAACTTTCATCTTCCTAGCCTTGTCCCTGAAAAGGTGCTATTGCTTTCTGCTGGCAGCGGCATAACGCCTATGTTGTCGATGCTGCGTGACATGGTCGCTAATAAGGTAGTCAATAAAGTAGTTTTTTTTCACAGTGCCCATAGTGAGAATGATTTGATCGCGAGAAAAGAAGTCGCGCAATTAGCAAAAGCGCATGGTAATTGCCAAGTGATATATACATTGACCAGACAAGTGCGTCCCCAATGGCAAGGATATCAAGGACATTTAAGCGAACAAATGTTAGCAAATATTCCAAAGCTAACCCAATATGAAGTATTTGTATGTGGCCCCGAAGGCTTTAGAAAATCTGCTCAACAACACTTGCAAGTGCTTGGACTGAATAAAGAACAGTATCATTGGGAAAGTTTTGGTAGTAAGACAACACAAGACGAACAAAAAACGATTATTGACTCTGCGTCTCCAACAAAGAAAAAGTTAATCATCAATTTTGACAAATGGCGAAAAGAATACCAAGGCGATAATCAAAAAACATTACTTGAACACGGTGAAGATGCAGGGCTCATTCTACCTTATTCTTGTCGTGCTGGTATGTGTGGTAATTGTAAAGCACAGCTTGTTAGTGGGGACGTTAAAGAGTCTGCTACCGATGGTTTAACAATGCTCGAGAGACAACAGGGTTTTATTCTCTGCTGCTCAAGTATTGCTCAATCTGATGTGGTGATTAAACATAATTACTAAGTTCTCTATGAATTTTTAAACTTAATTTATTTAGTACGTACTACTATTGATGAATTGTGATCAATTTCACCATCTTCATCAATAGTAATAGCGGTATCGTTCAGCTGTACGACGGCTAACTTTCCTTCAGGGGTTTGCCTAACAAAAGATAACGTATAGCCAAAATGACTAATTTCACTTAATGAACATTGCTGAGCAACACTAAGTTCTTTGAGTAACTTCTTGATTCTAGCCTCAACTTTGCGCCTTTCTTCTGGCATTTCACCTACCCCTTTTATTCCATTTTGTTATATAGGACAAAATACAATTCCTTGCCTCTCCATATTAAAAGATAGCAAGATAATCAAAATAAGCCAATATAACAATCACCTCTATAACTAACAAAATATACAGAGCTGAACTAAACTATTAACTGATAACTGATAACTGATAACTTATAACTTAATCAACAGATTTATATAATGCTTTAGCTTTCTAAAAGAAATTTATTCAAGTCAATACTTGTATAAAGAATTTACAACCGAATTTCTAAGAAAACAAAGCATTACCAACTACATAGTACTGACTAAGTTTTATTGATATATGAAACAAAATACTGGGACCATGACTATGAAAATACAAAATATAAGTAAATTCGGTTGCTCTCTACTTACTACTGCCATTTTGACTGCACCAACAGTGTTGGCTAGTAATAGTCTAGCTGACGGTATAACAAACGCATTGACAGATAGCAAAACTAAAGTCAGCTTTCGAGCTCGCTATGAAGGAGTAGATGAAGATGGTGCTGCTGGCGCCAAAGATAAAGACGGCGCCGCTTTAACACTAAGAAGTCGTTTAACGTTAAATACAGGTACCTATAATGGCTTATCGTTTGGCGTAGAGATTGACAATGTTACTGCACTCATTGATGACTACAATGATTTAACATTTGATTATTCTGGTGATGATTCAGTCGTTGCCGACCCTGAAATAACTGACATTAACCAAGCTTATTTAAAATATGTTCGAGGCGACTTGAAAGCAACTTTTGGTCGTCAACGCATTTTACATAACAATCAACGTTTTGTTGGCGGTGTCGGTTGGAGACAAAACGAACAAACCTATGATGGTGTACGTGTACAATACCAAGCCAATGACGCATTATCCTTTGACTACAGCTATATTCACAATGCTAATCGAATTTTTGGCGATGCAAAAAGAGGTACAGATTTAGGAGGCGAATTCCATTTTGTTAATGCGGCATACAAACTCAATAAACAGCATAAAGTAACCGCTTTTGCTTATATGCTTGACTTTGATACCGCTGCAGCACTTTCTACCAGTACTTACGGCCTACTTTATAGTGGAAAATTTGGTAAGGCGTTTATAAATGCCAGCGCCGCAAGCCAAAGCGACAATAGTGATAACCCAAATAGCTTTGATGCGAGTTATTTAAATGCGGAAATAGGCTCTAAATTTGGCAAAGTTACTGTTTTAGCTGGTTATGAATTACTTGGTAGTGACAAGGGTGTA
The DNA here is from genome assembly GCA_913062815.1 of uncultured Colwellia sp. GTDB lineage: Bacteria > Pseudomonadota > Gammaproteobacteria > Enterobacterales > Alteromonadaceae > Colwellia. The sequence continues at coordinate 17,558 of CAJXWZ010000032.1, read as the reverse complement.
GGTTTTAGTACGCCTTTTGCCACATTACATAAGTTCCAAGGATGGGCTGATAAATTCTTGGGGACGCCTGGTGAAGGCGTGAAAGATATTTATGTGACTGCTAAAACCAAAGTCAAGGGTATTGCGCTAGCAGCCACCTATCACAATCTGACTTCCGATACAGGCAGCAAAGATTGGGGCAACGAGCTTGATTTAGTTGCTAAGTACAAGTTCAGCAAAAACTATGGTTTATTAATTAAGTATGCCAACTATAGTGCTGATGACAAATCAACTGATACGAGTAAACTTTGGGTACAAGCGACGGCTAAATTCTAGTTAGCAATACGCGCCTGCTTTCTATATTAGCGCACTTATTGGAGTAAGTGGCTAATATAGAGAGCGCTTTTTCTTTCCTCTAAAAGCGCGCAAATTTCGTTAAACGATATACTTTCAACTTCTACCTAAAACAATTAGAATAGCCGCGATTTATCTTTGCTAGGCATAACAACTTTGTTATTAATGATCGACAACTATGATTCCTTCACCTTTAATTTAGTGCACTATTTTCAAGCGCTAGGTCAACAAGTGAACGTTTTTCGTCATGATGAAATTTCTATCGATGAAATTGAGAGACTACAGCCAGCATACCTAGTGATCTCCCCTGGCCCTTGTGATCCTGATAAAGCAGGTATTTCTTTAGCGGTTGTTGAACATTTTAGTGGTAGAATACCCTTGCTTGGTGTTTGCCTAGGCCATCAATGTATCGCCCAACACTTTGGTGCTAAAGTAATAAAAGCCAAAAAATTAATGCACGGTAAAACCAGTAATATCACACATAATAACAAAGGTTTATTTCAAGATTTAAAGCAGCCTTTACAAGTAACTCGATATCATTCTCTTATAGTTGATAAAAACACACTACCAAAAGAATTGATGGTTAGTGCGTGGAGTGTAGACGAACAGGGTAATAAAGATGAAATAATGGCCATTGAGCACAAAGAACTGCCCGTTTGCAGTGTTCAATTTCATCCAGAGTCCATTTTAACGGAGCAAGGACAAGCGCTTTTAGCTAATTTTCTAACCCTATACAGTGGTAAAAATTAAAGAAAACAGTTTTATACTATTAATGCTTTGCTAACCTAGACCGATAACTTTAGAATAACCAATAGCCCTATCTTCCATGTATTAATACTCGACTTATATCAAGAAGCCGAGTTGGTGAGACACTAACAAAACTCTATGCAATTTTTTGACACTAACGACACAACCTCAACTTTATATCAGCAAGCAATAAGTTTAGCTATTAGTAAAGATTTTGCTGAAAAACGCCATGGCAAAGTAGATCTTGTTGATTTTCAGGGCAGCGAGCAAGAAAACCGCCGCAGAGAATTATTGTCTGTAGAAATAAAAGCACAACAAGAAAAGATAGTTGCTGCTCATGGTGAAGAACATTTTCGCAAACAAGTTATGGCAACTTTTTTTGCTCAAGTAAATAAACAAGTAAACGAAAAGTTTGATAACAAAGCATATCTATATAACAACGTGCTCAGTATTGAAGATGCTGCGCCAACCATATTAGAATTGTTGTATTTACGTGCTACCTCAATAAATAAAATTAAGCCCCTTGCCACGTCATTACCTTGGTTAGCCACGGATTTAGTTAGTTTAGTGAACAAACCGCAATACAGAAAACGCGCTGATGTTCAAGTTAATGATGCAAAGCTCGCGCTAAGTTACATCGGTTTAGATAATTTAAAATTAGTGATGCCAACTTTTATTCTTAAGCATTGGCTTCCTAGTTCTACTGCGCCTTTTACTTTAATGAAACGTAAACTTTGGAATGACAGTTTATCGGTTGCTTTGGCATCAAGTGCCTTAGCTGAACTTGCAGGCGCAAACAAATATCTAGCATTTACTACCGGCATGTTATCAAATATTGGTCAATTAGCTATTACTCGTTGTTTTTTAAACACTTACAACAGCATGTATAAGCAAGAGTTGCGTGAAGCATTTACAGCCAAAGATAAGCGCCTCCATGATATTTTAAGTAAAATAGAGAACCCGCCCGAGTTACTGCTGGAGCAATTGATTTTACGCAGTAGTAAATTGTCCGCTGATTTAATTGAATTAATGAACTTTGACCGCTTGCCGATAACTGAAGCAATTTTTGATTTAGCTTACGCTGAAAATATAGAAAAAATGTGTTCAACGGCCCAAATTGTAACTAAAGCTAAAATTTTTGTTAATTACCGTAGCCTAGCCAAAGAAAATTTAATCAATGATGATGAAAAAATCATCCTATTTGAATCCGCAAAGCTAACAAAAGCAGAAGTATCTTTACTCAATAAAAGCGATATTAATCACATTAAACTTAAATTTAATTAGATTTCGATGATTTTCGCTGATTTTTTTTTGATTATTTATGAAAATTAGTAAAAGCTCACTTTCTTGCAAGTATACTCCTAAGGTTAAACGAAATTCACATCATCGTAATTTTCGTCTTGCAATAAATATTCAGTATATTTGAATAAAACCCGTCAACCCATTGTTTTTACTAGCCTACAGGCTATTCCAGTAAGACAAAGTTACTTTTTTCTGTCATACTAGTCTTCTATTTTTTAACCACTGACTGATATTTTCCACATAAATTTACTATTACTTATATACTGAGTAATTATCAGTCAGCGTTAACAATATTTAATACAACCACCCATTTTGAGGAGTTTACAATGTCAGAACAGTTTTCTGTAAATCGCGAATTATTTGATGAAGTTATGGTGCCAAATTACGCACCTTCAGCGGTTATTCCGGTGCGCGGTCAAGGCTCTCGAGTATGGGATCAACAAGACAAAGAATATATTGATTTTGCCGGCGGTATCGCGGTTAACTGTTTAGGTCATTGTCACCCTGCGCTAGTTGGCGCGTTAAAAGAGCAAGGCGAGAAAATCTGGCATTTATCTAATGTAATGACTAATGAGCCAGCATTACGCTTAGCGAAAAAATTAGTCGATAACACTTTCGCTGATAAAGTTTACTTTGCTAACTCTGGTGCAGAATCAAATGAAGCAGCCTTAAAATTAGCACGTCGCTGGGCATTAAATGAGCATAGTGCTGAAAAATCACAGATCATTGCTTTTAAGCAAGGCTTTCACGGTCGTACTTTCTTTACCGTAACGGTTGGCGGCCAAGAAGCTTATTCAGCAGGTTTTGGACCACGTCCTGGTGATATTGACCACGCTGAATATAACAACTTAGAAAGTGTAAAAGCACTTATATCCGATAAAACTTGTGCCATTATGGTTGAACCTCTACAAGGCGAAGGCGGCATAGTGTCACCAACGCCTGAGTTCATTCAAGGTTTACGTGATTTATGTAATGAGCATAATGCCCTGTTAATTTTTGATGAAGTGCAAACAGGCGCCGGTCGTTTAGGACCATTATATGCCTATATGGATCTTGATGTTACTCCTGACATTTTAACTTCTGCTAAAGGCTTGGGCGGCGGTATTCCAATTGGTGCTATGCTAACTACAGCAGAAATTGCGAAACACTTAGCTATTGGTACGCATGGTAGTACGTACGGCGGCAACCCTTTAGCTTGTGCCGTCAGTGAAGCGGTTATTGATGTGATTACCACGCCAGAAGTACAAGCTGGTGTTAAAGCGAAGGCAAAACTTTATGTTGACGGATTAAATGCCATTAATGCTAAATACAGTGTTTTTACTGAAATCCGCGGAAAGGGCTTATTGGTTGGCGCTGTGTTAAATGAGCGCTACCAAGGCAAAGCAAAAGACTTTTTAATGGCCGCAATGAGCGAAGGTGTTATGACCCTAGTTGCTGGCGCAAATATAATTCGTTTTGCACCATCATTAGTTATTCCTGATGAAGATATTGCTGAAGGTTTAGTGCGTTTCGAAAAAGCGGTCGCTAAATTAGCATCTTAAAAATTAAGTGCAACTCTACTTTCTTACTGACATAGTCTTTTGCTAAGTTAGTAAGAAATTCTTCTAATCATCGAGAGCTATTTATGATTATCATCCGTCCTATTAGAACGACTGATTATGACGATTTATATCGCATTGCTATTGAGTCAGGTCATGGTTTTACCTCATTGCCTGTTAGCGAAGACATATTAAAGAAACGTATTGAGCATTCTGAAGAATCTTTCAAAGCTCAAGTCAGTCAACCAGGCGACCAAGGTTACTTATTTGTTATGGAAGATACCCAGACAGGTCAAGTAGTTGGCACAACGGGCATCGAGGCAGCCGTTGGTTTAGATAATGCTTTTTATCATTATCATTTAGGTAAGGTAGTCCATAGTTCACGCGAGTTGGATATTCATAACACCGTTGAAACACTTGCTCTTTGTAATGACTACACTGGTGCTAGCGAAATTTGCACGCTGTTCTTACAAGAAAGTCATCGCAAAGACGGCAACGGTCGATTTTTGTCTCGATGTCGTTTTTTGTTTATCGCCGAGCATGAAGAACGATTCTCTGATTGTGTTATTGCTGAGATGCGTGGAGTTAGTGACGAAAATGGTCGTTCTCCTTTTTATGATTGGCTTGAAGAGCACTTTCTATCAATTGAATTTACCAAAGCAGATTATTTAACTGGAATCGGCAATAAAGATTTTATTGCCGAATTAATGCCGAAATACCCTGTTTATGTCAGCTTATTAAGCAAAGAAGCCCAACAAGTTATTAATAAAGTCCATAGCAACACTGTACCTGCATTGCGTTTACTTGAAGCTGAAGGTTTCTCACGACGCGGTTATATTGATATTTTTGATGCTGGCCCAACAGTTGAAGCTGAACGAAGTCAAATTAGGGCTGTACGTGACAGTAATAAGTATCAAGTCTTAATTGATGATGCTTGTGGCGAAGAAAGTAATCAAAAATACATTATTTGCAACACAAAAATTGAAGGCTTTAGAGCAACTCAGGTCAAACTAATGCTTCGTGAAACGGCAAATCAAGTTGTGATCACCAGTGTTGTTGCAGAAGCACTACAAGTACAGCAAGGTGATTGGGTTCGCCTGTTAAGTAATTAATAGCCTAAATTTACATAGGAAAAAGTTTATGTCAAACGTTCAATTTATTAATGGTCAGTGGCTTGCAGGTCAAGGCCATGATGTCACCTCGCTGAACCCTGCTCGTAATGAAGTTATCTGGCAAGGAAAAACAGCATCACCTGAACAAGTAGCATTAGCCATTACCAGTGCTCGAACAGCGTTTGAGTCATGGTCAACAATCAGCTTTGATGAGCGAGTAGCAATCGTTACAAAGTTTGCTGAATTACTTGGTGAAAATAAAGCCGAATTGGCCGATACAATTGCGCTAGAAACAGGTAAACCTCGCTGGGAAACATTAGGCGAAGTTGGCGCTATGATTGGTAAAATCAATATTTCATTGAATGCATACCAAGAACGTACGGGCACTGTAGAAAACCCCATGCCAGGTGCTAAGGCGTTTATTCGTCATAAACCACACGGTGTTGTTGCTGTATTTGGTCCTTATAACTTCCCAGGTCACTTGCCTAATGGCCATATTGTACCTGCGCTTATTGCCGGTAACACTATTGTATTTAAGCCAAGTGAGCTAACGCCAAAGGTTGCTGAAGAAGTGCTGAAAATTTGGCAGGCGGCTGGTTTACCAAAAGGTGTGATTAACCTTGTGCAAGGTGAAGTAGAAACGGGTAAAGCATTAGCAAGCAACAAGATGATTGATGGCCTATTTTTTACCGGTAGCTCTGCTACTGGCCATTTATTACATGAACAGTTTGGTGGTCAACCAGGTAAAATTTTGGCCCTTGAAATGGGGGGTAATAACCCATTGGTAGTCAAAGATGTTAGTGATATTAATGCTGTTGTTCACGACATTATTCAATCTGCCTTTGTTACTACAGGTCAGCGCTGCACCTGTGCTCGTCGCTTATTCATTGAAGCAGGTGAGCAAGGCGACGCGATTATGACTAAATTAATTTCGGCTACCAAAGCCTTAACAATTGGATACTTTGATGATGAAACACAACCTTTTATTGGTTCGATGATATCTGAAAAAGCCGCGTTAAGTTTAGTTGAAGCTCAGCAGAAATTGCTTGATTTAGGCGCATCTTCACTACTTGAATTAAAGCATCTTGAAGAAAATACGGGCTTTATTTCACCCGGTATCATTGATGTAACGGCTATTGTGGCTGATATTCCTGATGAAGAATATTTTGGCCCATTATTAAAAGTTTATAGATACACAGACTTCGACGAAGCCATTGATGAAGGTAACAATACTGGTTTTGGCTTATCTGCCGGCTTATTGAGTGACAGTGAAGAACTATACAACCACTTCTTTAAGCGCATTCGTGCTGGCATTGTTAACTGGAACAAACCAATTACCGGTGCAAGTAGTGCTGCTCCATTTGGTGGTATCGGCGCAAGTGGTAACCACAGAGCTAGTGCATTTTATGCCGCAGATTACTGTGCATACCCTATTGCTTCAGTAGAAGCTGAAAAAGTAAGTTTACCTGCTACATTAAGTCCAGGTATTACCCTTTAAATTCACCTATGAAAGTAAAAGATACCTACATTTTTGCAGATAAAAGAGAAGCAGGGTTCAAGCCTTGCTTCTTTGCCTGCGTCAATCAAATCTAACCTTTGGTGGTAGCGTTCGCTGTCACCAACATTTCATGTTGTACCCCTGTATAGTTTTACGCTGCCTCTAATACTACTTTCTAATATATTCCAATTTTGAGTTCAAATTTGTACACGAGGAAACCACAATGACAGTTCAAGTAAGTAATCTCTTTGATAATATCTGGCAACAGTATTTAACCGTAACACCTTCAGCGAACCAAATTCATCAATTGCTTGGTAATGGCAAAGAGGTGATTAACGATCATGTTGCTTATCGCACCTTCGACATAGAAAAAGTTAACCTAGATAAGCTTGCTAGCCATTTACTTACTATTGGTTACACCGAGTGTGGTCAATATGATTTTGCCGCGAAAAAGCTAACTGCGAAACATTACGAGCATAGTGACAATACTATGCCGAAAGTTTTTATTAGTGAACTGCGCGTAGAAGAGTTCCCAGCGGATGTTCAAAATATCATACGAAAACTAGTCGCGCAATTACCTGATAATATTAGTGATCGAGAAGATTTTTTGTATTCTGGTCGCTCATGGAAGGTAAGTTCTTCTGATTATCAAACGTTATTAGCTACAAGTGAATATGCCGCTTGGTTAGCAGCTTGGGGTTATCGTGCTAACCACTTTACCGTTAGCATTAATCACTTAGATAATTTTGATTGTATTATTGCCGTTAATGATAGCTTAAAAGAAGCGGGTCACACGCTTAATGGCACAGGTGGAGAAGTCAAAGGTGATGAAGTTGTTAAACTTGAGCAATCATCAACATTAGCAGATAAAGCTATGGTCGAATTCAGTGATAAAAGCATGGAAATACCAAGTTGTTTTTATGAGTTCGCTAAGCGTTACCCACAAGCTGACGGTGAACTTTATACTGGTTTTGTTGCTGCTTCTGCAGACAAGATTTTTGAAAGTACTAATGCGGTAGTCTAATGAATACTGTTTTCTATTAAATATTTATATGACACAAATAAAAATGCCATTCACTAACTATGAATGGCATTTTTTATACATTAAATAAACTGATTTTTATCTAGATAAAATCTATTTATTTGCTTTTTTACGTCGTAACCAAACTAATGGCAATAACGTTAATGATAACCATCCAAATGAACCGCCACTATCAGGACTATCAACAATTGTTACTGCGACGATTGCCGTATCAGTATTACCATTTCCATCATCTACCGTTAAGTGGAATGATACGGTATCACCTTGGCTAGAAACATTCGGTGTTTCAAATGAGAATGAAGATGCAGTTCCACTAAAGCTAACTGGTGTACCACCAATTTGAGCCCAAGTGTAAGTTAGCTCATCACCATTCGGATCGGTAGAATTTGAAGCGTCAATTGTAACCGAGGCTTTTTCTACTACAGCTGATGGAGCACTGATCATTGCAATTGGAGCGCCCTCAACTTGAATCGCTACACTAGTAGAATTAGCAACTTCTACTGTACCTTCAGCATCAACGCTGTGAGTCAATTCAACATTTACCGGACCACCTGCATAATCATCAACGATCATTGTTGAAAAGTTAAGTGTAGTGGCACTTGAATCTACATTAGTCAGTCTGTAACACATAACTAAACCAGAATGAATATCTTGAACAGAGTTGATTGTACCCGCAGCACCAGAGAATATATCTGTGCGGCCTGAAGTACCAGTGGCATTTTCATAACCCACTGAAACACCAAAACCATCACCTACTGCATGCTCAACATTGTCGTAAGTAAACATAAAGTCGCCAGTATTATTATCGAATATGACTTCAAAATCTAGAATGTCAGTGGCAGATGGGTCACCAGCATAGTAATTCCAATGTCTCATGTTATCGAATTCGATGATGCTGAATCCGGCAGCACTTGCCACTGATATTCCTGATACTTCACCTGGAGTGTCATTTTTTGCAATTTGCAAATCGCGCCAGAAAGGTGCAACAAGGTTGTTTGCTTCGTTAGCATCAGGTAATAATTGATTTACCCAAGGAGTACTGCCATGAGCGCCTGATAAATAGATGAAACCATCATCAGTTACATTAACAGAGCTATAAGCTTTACCTAAGAAGTTTGCAGCAACACCGTATGATGCTGTTTGCGTATCTCCATCCATAGTACCAGGGAAAATATTGAAAGCTTCCAAGTCTATGTAACCATTACCAAATGGATGCGGACCACATGTGGCATCCACATCATTTCTAGTCATGGTGTAAAAAGGTTCAGCACCATATAGCGACTCCTGAACAACCATCCAAGTTATAGTATCACCATCAATGGTAGCATCGCCTGTTACAGAGTCAGCATCAAGTTCCATACCAGCTGGTACTTTAGCTTGAACTGTGTAAGTACGATCTCCAGGCGCTAGGTTAGCTAAAACAGAAACTTCATAGTTCACCATTTCAGAACGTTGCATGTAAGCTGAAGCGTCAGATGAAATTGAAACATCATCAGTACCACGAGCAAGGTCGACAGAAACTAAGCCAAGATTACCAGCAGTGTCAGCACTTGTACCTATGTCAATTGCTCCATAGTACATATCGCCTGCCATGCCGCCATCTAGAGACCAGTTGAAACGCAGGTCAAATTCAGTCAACTCAGGAATTGCACTATCAGCTTCTACACTTAAGTTTTCACCCATTTCACCATCAACAACGGCTGTTGCTAAGGTATATGCATCTTCAGCATCTTCTTCAGATGCAGCCCAATTTTGGATAATAACCCAGTAATCACCTGCATCAGGACTCATCAGGTCAACTTTTTCTAATGCCGTACCTGTAGCACTTCGAGCAATCTCTTCATCTTCTTGAGGTATGCCGTCACCGTTGGTATCAATACCAACAAACATATCTAAATCAGGTGAATCTGACATTAGCACTTCTGCAACAAAACGCTTAGCATCAGCAGGAACTGTTACCATGCTAATATTTAGGCCATCTTCTAGATCGTCATATACAGAGCCATTAGCACTATCAACTGCTAAAGTTTCGTCTGCTTGATCAGCTTTTACTAAACCATATGAGCGGGAAGTAAACTCAGTAATTTCAATCGCCATAACATCTTGTTGTAAGAAGCTATCTACATCACGGTGTGCATCAAAACTCATTGAGTCAGGAATATTTCCGTTTGAAGCAATAACATTAACTGGCAATCTTGCCGTAGGATGCGCATCCGACGTCATAACAACATGACCAAATGACCAAACATCGCTTTCAGCTTGAATAGCATCAACCGAAATTGATATTTCTTGGCTTTCTCCAGCCGCTAAATCGAAGCTTGCTGGTGTAACTGTAATTTCAAGACCACTCGATACGTTAATACCCTCTGTAGTCCAACTACCGTCCATTGTTGCCGTAACTGTACGAGTCCAAGAACAAAAGCCAACACAATTTGCATCTGTTACAGATGGAATATTAAGTGTTTTGGGATCACCGCCTTCTTCAGGATTTGCAGCTGTATAATTTGCTGCAGTTTCGTTCATAACTAAACCAGTTTTGTCAGCTAAGTTTACACGAATACTACCTGTACCCATATCAAACGCGTCAGCAGCTGTTGTGCCATCTTCTTTGCGAACATCTTGAGTTGCAGTAAGCATTAAAGCAGAACGAATGTTATCAGCAGTCCACGTTGGATGTGATGATTTTAATACCGCACCAGAACCCGCAACATGTGGAGCAGACATTGACGTACCTTGTAAGAAGGCAAAGTCAGTTGGTGCCGGAGCATTAACATCATGACCAAATTGTTGATCGGCATATGCAGCGTAGATAGATACACCCGGTGCCGTAACTGATGGCGTCATGATATCCGGTACAGTATTATTTGAACCACGTGAAGAGAAGTCAGCCATATCATCAGCTTGACCAATCTGTAATTCACCTTCGGCAGCTGTAATAGTTGCAGAATGGCCTTCACCACTTGCAAGCCATTCTCTTAAAGCATTACCATTTTCAGCATTGATATGAATACCAGGCACAACGTAAACATCATTGGCTACGCTGTTTGAGCCACCATCTATATTTCCAAGAACGTAACCACCAGCACCACCGTCAGCTACGTTAATCGCTTTTTGTACACGGGCAATTGCACCACGATCACAAACGACGATTTCGCCACTGAAAGTTCCTTCTGGGAAAGCTTCTAGACATTGTGCAGGATCGCCATCTGGGTCATTAGGGTTAGCATAATCACCAGCCCAAACAATGCTTGCTGTAATAGCACCTGAAGCACTGTTACCGCTGATAGCAGCTAATTCGGTATCACCGCCAGTAAAAGCACCTATTTCTTTTTCAAATGCTACTTCACGACCATGAGTAGAAGCGCCTACAACAGTATACCAAGGAGCATTCTTAGAAGTAGTGTTAGCTTCAGGTCCTGAGTTTCCTGCAGAAACAGATGAGAAAATACCCGCTTCCTGAGCGGCTAAAAAGCCTTGTTCAGTTGAACTAGCCCATGGATCTCCACCACCACTGATAGAGTAATTGATAACATCGACACCATCAGAAACGGCATCTTCTAATGCTGCAAGGATCGCAGCACCAGGGCAACCACTGTAGGTATCACCTTGATCACCTGGATTACAAATTTGATATGAAACAATGTTAGCGTGAGGGGCAACACCAGAAATTTGTGCGAATTCAAATCCAGTTGTATTTATGCCGTCACCTTCTAATTCGCCAATTTCAGCGTCTAAAAGAGGGACGTTTCTAAGAATATTACCACCTGAAGTACTGGCAGTGTGTGAACCATGTCCGCCGTAATCTTCACCATTGGCTGGCGGTGGTGTATCACCAAAAACTGCAGCATCTTGATAATTATCAGTAACCGACGCATAACTGCGAACACCAATTAATTTATCATTACATAGCTCTTCAAAATCGGCCGCACAATCACCAACATAGACGCCTTCGCCCCATGGGTTTGTATGGTCATAGCCATCACCACCAATATCAGCAAACGATGCATGATCCGTGTTCACACCACTATCAATTACACCAATAATTACGCCTTCGCCCATATTTACGGCAGCTTGGCCTTCACCACTCCATACTTCAGTTGCACCAATGTGAATTGGACCGGTATCCGTATCCATTTGTTCGATACGTTCACGCTCAACATAAGCGACATCAGACAGGTTGGCTAACTTAGCTGCTTCTGCTTGAGTTAAGCTAACAGCTACTCCATTGAAAGCATTTTTATATTTGTAGATAACATCTAAATTGCTGCCCAGCTTAGCTTGTGCTTTACTCAAAAACACTTGCTGCTTGCTTTCCAAATAATTACTGTAGGCTTTAACTTCTGGTGAGTTTAAGTCTAAGCGTAATTCTTTACGAATTTGTTGTGAAGATTTCGTACTGCTTGCTAACTGATTGAAAAGTGCTTTTTTAGCTATTTGCGGGTTCGTTGCCGTAAAACCTTCAACATTACCACTGTAAGTGGCGACAGGCTGATCCTTTAAACGAACAATGTACGTATATTGCTCATTGGCTAAACCTTTCTCTAAGCGAATTTTATTACTTCTTTTACTACTATATGAGTTGTGTTTATTTATTGACGTTGCTTGCACAGCTTTCAATGAATCAACAGTAAATCCTGTTGGTTCCATCCCTACTGCTGCTTGCAACGTCGCGATTGACATGAGTGCTGCTGAAACAGCGACTGTTACTTTATTTTTCACGGAGTTACTCCACTATCCACATATCTGTGGATATTATTGTTATTTTGGGACACCTATAAGAAGGCATTTATTCGGTATTATTATTAACATGGATGCTTTAAAAGTTATCCATTAGTTACTGTTTTACCACATTTGTAAAATCATTGTAAATATTTTCTAAATTTTTTGTTTTTACATTACGTCAACTATTATGTACCTCGCCGATATAACTGAATGTTATGTGACATAGTTAACTTATTCAGGCCGAATTTGATCAATATATAATTGATCTTTCTCGTCAAAATATTGTGCAGTTACTGCTATAATCTAATTATCTTTTAACAGATTGATCACCTTTTCATTATGGTTACAGACACTGAAGGTTATATTCAAATCATTGAGTATTTGACAGAGTATTTAAATATTTTTGAAAATACTCACACTGACGTCAATCAAACGGACACCGTTATGGCTGTCATAGAAGTCGAATTAAGCAATCAAATCATTTCTGTTTGTAGTCAAAATGAGGCATTAACCTTTAATCAGAGAAATGCCATTATTCGTGAAGTTGATGCTATTGTTTATGATCTTGAAGAAATTTTATCCGGTGTCATTAATAACCCCGTAACAGAAGAGCAAAAAACTTTTATTACAGAGTTTGCTACCCTTATTAAAAATTTATTTGATAGTGAAATACATAAGAAATTATCTGATTTGTCTTAGTACTGCTGACTGGTTACAACAATTAATTATTTCCTAGCTTATTTTCTAGTGCTCCACGTTCAATTTCGCTAGAATATTCTCCTATACTTTTTTAAGAGCTAAATAATGAAAGCAAAAGTAAAATGGTTAGGAGAAGAATTATTCCTAGGTACTTCTGAAAGTGGACACACGTTAGTGTTAGATGCCGATGCTGGTAATTTAGCACCTAGTCCATTAGAGGGGGTTCTTATTTCCCTTGGTGGTTGCTCATCTGTTGATGTGGTGAGTATATTGCAAAAATCGAGACAAGATATTAGCGGCTGTACTGTTGAAATTAGTGGCACACGTGTTGATAGTGTACCAAAACTGTTTTCAGCAATTCATTTGCATTTTATTGTGAGTGGTAATGGTATTAAAGAAAAACACGTTGAACGTGCTGTGGCTTTATCGGCTGACAAATATTGCTCTGTAGCTTTAATGCTTCATGACAATGTCGAAATTACCCACGACTTTTCTGTTCTGGATAAATAACACTTTTCATGAGTAAATTATCGTTATACGGTTTTAATAATTTAACCAAGAGTTTGAGCTTTTCTTTGTATAAGTTAAATTATCTTAAGGATCACACTTGTTCAAAACTCTACCGTGCTCATATAGAGCAATACTATTGCGCAGATAAACTTAATACTCTACTTACTAGAATTTGTCATGCTATTGGCGGCAATGTACTCAATGTGGCTTGTCAGGATTATCAACCCCAAGGTGCTAGTGTCACTTTAATGATTTCTGAAGAAGCCGTACCCGTACCGTTAACTCACTCACAGGCAACCAGCGAAACTAACATAAGAAATGAATCGCTTGTTGCCCATTTAGATAAGAGCCACCTTTGTATTCATACATACCCAGATGAGGCGCCTCAAGATGGTATTGCTATTTTCCGAGCTGACATCGAACTATCTACCTGCGGGGTTATTTCTCCACTGAAAGTAATTAATTATGTAATAGAAGAATTCAATGCTGATGTCATTGATATAGATTACCGTATACGTGGTATGACTCGAGCTAGTAACGGAGAGATGCTATTTAGTGACGGGAAACATTATGACATCAGTGAATATTTATCAACGGAGCTACTATCAGCGTATTCACTCAAAGAAGATAAACTGGTTTTGCAGAATATTTTTCATGCTAAATTATCTAAAAAAGAAATTCTGATGGAAAATTATTTGTTCAATCTTGAAAAAATTAGTTTACCAACACATAAACAAAAGGCTATAAAAACTCAAATAAGCCAAGTGATACAACAGCTAAATGATAATTGAGTTAAACCCCTAACTTTCTCTTCAAAACCTTTAATTATAAATCACTCATCCAATCTAGTTGTTTGTTTGCCTGTGTTTTACGCTCAATTAAATCTCTAATTAAAGGCGTTAATATAAGTTCCATTGCTAGACCCATTTTACCGCCAGGAACAACCATGGTGTTTACTCTAGACATGAATGAACCATCAATCATGCGTAAGTAATACTGAAAATCTACATTTTTAACTTCACGAAAACGAATCACCACAAAGCTCTCATCTAAACTTGGGATAGCTTTAGCACTAAATGGGTTTGATGTATCGACCGTGGGCACACGTTGGAAATTGATATGTGTCCGCGAAAACTGTGGCGTAATAAAAGAGATGTAATCTTCCATACTCCTTACGATACTTGCAGTCACAGCCTCGCGACTATGCCCTCGTTTATTGGTATCGCGTATTATTTTTTGTATCCATTCTAAGTTTACAATAGGAACCATACCAATGAGCAGGTCTACATGCTTAGCAACATCATTTTCTTCAGTTACTACGCCGCCATGTAAACCCTCATAATATAAAAGATCTGTCCCTTCACCTAGTTCTTCCCAAGGTGTGAATGTACCTGGCATTTGATTATAAGGAACCGCTTCATCGAAAGTGTGAAGATAGCGGCGCATCATGCCTTTTCCTGTTTCACCATAATCACGAAAAAGTTTCTCAAGGGCGCCAAAATCATTCGCCAAATCACCAAAATAACTGATATTGGTATGACTTTCTTTTGCTTTGCGCTTTTCAAGGTCCATTTCTTGTCTTGAAAAGCGGTGAAAGCTGTCTCCTTCAACATTAACTGATGCTATTCCTAATGTTCGGAACATATGTTCAAAGGCTGCTGTCGTCGTTGAAGTACCTGCACCAGATGAGCCAGTTATAGCAATAATAGGATTTCGTGAAGACATTAAACTTAGCTCTGATAAAGATGGATAAATATAGCTATTTTATACGGGGAATTCCCCACAACGTCAAGCAATCGGATTTTAGGCAATAAAAAACCGAGCCTAAGCTCGGTTTTTTAACTGAAGCTTAAACTTTCGTTTATGCTTCAGCTGATTCTTCAACTACTTCAGGAGCATCTTCTACTACTGGGCGGTCTACTAATTCAATGTAAGCCATAGGAGCTTTATCACCAGTACGGAAACCACATTTTAAAATGCGAGTATAACCACCTGGACGTTCTTGGTAACGAGCACCAAGTTCGTTGAATAAAATACCTACTACTTCTTTATCTTGTGTACGAGCAAACGCTAAACGGCGATTTGCAACACTGTCGGTCTTAGCCAATGTAATCAATGGCTCTACTACCATACGTAGTTCTTTAGCTTTAGCTACAGTCGTTTTGATAACGCCGTGCTTAACTAAAGAGCTTGCCATATTGCGGAACATCGCTTTACGATGACTGCTATTACGGTTTAACTGGCGACCGCTGTGACGATGACGCATAAGTTAATCCTTCTCTCAAACTATTAATAAAAAAACGATGATCGAACTAGTCGTTGTCAACAATGCTTTCAGGTGGCCAGTTTTCTAGGCGCATACCTAGAGACAAACCACGCGACGCTAACACGTCTTTGATTTCAGTTAGAGACTTCTTACCTAAATTAGGCGTTTTAAGAAGCTCAACTTCAGCACGTTGTACTAAATCACCAATGTATTGAATTGCTTCTGCTTTTAAACAGTTAGCTGAACGAACAGTTAGTTCTAGATCATCAACAGGACGAAGTAAGATTGGGTCGAACAATGGTTTTTCTTCAACTTGCTCAACTTCTTTAATATCACGTAACTCAACAAACGCATCTAGCTGTTCAGCTAAAATAGTTGAAGCGCGACGGATAGCTTCCTCTGGATCCAATGTACCATTGGTTTCCATATCTAAAACTAATTTGTCTAAATCTGTACGTTGTTCAACACGTGCAGAGTCAACATCATAAGCAATTCTTACTACTGGGCTGAATGAAGCATCAACTAACAAACGACCAATAGCACGATCTTCTTCCTCGGCATCACGGCGCGCAGAAGCAGGTACGTAGCCACGACCCATTTCAATTTTAATGCGCATGCTGATAGTACCTTCACCTGTTAAGGTGCAGATTACATGTTCCGGATTTGCAATAGTTACATCACCATCATGTTGTATATCAGCTGCCGTTACAGGGCCTTCACCAGACTTAGTTAAAGTCAGAACGGCTTCATCTTTGCCTTCTAATAAAACAGCAAGCCCTTTAAGGTTTAACAATATTTCGATGATGTCTTCTTGAACACCTTCTTTACTACTGTACTCATGTAATACACCATCAATCTCAACTTCAGTTACAGCACAACCTGGCATTGAAGATAAAAGAATGCGGCGTAACGCATTACCTAAAGTGTGACCAAAACCACGTTCTAATGGCTCTAAAGTTACCTTAGCGCGACGAGCGCTAACGTTTTCAATACCAACCATTCGTGGTCTAAGGAATTCGGTTACAGAACCCTGCATATATGTCCTCTCTTAAAGTGCAACTTTACTATTTCGAGTAAAGTTCAACAATCAACTGTTCATTAATTTCAGCAGATAAGTCAGCTCTATCAGGAACACGTTTGAATGTACCTTCTAGTTTCTTATTATCAACTTCAACCCAAAGTGGCTTTTCACGCTGATCAGCTAAATCTAAAGCAGCGATAATACGTGCTTGAGTTTTAGATTTCTCACGAACAGAAACCACATCTTCAGCTTTAACAGTGAAAGATGGAATATTTACTACACCGCCGTTTACCACGATAGCCTTATGGCTAACTAATTGACGGGCTTCAGCACGAGTGCTGGCATAACCCATACGGTAAACTACGTTATCTAAACGCGTTTCTAAAAGTTGTAACAAGTTTTCACCTGTATTACCTTTTTGACGTGCCGCTTCTTTGTAGTAATTACTGAATTGTTTTTCAAGTACGCCATAAATACGACGAACTTTTTGTTTTTCACGAAGTTGAACACCGTAGTCTGACAAACGACCGCGACGGGCGCCGTGTTGACCTGGTATTGTTTCGATTTTACATTTAGTGTCAATTGCTCTAACACCGCTTTTAAGGAATAAATCTGTTCCTTCACGGCGACTAAGCTTTAACTTAGGACCTAAATATCTAGCCATTTTCTTTCTCCAACTATCCTAAAAAAAGCGATTAAACGCGACGTTTCTTAGGAGGACGACAACCATTATGAGGAATAGGTGTAACGTCAGTAATGTTGGTGATT
>CAJXWZ010000031.1 GCA_913062815.1 uncultured Colwellia sp. | reverse complement strand
AGTTTAGCAACTCTGCCTTTAACCATCTTTGTTGTAGAACTTAAAAGTACTCTGGTTGGTTATACCTCAGTAATTAAACAGTTTTCAACTTGGGATATGGACTGGTATTTGTATCTAGACTGTTTATATCTTAATGAGCAAAACCGAGGACAGGGCATTGGCTTGAAATTGATGCAAAAGCTTAGATGTTTCTCACAAGAAAACAAAATAAACACTATGCAATGGCAAACACCAAGCAGCAATGTTCCTGCCATCAATTTTTATCAGAAGTTAGGAGCGAAAAATAAAGACAAGCAACGTTTTTTGTGGCATTTTTAGCGCTATATTAATTGGCATGTTTTGCTTGTCTTTAATTATTACATTATGGCAGCTGAGCTAACTACATCAAAAGTTCACTGTGGTTTTTAAAGTTTAATCCGCAGCGCCTTATAAAATCATTTAAGCCTTCTATTTCTTGTTGATAACTAGGATATACAGTCGATTTATTCTTATTGTGTTGTGGAAATATGCCATAGCCTGCAAGCAAACACGCCCATGATTTTGGTTGATAACTGCCCATTAAATTATATTTATACATATCACCGGCGAAATCCCTACTGTTGTTCCATAGATATAAAATCCGGCTTAAGTTTTCAGAGGTATTATTGTTTGCTGCACAATCTCGCCAATAGTCACTATCGGTGCGTTGGTTAGCTTTGTAGTGACAGACAATATAGTCTCTGATGCCATCAAACCTGCCGTTAATATCTTTGTTGAATTCATCTTCAAACTTATTGGTACAGTTACCTTCTTGAAAATAATTCATAAATTGCTCTATGGTATTAAACGAGAGCGCAAGCGCCGTCGCTTCTAAAGGTTCAATGAACCCTTGAGAAAGCCCTACGGCAATACAGTTTTTGTGCCAGTGTTTTTCAACACGTCCCACTTTCATCGCTAAATGGTTTGCTTGAGTATCACTTTCCAACAAACCCAAATGTTGTCTAAGCTCAGTTTCAGCCCTATCCGCATTAATATAATTGGTGCTATAAACGTAACCATTCCCAAAACGATTTCTTAAAGGGATCTGCCACGCCCAGCCGTTGGAGAGAGCCGTAGCTGTAGTATGTACAGGCAGAGCTGCTGAAATCTCGCTAGGTATTACGACGGCAGCATCGTTAATTAAATTATCTTTAAAACTCTTATAGCTGACTTTCAACGTTTTTTGCATAAGTAAAGCGTTAAACCCTGAGCAGTCAATGAAGAAGTCGGCCGTTAACTGGGTGTCATCACTGAGTATAACCGTGCCTATGTTGCCATCTTCTTTCACTAAAATATCGCTTACTGTGCCATATACTCTTTTTACTCCATGGCTTTGCGCATGTTCTGCTAAAAACTGCCCTAGCAGAGCAGAATCGAAGTGATACCCGTACGCTATGCCAAAAGGAAAAGATTCATCAGGCAAGGGACCTAAATTATTTTTTGATAAATAGGATTCTAAAAAGTATGTATCTGGATGGGCGTTAACACTATAACCCTGCATTCGCGCTTGAATATTTTTAAAAAATAGCGGCACAGTGAATACATCATCAGTTTGTGCAGCGAATGGATGAAAATATGATTCAAACCCTTCAATAGCGGACCAATTATCGAAGGTGATGCCATTTTTGTAGGTAGCATTACAGCGCGGCATCCATTGTGAATCAGCGACGCCGATAGCATCAAAAAATAATTTTAAGTGTGGAGTGCTGCCTTCGCCAACACCTATAGTGCCTATCTCTTTGGACTCAACTAAGCAAACTTCAGTGTCTTTCCACTTACATGCCAATAAATTTGCAGCCATCCAGCCAGCGGTTCCGCCACCAACTATGACTATTTTTTTGGGTTTGTTGTCATTATTTAACATGGTTATTTGCTCATTAGTGATAATTCAAACGTTTCATTTTGAAATTTTATTTACTTTTGTAATTTAGTAGCAAAGTGATCTTTAACGGCTTCAACATAATCAGGCGATAGCTCACCTAATATGTGATGCTGATGCTTTGGAATATACGCGGTAGGATCAACGCCTTGCTTAAATAGGTAATGATCAAACATATTACGCCAAGCATCGCGTTGTTTTTGAGGTAAATCTCGCATAGCCAGTAACGCTAAGTTCAAGCTATCAATTGCGCTAGGCGACACTGAGTTCGGTGCAAAACTGCCATTCCACCAATAATTCATCAAGGCATTCACTTTCTCTAAAGACTCAACATGGTGCCACCAAAGCATAGGTATAAAAATGGCGTCACCTGGCCCTAACTCAACACTATAGGCTTCGGTCAGTGCTTGTTTAAATAATGGAAAGCTTTCAAAATCAGGCTTGTTAAGGTCGACTAAACTCGTAGGTGCACCTGCTGGCGTAAAGTTGAGAGGGCCAGGGTATAAATTACAGGTTTGCTCAGGTGGAAAAAGTACAAAGCGTCTACGGCCAGCTACAACACAGGCAAAATTATCAGAGCCATCGTAATGTGTATTGACAATACCTTCATTTCCAATCCATAAGCGCGGCTCAACGTCAGTAAAAAAATCGGAACAATTGTCGCCAACTAAGCCTGGTAATATTTCGCTAGTGAGTGTGCTTTGCATGGCAATGGCAGGGTATACATCTCTATTAATCAACTCGATTAAGCGATTCAAAAATAAGTCGACTCGTTCTTCACCACTCAAAAAGTTGATATCGGTCATTTCATCATTGTAATAGAAGCGTTTGTTTGCAGCAGGAGGGGCTACTACCATTGTCGTTTTCTTGCCAGTATAAAATTTATTTAAATAGGCAATAAATTCATGGGGTGTTTTTTGAGCAGACGAGACCAATGGCCAGCTTTTAGCAAACCCACGAATTACAACGGGTTGTTGATTTGGCACTATTTGTCCAAAAAATTGTTGAGTAGTTAATGCTGAATATTCTGGAATAGTTTTATATTTGGCCATGAATTTGTGTATATACCTTAATGTATGAACGTGCTCGAAACCATTACTTAGTTAATCATCGTGCTTTGCAATGTGACTGTATATAATCAAAGTGATTTGGCATTTGTAGCACAGTAGTGCGAATGTTTTTAATATTTTCACTTAAGGTATTCGCTAGATCTTGACTATGAAAGCCATTGATTAAAGGATGATATTTTTGAGGGCGGATATTCATGCCTTCGAAAATAGAACACCAACTGTCAGAGGTAAAAAACTGACCCGGCGTATGTTCTAATTGACCTCTTTTTCGAAATTGCCGTATTTTTTCATGCAATGATTCAGGTATAGGCATATTCTTGCACCACTGCCAAAAGTCAGTATCATCTCGACCCGAAGTGCAATAGTGCAGAATAATAAAATCACGAATTTCTAGATAATCAGTATCAATCTTTGCATTAAAGGCTTGTTCATTGCCAGTATCAAAATCACCATCGGGGAAGTGCTTGATGAAGTGAACTAAAGTTTTATACACCAAGTGAATGGCGGTAGACTCTAAAGGCTCTAAAAATCCACCGGCAAGCCCTAACGCTAAACAGTTATTGTGCCAAACCTTTTTACGTTTTCCGGTTACAAAGGGGATAATTCGTGGTTCATTCAATATCTTGCCATCAACATTACTGACCAATGTAGCTAGGGCTTGGTCATCACTGCAAAATTGACTAGAAAAAACATAGCCATTACCGGTACGGTGTTGCAAGGGGATTTTCCATGACCAACCGGCCGCTAGAGACTTTGCAATGGTATACGGAACAGGCTTGTTTACTTGTGCAGTTTGTACCGTAGCAGCGCGATTACAAGGTAAATAATGAGACCAACTTTCAAATTCTACCTTTAACGCGTTGTCTATTAATAGTCCTTTAAATCCAGTACAGTCGATAAAAAAATCACTGCTAACCTGTGTATCGTCATCCAAATCGAGACTATTTATAAAGTCTTTACTATCAAGGTTAACTTTTTTCACTGTTGCTTCTACTCTTACAACACCTCTTTTTTGGCAAAGCGTTCGTAAATACCGAGCAACTTGTACTGCATCTAAATGAAGGGCATGAGCATAGCTTGATAATACCCAGTTTTGGGATTGATGGGGGCGTAACATAAAGCGTTCATGCTCGGCCATAATGGCACTTGGAGAATGGTCAAGCCAACGGGTGTTATTACCATCCGCAATAGATTTTAACCAGGCCTGATAAAAATCAAAGCCATTGATATCTTTGCCAACTTTTCCAAAAGGGTGGAAATAGCTTGCCTCAGGTTTTAGCCAATCATCAAATCGAATACCTAATTTGAAACTAGCAGAGGTAGCCTGTATAAATTCTTTGAGATCAATCTGACACGCATGTATAAAATCCATTATTGACGGTACGGTAGATTCACCTACACCAATAGTTTCTATATCAGGTGATTCAACAACAGTAATTTTTATATTACTACCTCTTAAAGACGTCGAAAGTAATGTTGCGGCCATCCAACCAGCCGTTCCTCCACCGACAATACAGATTGATTTTAAAGTATTTTGCATAGTACAGCCGTTATAGATTAAGTATTACAATTTGATAGTTTGAAAATAACTCTCTTTGTAAAGCGTAAGTAAACTACGCAGGGTTGTCACTGCGTAGTTTATATTGCACTTTTACTCGTCACTTTTCATTAGAATACCGCACTAATGTTTAATGAATAACGACGGTCTGAAGTGAAATTAAACGCGTCGGTTAATCTTGCTTGCTGATCTTGTTGGTACTGAGTTTGCGTGTCCGTACCAAGTACATTATTGACTTGCAAACCAATTTTAAAGTTTTCATTAATGTTGTAAAACAAGCTCGCATCCATCATGCCTTGATCTTTTGAGTAGACTGGAACGAACTCTTCAGATTCACGCAAGGTTAATAAGTACTCCGATCGCCAGGTATAGGCTAACCTGAATGAAACATCATTTTTTTCATACATACCGACGATATTGAAATTCTGATCAGAGTAACCTTGTAAAGGTAAACCAGTAAACTGACGGAAAGAGTTTCGATTATCTGTTATAGGTACGCCTGCGCCATTGAAGTTGAGTCCCTCTGTTGGCGAAGTATTTGGATCTTCCAGACCGTTTTGATCAATATAGGTGTAGTTAATTTGTAGACCCAAACCACTCCATAAACCCGGCAACATATCGTAAAATTGACTGTAAGCTAATTCGATACCACGAATGGTACCAGAACCTGTATTAGCCGGGCCATAGGCTGATACGGGAAAGGTATTACCGTCGACTTCAACAGATGTGGTGAATTGTTTGTTTCGGATAATATTCGATAGCTTTTTGTGGAATAATCCAACCGTTACTGAACCTGCATCTGCAAAATACCACTCTGTGGTTAGATCCAAATTAATCGACTCTTCTGGCTCTAAGAAAGCGTTACGTGCGTTGGCACTAATTTCAATATTTTGTAAAGCAACGGTAGGGTTGGTAGTTTCATCTTTACTTTCTGCAGGATTTAAGAAAACTTCATCGTAGTCCAAACTAATGTTCATCTTATTGGCAGAATCAACAAGGCTTGGATAATAAAGACCTTTAGAAGCGCCAAATCTCACGATGAAATCATCAGTTACGCCTAAAGTTAGGTTTAAGCTAGGCAGGACGGTCGTATAATCTGTACCGTCTATTGTGCTAGAGAAGCTTTCACCTGACGCTAATGCGTAAATGCTTGGGTAATCATTCAACATCACTTGGTGAAGAGATGACTCTGGGTCGGTACCGCGTCTTGACGTTGCAGGTGTATTAATTGCACCGGTTGATTGCAACTGATAATCAACATAGCGTAAACCAATATTACCTTTTAGCACCATATCGTACTGTTCAAGATCTATGTCAAAATCACCACGAACATAAAATTCAGTACGCTCTGTTTTACTTGAGCTAATATGGCGCGGGGCAAAGTGACTGAAAACACGACCAGAGGCATCAGCATATGATAAGGCACAACCGCCAGTTCCATCCATGGCATTTCCTTCTGCACTCCAAGTACCGCAGCCATCTCGAAGCGTTTGCTCGTAATTCTCAGCTAAGCCCATACGCGGGAATAAAAAGCTATTGTTAGCACCTATTAAAGTATTGCCATTGTAATGGTCAGCAAAACTGATGCGATCATACAAGTCAGGCATAACTTGGGGTGAGGCGTTATAGGAAGCTTGCGCATTCCAAGGCGTACCTAAGGCTTGCCAACCTTCATAATCTGTATCACGCACTGTTAACTCTTTCTCAGAATAGTACAAACCAGTTTTTATAGCAGTGAAAGCGCCATCAAGCTTATATTCAACATCTAATTTAAAACTATCTGAGCTTGCTTCATTATGCTCTTCTTGTTGCATACCACTGGCAAGTCTTAATAATGGGTTAGTATCAACTTCAACATCGGGAGGAGTAGAGGTATTTGAGTTTAAATACTCAATTGTTGGGGTGTCACCTCTTAAGTCCATAAAAAAAGGTGCATTTTCACTGGTTTGATTACCATTAATACGCGACGTAAGTGAGTTATTATGGACAATTTGCTCAGAATCAATACGTTGATAATCTACTGCAATCGTTAATAAATCCGTCGGTCTAAATACTATATTTAATGAAGTATCGTCTACCGTACTTTCGTTGAAATTATAACGTGAACGGAACTGAAGTGGCAGGTTCGGATTGTTCACACGACCTACACCTGAAGTAAGATAACCGTTGCTATCAACTGTTAAAGGGTGACTATTATCATTTTCATCAAGTCCATCGAACCATTGAGTACCATTAGGTGCATAAGTTAAAAAGCCACGATCACCTGAAGCAATAACATGTTCGCGATATTCTAACGACGCTTCAGAGCTGATATGTTCTAAAGTAGCGGTTATTCTTTCATCATTACTCTGCCATTGTAAGCTAGTGGTTAAGCCTTGGCGTTTTCGATCATTTTCTGCGCTCGTCATAGTGTAACTCGCCGGTGCATACCAAGTGACACCATCTGGCTGTCCTTCAAGCTCTTGTGCTTCAAAAGGGGCGGTATAAGCGGCAGCATCTTCAGCAGTATACTGAACGGTATCTGATTGATCAGCACCACAAGCGCGCCAATCGGCCGCACCAGGAATACAAGGATTAGAATATTGCCCAGCAAGAACACCTGGACTTGGTGTACCCCATGCATCGTAAGAGAATGTATCAGCAGGACCACGGCTATGAAAGTTACCTAAACCAAAACCATCCCCACGCGTTTTAAACTCAGAATGTGAAGCCGCAACTAATAAGCCAAACTTACCGGCACTAGTATCCCAATTGTCAGAAAAAAGCGCGCTAAATGATGGCGAAGTTTCTTCGCGATAGTCACCATAATTTGCTTGTGCACTTATGCCAATCAACTGTTTGTCAGAATCGAAAGGCTTTCGAGTAACTAAGTTTACTGTGCCAGCAATTCCACCAGAAATTCTATCAGCGGTTTGGTTTTTAAAAACTTCAACTGCGCCTAATAATTCAGCAGGGAAGTCTTCATAACTTAATCCTCCATTTGGGTTTGCGCTGAATGAGTCGCGACCGTTAATTTCACTGCGCACACGGTCTAATCCGCGCACTAATACCCCAGTACCTTCATCGGCAAAATGTTTTGGATCACTTGGAGAAGCGAAACGCTCAATAGTTACACCAGGTAAACGCTGAAGTGCTTCAGTGACCGATACATCTGGTAATGCTCCTATATCTGACGCGGTAATCACATCTACTACCGTGTCGGCATGTCGCTTCATAAACTGCGCGCTTTCAATACTGTTGCGCATGCCACGTACTTCAATTACTTCAATTTCTTGTTCTTTCACTTCATTCTGTTCAACTTCTTCAGCGGCAAAAGCTAGTGATGGCAGCGAACAGGTAATAGCAGTGGAAACTGCTATTGCAAGACGTTTCTTTCTAAATTTTATAGACATGTTTATACCCTTAATTTTTGTAATTATAGTCATTATTTAACCGAACTTACTAACGCCCTCAGGCTCTGTTGTTAACAAGCAATTCAATAATGCAGAGCAATGGCTTACCTAGAAAACAGTTCAACATTCAACCAGTATTGCAAAACAACATGTGTAGGGTAAATTCTAAATGAGTCATCTAAATTCATTTTGAGAACCAATACTAAAAAACAATAAAATTACGTTAAATGGATAACTAGTTTTATTAGGTAAACCAATACTCTTAATTCAAATATCTACGTTAGAAAGTACCTGTTTAGTTACAAACTAACATATAAAACAACTTGAACTGGTTACTTTTTAACATTATACTTAAGTGGAAATCAAGAAAAACTTTAAAAAAAATAATGTTTACAAGATAAAGTTTTGGTGGAAATATATGTGTTGTTGAGCTTGCTCCCTAGTTAAAACGCCATTTTAAATGGTTATAGATTTAATGAGTGAAGTCATGATTTGTTTACTGCCTAGGAAAATTGATATATGTTGAATGATAAGAAAATTCTGTTAGAAAGTAACACGAATAAGCAGGTTGCTTTTGAAAAAGGAAGTGGGTGTTTAACGCAATTGCATAAACAAGGTTGGAATATTCTTGCAGAAGAAGTCAGTTTTCCAATAGCCGTAATAAAAGAGTCAGTATTGCAAAATAATGCGCTTTGGATGCAAAAATTTAGCGAAGCTGCAAACATTAAACTAGCCCCTCATGGCAAAACAACTATGTCACCTGATTTATTCAAAATACAGTTAGAGCATGGCTGTTGGGGTATAAGCTTAGCAACGGTGCCACAAGTCTTAAATGCATACCATAGTGGTATTAAACGTATTATTTTGGCGAATCAACTCATTGGCACTTATCATTTTAAGTTGATAGCTGATTTATTATCACAAGAAGGTATAGAGTTTTACTGTTTTGTTGATTCCATTGAAAACATTCATTCTTTAGGGCGGTATTTTAGTCAACGTAAGTTGCCTTTAAATATACTGTTGGAAATAGGTGTTGATGGTGGCAGATGTGGTTGGCGTGAAACTGATGATATTAGCGCTTTAGTTGATGTCATTAAGCAATACGAGGTTTTACAACTTTCAGGTGTTAGTTTTTATGAAGGTGTGATCCACGGCGATAATGTGGAGAGTCAGGTTGAAAAATTTGTTGATAGAGTAAGTCAGCTCACTAATCAATTAGCAAAAAATCATGCTTTTCATTGCGAGAATATCATTGTTACTGGTGCAGGCTCTGCTTGGTATGACGTTGTGGCAAAACAGCTAATTGAGAGCCTTGACAAAAAAATAAATGCTACCGCTATTATTCGCCCAGGCTGTTATTTAATTCACGATACAGGAATTTATCAGCAAGCACAGCAAGCTGTCGTCGAACGCAGCCAATTGGCTTGTGATATATCAGGTGATTTAATCTCAAGTTTAGAGTTGTGGGCTTATGTACAATCAATACCAGAGCCGGGTTTAGCTATAGTGGGTTTAGGAAAACGTGATGTTGCCTTTGATGCCGGGCTACCAAGACCTGAATATATTTATCAAGCTAAGAATGATCGACCGACAGTAGTAAATGATGAGTGGCAAGTAACAAAAATAATGGATCAACACTGCATGCTAACAATACCTAAGAGCTCATCATTATTGCCAGGTGACTTAGTATGTTTTTCTAGTTCTCACCCCTGCTTAACTATAGATAAGTGGCGGCATATCGGTATTGTTGATGAGAACTTTGTGGTACGCAAAACCATAGCTACCTATTTTTAAAAGGCCTTTTAGTTTGTATATTAAAAAGCTCATTCACTCCTCTATGAAGCGAAGTTTAAACTTTCGCATTCTAGCAGGTTAATTTTCATTAAAGAGTAATATCAAGTGCTGTAATACATTATCCCACTTTTTATTAACATAATATTTAACATAAGAATCAAATGGATATTATAAGTCAGATAAAACAAAGGTTAGGGCACTTTAGTCCGGCCGAAGAAAAAATAGCGCGCTTTATTTTAGCCGATCTTAACTATTCAGCTACCGCTGCTATAAATGATCTAGCTGATAAAGCAGAAGTTAGTCATGCGACTATTACTCGCTTAGCAAAAACGTTAGGTTGCAAAAATGTAAGAGATTTTAAAGTAAAACTAGTACAAGCATTAGCTATAGGTGATCGTTTTAATAATGAAGCTCTAGTGGATAAGAAAGATATTTCACATGTTTACCAATCTATTCATGAGATATTGTCACTTAATGCCGGTCTTATTACTTCTGAAGTGGTGCAACAAGCCAGTCAGCACCTATGTGCAGCCAAGCACTGTTTAATTTTTGGTGTTGGTGGCGGCAGCAGTATGATGGCATTGGAATGCCAAAACCGGTTTTTTAGGTTGAATATTGCAAGTAATGCTCATTCTGATCCTATGATGATGAGAATGACAGCAGCAACTGTTGATAAGAGCGACGTTGTACTTTGTTTATCGTTAGGTGGGTATAGCCCTGATGTTTATGAATCAGCCGTTATTGCTAAAGAATATGGCGCTATTATTGTATCTATCTGCCCTAAGGGACCATTAGCCGATTTGGCTGATATATATATACCGATAAAAACTCAAGAAACTGACTATATTTTTAAGCCTAGCGCCTCTCGTTATGTGATGTTAGCGGCTATTGACATTCTTTCCAGTGAGTTGGCCATGAAAAATCAACGGAAATCACGTGAGAAGTTACGTCGACTGAAAGTACAGTTAGATCATCACCGAGAAGAGCCTACTAGTGCCCTTGGTTTTGATACTAAACGTTTGCCGTTAGGAGATTAACTGATGTTAACGTCAGTTGAACAAAAGCCTAGTTGTGTTGAACAAGGTAGCACTTCTTTATCTTATTTATACGATACTATCATCATAAATGCATTAGTAATCGACGGTAGTGGCGGTACAGCTATCGAGCAAGATGTTGCCATTAAAGACGATAAAATTATCGCGATAGGTCAACTTAATAGTGCACAAGCTGCAGGCATTATTGATGCTAATGGTTTGGTATTAGCTCCTGGTTTTATTGATGTTCATACTCATGATGATTTAGAAGTATTACGTAACCCTAAAATGCTTAATAAAATAAGCCAAGGCGTGACTAGCGTTATTGTAGGTAATTGCGGCATTAGTGCTAGCCCCTATCAATGTAATGATGTGCCAAGTGATCCCATTAATTTACTAGGTCAAAAAGAAGAGTTTGTTTTTCCTCAGTTAAGTGACTTCATTGACAAATTTCAGCAAGTAAAACCCAATGTGAATGTAGCAGCGCTAGTTGGCCACACCAGTTTGCGTGCCCAAGTAATGAAAAGTCTAGATAAGCCAGCGAGCAAAGCAGAATTGGCACAAATGTGTAACTTGTTGAGTGCTGCTTTAAAGCAAGGAGCAAAGGGATTAAGTTCGGGCTTGGCTTATAAAAATGCACAAGCGGCTCCAAGTGAAGAAGTAGCAGCATTAGTTAAACAGTTAAAAGCTTATGACGCTATTTACAGTACACATATTCGCACGGAATTTGATGGCATTATTGATGCTTTAGATGAAGCATTTTCGGTAACAAAAGCAGAGCAAGTACCTGTGATTATTTCACATGTTAAATGTGCCGGTAAATCGAATTGGGGCCGTGCTGATGAAGTAATTGAACATATTGAGAAACACCAAAAGCAGCAAAAAATCAGTTGTGACTGTTACCCTTATCATGCCAGTTCTAGCACGTTAGATTTACAGCAAGTCACAGACGATTTCGACATTTTCATTACCTGGTCGGAGCCTCATCCTGAAAAAGCGCAGCAAAATTTGGAGGCCATTGCTCAACAATGGCAAATTTCACTCATGGAAGCGGCAAAGCGATTACAACCTGCTGGAGCCGTTTACCACGGTATGTCAGAGAAAGATGTTGAGCAATTTCTTAGTTTTGACAAAACCATGATTGGCTCCGATGGTTTACCCTGTGATCCACATCCTCATCCGAGGCTATGGGGAACCTTTCCTAGGGTATTAGGGCACTATAGCCGAGATAAGCAACTTTTCGCTTTGGCTGCAGCCATTCATAAAATGTCAGGGCTTAGCGCAACAGAATTTAAACTCAAACATCGTGGTTATATCAGAGAAGGTTATTATGCCGACTTAGTGCTTTTCGATGCCAATACCGTGCAAGACCTTGCCAGCTTTGCAGAGCCATGTGCTATCTCAACAGGTATAGAGAAAGTGTGGGTGAATGGCCAGTTAAGTTATGAGTGCGGTATTGATGTTCAAAAGCATCAAGTCTCTTCTGGCGCTGGCTCAGGACGATTTTTGGCACACGAGCAATATTAATGAATAAGCTTGTAATTGTGCTAGTTAACTCAAAAAAATGTAACAGTAAATAAGGAATAGAAATGACAATTAAACGCTATGGTGTTGATGGTGGTACAGGTACAGGTGGCCAACATTTACCTTTTTCTCGTGCTGTAGAAGCGGGAGGCTGGTTACGAGTATCTGGGCAAACACCTATGCGTGAAGGTGAAGTAGTTGAGGGGGGAATTATTGAACAATCGCGCATTGCTTTTGAAAACTGTATTGACATCATGTCCGAAGCCAATTATGGCGTAGAGCACGTAACTCATGTCACCGTGGTGTTAACAGACTCTCGATATTTTCAATCATTCAATAAAGTATTTAAAGACTTCTTCGGTGAACATCCACCCGCACGAATTTGTATGGTTGCGGATTTAGTGGTGGATTGTAAAGTTGAAGTAGATGTTACCTGTTATAAAGCCGCTTAGTTAGTTGTTATTTATTAATGTTATTTAGAAAGGATTAACGATGGAGCCAATATTTATCAGTACTTTCATTGCTTATATTTTGGTAATGATTTTTATTGGCTGGTATGTTTCACGAAAGCAGAAATCGGGTGATGATTTTTTATTAGCTGGCAGAAATGTGCCTTTGCTACTTTCTTTGGGTACCACTGTAGCTACGATGGTGGGAACTGGCTCATCAATGGGCGCTGTTGCCTTCGCCTATCATAATGGTTGGGCTGGCGCTTTATACGGATTAGGTGGTGCGCTTGGTATTCTTTTATTAGCTTGGGTTTTTGCGCCAATGCGAAAACTTGAATTTATGACGATGAGTGAAGAGCTTGCTTACTATGTAAATGACAATCGTCACCTAAAGAAGATTATCGCCTTCATCATTTACGCTGCTAGCATCGGTTGGTTAGGTGCACATATTATTGGTGGCAGCATGTATTTATCCTGGTTAACGGGAATAGATATAACTTGGGCCAAAGTATTAATCGCGCTAAGTTTTACCATTTATGTGGTTATTGGTGGTTATACCGCTGTTATTTGGACAGACTCAATACAAGCACTGATCCTATTCATTGGGTTCATTCTAATGGCTTACTTTTCAGTTGATTATTTGTCTACTGATGGTCATAGCGGCTGGCAGACAATGCTAGCAGCACAACCGAGTGAGAATATAAGCTTGCTAGCCTTAGATAAAATAGGCAGCTTACCTGCACTATCTTTAGCGTTAGCTATTTTAGTCGGGGTGTTGGCTGCTCCTTCTTTCAGGCAACGAATTTATTCAGGTAAAGACGTTGCTAGTATTCGTAAATCTTTTGTTTATTCTGGTTTATTGTATTTAGCTTTCTCTCTCATTCCAGCCATTATAGGTATGAGTGCTTATGTTATGGATGGCGATCTAGATAATGCAGCCTATGCTTTCCCACATATTGCACTTAATGTTATGCCAATTGGTTTAGGTGTTTTCATAATTATTGCCGGTATTTCAGCAACCTTATCAAGTGCTAGTTCAGACGCTATTGCAGGGGTTAGTGTGCTACTCAGTGATATTTATACTTTTATTAAAGGGCATAAACCACCGGCAGATAAAATGCTAACACTCTCTCGTTTGGGGTTAGTGCTTACTATTGGTATCGCCTTCATCTTAGCATTACTGTCCAATGATATTATCAGCTACATTACTAATATGATTGCTGTATTAATGTCTGGTTTATGTGTTTGCGGATTGTTGGGGAGACTTTGGCCAAAATATACTTGGCAAGGTGCGATTGCTAGTTTATTTGCAGGCATGATGAGCGCATTAATCGTGACATATCATAAGCCTTGGTATACCTACTTAGGTAATTCAATTCTTCCGGCGCTTGGCTGTGCATTATTCGCTGGTATTGTTGTTAGCCTTTTAACTCAGCACAAAAGTGCTCAAGTTGCTCTAAGGGAAAGCGAAACAATAGAACAGGCATCACATGAAAGAGAAGTAATTAAATGATTCGTATGATTTTTTTCTTATTTGCTTTGCCGCTGCTGTCGATAAAAGCGAATGGTCAGCAACTAAACCAAATTTGCTTAAATTTAATGCCTTGTCCTCAAAAACTGACCTTGTTTAAAGGGCATGTGCAATTACACAAAGCGGCAAAGATATTTATTCAAGGTATGAGTGAAACACGGAAAAATCACGTGCTTACTCTTCTTAACTTGCAATTGGGAAAAAGTAAACAAGGTAGCTTTACCCAATTAAGCTTGGTGAATGACAGAAATAATGCCGAAATCGAAGTTGTAGTAGACACCCCAAAAGAGTTGGGTGAAAGGTATAACTTTCCTCAACTTGGTGATGATGAAAGTTATCAATTATCTATTTCAAGTAAAGGGAGGCCTAGTCACAGTACAGGTGAAGTTATAAATCAGCCAGCGCATATTATCATTAAAGCGAATAGTGACTTTGGTGCACTTCATGCTTTAACGACCCTTGTCCAAGTCATAACCACCGTAACGCATAAAGATATGGGGTTAGTGCCCAAGTTAGTCATTGAAGACAAACCAAGATATAAATGGCGCGGTTTGTTGATTGATAGTGTGCGCCACTTTATTCCTCTGGCTGCGATTAAACGACAAATTGATGGCATGGCTGCGGCAAAATTGAATGTGTTCCATTGGCATCTAACTGACGATCAAGGCTGGCGATTTGAGTCTAAGCGTTACCCTAAATTGCACCAACTCGCTTCAGATAATTTGTTTTATTCACAAAGTGATATTAAAGAATTAGTACAATATGCCAGTTTACGAGGTATTCGCGTAATGCCTGAATTTGATATACCAGGCCATGCTTCCGCCATTGCAGTCGCTTACTCAGAGTTGATGGCAGAACAAAAGCAATACCAAATGGAGCGACATTGGGGCGTTTTTAAGCCATTGCTTGATGTCAGTAATGTAGAGGTGTTTCAATTTGTAGATGAGATTGTTGCAGAGTTGACGACGCTGTTTCCAGACGCTTACTTACATATTGGTGGTGATGAAGTAGACTCAGAACAATGGAATAAAAATCATAAAATACAAGAGCTAATGACTAAAGAAAGGCTAGGTGATAGTCATGATGTTCATCATTTCTTTAATAGTAAAGTGCAAAAGGTATTAGCAAAGCACCAGAGAAAAATGATGGGATGGGATGAAATCTATCATGCAGATCTGCCAAAAGATATTGTCATACAGTCATGGCGCGGCCTAGAGTCCATGAATACCTTCACCAACTTAGGCTTTCAAGGGGTATTGTCTACCGGCTTTTATATTGATCAACCTCAATATAGTGATTTTCATTACCGAAATGATCCAATAAAAAATGACGTTTTTTATGAGGTGCTATCTGAAGATTTGCATACAGCAGGTATTACTTTTGATAAAAATATTCACTACCGTTCATGGCAATTAGTCATACCGAGATTAAAAGGTGCAGATGTTACAGGTAGCTTTATCCTTGAAACTAAAATGAAAGGCAGCGAGACTGAAAAAATCAGTGGCTATTTGAAACTCAATAATAATTCATTTCAGAAAGTGACTCAATTAACACCGGTGTCGAATACAACTCAGCCAAATGACCAAATACTGACTTTTTCTCTCGACAGCTGGATGGGGCCATTGCGTTTTGAATTAAGCTTATTAGCTACACCATCTGACGACAGTGCAACTGCAGACTCAATAAAAAATCGAGTTTTTATTGGTAATAGTTTTTACCCTTTAAACGTCAAAGAATCGAATAAACAGCATTTTTATAACATTTCATTGAAGCCTCAATTAGACAAAGAGCAATCAAGAAATGTATTGGGAGCTGAAGCAACCTTGTGGACCGAAATGGTCACGGAACATAATATTGATTTACGCACATGGCCACGTCTTTTCGTTATTGCGGAACGACTTTGGTCACAACAAGCGTTAAGCGATGCTGACAGCATGTACCAGCGTTTAATTATCATAGATAACTACACACAAGATATTATAGGATTAAGGCATAAAAACCAGATGTTTAATGGTTTATCAAGGTATTTAGGGGCTGCCAATACAACACAAAATATAGAAGCTTTGCTGGGGTTGTCTGAGTTAGTTGAACCGGCCCATTATTATACGCGACACCATATAAAGTATCAGCAGGAAAAGTATCATCAACTTGCGCCACTCGATAGTTTTGTTGATTTTTTGCCTGTTGAAAGTAATGCCTTGCTTGAGCTCAATATGCTAATCCAGGCTTTTGAAAAAGGGGATCAATCAGCATTATCAAAGATAAAACTTAAATTAAAGGGCTGGCAAAAAAATGAAGAGCAACTTAGCCACTTGGTTGTCAATGAAGCTAAGTTCGTCGATTTAGCTAACTTATTAGTTGATGTAAATAAATTTAATCGAGCAAGTTTAAGCGTGGTGGAGCAATGTTTGAAGAGACAGCCTTTTTCTGCGAGAAGCATAGCTCAACTCAGCAAGGAATTTAATCAATTGCAAGAAAAACAAAATGAAGTTGTTCTTGCTGGTATTCCGCTATTTCAGCAACTGATGAAAATTTGCCAAAGGAATAATAGTTAGATGAGATGGCCGATTTGAGAGTACTAAGTATATTTAAAATAAGAGAGTTTCATACCTTGAAAATAATATTGTGTATTGCATCGTTTATTCTGGTTGGCTGTGCCGACTCTATAACATCTACCAAAGCAGAACTTGAACTTTATCAGAGTATAGACTGGATAACAGATGATGTGTTTACTCAAGGCGTCGAAGGGCCAGCAGTCGCCAAAGATGGCAGCCTTTATGTGGTCAACTATCAAGAGCAAGGGACCATTGGGCGGGTTACTGGGAGAAACAAAGTAAAGCAGTTTATGCGTTTGCCCAATAGTTCAATTGGGAATGGCATTCGTTTTGATAAACAAGGCAATATGTATATTGCAGATTATATTAACCACAATATCTTGATGGTTAATAGTGAGCAAGTGGCAAAAGGTTTAGCTACAAAAGTTGATGTTTATGCACACAGCAATTTGATGAATCAGCCCAATGATATAGCAATAACTGAAAACGGGATACTGTTTGCCAGTGATCCTAATTGGGCTTCAGGGAGTGGAAATTTATGGCGAATAGGCAAAGACCGTTCGGTTACTTTATTAGAGAGTAGTATGGGAACAACGAATGGTATTGCGGTAAGTCCTAATAATAAAATACTCTATGTAAATGAAAGCGCACAACGTAATGTGTGGCAATATCAATTGAATAGTGAAGGAAATATAAGCAATAAAAAATTACTTATTCATTTCCCTGACCATGGCTTAGATGGCATGAGAAGTGATCCTCAGGGGAATTTATATATTGCGCGCTATGGCAAAGGCGTGGTTGCAATCATTTCTCCTCAAGGCAACTTATTACGAGAGGTTGCTTTAAAAGGACGCTTCCCAACCAATGTTGCCTTTGGCGGGAAAAATGGAAAGCAAGTCTTTGTAACCATGCAAAAACGAGGCGCAATAGAGTCATTTTTTATTGAATAAATTTGATAGCGCCCAAGAGCACTATCAAGTAGAACTTATAGAAAGCTAGGGATTAATCTATAGCTTGATCAGACCATCGATCGTTCACTAAACGCATGATGCCGTTCGGGTTTGCGTTTTTCAACTCAACAGGCAGTAGCGCATCAGGAGTGTTTTGGTAGCACAGCGGGCGAGTGAAACGTTCAATTGCTCTAGTGCCAACGGAGGTTGATTGACCAGCTGAGCTACTCGGGTATGGTCCGCCATGAGACATCGCTGAGCTTAGCTCTACACCGGTACCATAAGCGTCAAATAAAACACGGCCTATGCGTTGTTGCAATGTTGGTAGTAATTGTACCGCTAACTGTTGATCTTGCTCACTTGCAAAAATTGCTGCGGTTAAATGCCCCTTCATACTGTTTGCTACGTCTATAAGCTGCGCTTGATCGTCACAGCCAATAACCAAAGTAGAAGGGCCAAATACTTCCTCTTCAAGTGCTAATTGCTCTAGGTAATCATTAGCGTCAATACTATACAGAGCAACTTGAGCTTGGTTTGCTGAACTGTTGGCGTTTAAACCCTTAGCAACTATTTTCAAACTACCAATAGCATCACGCTCAGCACAATGCTTATTGTAACTGTCGCAAATTCCGGCAGTGAGCATAGTACCCGCTGCTAATGCAGGGGCTTTTTCAGCTAAACTGGCAAGTAACCGGTTTAGCGCAGGGCCTTTAACAGCAATTAACATACCTGGACTAGTACAAAATTGACCAACTCCCATCATAAGTGATGCCAAGAAAGACTCGGCAATTTGCTCTGCGTTACTTTCAAGTGATTCAGGCAGTAAAAATACCGGGTTAGTTGAACCCAACTCACCGAAAAAGGGAATAGGCTCAGGGCGAGATACGGCTATATCGTATAGGGCACGACCACCCGCAACAGAGCCAGTAAAACCTACCGCTTTTATTTGTGGGTGTTTAACTAAAGCGCTGCCAATTATACGGCCACTGCCATGTAGCATGGCAAATACACCTGCTGGCAAATCACATTTCTTTATCGCATTAGCTATGGCACCGGCGACTAGTTCAGAAGTGCCTGGGTGTGCACTGTGTGTTTTTACAATAACAGGGCAACCAGCAGCCAGCGCAGAGGCAGTGTCACCACCTGCAACAGAAAATGCCAATGGAAAGTTACTGGCAGAAAATACCACTACAGGCCCTAGTGGTACTTGTGTTAAACGTAAATCTGGCTTAGGAAGTGGTTGTCTGTTTGGTTGCGCTTCATCAATAACAGGGCGTTTCCAATCACCCTTGTCTAACAGTTGGGCAAACATGTTTAATTGACCAATGGTTCTACCTAGCTCACCATTAATGCGCATTTCAGGTAATGCTGTTTCCCACGTAGCACGTGCAACTATTTGTGGACGTATACTTTCAAGTTGCTCAGCAATAGTGCGTAGAAAAAATGCCTTTTGCGCATCGCTATTTTGTGAATAGCTGGTAAAAGCTTGTGATGCAGCGTCAACGGCATTTTCAAGTTGTTCATTGTCAGCACAGCTAAAGTCTTCAGCAGATTGTTCACCTGTCACCGGGCTATTTCCTTTGAAGTTATTACCGCGCCCTGTTAGCCATTTACCATTGATTAAAATATTTCCTGAAACACTCATGTTGTAACCTCTAATAGAAATTCATTAATGCTATTTTAGGTATAACTACTTTTTTGCACAAAAGATATGTTTTCAGCCTACAGTTGAGTGTTTACTCATGTATACTTGAAAGGTTAGTTATTAGAGGTTGCTTAATGTCATTACCATCATTAAATAGTTTACGTACTTTTGAAAGTGCTGCTCGGTTAAAGAGTTTTGCTCTCGCGGCAGAAGAACTCTATGTTTCACCTTCTGCTGTGAGTCATCAAATTCGCTTGTTAGAGCGACGCTTGGGCGTAAGTTTGTTTGTTCGGTTAGACCGTAAAGTTGAGTTAAGCGCTGCTGGTGAGCGTTATTACCCTCAGGTCAAATTAGGGGTAGCAACACTGCAAAAAGCAACAGAGCAACTATTACACGAGAAAAAAGCAGAAAAAATGACCCTTAAAATTTCTGCAGTACCTTTTTTTGCCACAAGATGGTTGTTTCCAAAATTAGACGATTTTCGTCGCTTACACCCTCAGTGCCAGCTGAAAATGCAAACCAGTACTACTGCCTCAAATTTCACTCAAGAAAATTTAGATCTTGTCATTCGCCGAGGCATAGGTCCTTGGACAGGTATGGTTAGTAAGTTACTCTGTCAAGAACGTTTGGCGGCTGTGTGTAGCCCCGCAATGAGAAATAGCATTGAGCAAGTGAGTGATTTATTTGAACAGCCTCTTTTATTTAATGTTGAAGTAATGAATGAATGGCGTGAGTGGTTTGAAACCCAACAATTGACTTATAAAGAGCCTGCCAGCTCCTTTGAATTCCAAAATACTTCGCAAATTCTTGATGCCTGTTTATCTGGTGCAGGTGTTGCTCTGATTGACCCACTATTGATTAAACAGCAATTGTTGCAAGGTGAATTGGTTGAGCTATTTAATACTAGCGTGAAGAGCCGTCGAAGTTATTTTGTTGTTTACCCAGAGCGGCAACAACAGCAACGCAATATAGCAATATTTGAGCAATGGATCATGAAAACCATAGCAGATGACCCATTGATGATAGAAAGATTACCTAGCTAATGTGTGTGGCTTCAAAACTGAACTTTGGTTGATAGCTAAATTGATATTTCGGATGATGTTTGCGCATAAAAGTTAAAGATTAAACTTATTTTTAGTACTTAAACTCATTGTTATCAAAAAAATATTGTTAAATATCAATGCAGTCTGAGATTAACTCTATTTTTGATAAGTTCTCGGGCGGAACATAATCAAAAATAAAAGTAATACGATCAACGTTACTTTTGTTCATCACACTATGTTGTAATTGATTATTAATTTCATACACTTTTTCAGTCTGCAAGTGAAAAGGCTGGCCACCAATAGTAAACCTAACTTTTAGATCTGTAGTGATAGGAATATGAATTCTATGCGCACAAGAAAAAGATGGGTGAGCATCAATATGCGGTTTGATTATACTGGCTGAAGGGAGCTTGGCTACCATTGCTCGAATAACTTTACCGCCTTTTGGATAATACTTATCGATAATTGCATGCATTATCGGCAAAGCATATGCTGATAATAGTTCCCAGCCTGATTCTTTAGAAACCTTCACGGTTGGCCATGATTCACAATCACAAAACAACATCACAATAGACTCGGTTTTATAATGAACATCAAATTGTTGTTGTCTAAACTGATTTTCAAGCCATGTAGACTCAGGTGCAGTTGAAATAACTTTCGCCAGCAATTGTTGATCTATTGACCCTAATTCTTTTATTGGACCCGCTAATTTCATTTATCCGCCTTAGTCATAACTCATCAGTAAATAAAAGTGTACTTTCAATGAGCCAGAGTTAGAAGAGTAGAAAATTCTACCCAGATGTTGAAGTGATTTTTTCTCAACAGTCAATGAATTTATATCACTAGCCTGATTATCTTCACTATCGCTATGATGATATTGAGCTATTGTGTATTTATACATTACCAATTGACTTCAATAAAAGCTTTGTAGCTTGTCATCAAAAAGTTACCTAGTGATAAAAATATAAAAAAAGCATATATTAATGATGAGGGAATCATGAAAAAAAATCATCCTAAACTCTTAAAGAGTAGGCTAGCTACAGCTATTGGTCTAGCGACATTAACGACTGTTGCCGCCAATAATGTTTATGCGCAAACTGATGAAGTAATCGCAAAAACAGAGCAAAAAGAACAAGAAGTCAGACAAAGTCAAACTGAAACAACAGACAAAGTAAATGATAAAAAAGACTCTCTTGCAATAGAGCGTATTACGGTTACTGCCTCAAAACGCGTGATGGACATGCAAGAATTACCTCAAAGTGTTCAAGCACTTAATAGCGAACATATTGAACGAATGGGGTTGAGAAATTTTACTGATTACGCGAAAGCAATACCTAGTCTATCTACCGTTAGCTCTTCTCCTGGAAGAAATGAAATTGTATTTCGAGGGATAAGTACCGGCTCTGGTGAGTGGCGAACAGATTCATCTGTTGCCGTTTATCTTGATGAAATCCCTATGACATCAGCAGCACAACAAGTTGACCCCCGTATGGTGGATATTGAACGTGTTGAAGCACTTCCAGGCCCTCAAGGCACCTTGTTAGGTTCAAGCTCTCAATCAGGAGCCATGCGCATTATCACGAATAAACCTGACGCTGAACAAGGTGTTTTTGGTGCTATAGAGGTAGAAGGCTCAACGATGGCCGAGGGCGATAGCAGTCATCGAATCGAAGGTCATATTAATGTGCCGCTTATAGATGATGTACTTGCCGTAAGGGTCGCGGCATTTTCTGTTGAAGAAGGCGGGTATATTGATAATGTCGTTGGTAAAGCACTTTTTACTGATGAAACCAATGAAGATGTAGCGAAAGAAAATTTCAATACTTGGCAGCAAAATGGTGTTCGCGTTATTGGTTTATGGCATGTTAATCAGAACTGGGACGCTCAAATTACCTACTTGAATCAAACAGCAGAAACAAACGGCGATTGGAAGTATGATCCCGCCGTCGGGGAGTTAGATATCGTTAGGTTCCATAACGATATTCGTACCGATGACTGGTGGTCAACAGCATTAACCATCACGGGCAACTTAGGTTTTGCTGAGTTAACGTTAACCTCATCACACACTGAACGTGAAGTGAAGTATGATTTTGATACCATGGTGGGTGACCAATTACGGACTCGCGCATATGGTATCGATAATATAAACAATGCTTATAATCCCGCGTACTACAACACCGCTTATATCAACGGAACAGTGTCAAACGATCAAGTTGGTAGAAGAACAACGCAAGAAATTCGCTTATCCTCTATCGGCGATGGAAAATTTCAATGGTTAATGGGTGCCTTTTATGAAAGCTCATACGATCAATGGGACTGGGATTGGAATACACCAGGTTTGGAGTCTACACCTGCTTGGGCAGCGTTGAATTATTTAGCGTACTGGACAGAGTCCAATTATGACAACTATGCGCCAGGCGAACTTTATCCGTTGGCCAGCACTGATATATTTTATCAAGAAGAGTTTGAGCGTACTACCGACCAATTAGCCGTATTTGGTGAGTTAAGTTATGACGTGACCGATAAGTTGTCGTTACTCATGGGGTTGAGGTGGTTTGAGTACGATCGTGATAGAACAGAAAAACAATCTTGGCCATTGGGTTTGCCTTTTGGTAACCAAGGCACAGGTGGCTTGGATACTTATACTGGCAAAGACAGCGATGTAGTCAAAAAATTCAGCGCATCTTATAAATTCAATGATGATAAGATGATTTATTATACCTACAGCGAAGGCTTCCGTCTTGGTGGTTATAATATGCTGCGTCCTAATTCAGTGCTACCAGAGAACTATGAATCGGATAAGTTATTCAATCATGAAGTAGGCTTGAAAAGTGAATGGTGGGATAACCGGCTTAGAGTCAATGTGTCTGCGTTTTACATGGAATGGCAGGACATGCAACGAGAGATTTACGATCCCTTCTTAGTAGGCACAAAAGCCCATGCAAATATTGGTGATGCGGAGTCTGTTGGTGTTGAAGCAAACTTTACCCTGCAATTAATTGAAGAATTAAAAGTTGAAGGTAGTTATTTTCAAAGTAACTCAGAAATCACCCAAGACTTTTGGTTTAGTCAGGTATTCGATGATGGTGTTATCGCCCCAGAAGATGATTGGCTGGTTGCTACCAAGGGACAAGATTTAGCTATCGCGCCTGACAATAAATGGTGGCTAGGGCTTGAGTATACTTTTGCTGATAAATTCATGGGAGCCAATTGGTGGATGCGCTATGATCATAGTTATCAAGGCTCCCAATCACATGATTGGTCTAGCGCTCAAAATGGCCTTAGTAGTATTCCGTCATGGAGTGTTGCCAATATGTCAATTGGATTTTGGACAGATAATGACCTAACGGTTACGTTTACCGTTAATAATGTCTTTGATGAGCGAGCCGTTAACTGGATAGATGATGGTAATGATTGGTTATTAGATCAATACCAAATAGATCGCTATAAGAGTTTAGTTAATGTGATCAGGCCGAGAGAACTTAGCTTATCAGTGAAATATGCTTTCTAAATAATGCTACTGGTAAGCACACTGTGTTTACCAGTATTTTTTGTACCTTTATTTATGTTAGCGATTTAAGAAAAAACATTTATAAACCAATAAGAACTTAAACAATTGTTTAAAGTTCATATATTTACTTTAAACTTGTTATCGGAATAGAAAAATTATCCGTAGTAGTAATAGCGTAGGGGAGCTAAGTGACTAAATTAATTGCAACATCAGTTGTTCGTGGCAGCAATCAAGGAGAAAGCCATGGTGGTGCCTTTATCATTGATTTAGCAACGAAAGAAATCACCCAAAAATTGGATTGGAATCATACCGATATCGATTGGCAAGGTAGAGGTTGGGATAGGGGCTTACGTGGCATTGCGATTCATAATGATTTAGTTTATATCGTTGCTAGCGATGAGTTATTTATTTACGACACAGCCTTTAAGCTTATTGGCTCATGGAAGAATCAATACCTGAAACATTGTCATGAAATTGCCATATTCCGAGATAGTTTATTTATAACATCGACTGGTTTTGATAGTTTGTTAGCTTTTCACCTTGAAAAACGTGAATTTCATTGGGGCTTGCATATAGAAACTGATGGTTTTAATTTTAATGGCAGAGGATTTTCACCGAGTGATGATAATGGGCCATTACCGTTAAATAAATTGCATCTAAATAATATTTTTTGTAATGACGAAGGTCTCTATATTTCTGGGTTACACAGTGGTGGTTTACTGCATTTTAATGGCACTAAGGTCAATATGAGTGTGAGTTTACCTGTAGGTACCCATAATGCACAGCCCTATAAAAATGGTGTGCTTTTCAACGATACAAAATCTGATGTTGTGCGCTATGTGTCGAGAGATGAAGCAGATGATCGAGCCTTTAATGTGCCACAGTTAGACCCTGCAACGTTAACGGCGGTTAACTTAGATGAGTCTGGCATTGCACGGGCGTCGTTTGGCCGCGGGTTATGTATAATAGGTGATGGTGTAATTGCCGCAGGCTCTTCACCAAGTACCATTGCAGTGCACGATCTTAATCAAAATGTGACCGGTGCTGTTGTAACTATCACCAATGATGTTCGTCATGCTATTCACGGCTTAGAAGTATGGCCTTATTAGCTTATTGGTGTAAATAAACCTTTTAGGCGTTGTTAAGAGAAGCTTTCAAGCCACTTTATTGCATCGCCTTCATTATCAAATAGTTTATTTTGTTGATTGTTAATACGGGCAGGCGTGTTAACAAGGTGCATGCCTTTTTTGACAGTAATTACCATTGCTTTGGCGATTAAATTTTGATTGGTTAACCATTTATTAAACTTATCTAGCGCTTGATAAGCTTCTGGAGTGCTACCTGACTTTTCTAAGTTGTTAATTAAAATAGAAAAACCTTGTCCCTGAAAGTTATTCACAATAGTTTTAATGCCGTCGGTATATTTCTTGGTACCTAATGCATTAAAGGCACCTATTGATTTAACAAAAATAATTTTTTCATCGACGGTAATTGAAACTTCACCGAGTTCAATATTCATAAGTTTACGACCTCCTTGATACGACGTTATTTCAGCGCTCGCACAACTGCGGTTGGTAACTTGTTAATAACCTCAGCCAATTCTTCTTGCCATAAGTTTAGGTGCTGCTCATATTTTTTAGATAATCCAAGAGCAGACTTGTAGATAGGTTGTCGAACTTGTTCAGAGCTAGCAGTTTTTACATGGCGTTGTGTTTGGTGAAAATTGACACATGCTTGTTCAAATGGTAATTGGCAATATTCAAGGATACACTTTACTTGATTTTCTAGATCTGTGACGGTTTCTTCATAATGAACATCGAGTATCTCGCCGGGAAATACGTGATGCCAATGCTGCATGATATCAATGTAATTATTATAATAATCAGCAATCTCTAACATGTCATAGCTAAAGTTTTGCCCTGAAGCAAAAAGTTGTTTATAGGCACCTAAGCAACTGTCAACAGGGTGCCTACGGGTATTTATTATTTTGGCATTAGGTAAGATCAATTTGATTAAACCGATATGAGAAAAATTATTAGGCATCTTATCTATAAAAAAGGGAGTGTTGTTGACTCTATTATGGGCAACTTGATCTAGGTACTCTTTGCCGTAGCCGCGCCAGTCTCTTTTTAACAATTCAGTCATGGTTTGTGGATAAGTTTTACCATCAGTTCGGTACTTAGCGGTTGCATAGGCGATACTGCCAATGTTTTGCAGCTCAGAGGTACCTTCAACTTGACTGTGACTCGCCAAAATTTGTTCAATCAACGTTGAGCCTGAGCGAGGTAAGCCGACAATAAAAATGGGATCAGGAGCAGGGTTGCCTGCCTCTTTTTTCTGAGCAACAAAATCAGCATTAAACACTGCTTTAATTGCTTGCAGATGCAATTCAAAATCCACAGGATCATATTCTACTTGTGTACGCTGTAACTGATTTCCTTGGTGATAAAAATGCCAGGCACGGTCAAAATCTTGCTTGTCTTCAAAGGCTTTGCCTAATGAAAAGTTAAAGTGAACCTTTGATTGTTCACTCAAGCCACTATCTTTCAACTGCGCTAGCATCTGGTTAACTTTATCATCGTCAAATTTAAAAGTTTTGAGGTTTGCCATGCTCCAATAAACTTCACCTAAACTAGGTTTTTGCTTTATGGCAGTCCGGTATGAATGCAAGGCATCATCTTGTCTACCAACCGTTTTGAGCATATGCGCGTAGGCCATATGAACTCCGGGGGCTTCAGGCTTTAAAGCAAGGGCTTTGCTATAAGCGATAATGGCAGCATCACAATCACCAACGTGAGATTGAGCATTACCTAAACCTACCCAAGCCATTTCTTCATCATCTCGGTATTGCGTTATTTTTTGATAAATATCAACGGCATCAGACCATTTTTTTTGTTCCAACAAAATACTACCTAAAGTATATAGCCCTTGCACAAAATCTGGCCTTATTTGAATAGCACGCCTGAGTAAAGCCTCAGCATCAGAGGTATTGTTGCCTTTATCAAAATAAGTAAGTGCTAAAAACCGTAAAGCATCGACATTGTCAGGTGCGCTTTTCAACACTTGTCTCAGTTGATTCTCAGCATCTGCTAAACGCCCAGCACGCCAATGCTCGGCACCTTTGGCAACTTGTAATGCATGTTCGTCACGAGATAAATATTCTTCGAAAGCATCATCGGCACGTTCGGCCTCTCCTAACGCCGAAAGGGTTTGCGCTCTTTTTTTAT
This sequence comes from uncultured Colwellia sp., assembly GCA_913062815.1. Lineage (GTDB taxonomy): Bacteria > Pseudomonadota > Gammaproteobacteria > Enterobacterales > Alteromonadaceae > Colwellia. The sequence goes on along the minus strand of CAJXWZ010000031.1, from coordinate 30,247 downwards.
GGGCGCTGGCAAGCTTTGGGTTTAATTGGATTGCTTTATTGAAACAGTGTAGCGCTTCTGCAAAGTTGTTTTCTAGCGCAAAAATACTGCCTTTATCTTCATATAAAGGCGCAAAGTCAGGCGCGAGTTGTAATGCTAGTTCAACTTGTTGTTTGGCTTGTTTAAAACGATTGGTTCGAATCAGGCTATGACACAGTATTTGTATATGAGGCATGCTAGCAGGATGGCTGAGCAAGTACTCATTACATATGTTTTCTGCAAGTAATGGCTTATTGTTTTGCATTGCAGCAATAGCTGATTGAAGGCTAGTTTGTTGAAGTTGTTGCTCTTGACTCATTTGCTTACTCACTATTACTGCAAAATCCCCGTGATTACCTGACTCTAGTTAAGATAAGTTCAAATGACCAGATGAAGATTTTTTCCGGCCATTAGTATCGCTAGCTATTTGACATGGTTCAATTGAATTTTTTTGTTCGATGCTTGAAAAAATCTCAATAGTAAAGCAAATGAATGATAGTCGTTAATAAAGTGATTGCATTGCAGCTTTACAGCTTATGTTAAATAACGGATTTATATGTTGAGATAGAGCAGAGACAGAATAAAGGGGGACTCCTTAAATTCCGAATAGTATCAATTGTTTTGTCAGTTTCATCTATGAGAACACAGAAATATCTGAACGTATAGTTGAGAAAATCACAACACCATTTGAGTTTTAGTCACTAGCACATCAAGGCAACAAAGATTACATTTTTAATAAAAATAAGTTAGTTGAAAAAGTACCGACTTATTTCGACTGAACTGGAGATGGAATTAATAATGAAGCAGTTACTCAAAGTAATGATAATGTTCTCACTGATAACCTGTAGCGCTATGGCTCAAAATGATTGGGAGAACCAATCGGTATTACAAGTAAACACTGAGAAACCCCATGCTACTATGATGGCATATCCTAACTTAACAAAAGCTAACACGCACAGTCGTGAAAACTCACCTTGGTTTTATTCACTTAATGGCACGTGGAAGTTTAATTGGGCTAAAAATTTCAAAACGGCTCCAAAGGATTTTTTCAAGCCTGATTTCGATGACCATAAATGGCCAAGCATAGCGGTGCCATCGAATTGGCAACGTCAGGGATTTGGCACGCCTATATACAGTAATATCACTTACCCATTTCCCAAAAGCCCCCCATTTATTGCTCAAGACTATAATCCAGTTGGGAGCTATAAGAGGAGTTTTGAATTGCCTACTAACTGGAAAGATAGGCAAACATTTATTCACTTTGAAGGAGTAGATTCTGCTTTTTACTTGTGGGTAAATGGTAAAAAGGTTGGTTACAGCCAAGGAAGTAGAACCCCAGCAGAGTGGAATATCACTAAGTTTTTACAGCCAGCTAATAATGAATTAGCAGTGCAAGTGGTTCGTTGGAGTGATGGCTCTTATCTTGAAGATCAAGACGCTTGGCGACTCAGCGGTATTTATCGCAATGTATTTATGATTTCACGTGCCAAAACTTATTTAAGAGATTTTTTTGTTAAAGGTGAATTAGACAGTAATTACCAACATGGTAATTTGTCCCTCGAACTTGAGGTTGCTAATCCTGCAGGCAAAGTTGATGTATTACTTGTCGATGCTCAGGGGCTGCCTATTGTTGAAATTAAAAACCAAGCCGCTAAAGGAAAATTTGCCTTAAATGCCGCGGTTAACAACCCTCATAAATGGAATGCGGAAACCCCCTACCTTTATTCATTGTTTATTACCTTAAAAGATAACCAAGATAATATTATCGAAGTTGTGCCGTGGCAGCTTGGCTTTCGAACCAGTGAAATAAATAATAATATCTACTATTTCAATGGTGTACCGGTGAAAATGAAAGGAGTTAACCGCCATGAGCATGATGCCAACTCAGGTCATGTTGTTACTCGCGACGAAATGATTGTCGACTTTACGCTCTTCAAAGAAAATAATATTAATGCCGTGCGCACCTCTCACTATCCTAATTCGCCCTTGTTTTATCAACTCGCCGACCAATATGGTATTTACGTTTTAGATGAAACCAATATAGAAATTCACGATTTTGGTAATAACATTGTTAATGAAATAGCCGATGATAACAGCTGGCAACAAGCGCATTTAAATCGTGTTAAGCGCATGGTGGAAAGAGATAAAAATCATACCAGTATTAATTTTTGGTCTTCAGGTAACGAAGCAGGATATGGTCAAAACTTTGCCGCCATGCTGGAATATTTCCACCAACGTGACCCGTCTAGGCCAGTGCATTATGAAGGAACTACCAAAGAACAAGGCGTAGAGCAGATGAAAAAATACTCCGATATTGAATCGCGGATGTATGCTTTACCGGGGGATATTGGTAACTTCAAAGACTCCAGCGTGTTTTTACTGTGTGAGTACTCTCACGCAATGGGGAATTCAAATGGCAATTTAGATGCTTATTGGTATCAAGATATTTATCCTAATATTCATTATGCTGGCGCCTATGTTTGGGACTGGCGTGATCAAGGGTTAGTAACACCGGTACCGCAAAATTTCTCATCAAATATTGGCATAGGCCCAGTTAAAAAAGACTTTTTTGCTTATGGCGGTTGGTATGAAAAAGAACAAAATTTTCAGCATGATGGAAATTTTTGCATGAATGGACTGATCAGTTCAGACGGTATACCACACCCAGGATTAAAAGCGATTAAACATGTTTATCGAAATATTCACGTAACTGCTGTCGATGCTACTAAAGGTCAATTTAAAGTGAACAGTTGGTATGATTTTACCAATGCCAATGATGTCGTTAGCGCCACTTGGAAGATTATTGAAAATGGCCAGCCAGTGTATAGTCAAAAACTTGAAAACTTCGACTTGCCTGCACGTGGTGAAATAGCGCTAAACCTAGACTTGTCTTCATTTACATTTAAACAAGGTCGAGAATATTTCATAGATCTAGTTTTTAGTGCTACTAGTAATTATCACCCTTTAGTGAGTGCCGGGCATGTTTTAGCCTATGAGCAATTTAAATTAACGAATGAGCTGCCAAAAGCGTTAGCGTCAAAACAGTCTATGCTTGAGGTTAGCCAAAAAGACAATAACATCATAATTAAAGGCAACGGCGTAAACATAACTTTCGCGCAGCATAGTGGTGAAATGGTTGACTATAGTTACCGCGGAACTCAGTTGCTTAAGCGAGGTCCCATGCCTGAATTTTGGCGAGCTACAGTTGATAACGAAAACCCATTAGTGCGTGGCTGGACTGCAGAATTTACCACGGAAGATAATTATTTTAAATTTCTAAATGCACGGCAACATTGGCAACCAAAAATTAATGTTGAGCAGAACAAGTACGGCGCGATTGAAGTAACCGTAAAAGGTGAATTGAAAGGCTTTAATGCTGAGCTACAACTCAAGTATGTTATCCACGATTCAGGGCAAGTTGATGTTAATGCGAACTATCAGTTTAAGGAAAAACCGAGTAAAGACTATGGTACTTATCTCAAAATTGGTACCGAGTTGATTGTTCCTAGTGGCTTTGAAACTGTTGCTTGGTATGGGCGTGGCCCAGAAGAAACCTATCAGGATAGAAAGTTTGAAGCGATCGGTGTTTTTCAAAATACGGTAGATGGCCTTTGGGTTGATTATTCTAAACCACAAGAAAACGGTAATCGAACCGATGTACGCTGGTTTAGTCTGCAAGATAATAATGGCACAGGCTTAACTTTTTATACTGTACAAGAGCCAATAGAGGTTAGTGCTAGACATTACAGTGTTGAAACCATGCAAAACAGTGATTATTCCTTCCAAATGCAGCGTTCAGACGATATTTTCTTGAATATAGATCATCTGCAAAATGGTATTGGTGGCAATAATAGCTGGGGGGAAGCGCCTTTGACTCAGTATTTACCGAGAAAACTCGATTATCAATATTCTTATTCTATGGTGCCCTTTTCGGCGGGCAATAATGTAGAGAATACCCCTTATCACTAATGACGTTTTAAGGCGAAGTTATACTTAGCTTCGTCTTAAAACCGTTTGATATGAGAACGTGCTGGTATTGCACATAACAGAGCATTAGTTACCGTTAAGTAATTTATGCTCTGTTGTAGTTTCTTGATGGGGCGAGCTCTTCATCAGCAGCAATTTGTTCTATTAACCAAGACTCAAATATTTGTACCTTTTTTTGCTCTGTTTTTTCTTGACGATAAACGAAATACCATTCGCTATGGTGTTTGACCCGCATTTGTGGGAACACTTCCATTAATAAACCTGAGGATAACTCTTTACTCACATAGGGTTGCATACCTAAAGTAACCCCCATACCTTGAATGGCAGTAGAAATCGCATGATCATAACTATCAAATTGCAGCCCAGACTCGGGATCTACATTTTGACAATTAACTGTTTCTAACCAAGTATACCAGTCTTGTTTTGATGGGTAGACTTGCATTAAGGTGAATTCATTTAATTGCTCTGGATGCACTAATGGGGCTTTATTTTCAAATAGTTTCGGACTACAAACAGGAAAAATTTCACTGGAAAATAAATAGCTGTAATGTAAACCTTGGGCGGTTTTATTGCCAATCATCACACAGGCATCAACGTCACTTTGTTCAAAGTCGACATCAAATTGGCTAGTATTTAATCTTACACTAATAGTAGGGTGCTTAGCTTGAAAATCAGGAAGTCTTGGAATCAACCAACGTATGGCAAAAGTAGAATATAACTGTATTGTAAGTACATCAGGTTGAGTGGGCTTAAGCACTAATTCGGTGCCGTCAGCAAGTTTATCAAACGCTTCTCGCACGATAGGGTAATACTGTTTGCCAATTTTAGTTAGCTCTACTGCTCTGGTTTTTCGAAAAAATAATTCAACATTAATGTTTTGCTCAAGTTGCTTTATTTGATGACTTATCGCAGAAACTGACACACATAATTCATCTGCGGCGTCTTTGAATGAACCATGTCTAGCCGCTGCTTCAAAGCTGCGTAACGAATTTAACGGCGGGATTTTTTTCCGCAAAATGGACTCCTGTTTTTCTGTTGCTACTTTTAATATAGTTGAATAAATCTAAACTATTTAAGACAAAAACTAGCTTGCCAGAGTAAATTTGAGATGTCAATATGCAACAAAAAGAGTATTGATAATGTCAGCAAATACCGAAGAACTTAAGCAGGCTGTCAGCCATGCTCAAAAAATGTTACAGCATAATGCCTTTGCTCCAGCGCTTGAGCAGGGCAATGAAATTCTCAAGCATGTTGCTGATGAGCCTAATGCGTTATTTATTACGGCTTGTGCATATCGTGGTTTAGGTCAATTACCACAAGCTAAATCAGTTTTACAAAAATTAATTCAACAACAAGCTGGCTTTGCTTTAGCACATCAAGAGCTTGGCTTTACGTTACAAGGCTTGAACCATACCCAAGCGGCAATAAAGTCATTAACTCAGGCTTTAGCAATAAAAGCGGATTTACCCTCTAGCTGGAAACTTCTAGCTGAGCTGCAAATGCACATTGGCAATGATGATAAAGCGCAGCACGCCTATAATCGCTATTTACAATTCTCAGCAAGTGACCCGAAACTTGGTGAAGCTTTAGCAGCCTTTATTGCCAATAAACTCGCTAGGTGTGAGCAGTTATGTCGAGAGCATTTACAAGCACACCCTAACGATGTGAATGCTATTAGATTGTTAGCTGAAGTGGCAACTAAGTTAGGCATTTATATCGATGCAGAAACCTTATTAACAAAATGTTTGACTATAGAGCCTAGGTATCAACTAGCCCGATTAAACTATGCTAATGTGCTGAATAAACGTGAAAAAAGTCAGCAAGCGTTAGTTCAAATCGAAATGTTAGAAAAGCAGCAACCTGATTACCCTCCCCATCAAATTACTAAAGCGACTATTTTAGTGAAGTTAGGGCAATTCGACCAAGCAATCATCTTGTACGATAAATTAATCAACTTACTGCCGAAAAATGCAAGTTTATATACGAGTAGAGGTCATGCTTTAAAAACCGTTGGAGCACAAGAAAAAGCGATAAAGTCTTATCGAAGCGCCATTGCCATTCAACCAAGTTATGGTGAAGCATATTGGAGTCTAGCCAATTTAAAAACCTTTTGCTTTGAACAAATTGACATCAATGCGATGCAAAAACAACTCGAACACAATCAGTTGTCATCCGACGATAAAGTCAATATATGTTTTGCTTTAGGAAAGGCGCTAGAAGATCAAAACGAGGTCAAACAATCTTTTGCTTATTATCAACAAGGCAATGATATTAAGCAAAAAATTGAACGTTATGATGCTGATGAAACCACGAACATGACTGATAGAACTATTGCTACTTGTAGCGACAAGCTTTTTAGACAATACCAAGGGACTGGCTGTGAAAAAGCAGATCCCATCTTTATCCTAGGTCTACCGCGCTCGGGCTCAACTCTCTTAGAGCAAGTATTATCAAGCCACTCATTGGTTGATGGCACGAAAGAATTACCAAGTATACTGGCAGCTGTTAGAACGTTAAGTGACCGAAATAAACGTGATCAAGTATCAAAATATCCAGAGGTATTAGCTAGCTTAGCCCCCCAACGCTTACATGAAATGGGTGAAGAGTATTTAGAAAAAGCCAATGTTCATCGTGGTAGTGCACCATTTTTCATTGATAAAATGCCGAACAACTTCGCACATATCGGTTTAATAAAGCTGATTTTACCTAATGCAAAAATAATTGATGCTCGACGTTCGCCTATGGCCACATGTTTTAGTGGTTTTAAACAGCTATTTGCAACGGGGCAATCGTTTAGCTATGGCTTAGAAAATATTGGCCGTTATTACCTTGATTACATACGTTTGATGAACCATTGGCATCAAGTATTACCGGGTCAAATATTGACGGTAAATTATGAAGAGGTAGTTAATGATTTTGAGAAGCAAGTGCGTCATATTCTAGATTACTGTCAGTTACCTTTTGAGCAGAGTTGTCTTGAGTTTTACAATAATAAACGCGCAGTCAATACCGCCAGTTCAGAACAAGTTAGGCAACCCATTTATCAAAGCGGTTTAACTGCTTGGTCAGCCTATGAACCCTACCTTTCGCCATTAAAAACCATACTAAAGCCAATACTCTAATAGCGTTAGCTTAAAGGGTATTGTGTTTTCTATACTACTTTTTTTATTAAAGAAACTGCACACCGTTAGTGGAGGAACACTTAATATAGCAAGTAAATTAAGCCGATAAAGTCTGCCAAACTCAAACGCTATTTCATTCCATGGTCCTTTTAGACAGACCTCATAAGGTTGTTGAAAAAACATGCCATTCTTTTTTTTGTATAGTTTAGTTTTTCTCAATCAATGTGCAATATATCTCGTTTGTTTTGTTTAAAAATGTACTGTTAATATGGCGTTGTTAATTAATTAACGAACAGATATGCGTATTACTCAAGGCCATTGTTTTATCAAAAAACATACAGGCTAAAAAAAATTATAAGGTATGCACAATGACTAATGACAATAAATTTACTATTAAACTATCAACGCAGCTCAAACCAGTATCTAAAGCGATTAGAACATCTTGTAAAATAGTTAAAGCACCTAAAATAGCACTTTCAACGCTATTGATGAGTAGCTTGGCGACAATAAATCCGGCTTATAGCGCAGAAGTAGACAATACAGCTGAACAGAGTCAAGCAAGCGAAAGCCAAGGCATAGAAACAATTGTAGTAACATCTCGTAAACGTGTTGAAAATATTCAAGAGTCGCCGGTAAGCATTACCGCCTTTGGCTCGTCTGAGCTTGATGAGCTAGGCATTGAAAGTTTCAATGACTACGCCTATTTACTACCAAGCTTGTCATTTCAATCTGCAGGCCCTGGTCTATCTCAAATTTACATGCGTGGCGCTGCTGATGGCGGTGATGGTAATGCATCAGGTGCTCAACCTGGTGTCGCAGTTTATCTCGATGAGCAACCTGTTACAGCAATTGGTCGTAACCTCGACATTCATATTTATGATATAGAGCGAGTTGAAGCACTAGCAGGGCCGCAGAGTACGCTGTTTGGTGCAAGTTCTCAGTCAGGTACATTACGTATCATTACCAATAAACCGCAAGCCGACTATTTTGAATCGGGCTTCGACCTTGGCTATGGCAGCACTAGCGGTGGCGATCCAAGTCACTCTATTGAAGGTTTTGTCAATGTTCCTGTAACAGACAATGCCGCAATCAGGTTAGTGGCGTGGACAAAAACAGAAGGTGGTTACATTGATAATGTGGCCGGTAAACGCACCTATGCTTTATTTACTAACGGCGGCCAATCTTCTTTCGTTGAAGAAAATAATGATGCGCTAATCGAAGATAACTTTAATGAACTAACCAATAGTGGCGCACGGGTTGCGCTAAAAGTGGACTTAAATGAAAATTGGTCAACAACCGCTAGTTATTTAACACAGAAACAAGACACCCAAGGTGTTTGGTTTCATGACGCTGAAAACCCAAATAATGAAATTGGCGATTTAGAAGTTCAGCGTTTTTTTGATGACACTTTAGATGATACCTTTAGTCAAGCAGCCTTAACCGTCGAAGGTGACTTAGGGTTTGCGTCAATCGTCTATGCCGGTTCTTTTATGGACCGAGAAGTGGAGTTTTCAAACGATTATTCTGATTATGCTGATTATCATTCGACTAATTGGATTCAATATTATGGTTGTGAATATTATGGTACCGCGGATGTCGATTGTACCAGCATGGCAATGGTGCAGCATAAAAATGAAAACTATGAACGCACAACCCATGAACTGCGTTTGCAATCTAATACTGACGGCCCTTGGCAGTATATTGCTGGCCTTTATTACGAAGATGCTAGCCATGATTACCGCCAAGAGTGGATTCAAGAAGGTATGGCTAAAGGTGCTGATTTTGAACAATTTGGTGAGCCAGATCTTTGGTACCTCACTGACCAAGTTCGAACTGATAAACAATCAGCCATTTTTGGTGAAATCAGTTATGAAGTGACAGAACAATTGACAGTTACTGCCGGTGGTAGGTTTTTTAGTAATGAAAGCTCACTTGAAGGGGTTTCTGGCTACGGAACTATTGCTCCAGGCTTCCCTATTATCAGTGTTGATAGCAAAGTCGAGGATAGCGATAGCATTTTTAAATTTAATGCTACCTACACCATAGACGATGACAAAATGGTTTATCTAACCTGGTCAGAAGGTTATAGACCTGGCGGTATTAACCGTGATGAGACCGATGTGGTTGCTCGAGAGTATAAGGCCGACTTTGTTACCAATACAGAGTTTGGTTGGAAAACGATGTGGTTAGAGAACAACTTACGTTGGAATGGTGCGCTATACAATATGCAATGGGATGACATGCAGTTTAGTCGTTACGACAGCTCGTATGGCTCTCCTGTTGGTTTAACGGTTAATGCCAGTAAAGCTAACATCGTTGGTATAGAGTCTGATTTAACGTATTTATTGACCCCTGATTGGACTATTAATGCTGCATTCAATTATAACCAAGCTGAACTTGATGAAGACCTTGTTGTAGGAAATAACTTTACTCCAGCAAGTAGTGAGCTGCCGAATGTACCTCAATTCAAAGGGAATATTTCTTCTCGTTATAACTTCTTTGTTGGTGAATATGAAAGTTATGCTCAGTTTGTTTACGCCTATGTTGGTGAAACCCGTAGCGATATTTATAAACACACCATAGATAATTCGGTTGATGACAGGCGAGCAGTTAATGACAGCTATGGCATTCTAAACTTATCTGCTGGCGTAAAAATGGAAGGCTGGGGCATTGACTTTTATGTTAATAACTTAACCGATGAACGTGCTCAGTTGTCACGAGGAACTGCTGGTTGGGATAGCAATATAACGGTCAATAGACCACGTGATTTTGGCATTAGATTTCATAAAACTTTCGAATAAAGCTCCCTGAGGTACTTGATAGTAATGGAATATTGTCAAGTACCCACTTTATTTTTATATTTTCTTCGTTGTATATTTTTTAAGGACTTTCATGGCTAGTAATAATTTAGGGCCCGAACAAGTTGTACTGGTAACTGCCGGAGCAAGTGGCATTGGGCGAAAAATCGCTGAAAAATTTTTAGGGTATGGTTGTAAAGTTCATATTTGTGATGTTGACAAGAACGCCATTGCTGATTTTCTTGAAGAAAACCCTCAAGCAACCGCGTCATTGGCTGATGTTGCCAATGTTTGGCAAGTAGAGCAAATGTTTAAGGATGTTATTTCAAATCATCAACATCTCGATGTGCTAGTAAATAATGCTGGCATTGCTGGCCCCACAGCCTTAGTGGAAGATATAGAGCCTGATGAATGGGCAAAAACGATTAATGTTGATTTGAATGGGCAATTTCACTGTACAAAATATGCGGTGCCGCTACTAAAAGCAAACGGTGCTGGCAGTATTATTAATATATCATCAAATGCTGCATTTTTTGGTTTTCCAATGCGTTCACCTTACACAGCATCAAAATGGGCTTTGATTGGTTTAACCAAGACATGGGCGATGGAACTAGGCGGGCATAACATTCGTGTCAATGCACTATGTCCCGGTAGTGTCAGTGGTGAACGAATTGATGGTGTTATTGAAAGGGAAGCGGGAAAGCGCGGCGTAAGTTTTGAAGAAGTCAAAAATGACTACGCTGCACAAAGTTCCATGGGCCTCTTTGTCAGCCCTGATGATATTGCAAATTTGGCGGTCTTTTTAAGTTCAGATCTCGGCGCCAGTATTTCAGGTCAAGTGATGGGAATCGATGGCCATACAGAAAACTTATCTTGTAAATTTTAATTGGAGCAATAAATGAAAGCAGCATGGTTTGAAAAATTTGGCTCTCCGGCCGAAAGCATTATTATTGGCGTTCAGCCAAAACCCCAAGTTGGTGAAGGAGAGGTTTTAGTCAAATTAAAAACAACCGGCGTAAACCCTTCTGATGTGAAAAAGCGTATAGGCGCATTCCCTAACTTGCTCGACTCTGGTCATGTTATTCCACATAGTGATGGCGCAGGCATTATTGAAGCGGTCGGCAAGGGCGTTTCACCAGAAAGAGTGGGTGAGCGAGTGTGGGTTTATCAAGCACAATATGCACGTATGTTAGGTACTGCAGCCGAGTTTGTCTGTATTGACGCCAACCGCGCAGCAAAACTACCTGATAACGCATCATTTGAAATCGGTGCATGTTTAGGTATTCCAGCAATGACTGCACATAGAGCCGTTTGTTCTGATGGTGATTTGACGGGGAAAACTGTTTTAATTACTGGTGGTGCTGGTCGCGTTGGTTTTTATGCGATTCAGTGGGCCAAAATGACTGGTGCAAAAGTAATTGCCACTGCCAGCAATCGTGAGGATGCCGTTTCTTGTGTTGAAGCTGGGGCTGACTTAGTAGTCAATCATCGAGATGACAACTGGGGAGAAAAGGTTGTTGAACTAAATCACGGCAATAAAGTCGATAGAGTGGTTGATGTTGAATTTGGCTATAATTTACCAGAAGTACTCAAATGTATTACTATTGGTGGTGTTATTGCAACGTACGGTAATACCCAAATAAAAGAGCCAAAACTGCCATTTTTTCAGATGATGTTTATGGACCTCACCATTAAAATGACTATAGTTTACGCAATGCCAGAAACCGCAAAAACTCAAGCAATAGCGGCGATTTATGCAGCATTGAGTCAAAACCAGTTAAAACATCGAGTTACTCATGTTTTACCTTTTAATGACATGGCTAAAAGCCATGAGCTAATAGAGACGAATGGTTTACGTGGTTGCGTTGTCGTTGATATTGAATCATAAATGCACATAACCTCTTTGGTATAAGCGGGCGGTCTTATACATTAGCTTTTGGCTATCTTTTTACTGAGTAAAGATAACCAAAAGCTCCTCTTTGTATAAACAATTGCAAAGCGCAGAATAAATAAATAATTCGGAGTATGAATTTGAAACAACGTATCGATAAGTCAGGTTTTATAGCCACAATACTGGTTATTTTCCTGATGACTATTCCCATGGTAGTCGCACCGACAAAATCAGCCGAACTGATTCAGCAAGCCTATCAGTTTATTGCCAAGGATTTTGGTTTTCTTTACGTTTTTCTTGCTTCATCTATTCTACTATTATTGCTTTGGTTAGCATTTGGTAAGTACGGCAAAATTAAGCTCGGTGAGCCAACAGACAAGCCCCAATACAATACTTTGGAATGGAGCGGTATGTTATTTTGTGCCGGTGTTGGTGCTGGACTGCTTTATTGGTCCACCATTGAATGGGCCTTTTATTATCAGACGCCACCCTTTGGTGCTGAGCCTATGTCCAATGCTGCGGCTAAATGGGCGTCATCCTATGGTTTATTTCATTGGGGGGTGAGTGCTTGGGCATTTTATTGTTTGCCTACACTAGCGATAGCTTACCCTTATTATGTAAAAAAAGTGCCTATGCTGAAATTTAGTATCAGTTGCCACCATGTACTCAAAGGTAAAGAGAACTCACTCGCAGGGCGAGTTATAGATTTTCTTTTTCGTGTTGCTTTAATTGGTGGTGCAGGCTCTTCGTTAGGCTTTTCTACTCCTCTAATTGCAGAAGGCATTGCTCGTTTGATCGGCATCGAATCAAGTTTCACGCTAGAAGTTATTGTGGTGTTAATTTGTGTGGCAATTTTTGCAACCAGTGTTTTCTTTGGTTTAGAAAAGGGCATGAAACGACTCAGCACAACCAATGTTTGGTTGTCATTCGCATTACTAGCCTTTTTTCTCTTTGCTGGACCGACAATATTTATTTTGAAAGCGAGCATTAATGGTTTAGGGACTGTTGTGCAAAATTTCGTACAAATGAATACTTGGACAGACCCATTCAGTGATTCAGGTTTTGTTGAAAACTGGACCATTTTTTATTGGGCTTGGTGGGTTGCCTTTGGTCCCTTTGTTGGCATATTTGTTACTCGTATTTCTAAAGGGAGAACCATTAAAGAGGTGGTTGTTGGCATGTTGACTTATGGCACTATCGGTGGCGCTCTTTTCTATATGGTTTTAGGTAACTTTGCCCTTTATCAACAGCTTTATGGTGATCTAAATGTTATTGCCTTAATGAATGAAAGTGGCGTGCCTACCGCCATAATTACTGTATTTGAACAATTGCCACTGTCTGAAGTTGTAATAGGTTTATTCTGTATTATTTGTATTGTTTTTGTTGCCACCACTTATGATGCAGCATCTTATACCTTAGCGAGTAGCGCAACGGCAGTGCTGCCTGTTGGTGAAGATCCACATCGCTTACATCGTACGTTTTGGGCAATTATGCTGGCGATATTACCTATTGGCTTAATGTATATTGGTGGTTTAAAGGTTGCGCAAACGGCGGTTTTGGTGGTGTCACTACCTATTTTATTTATCTACTTTTTAATGACTTATTCATTCTTAGGCTCGTTGAAAAGTGATCATCAACAAGCAGACTAGTTTGTTTTTTAACTAGTTATTAAAGAGTCTACTGTGAAATTAAAACTTGTAATCATGAGTTCATGCTTAGTCTTGTTATTTACTAAAGGTGTTGCCTATGGAGGAGATGTCATTAATTTATGGCATAACCAAACCATGCCTTACCACAAAACTAGTCAGGTGAAAGAGTATCAAGAAGATTGCTGGCAAGGAAAAATGTGCGTATATAATGTGGTGCAACCAACACTCACCATATATCGCGCTAAAGGCAATAATAGTGGCAAAGCGGTGATCATATTACCCGGTGGAGGCTACGAAACCTTAGCAATCACCCATGAAGGTTATGAGGTGGCAACTGCATTTGCAGAGCAAGGCATCACGGCAGCAGTGTTAAAATATCGTTTACCTAACCCCAAAACCTCCACAAACACGGGTTTAACACCATTAACAGATGTCAGAGAAAGTATTAAATTACTGGGTGAAATGGCAAGTCAGTACGGCATCATTGCTGGCGAAATTGGTGTTTTGGGCTTCTCAGCCGGTGGCCATCTCGCCACAGTAGCAAGTGTTAGGCCTTCAAAAAACAGCGAGGAAAATCCTAAATTTTCTGTGCTCATTTATGGTGTAACCAAGTTTAATCAAGAAAATAAAAAATGGTTAGAAGAAAGCCTGTATTACCATGCATTAGACCCACAGCAAATAGCCCAAAATACCTTACTAAACTTGGTAACCCCTCAAACGCCACCAGCATTTTTAGCCCATGCTTTTGATGATGATGTTTGTCATTACACTGAAAGTACTCTTTACAGTGAAGCATTAAGCAAGCAAGGCGTTGAAGCTGAACTGTATTTAATTGCTAAAGGTGGTCATGGTTTTGGGCTAGGGCGGCAACTTGATGGCAGTGATCAATGGCTTGATTTGGCGGTAAATTGGATTAAACGTTTGTGATTTATTGATAACAGGTGTCGTCAGTGGTCCTGAACATTATTATTTTATAGTTAATCTTAGCTAGCTACCCGGAGAGGTCAGATGTATGAGGCATTTTAGTAAAGCATTCTTATTACTTACTATTTTAATTGTGTTAACGGCATGTGGCTCTGATGGCACAAGAGAAAGTGCTAAAGACGTGCAGCAGCCATTGAACTTGAATGATAGTTTATCGTTTATTGACCCTAGTGATAGTCAGCTTATTTATACTGGTCGGTGGAATTTCAATGACGCATCTCAACCTCGTATTACGTGGTCAGGTGCTACCGTTACCATTAAATTCAAAGGCACTAGATTGAATGCCTCACTTGAAAACCAATCCGGTGTCGATCAATTCCGTGTTGTTATTGACGGTAAAGCCAATGCAGAAGTGTTGAAGGTGTCCACAGGGATTGGAACTTATACCCTTGCAGAAGGCTTGCTTGATGAAGCGCATACTGTCGTGATCATGAAAGAAACCCTGTATAACCAAGCGACCATATTTCACGGTTTTTATAGCGATGGCCAATTATTACCTGCTGAAAAGCGTCCTGCACTACGACTCGCTTTTTTTGGTGATTCAAATATGGATGGTAGCTCAAATTACAGTGAGAAGAACACCGGCGATTCAGGAAGTTATTTTGCATACCCTGCAATGACTAGTCGGATGTTAGCTGCAGAAATGCACCTTCAGGCTTTAGGTGGGGCAAAGTTAGATAAACACGGTGATAATGATGTTCGCTCCTTTATCTACTCTCCCGATTACCACAATCAAGACAGTAATTATCGCAGCGGTTTTAAGCCTCACGTTATCGTGGTTAATGCAGGCGCCAATGATCTTGGCGCAGGCAAAGCTGAAATAAAAACTCGCTTTAGAAATGTTATTAATGACTTGCGCAATGTTTATGGAGTCTTGCCACATATAGTACTAATGAATGCTTACGGCTGGGATATCAATGAGCCTGCTAATTACAGCCAAGAACTAGTTGATGAAGTAGGTGGTAAGCTCTCAGTATTACATTTCCCTTGGCTTTGGGAACAATGGCATGGTTCACAGTGGGATCATAGTGGTCAAGCCCATATGTTGGCTGATCATATTGCTAGTTTAAATGAAGCTTGGTCTATTCAATACTCGAATGACATTATTGATGGCTTTGGTCGTCATGGCGACTTTGCCAATGGCGGATTTGAATACCAAGCGCCTTTTGGCGGTTTTGGTTGGCGTTATAAAGATAATGGCGTTGAACGCATTAAAGATGAAACACAAGCCAGTGAAGGTCAATATTATATTCGTTTAATCGAAGGCACCGAAGTGCACCAACCAACAGATGCAACAGCTGATTTAAGCTCTGGAGCTACTTCTGGTAGCGAAGTTTATACTATAACAGCAAAAATAAGAGGCATTAATAACGACTCAGTGGCCCAGATAAGTACCCATTTTGAGGGGCAGCAGCTTTATAGCCATGATGACGATATTTCAAGCTATCAAACATCAGATTTTATTTTAACTACCCAGTGGCAAGAATACCGACATACCGCATATGCTAAAGAAGGTATTTGGACCATTTTTAATTACATTAAGGCGAAGAAAGGCACTATTGAAGTTGACGATGTCAAAATGACCTTTGCAAAGTAACGATGGAACTGTGCTCAACAACATGTTCATTCAATTTTATTACCTCTTGATAATTCATTGAATTTTACTCATCTAGAGGTGAGAAATTAGAGCCCAAAACAACCCGTAATTCGTTGTTCCTCATTTTTAGCCATGATATTCATAGAGTACATTTAATAACCAATTTAAATGTACGACGGAGAAAAGGTATTTCCCAAAATTCATATAATAATTAAGGGTCAAAAAATGAAAATAACAACAATATTTAAGGCTATTACTTTCTATGCTTTAGCAAGTTTAGCTACATTTACTCAAGCGGAAACCATTGATCCCACCAATACCAATATTCAATATAGTGGTCGGTGGAATTTTGATAACCCATCAGAGCCGACCGTATCTTGGCAAGGGTCAACCATTCTGATTAAATTTGACGGTACTAGTATCAGTGCCGATATAAATGCAGGCACAGGCATTGAGTATTTCAGGGTAATTGTTGACGGTGTCGCTAATAGCGATGTCCTGCAAATGCGCAAAAATAGGAGAACATATCTATTAGCCGATAATTTATCACCAGGTGAGCACACCATAATACTGATGAAGGAAACGTTTTATACCACGAAAACGACTTTCTATGGCTTTGATATTACTGGTAACATCCTTTCGCCTCCAGCAAAGCCATCTTTACGTATTGAGTTTTTAGGTGACTCAAACATGGACGGCACCTCAAATTATAGCGAGAAAGACAGCGGTGAATCAGGTACCTATTACGCTTACCCCGCAATGGTTAGTCGTATGCTTAATGCAGAAATGAATCTAGCCGCTGTTGGTGGAGCCACGTTAGATCAAGGTGGTGACAATGATGTGCAATCATTTATCTTTTCGGAAGATTATTATAATCAAGATGTAAATTACCGCAGTGGTTTTGAGCCTCATATTATCGTTGTTAATGCTGGAGCAAATGATGTTGGTGCAGGAAAAGCGGAAATTAAAAATCGCTATCGAACCGTTATTAATGATCTAAGAACTGTCTATGGTACCAGCCCTCACATTGTCTTAATGAATGCTTATGGTTGGGACTTAAATGAGCCTGCCAATTTCAGCCAAGAAATTGTTGATGAAATCGGTGGGAACCTTTCATTATTGCATTTTCCTTGGTTATGGGAGCAATGGCACGGCTCTCAATGGGAACACAGTGGCCAGGCTCACATGCTGACAGAGCATATTGAAAGCCTCAATAGTGCTTGGTCAATTAAAAATAACAATGATATTGTTGATGGCTTTGGCCGCAATGGCGACTTTGCCAATGGCAGTTTTGAGCATGTTGCTCCATTTGGTGGCTTTGGTTGGCGTTATTTTGAAGATGGTGTAGAACGCATTAATGATGCTGCTAGTGCAGCAGACGGAAATTACTATATTCGTCTAAACTCTGGAGAACAGGTTCACCAGCCAACCGATGCAACCGGGGATTTGCTAGCAGGTGCTACCAACGGCGGTGAAACTTATACGATTACCGCTAAAATTCGTGGTGCCAGTGCGGTTGCGAAAGCACAGATTGTTACCCACTTTGAAGGACAAGAACTCAATAGCCATGATGACGATCCCTCTAGCTATCAAAGCACTATTTTTGACTTAACGACTGACTGGCAGGAGTATACCCATACTGCAAGCTCAGCAGCGGGCGTATGGACTATCTTTAATTATTTGGTTGCTGATACCGGCACTATTGAAATAGATGATGTGCGCATGAGCACGAATAGCCTGCCGCCCGCAAATATCCCACCTGTTGCTACTTTCACAACATTGGTTAACGATTTGTCGGTTACTTTCAATAACCAAAGCAGTGATGTCGATGGCTCGATAAACCAGTGGCACTGGGATTTTGGTGACAGCAATGTATCAAATGTTGAAAACCCCACACATAGCTATGTTGAAAGCGGTACTTATACCGTAGGTTTAACTGTTACTGATAACAATGGAGAGTCAGGTTATATCAGCCAAGAAGTGACGGTTTTGGATAGTGTTGAAGAGGTTAATTTATCAATAATTTCAGCGACCTTAAAGCGTAAACGTTTGCGAGTGACAGTCAACTGGCATGGCGCAACTTCCAATAATGTTAGAGTGTTTAGAAACGGAAGCTTAGTAGCTTTGACTGCAAATGATGGAAGTTATAATGATGCAGCCAATAAACAAAATGGAAACACTTTTATTTATCAAGTATGTGAAACCAATGGTGGTATTTGCTCTAATGCTGAAACCGTTAACTTTTAACGCTCAATGAAGGTAGAGCTAAAAAGGTTTGATTTTTAAAAGTCACGACAAGTTGTATATAAAGTAGTAGCCGGTGAAATTTGTTCACTGACTACTACTTTATAACTTTTAATTTATTCAGGACAAGCTTGCTAAATCAAGCTATTCAATAACGGGTAATATAATTTTGGAAGGATATTGCTTGGAGTGATAAATAGTATTGTCGGCCTTTATCCATTTTGTTTCGTCGTAATTATTGCCGCCAGTATTTAAATTTCTATCCCAACGAGGGAAGTTTGAACTAGAGACTTCGATACGTATCTGGTGGCCTTTGGCAAAGTAATTACTACTCGCGTTTAAATCAATGTCAATTTTGTATACCTTACCAGGCGTCATCAATTTACTTTCTCTTAAACTATCACGGTAGCGCATCCGCATTACCCCTTCTTGAATATTAAAGGCCCGTCCATCAGGGTAAACATCAATTAATTTTACCGTAAAGTCTGTATCTAAGGCAGTTGAAGAAACATAAAGGCTGGCTGTTAACGTGCCGGTCACTTCTATGCCTTCAGCTAATACATCGGAGCTATAAACCAACATATCGTTGCGTAGCTCTAGTTTAGATTGATCATAGCCGCCGGCTTCGGTATCACTACCAGTACAGCAGGTATGACCGCCAAGTGAGGGAATGGGGTTTGCGGGATCATAGGTAAAAGTATCTTGGCTATCACTTTCTGGCAAAGTTGCAATGAGTTTACCGTCACCAAGGCGAGAGTGAGCTTTGCCCATGCCAGTTAAATACCACGACTGGTGTGTGGTATTTTTAAGCGGCCAAACATCGCTAGTTCGCCACTCATTTTTACCCATTAAGTAATACTGTATGCGTGGCATATCGGTTAAAGCGTTTTTATCACCTTTAAGCCAGTAATCGTACCAAGCCAGTTGAATGTCAGTGTAATTTAGTGAGGCATTGCCTAAATTTCGTTCGCCGACGATATAATCTTCTGTTTTCTCGGTGTAATCACAATGAGTGCCAGGTGCAATAATTAAAAATTGATTATTTCTTGCTAGCTCACTTTGGGCATTTTTTTGAAATGCATGAAACATTTCAATCGTTTCCGCAGCACCATAATCATACCAACTGTCCATAAATATTGCGGGCACATTATAACTGTCGTGCGGTGTGGCGTAATCTTTATTACGATAAAACTCTCCATCGGGAGGGCTGGTTATCCAAGATTTGAATTCCGATGGGGGTACGCCAGCTCTGTCGAGTATAGTGCTGGTGGGTAGCGTAGGTAGATATTTTAAATAGTCATCAAAATCAATGGTAGGCTCAGTACTAAAATGTGTAGACTGCTCAGATTTAAACCATGTTTCTCTATCAATAGCAGGTGGTGGGCCGTAAAAAACTTGTGAGCCAGAGCTCGCAAACCAACCCGTGGTTTGCGCTAGTTCGAATGCACCACCACTGAATGTTTGCCAAGCACGACCTGGAATATAGAAGCCGGATGCTGACGACATCGGAATGGCTGCAACGTGGTTGGGATGTTTTTCTGCGGCCAAAGCGACTTGAGTTTCTCCTAAATAAGAACAACCTGCGGTACCAACTTTTTGATTAGACCAAGGCTGAGATATCAGCCAGTCAACAGTGTCGTAAGCATCTAAGCGCTCTTTGTTAGCGGTAATATATACGCCTTCAGACTCAAATCGACCACGAAGATCTTGAATCGCTACCACATAGCCTTTTTTGATAAGGGCTGAATAGACATTACTCCAGCCTAAAGTAACCTTTTTGTTATACGGGGTGCGAATCAATATTACTGGCAAATTACCTGTTGCGCCGACAGGAAAATACAAATCAGTAGACAGTTTAACGCCATCACGCATGGTAACCATATTGCTTCTATCTAAACGAGGTATATATTCTTCACCCTGAACAGTGAGGACCTCAAAAAATGCTAATAGCGTTAATAATAACAGTGTGTTCCGAGTGCTCATTAAAGTTCTCTTTGTTAATTATATAAGTTGAATGTTCAGTCAATTAGTGCCGTTTAGGTATGGCTAGACATGATGCTTTGAATTGGCAACTAGGTGCTTGCAGAGTAACTCTGTATCTACTAAAGACAAGGAGCAGTATTCTTTTTGAATGACACTTTTACAAGTGATAAAAATTCTGTAATGGTTGAATTAAATACATAGTTAAGCGCCGTGTTTTTTCAATACGCGAATCCAACATTTACAGCCAAGTAACTCCGTTGTGTCATTATTTTAATAAGTGATATGATTGCTTGCTTAAAATTATTGATAGTACTAGCCTTAGTGAGCATTAACTATCGGAGAAGCGCTATCTTTTCCTGGTTTGTCTGAAAACATGGTTAATATTTACTTAACTCACTCCGCTCATCACTTGCTTTATTGCTATGCAATAAAACAATCACCTTCCTGTTGTTGTAGATTAAGTTGATTGTTTTTTTGAGCAAATAAATAACGCTAATAACATGCACAAAAAACAGGTTTTATCTATGGGGATACAGCATTGAGTTGTGATTATATACTTGTCTCATTAGAACAACTCGGCGACATAGAAAGCAAAGAAGTTTTAAATGCTACAGCTAAAGCACACCCATCAATAAGTGAATTGAAAGGGCTTGGGACCACTATGTCTAACCAATATCTTTTATTGGTGACATTAGCTAGGTAAAGAAAACTATTATCTGAATAGTTTTCTTTACGAGCATTTATCAAATTAACAACCAAATATTCCATACTTCTATGGCGGTTTGGAAGCGTTAGCGAGATAGAAATATCTTTGTTCTAACTCGGAAAGGGGCACATTGTGCCACAGCTTTCAGCTCTAAATTTAGCACTTGCCTATTCCTCTCCTCTATCCAAGTTCTCAGTTTTAATTTCATTATCTTCAATAATAATTTACTTGGGGGTTAATAAAATTACCTTAGTCCCTTTAAAAAACAACAAAGAAGCTTTTCTACTTCATATCTAAATCAAAATAGCGAAGACAGGTAGCACTAGTGTCAATCGATGTGTTTATCTAGTAAGTTAGATTTTGTGTTGTTTTTGTATATAAAAATACATTTAATTCTTGACCTTGATTTTCGTTAGTGGTTAAATTGAATTATAGGTTTTTGGATATGTAGCTTGAATTATTTGAGTTGTTTGATTGGTTTTTAATTAAGGTGTGAGTAAATGACAGATAAACGATTTGTACTTTTAAATATGGAAGACAATATATTTGTTTGTTGTGAAAGGGTGCTGGCAGGTGTTGAACTTCTATTGGAAGATAAACTTGTCAGAGTAAATACCAATATCGATATTGGCCACAAGATAGCGCGTAAAATTCTTTCTCCAGGTGAAAAAATAATTAAATATGGTGCTGCTATCGGTTCGGCTACAGATGTTATTGGTGTAGGTGAACACGTGCATATGCACAATGTCAAAAGTGATTATATTCCAAGTCATACACGTCAAAATAAAATTGAGGATAAATAGTGAAAGGTTATTTAAGAGCTGATGGCCGAAAAGGCATCCGAAATATAATTCTTGTTACCTACTTGGTTGAATGTGCTCATCATGTGGCTAGAGTGATTGTGAATCAAAGCAATAATGAAAATGTGCAACTTATTGGCTTTCCTGGATGCTACCCAAATGAGTATTCATTAAAAATTATGGAAGGATTATGTACGCACCCTAATGTTGCTGGTGTACTTATAGTTTCGCTAGGTTGTGAAAGTTTTAATAGAGAACAACTTGCCGATACAGTGAAAGCAAGTGGCCGTAATGTCGAGACTTTAGTTATTCAGCAAGCTGGTGGTACTAAAAAAACAATATCAGCTGGTGTAGAGCATGTGAGTCAATTACTTAAAGGTGCTAAGAATTTTGAATTAGTACCAATGGATATTGGTGAGTTAACAGTTGGCACTATTTGTGGTGGCTCTGATGGAACCAGTGGTATTGGGGCAAATCCAGCTGTTGGCCATTGTTTTGATCAATTAATTGAAAAGAAAGCAACGTGTATCTTTGAAGAAACGGGTGAATTAATTGGTTGTGAGCAGATAATGGCCGATCGCGCTATTACCCCAGAGCTTGGCGTCGAAATTATGAAATCTGTTGAAAAAGCAGAACAATATTATACGGTTATGGGCTATGGTAGTTTTGCTCCCGGTAATGCTGAAGGTGGCTTAACTACTCAAGAAGAAAAGTCGATGGGCGCTTATGCAAAATCAGGCAGTTCTAAAATACATGGTTTAATAAAACCAGGGGATATTCCTAAGCAGGGTGGCCTATATTTAATGGACGTTGTCCCTGATGGCGACCCGCTTTACGGTTTTCCTAATATAGCTGATAGTGCTGAAATTGTTGAGATGATCGCATCTGGTTCACACCTGATTTTATTTACTACAGGCCGTGGCTCTGTTGTTGGCTCTGCTATTTCGCCCGTGATAAAAATTTGTGCAAACCCTGATACCTATAGAAATTTGTCTGAGGATATGGACATTAATGCCGGTAAAGTGATCAATGGCGAGGCAAGTGTACAAGAAGTTGGCGATGAAATTTATCAACTTGTTCAGAAGGTGGCTCAAGGTCAGCAATCTAAATCTGAAGAATTAGGGCATCAAGAGTTTGTCTTAACTTATAAGAAGTTTGAAGCCATTGGCCCATCATGTTTGCCTTCAACTAGATAACCGAGAGTGATTTAATGTTTAAAAAGCGACAAATTGGACAAACCAAACTACACGTCACTGAACTTGGCTTTGGCGCCGCTACATTGGGTAATTTGTATCGAGCAATGCCAGAGGAAGAAGCACAGTTGAGCATTGAAAAGGCTTTAGAGCTTGGTCTTAATCAATTTGATACAGCGCCTTATTATGGTTTTGGTTTAAGTGAGCGCCGTGTAGGCGATGCATTAAGACGTGTTGATGCTGACGACTATGTTCTATCAACGAAAGTTGGTCGAATTTTAACGCCTTGTGCAAAAGCAGAAGATAAATATGGCTTTTGCTCGCCAATGCCTTTTGAG
The DNA here is from genome assembly GCA_913062815.1 of uncultured Colwellia sp. GTDB lineage: Bacteria > Pseudomonadota > Gammaproteobacteria > Enterobacterales > Alteromonadaceae > Colwellia. The sequence continues at coordinate 6,937 of CAJXWZ010000031.1, read as the reverse complement.
CCAGAATACGATTATTCATACGATGGTGTAATGCGCTCATTTGAGCATAGTATTCAACGACTAGGCTTATCAAAAATTGATATTTTGTATATGCATGATATTGGCCGAATGACTCATGGTGATGAGCATGATCGTTTGTTTAAAATAGCGATGGAAGGTGGCTATAAGGCCATGGATGAATTGCGCTCTCAAGGTTTAGTCTCTGCTATTGGCCTTGGCGTAAATGAATATGAAGTCTGTGAACAAGCGATGGACCATGGTTATTTTGACTGTTTTTTATTAGCAGGAAGATACACCTTATTGGAGCAAAAAGCGTTAGACACTTTTCTGCCACGTTGTTTAAAAGAAAATAGTTCTATCATCTTAGGCGGTCCTTATAATTCAGGGATATTAGCCACAGGTGTGCGCCGTGAAGGTGTGATTCCTCATTACAATTATGAACCAGCAAGTGATGACATCATTCAATTAGTGTCAAAAATAGAAGATATTTGCCAAGAATTTAATATATCCCTTGCTGCAGCTGCATTGCAATTTCCATTAGCTCACCCCGCCGTAGTAAGTACCATTCCAGGCTTAAGCTCCGCGAGTCGAGTCGAGTCGACGGTAGCCCAGTTTAATGAAGTTATTCCAGCTGAATTTTGGCAGCGTTTACAACAAGCTAATATTTTACATATTGAAGCGCCTATTCCTCTATCTAACGAAAGCTAACGAAGGAAAAAGCTAGAAATCATGAAACGTATCGATTCTCATCAACATTTTTGGCAACTAGCACGTGGTGACTATGCTTGGTTAACCCCGGAGCTCGAGTTGCTATATAGAGACTTTTTACCAAATGTTCTTCAACCGATGTTAAAAAGTGCAGGTGTTGAAAAAACAGTGTTAGTACAAGCAGCTGAAACAATAGCTGAAACACAATTTTTATTACAGCTTGCTCAAGACAATGAATTTATTGGTGGCGTTGTTGGTTGGGTGAACATGGAAAGTGCTGATGCCGTAGCGCAATTAGCTCATTTGGGTGAGAACCCATATTTTAAAGGCATTCGTCCGATGATACAGGATATTGCTGATAGCAATTGGATGCTAAAACCTGAATTAGCACCTGTTTTTGAATACCTTGTTGAGAACAATTTAACGTTTGATGCTTTAGTGATGCCAAAACACCTCGATGCATTATATGCATTGTTATTACGTTACCCAGAACTAAACGTGGTTGTTGACCATGGTGCTAAGCCAGACATTGCCAATGAGTTAACACCACAATGGTTTGAAAAAATAGCGCTTATTGCTTCAGATACATCTGCTTTTTGTAAGTTATCAGGATTAGTTACTGAAGCCGGTAATGAGCCATCTTTGTCAAAACTTACCCCTTACATGGCGCATTTATTAACGAGTTTTGGCGCTGAACGTCTAATGTGGGGCAGTGATTGGCCTGTTATCAAATTAGCTTCAGATTATTCATCTTGGGTAAAACAAGTAGAGTCATTTTTAAAACATTTGCCAGAGAAAGAACAACAACTTGTTTGGTCGACAAATGCTCAACAGTTTTACCGAATTTAAAGAACAATTTTTAAGGATTTTCATGAGCACTCAGATTAATACGAATACAAGCACCTTCACAAGTAATAGATTTGCAGGAAAGGTCGCCTTAATCACTGGTGGTGGTAGCGGTATTGGCCAAACAACGTCTATTAAGTTTGCACAAGAAGGCGCTCACGTCATTATCTTTGATCTGGATATGGCTGGCGCAAACAAAACCAAAGAAATAATAGAATCAAACAACGGCAGTGTGAGTGTTTTTGCATGTAACGTTGCCAAGCAAGCGGAAGTCAATGCCATTGTTGATGAGATATTAACTGAACAAAAAATTGATATTTTGATCAACAATGCAGGTATTGCCCACATAGGCAATTTAGAAAATACCGAAGAAGACGATCTTGACCGTATATATCAAGTGAACGTCAAAGGCTGTTATAACATGATGAAAGCCGTGATTGATTCAATGAAAACGCGTCAATCGGGTGTCATTTTAAATATGGCTTCTATTGCTGCAACTGTTGGCATTGAAGATCGTTTTGCTTACTCCATGAGTAAAGGCGCGGTATTGACCATGACCTATTCAGTGGCACGTGATTATATTGACCATGGTATCCGCTGTAATTGTATCGCACCGGGGCGTGTTCATACCCCTTTTGTTGATAACTTCTTAGATAAAAACTACCCAGACAATCGTGATGAAATGTTTGACAAACTTTCAAAAAGTCAACCTATTGGTCGTATGGGTAAAGTAGAAGAAATAGCAGGGCTTATCGCTTATTTATGCTCAGATGAAGCAGCGTTTATTACCGGAAGTAACTTCCCGATAGATGGCGGTTTTGTCACCATTAATAACTAATTTTATTTGATGAAAAAACAATAACTATAAGGCGTATTATGGCTAACGTATCCACACCTGAAGAGATAAAGGTAGAACAAACTTCTACAGAAGTTGTTCCTAAAGCTTATTTGTTCTCATTTATTTTAGTGACTTTGTGTTTCCCATTATGGGGTTTTGCCAATGACATCACTAACCCCCTTGTTAAAGCTTTTTCTAAAGTATTACAAATGTCGGCCGCAGAAGGCACTTGGGTACAAGTAGCTTTTTATGGTGGCTATGGCGTAATGGCGATACCAGCTGCGATATTTATTAAAAAGTTCTCTTACAAAGCGGGCTTAATGATGGGGCTAACGTTTTATGCTTTAGGCGCATTATTATTTATTCCTGCGGCAGGGGCACAAGCATTTGCTCCCTTTTTATTAGCGTTTTTTGTTATGACCTGTGGTTTGTCATTTTTAGAAACCAGTGCAAATCCTTATGTTTTATCAATGGGGCCAGCTTCTACAGCAACACAACGATTAAACTTAGCGCAGGCGTTTAATCCCGTTGGCTCTCTATTGGGGATGTTTGTCGCTACACAATTTATTATTCAAAAGTTAAACCCTGCTACAGATGCAGAGCGACGTGAATTAGCTGCTGATGGTACAGAACAAGCTTTAGAACAGCTATCCGCGATCACCAATAATGATTTAGCCGTTATTCGAGACCCATATTTAGCCATTGGTGTTGTGGTTATTATTGTACTGGCTATTATCGCTTTTAAGAAAATGCCGGTAACAGAAGAAAAATCACAAAGCTTAGATATTAAAGGCACTTTTAAGCGTTTACTCGCCAATCAAAACTATCGTGAAGGTGTGGTTGCCCAAATGTTTTACGTTGGCGCCCAAATTATGTGTTGGACTTTTATTATTCATTACGGCACTGAGGTATTTGTAAAATTAGGAATGAGCGAGCAGGCTGCAGAAGCTAAATCACAAATGTTAAATATCTATGCGATGATAATTTTTTGTTTAAGTCGTTTTGTTTGTACCTTCTTATTGAAATACATCAATGCAGGCAAGTTATTAATGGTATTAGCCACAGGTGGCATGTTATTTACCTTGCTAACTATTTTCTTATCAGGCGTTGCTGGTATTTATGCGTTAGTGGGGATTTCTGCTTGTATGTCACTGATGTTCCCTACCATTTACGGCATTGCATTAACCGGCACGGGTGATGATGCTAAATTAGGTGCAGCAGGGCTTATTATGGCTATTGTTGGCGGTACTTTCTTACCTATGGCGCAAGCCTCTATTATTGATATGAAAGTAGTATTTGACGGCTTTTCTGCCACGAAAGCCTCGTTTATTTTACCTTTATTTTGTTTTGTCGTGATTGCGATTTATGGCAAGCGTAGTCAAAAGCATTTGCCCAAGTAGCTAATTCCAAGTAAATAAAAGGTAAGGTCGATGATATGACAACAAGGCATTGTTTTGCGTTAGATTTGAAAGATGATCCAAAGCTGATTGCAGAATATAAAAAGTATCATAAGGCAGAGGAAGTATGGCCTGAGATTATAGCAAGCATAAAGGGCTCTGGCATTGAAAAATTAGACATTTACTTAGTAGGTAATAGGCTCTTTATGATCATGGATGTAAATGCCGACTTTAGTTTTGAGACAAAACAACAAACAGATTTAGCAAATGAACAAGTGGTTGAGTGGGAAAAACTTATGTGGACTTTTCAGCAACAGCTTCCTTGGGCTAAAGGTGATGAGAAGTGGCTGTTAATGGATAATATTTTTACTATGTAAGCTGGATCACACAACTGTAGAAAAAAATTTAATTAAAACTGTAGTAATAGGATAGAAAATGAAATTAATGCGAGTAGGAGAGCCGGGTCAAGAAGTCCCTGCAATTTTGGATGACCAAGGTGTTATTCGTGATTTATCAGCTCATGTCAGTGATATTGATGGTGATTTATTTGCTGACGACTCAGTAAAAAAGATAGCTTCATTAGATTTAGCAACATTGCCAATGATTGATAATAATGTGCGTGTTGGACCAGCTGTTTCCAAAGTGGGAAAATTTATTTGTGTTGGTCTTAATTATGCGGATCATGCGGCTGAATCAGGCATGCAAGTACCGTCAGAGCCGGTATTGTTTATGAAAGCAACCTCATCAATTATCGGACCCAATGACACGGTTTTAATGCCACCTAAATCAGAGAAGTCTGATTGGGAAGTAGAGTTAGGCGTGGTTATCGGTAAAGAAGCTAAGTACGTCTCTGAACAAGATGCATTAACGCATGTCGCTGGTTATTGTGTGATTAACGATTTGTCTGAACGTGAATTTCAAATAGAAAAAGAAGGGCAGTGGTGTAAAGGAAAAGGCTGTGACACTTTTGGTCCTATAGGCCCTTATTTAGTAACAACAGACGAAGTGACGGATTCTAATGAACTCGATATTTGGTTAGAGCTAAATGGTGAGCGTGTACAAGATGGTAATACGCGTACTATGGTTTATAAAGTGCCATTTTTGGTTTCATATATTAGCCAATTTATGAGCTTACAACCGGGTGATATTATAAGTACAGGCACACCACCAGGCGTTGGTTTAGGGTTTAATCCTCCTAAATATTTAAAAGAAGGCGACGTGATGCGTCTAGGAATTTCAGGATTAGGTGAGCAGCAACAAACCGTTGCGCGATACCATTCATAGTCTAAAAAGCTTAATAGACAAAGTAATTAAAAGAGAATCACCATGATTATTTCTGCTCCGACAGATTATCGCAATGCCGCCAAAAAGAAGTTGCCACCCTTTTTATTTCATTACATTGATGGTGGTTCTTATAGTGAGCGAACATTAGCACGTAATGTTGAAGATTTAGCTGATATAGCGTTAAAACAGCGGGTACTAAACAATATGTCGCAGCTTAGTTTAGATACTGAGATATTCGGCGAAAAATTTGCGCTCCCTATTGCACTATCTCCAGTTGGGCTGACTGGTATGTATGCTCGAAGAGGAGAAGTACTATCAGCAAAAGCGGCTGAAAATAAAGGCATTCCTTTTACTATGTCTACTGTTTCTGTATGTCCGATTGAAGAAGTGGCACCAGAAATTTCACGTCCTATGTGGTTTCAGTTGTATGTACTCAAAGATAGAGGCTTTATGAGAAATGTCTTGGAGCGTGCCAAGGCTGCTGGGGTTACAACACTAGTGTTTACTGTGGATATGCCGGTACCGGGTGCTCGCTATCGTGATATGCATTCTGGCATGAGTGGTTCTTTTGCTGCATCGAGACGAATATTGCAAGCGATGCGTCACCCCCATTGGGCATTTGATGTAGGGGTATTTGGTAAACCGCATGATTTAGGTAATGTCTCAGCTTATCGCGGCGAGCCAACGAATTTACAAGATTATATTGGCTGGTTAGGTGATAACTTTGACCCTTCAATATCATGGAAAGATTTGGAATGGATCAGAGATTTTTGGGATGGCCCAATGGTTATTAAAGGTATTCTCGATGTTGATGATGCTAAAGATGCAGTAAAATTTGGCGCTGATGGTATTGTCGTTTCAAATCATGGAGGTCGTCAGTTAGACGGCGTATTGTCTTCGGCTAAGGCTCTACCCGCTATTGCTGATGCGGTTAAGAATGATCTGAAAATATTTGTCGATTCAGGGATTCGTTCTGGACTAGATGTTGTGCGTATGCTTGCTCTAGGAGCTGATTGTGCGATGCTAGGACGCTCATATATTTATGCCTTAGCAGCGCAAGGGCAACAAGGTGTTGAGAACCTGCTTGACCTTTATGAAAAAGAAATACGTGTGGCAATGACGTTAACTGGCGCAAAATGTATTAATGATATCAATCGAAATTCGTTAATTAGCTCTCTTTAATCCACACTGTATAGTCTATCCTCTTTGGACAAGTTAACGTAAAATAACGATAAAAGCTTAGTAATGGTCACGTGAAATACAGTGGCAACGTTATTTTCGACAACCTTGATGTAACGATTAAACTTTTGCAACATACTTTGATCACCGGATCTAACGGTTGTGGTAAGTTAACGTTAATGCAGCTGATCACTGGCGATTGTTAGCGCTGAAATGCATCGACAATATCGCGTTAATGGTGAATTACTTACCGTGGCCTTATCGGGTTTCTATGACTCTATTGGTTTGTATCAAAAACCAGAGAAACACCAGATAGACGTTGCAACTCAGTGGTTGAAGCATGTGGGATTATTAGCGCAGCAGCATACCTTATTTCAGCAATTAAGTTATGGTGAGTAACGACTTGCTTTAATTGCTCTTGCACTCATTAAATCTCTCTACTTATTAATGTTAGATGAGACAACACAAGGCTTAGATGAAATAAATCGGTACCGAGTGCTTAACTTTCTAGAGCAACTTATTAAGCAAAAGCACAGTACCATTTTGTTTGTTAGTCATCGAGAAGTTGAATATCTTCCCTTATTTAAACAGCAAATTAAGCTGTAAGATTAACTGTCTAAACCATGCACACAGCGCAATAAGGTTTTTTCAGCTGACTGTAAATGCCTTTCCATACTCATTATTG
>CAJXWZ010000030.1 GCA_913062815.1 uncultured Colwellia sp. | reverse complement strand
TCAGTTGAGACTACACAAGGTTTGGAACGTCGTTTGACTATTTCTGTTCCAGCCGAAACAGTAGATGTTGAAGTTAAGAATCGTCTTCGTCAAGTAAGTAAAACCCAACGTATTAACGGTTTCCGCCCGGGCAAAGTACCACCATCAGTTATTCAAAAGCGTTATGGTAAATCTGTACGTCAAGAAGTTGCCGGCGAAATCATGCAACGCAGCTTTGTTGATGCTATCGTTGCAGAAAAAATCAACCCAGCAGGTCGTCCTTCTTTCGTAGCGAAAAGCAATGAAGATGGTAAAGAGTTAGAGTTTGAAGCAACTTTTGAAATTTACCCAGAAGTTGAATTAAAAGACTTAGATAAAATTGCTGTAGAACGTCCTGACGTTGAAGTAACAGATAAAGATTTAGATGAAATGTTTGAAACATTGCAAAAGCAACATCAAACATGGAAAGAAAACAAGCGTAAAACTAAGAAAGGTGACAAGTTAACGCTTGATTTCACTGGTCGTGTTGACGGTGAAGAGTTTGAAGGTGGTAAAGCTGAAGCTTTTGAACTTGAGCTTGGCGCTGGTCGTATGATTCCAGGTTTTGAAAAAGAAATTACTGGGATGAAAGCTGGCGAAGAAAAAACGATTAAAGTAACTTTCCCTGATGATTACCATGCTGAAAACCTAAAAGGCAAAGAAGCTGAGTTTGATATTGTTGTTCATAAAACTGAAGGCCCAGTGTTACCAAAAGTAGATGAAGATTTTGCTAAACTTTTCGGCGTAGAAGAAGGCGGTGTTGAAGCTTTACGTGAAGAAGTAAGTAAAAACATGACGCGTGAATTAACTCAAGCTGTTAAAGCTAAAGTGAAAGAGCAAGTACTTGATGGTTTATTAGCTGGTCATGAAGTTGGCTTACCTTCAGCATTAGTTGCGCAAGAAGTAGATGTTTTACGTCAGCAAGCGATGCAACGTTTCCAAGGCCAAATGGATCCTGAAAACTTACCTGAATTGCCAAGCGAGATGTTTAAAGAGCAAGCTGAACGTCGCGTTAAGGTTGGTTTGTTACTAGGTGAAGTAATCAAAATTAACGAATTGAAAGTTGATGATAGTAAAGTAGATGAGTTAATTGCTTCTGCGGCTTCTGCCTATGAAGATCCGAAAGAAGTAATTGAATACTATGCTAACAACAAAGAATTGATGCAACAAATGCAAAATGTTGCTCTAGAAGAACAAGCAGTTGAGCTTTTAGTTGAAAAAGCAGCAGTTAAAAACAAAAAAGCTAACTTTGCCGATATTATGAACCCAGAAGGGAAGTAATAACGCTTTTTTATTGACAAAAAGCTAGGCAATCGCTTAAATTTAATGGCTTGTATGAATGCATTCATACAAGCCATTTTTATTTGGTTCATTTTGACTTAATAAAGTAATTAAGTTTTTCATATTTAAGGGACGGAACACACTTGTTTAATTCTCAATTTAATCCACAATCAAATTCTCTAAATTCAGCTACTGGCCCAGAAAGTGCTCTTGTACCTATGGTAGTGGAGCAAACAGCCAAAGGTGAACGTTCTTATGATATTTACTCTAGGTTATTAAAAGAAAGAGTCATATTTTTATGTGGTCAAGTCGAAGATCACATGGCTAATTTAATTATTGCCCAGTTATTATTTTTAGAATCAGAAAGTCCTGATAAAGATATCTTCCTTTACATTAACTCTCCAGGCGGTTCGGTAACTGCAGGGATGGCAATCTATGACACGATGAAATTTATTAAGCCAAATATTTCTACTGTGTGTATTGGACAAGCAGCAAGCATGGGGGCTTTTCTACTTTCTGGTGGTGAAAAAGGTAAGCGCTACTGTTTACCTAATGCTCGTGTCATGATTCATCAACCTCTGGGTGGTTTTCAAGGGCAGGCATCAGATTTTGAGATTCATGCAAAAGAGATTTTATATATTAAAGATAAGCTTAACAAATTAATGGCAGAACATACTGGCCAGCCACTAGATAAAGTTTCTCAAGATACAGACAGAGATAACTTCCTAAGTGCAGAAAGTGCGGTTGAATATGGTTTAGTTGACTCCATATTAGAACAAAGAAACAGTTAGTTGATTTATTAATAAAAACTGCGTGGTGTTAATTTAATGAACACCACTTAAAAAATGATGAAATTGCTACTATGCTTAACATATGTGCAAGTACAGTTGTAATTAACGGAATAGAAGATTTAGAGGTAGGGCATGACCGATATTAAAAGTGGTGACGGTGACAATGGTAAATTACTTTACTGCTCATTTTGTGGAAAAAGCCAACATGAAGTGCGTAAATTAATTGCTGGCCCATCAGTATTTGTATGTGATGAATGTGTCGAGTTGTGTAACGACATCATTCGTGAAGAAATAAAAGAAATCTCTCCGAAAGAAGATAAAGAAGCACTACCATCGCCAATTGAGATACGTGAAAGTTTAGATGATTACGTAATTGGTCAAGACCATGCTAAGAAAGTACTCGCAGTGGCGGTTTATAATCATTATAAACGTTTACGTAATGGCGACTCTCATAATGGTATTGAGCTTGGAAAAAGCAATATTTTACTTATTGGCCCAACCGGCTCAGGTAAAACTTTATTGGCCCAAACGCTAGCACGCTTGCTTGATGTCCCTTTTACCATGGCTGATGCTACTACATTAACTGAAGCAGGTTATGTTGGTGAAGATGTTGAAAATATTATTCAAAAGTTATTGCAAAAATGTGACTACGATGTTGAGAAAGCACAACGCGGTATTGTTTATATTGATGAAATTGATAAGATCTCACGTAAATCTGATAACCCTTCAATTACTCGAGATGTATCAGGTGAAGGTGTTCAGCAGGCATTGTTGAAGCTAATAGAAGGTACTATTGCTTCTGTACCACCTCAAGGTGGTCGTAAACATCCTCAACAAGAATTTTTACAAGTAGATACTTCAAAAATTTTATTTATCTGTGGTGGAGCTTTTGCTGGCTTAGATAAAGTTATTGAACAGCGATGCCACACAGGTACAGGTATTGGTTTTGGCGCAGAGGTTCGCGGTAAAGATCAAGAAATAACCTTAACAGAGCGTCTAGAGGAAGTTGAGCCGGAAGATTTAGTTAAATATGGTTTAATTCCTGAGTTTATTGGTCGTTTGCCTGTCTTGGCAACTTTGCGTGAACTTGATGAATCGGCATTGATTCAAATATTGAAAGAACCGAAAAATGCTTTAACTAAACAGTTCTCTGCTTTATTTGATATGGAAAATGTTGAGCTAGAATTTAGAGAAGATGCATTGAACGCAATTGCTAAAAAGGCAATGGATAGAAAAACCGGTGCTCGTGGTTTGCGATCAATAGTTGAAGCTGTTTTACTTGATACTATGTACGAACTTCCGTCGATGGAAAATGTCAGTAAAATTGTCGTTGATGAGACCACAATTAAAGGTGAGTCGAAACCGTTAGTTATTTATGATGGTCAGCAAGAGCAAGCTGCTTCAGAATAGGTTTACTTTACACGGTAATAAAAAGAGTCTTTATGGCTCTTTTTTTGTTTTTGAAACTTGTTAATAGAAACTTGTGTTTTTGCTTGTAACTTTTCTATTTATCCCCATATAGTTTCTAATCAGTAATTTATAACACTTCCCAAAGAGATACACATGACTGAAGAATTATCTAGTGTAGTTGAAATCCCTGTTCTTGCCTTACGCGATGTTGTCGTTTATCCCCAGATGGTTATCCCATTATTTGTAGGCAGAGAGAAATCCATCCGTTGTTTAGACCTTGCCATGGAAAATGACAAACAAGTATTTTTAGTCGCTCAAAAAGATGCTGCTGTTGACGATCCTCAGGCTGAAGATGTTTATGAAACGGGTACGGTTGCGACTATTTTACAAATGTTAAAACTGCCTGATGGCACGGTTAAAGTTTTGGTAGAAGGTGTGCAAAGAGCGCGTGTTACAAATTTTGTTGAAACCAAAGCTTATTTTAGCGCAAACATTGATTATTTAGCCATTGAGGGAGGAACTGAAGATGATAATGAAGTATTAATTCGTTCTGCTATCTCCCAGTTTGAAGGCTATGTCAAACTAAATAAAAAAATACCGCCTGAAGTGCTTACTTCAGTTTCAGGTATTGATGATGCTCAGCAACTTGCAGACACAATGGCTGCACACATGCCATTGAAATTAGCTGATAAGCAAAAAGTATTAGAGATTATAGATGTGGTTAAGCGTTTAGAGCATCTTATGGCGTTAATGGAAGGTGAAATTGATCTACTGCAGGTAGAGAAGAAAATACGTACACGTGTTAAAAAGCAAATGGAAAAAAGCCAGCGTGAATACTATTTAAATGAGCAGATGAAAGCTATTCAGAAAGAGCTTAATGAGGGCGATGAAACGCCAGACGAGCTTGAACAAATGAGCAAGCGCATTGACGATGCGCAAATGCCAACAGAAGCAAAAGAAAAAACGCTCGGTGAATTGCAAAAACTTAAAATGATGTCGCCTATGTCTGCGGAGGCGACAGTTGTGCGTAGTTATATTGAATGTATGATAAACGTACCATGGAAAAAGCGTAGCAAATTGAAGCGTAATTTAGCGTTAGCGCAAGAAGTACTTGATAAAGATCATTATGGTTTAGATAAAGTTAAAGAACGCATTCTTGAATATTTGGCAGTACAGCAACGAGTCAGTCAACTCAAAGGGCCTATACTTTGTTTGGTTGGCCCTCCGGGGGTTGGTAAAACTTCGTTAGGACAATCTATCGCTAAGTCGACAGGGCGTAAATATATTAGAATGGCGCTAGGTGGCGTAAGAGATGAAGCTGAGATACGCGGTCATCGCCGCACCTATATTGGCTCATTACCAGGGAAGTTGATTCAAAAAATGTCAAAAGTAGGGGTACGAAACCCACTATTTCTATTAGATGAAATCGATAAAATGGCATCAGATATGCGTGGCGATCCTGCATCGGCACTATTAGAAGTATTAGATCCAGAACAAAACTCCAGTTTCAATGACCATTATTTAGAAGTTGATTATGATCTCTCTGACGTAATGTTTGTGGCAACCTCTAATAGCATGGATATACCAGGCCCATTACTAGATCGAATGGAAGTTATTCGTTTATCCGGTTATACCGAAGATGAAAAGCTTAACATTGCCCGTAATCACCTGCTTAATAAACAGATAAAACGTAATGGTTTGAAAGAAAAAGAAATCACAATCGAAGATAGTGCCGTTGTGGGCATAATTCGCTACTACACAAGAGAAGCTGGTGTTCGAAACCTAGAGCGAGAAATATCAAAACTATGCCGTAAAGCAGTTAAAGCTATATTGCTTGATAAAAAATTGAAAAAGGTAACCATTAATCAAGAGAATTTGGATGAATTTCTTGGTGTACAACGCTTTGATTATGGCAAAGCGGATGATGAAAATCGTATTGGTCTGGTTACTGGACTTGCCTGGACACAAGTGGGTGGTGAATTATTAACGATTGAAACCGCCTCCGTACCAGGTAAGGGTAAGCTAACCTATACAGGCTCGCTTGGCGATGTTATGCAAGAATCTATTCAAGCTGCGATGACTGTGGTGCGCAGCAGAACGGAAAAGTTACGTATTAATGATGATTTTTACGAGAAACGCGACATACATGTGCATGTGCCAGAAGGGGCGACACCAAAAGATGGTCCAAGTGCCGGTATTGGTATGTGTACCGCACTTGTTTCAAGCTTAACTGGAAATCCGGTAAAAGCTGATGTTGCCATGACAGGTGAAATTACTTTAAGAGGTGAAGTGTTGGCTATTGGTGGCTTAAAAGAAAAGCTGTTAGCTGCGCATCGTGGTGGTATAAAAACCGTTATAATTCCTCATGAAAATGCTCGAGATTTGAAAGAGATCCCAGAGAATGTTAAAGCTGATTTATCAATTCACCCGGTAAAATGGATTGATGAGGTACTTTCTCTAGCGCTTGAACACCCTGTAGAACAATGGCAGGCCGAATGATTTTTGCACGAGATAAGTTGATTTTTTGATATAAATCAATAAAAAATGCAAAAAATAGTAAAAAAATCAGCAAAAAACGAAATAAAGGCTTTTCAAACGCTGAAACTGTGGTAAGTTAACTACGCTTATGTCGCTAGAACCCTTGTTTAGTATGCCTAAGAGGCATTATTGGTGAGGACTAGTCGAATAGTATTTTCTAAACTCGGCGCTTGATGTTCACAAGAAATTGACTTACTTAAAGTACTTGTTAATTTCTGTAGGACGAACTTTTATTAAACCTCTTACTAAAGAGAAGTAAAGATAGCGTTGTAATAATAACAATTGAAGGGGTATACACTGTGAATAAATCTCAACTTATCGAGAAAATTTCTGAAGGCGCTGACATTTCAAAAGCTGCTGCGGGTCGCGCATTAGATTCATTTATTGGCGCTGTAACTGAAGAATTACAAAGTGGTGAGCAAGTTGCTCTAGTTGGTTTTGGTACTTTTTCTGTACGTGACCGTGCTGCACGTACTGGTCGTAATCCACAAACTGGTGCAACTATCCAAATTGCTGCTGCTAAAATCCCATCTTTTAAAGCTGGTAAAGCACTAAAAGATGCTTGTAATGGCTAATACTTATTAAATTGCTCAGGCAATTTTTTAATTATATAAAGACCACCTAAAGGTGGTCTTTTGCTTTCTAAAGTCTATTTTAAAAAAATAATTATTAATTAATGCATTTTAAAGTAGACTTGCACTTCAAGCGATGGTCTGCATCTGCTAAAATCGCGTGCAACAAAAATTACAGCCTAAAACAATCGATGAGAAAAAGTCGGCTTTATCGGCTATACCTTAAATAAATGAGATAAAGATGTTAGAAGATATTAGAGAAAGCTCACAGGGTTTGACGGCCAAAATTATCCTTGGTCTTATTATATTAACCTTCGCTGTTGCGGGAATTGGTAGTTATACGAATTCAGTAGATACTTCAGTTGCAGTCGTTAATGGTGAAAAAATTAGCCAGCAAGAATTCAACAAAGCATATCAAGCTCAGCGTAACCGTATGGCTCAGCAATTTGGCGATATGTTTGATACATTATCTAATGATGCAAATTACATGGCAAACTTTCGCCAAGGCATTTTGGATAATTTGATTAATGAAAAGTTAATCGATCAAAGTGCACAAAGCCTTGCAATTCGAGTGTCAGATGCACGTATTAAAGAAACGATCAGAAACATGCCTGAATTTCAAATTGATGGTGCTTTTGACAATAATCGTTATTTAGCCATTATTAATCAAGCAGGTTTTTATCAATCATCTAATTTTCGTGATTATTTACGAATAGAAATGACACGTCGTCAGTTATCGCAAGCTTTAGTTGCTACGGAGTTTAATTTACCATATCAGGAGATTTTACAACAAGACTTGCAAAGCCAAACACGTAATATTCGTTTTGCTACTGTTTCGGCAAAACAATTTGAAGCGGGTATTGATATCAGCGACGAAGAAGTAAAAACATATTATCAAGCCAATCAAGCACGTTTTGAAAATAAAGAAAAAGTTAAAGTAAACTTTATTCAATTGAGTATTGCTGAAATCGCTAAAGGTATTGAGGTTTCAGATGATGATGTTGCCGCCTATTATCAAGAGAATATTGCTAGCTTTACTCAAGCTGAACAACGTCGAGTTTCTCATATATTAATAGAGTCTATTGAAGGTGATAGTGATTCAGAAGTGGTCGCGAAAGCAAAAGCTAATGAAGTACTTGCCCGTCTTGCACAAGGTGAAGATTTTGCCGTACTTGCTAAAGAATTATCAAATGATAGTTTTAGTGGCGAAAATGGTGGTGATTTAGAGTTTCTCGAGCCAGGTGTTATGGAAGAAGATTTTGATGCTGCCGCTTTTTCACTAGCAGCCGTTGGTGATATAACTGAATTGGTGAAAACAAGCTTTGGTTATCATGTTATTAAATTAACGGAGTTAAAACCTGCAGAGGTTCAAAGCTTAGCCGATGTGAAAGTTGAATTGCATGCGAAAGTTAGTAGTGAGAAAGCAGAAGAAAAATTTTATACGCAAACACAAGAAATGGCGCGTGTGAGCTTTGAATTTCCAGACAGTTTAGAAGATGCTGCTAGCGAAGTTGGAGCAAAAGTAGAAACGTCAACTTGGTTATCTCACACCGGCAATGCTGCACCTTTTGATAATAGTAAAGTTATTGAAGCTGCATTTTCTGATTTAGTTTTGCAAGACAGCATGAATTCAGATGTTATTGAAGTGAGTGATAATATTGCTTTAGTATTGCGATTAAACACTTATCAGGAAGCGAAGGTAAAACCGTTAACGGATGTCGAAGCGCAAATAAAAACTATTTTAGTGGCACAAAAAGCAACACAAGCAGCACAAAGTACTATTGATGACTTATTAGTTCAATTTAAAGCTGGAACGGATATTACCGCGCAATTAACTAAGAATTATGCAAGTTTTACGGTGAAAGAAAATGTAGCTCGTTATAGCGCAGATTTAGATCAAAGTATTACGCGTGAAGCATTTGTATTACCACACCCTATTGAGGGAGCTATTTCTGCATCTACGGTTGCTTTAAGTAATGGTGATTTAGCGCTAGTAGAAGTGCAAGCGGTGAATAAGAGCGAAGCAAAAGCAGATCCACAACTTGCTCAGCAGCAAACCTCCCAATTAGCGCAATCTGCATATAAGAGTTACATTGATGCGTTGAAAATAGATGCACAAATTACTAGTAAAACTGTTGCTGCACCAGCAAATTATTAAGTAAGCGTATAAGTAAAATGAGATAATGGGTAGCAACTTTACAGTTGCTACCCTTTTTTTTATTGTTTTTTAACAGGCTTAAGCTGAAAGTTTTGATTCATTAGCAACTTTTGTGTCACTTTATGTTGAGGGTTTTTCATTACTTCCAGTGTTTTTCCTGTCTCAACTACACTCCCTTGAGATAGGACTAATATGTCGTCACTAAAGTGGCGAATAATGCCTAAATTGTGAGAAATGAGAATGTAAGCTAAACCCATTTGTTGTTGTAAGTCTAATAACAGATTAATCATCTGAGAACGTAGCGAAGGGTCAAGTGCTGCTAGCGCCTCATCGAGTATTATTACTTGTGGTTGTAAAATAATTGCTCTAGCAAGGGATATACGTTGTTTTTGCCCACCTGAAAACATATGAGGGTAAAAATTCATATGATCACCTAGTAATCCCACTTTTTGTAACGTAGTACGAATTAGCTCTGTGCGCTTCTTTTCGTTAAAAGGTGTATTAAGCTTTAAAGGCTCATCAAGTAATTGTAAAATAGTTAAACTCGGGTTGAGCGTTGTGCCAGAATCTTGAAAAATCATTCGTATGTGCTGACAACGCTGCTTATAACTGCCATCTTGTAACAACTGACCATTGAGAAATATTTGGCCACTACTCGCCTGCTCAGCGCCAACTAATACTCGGGCAAGGGTTGATTTTCCTGAGCCAGTTTCACCAATAATTGCCAAGGTTTTATGTGCTTTAATAGAGAATGAAATAGGCTCTAGCACAGGAATAATACTTTTTCTTAACCAAAAATCTCTTTGTTGATAAGATTTACTTAACGCTTTAACTTTTAGTAACTCAGCCACCTTAACACACTCCCTTGAGCCATTTTCTAGGACTCTTAATTGGCGTTAGAGGGAAATGGCAGCTAACTTTATGACCATGAAAATTTGTAACTGAAGGCGCTTTTACGCAATCTTGTTGTGCTCTAGGGCAACGAGGTCCTAAACGGCAACCAATAGGCAAGTGTTGTAAGATAGGTATGCTGCCAGGTAGTGTCATTAATCTCGATTTAGCAGGCAAATGAAAATTTGCGCTTGGGCTACTGTCAACAAGTGCTCTGGTGTACGGGTGTAAAGGCTTATTAAATATCTGCTCAGTCGTTCCTGCTTCTACAAATTGACCGCTATACATTACGGTAATGGTGTTAGTCCAATGCGTAATATTTTCTAAATCATGACTGATTAATAATATAGACATGTTTTTTAATTGATTTAAACTTGCTAACAACCTGAAAATTTGACTTTGATTCGTATTTTCCATTGCAGCCGTTGGCTCATCGGCAATTAATAGTATTGGTCTCCTAGCCAAGGCAATGGCAATCATAACACGCTGACAAAGGGCTTCGGTTAATTGATGCGGATAACTGTTTAGACAAGCGCTGTGTTTTTTTATGCCCACCTTATGCAATAATTTGATAGCACCTTCATGACGCTGCTTTTGTTTTTGCCAGAAAAAGCCACTTAACGAGTTGGTGTCAATTGCCTCAGCAATTTGCTCACCAACAGTATTGGTAGGATCTAAACAAGCCATAGGCTCTTGGAAAATCATGGCTATATCACGAGATAATAATGCCTTTCGTTCTTCAATAGATAAGCGTAGTAAGTCAATACCGCGCCAATGAAATCTATCGGCATGAACATGCCATTTTTCGTCTAATACACCTACAATTGCTTGCGCTAACAATGACTTTCCAGAGCCAGATTCACCTACTAAGCCTCTAACTTCGCCTTCTTTCATTGAAAGGCTAACTTTATCTACCGCCAATATATTTTGCTTTTCGTTGACTAATTCAATAGACAAATTTCGAATATCAAGCAAATTCATTATCTTTCCTTACGCAATTTAAGTGCATGGCGTATGCCTTCACCAACAAGGTTGGTAGCAACAACAGCGAATAAAATTGCTAATCCAGGTAAATAAACAGTCCATGGAGCTATATAGAATAAATCTAAGCCGTTGGCCAAGGATGCACCCCATTCAGGAAGCGGTATTTGTGCGCCTAAGCCTAAAAATCCCAAGGTGGCAATATCTAATATCGCCGCTGATTGGGCCATGGTAGCTTGGCTCATTATTCTATCGATAATATTTGGAAAAATTGAATAATATAAAATCCTAAATGGGCTGGCACCGTCTAAGCGAGAAGCAAGGACATAATCTTTACGTGATTCTTCTTTTACGGCATACCGCGTTATATGAACAAACTGTGGAATAAGTACGATAACCACTGCCCATACAGTATTGCTGATACCAGGGCCTAAAATGGCAACGATGATAATGGCAAGTAGTAACGATGGAATAGATAAAATCACATCAAGAAAATGGTTAAGGAAGCTTGATTTTAATCCGGTCGTAAGTGCTGACAAAGATCCTATGACTACACCAATTACTAGAGAAATGACGACAACAATAAAGCTCAAACCAAATGTTAAGGATGTGCCATACATTAAACGGGATAGCATGTCCCGACCCAGCTCGTCAGTGCCTAGTAAATAACTAATATCACCATCAACGTGCCAAGCTGGTGGTAGTAGCAACATGTCTAGTTGTCCCTCAACGGGTGAATGTGGTGCTAATATTGGACCAAAAATAGCGAGGACAATTAAAAATATAAAACAACTAAAACCAAGCATAGCAACAGGGGTTTTACGAAATATTTGCCAGTGCTGCATAAAAGGAGAAGGAAATATTTCTTCGGAATAAATTTTATCACGAGCCATGTTTTTTACCTCGGGCAAGAGGGTTTAAAGCAGCATAGATGAAATCGGTAAGAATATGAACAACAAAAATAAAACAGGAGAGCACCAGTAGACCACTTTGTATTGCGGTGTAATCCCTTTGGTAAATACTTTCAATCAACCAACGGCCTATACCTGGCCAGCTGAAAATCACCTCAGTTACCATAGCGATAGTGACCAAATTGGCAAACTGTAATCCCACATGACGGATTATTTTTATTAATGCGTTTCTAATAGCATGCCTAAAAATAATTTGTTGGAAAGTAAGTCCTTTAGAACGTGCTGCGCGTATATAGCTTGTGCCTAATACTTCAATCATAGATGTTCTAGCTAAACGTATGAAGATAGTGGCAGGTGCAACAGCAATGACACAAGCTGGCAATATTATATGCGCAGTAGCATCCCCAAATGCTTGCCATTTATAAGGGCTATCGCTAAGGAGGATATCAATAAATTGAATACCGGTTATCAACTCTATTTCAAATAATAAACTGATTTGCCCTGCAGAGGGAAGCCAGCCGAAATTAATAGAAAAAGTTAAAATAGCCAATAAACCCAGCCAAAAAACAGGGATAGAGTAACCGAGCATAGAAACAGATAATATAATGTTATCTGCGGGCTTATTATGTTTTATTGCAGCAATAAAACCCAACGGAATGCCAACAAACATAGCGATAACTAAGGCTACAAGGCTAAGCTCAATTGTTGCAGGCAATAGGTTGAGGATTTCAGTGCTGATCTGGGATTGACTGGCCATCGATATGCCAAGTTCTCCATTAGCAATATGTTGGAGATAAGCAATATATTGCCAAAAAAGATTCTCATCACTTTGATAAGCAGCACGTATAGATAATAGTTGAGTTGGCGTGGCATTGACGGCACCAGAAACGTTGATGATGGCATCACCAGGAAATAAAAAGCTTAAACTAAATGATAAAAGTGTTAGTACCAGCATGGTAAATAAAAATAAATTTAACCTTCGAAAGGTGAAAACTAACATGATTAATCCTCACCAGGGTCAAGTAAATTATTTTGATTCACTTCGTTAACTTGATTTTTGTTTCCGAGTAAACTGGTTTTAGATATTTGATAAAAGCTGATGCCACCAAAAGGAGCTAATACATCACCTTTGATACTGTTAACTCGTGCTTGATATCGCTTTGAATGGGCAATTGGGATTAAAGGGAGTTCTTGCGCTAGCAATTTCATTGCTTGGGCGTAGTATTTTTTTCTTTGACTAATATTGGTGGTTTGTAATGCTTTTTGAATAATATCATCATAGGTTTCATTACACCAAAATGTTCTATTGCTACCAGTATGAGTTGCAGAGCAACTCAGCATAGGGGAGAAAAAGTTATCAGGGTCAGGGTGATCAGCCGACCAGCCTAATAAAAAACTTTGATGCTCGCCTAACTTCAAACGATGCAAAAACGTATTCCATTCATAGCTAACAATTTTGACTTTTATACCAATATTTTTTAGATCCGATTGAATAAGTTTAGCCATAGTTATTGCATTGGGGTTGTAAGGTCTTTGTACAGGCATTGCCCAAAGATCCATACTAAAGCCTTGCGAATATCCAGCAACTTCCAATAAACTCTTTGCTAAAGCGGGGTTAAACTCCTGCCTAGCGAGAGTCTTATCGTAAGCCCAAGAGGAATTGGGTAAAACTGTGTTTGCTAACTCAGCTTTCCCTTGATAAACCGCTTCAAGCAATACTTTCTTATTAATGGCGTAACTAAGTGCTTGTCTGACTAATTTATTGTTAAAAGGAGGTTTAGTAACATTAAAGCCAAAATAGCCCACGTTTAATGCGGTAACGGCTTCTAACGTTAAATCTTCTCGTTGCTTAATTTTTTCATGAGCGATAGGGTAGGCTGATATATCACATTCTTTTGCAAGTAACTTGGTTAATCTACCGGTATTACTCGGTGTAATATCAAAAACTAACTGCTCAATTTGAGCAGGGGGTTGCCAATATTGTTCATGACGATAAAACCGAATGACAGAGCCAACCCTATATTCTTTTAATTTGAATGGCCCAGTGCCTATTGGGTGGGTATCGATATTAGCTTTTAATTTTTGCTCAACTAACTGGTCGCCATATTCAGCGGATAAAATGATAGCGTAGTCAGTGGCTAGATTAGCAAGAAAGGAGTTATCCGCATGAGCTAAATGAAAACGTATGGTGTAATCGTTTATCTTTTCTACTTGTTCAACAAGCGCAGATAAAGCGATATTTTGAAAAAAAGGGTAGCTACCGCCAGAAACTCGATGAAAAGGGTGTTGCGGATTTAAGATGCGATTGAAACTAAAGACAACATCATCAGCGTTTAGAAACCGTGTTGCAGAGAAGTAATCGGTTTGATGAAACGCTACATCTTTACGTAAATAAAAAGTGATTTTTTTGCCATCACGGGTTACATGCCATGATTTTGCAAGCGCGGGAGTTAATGCATTATCCTTTCCATGATAGGTAATTAATCTATTGTAAAGTTGATTTGATGTAGCATCAATGGTTGTTCCTGACGTGACTAATTGCGGGTTAAATGTTTCAGGTGAACCCTCAGCACAATAGATCACACTATGTTCGCTTAATGATAAAATACTTTCATCGCTACAGCCAAGCGTTAGTAATGAGGCCAAACAAACTATTAACGTTAGCTTGATGTTATTCATCAGTATCATTGCCATCAAGTAAATTATATTTTTTAAGGTAGCCTCTTAATTGGTGATAGGTTAATTCAAGCGCTTGCGCGGTTTTCTTTTGATTAAATTGACAATGCGCAAGTGCCGACTTTATTAATTCGATTTCATAATCTTGTGATAATGATTTAAGTGATTGTGGAAATTCTGCAAATATTGAAGTGTTTGGTCTATTTGCAAGTGCTACAACGTCCGTTTCGTTATTTACACTATTTGTCTCATTATTTGTTGACAAATCCTTTGCCGTATATATTTCCTCTTTAGGAACAGCATGCACTCTGTCGTGAGTTTTAATTTGCTGACTAGGTCTATAAGGTGATTCGAAAGGGTCAATCACTAATTCATTAACTGGCAAATGCGGGTTGTTACAACGATAGACACTGCGTTCTACTACATTTTTCAGCTCTCGAATATTACCTGGCCAGTGATAGTCAAGCATGGCTCGTTTGGCTTTTTCGGTAAAACCACTGAAAAGCTCGAACTCTAACTCTCTAGCCATATTAATAGCAAAATGTTCTGCTAACATTAAAATGTCTTCAAGTCGCTCACGTAAGGGGGGCAGCGTAATTACATCGAAAGCTAAGCGATCCAGTAAGTCAGCCCTAAATTGCCCTGAGTCAGCTAACGTTGGTAAATCCTCATTGGTTGCAGCAACCAGTCGAACATCGGTGGTTATAGTACGAGAACCACCAACACGTTCAAATTCGCCGTATTCTACTACGCGCAATAGTTTTTCTTGAATCAAACCTGAGGTGTTTGCTATTTCATCTAAAAATAAGGTGCCATTATCAGCTCGCTCAAAACGACCTTCATGACGTTTATTTGCACCAGTAAAAGCCCCTGAGTCATAACCAAAGAGTTCAGTTTCAAGTAAGTTTTCATTTAATGCTGCACAATTAAGTTTTAAGTAGCTTTGCTCCCAACGCTTTGATAAATAATGTAATCGAGCGGCGACCAATTCTTTACCTGTACCTCGTTCACCAATTATCAATACAGGTTTACTTAATGGGGCTATTTGAGATATTTGCTCTAAAACTTCTAGAAAACTGTTAGATTGCCCGAGAAGATTGTCCTGTTTATTAAAGCGTGACATTACTTGACCTAATAATTGGTTTTTTTCACTAACAAATAGTGTATTTTATTAAACGATGAGATAATAGTTTTTTTTAATAATTTAATAACCTCTTTAAAAACAGTGTGTTATTATGCGTTGTCAGCTTGGCGTGAAACATGAATAGTACAAACTATAAATTTAAGTCCGAATTTATAGTCGATTTCATCAAATTTGAGCAATATTTTATTGTTTAACGAGTAAATGAAAGCGTTAATTTAAGAAAAGAGGAAGTTGTTATGGGTATTTTTTCAAGGTTTACTGATATTGTTAATTCAAATATCAATAATTTATTAGATAAAGCCGAAGATCCTGCCAAAATGGTAAGATTAATTATTCAAGAAATGGAAGATACCTTAGTTGAGGTTCGTTCTAGTTCAGCTAAAACCTTAGCAGATAAGAAAGAACTAACCCGCCAAGTAAGTCGTTTTGAAAACGAAGCACAACAGTGGCAAGAAAAAGCTGAATTAGCATTAAGTAAAGATCGTGATGATTTAGCTAGAGCAGCGCTAATTGAAAAGAAAAAAAGCACTGAAAGCTCTCAAGCTTTAGTGGGCGAATTAGTCAATGTTGAAGAACACATCAGCAAACTTCAAGATGAAATCTCCCAACTGCAAGAAAAATTGGCCGATGCAAAAGCACGTCAAAAAGCTATTATTATGCGAGAGAAAACGGTTAGCTCACGTTTGAAAGTGAAGCAAAATATTGATAGTAATAAAGTAAACGATGCGCTAAGTCGTTTTGATCGTTATGAACGTAAAATTGACGATATAGAGGCGCAAGTTGAATCATATGACATGGGTAGTAAATCTTTAGCGGACGAAATTGCAGATCTCGAGTCAAATGAAAAAGTTGATGATGAATTAGCTTCATTAAAAGCTAAAATGAAAAAAGGAAAAAAATAGCCTAGGATTAGTGGCTAGTTTCAAATTTTAGGGCGAAAGCCTGATAGCAAAAGTTAGGAGAAGTACCGTGGAAGAGATCATTATAGCGCCATTAATTATTTTTATGGTAATTGTCGCACCAATTTGGTTAGTTTTACACTATCGTAGTAAACGACAAGTTAGCCAAGGCTTAAGCGAAGAAGAGTATATTCAGTTATCTGATTTATCTGAAACGGCTGATAAAATGGCTGATCGCATTAAAACTCTTGAAGCTATTTTAGATGCTGAGACCCCTGATTGGAGAAGCAAATTATGATCACTCGAAGAGGTGAGTTATACCGAAACCCAAGTCAAGGGAAAATAGCAGGTGTATGTGCTGGTATTGCTGATTACTTCGGTTGGGAAACGTGGCTAGTACGCATACTGGTTGTTTCAGGTGTATTATTTGGCATGCCATTTTTAATTTTAGGTTATATTGCAGGATGGTTTATTTTAGATAAAAATCCTAAAATGCCAGGCAAAAGAGCAAAAGCTAAATATGACCGAGCTGAACAATCAGAAGGCTCTCACCATTATGATAACGAGTATGTTGCTAGAGAAAAAACTAGTGATCATATTAAAGTTAAGGCAAGAGTTTGGCAATCTGGTGAGCCTCCTAAACAAGCTTTTCACGATATTCGTAGAAAGTTTGGTTCGTTGGAAAGACAATTACAAGCTATTGAACAATATGTAACGTCTTCTGAGTTTACGGTTGCTAGAGAGATTAATAAGCTGTAATGAAATAACTTATCAATCTCCAATGATGAGGAAATTATACTTGCTCATTTAATTCAAACGCACAACGTTTGCTAAACCAAGAAAATGCAGCAGGTACAAATAGAAAAGATAAAAGCGTTGTTAACACTGTGCCGCCAGCTATCGCAATAGCGAAAGGCGGCCAAAAACCTCCCCCAGCTAGTATCAACGGTAAAAATCCGCCAACGGTCGTGATAGTGGTCGACGTAATATGTCTAGTACAACTTTGTACGCCTCGAATAATTGCATTTGAATCCCCGAGAACAGCATGTTCATCTCCTTTCAACTCGGCAATGATCACAATGGCAGCATTTATTGCAAGCCCCATTAGGCCGAGTAACGCAATAATAACGGTAAAGCCAAAAGGATAATCGAAAATATAGACGGTCAATAAGCCTAAGCCCACGGATTGAAGTGCGCTGAAAAAGATAATACTGCCCAATCTGAAAGAGTTGAATGACAATACCACGACAGTAATTAGCAAAGTAAAGATGACGCCCACGCTGGCTAAAAGTTGACCAACAGCATCGTTTCGCTTTGAAGACTCACCACCAATCTCCATGGTATAGCCAGAAGGTAATAGATATTTTTGCTGCGCGATATTCGCCTTTACGTTGCTTAACACTTCACTGGGTAATACTCCTGAGCGTATATAGCCCTCGACAATATTTATTCTAGAGCCATTTCGATGTGGAATTGCGCCACGACTGGGTTTTATCGATAAGTCGGCTATGGCAGTTAAAGGCACACCTTGATTAGCACTACTGGTATTCTCGCTCATATTACGGCTAAGTAGATTAATATTGGCTAAATCGTTTACTTCAGCTCTCGCTTCATTTGACAGCCGCACACGAACAGGGATTGACTCCGTTGCTTCAATGATAGAACCACTCACTTGACCACTCAAACTGCCTTGTAATTGCTGAGCAATATCGACCAGTGATAATCCCAACAGAGCGGCTGCTTCTTCATCAGCACTAACCCACACTTTAGGCGTACCCGGTTGCAATGAAACACGAGTATGAATTATATCTTTGGTTTGAGTCATGATCTTTCTGAGATCATCACCAATAGCTTTTAAAGTATCTAAATTAGGGCCATAAACACGTAATTCAACAGGTGCATTAAAAGGAGGGCCTTGTTCTAGTTTTCTCACCAAAATTTGTGCTTGAGGTATTATTTCATCAAGCTTTATTTGCAGTTGAGGAATTAATTTATTTGCCTCTGCAAAATTTGTGGCTGTTACCATTGCTTGAGCATAGTTTTGAAAGCCATCCTGATTGGGAATTAAGTTGTAATAAAATGATGGTGCATTTTTGCCAACAAACCAGCGCACCTTTTCAATGCCTTTTTGTTTGTACAAATAGTTACTTACTTGCTGGCTAACTTTTTGGGTATTAATGATACTGCTTTGTGATGGCATAAATAATTCGATTTGGAACATGTCACGATCTGAAGGTGGAAAAAACTGCTCACTTAACTGTTTAGACAAAATGAAGCCAAGTAAGGGTAAGCAAAACACCGTTATCACAGTCGTTTTTTTAAACCTTAAGGCGATATGTAATGTTCGTTCAAATAAACTATTTAGGCGAGGTAGTTTAATACCACTTTGATACCAGGTATTGGTATCACGCTTAATAGTAGTCGTAGTAGCTTCTGTGTTGTTGTCTAATTCAAGGCCTTTTGGAATAAAACGTCCAGCTAAACCCGCTACAATGGTATGAGAAATTACGTAAGAACCTATTAACGAAAATATCACGCTATAAGCAATACCGCCAACAAACTCGCCGGCTGCGCCAGGCATTAAAATTAGCGGCATAAAAGCTAAAACTGTGGTGATGGTTGAACCTAATAGTGGTAACCACAGGTGTTTGACCGCATAGCCGACACTATCTAGGCGGCGCATGCCTTGCTGTCGTTTCGTTTGAATAGTATCGGTCATGACAATAGCATTATCTACCATGATGCCTAGCGCAACGACTAAACCTGTTACCGACATTTGATGAATAGGTATGCCATAAAAGTTCATAACAGACAGGGTAAATAACACTGTTAAAGGGAGTGACGCAGCAACAATCGCGGCAGATCTCCACCCGAGTGTCACTAATAAAACCACTGAGATAAGTACAAAACCTAAAGCAATGTTTTCAACTAGATCATTAAGGCGTTTTTCTGTGTAAACGTTTTGATCGAATAACACCTCTAGTGCAATATTTTGAGGTAGTTGTTTGGCATACAATGCCAACTCTGCAGCTATATTGCTACTCCATTTATCAATGCGTAAATTGGGTAACATACGTGCAGCAACCACTAACGCGGGTTTGTCATTAACGATCGCTATTTCTTGGGCGGGCCAAGCGAGCGTTTTAGTTACTTTGGCAATATCGCCCAAACGGAGAATGTCACCTGAGCTGTTGTCTTTTATAGGAATATTTTCAATACGTGTTACCGTATCAAAAGCACCAATTAGCTCAACTTGCATTTGATTTTTTTGATTTACTAACTGACCGGCAGATATCTTAGCATCAGATTGTTGAATTTTTTGTGCAATAAATTGGCTTGAAAGGTTTAGTTTACTATTTAAGCCTTGCTCTACTTCGACCAGCACTTCTTCTTGTCCTTGACCGAAAATATTGACAATATCTGTACCTGAGATTATGCGTAATCGATTTTGTAAATCATTGGCATAGCGACCTAAACTTGCGATGTCACTAGGACCATCCCCTTGCCAGTTAAGCGCTATAAGTTGGGTAAAAGCATAACTTCTATCATCTTCTAAAGAGGGAGCTATGGTATTAGGTGGAAACTGTGGTGTTACATCATTTATTAGGTCTCTGACTCTTGACCAAATAGGCACCGAGTTTGTTACTTCGTCATGAAGCTCAAGTTTTACCGAGGAGATACCTGGACGAGATACAGAAGTTATATTTTTTATCTCAGAGATCTTTCTTAATTTTTGTTCTATTTTTTCAGTTATCAGTACTTCAATACGCTCCGCACTAGCACCAGGCAAGCGAGTTAATACACTTGCGTTACGATTCTGCATAAGAGGGTCTTCCATTCTCGGCATAGTCGATAGTGCGCCGAGCCCGGAAACAATCAAGAGGATAACAGCCAAAGACATTAATCGACCATTTTTTACAAATGAACGCACCATTAGTGTTTACCTACTACTGAAATTAAACTAGGTGTTGATGCCTTAACTATTTGTCCGGCAACATATCGATGAACCCCTTGAGCAATTATATTTTGAGACGCCAACTCTAAACCGTTGATATAAACTGAATCTTCATTAGTATGAAGGATATTTATAGTCGCTGATTGTAATTTATAATTAGCGGAATCGTTGCCAATTGCTGAAGCTATTAATACTTGCCATTGACCTCGAACACCATCAGTTATTGCATCAATAGGTAACCAATAACCTACTTTGTTAATTTTTTGCGCAATATTAACCCTAACGAGTTGACCATTATAGCTATTGCTAAGGGACAATTTTTCAAGCATTTTTAATCTAAGTTGTACTGTTCTATTAGCATCATCAATTTGTTGGCCTATAGCTATCAGCTTTGCTGATTTATTTTTACCTGCAACAGTTACTTCAATGATGTCACCTAAACTTAAAGTATTGATGACTTTACTCGGCAATCCTGCAGTTATTTCTATATTTTCACTTTCTATCAGGCTAAAGCTTACTTGAGTTGGACTAACTACTTCGCCATCGGCTAAAAAACGATGCGTGATCACACCATCAAAAGGAGCAACTAAGGCAGATCTTTCTTTTTGATAGGCTAATTTTTTAATACCAGCGTTTAACCCTTTAATCTGAGCCTGCAAAATTTTGTTTTCAGCGCTGAGTTCATCAAAACGCTGTTTCGAGCTATAACCATCGCTAATCAGCGTTTCTATACGCAACAAGTTCGCTTTATTTAACGTTATTTGTGCTTGTGCTTGCATAACTTGAGCATGCAATTCTTCAGTTTTATAACCCAATAATTGAGTGTCCTGTTGTGCAAGCAACTGACCTTTCTTAACAACATCACCATTATCTATAAAAACTTTGCTCACTTTACCTGAGAACTCAAAACTTAAATTTGTCTGCTGTTTTGCCGTTACTTGTCCTAAATATTCTCTTTTAACGGTATAACTTTGTGATGGTGATATAGTGATAAGAGTGGCACTTTGGTGATAGCTCTCATCACTAGTCTGTTTATCTGTTGGTTTTGAGCAGGCTGAAATTGTTGCTAATACTATAAGCATTCCTACTGAGAGTTTACTAAATGCAAAAGAAAAAGAGCATTTTACTCGCTTGATTTTTGAGATCATTATACTGTGCCTGAATTGTGGAACCGATAAGAAAGTTAAATATCAAATAATAATAGACTAGACTGTGTAGTCTATTTAAGGCTAGTTTAAATATATTAGACTGGACTGTCTAGTTTATTTTGATAAAATGAGTGCATACTAAAAATTATAAAATTGAGCGGTGAAAGACAAATGGTTAAAAAGCGTAGTAAAAATGAAGCCAAGCGCCAACAAATCCTAAATGCGGCAATTCAACTGTTTACGGAGCAGGGTTTTGCTGCAACCAGTATGGAACTCATTGCTAAAAATGCTGATGTCTCAAAACAAACCGTTTACAGTCATTTTGGCAATAAAGATGAACTGTTTTCAGCGTCAATAGAGAACAAGTGTGAATCATTACATATTTTCGATTTTTCACTGAATGATCTAACAGATCCTCACACTACATTATTTAATTTTGCGAAAGCCTTTACAGAATTTATCACCTCAAAAGAAGCTTGTGCTGTGCATAAAATTTGTGTTTTTGAATCAACGGCATATCCGCAAGTTTCTGATCTTTTTTATCGAGCAGGACCACTGCGTCTTACTAAAGAAGTTACGCTTTTGATGGAAGGCTTGCATCAACAGAAAATTCTTTGCATAGAAAACCCTAAACATGCCGCTTTGCAATTTTTACACATGATGAAGGGCGAGTTATGGATGCAAATAGAGTTTAATACTAAAGAGAGAATATCGTCCGATGAAGTGGATGAGTATTTACGTGATAGTGTTGCTTTTTTTATCCGTGGTTATAGTTTTTAGCGCTGAAAGCTATAGTACTTAAAGTAATCTTGAAACAATAAGATTACACTACTCTCTAGCTATTTTACGTATATGATGTAGCGCTAAATTATATTTGTCCTGTTGAATCTCTAACGACTAATTGAGGCACATATTGACTAATATCGTTATTAGACTTTTGCTTACGAAGTTGACTTATGAGCAAGCTCGCTGCGTCATGGGCAATTTGTTTATTAGGCTGATTAGCGGTAGTGAGTTTTGGCCAAGTTTGCCGAGAAAATGGACTATTTTCAAAGCCAGCAATAGATAATTGTTCTGGTATACTTATGTTCATTAACCTTGCAGCAAATAATGCCCCAGCAGCAATTTCATCGTTGCATGAAAAAATAGCGGTAGGGTGCTTATCTTTTGCTATTTCTTCGGCCATTAGCTTTTTAGCGCCAATTACACCAGACTCAAAAGAATATTCGCCATCAATAATGAGATCTTTATTAAATTCAATATCATTGGCTTTTAATGCTCGCCTATAACCCTTGTATCGCTCAATGGTGGACATGTGCTCTGCACCACCAGCAATAAAGGCTATTTTTTTATGTCCTAAATCAATTAGGTGTTGAGTAATGGTTTGCGCCGCATCTCTATCGTTTACCATGACACAAGGACTTAGTTCATCTGGCGCGACATCACCAGACATAATACGTACTACTTTGATATCAAGCTCAGTAATGCGCTTAACAAACTCTGGGCGCTCTGAAAATGGTGGTGTTAATACTAAGCCAGCAACACGGGCATGTTTAATGGTATTAATAATATCTTCGGTAATATTTTCTTGTTGAGAATCACAGGGGTTAATCAATAACTCAAAACCTTGTTGGCGACATGCTGACAATATACCTTCTTGCATATCAATAACATAATAAGCATTGGGGTTGTCATAGACATAGGCAACAGTAAAAGATTTAGTGCCAGCTAGATTTCTTGCGGCAAGGTTAGGTTGGTAGCTAAGCTCTTTAACCGCTAGTTGCACTTTTTCTCGCGTAAGTTGGCGAACCGATGGTTCATTATTCATTACCCGCGAAACAGTTTTAATTGATACCCCTGAGAGCTTGGCGACATCATTAATTGTTGCTTTCATCTATCCGTTAAACCTTCTCATTTTTGTTTTAAGCAGGCTGCTGTTAACCAAGCCATAGGGTAGTGCTTCTTAAGACTAGCAGCAATAACTAATGCTATTTTTATCTAATTAAATGAATGCACACTAGGCTAGATACGATAATTATTGATTGACAGCGCTGTCATTTTTTAATAGGGTAGCATAAATTAATAAATAAGCAAAATAGTGTCATAATTAACTTTTATACTTTCCAGCATTGACACTTACACTCTACTTTAGGTATTTACAGGAATCACTATGTCAGATCGCCAAACATTAGCTAGTTGGAAAAAATTGCAGCAGCTAGCTTTAGATAAAAAATCTCAGCACATGAATACCTTATTTGCCAATGACAGCGAACGTTTTGACAAATTCTCTATAGAATTACCTAACTTATTACTTGATTACTCAAAAAATTTAATAGACTGTGAAACAATCGACAGCTTATTAGCACTTGCCGAAGAAACTGAAGTTTGTCAGTGGCGCAGTAAAATGTTTACTGGCGCTAAAATTAATAAAACAGAAGACCGTGCGGTATTACATACTGCTTTAAGACGTCAAAGTGATGAACCGTTAATATTAGACGGTGAAAATGTCACTGAGCATGTACAAAGCCAATTAGAAAAAATGGAGGGCTTTGTCAACAAAGTGCGCCAAGGACATTGGTTAGGCTATTCAGGTAAAAGAATTACCGATATTGTTAATATCGGTGTAGGTGGTTCAAATCTTGGTCCTCAGATGGTAACAGAAGCTTTGAAACATTACAGTGACGGTGGTGTGAATGTTCATTATGTTTCTAATGTTGACGGTGCACAAATTGTTGAAGTTTTACGACCTTTAGATCCACAAAAAGTATTATTTATTGTTTCAAGTAAAACCTTTACCACCACAGAAACGATGACGAATGCAAGAACAGCAATGAAATGGTTAACCAGCTCTTCCTTTGATGAAAAGTCCGTCGCTAAACACTTTGTGGCAGTTACGGCTAATAAAGAAAATGCAATGAGTTTAGGTATTGATGAGCAAAACATATTCGATATGTGGGATTGGGTTGGTGGCCGTTTCTCACTTTGGTCTGCCATTGGCTTGGCGGTGGCTCTGGACTTAGGTTTTGATAAATTTAAAGAGTTGCTCGATGGTGCTCATGAAATGGATCAGCACTTTATTAAAGCGCCTTTAAGAGACAACATGCCAGCCATTATGGCACTGATTAGCGTGTGGAATACCACCTTTTTAGGCGCACGATCGCAAGCTATTCTACCTTATGATCAAACATTACATATGTTGTCGGCATACTTGCAACAAGCAGAGATGGAGAGCAATGGTAAATCAGTCACTTGGGATGGCGCTGAAGTCGACTATGCAACGGTACCATCCATTTGGGGAGAATTAGGTATTAATGGTCAGCATGCTTTTTATCAATACCTTCACCAAAGTAACAATGTAGTCCCTGCTGATTTTATCGGCTCTGTTGAAAGTGTTACGCCAGTTAAAGGCCACCATGAAACATTAATGTCAAACTTTTTTGCGCAAACTCAGGCGTTAATGGCTGGCGTTAATGAAGATCAGGTTAGAGCCGATTTAAAAGCTAAAGGACGTACTGCTGACTATATTGACAAAGTTGCTCCTCATAAAGTACATAAAGGCAACAGACCAACAAATACTATTTTGTTAAAACGTATCGATCCGAAAACGTTGGGAAGTTTGATCGCGGCTTATGAACATAAAATATTTGTGCAGGGCATTATTTTACAAATTTGTTCTTTTGATCAATGGGGCGTTGAATTAGGTAAAGGCTTAGCAGCAGAAATACAAAACGAGTTAGAAAGTAACGAAATTTCACCGGAACATGATTGCTCTACAGCTAGTTTAATGAAGTTTTATCAAGAAGCGAAATAAACGCTTCGCCAGCGTTAGCTATCCAATAAAAAACCAATATAAACGTAGTCACTATAAATGACTGCGTTTATATGTTTGCGGCACTCTATTAGCAATTAATAGATTAGCTGATATTTACGCCATCTTTGCTGCTGTATCTAGCATTCTATTAGCAAAGCCCCATTCGTTATCACACCATACTAGCATTTTGACTAGACGTTTATGACTCACTCGGGTCTGGTTGCCATCAACAATACACGAGTGTGCATCATGGTTAAAATCAGCAGACACTAACGGTTCTTCAGTGTAAGCCAAAATATTTTGCAAGCCATGATCATTTATCGATTTTGCTTGCTCTACTTTGATCGCCTGATTGATATTATCAACCGTTACATCTTCATTAACGGTGATACTTAAATCCATTGCAGTGACGTTTAAGGTTGGTACCCGAACCGCTATAGCCTCAAATCTACCTTTAAATTTCGGCAAAATACGCTCGATACCTATGGCTAACTTTGTATCTACTGGAATTATTGATTGACTAGCAGCACGCGCTCTACGAAGGTCAGGATGATAAGCATCTATCACTTGTTGGTCATGCATAGAAGAGTGGATGGTGGTAATGGTGCCACTTTCAATACCAAAGGCATCATCTAATACCTTTATTACAGGCACTATGCAATTTGTTGTACAAGAGCCATTAGAAACAATGCGATCATCGCTTTGTAACTGCTGGTGGTTAATACCATAAATTATTGTGGCATCAAGATCATGTGTACCAGGATGAGAGAATAGTACTTTTTTCGCCCCTTGCGCTATATGTGCTAATCCATCTGCTTTAGAGCCAAATAGACCCGTACAATCAAGCACTATGTCCACTTGGTGTTTTAACCAAGGTAAGGCTGCAATATTATCAAAGTGAGACAAGGCAACCGTATTTCCATCAATCAATAAGTGATCATCTTGTATTTCAACAGGAAAGGCAAAACGACCGTGCGTGGTATCGTATTTTAATAAGTGAGCAACGCCTTCTGCCGGTGCTAAATCATTGATTGCCACTAAGTTGAAGCTGTCTGTTTTGCCGCTTTCATAAAGCGCTCTAACAACGCTTCTACCGATGCGGCCAAAGCCGTTTATGGCAATATTTATCATATGTTCTCTTAGAAAGTGCTGTATGAGGTGTTCTACGAGAAGAAGTCGAATTTTCTTCTCGTAGTTTAAGGCATATCAATTATAGTTGATTTACTGTGTTAACAACGTTATCAACAGTGAAGCCAAAATGCTCAAGTAATACGTTACCTGGTGCTGACTCACCAAAGGTAGTCATACCAACAACTGCACCGCTTAAACCAACATATTTAGCCCAAAAATCAACATGGGCGGCTTCAATAGCAACACGTTTTGAAACCGATGCTGGCAATACAGACTCTTTATACTCGCTAGTTTGTGCATCAAAAACGTTAGTTGATGGCATAGAGACTACGCGAACTTGCTTGCCTTGTGCTGTTAAACTATTAGCGGCTGCAACCGCTAAAGCTACTTCGGAGCCTGTCGCAATTAAGATAATCTCTGGGCTAGTTTCACAATCTTGTAAGATATAGCCACCTTTTGCAATATCGGCGACTTGTGCTTGATTACGCGTCATTGCAGGTAAACCTTGGCGAGAGAAAACTAACGCTGATGGTGCTTTTTGACTTTGTACCGCAGCTTTCCAAGCAACAGCAGATTCAGTTGCATCACATGGGCGCCATGTGGTTAGTTTTGGCGTAGTACGTAAATTAGTCAATTGTTCAATTGGTTGATGAGTTGGACCATCTTCACCTTGACCAATGGAGTCATGCGTGTAAACAAAAATGTTTTGTATACCCATAAGTGCAGACATACGCACAGCATTACGTGCATATTCCATAAACATCATGAAAGTAGCACCATAGTTGATGAAGCCACCATGTAGCGAGATCCCATTCATAATACCGCTCATACCAAATTCACGCACGCCGTAGTATATGTAATTACCAGCAGGGTCTGTTTCAATACCTTTAGAGCCTGACCATAGTGTCAAGTTAGAGCCTGCTAAATCTGCCGAACCACCTAGCATTTCGGGTAATACTTGACCAAAGGCTTCAATGGCATTCTGCGATGCTTTTCTTGACGCTATATTTTCACCATTTTCATGGCACTGTTGAATAAAGGCATTCGCTTTTGCTTCAAAGTCTTGTGGTAACTCACCTTTGATAACACGACGTTCAAATTCACTGGCAAGCTCTGGATAAGCTGATTGATAAGCAGAAAATTTGTCATTCCAGCTAACTTGGCTTGCACTACCTTTTTCTTTTTGATCCCATTGAGCATAAACATCATTAGGTACTTCAAAGGGGGCGTGTGACCAGTTTAAAAACTCGCGAGTTGCCTGAACTTCATCATCACCCAGCGGCGCGCCGTGGCAATTATGAGTGCCAGATTTATTTGGAGAGCCAAATCCAATAATGGTTTTACAACAAATCATGCTTGGTTTGTCGGTAACTGATTTTGCCTCAGCAATCGCTGCAGCAATTGCTTTGCTATCATGGCCATCAACACTAATCACATGCCAGCCGTACGACTCAAATCGTTGTTGAGTGTTATCGGTAAACCATCCTTCAACGTGGCCGTCAATTGAAATGCCATTGTCATCCCAAAAGGTAATTAATTTACCTAAACCTAAAGTGCCAGCTAATGAGCAAGCTTCATGAGAGATACCTTCCATTAAACAACCGTCACCTAAAAAGCAGTAAGTGAAGTGATCGACGATATCATGACCTTCGCGGTTAAATTGTGCGGCTAATGTTTTTTCAGCAATGGCCATTCCTACGGCATTTGAAACACCAGCGCCTAATGGGCCTGTAGTGGTTTCAACGCCTGGAGTATAACCATATTCAGGATGACCTGGTGTTTTAGAATGTAATTGACGGAAGTTTTTTAAATCTTCCATAGATAAATCGTAACCAGATAAATGCAACAAAGAATAAATTAGCATTGAACCGTGGCCGTTTGATAGTATAAATCGATCGCGATCTGCCCAGTTAGGATCACTTGGATTGTGCTTTAAGAAATCACGCCATAAAACTTCGGCGATATCTGCCATACCCATAGGGGCACCAGGGTGTCCTGATTTTGCTTTTTGTACACAATCCATGCTTAAAACACGAATGGCATTGGCTAGTTCTTGACGCGACGACATATTTGCTCCAGATCTACTATTGATTAAAGTGGGATAATTAAATTGCGCGTATTTTCCCCTACCGCAAGGCATAGCGCAAATTAAATTACACAATTTTTTATATTTTTTATACTAACAAAGCTGACAAGATGAATATCACTATGAAAACAAACAAAAGTAAGTGCTAATTATCAGGTTTGCTCTATAAGATTGAGAATCGGCAAATAATAGTGCTAGTATCTTGTACAGTCATTATATTTAATTAATTGATTCAATGAAAAATTTTCCATACCGTTTTCTGCTGACACTTGCTATATATCTTAGTGTGTGTGCGTGTACTTATATTTTTATCGTACCTTATTCGTTTATTAGTTTTATTGGCCCTGCAGCGGGCATATCAACAGCTTTAGTTGTTTTTTGGGGGACAAGTATCTTGTCTGCCATCGTGTTGGGAAATGTGATTTTTTGTTTGTTTTTATATTACTGGGTCAAATTACCTGTTGAAGCCTCTATGGTGATTATTTCTTCGCTGGCCTTTGTATTACAAGGGGTTTGGGCTAGGCAGTTAACGGTAGGAGAGGTCAACAAACAGCATTGGTTGAAATCTCGAAAGGATCTGTTAACTTTTTTACTCAAAGTTGGGCCATTAATTAGTTTAGTCTCTGCATTGACAATACTCATCTTAACCACGTTGGAAAACAAAGAAGTAGGACATAACCTGTTTTTTACCTTCTTTAGTTGTTGGTCAAGTAGTGCGTTACTCTCAATATATTTTACACCTCTGTTATTGCTTGCCAAAGGTCGACAACAACTAAGTTCATCTAAGCGAACTTTTACCATTATTGCATCACTTTTAGCACTTGCTACCATTGGTTTATTGTTTAACATTTCGCAAAATGTCCATCAACACCATCGACTTGATATTTTTAAGCAAGTTAAAAGTCGAGTGGTATTACAAATAAAGCAAGAAATAGCGATATCTACGGGTAAACTTAAAAGTTTATCCGCTTTTGTGAAAGCTAGCGAAAAAGTCACTTCTAATGAGTTTGATATATTCTCTCGTCGTATCTTTCAAGCCAAGTCTACCGTTAGGGCGTTAGAGTGGGCACCTGTGGTTTATCATGAAAATAGAGCTCAATACCAACAAAATTTTAGTGCTATAAATGAAAAAGATGATACCGGTAAGTTAAAAAGCGCCCAGACAAGAGTGCGCTATGCACCAATACAATATATTTTCCCGTCATTAAATAATGAGCAAGCGATAGGACTCGATGTCTTGACAAACTCAAAACATATCATTGATATGGAAAATATTATTGCGAGCAAAGGCATATTTGCCAGTGCACCGATAAGCTTAGTTCAAGATGAATTGGCAAACTTGGGCATTTTATTTGTTTCTGCGGTGTATTCAGAGCTGGGCGAAAGAAAATTAGCTCACCTTTTTCCTCTAGAGCAAAGAGGTTTAGAAGATTTTAAAGGCTTTGTTGTCGCCGTCGTGCAGTTTGACTATTTGTTCCAGCGAATATCACCTTTAGCTTCAGACGATATTACTTTGTTTATTGAAGATGTCACCTCATCTGAGCCATATACATTGTACGGTACGCGTTTAAATGAATTAAATCGTCATGTTGAAAGTATCTATTTATCTGTCAATTCAAGAAAATGGCGTATAAGTTTAGGCGAAGCACAACCATGGCAGGCGCAAGTTAAAGGCTGGCAAATATGGGGTATGCTTTTCGGTGCTACGCTCGGTGGCATGTTGTTTCAAGTACTGATCTTAATGATGGCTGTTTATTCAAGTGAGCTTAGTGCTCAAGTTGTCAGAACCACAAGAGAGTTAATCATATCGAAAGAGCAATCAGAGTCTAAGAATCATGCGAAAACAAACTTTTTAAATACCCTTACAAATGAACTGCAAACGCCTTTGCAAACCATTACGTATTTTACCCAACAATTAAATGAAACTGATAAGTCAGGGCAAAACAAGGCTATTCAGAATATAGCGTTAGCAGAACAAAATATGCGTAAAATTCTAGACATGGTGACTGATTTATCAAAAATAGAAGGAGGGGAGTTGTTAGTAAATAGTAAACCAGTTGATTTTTATGGCTTTCTCGCTCGGATAGAGGCGATGTTAACAGCCAATGTAGCCATTAAAGAAAAAAACATTACTTATTTAATCGATGCTAGTGTGCCTCACTTTATTAACAGTGATGAATTAAGAATCCAACAGTTATTAATGGCTATTTGTAGTGGAATACACAGTTTATTTGGGAGTGATGTCATGCGGCTTTCAACTAAAGTTCACCTTCATAATGACAATAAAGCAACATTGCTATTTGTTTTTACCAGTGAGCATAATAGTAGCTTTGATACTCATGTGCCCTTCGATGATTTCACCTCAAAAGATATTGCTTTATTTAGTACTGAAATGACCATAGCCAAAGAGGTTTGTCAGCTAATGGGCGGAGATGCAACGCTAGCTATATCAGCTTCAGGGCAGCGCATTCTAACTGCTTCAATAAACATAAGCATAACTTCTACTAAGCAACAACGCGCGCACCAAGCGCAATTGTTTGATGAATAATCTAATAAAATGTAGATAAATCAACAATTCTCTTGAATTGTATAATGAAATAGTTTAGTTTTTAATCAGGTTGCACAGATAATCAAATATTGCTCGGTAAATTGTTAGTAATATTTATAAAAAACAACGCAATCAAATAAAAATTAGGTAAAGAAAATGCGTAAGTCATCCCCTAGAGGGTTAAAGCTGACTACGGTTATTTTTGCAGTATTTGTTATGACCGTTTCAGCAATATTGAGTAACACCTCAGTAGCTGATGACATGGAAGTAAAAACAGCACAATCAAAATAAAGTTGTTCATTGATTTTAAACGAGTCTCTTGATCAATAATGGAAGTTTAAGCCCTGTTCTCAATATGAGTGACAGGGCTTTTTTCTTGTTGTTTCCGTCTGTTTTCATCATTCTGCCGATCTTTTTGGCGCCATATTACATTGATGAATAATTGAGTGACTAATATTAGTGATGCTAAATGAGCTATTGCTATGCCCACTAGAACACCCGTTATTGAAGCAACCCACCCGCCGGCAATTGCTAATAGTAATGTCAGTACTACTTTATGACCAAAACCCAACATGCTTGCATTAGCCGATTTTCCGATGGCGTTTAAGCACGATAATGCCATCATCGAACAACCAGCAACAGTGAAGCTTATTGGTATGTACATCAAGTAGAATTTTATGTTGCCTTGTAAAATAGGGCTTTGGCTGATTTCTAATGCGATTTTTTCTGCATTAAGATACAAATATAAGGCAAGCAACATTTGAGTAAAGACAATAATAGCGAATGCTTGCCTGATTAAAGATTTTACTCTATCAACGTTATTTGACCACCAATTGGCGGCTATTAACCCGGGCAAAGAAGCAGTGAAAACTATAGGTACTAATAAGCCCATTGCTTCTATTCGAAATATAATACCCAGTAGAGCAACTTCACTGTCGGCGATAATGGCCACATAAAAGGTCAAAATACCAATCGTTATGGGCAGATATAACTGCTGTAAACTGGCGTTTAATCCTGTCACTGACATTTGCTTTAGTGTGCAGAGCCATTTAATTGAAGAAATTCGTTGCTTTTGAATGCCCAAGTCACGGAAAATAATGCTTAAAGAAAAAAGAGCGAATAGTGTATCTGAAATTAAATGTGCGTAGCCCGCTCCCATAATTCCATTCGCTAAGAATTGAGAACACTGCCCGTCGCTGATCAAGTAATAGCTGATAAGTGACTTTGTTAGCATCCAAGATATAAGTAAAATACTGGCTTGTTTCATATAGCCCAAGCTTCGTAATATGCCATTTATTTGCCATATCAATACTAAAGGAATCCAGCCTAATATTCTGATCTCGCTGTATTTTGTTACTAAGTTGGTCATGCCAAGTTCAATTGCTGGCTGAACAGAAGATTGTGTGCCAATTAAGTGGTATAGCGTTGGTGAAATTAGGTAAAACAGCAGCGATAAAGCCAAGGTTAAACTTGTCGCCACCACCAGCGATCTTACCAAGTTATCTTTTAACTCATTTTTCTCAGTTTGGGAGCTATGTTGATTAATATTGGCTTTGAGTCGACAAACCCAACTGTTGGTAGCAATAGAAATTGCAATCGCAATTCCAGTCATTGCCGTAGTCAATGGAGCACTAAAGCTTAGAGCACTTAATTGCGTTGAGCAAAGCCGAGCAATTAATCCTGTCTCTAATAAATCATAAGCTGTTAATAAAAATACAGCAGGCAGTATTGGCAAAGAACAAGACATTATAAGCCTAAATACTGGCGTATTTAGCATCCAATGTTGCTTACAATGTTCCATTTATTGCTCGATATTTATGAAGGGAAGATTGAAGTGAATTTAATAAGCGGGGATGATACTAGTCCCCACTTATAAAGCATCAACCGAAGTTAAAGGGGCTTACTCAGGTTTTTTAAATAATAAGGTGAAACGATCAGAGTTGCCTCGAACGGTTTTTTTACCTACTTCAAAACGTAATTCATCGTCTGATTTGTAGTGTAAGTTTGAATAGTCGACCAAAACAAAACCCGCTTGTTGAATTTCCTTAATCGCTAAAACCGGATCAAAACGTCGACCATTTTCATCATTCTTCTTTTGCATATGTCGACGTGTATGATCTACCACACCATAAACACCACCGGGTTTTAATGCCTTAAAAGCCGCCTTGTTAACACTAGTACGTTCATTTTCATCAAAATTATGATAATTACGGAAGGTCAATACGGCATCAAGGTCATCCACTTTAAAGTTCAAGTTTTCGAACTCATATCCCTCACTACCAACTAACTTTACTTTATCAAATGGTTTTTTACTTAATAATGACTCTTTAAGTCTTTTGGTACCTAAGCTTAAATAAAACTGACCATTTTCTCTCAGAGCAGGGGCCAATAACTTAGTATACCAGCCGCCGCCAGGAACCAATTCTAATACCTTCATATCATCTTCAATACCGAAAAAGGCTAACGTTTCAACTGGCTTTCTATTGCTATCTCGCTTTTTTTCATTGTCAGAGCGATTTTCTGATTGCATGGCTTGTTTTACATTTGTTGAGAACTCTGCAGCCATTGAGGCCGTTGAGCTTATCGTAGCAGCGATTAAAAGTGGTAATAATAACTTTCGCATGAACATTTCCTTTCTTTAGTTTTGAGTAATAATCTAATCGCGCTAATTGCAACGATTCATTGATGGAAATTGAAACAAGCACATGAAAAATAGTCTTATAAAAAAACTATTAATTGTTGTTATAGAAATATTATAGAAATATTGAAAAGGGATTTTCTGTGCTAGAAGACAGAGCCTATGTGACTCTTATAGTTAAAATTTGAATAAGATTTATATTCACAAAAGTGGAACTCAGTTTTTGATAAAATTAAGGTATTTACATTTAGACATAACTAAAGGTCAACTTATCCCTTAAATTCGACCATTCATCTCTATCGGTTACAATTCATTAACTATTTGTATCAGTGTTAAGATAAGATATAAGGCATATTTTGAAACTATTATGTTTAGTGATTTAAAACAATGCTTTATAAAATTGAAGAGTTTGAATTCCATAGTGATAGCTTAGTACTGAAGAAAAATAATGAAGTTGTTGCTATTCGTCATAATGAAGCGAAGGTATTAGCGCTGTTATTGGAAAATACCGATAAAGTGCTAAGCAAAGAAGACATTTTAAGTAATGTTTGGCAAAACAAAATAGTTTCAGAGCAAGCTGTTTTTCAAAATATTAGTCATTTGAGAAGCCTTTTTGGTAATAAGGCAATTAAGACATTCTCTAAACGTGGTTATCAATGGCAAGTTAAGGTAGCAAGTTGTACTGGTGGAACGCCACAATCAGAACGACTTAATCAGGATATTACAAGAGAAAGTACATCAATTGTCAGTAAAGCTGTTTCCATAAGGCAATGGAGCACATTACTCGTCGTAGCGTTAATCATAACCTTTGTTGTTGGAATTAATTGGTCAAATAATAGTGTTCAAGCTAATAGCTCTGTGGCTATCAAATTGGCCTATATTCCAATGAACGATCCCCAAGAAACTAATCAGCTAATCTTAACCGATAATGAGCTCTTTGATTATACTCAATTAGCGCAAGTTAATGCCGAAACTTTTCTCACGTCATCAGAGCTTGAATATCCCCATTTAGCCAAAAAGCATCCTTTTATTTTGTCAGGTAAATCAAGAAGCTATCATGAAAAAGTCTATCTGGATTTTGTATTGAAAGGACCACATGCTGACTGGGAAGGGCAACTTTGTGCTAAGACATATGAAGCACTAATTCAGGAGTTACAGCAACATTTAAGTCAGCCGTTTATTTATCAGTTTCTAAATAGCCCACAATCGCCAGAGTTTAAAAAGTCTAGTTTATCTCTAGCACATCAAAAATTTCCACAAGATAGTATTATTCTTTCTCAGCTGATCGATATTTATATTGAGACCAAAGAGTTTGATAAAGCCATGGCACTGTCTGAAAAACTCGCTATGAATGCCAATGTGCTAGATGACGGGCTTCAATTAGGCAATGCCATGCTCTATCAAAGTAAAATTTTAACTCGAAAAGAGTTGTATCAGCTTAGTGCTGATAAATTGGCATTAGCGATTAATGCTTTTGAAGCAATTAATGATTTAGCAAATCAAGCGGATGCCTGGCACGCTCAATCGTGGTTAGATCACCAAAATGATGACTATAATTCGGTCAAAGCAAGTTTATTAAAGTCGGCTAAGCTAGCCTTAGCTGCTTCAGATAAGCCTAGAGAGTTAGATGCACTGACTTACCTCTCGATTATGGCGCACAAACATAAGCAAACAGAAGATAAATACTCATACCTTCGTCAAGCAGAAAATAAAATGAACGCTTATCAATTACCCATCTACCATTTTGCTAAGGTACCATTTCATTATGCTATATTCGCTAAAACAGCAAAAGCTAAAGAGCCTCACTTAAAACAAGTTTTAGAATTTACAAAACTGACCCCTGATCATTGGGTGTCTCAATCAAGCCGAGAGCAATTGGTGAAGCAGTATATTGAGCAGGGGCGATTACAAGAAGCCAAAGCGTTAGTCGATGCTGCTAGTACAGATAATGCTCAGAATTCTTACCTAAAAACCTTGATAGCAAAAGAAAATAATCAACTGGAGACTCTTATTTTTCAGGCACAACGTACCTTTGAACAAGCACAATTAGCAGGAGATCACCACTTAAGCTTAAATATAGCTTTGCTGTTATGTAGCACACCAAATATTGATATTAATTACGACTTCTATTCACTGTATATTGAAGAAAATGCCTCACCGCACTGGCTTGAGACGAATGAAGTGAAATTGCTGGCGCTAAGCCGGTAAGGCACTGATTTACTTTAATATAGTGCTAAAGAGGAACGTTTAGCCGAAGTTATGAAACTTGAATTTCATTAAGGTGGTTATTTAAGTGCATAATATGGGCTAGCTCATATTCTCTTTTGGTGAGTTCGCCATAGGCAAAGTGAGGCGCTAAACTCCCTTGGTACTTATCAAATGCAATCAATGATTGCTTTAGACGTGCTAAAGCTTGTTCAATGTTTTTATTTGTTTTAATCAATGGTGCCCCAGGTATAGGCTCACTTAAACCATGAGTCATTTTACCTTTAGCGGTAAACACTGAAAAAGCTAATTTGCCAACGGTGTTTTTGAATAGACTAGACTTATGTTCAGGAAATTGACTCATTGAATATTCAACGCTTTGAGCACAATGGTTAAAAACCACAACAGGATCCCACTTTCCAGTGCCAATAAGGTTTTTATCAGATAAAAATGCTAGCTTTTTAAGTGAAGAGTCGATGGTCAGTTCATTTATATCTATTTCATCAACGTATAGAAATACCCCAGATCCAACACCTAATAGGGCACCGCTACTGACCATAGACGCTTTAATAAATTTCCGTCGGTTCATATTATCCTCTGAGAGCGTTGATATTTAAGATACGGTTAAATTTTAACAACATTGAGATTCGTTCATCACGATGAGTTTAAGTGACAATCACTACATGAAAGCACTAATCAAACACAGGTTATTATTTTACTTTTCTCAATGGTGATAACAAACCTTTTATGCAGTTCATGGCTTGTTATGTATCCGCACCTA
This sequence comes from uncultured Colwellia sp., assembly GCA_913062815.1. Taxonomy (GTDB): domain Bacteria; phylum Pseudomonadota; class Gammaproteobacteria; order Enterobacterales; family Alteromonadaceae; genus Colwellia. The sequence continues at coordinate 22,184 of CAJXWZ010000030.1, read as the reverse complement.
CCACTATATATTTCTCCGCCTAAAACAATGGTGTAATGATAAGTGCCATCTTGTTGTGATAGGGCATAGTAAATGGTATTTTTCTGCCCTTCAGCAATAGCACCAAAATCTAAATTACTCGAGGGTAAGGCCACATTAACCTCGGTGAGTGCCAAATTTGACTTGTTAACTACTGTGACATTTGGCGCCATGTAAAAATATAAAGAATAACAAACCACAAAAAAGGACAGCGCGGCAACTATTAATTTTAAAAGCCAATTCATACCTCTTCCCTCGAATTTAATGATATAAGATATTAAAAGCTAAATACCGATGCCAGCGGGCTCATCGTTGTAAAGTCATACCCACACGTCATTTTGTGCTGTGAGTTCAGAGCCTACGTCACCTGTATTGACCACACCCTTTGGTTCAATAATCATTACCTTACACTCAGATGTCGCAGTAGGTTTATGTTCAACACCTTTTGGCACCACAAACATTTCTCCAGTCTGTAAAGTAATCGTACGGTCTCTAAATTCAATATTGAGCGTTCCTGCTATTACGATAAACACTTCGTCAGTATCGGGGTGTTCATGCCAAACAAACTCACCTGAAACTTTAACTAATTTGAACTGATAGTCATTCATTTCAGCAATGACACGAGGAGACCAATGTTCGGAAAATTTAGCGAATTTTTCAGTGAAGTTGATTACATCATGTTTCATTAAGTTTTACTCTCTGGTTTTAGGAACAATTTCATGTACAGCAATAGACAAGGGGGCCCTGGCCATTTTTGGGATATAAAAAGCATTTATTATTACTTGATGCAATACCAATGAAGCCGAGAACGTCAGTACTGTATGGCACTTTAAAATTGAAAATAGATAAGTAGGCCAAAAAAGAGAAGTCATTAAAAAGCAAAAATAACTAAGGCCTCTCGAAACACCATAATAGACAGCGCTAACCAAGACAGGATAAATAAGGTGAATCGGGCCAGAACAAAGTCGATAGTCGCTTGAATTAACGAGTGACATATTCTGAGTATGGCATATGCCCAAGCACAATATATATGCAACGAATCAACATGCCCCAGTACCGCAATAGAGACTGCAACCGCATAAAATAAGGTTGGCTGTTCAAATAAGTGATTATAATTGTTTGACACTCTAGCCACTTCTTTTGGCAATAACTCACGAAGTTTGTGAGTATCTTGTCCTTTCTGTGGATGAATTCTCAATTTAGACATTGTAGGCACTCGCGTGAAGAACATCCAAACTGTCATCACTACCGTCAGTAAAGCAACCACAAATACGGGTTGCAAAATTAATTTTGCTTCCATTTTTATACCCTAGCTAGATTATTATTTATTTTTGTGAATTATATATGCCACAGCTTGGCACCTAATGTACAACTCACATCCCATGTAAAGGCGGCCGCTATTGCATGAATCGTAAACAATACCATTACCACCTAGGTCAAGGGTTTTGGCTCTTAGCACTTTATTAAGTTCGCTTTGAGCTGGTAGTACACCACGCTTGTCCGATTGACAAAAATCTGTTTCGATATGTCCTAAATTAGTGGCTTTCAATTGCCAAATTTCATTTCGGCTGTAAACCTCAACCGTGGCACTGGTTATCTCTTTATGAACCTTACCTTTTAAGTACGGGCCGACATTGGTTTTAATGGCACATGAAGTTAATAACAGGAAAATTACAGAAACACATATATTTTTGATAAACATAAAAGATCCTTTGATTAATTAAGCGTACTAAATTTGAAAAAACTTTTATGAGGTCAATAAACTTTTGAACCTCATTGTTGAATATGAAAAAGAGTAGCTTAATCAAGAGGTACTAATTCAAAATCGACAAAATCGTCCCACTCTCTAAACCATATATAAAACAATGAAACTTCATTTGATTCCATCAATTGATAACACACATTCAATTCTTTATTTACCCATGAATTTAGGTAATGAAGCCCTACAGGAAACATACGCCCTTTATCATTATATCGTTCATAATTGGCTTCAAGGCAACCTAATTTAAACTTCTCAATAACCATATACTTCTTCAAACGCATTTCTCCATGCATATTCTTAACTTTAAACACTCACTAGTTGTATTAAGTTATTGTTTTATTTCAGGAAGCTACCTGCTCAGCTAGCAGGCAAACGATACAAATAACTTTTATTATGAGGTCTGGTTTATATAAAGCCATTTATCAACTTAATAAGCTTGTTAACCAATCAAAGGTTAAAACAGTGGTAAAAATTTTCAAAGCAACTAGCCCAATGAATAACGCTATTAATGCTATTCTCATCTTTAAACTTTTAATGTTGTGCCAAAACAGCAATTTTGCCTTAACTTCATTCTTTACGTCATTCATCGCTTCTTTCATTAAGCACTCTTTGGTTCAGTTTAATGTCGATAATTACTTAACATAATATAAAGTGTTTTAAAGGCTAATAAAATGTCTCTATAGGAATTTCTTAATTGAAACACCCTGAAGTTTCCCATGCATTGTTTGGACATCATAAGTTTTGTCTTTAGTCTTAAATTTTTCGACAATCTTTTCAATAGAATTATTAACTTCATCGTTCAGCACTTGGCAATCGCTATAAGAGTTAAAGTTTGAGAGCAGCATGTTGATATGCTCTAATGCGCTTTTGGCATTACCCATATGGCCATTTTCATGTTGTAGTAATGCCGAATAATAGCCATTAAAAGCAGCCAAAACTTCCTCGGATGGAGTAAATTCTGGCGAAATTCTAGGCATGGTAAATAACACCTTTAATGTTGCAGCACTTGAGTCTAGATAACATATGTCGTCTGTTTTCTTCCAAGATACTTGCCATTTTACCTGCCAAGAGGTACTGCCATGAAATTTAATACCTCCATTTATTATGGGCGTATACTGTTGGAGCTCAGTTTTAATATCCTTTTTCGTTTTTGGTGAGATATCATAAAATTCAAACAGGGTATCAATTGCTGAATCGGCATACGATAAGCTTGAAGCAAAGAAAACTAACACAACATACCAAACTTGCATCTATATCCTCTTAAAAAATAGCTAATAATTGAAATTTAAAAATTAAACTTCATGCTTATTAACCACCTTTGCTAAGTTTCCATTCATTAGTGTCATCAATAATAATGTTAAACTTATCAAAATTGAGCTGCGCCTTTAGATCGATTTCAAAAACTGCTTATAAAGTTCGACTTCTTTTGGCTCATCTAACATAGTGCCGTGATCAGCATCAGCAACGATCATTAATTTTTTGTTAGTTGATTTGCTCGCTTTATATAATGCAGTAGATAACTCTACCGGTACTTGCTGGTCTTTTTCCCCTGCGATTATTAATAGTGGTCCATGGTAAAATTCAGATACTACGATTTTGTTATCAACCGTTTTAAATGCTTCATCAACTTCAATTGTTAGAAAAGGCTTTGTGTACCATGGTGTTTTTTTCGCTATCCAATCATCAACATTGGTAGCGGAGCCTTGCAAAATAAGGGCATCAACCTGTTTATGTTTAGCAAGCTGGCCCGCTACAAAACTTCCTAATGAATAGCCATGAACTATGATAGCTTCAGCGTTTAGCTTATTCTTAATAAATTGTAACTCTTCAACAGAGTCATCAATAAGTTTAGCAATAGTAGCCTTGCCGTTACTCGCGCCTAAACCTCGGCGATCAAAAATGACAATATCTTTTTCTAATTTTGCTAAGGTTTTGAGCGCTTCTATACCACCGTTAGACACTTTCATGCCGTTACCTGGAATATAAAAAATAACATCTTGCGAATTTGGATAATCTAAGAAAAGCCCTTTTAATTCTACTTTATCATTCTGAGTAATTAAGCTTAATTGTTCTAACTTATGATCAACAAAAAAATTCTGCCAACGCTCAAGCTCCAATGCTTGATAATTGGTCACTACTTTATCTTGAGTAATAAAAGAGTTTTCACGAATATGTCCACTGCAACCGAGTAAACTTGATAAAACAATGAAAGAACATAGTTTTTTAAACATTAAAAATTTCCTTATAAAAAATCATTTATAACGGCTATGATGCGCACTTATTCTATTGAAATAACTAAATACAGCTTCAACTCTAGTTAGACAAAACTAAGATGTATCCATCTTTGATTTACAAGTATGTTACATGGTTATTACAATAAATTCACGATATAGCGGCAACCAATTGTTTATTATGTATTTGAGTAAAGCCTAGCTATTTCCTTAATTTAATTTATTCCAAATCTTTGTCATAAGTGTTGATCTACCAAAATGGCATTACCGTCAGGGTCTGTCATCGAGAAACTTGCAGGGCCAGAATCGCCAGAAATTGATTTTTGCACTATGTTCACACCTTGAGATTCAAATGCTTTTAAGAGCTCGCGGACATCAGTATATGATTCAAGTGTTTTACATTGCTGATCCCAACCAGGATTGAACGTCATTATATTCCCTTCAAACATTCCTTGAAATAACCCTATGGTATGCTCACCGTTTCTAAGTATTAACCAGTGTTGAGATTGATCACCGCCAACAATCTCAAAGCCTAGTTTTTGATAAAATACTTTTGACTCTTCTATGTCACTGACCGCTAAACTTACTGAAAATGCACCTAATTTCATTTTACACTCCTGTGTTTACTATCAAGTTGTCTCCAAAAAGTGGGCAACAATTAGTTGAGTAACCAATGTCATCATCGCAAACTTGCGCCTGTGCTGTTCTATACAGTACTGCTTTTCAAATGTCGTTTGAGTGCTTTTGATATGATTGAATCATTAATTTCGGTTACCACAATTTTAGAGCACAATAACCCTGTTAGTAATGACGCAACGAGTAACCAAGTTGAATAACCAAAAACCACATAACTTGTGCCGGTAAATAAGCAGACACCTACTAAACGAACAAAAAACGAGATGAAAGCCAGTATTGGAAATTTGTAAATGCTATGAATTTCATTTACGGCTTGCTCAAGATGCTGAAACTGTACATCTCTTTTCAAATGAGAAATTTCATCAAAGTAATCAATATATTGTTTAATATCCATACATACTCTTGTGGTTAACCGCGTGCTTCAAATTATAATCATTAGATTAAGTGGCAGGCTTACTTGCCTATCAGCCTTAATACTATATTTTTAATGCTAACGTTCTAATTTAGATCTACAGCGTACTTCTTTAATAACGACATGGGGACAATCTCTAATGCTTTAATATGCGTACTTCTCAGGTGAATTCTAGGAGCCATATCGTTCTCTTCAGCTTCTAGCCAACGCGCTGCACATAAACACCAACAATCACCAGGCTTAACGCCTTTAAAACCAAATTCAGGTATAGGCGTAGATAAGTCATTTCCTCTAAACCTAGAATATTCTAAGAATTCTTTGGTAGCTTTAATGCAGACAGTATGTGAACCCACATCATCTTTATTTGTATTACACTTACCGTCACGATAGAAACCCGTGACTGGGTTATCACAACATAACTCTAGTTTTTCGCCAAACACATTGACCGATTCATCCATTTCCATTAAAAGACACCTTTTTTATCGTCTATAACAACTTTAACTCATTCGTTGATGCTACTTTGCTTTCAAAAAGTGGCCGTAGTAAAGTTTTTCACCAACAAGAGACTCTAATACCTTAGCGCTGGGGAAAGTAGGCCATTGCTTAGCGGTTAATAAAACCGCTGCTTTATGTACCCAAGTGAGCTGCCAGCATAATTTTTCTTCATCATTTGTTTTTTGCAATATTTCCTGAGCAAGAACTACTGTTTTTCGGCGTTCATCTCGCTTACAACTAATTGACTCAACACTTTAACTCTTGCAATGTTCTTTTTAGCTACCTTAAATATGGCAATTTCAATACAGTTTTTCATTATATCCTTTATACAAAAATGCTATAAAAGTGAAAGTTTAAACAGCGTTACCCCGTTTAAATGCTTGGCAACATTAAGTCTCAACTCAATCTTTTGGCCCAATTACCTTGATGGGCATCTGTGCAGTTCTCTTCGGTGTCGTAAACAATATGATTGGTTATATTGTTAAGTTTAATGCCAATCTCATTTAGCTTCTTATGAATGAGTGAAATTAGCAACTTTTTATCGCTATTGTCCGTGAAAATTGACCGTTGTTCATTAGTCTCAAAAATACAGATAACCTTAAAACTTGCCGGAAAATTTGCATAATCTACTCGGTGAGTTAACCATTGAAAACCATCAATGTCTTTTAAAGCAGTTTCGCAAACATCAGTTAACGCGAGCCTCAATTGATTATCAATTTTTTTATCGGTTTTACGCATAATTTAAATCCGGTTTAGGCTTATTGTAAATGTGACATTTTTTGGGATTATATTGAATCGCTTGGCGCACCTAGGTCACATTTCTTACAAGGCAAAATATGACCTAACATAGCATTACGACCTGCTTTTGTGATTACCCAAGATCTGTTGATAAAGGGCGGTTTATGCCTTACATGCTGAAAGTGACCACAGCTTAATTCTGCCACCCAATCATTTTCTTCATCTTTATGATAACCGCTAATCGGTTGTTCCATAAAAGCTCTCCAACACCGTACTAAATTTATCTTAAATCTATTCGTTGTGGCGTTTCTTGTGCCAAAACACACACAATAAAACCGCAATAAAGCCACTAAGATAAGTTAAGAGTAAAGGGAACATGGTTGGCTGGTAGGCATGTTCATAATCTTCAGGGTAGTATGAATTACCCGCTAGAAGCCAAGCCGAAATTGCGCCGACAATTAGCCAAATAACAGCGGCTAATTGTTTATGACTAGGAGCAGTTATATAACCGGATAAAACGACAATAAAGGCAGCGCTGGCGCCAATAACGGGTTTCTTCCATACTCCAAAATATTCTGCAATTAGTCCAGAGCCAACGGCTGCAGCAACAAAAACAATGATAACGATGGCAATTGAAATAACAAAACCTTTAACTTGATTCATATTCAAACCTATGTGAAAAAAAATGTAATTTAAATGTGCTAGTTGTAATAATAACGAATAACGGCATAGAATATAGCTTCATAACCTTGCAATTATGGTCTGTTATTCATATCCAGCAGAGTCTATTAACGGAAACTTTCCCCGCACAAAAATACCATTTCCACGTCCGATTTCTCTATCTTCTGCATCATATACGATAGCTTCGGCAATGAATTGCGACTTATTCATATTAACTACTTTGCCAACAGCTTTCATTATACCGGAGGAAACTGGTCTGGTTATGTAGGTTGTAAATGAAGTCGTTAATACAAAAAACTCATCTTCAAGTGAGTTTGCAGCAAAAAAAGCAGCATCATCAAGCATTTTAAAATAGACACTACCATGAACCCCACCAGCAGAGTGATGAAATTTCTCAGATAATTCAATTTCTATTACAGCTTCCCCTTTTGAAACTGTCATTAGAGGAGCATAAATGTTATTCACTGGCGCTGCGGTATACATACTAACCAGTTTTTCAAAATGTGATTTAGTGTTCATTCTTCTATTCTTCCATGTTAACGGTTTGATTAATTCATATGATGTTCAAGCTAGGCAGTTTGAACTTCAAAAGTAGCCTTGCTCCAATGAAAATGGCCTCTGATATTGATCAGCAAAAAGGCAAAATTACCGATAGCCATGCCGTAACTCGACATGAAAAAAACGCCTAGAATGATCCAAAAGATGTTAGAAATGGCAAAGATGATAAAACCAATTTTACGTTTATTGCCAAGTAAATAGGCGGCATACAAGCTTAATGCTATTGCCAGCCAATCTATTGCATAATGTGCGAATATGTTTTCCATTTGTTAATTTTCACTCTTTTGGTGATATAGGTTTCGTCTATATTCAAAGGTATCACTTCAGTTACGAGCTAAAATAAGCGATGTAGAGCCAAAAGCCAACTTCTTTTGGGTCTTTAATATTGTTTTTTAAGCTGATTTTGCTAGTCGCTCTAATACCATGGGGTCTGATAACCGCCTATAATCTTTAACCGCGTAACCTAGTGCATTTTCATAATAGGCCATGGCATTAATATAATTTGATTTGTAATTGTTTTTGGTTTTAATTACTTTTCCAGGCGTACCTGCAACAATTGAATTATCAGGAATAATCGTACCTTCTTTCAAAAAGGTATGGCCGGCAATGATGCAATTGTCACCAATAATACAGCCATCCATAATGGTTGAATTGATACCAATAAGGCAATTATTGCCTATGGTACAGCCATGTAAAGTACAATGGTGCGTGATAGAGCAATAATCGCCAACAGTTGTTCCTATTGTGGCACCAACGTGAATCATGACGAAATCTTGAATATTTGTTTTTTCGCCAATCTTAACTTCGTGCATTTCAGCTCTAATCACTGCATAGGGCCACAGAGATGAACCTTCACCAAAGGTTACCTTGCCAAACACACATACACTGTCATGAACATAAGCAGTATTCTCAAAAGGGTTTAAATCAGTAGTCAATTTCAATCTCCATTAGTTTATGAAAAGCTAAGTTTTTTGAAAATCACTAACTCTCGTTAAGTGGCTTTAAAAAAGCCAATTTCATACCAAACCCTATAAAAACAATACCCGTGAAAGACTTCAGCCATCGAGTGAAAATGCCGCTTCTCGTTACATTACCTAATTTTGACAATAAAGCGACCATAATAGAGAACCATAACAGGTTAACCAGTGCATGAGCTGAAACAAGTAGATAGGCTTGGCTTGCACTATCACCAAATACCAAGAATTGAGGGAAGGCCGCCAGATAAAACATAGATACTTTCGGATTTAGCACATTTGTTAGAAAGCCTTCTACAAACGCACCACGAAGAGAAGCGACTTTATCCCTCTCTTCTATCTCGACTGACGAATGCTGGGCTTCATGTTTCCATGCACTTAAAAGTGATTTAACACCAATCCAACACAGGTAACTTGCCCCAAGCAGTTTAAATATAAAAAAAGCCTCGGCAGACTGAACAAGCAGTACTGAAAGCCCAAAAATAGACAAGGTTCCATGCACATAAAAAGCGGCCATAAATCCCCAAACATTAGCAAAGCCAGCCTTACGACCTGATACAGGGACGGTTTTCGCAATCAGCAGACCATTTGGCCCAGGTGAAATGACAAGCAATGTTGCCACAAAAACGAAAGTTAACACGTTCATTATATCCATTGATATATGCCCTGTAATTAATTAAAAGAGAGTGACAACGACTGCTTACCTGTCTTATTTAGCATAAAGCCATTATTTAACAATAAAATACTCTTCCATTATATCCATGATTGCAACAGCTGATAAGCGAGATAATTCATGTTTTGATGATGAAAAAATATCGCCTTTTTTATTGCCCAGTGCGATATCAACTAGCTCAGGTTTATCATCATAGCTAAGCATTACGATTTTCTTGTCCAAAGTAATACAATCAATAGTGATAGCATCAGCTTTCATGCCTTGATTTCGCAAAGTTTTATCCATAATACCCATAATGGTATCGATATGTTCAAATTTACTATAAAACAAATCATTTGCCTTCGCGGCAAACTCGGACAAGATTTTTAGTTCACTTTTCATTGTTTACTCTTTCTTATAAAGGTTGTTTTTCGAATACCTTCATTCCATCGGGAATTTGATACCAACTTAATTTTTCACAAACCCAAACGTGGGCTGACGGTTCGAATAGTTCCGGTTTAAGTAAGTTCACCGGTTTTAACTTCAACTTGATAATATCAGTATCTGCAGGGTTGTAATGGTAAACTCTATTACCACAATGAGGGCAAAAAGCGGCATTATTTTTGTTGCCACTATCTGCATCTCTACTCCATTCCTTTAGCTCACCCGTAAACTCAATGTCGTTTGAGTTGATTAATGCTGTTACGCTAAACGGGCTCGTTGACAGTTTTTGACATTCAGTGCAATGGCAAGCGAGCACCATGATAGGTTTAGCAAATAATTTATAAGTTAATTGCCCACACTGGCATGAGCCGTCTATTGGAAATTTCATCGTCAATTATTCTCCCTTTATTTAACTACTTTTATTACTTTAATCTAAAAAGAACAGATTCAAAGCAAAACTTGTGTTTCACATTGTACACATGCAGAGGTTTTAAATCGTTTTGGCTAGGCTTTTAATTCTTAACAGAGCGATTGCTTATTTTCGCAGGTGAAAATTTCTTAAACACTTTCTAAAATATTCTTGGCGCACTGAGCTGGCGTATTATCGACAGTATTAATGATCAAGTCATATAAAACATCGGTATGAACACTTTCAAATTGTGACTTTGCTAAGCCAATACTTCTGTCGCCACGGGCAATTTCTCTTGTTATGAGCTCACCTAAAGGACACTCTACCTTTATCATTTTTAAATTAAAGCCTTGAAGCTCAGTCGTTAATTCGTTGTAAGTTTTCTTACCACTAAAAACAATGTCTACAATGACATTATGTCCTGTTTCAGCAAGCGCCTTTACAGATTTAGCCAACGCGAGTTTCATGTTTGGAAAGTTGTGAGACCCTGCTGGTACGTTAGCAGGCGTCATGTTCCAAAATGCATCCAAAGCACAGAGTAAATAAATGTCAGTGCTTGCAGATTGAATTTGTCTGGCAAGGGTTGTTTTTCCTGAGCTGGACGCACCATTAAGTACTATGATTTTTCCTGCTTTATTCATTTAATTCTGCACCTTATATTGTGAATAGAATAATACTCCATTACTCAATATGTTTTTTCGTTAACGTCAACCCAGAGTAAAATAGGGTGAAATAATGCCAAGCTAGCGGTTAATCTATATACGTAAGGGTATTGTTTTGCTTTAATTAGAGAAAATAGCTTGGTCTATTTAAAATATATGAGACAATTCAGTCTGAAATAACATACCACACGGCTCCCTATGAAACTTTTAGTTCGCAACCTTTCACGCACAACAACAGAACAAGAAATACGCGTTTTGTTTTCAAATCATGGCTCTGTTACTGAATGCAGCTTAGTATTAGACCAAGAAACAGGTAAATCAAAAGGCTTTGCATTTGTTGAAATGCCTAATGAAAGTGAAGCCAAATTGGCAATAGTTACCTTGCATGAAACCAGGGTCGCCAAAAACAGAATACGCGTGAAAATAGCTCAAAATTAATTAATATCTTCATGAATAGTTAAAGCCCCGTTTGGGGCTAACCATCGCTAGCAATTAGTTTTTATAATAATTGCCGGAAGGTGCATCACCAAATAAGGGCATAGCGGCTAACATGTCTTCTTGAGGGAAGTTTTCTACAGACTTTTTATGCGAGTCAATAGCGTCCCACTTTTCAATAATTACAAACGCTGATGGTTCATCACTATTTTGTAATACCTCATAAGACAAACAACCTGCAGAGGATGTTATGTAGGGTGTTAAAGATTTTAAGAACTCAAAAAGTTCTGTTTCTTTTCCTTCTGCCGCTTTAAATTGGTTTATACGGGTGATGCTCATAAAGTGTCCTTTCAAAATAAATTAATTATCATTTAATAATTGTAGATGTTGTCTAATTTAGCAAAGCGAGCAAAGGCTTATTCAAGAAACCTTATTTGCATGAAATCAAGCATAGTTAATCGCTAATGCTATTTTTTCAATACCATGCGCTGGCGTCCAGCGCTTAAATTCAACAAACCCATGTTTCTTATATAAATTTATTGCAGGTATATTCACAACGGCAGTTTCAACAATGGCTTCAGCGAAGTCCATTATTTCTAGCACATAACTTATTAACTTGTTTGCGATGCCTTTTCTAAAATAACTTGGGTCAACTGTTAAGCTGTCAATGCTCAAGCTTTTGCCTGCTATAACTATTTCTATCACGGCAGCAAGACATACGCCTTCGCTAAAACCATAAAAATGTGTTTTAGCATTTTGTATGTCACTAACGCTTCGAAATAGGGGAGGGAATTCAAGGGTGCCGATCAATTGCGCTTCTATTTTATAAGAATTTTGAAAAATAGTGAAAATTTGCTTTGCCACTTCTTCATTCGCATTATCAAGTTGCTTTATCATGCTGTGCTCAATCAAAAAGTTAACTATTGTTTATCTTTGGGCTGAAATAGCTAAGACGCCACCAGCGCTGATAAATGCGGAGCCAAATATTTTTCCAAGCAGGTTACCAGAGGCAAACTTCTTAGTGCCCGCTTTTAAGTTTTGGCTCAAAAGCGAATAAGAGAGTAAACAGAGAAAAGAACATGTCATAAGTGTTACTGCTAAAATTAAAAATTGAGACAATAATGGCTCAGCAACATTAACAAACTGCGGAAAAAGAGCAGAAGTAAATATGATGGCTTTTGGGTTAGTGAGAGATATCATCAACCCTTGCGCATAAAGACTTAGAGGCTTGAACGGCACTTGTTGTGCTTTCTCAATGGTATTTATGCGTATACCACTACGCCATATTTTTATACCCATATATAAAAGGTAAATCGCGCCTATTATTTTTATTACAGTAAAAGCGGTAGATGAAACCATAACCAACGCACTCAAACCCAATATAGCACAAGCAGACATAGTGAATAGACCAGTGATATTACCTGCCACGGTGATAAGTGAGCGCATAGTGCCAAATTGTAAGCTGTGAGTTACGACTAATAATATTGCCGGGCCAGGTATTGCTGCTGCCAAAAAAGCAATTGAACAAAACGCTAACCAAGTTTCAACGTGCATCATTATTCCTAAAAGAGAAAGTTGTCATAAAAATGAAGTAGCTAGTTATATTAATTACGTAGCACAATGTGAGCAGAGTAAACTGTTACTCATTTCGCCTAATTGGCTTGTTAACTGTATATTACGCTGAAGCAACTTGTACTAGCAATACCAAAAAAGAAAAGCCATGATAAATGTTTACCGCGTGAAAAAAGCAATGAAACAACGCCGCTTAATGCAAAGACTACCGTGATAGTTAGCAAGATTTCTGCTCGAATGTTGGTACTTGGATTCGTCAAAAAATATAATATCGCGGCAAAGCCCCACCAAGCTAAGGTAGTGATATGCCAAGCAAACCTTAACACTCTTTTAGTAAACCAATCACTACCCAGTAGTTCAGGCAGGTTATCACGTCTAAACAAGCGGACTAGGATGTACTTTTCACCTAAGTATGAATGCACAAAACCAATAAATATGAGTAAAAAACAACCGACCAATAACATGCTTAACTCCAAATTGACAACACCTCAAAAAGAGGGAAATTATAAATAGCTAAACTAATAGACGAAAGAGCAAAAGCCAACTGTTTTTTGCTCATTGGCCTGTCTTTTTTGGTTAGTCACGTTTGTACAATGATTCAATAGTATAGGATTCAATTGTATTGGCATTGATCATGTAACCAGTTAATGCGCCAGAAGCATTTTCAGGTAACGTCAATGTTTCTACAGATATTGCATGAATTGTATAGCGGTAGTGATGAACACCATGACCTGAAGGTGGGCAGGCACCACCAAATCCTCGGCTACCATAATCATTAATTATTTGCACACTACCTTGCGGAGCAAGATCTTTCTTCACACTGCCGGCTCCAGTTGATATCTCTGTTACCGTGGTTGGTATATTCACTATTTGCCAGTGCCACCAACCGCTACCTGTTGGAGCATCTGGATCATAAGCGGTAATAGCAAAACTTTTTGTACCTTTAGGTGCATTAGACCACTTAAGGTGTGGCGATAAATCACCACCTGAACAACCAAAGCCATTGAATTCTTGTGCTTTAGCCATAAACTCTCCCTGTGCAATATCGTGGCTTGATAACGTTAGAGAAGTTGCATGAGCAGACACCGAAATGGCAAGTGATAATAAAGCAATGATTTTTAGTGAGTTAAACATAGTATTCCAAAGTTGTATTCGTTAATTGAATGGATATATTAGTAAAAAATCTTTGGACAAATTAGTACCAAAACCCTCATTCTTTAGCTTTATTCTGTCATTTTTGTTTTTCTAAGTTCAGAGGGGGTTAAACCAAAGTGTTTCTTAAATCGCTCGCTAAATCGAGACTGAGATTGGTAACCACATTTATCGGCAATTAAACCAATTGAACTCCTTGTTGTTTGTAATAAATGCAATGCTAAGCCAAGTCGTGCACGATCTTTAATCGCTTGTACACTGGTATTTTCGAGTTTTAATTTGCGGCGAAGTGTTGATTCACTCATTGCTAACTGTTTACAAATCTGTTCAATGGTTAGCTCGTACCCCTGTTTTTCAATGAACATATCATGTAGCCGGTCCTTTAATTGAGGACTAGCAAGTAGTGATAAAATATCGGTATGACCAAGGTGACACAATAAGCTAATGATCTCTCGTTTTCTCGATGACCATACTTGCATTGGTGCCCACTGTGAGCTTTCAACAAACTGTTGCAAGCAACGCTCTAACGTTGGTGTGCTTTTACCAGTATAGTGCTCGATTTTGTTAGATGTGTTTATTTGCAAGCCTACAAAATCAGCGTAATCAAACTCAATTAACAGCGCATAATACTCTTTGTCTTTAGGTATGTTACGCATATTAATAGCAGGGCTATTTGACAAAAAAATAAACTCACCTGTTTGACAAACTAACTCGTTTGCAACACCAAGCTCTTTATTTCCCTTAAGGACCACAATTAACAAAGGTTTTGCTATTGGAACATTCAATAAATTCTGTTCCTGGGCAGAAGAGTAGACACTAAACGGTTGTTCACCTTTTTCATTAAGTGTACTAGTGATAGCGCTAAGAAGATTTATCATGATTTCAGATGCCTATGGATAACACTGATATTTAACGTCATTTAAAGCGACAAAATATTGTTGGCTAGAATAAGTGACTAAGGAGCAAAAGCCAATGGTATTTTGTTCTTGTAGAACAGTTTGTAATATGCCAATTATACCTATTGGCATTTAAAAATAACATTGATGGTACAATAAGATTTTGCACCTCTATTAATTAGCAAACTATGAAAGATTGTAATCAATGCGGTAAATGTTGTATTAAATATGGAGATGGCGCTCTTTCGGCAACTAAAGAAGAAATTGATCTATGGGAACTATTTAACCCCGAAATTTTCAAATTCGTTAAAAACAACGATATATGGTTTGATCCGGATTCTGGCGCGAAGCTAAAAAAATGTCCCTTTCTCGAAATGGCGTCCAAAACAAAACCTCTTGACCCCAATATATACACATGCAGCATATACTTAGACAGGCCTGAAGACTGCCGTCATTATCCTAGTCTAATTGCTGAAATGGTTAGAGATGAATGTGAAATGATTGAAATAATAGACTTAGAAAATCCGAAACAAGCTCAAGTAAAACTCGACTTATTGATGAAAGATAGTCGTCCTTCAAGCGCCTCTTAGGACAAGTTTACTATGCATGATGCTACACAGACAATAGTTAGCCAGAATAGACGGCAGAGGAGGGTCGGCACTATTCCTGTGGTTTTTTTAACTATTTATTATTGTATGGTTTCGGTGTATCTATTAATGGCTCTGCTAAAGCTCTAGTTTTAAGCTCAATTAAACCAGATGCTATATCTCGACGGATAAATGCCATTTGTAAGGCATCTGTATTGAGTTGTTCAACCAAGGTCAAATCTAACGACCAACCAATAATACGGTGGGAGAGGGGACTAGTCTCGCTATAAATTCTTCTTATGTGTTGAAGATAAAGCACTATGGACGCATATGAACTAGCGCGTCAATGATTGATACTTTCTTTGTTTACAACGCGCTAATATTTCTTTTCTTTGGCTTTCAGACTTATTTCGCCAACCTATAATTTCGGATATGTGTCGATAGCAACCGATACAAATGTCATTTTCATCCAAACAACAATTCCTTACACAAGGACTGAATTCTTTATTGTTATCTTCTTTTGAAGGAGTTGTCATACATTAACCATGAACTTTATACTGCTAACATCCTCGTTAATGGGCAAAATATAGCTGGCTAAAATTAGCGACTCAGGAGCAAAAGCCAAGCTGTTATTTGTCCTATTAATTTACCTGTTAGTACGCTACCCGTTTAGCCACCTTATAACTTTAAATACAGAAACACCAATAATTGCTGCGATTGTACCCCAATTAATTGTGCCACAGGCCACATAGAGGCTACTCCTCCTTGATATGCTACAAAATACTCCGTATATAAAATAACCCCAAGAAAAAAAGACCAAGGTAAGAAACCGGATAATATAATTGCATACCGATGCTCAACATAAGTAGCAACTAAACTTCCTGTGAAGATAGAGCCACCAATTAAAATTGCCCATGAGAGCATTTTTTCTCCTTGCTTACTAACGCCTCATTAAGAGGCAAAAAGGTTTCAATCGATGACTTTGAATTCACTAATTTCGAATAAGCATTCGTCGTCTATTTTGTCTTTATTTCAGTCTATTTTAAATTTTTGTGGTGTTTTTTTGCATGAAATTGCGAAGCAATGCCAATAAGCGCGACGGAAATTCAATCCTTGGTGTACGCGCTTGTTAAGTATTTTAAGCAACTACCTATTTCCCGCATACTTTAATAATAAATTCACTAATTCAATATTTTCATATTGTTTAGAGTACTCAAGTGGTGTAATTCCCTCAATATCAAAATCTAGAGAAGCTCCTTTATTCAGCATGGACTCGATAACTTTGATATTCGAATCATTATATATTGCATACGCAAGCGGAGAGTCTTCACCATCTTTAGCTGAAAGATCTGCGCCAGCTTCAATTAATGCAATTGCTAAGTCGTCCTCTCCCCAATTTAGAGCCGTCGATAATGAGCTAGCCCCATCTTTATCTGTATAATTTATATTAGCGCCTCTATCTAATAGTAATGTAATCTCTGATGTATCTAAGCTACCATCATTTATTTGCTCAAAAATACTTTTTTCGCCATAACTGTCTGGAAATTTCCCGTATACACCAGCAATTATTAGGGCAAGAAAAGCGTATGAGAAACCAGTCTTAATCCCAGACCACATTTTACGAAAGTAACGTCCACTAATTGACCACCGTGTAATTGTAGGCGGCTCTTTAACTCTAGCTGCAAGCATATAAATACTGGCAATTATCCAAATACCACCGACAACTATTGCAGGCCAACGAAATTTATCAAAAAACAAGTAAGTAAAAGACAAACTTAAAGTTAAACTAATTAAAGGACTAATTGCTGCAATAATAGCTGACTGCTCTGACACATTTTTTTCAAGGTGCTCAGGCAGGTAATTCTCTATAGATGATATAAATTTATTTATGTCATCTATCTCTGAAAAATAGAGTGTTTTTTCTTCAATTTCTTTTTTAGCTTTGTATTTTATATCAACATATTTTTCAGTACTTCTACTAATAAAGCTTTGTATTTGGCTGTAGGGTATTACTGATAAATCATCGCTACCTAAGACCTCAATTGGATTTTTCTTATCTTCCAGTTGTTGCTCAACCTTTTCAAATGATTCTTTATCACAAGAACCAATAAAAATTGAATTTTCATTTACAACTATGACGTTGTTACTTTCTGATTCTTTATCTACCCAATACTTCATCATACTCTCCTTTATTTTTTGTATTGTATTTTGCCTAACGGCCATATTGATTGCTGTATGTTTTGACTAAACAGATGCCTCGTATGCTTTTGATATCCATTCAATAACTTCTGTATCAACGTCAGATGTGTGCTTAAGCTGTATTCTATGAGAGCACATAGTACCAAATGGACCAGAATCTTCTAAGCGTCCTTGTACATAGATACCTTTGAGTTTCAAACCTAAGTCTATTCTTGTTTTTGTTGCAGGCCTAATTAAGGCAAACTGTTTTTTTCTAATTACACTTACACTTGCTTTTTTTGGTGTAATTACGATATCTTCACCTAAGTTTTGTATTACGGAGAGAAGCACTTCATAAATAGGTTTGAGTAATTCTTTACCAATGTATTGATTTAAAAGTAAATCATCTGGTGTGTCAGTTTTTTCTTTAGATAAAGTGACGATCGTATTTGCAAATCCATGTGTCACCCCATGTTCTGTTTTTAAATAGTTTACAGCCATCGAATGCTTTTCAAAACTCTCTTTACTCAAGATTTGAATCCATTCTTCTAACTCCTTACCTGTTTTCTTAGGCATATTTTCAATCATTGTTTGTAGCGCTTTATCCATATACTCCACCTTTTGATTTAAAACACAACGCCCTCGTTAGTGGGCAAAATATAGTTAGCTAAAATAAGCAACGATAGAGCAAAAGCCAACTGTATTTTGTCCTTTTAAAACAGCTTGATGTGGCTATTACTCTAATCTATTTCTATTACATCTGGATGCTTCTCAGATGAATATTCATGATATATATCATCGAGGTATATTCCAAGTTCAGTAGCCTCTAGATCAGATGGTATAACAACATCATAGACTCGAGAACGGATACCTATATCGGACTCATTAAACAACTGCCATTCTTCATCTTTTTTAAGAACAGACATCTGTTTGCCAAATACATTAAACTTGATAATCACAATTGCAACCTCCTAAACAAATAATGCCTCACTAAAACGGGGGAACTTCATAATCCGTTTTAAATGCCTTGTAGCGGTACTTTAGTTTGTCAGGAGAAACTTCCTTAAGTCTCTCTCTTGACGCATGACATGCAGAATATAAACACGCTCATTTTCAACTTTATAGAACACGCGGCAAGGGTTAATAACTAACTCCCTGTAACTGAAACTAGGTAATTTTGTGGGGATTTTACCCGATTCAGGATGTTCCTCTAATCTTGTCACTTTATCAAAAACCGTTTGAACTAAAATTTTAGCTGCTGTTGGGTTATTTAAGGCTATATATTCAGCTATTTCATTCAAGTTATTAAGAGCAGGATCAGTCCAGATTATTTCAGCCATTTTTTCATTTTCTTTTTCGCCTGCTCATTAGAAAATGTATGGCCGTCTTTTATTGCTTGCTCGCCCCGAGCAAGTGATTCAAGCAACTCCATCCGTTGTTGCATGAACTCAAAATCATCTACATCGACAAGGTACGCTGAAGGTTGACCGTGTTCAGTGATTAATACAGGTTCTTTTGAAATGTGGAGGTCCGCTAAAATTCTTGTTGCTTGGCGCTTAAGTGTAGTTACTAATTCAACTCTCATGATAGATCCTACAATCAAAGGATTAAAAGTATCATTATAGTATCACAAAAGTTTAAGTAAACAACTTGTACGGCTAACGCCCAAATAACGGGTTAAGTAGTGCGTGCTAAAATGTGGAACGAAGAGGAAGTCGTAGAAAAGACATTGTCCGTTTGAGCGCATGTTAACTTTTTGGTCTTAATTTAGGGTTTTTAACATCCAAAGAGAATCTCCCTAACGTATTTTTATAAGCATATGTAAAATAACTTTTGAAGACGTATTTTCTATGCTCAGTTAGTTGACCTACTCCGTATGTAGATATTGAAATCGAAATAGCTAATAATAATATATCTAAAAAGCTATTTGAGTCATGAGTATAGAAGTTTGCCCAGATAGACATAATCAAGGCATGTACTAAGTACAAAGTGAAAGTGTATGCAGAGATTTTCCGTATAGCCTTTTTATAATTTAATAATAAATAAAAGTTAGCATGTTTTGCACAAATAAAATTCATTACTATCATTAAAGTTAAAACATAGTCATTTAGATACCGGTCTGCACTACCTAAACTTAAAAAATCGAAAGGCCAAATCTCACTTCCATAGGCTCGAAGGAATAAATCTAGATCAAAATACTTATATAGAGCAAGGCTAATTATACTAAAAACCCAGCCCAAACGTGAACTAAGCACGCTTAATGATATTTTCTCTTGGTATTTATATAGAGCCACACCAGATAACCAAACTGGTAATAGAAGCCATAACTTATGCCCCAAAATAAAAAAAACGACAGTGCCAATAATAACCCTCTTAAACCCTGAAAAGAAGTAGATACTTGCGAAAAAAATATAATACCAAACTTCATAACTTAAAGACCAATATGGCTCTAGCCAAGGTGGTTTTTCAGATAGATTCCAAATTTCTCCAAGAAATATACTATGGAATGGAATATATAAATAAGCTTTAGACACCTGATAATATTCAATTCCGCTTATATGCGAAGATAAATAGATTGTTAAGAATGAGGCTATCAGCACAGGGAATGCTACTGAATAGATTCTTGCAGCCCTCGCTATTGCATATTCACTAAGTGATGGTTTCTTAAAATCACAAGTATATGCGATCACATATCCTGAAAGGACAAAGAAAATCATTACAGCCTCTCGACCCAATTCAGGAATGTAATAAGAAAGAGAATTACTGAAAATTCCATGTTGAATAAAATGGGCGATTACTACAAGTACCGATGCTAAGAACCTTGTGCAATCCAAATAGAGAGAATACTCTTCTTCCAGCCTCATAAAATAACCTTAAGAAAGCTAACGCCCTAATAATATGCAAAAATAATGGGAAAAAATTGTTGGCTAAAATGTTGAGAAACGAAAACGGCCAACTGCCTTTTGGCCTTGTTTATTAGCTTGTTAGTTGCCATTTATACCGTAGTAAAGCAAATAAAGGCAAGATAAATAGCCACAAACATATAACCTAAAGATAGCATACTATTTATGCTTAAAACTCCAAACCAAAACCTACACTTGAAATAGAATTTATCACGAACTTTAGCAGACAATAATACGATAGTTGAACTGATACTCAGAAAGGCGGCGACGACTAGGCATGGAAAAATACCAAACATAAGCAGTAACCCCATTGAGCTAGCAATAGAGCCTGACTCATCTTCAATATTAGTATGTGTTGAATACCCGAGAGTGAAATAAAATCGGTTGTGATACTTTGCGCTTATTTATCGCTAACTGTAGTGCCTTAAGCGTTAGCCTAGTTGATTTATTCTTACCAAATGCCCACCCAATGATACGACGAGAAAACAAATCGAGAACAACGGCTAAGTAATACCAACGCGAGCCTACTTTAAGGTAGGTAACATCACCGGACCATTGTTGATTAATGGCATCGGGCTTACAAATACTCTTACGGTTGTTCTTTATTTCTTTATAGAAGAACTTCACTTTGGCCGGTTTGCTATAGGTTTTTAATGCGCGGGCTCTTAAGCCATTTTCTTGCATTAAACGGGCAATGCGCTTTTCACTGGTTCGAATGCCTAACCTTTTTAACGCATTAAATACGCGAGGGCTACCGTAGGTTTGATGACTTTTATTGAAGGCATCTTTCACCTTTAATAACAATTGTGCATCATCTAAAGCCCGCTTTGATTTAGGCCTATGTCGCCATGCATAAAAGCCACTGCTCGATACCTCAAGCCATGAACAAAGGTATTTAACACCTAAGGTTTGTTTGTGTTTTTCGATGAATCCAAATCGCTCTGATGGACTTCCGCTAGATACCGTTGCCACTTTTTTAACAGGTCATTCTCCACCTTTAAGCGGTCATTTTCCTTTTGCAGTTGCTTGATTTTATTCAACTCTTTTTTATTAGGGAGCTTAGCCATGAGTTCATTGTTGCTGCTATAACGCGGTTTGCTTGAATACTTACCTTCTCGATACTCTTTGCGCCACCGAGAGACCATGAACGGGTAAATATCAAGTGCTTGAGCAACATCCTTTGAGGAAATGTCGTCTCTTAAGCTTAGTAGTACTGCTTTGATTTTGAAATCGACAGGATAAAACCATGTCTTTTTAGGTTGTGTATATTTGGGCATTGTTGCCTCCTCAGTGTTATGAGGAGGTGTCCACTAAAACGGGGGAACTTCATTGTCCCGCTTGAACAGCTTGTTATGTGTTTTTTGACTCTAAATAGATGTTAATTTGAACATACATTAAATATAAATAACTCAGCGGCCACAGAAAAAACATGAAAAGCACAAATATTCGATACCCAACATTGTAACTGTGAGCTTGTGCAGCTAACCAAGTTAAAATAGCACCCGTAAGACAATAAACTTCGAGAATACTACCTAGCCAATGTTCATTAAGAAAACCGAAAAACGTCGAGTTTTGGCTAGCGATAACAAATATTAAAAGAGCAGAAAAGCCAAACATTAACCAAACTTTAGATTCTGAAAAAGTTAGTAAAAATCGACTTAACCTATCATCCATATTATCACTGAAAAGAGGATGTTTCACCGAGTTTCCTTAAACACATAACGCCCTAATAATGGGCAAAAAATTGTTGGCTAAAATGTTGAGGAACGAAAACAGCCAACTGTTTTTT
>CAJXWZ010000029.1 GCA_913062815.1 uncultured Colwellia sp. | reverse complement strand
AAACTTTTATAACACCTGCTTATCATTGATACTTAATTTGTATTTCTAAACTGGGTTTAAGAAATCAATCAGCGACAGATGAGCTGTGGTGCTTTTATTTAGATAAAAAAAAGGCTACGCTTTCTCGTAGCCTTCAGATGTGGCTCCCCAAACTGGGCTCGAACCAGTGACACATGATGTTGTTACGAGAGTACAGTCCATCGTGCAACCAGCTGAGCTAGGGGGGAAGAAACTTTTATAACACCTGCTTATCATTGATACTTAATTTGTATTTCTAAACTGGGTTTAAGAAATCAATCAGCGACAGATGAGCTGTGGTGCTTTTATTTAGATAAAAAAAAGGCTACGATTTCTCGTAGCCTTCAGATGTGGCTCCCCAAACTGGGCTCGAACCAGTGACACATGGATTAACAGTCCATCGCTCTACCAACTGAGCTATTGGGGAATAAACTTTTTTAACTTCTGTTTATTATTGAAGTTTAATGTGGCTCCCCAAACTGGGCTCGAACCAGTGACACATGGATTAACAGTCCATCGCTCTACCAACTGAGCTATTGGGGAATCGTTTTGCCAAGCAACTTGGCTAACGGGGCGGAATAATAAAGAGGTGTTGCCAATGTGTCAACACAAAAATAAGAAAAAAATCATTTATTAGTTTGTTTGCTTAAATTGCGTTCATAAATGTTAGTTTATCGGCATTTATTGGTAGTTTTGTAATCACTGTTTAAACAAGTGAGTTACAATCATTAAAAACATAGTTATCCACCGAAGTTGTGGATAACTATGTTAGTTAATTTGTAAGAAGTCGTTTCATCAACGATTTACTTAGCCTGCAGTCAAGCCAATAGTTATTTGTTTGTTCTAATTTTAGTAGCAAAAACAAATAGATGGTCATAATTTGTTGCTTTATTGACTATTTGGTTTGTTTTTTAACCACAAGTACAATTGTTTGCATTTACTGTGCATTTCTTTTGGTTTTGATTACAATAGACGTCGCTTACAAATATGCTTACCAAGCACCCTCTTTATTAAGTTTTTTAATGACAACAAATAAAATAGCAAAAAATACTAAACAACCGGTTAACTTACTCACAGATCCTGTTGATGGTGCATTGAAAAGAATGACCATCCCAATGATTTACGGCATGATCTTATTGATGACTTTTAACCTCATAGATACTTTCTTTGTTAGTATGCTTGGCACACAACCCTTAGCGGCAATTAGTTTTACTTTTCCTGTTACTTTTTCAGTCATTAGCATGATGATTGGTTTGGGAATAGGAACTTCAGCCGTCATTGCTAAGTTTCTTGGTCGTAATGATCATGGTGCTGCTAAGGACTCTGCAACAGCTGCTTTGTATTTAGCCGCAATTGTTGTTATTGGGTTATCTTTTATTGGCTATATATTTACTGATGAATTATTTACTTTACTTGGTGCTGAATCTTCATTGTTGCCTCTTATTCATCAATATATAGATATTTGGTATCTCGGCAGTGTCTGTCTAATTGGGCCAATGATAGGTAATGCTGTACTTCGTGCCTCAGGTGATACAAAAACGCCAAGTATAGTGATGGGAAGTGCAGGCTTAATCAATGCGATACTTGATCCCATTTTTATCTTTGGGTTTGGCCCAATACCTGCAATGGGACTACAAGGTGCAGCAATTGCGACGTTAATTTCTTGGCTGTTTGGTTTCGCTTTTGTTTTACATATTTTAATTAAACAGAAAAACTTAATTCACAGTCACTTTGTTCCTATTAAACAGTTAATTAATGCTTGTCGAGGAATTTTAAAAATTGGTTTGCCGGCAGCAGGTGCGAATATGTTGACGCCAATTGCTGCAGCAGTTATGACTGCTATTGCTGCAGGATATGGAGAGTCTGCTGTAGCAGGGTTTGGTGTTGGTTCAAGAATAGAATCCATTGCTATGCTAGTTGTGCTAGCAATGTCGATGACTCTGCCGCCATTCATTAGCCAAAATTATGGTGCCGGCCATATGCATCGAGTTGAACAAGCTTTTAAGAGATCAATTAGGTTTGTTTTATTTTGGCAAGTGCTTATTTATGTATTGCTCGTGATTGCGGCTCCATGGATCGCTAGTGCCTTTGCCAAAGAACAACAAGTAGCTGATATCATAGTGCTCTTTATTTGGGTCTTACCGCTAGGTTATGGCTTACAAGGCGTTATTGTCTTAACTAACTCTTCTTTTAATGCGCTGCATAAGCCGATGGTTGCATTAATTTTAAGTATTGTACGGTTGTTCGTTTGTTATGTTCCATTAGCGTACATTGGTAGTTACTTTTATGGATTAAATGGTTTCTTTATCGGTGCTTTACTAGGCAACCTTGTTATGGCAGCAATTTCTTATCGACTTTTTGCAAAACAATTTCAAACTGATGAATACCTTGTAAGTAAAACCGAGCAGGAACAAGTATCTTGAAAAAGTCCCTATTGAAAGAAACTTTAGTGAAACCATTTACGCTTGAGTCAGATTATATTCCAAATGGTGATCAACCTTCGGCTATAAAACAACTGCTTGAGGGAATTGAATCAGGATTAGCACATCAAACGCTATTGGGGGTAACTGGCTCGGGCAAGACTTTTACTGTTGCTAATATTGTTGAAAAACTTAATCGCCCAACTATGATGCTTGCGCCAAATAAAACCTTAGCAGCTCAACTATATGGCGAAATGAAAGAGTTTTTTCCTAATAATGCGGTAGAATATTTTGTTTCTTATTATGACTACTATCAGCCTGAAGCCTATGTGCCTACAACAGACACCTTTATTGAGAAAGATGCATCGGTAAATGAACACATAGAACAAATGCGTTTATCAGCGACTAAAGCATTATTAGAACGACGGGATGTGATCATTGTTGCCTCGGTGTCTGCTATTTATGGTTTGGGTGATCCGGATTCCTACTTAAAAATGATGCTGCATATCAGTGTCGGCGATATTATCAATCAGCGTGATATTTTACGCCGACTTGCTGAATTACAATATACTCGCAATGATGCCGCTTTTGCTCGTGCAACATATCGAGTTAGGGGGGATGTCATTGATATTTTTCCTGCTGAGTCAGATAGGCTTGCCTTGCGAGTTGAATTATTTGATGAAGAAATTGAACGTATCACACAGTTCGACCCATTAACCGGACAAGTTGAGCGTAGTTTAGCTCGAGTTACTGTTTATCCTAAAACACACTATGCAACACCTCGGGAAAAGATTTTAGCGGCGGTTGATAAAATCAAAATTGAATTGAAAGAAAGATCTCAATATCTAAAAGATAACAATCGCTTAGTTGAAGAGCAGCGCATAAGTCAACGCACTCAATTTGATATCGAAATGATGGCTGAGTTAGGTTATTGCTCCGGAATAGAAAATTACTCACGTTACTTATCAGGACGTGGGGAAGGGGAAGCACCGCCAACCTTGTTTGATTATTTGCCGCCTGATGGCTTGCTAATTATTGACGAATCTCATGTTACTGTGCCGCAAATTGGTGCCATGTATAAAGGTGATAGATCACGTAAAGAAAACTTAGTCCAATATGGTTTTCGTCTACCTTCTGCACTTGACAACAGACCAATGAAGTTTGATGAATTTGAGGCCTTAGCACCCCAAACTATCTATGTTTCGGCAACACCCAGCAACTATGAAATTGAAAAATCATCAGGGGATATTGCTCAACAAGTTGTTAGACCCACTGGATTATTAGATCCTCAAATAGAAGTGCGACCTGTAGAAACACAAGTCGATGACTTACTTTCTGAGATAAATAAGCGCTTACCATTAAATGAGCGAGTATTGGCGACAACATTAACTAAACGTATGGCAGAAGATTTAACAGACTATTTAGATGAGCACGGCATTAAAACGCGTTACTTACATTCAGATGTGGATACGGTGGAACGTGTTGAAATAATTAGAGACTTTCGCTTAGGTAAATTTGACGTTTTAGTTGGGATAAACTTATTGCGGGAAGGTTTAGATATGCCAGAAGTTTCACTTGTGGCTATATTGGATGCAGATAAAGAGGGATTTTTACGTTCTGAACGCTCATTAATTCAAACTATTGGCCGAGCTGCCCGTAATATAAACGGTCGAGCTATTTTGTATGGAAATAAAGTAACTAAATCGATGCGAAAAGCCATTGATGAAACAGAGCGTCGTAGAGAAAAACAGCACCAATATAATCTTGATAATAACATCATTCCTAAAGGTGTCATTAGGCGTATAACGGATGTTATGGACGTTGGTAACTTTAGTAAATCAGGTGCCCTGGATAAGGTTGCAGAAAGACATGCAAATTACCAAGCGATGACAACAAAAGAAATAGACGATAAAATTGAGCAACTTGAAAAGACTATGTTTACGCATGCGCAAAACTTAGAATTTGAACAAGCCGCTGCAACTCGAGACGATATTGCCAAGTTAAGAACTCAGCAGTTAAGTACCTAATCTAAAAATAAAGTTAGCGGTTTGAGGTATGCTATTTAAGGTCCATTATGGAATAATGGCCGATAATACTAGCAACAGCGTCACTACTACAATTACTTAAATGACTTATTTCTTCAATTATTTTATCCTGTATATCAACAGGAAAAAGTAATAACTGTTCAAGATAAATATGCGCCTGTGTTTCATTTTTGGCGTCAATCATCTGATTTAGACACCGTGCTTGGCATCTGAACATTGCACTCATAAAATATCCTTAAAAATTCATTGGACACTTAATAAGTCTAGACTACGCTGTGATTAGGGTTATATGGATTTTGTCTTAAAATAAAATACAAGGAAGATAATATTCTATAGCACTAAAAGTTATTAATATTCAGTGTTTTATTCTTTAGTGAAAATAACGCTATTTAAGTAATGTAGTAGAAATTATCTTTAATCGGGTAAGTTTAACGTTAATTTAGCCTTATTTTATTAAGATAAATCTTTTGCAAATTGATGCAATAATCAAACGTATTAGAGAATAAAGCCCAGAATATGAATAGTAATTACCTAAACAATCTATCTGATAAACTGGGCGAGGCGTCTTTTAGGTTAATCTTCGTATGCTATCGGATCCACTATGTTATTCTCGGCAAACGCTTCAAGGCGTTCTTGGCAAGCACCACACTTACCACAAGCTTTGTCTCTACCGTTATAACAAGTCCAAGTATTGCTATAGTCTAAGCCCATCGAAAGTCCATCTGTTAAAATTGCCGTTTTACTTACCGTTAGGTATGGGCTAAAAATTTCAACACTTTCATAGTTAGCTATTTGACAAACATCATTCATCTTTTGAACAAACTCAGGACGGCAATCTGGATAAATGGCATGATCGCCACTATGTGCCCCATAGTAAACTTGCTCAGCCCCGACAGATACCGCATAACCTACCGCTAAAGAGATTAAAATCATATTGCGGTTGGGAACTACGGTTGATTTCATACTTTCAGCTTCATAATGACCTTCAGGAATTTCAATTTCATCGGTCAAAGACGAGCCCGCCAGTAATTGATTAATAGCTGAAATATCAATCACTTTATGTTGTATAGCAAGTGAATTACAAACACTACTAGCATACTCAAGTTCTTTGACATGGCGCTGACCATAATCAAAAGAAAGCGCAAATACTGTTTTTCCATCTTTTAGTGCTCGATTTAGCACGGTAAATGAGTCCATGCCGCCGGAATAGATAACAACAACTTTTTCAGCCATTTCTAATGTCTCTTAGGGTATAATAAAATTTCTACTTGATGAAAGTATATTTTACTTGATAAGGCTGACAGGAAAAAGCATAAATTAAAATGATTGAATACAAAATAAATGAACTATTTGAAACTATTCAAGGGGAAGGGTCATTTACAGGCCAACCTTCAATATTTATTCGTTTACAAGGATGCCCTGTGGCATGCTCATGGTGTGATACCAAACATACCTGGAAAATTGAACTTGACGATGAAGTCAACCAAAATACTATGCTTAATAAAGGTGAAGAAACATCACAATGGGCAGCTATGTCAGTTGTTGAAATTCTCACCTTAGTAAAAGAAAAAGCTTTTCAAGCAAAACACATTGTGATCACTGGTGGTGAGCCGTGCATGGTTGACTTAACGCCATTATGTCTTGCTTTTGAAGATAAAGGTTACAGTACCCAAGTCGAAACTTCTGGTACTTTTACCATTAATGTCACAGATAGCTGTTGGGTAACGGTATCGCCCAAAGTTAACATGCGCGGAGGTTATCCCATTCTTGATTGTGCTATGAAACGTGCCAACGAAATAAAACACCCTGTTGCTACTGAGCAGCATGTTGATGATCTTAAACTGCTACTTAGCGAACACAAAATTAATAATACACCGGTTTATTTACAGCCGATTAGTCAAAAATCAAGAGCGACACAGTTAGCAATAGATGCTTGTATTGCTAATAATTGGCGCTTATCAGTACAGGTTCATAAGTATCTTGGTATTGAATAGAAATTTAGCTGATATATTTTCGGGTCACTCGTGCGGATATCCTGGTTAAAAGCTCATAGTTTATGGTGTCCATATATTCAGCTACAGTATCAATACTAAGGTTATCACCCCATAATTCAACACAATCACCTAAGCGCACGTTATTTATGTCAGTGACATCAACGGTGATCATATCCATTGATACACGCCCAGCAATAGGAGCCGTTTGACCGTGTATAAATACAGGCGTGCCCGCCTTTGCATTTCGTGGATATCCATCACCATATCCTATTGCGACAGTAGCTATAATTGTTTTACGTTTAGCCTGCCAAGTTTCACCATAACCAACAGATTGACCAAGAGCTAAGGTTCTTAGACCGATAATATTTGCTTGCAGTGTCATCACCGGCTGCAGTGCTATTGGTGAACTTTTACTAGAAAGCGGGCTAGTACCATATAACGCGATCCCTAGTCGGTTAAAGTCACTATGGCTTTCTGGCCAGTTAAGAATTCCTGCAGAATTGGCTAAACTGGTTTTTAAAGCATGCTTTTGGGTGATTTGAGTAAATTCAGCAATTTGTTGTAGTGTTTTAGGGTTTTCTACTTCTTCTGCATTAGAAAAATGTGTACACAAAACTAAGTTCTGGTATTGTGTTTCTGTTAATTTATCTAAAAAATCAGGTACTTCGCTTGGCCGGCACCCCAGACGATTCATACCCGTATCTACTTTAAGCCACAAATTACCCGTAAATGAAGGTGTTTGCTTAACAAGCCAATCAATCTGCTGATGATTATGAATCATCATATAAAAACGATGTTTAGCAGCAATATCAAAATCTTGTTTTGATAGTGCCCCTTCCAAAATTAAAATGGGTAGGGTGATTCCTGCGTTTCGCAACGCCATTGCTTCATCAATAAAGGCGACAGCAAAAACTGAAACAAGTTGGCTTAAATTCTTTGCAATTTCAATAGTACCGTGACCATAAGCATTGGCTTTTATCACAGCAATAGTGTTACTTTGTGGTGCTAAGCTTGCGATAGTCTTATAGTTCGCAACTAACGCGTTTAAGTTGATAATTGCGTATGTTTTTCTTGAGTGATAATTCATGGGGTAGTTTTAGGCTGTAATACAACACTTTAAGGCAGTGTAGCATGTTCCTCTCTTTTAGGGTATTTGCAAAATTGGCAGAAATAACTGTGAAAATTAACGTTAAAACAAAAACCTATGTTCTCTAATAAGTGAGTTTAGAGTGCTCTAATGTTGCTAAAATCAACAACATTAGTATTAGTTTCTTCAAGGGCCTTTCTACTTTGCCTTGATGACTGGGTTAAAGCGATAAATAGAATATTAGTCACATACGCTTGTGCGGTATGGGCAAGAACGGACGTTAAACGTATTTTCGGGGGCTTTAATTTTAGTAAAAATAGAGATGGAAAACCCGGTGTCGGTATTTTGTCTTCTTGCACTGAACTGTTATATGAATAGGGCAGTAGTTTAAATTTGCTATTAATAATAGTTCAGACGAAAGATTCATACTTATACCCACCTAGTCACTAAAACTAAAGTTTGTGCAGTTTAAGTTACCATATCTTCTAACGGCTTATTTTCAGAACAGTGGACTATATTGAAAACTGTTTTATAGCGTTTTTACTAATAAAAACATCTGGCTAAATTAAATAATTTGTAAGCTAATTTACAACTTAGCGTAGTTATAGGTGTAGACTGTAGTTAGCAGATGAAAGAAAAACAATAGAGTGTGAGTTAGCTAGTGATAAATTCCCGAATCAAAAAGTCATTTTTATTGATGTTGCTAGCTACTTGCATGATGTTAGCAAGTTGTACATTAAATTATTTGACCGTAAAAGGGAGGCATTCAGTAAACTATGATCAGCGAATTCAGTTTTTAGTAATGCATTATTCTGCTGAGGACTATAATACATCGGTTAATAACTTAGTTAGCAAAGGTGCTTCTAGTTCGCATTACTTAATCCCTAATAGTTATGATAAAACCTATGTGAATGACGAGCTAAAAGTACAGCAACTTGTCAGTGAAAATAATAGTGCTTGGCATACCGGTAATAGTTACTGGCAAGGTCAGCAGGCAATAAACTCTCAATCTATTGGTGTTACGCTTGTTAATGTGGCCGATTGTAAGCAAGCCATAGCGAAGAACACTAGGTTAGCTACTGCACAGGAGAGTGGTTTTGGCAGAATGTGCTTTTATTCAGATTATGATCCAGATCAAATAACCTTACTGATTAAACTGGCAAAAGAGATTTTAAAAAACAATCCAGACATTTCACCTGTTAACATTGTTGGTCATAGTGATATTAACCCACTTCATCAAAATGACCCTGGTCCAAGGTTTCCTTGGTATCTATTATATCAAGAAGGAATTGGTGCTTGGTATGAAAAAGCAACAGTTCTAAAATATTCACAACTATTTGCGCAACAAATGCCTAATATAGGACTAATACAGCGAGCATTAAAGATATACGGCTATGACATTAATGAAACAGGGGAATTAGACAAGCAAACACAAGCGGTTTTATATGCTTTTCAATCACACTTTCTTCCATGGAAAATAACGGGTCTTTTAGATGTGCAAACCGCGTCTTCAGTTTTTGCCTTAATAGATAAATATATACCAAAGAATTCCGATGGCTTACTCGCTCGTTACCAAAAAGAATTAAATGTTGTAATCAGTAAAGATGAATTAATCGCTAAAAATGGGCAGATAGATCAATTCTTTCCTCAGAAAAACCGTAGTACTAGAGCGTTAGTTAATGACAGGGCTATTTTTAGAAGCTATAAGGGGCGAGGCAATATCATTATTGATAACCAAGATGCTAAAGCTGCAGATATTTTTGTTAATGGCGAAAAACTTAATATAGCTAAACCATTGCAGAAACTGAGTACATATAAATATAGTCTAAAACGCCGAACCAGAAATGGTAATAATACCTTTAGAGTGGAAAATGTTGTGCCCGCAGGAAGTAATATAAAAATTACTATCCCTTTTCCTTATTTGCTCGACGAAAGCAATAGTAATATACATGACTTTACCATTGTAGATGAGCAGATTCAAAACGATGTTAAGCAAGGTTTTCCCGGTGCAGTATTAGTCGTGGTAAAAAATGGAAAAATTGTTAAAAACTCCGCTTATGGCTATGCAAGAAAGTACGCTGATGGTGGTGACATGCTCGACGCGCCAGTAAAAATGGACACAGATACTCTATTTGATATAGCTTCAAATACTAAAATGTTCGCAACCAATTTTGCTTTAATGAAACTGGTAAGCGAAGATAAAATCAATGTCAATAAACCCATTAGCCACTACTTGCCAATGTATCGTGGTGAGGGGAGAGAATTAAGAACTATCACAGATCTTCTTACCCATAATGCCGGCTATTCTCCTGAAATTAAATTTTTCACTAAAAATAATAAACTTGGTGATGATTTTTTCTCTCAAGATGCAAAGCGAACAAAAGATTTAATCTTAACTAAGGTTCCTTTTGCAGTGGGTAGAGGTACCAAACGAATCTATAGTGATACAGACTATATGTTATTAGGTATGATTGTTGAGGAGATTACAGGACTGTCTTTAGATATGTATGTTGAATATAACTTTTATCATCCATTAGGGTTGAGCAAAACACTGTTTAATCCTTTAAAGAAAGGTTTCAGCAAGTACCAATTTGCGGCTAGTGAAATTCATGGCACAACACGTGGAAAGCGTGTTGATTATGACAATATTCGTACCTATGTACTACAGGGGGAAGTACATGATGAAAAGGCTTATCATTCATTTGACGGAGTTGCAGGACATGCGGGACTATTTTCTACGGGTAAGGAATTAGCCGTAATGGCTCAAGTGCTTTTAAATCGCGGTGGATACGGAAAAAACACCCTGTTTTCCGCAAATGTTATCGATCAATTTATTAAACCAGATGATGGTAACGGTACTTACGGTCTAGGTTGGAGGCGAGCAAATAACGGTGAGAGAAAGTGGCATTTCGGTCCGTATGCGAGTAGCTCAGCTTATGGTCATACCGGGTGGACAGGTACAGTTACCGTTATTGATCCTGAACATGATTTAGCCATCATTCTACTCACTAACGCACGACACAGTGAAATTGAAGGTGATAAGAAAAATTTTCAATTTAAGGGAAAGCAATTTGAGACAGGAAAATATGGGAGTATTATTTCATTAGTATATGAAGCCATATTAGAAAATTAGAAAATTCACCGAAACAAAGACAAACTTTCATTCCGATGGTAAACGATATTATCAATAGTTATTAGATATAGCCATTCAGTTACATTACTCCAAATTTTGACGCTAAGTTTCTTAACAGTACTTAAGCTGCATATGACGTAAACAGTGATTAACCTTGCCAGACTGAACAAAGTACTCCTATTGAAACATTGTCTTAAGAATGTCAACACAAACCATGCTTTAGATTCACTCTCTTTAGTCATTAATATATAATTAATTAACTTTAATGCAGGATTAGCAATGTCGCTGCAAGTACAACACTTTAACGAGACTCCAAATGACAGGTAATTCACAACAACTTTCCTTAATTCAAGCATTGAAATCGGTAGTAGGTGGTAGTTATACACTGACAGATAATGTAAAAAAACAGGCTTATACCAAAGGCTTCCGTTTTGGCTCAGGAGAAGCAATAGCTGTTGTCAGACCCGAAACGCTGCTAGAAATTTGGCAAGTACTTAAAGTTTGTGTTGAGGCTGATGTGGCAGTAATAATGCAGGCTGCAAATACCGGATTGACAGGTGGATCAACTCCTAACGGTAAAGATTATGATAGACCTATTGTTATCATTAGTACGATGCGTATCGATAGCATTCATCTAATTGATAATGCAAAACAAATTATTGGTTTGGCTGGAAGTACATTATTCGGTTTAGAAGATGTTTTAGCGCCATACGGTAGAGAACCACATTCAGTTATTGGCTCATCTTGTATTGGCGCTTCTATTGTGGGTGGCATTTGTAATAACTCTGGTGGTGCGTTAGTACAAAGAGGCCCAGCGTATACCGAGCTATCAATTTATGCTCAAATTGATGACGCGGGAAATTTGTCGTTAGTGAATAATCTAGGTATTGAGCTAGGTGATACACCGGAAGAAATTTTAACGAACTTACATCAGAAAAACTTTACTGATAAAAACGTTGGTTTTCCTTCAAAAAGAGCTTCAGATAATGAATACCATGAACGCGTTAGACAGATTGATGAAGATACACCATCGCGTTATAACAATGATGGTCGTCGATTATATGAGTCATCAGGATGTGCAGGAAAACTAGCAGTTTTCGCGGTTCGCATGGACACTTTTCCTATTCCCAAAAAACAACAAGTTTTTTATGTTGGCACAAATGATCCGGGTGTATTAGCGCAAATCCGAAGAGATATACTTTCAAATTTTAAATCTTTGCCTGTATCTGGAGAGTACTTGCATCGTGATTGTTATGATGCATCAAAAAAATACGGTAAAGATTCCTTTTTAGTGATAAGTAAATTGGGTTCAAAGTACATGCCCAAAATGTTTGCTATTAAACGCACTGTCGACAGAATAGCGGATAATATTAAATTTTTACCGAGTAAGTTTTCTGACCGCATGATGCAATATTTTAGTTATTTATGGCCAAATCATCTGCCCAAGCGAATGGAACAATATCGCGATAGATATCAGCACCACTGGATCATAGAAATGAGCAATGAAGGAGTAGATGAGGCCAAACAATACTTTGATAACTTTTTCGCCTCAAATGAGGGCAGTTACTTTGAATGTACTGAAGACGAAGGTAATAAGGCTATTTTGCATCGTTTTGTCGCAGGTGGCGCTATTGGCCGCAATCAATTAATGAAAAGTAAAGATTTAGGTTCAATAATGACCATAGATGTCGCCTTTCCACGAAATGAAAAAGATTGGTTTGAAACACTTCCGCCAGAATTAGATGAGTTAATAGCGGTAAAATTATATTATGGACACCTGTTTTGCCATGTAATGCATCAAAACTATATATTAAAGAAAGGGGTAGATGCAAAAGCCGTGAAAGAGAAAATACTCGCGACTTTTGATGCTCGGGGCGCAGAATATCCTGCAGAACATAATGTAGGTCATGAATATTTCGCTAAAGAGGATTTGAAAGGTTTTTATAAATCACTCGACCCAACAAATAGCTTTAATCCTGGCATAGGTAAAACATCTAAACTAAAACATTGGCAATAGCGCCATATTATTTAAATTAAGAACAAGAATGATTTTTTGTGTATCGTTCCCCTTTATTTGTTTTAGATAATTTGGTTTTGTATTTACAATTGACAAATATAGGAGCAACGCTAGTAAAGCGAAAGTCTAACAGTCATATATGTATTAATGTTTAGGTGTTGTTTTTTACATATATGATTGTGATCAGTAGAGGAGCCATGACTGTAGGGTTAGAGGTTAATATTCCTTAATGGCCATGTTTTTTTTGAGCAACCAGAGAGTTTATTGCCCAATTTTCACTTGTTTTAGCGTATCACTTTCATTAGTTAGTACTATGTATTTAACACATTAATGACTTAAGTCACTATCACAATAACATCCAAATTCATATCTTATTAAAATTAGTGAAAAGAAAAGCTAAAAAATCCCGCTAATACCGTCATTTACTCTACATAAACATTGTTTTTCGTGTAAAATCATCAGCATTTTTTAAGTCTATTTACTAAATGGCTAATTTGTACTTTTACAAAAATCGTCTTTAGTCCCTTTTTAGAGGAAATCATGAGTTTAGACACTACCACCATAGACGGCATAGTAGCGCAAGCAGAAAGCGCTATTAGCGACGCTGGCGACCCTAATGCACTTGATCAAGTGCGTGTTAACTTTTTAGGTAAAAAAGGTTTATTTACTGAGCAAATGAAAGGCTTAGGGAAATTACCTAAAGAAGAAAAGCCTAAAATGGGCCAAATAATTAATGTTGCCAAGCAAAAAGTGCAAAAATTATTAAATGCTCGAGGTGAATTACTTCGTGCTGAAGAAATAGCGCAAACGCTTGCTGCTGAATCTATTGATGTGACCCTACCTGGTCGTGGCACCAAACTTGGCGGCTTACATCCGGTATCTCGTACCATTGCCCGCATTGAGAGTTTCTTTGGTGACTTAGGCTTTGAAGTAAAAGCGGGTCCTGAAGTAGAAGATGACTACCATAACTTTGACGCATTAAATATTCCTGAACATCATCCAGCACGTCAAGATCATGATACATTTTATTTCAATCCAAAATTAGTATTACGTACCCAAACATCTGGCGTACAAATTCGTACCATGGAAGTAGAAAAGCCACCTTTAAGAATAATCTCACCCGGTAAAGTATATCGTAACGATTATGATCAAACACATACGCCAATGTTCCACCAAGTTGAAGGTTTAATGGTAGATAAGGATGTAAGTTTTACTCACCTAAAAGGCATTTTGCATGATTTTTTACATCATTTCTTCGAAGAAGAAGTAGAAATACGTTTTAGACCATCTTACTTCCCATTTACTGAACCATCAGCTGAAGTAGATATCATGGGCAAAAATGGCAAATGGTTAGAAGTGCTAGGTTGCGGAATGGTACACCCTAATGTGCTCAAAAGTGTTGGTATAGATCCTGAAGTATATACCGGTTTCGCTTTTGGCATGGGAGTCGAGCGTTTAACTATGTTGCGTTATGGCGTAAATGACTTGCGTGCATTCTTTGAAAACGATCTTCGCTTCTTAAAACAGTTCAAGTAGGAAATACTCATAATGAAATTTAGTGAATCTTGGTTACGTGAGTGGGTAAATCCTTCGCTTTCATCTGATGAATTAGCTCATCAAATAACGATGGCCGGTCTAGAAGTCGACGGTATTGACCCTGTCGCAGGTGAATTTACTGGCGTTATAATAGGTGAAGTAGTTGAATGTGGTCCACACCCTGACGCAGACAAGTTACAAGTGACAAAAATTAATCTTGGTGACTTTGGTGATGGTGAACCTGTTGATATTGTTTGCGGTGCTAAAAATTGTCGTCAAGGCTTAAAAGTGGCTGTTGCTACTGTAGGCTCTGTATTGCCGGGCAACTTTAAAATTAAAAAAGCAAAGCTTCGTGGTGTACCTTCATTTGGTATGCTTTGTAGCGAGTCTGAAATTGGGCTAAGTGAAAGCTCTGAAGGTATCATGGAGTTAGCAGCTGATGCTCCCATAGGTAGCTGTTTACGAGAATACTTAGACTTAAATGACGTTACAATTGACGTTGATTTAACGGCTAACCGTGGTGACTGTTTAGGGATTAAAGGTTTAGCTCGTGAGGTAGGCGTTTTAAACTCTCAAGCTGTTAATAATGTATCAATTAACCCTGTAGTAGCTACAGTAGAGGATATGGTTGAAATTAACATTGCGGCTAGCGAAGCTTGTCCTCGTTATTTGGGTCGTGTGATTAAAGATATTAATCCAAGCGCACAAACACCATTATGGATGGTCGAAAAGTTACGTCGTTGTGGTGTACGTGCAATAGACCCAGTTGTTGATGTTACTAATTATGTATTATTAGAGCTTGGTCATCCTATGCATGCCTTTGATTTAGCAAAGATAGACGGTGCCATTAACGTTCGCTTTGCTAATCAAGAAGAAAAACTAACTTTACTTGATGAGAATGAAGTCACGTTAAAAGAAGAAACCTTAGTTATCGCTGATGATAAAAAAGCGCTAGCTATAGCGGGTATTTTTGGTGGTCTTAACTCAGGTGTCACCAGTGTTTCAACAGATATATTCTTAGAAAGTGCTTTCTTTGCGCCATTAGCCATTTTAGGTAAAGCGCGTCAATACGGTTTGCACACAGACGCTTCTCACCGTTATGAACGTGGCATAGACCCAACCTTGCAACATGATGCTATGGAGCGCGCTACGGCATTATTATTGACGATTGTAGGTGGTCAAGCAGGACCAATTGTGGAAGCTAAAACAGAAGCGAATATTCCACAAACTAAAGATGTTAACTTACGACGTGCTAAATTAGATAGCCGAATTGGTCATCATATTGAAGATGCTAAAGTTAACGAAATATTGACTCGTTTAGGTTTTGAAGTAACTGAAACCGGTGCAGGTCAAGATAAAGTTTGGCAGGTTGTTGTTGCTGCTTATCGTTTTGATATTAAAATTGAAGTTGATTTGATAGAAGAAGTTGCTCGCATTTATGGTTACAACAATATTCCCAATATTGCGCCAAAAGCAACCTTGAAAATGGTTGAGCAAAAAGAAGCAGGTATTTCTTTAGCCAAACTTAAGCAAACCCTTGTTAACCGAGATTACCAAGAAGCAATTACTTATAGCTTTGTTGATCCAAAAGTACAATCACTCATTCATCCAAACGAAGATGTAATGGTTTTACCCCATCCAATTTCTTCAGAAATGTCAGTGATGCGTGTCAGCCTTTGGACGGGGTTATTACAATCGGTTGCTTACAATCAAAATCGTCAGCAGGGACGTGTTCGTTTGTTTGAAACAGGCTTACGTTTCATACCAGATGAAGCCGCAGAAAATGGCGTTCGTCAGCAAAATATGATCGCTGGTGTTATCAGTGGTAATCGTGTTGATGAACACTGGGATATGGAAAAAGCAGCGACAGACTTTTATGATGTTAAAGGTGATGTTGAAGCACTGTTGGCACTAACATGCGAAGAAACTAGTTATGAATTTTCAAAAGCAGAAGTTGCAGCTTTACACCCGGGACAAACCGCTCAAGTTACAAAAAATGGCAAGTTAGTAGGTTATGTTGGCTCCTTACACCCTGAATTAACAAGAAAATTAGGATTAAATGGTCGAACTTTAATTTTTGAGCTATTGTTAACAGAAGTGTTAGAACAAAAAATACCGCAAGCCTGTGCTATATCTCGCTTCCCTGCAAATAGAAGAGACCTTGCTGTGGTTGTTAAAGAGGATATTGATGCAAAAAAAGTGTTACAACTTATTGAAAAGGTTGGCGGAAATTATTTAATTGATCTAAACTTGTTTGATGTATACACAGGAGATGGTGTCGAAGACGGTTTTAAGAGTCTCGCTATCGCCTTAGTATTACAAGATATTGAGAAAACGCTTGAAGAAAAAGACATCACCGATGTTATTGATCGAGTCGTTGATTCCTTAAAAACAGAGTTGAATGCATCACTGAGGGACTAAGCAATGGCGCTTACCAAAGCAGAAGTAGCAGAACATTTATTTGAAAAAGTTGGGCTGAGCAAGCGCGACGCAAAAGATATGGTTGAGATATTTTTTGAAGAAATTCGTGAAACCTTAGAAAGTGGCGAACAAGTTAAACTTTCGGGTTTTGGTAATTTTGATTTGCGTCAGAAAAGTGAACGTCCTGGTCGAAATCCTAAAACAGGTGAAGATATTCCTATTTCTGCCCGTAAGGTAGTAACGTTTAGGCCTGGTCAAAAATTGAAAAGCCGTGTTGAAGACGGTAATAGTGACTAAAAGTATCAAGTAGCTTTTAGTTCAACTCCAAGCGAAGTTCTTCATTTTTAAAACACATTAACGCTTTGCGTTAATGTGTTTTTGCGTTTGCAAATATTAAAAAAAAGTGTTTATTCTTTTACTTTAAGGTGTTCTACGATTTATGCGCCAATCCAATCATCCTGATAACGAAGTGACAACTATTAATTGGCAAGCTTTCAAATTAATTTTGCCTTATTTATTTGAATTTAAAAAACGTATTGCATTTGCGCTCGTATGTTTAGTTTTAACAAAAGTGGCAAGTGTTTACTTACCTTTTATCTTAAAAGATATTGTCGATACTTTAGATGCTGAAGTACCTGACAACATGCAAACGTTAGTCGTGCCGATTGGATTGGTCTTAGCTTATGGGGCAGTGCGCTTATCTATTGTTATTTTTGCTGAAGTGCGAGATACATTATTCGGAAGAGTGACAGAACGCGCTATCCGTCGTATTGGTTTGAAAGTCTTTCGTCATTTACATCAGCTAGATTTAGACTTTCATTTGAATCGTCAAACAGGCGGGTTATCTCGAGACATTGATCGAGGTACCTCTGGTATCAGTTTTTTAATGCGCTTTATGGTCTTCAATATTGTGCCAACGTTACTTGAGATAGTTATGGTCGTAACTATCTTATTTATAAATTATGGCCCCTGGTTTGCTCTTATTACCTTAAGTTCAATATTGATTTACATTTCCTATTCAGTTTATGCAACTGAATTACGAACGCGTTTTGTAAGGGAAGCAAATCAGGCAGATTCATCTAGCAATACACGAGCGATAGACAGTTTACTTAATTATGAAACAGTGAAATATTTCACTAACGAAGATTATGAAGCGCAGGCTTATGACAAGCAATTAGCAAATTGGGAACAAGCAAAAATTAAGAATCGTATATCGCTTTTTGCCTTAAATGGTGGTCAAGCATTTATTATTGCGATGGCGATGACCGCTATGCTGGCACTCGCTGCTGTCCAAGTTAGTGAAGATAAAATGACACTAGGTGACTTTGTATTGATCAATGCTTTTATGATGCAGCTTTTTATGCCGCTTAACTTCTTAGGCTTTATTTATAGAGAAATTAAAGGCTCACTTGCGAATATAGAGAATTTGTTCGGTTTATTAGGTAAAAGCCCTAAAGTACAAGATATAAAAGGAGCTCAAGAGCTCATCATCTCTAACTGCAATATATCTTTCAACAACATTAATTTCGCTTACAACCCCAATAGACCAATTATTAAAGATTTATCGTTTACCGTCAAAGGTGGGAGTAAAGTAGCAGTAGTAGGGGAAAGTGGCTCAGGTAAATCAACGTTAGTAAAATTACTCTTTCGTTTTTATGATGTAAATTCAGGACAAGTCTTAATTGATGAGCAAAATATAAGTCAAGTTACCCAAGACTCGCTAAGGCATCATATTGGCATAGTGCCGCAAGATACTGTGTTATTTAATGATACTTTACTTGCTAATGTACATTACGGTAACCCTGATGCGAGTCAGACAATGGTGATGCAAGCAATTGAAATGGCACACTTAACAAAGTTTGTGAATAGTTTACCCGACGGTGTAGATACTATGGTTGGGGAACGCGGCTTAAAACTATCAGGCGGCGAAAAACAACGAGTAGCTATTGCGCGAACTATCTTAAAAAACCCACAAATTTTAGTCTTTGATGAAGCGACTTCTTCTTTAGATAGCCACTCAGAGCAAGCTATTTTGACGGCAATAAATGAAGTTGCACAAAACCGTACTAGCTTGGTAATAGCGCATCGACTCTCAACCATTGTTGATAGCGATAATATTCTAGTGATGAGCGAAGGAGAAGTCATTGAGCAAGGTAATCATCAACAATTGTTAGCGCTACAAGGGAAATACTGTAAAATGTGGCAACTGCAACAATCAACTGATTAAAGGTAATTAATGATTACCCACGAAACATCAACCGTATTAGCGACAAAGCAATGGTTAAGTGAAATTATTATTTCACTTAACTTTTGTCCTTTTGCCAAAAAAGAATTTGTAAACGAAACCATTTTTTACTGTGAGTCTAATCAAAATCAAGTAAAACCTGCGCTTCATGAATTAATAGAGCAGTGTCGTTTTTTACAAAAGCACCCTGAAATTGAAACTACACTTATTATATATAATGACGGTTTTCGTGGGTTTGAGCGTTATTTAGATCTTGTTGATTATGGTACAGAATTGCTGGCTGATTCAGGTTTTGAAGGCGTTTTTCAACTGGCTACTATGCACCCTGATTATTGTTTTGAAGGGGAGGAATATGATAGTGCAAGTAATTATACTAATCGCTCTCCTTATCCCATTCTTCATATTCTTCGTGAAGAGAGTTTGGCAAGGGTCTTATCTGTTTATAATGAACCCGAGAGAATTCCAGAAAATAACATTGTGTTAGCAAAAGAAAAGGGTACCAATTTTTTCAAACAGATATTAAGCAATATTATGCTTCAGCATCAACATAAATAGTAGAAATTTTCTTAAAATGTCTTATCTAGAACAGTTTTTTCTTATTGCTGCCGTGCATTTATTAGCGGTAGCGAGTCCGGGTCCAGACTTTGCCATCATTTTGAAGCAAAGTATTCGCTATGATAGACGTACAGCGGTTATCACAAGTTTTGGTATAGCGAGTGGGATTTTATTGCATGTTACTTATTCTTTAGTAGGTATTGGTTTAATTATTGCTAGTGATGAACGACTGTTTACTGCGCTAAAATATATTGCTGCAAGTTATTTTTGTTATATTGCATGGCATGGATTACGGGCAAAAAAACCAACTTTAGTCATACGTGAAGGTGAGGGTTTAAATGATGCCGCAATAGAGACACATGATGACGCTCTACAGTCGAGTATAGCTACACTAACGGTTAGCAACGAACTTCCTTCAGTGAAAAGAGCCTTTTTTACCGGTTTTTTAATTAATGGATTAAATGTTAAAGCAACCTTATTTTTCGTAAGCTTATTTTCTGTCATCATCGCGCCTGAAACCCCTTTTATTATCAAAGTAAGTTATGGCCTTTATATGACTTTAGCTACTGCCGCATGGTTTGTGTTTTTGTCATATATACTCACGCACCATAGAGTAAGATATTTTTTACAACGAAAAGGCTATCTTTTAGATAGAATTATGGGGCTAGTACTTTTGCTTTTAGCGATACAGTTAATACTAAGTGACCTGAACTAATTTCATTTTTAATTAGCTATAAACATTGTTGCTGATATTGCGTTATAATAGCTTCTTTATTTCGTTCTTCTCCTAGTCTGTATTAAAGGAAAATGCTTTGCCTGAAAAAATAACTATTGTACAAGTTGGTGGTAATATTGAAAGTGCCCTTAAAGGTGATTATCACATAGATGTAAGAGCTACTTTGAATGAAGCTTGGCAACAGACTTTGAAGTCGAGAATGTCAATTAATTTAGGTCTATTATTTTCATTAATACTAGGTATTTTAACTTCACTCTTAGTTAGTAATTATCTTGGAGGTATAGAAGCTGTTTTAGCTGACCCACAAGCGAGTATGCTACTTAATGTTGTCGTTACTATTGCAGTTTGGCCTTTCGTCGGCGGCGTTGAAATGATGGGAGTACTTCATGCTGTGGGTATGAAAACAAATGCCAAAATGACTTTTACTTTTTTAAAACGAGCTAGTTGGGTTGTTCTTTGTGCATTATTTACTTCAGTATTAATTAGTCTTGGCTTTCAGCTGTTAGTCTTACCCGGTATCTTTTTGGCGGTAACTTTATCGTTAACAGTTCCTTTAGTTATAGAGAAAAAAATGTCGCCAATGAAAGCGATTGTAATTTCTATACAAACGTTACGCTTTAGGTTTAAAGAGTTGTTTGTTTTATACTTTCTTTTATTTATGGCGTTAGTATCATTACTCTTTCCTTTAGCATTATTGCTAGAGTCAAGCATGGCCCCATTAGGAATAGTAATTTTTTTATTTGGTATGTCATTCTTAGCGCCAATGTTTTATAACGTGAAAGGTATTTTATATAGAGAAATTTTTGGCGTAAGTTTGGCAACCAATAATACTACTGATATTCCTGTCAACGTGAACGTTTCAAATTCAAAGAAGCTTGATTCAGACAGTGATGATACTTTTTCAGCGTAAGCTTACTCAGGTATAACTTTTTATGAAAAGCATTATAGTGATTAAAACCCTATTATTTATGGCGTTAATAGCATTCATACTTGCGCCTTTTACTTTTTTAAAACCAGCTAGTACTAACCAAGCAATCAATGTGTCCTCAGTAGAGAAGTTGAGTCAGCTAAAAAATAAAACAATAACAGTAAAGAAAATAGAAAA
Organism: uncultured Colwellia sp.; assembly: GCA_913062815.1. Taxonomy (GTDB): domain Bacteria; phylum Pseudomonadota; class Gammaproteobacteria; order Enterobacterales; family Alteromonadaceae; genus Colwellia. The sequence goes on along the minus strand of CAJXWZ010000029.1, from coordinate 39,161 downwards.
GCCGTTACATGGTGTTACTCTGCCTAATTTTGCTGAAATTAGAAGCATTAAAGAGAAGAAGCAAGCTTTCTTTGATTTTATGAAGCCCGCGGTAATTAGGCAGAATAATTTACTCCTCGCTACTAGGGCAAAGCTGAACTATTGGCTTGAACAAGTAAGTTTAGAAACGCCTTTAGCAGAACAAGAATTTCAAGAATTATCTACATTAGTGAAAAAGTATCGAGTGAATAAGGGAGCGAGTATATTGGCTCAGCTCAATGAATTATTATTACGTGTTGATATTGTTCCCATGCCATTAGTTTTAGTACAAGCAGCTAATGAGTCTGCTTGGGGCACATCTCGTTTTTCTCGTATTGGCCTGAATTTTTTTGGTATCTGGTGTTTTAAAGAAGGTTGTGGCATGGTGCCAGCAGGAAGAAATGCAGGTGCAAAGCATGAAGTTGCCGCATTTCAGAGCTTAGATGAAGCAGTAGCGCGTTATTTTAATAATATAAACTCCCATAATGCATATAGGGTTTTCAGAACTATTCGTTTTGAATTAAGATCTCAAGATCAACCATTAAACCCTGAAATTTTAGCCACTGGCTTGTTACCATACTCTGAACGAGGTGCAGAATATGTTATTGATATTACTAAAATGTTGAGACACAACCAACAATACCTAGATGAAAAAGTCAGTAGTGATTTTATTACCGTAAGTGAATAGCCCTTAACCTATTTTCATATATCACAATATTTTTTAAAAAGTTAACTATACTTAGCGCTATTGTTCATCATATGTTTCTCTAAGGGTATTAGATGAAGCGATTTGCATTATTTCTTGTATGGTTATTTATTTATAGCTTGTGCAGTTCTGCATATGCCGCTAATGCCATAAACATTGAGAAAATATTAACGTTAATTTCTCAAGATAAACCTGAACAAGCCTACCAAGAAGCACAATTATTACTTGCAGATAATGAAGGTGATATCGATTTCGACTATGCCTTTGGCTTAGCTGCTCATGCAAGCAAACGCTTCCACCATGCAATATTTGCTTTTGAACGAGTAATAAAAAATAAACCCAACTGGTTAACTGCTCGTTATGCATTAGCTATGAGTTACTTTTCAGCAGGTAACATTAACGCTGCAGAGTTTGAGTTAAAGCAAATTCAATCTTTAAGCAAGGTAGAAGACTTTCCAAATTTAGCCAAATATCTACGGGCTATTGGTGAAGTCCGTTCAAGCAGAGGAGGGCAGTTTAAACATCATATAGAATTAGGTCTTGCTACTGATAGCAATGGTAATAGTGGTATAGATGATGATATCGTCTTTATCCCAGTACTTGGTTCAATTAACCTGTTTGATAGCAACCAAGAACTTGACGATAATTTTATACAAGCGCAGTGGCAAACTCGGTATTTAAAGCCTTTAGACTTAAATACTAGTTGGTTTGCCTTATCCAACATTAGTTATGCACACTATCAAGAATATTCACATCTCTCTCGAACATTTGTTGACGTTATTGCTGGTTGGCAAACTAAGACTAAATCATCTCACTATCTCGTTAATACTTTTTATCAACCTTTATGGCTTGATGATGATAAATACCTAGATTACTTTGGTCTTAACGGTGAGATATCTAGAGCCATTGGTAAAAATAATGATTGGGGTGCAAGTGGCACTTTAGCTCAGATCTCACATGAACTAGATGATTTAGACAAAAATCAATTTATGCTTAGCCTGTGGTATCAGCAGGAGTACAAGCAATTTAATTATCGGTTAACTATGAGTGCTGGACGAGAAGATAGTGACAAAAATTTTGAGCACTTAGGACGAGATTTTACTGGTATAGATATTTCAGTGAGTGGAAGTGTTGCATCACGTGATTTGCTAAAAGTTCAATTAAGCTATATGAGTTCGTCATATCATGAAATTCACCCTTTATTCTTAGATGAACGCTCAGACAGTATGTTCAAAACCAAACTCAATTATCAATATTACATAGATCAAAATTGGGCCTGGTTTCTATCTCTTTCCTATTTATATAACAAAAGTAATCTTGATTTATATGAATATGATCGTAGTTTATTTTCAACCTCATTTCGATATCAATTTTAAGGAGATTAACTAATGAACTACTTATCTATTTATATCTTTTTTATTGGCTTAATGCCCTTTTTATTGTCAGCAAATGAACAAGGGAAATCAATAAGTGCCGGTAAAACCATTGTTGCCATTGGAGTAGTCCAGGCGAAGGATTTAGCGGAAATAAGAGCATTAAAACGACGTTCTTCCATTTTTCAAACAGATGTAGTCAGTACCGGAAATGAAAGTAATACGCAACTTAGAATGGTTGATGGGGCATTACTTTCTTTACAGGAACACACGCAATTGACAGTGGTCGAATATCAATTTAACAAGGTTACCAATAAGGGAAGTGTAGGTTTATCACTTGTCGAAGGTGGGCTGCGTACTATCACAGGTTTACTAAATGGCGGTGAGGGAAATTATAATTTACAAACTCCTGTAGCGAGTATCGGTGTTAGAGGAACACATTATGAAGCCGAGTTAATAGATGGCGATTTATTTCTCTCCGTTTGGGATGGCATCATTGATGTTAACGTCACGGTAGGTAGCGTAGATAACAAATTTAGCATTGGAAACAATCAGGATTATAGTTTTGCCATTGTTAGAAGTGATGGCTCAGTTGAGTTCACCTTACATTTACCCGATACATTTGCTCATGGACACAATCACCCCATTGGTCAGCAGCTAACATTTAGATCTGGTATTTTTAAAGGCATAGAAGAAAAGTTCAACAGGGAGAAGGCTATCAAACTAGCCAGTGTTGAAAATGAATTTAATAGTGTTTTGGATAAAAGTTATCCGTTAGAGTTCGATGAAAGTGGCAAAAGCTGGATTGATAATGATGCTTTGTGGGCAGGACTTGCCCCTGATACTCCCTCAATAATATCTGATAAAACCGGCTTGGTTGTTTTTGATCACTTTCTTGAACAGAGTTTGTCAAGTTCTTCGGGTGCTATATCAAACCTACTAATGAATATGACCGTTAACTTTGATACAGGTCGTATTCCTACAGGTCAAATCTCTTTTAGTGATAATTCAGGTCAATGGTTCGCTGCTTTTAATGGTGTCATTTCACAGGCAGCACTAGAGGTGAATATTAATTTTGCCAGTCACGGGAATAATTTGGCAGATGGCAATATATCAGGTTTATTCTTAAATAATGGTAGCCAAATTTTAGGTGAAATTTCGTTAAGTGAATTAATTAACAGTACTAACACTGCTGGTGGCAGTTTTTTATTAGTAGAAACTCCTTAATTAATAACTTGACATATTAGAGAGCAAACGATTATGAAAATAAGTCGATTTTTACATTTGATTATTGTTTTGCATGTTAGCTTTGTATTAATTTCTTGCGGTAGTGAAACTCAAGATAAAGAAGTAGATATTGATTTTACTTTAGACACTACAAAAACAATAATTACTCCTAATGTTAATAGCTCAAATGTTGAACTACATGTGAAAAAGGTAGCACAAGCGAACGCAACTGGTGGCTTTAGTCATCCATTTAACGATGAGGATTTCAATGGTAATTTACTGGTTTCCGTTGATGTTGAGGATGACGAAGGACTTGCGGCTGTTGCACTGAGTTTCAACGAAAGCGAACAATTGAAATACCTATGTGACAGTGTAAGTGATTGTAACGGCTCTACCTTTCATAAAACGGAAACAAATATAAACCCTGTTGATTTTGGTGTCGAACACGGCCCGATAACTATTGGTCTTTGGGTGATGGATGTTGAACAGAACCAAATGCAAGTTAGTACTATTACTATTAACTGGCAGTTTAGAAGAATAGCAGGAGTGGAACTCAGCAGAAGTAATGATGGGAATGAAATAAACCTTTCATGGCAAGAAAATTCAGATTTGATTAAATATAATATTTATCTGGCTGCGGATGAAAAATTAACTCCTGATAACTACCTATCATTAACCCAAGGGCAAGCATTATTAGCGCAAAATAGTAACCAGCACACTTTAACTAACCTGATAGCTCAACAGCAGTATTTCTTGCTTGTAACAGGTATTGATGGCAGCGGGGAAAGTGCCTTCAGTAGTCGTATCAGAATGGATGCCTTTAATGGCATTAGTAACACACCGCCACAAGGTGTTCTTGACGATTTATTTCAAGATGAAGATACATCAATAATGGGAAACTTACTTGATAACGACATTGATAATGAAAATAACACCCTGACAGTTACACCTAGACCATTGACAAGACCAACAAATGGTGGAGTTACATTATTCAATAATGGTGACTTTAACTACATTCCGCAAACTAACTTCTCAGGAAATGACTATTTTGAGTATGAAATTCAAGACGGTCAAGGTGGTATTTCATCTGCAAGAGCTAACATCACCATAGCTCCAGTGAATGATGCACCACAAGCAGTTGATGATAATTACGCAATTTCAATCAATCAAGACTTAGACATTGCATCTCCAGGGGTATTAATCAATGATTTTGATATTGATAGTGACAACCTAAGCATAAATACCAGTCCATTAATCGATGTTATGAATGGCGTATTGCTTTTAAATATTGACGGAAGCTTTTCTTATAGCCCAAATAGTGACTTTGTTGGTTTAGACCATTTTGAATATCAGGTTTATGATGATGAAGGCTTATCGGCTACAGGGAGAGTATTTATTAGTGTTGGTCAAGTAAATAGTCAACCCGTAGCGATAGATGATAGCTACTCAATAGCAGTAAATGCTAGTCTGATAGCGGATGGCGATCCAATACCTGGGGTGTTAGCAAATGATTATGATCCAGATGGAGATGAAATATATTTGCAATCTAATTTAATCGATAATGTAGATAACGGTACCTTGACAATTAACATTGAAGGTTTCTTCACCTATATTCCTAATACTGATTTTGTGGGTATCGATACATTTATCTATGCAATTGAAGATAGCATCGGAACGCAAGCTCAAGCTACTGTCTCTATCCATGTTGAAAATAGCAATCAAGCGCCTAACGCAGTTAACGATTCTGTCAGTGTTAATGAAGATGAGCTAATTACAATCGATGTCCTAAGTAATGACAGTGACATAGATGGCGATGCCTTGGAAATTGTAGATTGGCAAGTTAATAATGGCACAGTGAGTTTAAATGGACAATTTTTAGACTATCAAGCAAATGACAATTATTTCGGTGATGATAATTTTAGTTACACTATCTATGATGGTAATGGGAACACTGATACAGCCACTGTATCAATTACAGTGTTACCCGTTAATGATGCACCTATAGCACTTGATGATATTGCGAGTGTTATGCAAGGTGAAAACATCGTAATTAATGTATTAGAAAATGATTCAGATATAGAAAATGATAGTTTAAGTATTTTGTCGGCCAACGTGGATATAGGTTCAGTAAGTATTAACAGTGATAATACCCTTACTTTTGAAAGTGGTACAAACAGTGGTATAGCAACAATTAACTATGCTATTTCTGATGGTAATGGTGGGTCAGCTTCAGCATCAGTGACAGTTACCATAATGATGTCAAGTAATAACATACCTGTTGCGATGGATGATACAACTGTTGTAGAAGTAACTCAAACGGTTAATATTAACGTACTAGCAAATGACAGTGATTTAGATGGAGATATGTTAACCGTAACTAGTATTTCTGCTGGCACTGGTAGCGTAAATATATTATCAGATAATTCGATTGACTATACGGCACCAGCATCGGCTGGAATGGATTCTTTTGTTTATTTTATTAATGATGGTAATGGCGGAACTGCATCAGCAACAGTCACTGTAACTATTACACCGGTTAGCAACACGCCACCCTCCGCAGTTGATGACGTTGCTGAGGTTGATATAAACCAGACCATAAATATCAATGTGTTAGCAAATGATAGTGACATTGATGGTGATAACCTAACAGTAACAAGTTTGTCTGCAGGTGCTGGTAGCGTAGTCATTCAATCAGATAATACTATAGATTATACCGCTACTGGTGTTGCGGGAAGCGATGCTTTTATTTATTTTATAAGTGATGGAAATGGCGGCACTGATTCTGCGACAGTTCGTATCACTATAAATAACGCTAATTTAGCGCCCACAGCCAATGATGATAACTACACAGTAGATCAAGACACAACGTTAACTGCTGATAACTCAAGTATTCAAGGGGTATTGGATAATGATACTGACCCTGAAAATGATAGTTTAACGGTTATCACTAGTCCAATCACCAATGTAAGCAATGGCACATTATCATTGTTTTCCGATGGTCGATTCACTTATACACCGAATAGTGGGTTTTTCGGTATGGATAGTTTTGAATATCAAATAACCGACGGTTCAAGTACGGCAACGGCAATGGTTACTATTAGTATCAATCAAGTGAATTTAGCGCCCACAGCCAATGATGATAACTACACAGTAGATCAAGACACAACGTTAACTGCTGATAACTCAAGTATTCAAGGGGTATTGGATAATGATACTGACCCTGAAAATGATAGTTTAACGGTTATCACTAGTCCAATCACCAATGTAAGCAATGGCACATTATCATTGTTTTCTGATGGTCGATTCACTTATACGCCGAATAGTGGTTTTTTCGGCACAGATAGTTTTGAATATCAAATAACCGACGGTACAAGTACAGCAACGGCAATGGTTACTATCAGTATCAATCAAGCGAATTTATCGCCCACAGCCAATGATGATAACTACACAGTAGACCAAGACACAACGTTAACTGCTGATAACTCAAGTATTCAAGGGGTATTGGATAATGATACTGACCCTGAAAATGATAGTTTAACGGTTATCACTAGCCCAATCACCAATGTGAGCAATGGCACATTGTCATTGTTTTCTGATGGTCGATTCACTTATACGCCGAATAGTGGTTTTTTCGGCTCAGATAGTTTTGAATATCAAATAACCGACGGTACAAGTACGGCAACGGCAATGGTTACTATTAGTATCAATCAAGCAAACCTAGCTCCAATAGCAAGGCCTGATGATTACCAAGTTCGCACTAATGTAAATATCGATGTTGACGGTGTTTCATTTAATTTACCAACACAAAACGATAGCGATCCTAATTCCGATCCCATTCAATATAACAGTCTTAACTATAATGTTGAAAATGGAGTTTTGAGTATTAATAACGATTCAAGTTTCTTATATACGCCAAACAACGGTTTTAGTGGTGTAGATAGTTTTGTTTATAGTATTGATGATGGTTTAGGGGAGGTTGCCCAAGCAATAGTGACATTGAATGTCTCTGAAATTGATTGGCTCGGTGATAATGCCCTCCCAAATATAGTCATGGCGGACTATCAAGGAATTAGCTTTGATGGCAATCGGTATTTTATCGTCGCTAATCAAAATATTCTTACTAGTAGTGATCTAAGCAATTGGCAAAACCATTATCACGATAGTTCAAGTCCTTTTATGGCTGTAGCGAGTGGCCAAGCTTCACTATCGCCAAACATAAATTCAAGTATAGCCGTTGGTAAAGTAAACAAGGCTTTTAGCCAGCAAGGTGAAGTAAACCCAGGCAGGTGGGCTGAACGAACTACCAACACCTTCATTTCTATGGTTCAGGTTGTATTTAACCAGAATGAGTTTATAGCGACTGGCATGCAATGTGTTATGTATTCGAACGATGGTATTGACTGGCAAACAAAAACACCAAATACCTCAGTTTTGTTTAACTCTGTTGAAAGGGCCCTCGGTATCACGGTTATTGTTGGTAATTCAGGTACAATAGAAACCAGTCTAGATGATAACAGTTGGACTGTAAGAACAAGTAATGTAAGTGATAATTTGCATGATGTTGTTAGTAATCTCAATAATATTTTTGTTGCGGTAGGTGCGAACGGTTCGCTAATTTCAAGTGCAGACGGCATAACTTGGACAACTAGAAATGCTAATACTAGCAATAATATCAACAGCATTACCTGGGGTAATAATATGTTTATGGCTGTTGGAGATAATAGTACAGTTATCACAAGTCCTGATGGTATAAATTGGACATTACAAGGTGGTATTGATTCACAATCACTTAATGATGTTATCTATGACGGTAGTCTATTTGTGCTGGTTGGAGACTTAGCGAACGTTTTCACTTCTAGTGACGGGGTGAGTTACCAACCCATTAGTACTGGAAGCAATATAGATAGTACTGCAATAGCACATAGTGGGAGTAAATTAATAAGGGCAGGTAATGGTACCAATATAACCTCAAGTACTGATGGTACTAGCTGGAGTGATGTTTCAACAACATCGACTTTTCCAATTAATCAAGTAGAGTATTTTAACAATGCTTTTATCGCGGTTGGTGATAGTGGTTTGATTTTGACTAGCCCTTCTGGTGATATATGGACCACACAATCTAGTCCTACATCCAATAACCTTAATGATGTTTTTTGGTTTTCTGGTCTAGATACCCAAGGCAGTCCTTTTTCTCTTTATGTCATTGTTGGAGATTTTGGTGCAATAATAACAAGTCAAGATGGCATTAATTGGGTCGTAGAAACGACAGGCTTAAGTGATCATTTTTATGGTATAGATCACGATGATGATTATTTTGTGGCAGTGGGAAGTAACGGAAAGATTATTGTGAGAAATAATACTGCTGCACCGGGAGCAACAACGTGGATGAACTTCTTCTCAAACTCATCTTTTGGTCAACTAAACGATATTATTTATAATGGCAGCACTAATATTATTATTGGAGATAATGGTATTATAGTGACCGGAACTGCAATGGGGGGTAGCTTTAGTAGTATTAATTCTGGTATTACCGCAAACTTAAATGCAATTGCCTTTTCGGGGAGTAATTATATAACCGTTGGTGATAATGGCGTTACTTTTACAAGTGAAAATGGCGTTACATGGTTACCTGCCAGTGCTGGTAGTGCACAACATTTAAACGATGTTATTTTCAATAGTAACAATATTTTTGCTGTAGGTGATTTAGGCACTTTCATCATGGGTGAAGATAAGTATTAATGAAAAATAATGTCAGTTTTCTTCTATATGACATGCTCTTAGGCTTTTTTTTTGTTGTTTGTTTTAGCTTTCTTCAATGGTTGCAGCCTAGCTGGTTCAAACGTCTTGAGGGAATAGCCTATGATTTTAAGTTAGTTCACTTTATCCATCCTGCACCAGTTTCCCCAGCTAATATCCAAATTATTGATATCGATGAGCAAAGTTTAAAAGAAATAGGCCGTTGGCCGTGGCCCAGAAGTCAGCTAGCGAGGTTAGTTGATACATTAACAGCGCAAGGTTCCATCGTCATTTCCTTTGATATGCTCTTCTCTGAGCCACAACAAAACCCAGTTGAACAAGTCAATAAAGCATTACAAAAACGTAAGCGAAATTATGATTTTGGCGATTTAATTAAAGAGTTAGATAATGACGTTATTTTTGCTAAAGCTATTAGTCAAAATGATGTGATTTTAGGCACTCTATTGCAACAAAATAGAGGCATAGTATTAGGGAAGATGCAGGCGCCAGCGATAAATCAAATAGCAACGTTAGTAAAAAATAAAGACATAATTAACAATAATCATCAACTACACCAGTTCAAAGGCTTTAACGCAAGTATTGAAAAACTGAATAAAGCTGCCTTGGGTCAAGGATATATTAATGCAGTTTTTGATGAAGATGGCTTTATAAGGCGGACAGCCTTAATTAGCGCTTATAAAGATACAATATACCCGTCCCTTGCACTTGAGACCTTCAGAGCGTATAGCTTTGCACCAAATATTACGCCTATTTGGCATGTTGAAAATAACTCAGTGTTATTATCAGGCTTAGCAATAGGCACAAGCATCATAAGAACTGACAATCGGGCCCAGATGCTAATACCCTTTCGAGGAGGGATAAAACGGTATTCATATACATCAGCAACTGCGGTGATGAATGAAAAGGTTGTCGATAAACGCTTTGAAGGGGCTGTGGTATTTATTGGATCTTCAGCAGTGGGCATGGCAGATCTAAGAACGACACCTGTTTCACTACTTTATCCTGGTGTTGAAGTTCATGCGACAGTGTTTGATGCATTAGTGCAACCAGAAAACCAAGTAGTGCAGCCTGAATGGTGGTTAGGTGCGAATATTTTACTCATTTTGATATTAGGGCTTTGGTTAAGTTATATCCTGATAGAAAAGTCGCCAGTGGCCATGTTGATGATTGCAGCGTCTGTATTAGGGGCTGTATGGGCCGCCAATGTTTATATATGGCACGTTTATCAAATTCACTTACCCATTATCGCGTTGTTATTAGTATTATTTGTTATTAGCATTACCGCAATCATGAAAGGCTTTTATCAAGAGAATCTACAACGTAAACATGTAAAAGATATATTTGGTCAATATGTGCCCCCAGCCCATATTGATGAACTCTTAAATGATACGAACGCTTCATCTATGGATGGTGAGCGCAAAGAAATGACAGTTCTCTTTGCTGACATTCGCAACTTTACACATCTATCAGAAGGACTTAACGCCAATGAGCTAAAACAATTACTGAATGACTACTTATCACCCATCACAGAAGTTATTTTTAAACATGGTGGAACTATTGATAAATATGTCGGCGATATGGTGATGGCTTTCTGGGGGGCACCACTCAATGATGCTATGCATGCTGAACACGCAGTCAATGCCGCTTTTGACATGTTGACTAAAACAGCTCAGCTTTCAAATGAATTTAAACAACGAGGCTTACCAGCAATAGCTATAGGTATTGGTATCAATACTGGGATGATGAATGTAGGGGATATGGGTTCAAGTTTTAGAAGGGCTTACACTGTTTTAGGTGACGCGGTTAACTTAGGTTCACGGCTAGAAAGCTTAACGAAATATTATGGTGTTGATATGCTAATAAGTGAAACGACCTTAATGCAATGCTCATCTTATCATTTTCATTTCGTTGATAAAGTCAAAGTGGTTGGCAAAGATAAAACTACTAATTTGTATATGCCAATCAAGAAACCCATAAATGAAAGTCAACTCCAACAAGCCGATTATTTTGAGCAATGTTTTTTATGCTATACAAATAAAGACTTTACCAAGTCAATGGCAATAATTGACAAGCTTCTTCAGTTGGCGCCGAAATGTAAACTTTATCTATTATTTAAGAAGCGTCTACAAGTATTGCTACAAAAACCGCCATCAACTGATTGGGATGGCAGCTTTACTCATACCAATAAATGATCACTTCACTTCAATCACATTTAGTTCATTTGCATGGCTATTCTTTTCAACCTGATTATATTCAACTTCATTGTCATCAAATGCTAAATCTCCACCATTAATGATCCCAGAAGTACTATCAATATTTTTGAAATCAAACAGATTATTATCACAAAGGTGAGATGGCACAATATTTCGCATAGCGGTAAACATTGATTCTATCCTGCCAGGAGATTGAACATGCCAATCATTAAGCATACGTTTAATATTTTGGCGTTGTAAGTTAGGTTGAGAGCCACATAAATTGCACGGAATTATTGGGAAGTCTTTTAATTCACTATATTGAATCAATTCACTTTCTTTACAAAAAGCTAGAGGCCTAATAACAACATGTTCGCCATTATCTGATACAAGTTTAGCAGGCATTGCTTTCAGTTTTCCGCCATAAAACATATTTAACATTAAGGTTTCAATCATATCATCACGGTGATGACCTAATGCTATTTTAGTTGCACCTAACTTTTTTGCTGTTTTATAAAGCACTGCACGTCTTAATCTTGAACATAAACTACAGGTTGTTTTACCTTCAGGAATTTTATCTTTAACTATGGCGTAAGTATCTTCTTCAATGATGTGATACTCAATGCCTAGGCCATCAAGATATTGGGGGAGAATATGTTCAGGGAAACCGGGTTGTTTTTGATCTAAATTCACTGCGATAATATCAAAATGAATGGGCGCAGACTCTTTCATTTTCAATAGTATATCGAGTAATGCGTAACTGTCCTTGCCTCCTGAGACACACACCATTACTTTATCACCATCTTCTATCATATTGTATTCGGCAATAGCTTGGCCGACATTGCGTCTCAAGCGCTTTTCCAATTTTGCCAGTTGCGTTTTGTGAATTGAAGCTGGTTTTTTAAGCGTGTTCATAAATAGGTAACTTTATTTTAAGCAGTATAATATCGCCGCGCATTATAGTGCTTTTAACTACTTAAAGCCATAAGGTAAAACTGCCGGGTAGAATCACTAGGTCCTGTTTTTATGTACCTTATCAGTTTTGTTCCTGAAGAGGTGATATATAACCTTCAGGTTTTAAAGCAAGCACATCACAATTAAGCTGATCTATGACATGTTCCGCGGTGTTGCCAATCAAAGCTGCGGAAATTCCTGTACGGCCAACAGTACCAAGAATGACTAGTTCGGCATCAATTTTAGTTGCTACATGTGCAATAACCGTTTCAGGTAAACCTTCTTCAACATGCGTATTAATAACACTAATACCAAACTGGTTGGCATGAGAGATCATGGCTTGTTCATGATGCTTTTGCATGGTGTCATTATACTCGGTTGAATTAAATTCAGGTATTTCAATCGCTATATTTACTGGGGTGCCAGGGAAAGAATTAACCAGATGTACATTTGCTTGAATTAAGTTGGCTAACTGATTAGCTTCTGTGGTAATTTTGTTATTAAGTGAATGGTGTTCAGTTTCGTCGCTACCGACATTTATGGCAGCAAGAATATTGCCATTGCTAGGCCATTCATGATCTTTCACTAATAACACAGGACAAGGACATTTACGCAATATATGCCAATCTGTTGGTGTAAAGACCACGGATTTAAGTTTATCGTGCTGATGAGTCCCTTTGATAACTAAGTCATAATCATCGTTAATAACCCGCTCAACAATCGCTTCAAAAGGTCGGTTATGCCAAACAACTTGGCAATCTATTTCAATGTCGGCTTTAAGGCTTGCAATAATTGTCTTTAGCCAAAGCTCTTTGTCATTGATTACCGATTGACGCATAACATCACGCTCGTCAGTAGAGAGAATAGTAGTCATTTCATAGGAAAAATCAAATATACTGAGAAAAGCACAGACTTTCACTTTATTTTTAGCATTTTCTACAACTCTAGAAGCTAACTCTATCGCTCTTCTTAGCGCCTTTTGTTCATCTGTCGTTGGATCGACAACAACTAAAATACTTTGATATGTTTCCATGATAAATCTCACTTTTGTTTATTGAAAACACAGACTTTATTAAAGCCTAATTAATTTATAGCAAAAGTATGGAATTAATGCTTGTTTTAAATGAACTTTAAAGATTATTTTTAAGGGAAATAGGCAATGTTACTCGTTGAAGTAAGGGCAGGTATAACTATGCAAGATCTGGTAAATCATCTATATCAATAATTTCTATCAGCTTACCATCAAGTTTGATTAACCTTGTTATTGAAGCGATTGAGTATTCGGCTAATTGTTTCAACTGTTAAGCCAATATAATTACTAATTTCATTTCTTGTCATTGCTAAGGGAAACTCATTAGATGAAAAGTCTCGAGACTGGCATCGCTTACTTAAGTTCGTTAAGAAAGTGGTTAGGCGTTGCTCAGCATTTTCTTGCGTAAGTAAAGTAAGCATTTATTGAACAGTATGAATTTCATTACTCATTAAGCGTAATGCTTATTTTTAGAGTTGCGGCATAGCGCTAGATAAAGTAGCTAAATTATCGTATGGAAATTCACACACCAAAACCAAGTAAATCACCGGCTAGATAAAAACCTGAAATTTTCTCATCATCTTGCTCGTTTAGGGTAAAAGACAAGCAAAGCTCAGTAGTGCTACAATTTTGACGCTAAATATGCTTTGAGCTAGAGCAGCTATTTAATAAATTGGTACGGTTAAAGTAATGGTAATAGCGCGGTTTACTTCAAAAGTATTTAAGCAAGGCTATGGTATTAAAACAACTGTTGCCAAGCACCGGTAAAACTATAAACACCGAAGGAAATTAACAATAAAGCCATTCCCTTTTTCAAACTAGCGCTAGTTAAAAGCCCTTTTATAGTGTGAAAGCTTAAAGATAAGGTTAACAATGCAGGTAAGGTGCCTAGACCAAAACAAAACATTATGGCTGCACCGTTTAGGGCATTACCGCTTGCTAGTGCCCAAGTAAGCATTGAGTATACAAGGCCACAAGGTAGCCAACCCCAGATAACGCCTAAGGAAAACGCTTTACTGGAACTATCAACAGGAATAACACGTTTAGCTAATGGGGATATCTGTTTCCACAAAATTTTCCCTAGCGCTTCAACGCGATTCAACCACATTAGCCACTGACCTAAATAAAGCCCTAATAGAATGATAAAGATAGCTGAAAACATACGTAAACCTGCTAAGGGTAAACCAATGTTTTTTGCTGCAATAGAGCCTGAGTAACCAACTATAGCACCGATGATACTGTAAGATGCGATACGGCCAATATTGTAACTGCTAACTAATAATAATTTACTCGGTAATTTACTTGGCCTAGTTTGCTCATTAACCCAAACGGGGATTGCTAATTTATTTTGATTTGACGGTAAAGCCGAGGTTAGCATCGTAGTTATACCACCACACATGGCTATACAATGACCGGAGCCAAGTAAGCCTATAATAAATGCTGAAAATAGATCTAAGTTCATTTGATAACTTACTCAGGTTTCTGTGGTTTCTTGTTTATTATTTTGCTGGTCTTGTCATTGCTATCAGTCAAATTTTTATGTTCTTGTTCATCAAAAAGAATACTCATGCCTTGTTTTTCAAGATCATCAAACTGCTCAGTTTTTACAGCCCAAAAAAATAAATAAATACCGATGGCGGTAAGGATGATGGCAATTGGAATTAATATATAAATAATGCTCATAGCATAAACTCATTGTGGATTATTTCTTTAACAAGCGTAATGAATTAGTTATTACTAATATAGAGCTTGCAGACATACCTATAACAGCTAAATATGGGGTTATCATTCCGGCAACCGCTAATGGTAATACAATAGCATTATAACCAAATGCCCATAAATAATTTTGAAAAATTATACGCCTTGTTTTAACAGCCGTTTTGTTCAGTGTGGTAACGCTACTTAATTGATTGTTTAATAAAATGACATCAGCACCACTTTTAGCAATGTCTGTACCACAGCCCATTGCCATTGAAACGTGAGCCGCACCAAACACAGGAGAATCGTTGACACCGTCTCCTACCATCGCTATTTTTTCATGTTGTTGTTCTTGTCGTTTTATCAATTGTGTCATTTTATCTTGTGCTGATAGATCACCATGACAAGTCTTAATTAACAATTCCTGTGCTATTTTTTCGCAAGAAAATTGGCTATCTCCTGATAGCATTAAGGTATGTTTATCTTTATTTAATGCGCTTATTAAAGCGCGAGCATCCTGTCTAATTTGATCTGTTAAATCAAAACTGGCGATCAATTTACCTTCACAAAGCAATACACATGAAGTAGAGCTGGTGGTCTCATCTTGGCTTGTTATTAACCAAGAAGGTTTACCAATGCTGTAATGTTCGCTGTTTATGGTGCCTGTGACTCCTTTACCTGAATACACAGTTACATTTTCTGACTTAAGTTCATAATTTCTGTACTCAATAAAAGGCTTAGCTAATGGGTGTTCAGAATGTGATTCAAGCGCAGCAGCGATAGCCAGTACTTGTGATTTTGTGTAATTAGTTTCGTTAGTGAGTGTTACACGGGCGATTGAAAATTGGCCAGTAGTTAACGTACCGGTTTTATCAAAAGCATAGCAATCAATTTTTGGCATGGTTTCCATTACATGGGCCGATTTTATCATTATACCGTCACGGTTTAGACGGGTGGTTGCGCAAGTTAACGCTGTCGGAGTCGCTAATGAAAGGGCGCATGGGCACGTGGCTACTAAAACAGACAAGGTTATCCAAAACGCCTCAGTTGGTAAGTGCTGTTGCCAATAGAATGCGGTACCAAGCGCAGTGACTAAAATCACAGCAACGAAATATTGAGCAATTTTATCTGACAGTCGAGCAAGTTTTGGTTTATGTGTTTGAGATTGTTCACTTAAACGAATTAATTGACTTAAAAATGATTGGTTACTTGGCTGTGTAACTTGCACAGTTAAGTTACCATCGCCATTAATTGTACCGGCAAAGACATTATCATTAATATTTTTATTTACCGGTAATTGCTCACCAGAAAGCATCGCTTCATTTATTTGTGAACTCCCTCGTACAACCTTGCCATCTGCAGGCACTGTTTCACCAGGTTTTACCAACACCCAATCATTAACTGCGAGTAACTTTGCCGCTACCAATTTTTCTTTAATGTCACCTTGCTCTTTCTCGAGCGTTACTCTTGGTATACGCGTTGCTGTCATTGGCATAAGTTTTAACAAATTTGCAGACACTTGCGCAGCATGAGAGCGAGCACGAAACTCTAGAAACTTGCCGATAAGCAATAAAAAAGTAAACATAGCAACGGATTCGAAATACACTTCACCCTGTTTGGAAAATGTTGCCCATGCACTGGCACTAAATGCAAGAATTATCGCAATTGAAACAGGGACGTCCATCGATAAACGTTTTAATTTAAGCGCATTTATTGCACCAATATAAAAGGGAAATGCGCCATAGCTAACTATTGGTAGCGCTAAAAGAAAGCTAACCCAACGCAAATAGATTTTATTATGATCTTCCATGTCGGCAAAGGCACCAAAATAAAGGCCTATAGCAATCATCATTATCTGCATCATTAATATACCGCTAATGCCAAGCCGTTTGATGAATGTTTTACTCACAATTTTGTTGCGTTTCTCAACTTCATTAGCCTTGAATGGTAAGGCATGATATCCAATTTTTTCAATAGCATTTAAAATTTCACTGAGTACCAGTTTCGAATCATGCCACTTGATTGTTGCTCTTTGAGTAGTGGCGTTAACGTTAATAGATTCTATACCGACGTGCTTGATTAATTGCATCTCAATTAGCCAAGCACAAGCCGCACAATTTATGCCTTCTATGGTTAAAATAGCTTCTTTAATGTCATTCTCTTGATAAATAAATTCATTTTGCAGAACTGCTTCATCTAACAATTGATTTTTACATAATTGTTCAGGTATTAATGCCGTACTTTTGAGCGCAGGTTCAGTTCTAACCGCGTAATATTGCGTGAGATTATTATCAATTATAGTTTGGGCAACTGCTTGACAACCAATACAGCACATTAACTGGGTTTTGTTATTGATAATGACGTTAAGTGTTATACCCTGAGGTATTAACTCATCACAATGATAGCAATTACTTTTCTTAGAGGGCATAAGTATATCTAGTTGGGAACTTACTTTAATATAAGCGTTATTGTGCTTTAATCGGATTAGGGATTATGTCGATAAATTCGCGCTGCGGTAGACTAATCGTATCTTGAATTTTCCAGCTATTATCAAAAGGAGTAATGGTAATTTTCCATTTTCCGGTAATTTCTTTATTAAATATTTCTCTAAAATAACCATTACCATCAGGTGTTAACGCTATATAAAAGTCCTGTTTTTCAAGGGTAGGGTGGAAAAAGTTAATATTGAGTAAAGGAAACTTTTTGTCAATGCCAGTCGGCTTTATCACTAGTTCATTATCGACAAGCTTTAACGCGAATCGCATGCCTAATTTTTGTGCTCTCTTAACTTTTGATACTTGCAAATTTATAGCTTTACCTGTTTTATAATAATCCCCTACAACAAGCGTGTCAGGATCAGTATTGGCAATAATATAAGTAGCAATACCTGCAACAACTGCAGTAAAAGGAAGAATAAAAACTAACCAAGCCCAAGGCTCATGATACCAAGATGTTTTCATAGATAAAATTATGTTTAGATTGTAGCAAATTAACGGCTATTATAGCGTTTTTATTTGTCTTGAGCTAGTTTAGTCGTTAAGTTGAAGGCATTAAAAAAGGCTAATTAACAAGTAGTTAATTAGCCTTTTTATTTATTTCTATACGTAGCTTAAATGTATTAGCTTAAGTTCATAATTAATCTTGGGAAAGTGAGTAAACATAAGCACTAATAACATGTACTTTCTCTTCACCTAAGATATTACTCCATGGTGGCATAACACCGGCGCGACCGTACTTAATTGACTCTTCAATAGCACGTTTTGAACCACCGTATAACCAAACATTGTCAGATAAATTAGGTGCACCCATGGGTAAACCTAATGCTAAACTACCTTGACCATCAGAGCCATGACAACCTGCGCATATACCAAACTTGGCTTTACCCGCCTTAGCAAGGTCAGCGTTAACAGAGCGACCACTTAAACTAATAACATAAGCTGCCACATCTTTTACACCTTGTTCACCGCCTAAAGCGTCTTCCCAAGCCATCATGCCAACAGCTTGACGGCCATGCATGATAGTTTCTTTGATTTGCTCTGGCGTACCACCGTACAACCAATCTTTATCCGCTAGGTTAGGAAACCCTGTAGTACCACGAGCATCAGAGCCGTGACATTGTGCACAGTTTTGAATGAATAATCGTTGACCTACCTTTAATGCTTCTGCATCTGTAGCCAAGTCTTCAATACTACGCGCAGCATAAGCGTCAAATATTGGACCATATTTTTCATTAGCCCGGGCAATTTCACGATCGTATTGCACTAAAACACCGGAGTCTTTTGCTAAATACTCCGCTGTTTTAGCCTTTGATTCTGCTATGTTTAATATACCTTGGTTTGAACTTCTCCAACCAGAGATACCCGTCCATGCGCCTAAACCGAACCAAGCAATATAAAATAATGCCCAAATGATAGTTGCTAAGAAAAAGTTACTCCACCATTTAGGTAGTGGATTATTCAATTCTTCAATACCATCGAAGGAGTGACCCATTGATTCGCCTTCTTCAACGCCAGCGAAGTTCTTTAAGCAATAACGCAGTATAATAAAGCAGCCTGCTAAGCAGCCTAGGGTAAGAACCCAAATCCATATATTCCAGAAGCTAGACATTATTATTCGTCTCCTGTTTGCTCTCTGTTTTAAGATGGCTTTCGCTATCTGGTGCTTGTTGCTCGTCAAGTATCGAATTTGCTATTTCATCAAATGATGCTTTGCGCTTCTTCGAAAAAGACCAGACAACAATTACGATAAATAAAGCCAATATAAGGAGGGCGAAAAACCCTCTTAATGTTCCATAATCCATTGTGTTAACTTACTTAAGTGCGTGGCCAAGTGATTGCAAATAAGCAACCAAGGCGGTCATTTCAGTTTTACCCTGTACGGCATCTTTTGCGCCATCTATTTCAGCCTGCGAGTATAGTGGAATAGCATTACCATTTTCATCTTTGTGAGAACGATTACGCGTTAACCAATTAAAGGTTTCAAGTTTTTTAGCGGTTACGTTACCATCAAGGGTATTCTTATTTAACCAGTTATAAGCAGGCATGTTAGATTCAGGCACAACCGACCTAGGGTCAGTTAAATGTGCAATATGCCAGTCATCACTATAACGACCACCAACACGGGCTAGATCTGGTCCTGTTCGTTTTGAGCCCCATAAAAAAGGGTGCTCCCAGACATGTTCACCAGCAACACTATAATGGCCATAACGTTCGGTTTCTGCCCTAAATGGGCGGATCATTTGACTATGACAGTTGCTGCAACCTTCACGGATATATATGTCTCTTCCTTCAAGTTGCAAAGCCGTATATGGCTTTAGGTTATCTACCGGAGTAGTTGTTTCTTTTTGAAAGAACAATGGCGTAATCTCAACTAGGCCACCAATACTGATAGCCAATACGGTAAATAGAAAGAACAAGCCAACATTCTTTTCAACTGCTTCATGTTTATTTCGCATCTTTGCTCTCCTTAAGCTTCTGCAACGGCTTGTAGACTGCCGTCTTTAGCGCCGATTGTTTTAAACATGTTGTAAGCCATTAAGAGAAAACCAGCAACAACAAGAACACCACCTAAGAAACGGATAAAGTAGAAAGGATAAGAGGCAGTCAAACTTTCAACAAAACTATAGGTTAAGGTACCGTCAGTATTTACCGCACGCCACATCAAACCTTGCATAACACCTGAAATCCACATAGCAACGATATAAAGAATAATACCAGCAGTATGCATCCAAAAATGTATATTGATTAAGCGAATGCTATACATACGGCCTTGATTAAATAATACGGGGATTAAGTGATACATTGCACCAATGGAAACCATGGCTACCCAACCAAGCGCACCAGAATGAACGTGACCTATGGTCCAGTCTGTGTAGTGAGATAAAGCGTTCACAGACTTGATTGCCATCATTGGGCCTTCAAAAGTAGACATGCCATAAAAAGATAAAGAAACGATTAAGAAACGTAAAATAGGATCATAGCGAAGTTTATGCCAAGCACCTGAAAGGGTCATGATACCGTTGATCATACCACCCCAAGAAGGCAGGAATAACACAATTGACATCACCATACCAACCGATTGAGCCCAATCAGGTAGCGCAGTGAAGTGTAAATGGTGGGGGCCAGCCCAAATGTATAAAGAAACTAGTGCCCAAAAATGAACAATTGACAAACGGTAAGAATATACCGGACGTTCTGCTTGTTTTGGCACAAAATAATACATGATACCTAAGAAACCTGCTGTTAATAGAAAGCCAACAGCATTATGACCGTACCACCACTGCATCATAGCATCGATAGCACCAGGGTAAATTGAGTAAGACTTCATAGCGGAGACAGGTATTGCCATGGAGTTGCCAATGTGAAGAACCGCTACCGTAATGATGAAACCACCAAAGAACCAATTCGCCACGTAAATATGTGAAGTTTTACGCTTGATAAGTGTACCGAAGAAAACAATGGCATAAGAAATCCACACAACAGCAATAAAAATATCAATTGGCCATTCTAATTCGGCATATTCTTTTGATGTGGTATAACCCAAAGGTAATGTTATAGCTGCAGCTACAATGACGGCCTGCCAGCCCCAAAATGTGAAAGCGGCTAACTTGCCGCCAAATAATCGTGTTTGGCAAGTGCGTTGTACAACGTAATAAGAGGTAGCAAATAAAGCGCTAGTACCAAAAGCGAAAATTACCGCATTGGTATGTAGTGGACGAAGACGAGAGTAAGTTAACCAAGGTGTATCAAAATTTAAAGCTGGCCAAATTAATTGCGCAGCGATGAGTACACCTACAAAAGTACCTACGATCCCCCAGATTACAGTCATAACAGTAAATTGACGTACAACATCGAAGTTGTAGTCTACTGCTGACGTATTGCTTTGAGTCATGTGATGGTTTTCCGAAGTTTTATTTTATAAGTCAATAGTTTTTAACGTTCCCTTAACTGAGCGAAGAAAAAACAAACGATAATTGTACTATTTTTGTGTGTTTGCCAAATGGCATTGATATATGTCACAAAGTCTTGCTAAATGCAGCATATAGAAGACAATTTTACCCTTTCAGCTGGCTATAAATCAACTGCTACAACAGGATAAATTTGACTTAGCACAAGTTTATTTAATATTTCCTATAACCAAATGGTTGGAAGTAAGAAGCCGTTGCAGACATTAGTTGTACAATATAAAGGTAAAATTAAATTCGTGATCAATTAACAAGGTAGACTATTTTTTTGAAGTCAGCCAGTTTGAATCGCTGATTGTGATTGAGTTACTTGCAGTTTTCACTTTCAAATTGAGCATTAGAAAAAATGCTTCTTGAGCAAAAAAAAGTTATAAAATACGAAATTCTTGAATTACTCTCTGCTAGCTCAAGTTAAAAATTAGCAAGAACATAGTGCTTTCAATGCTCGCTATTGTCTTTGTTTCTTTTGATAATATTGCAAATAAATGTAAAGGAAAACCTGTAAATGTATTAGCTGAACACTTTTTGCTACAGGATAATAACCTTCGTTCTAATTTGGTTATGCCAGCTTTAGTCTTGATAGAGTAGGCATGGTTGTCATTTCTTTGATAGCATGTGTTTTTTTTATGGTGTTGGCTCAAAGTAAACTAAATAATTAGCTCATCGCTAGTGCGGAGAATGTCGTTATGTATAAAGTTATTGTTATTACGGTTGTTATTACGGTTTTTATTATCTATTTATTCGGGTGTAAACCGAGTCAACAAACAGCCAATATATCAACCGTTTTACCTGATAAGTCATTTCTATGCTTGGAAAGCCAGAGTCAATGTAAAATTAATACTGAATTGGGGTCATTTACCGTATTATTTTCAGGACAACACCTAGCGGGTAAGATTAGAACTGAATTGCCATTTACCATTCAATTAAGAATGGAAAGTGAACAACAAATAAATCGTATAACTAAGGTGAGTAGTTACCTAGAGGGGAAAACTATGTTTATGGGTAAAGTGCCTGTTTTTTTTGAAGCGACAGAAAATGCTAATATATTACTAGCAGAAGCTTTACTTGCGCGATGTAGTCATAATGTGATGACCTGGCAGCTTCGGTTGCAAATTGAAGTGACTACTGAAAATAAAACCCTAGAACAAAGCTTTTTCATCGACTTTGATACTGAAAACTCTTAGTCATAGCTACAGGAGTAATAACTAAGAGTCTAATCTTTAAATAGGCTTCATTTTATGCTGACAACCTTGAGAATTTCAACTACTTCTAAAACTCGGCTTTAAATGGCTTGTTAAATATTATTGGTTACATCTACCGACAGTTTTAATCTTTGACCAGGCTGTAAGTATTTATTTCTACTTAAGCTATTCCAGCGCTCTATATCCTTAATACTGACATTGAATTTATCAGCTATACGGGCGAAAGAGTCACCGCGCCTTACCTTATAGGTGATATTCCTCATTATTGCTTGTTCAACACCAACAGTAACCCTGCTGATTTTAGCGATGTTGTTTGAGCTTGAGGGCTTTTGCCAAATAACTAATTTTTGTCCAAGCTTTAAGGTATCACGTGGGGCAAATCCATTCCATTTTGCAATGTTTCTGCTAGAAACTTTATAATGTTGACCAAGATCCCAAAGGTTATCACCAGAAACAACTGTATGTGTAACTTTAAAGCCTTGCTGCGTTCTTGCTTGCTTTTTAGCGATACGTTGATCTTGTGAAAGGATATAGCTATCCAGTGATTTTGCTGCAACAGGAATCAATAAATACTTACCAGCACGAATTTGGTTACCTTCTATATCATTTACTTGGCGAATTAACTCAATACTGGTGTGAAATTTATTAGCGATATGGCCTAAGTTATCACCATTATTTATTTTATAACGTTGCCATGCCAAACGATCTGTTTTTTTCAGTTTACCTAGCGCTTGTTCAAATTTTTTAACTTTATGTTTAGGTAAAACTAAACGGTGAGGGCCATCAGGGTCAGTAGACCAACGATTAAATCCAGGATTTAATCGTTGTAATTCTGTTAATGATAAGTCTGCTAAACTCGCTGCTTTGGCTAAATCTAGCTGGGACTCGATATCTACTTGGCTGATCACTTCTTCATTAACTATTTCATATAAAGATAAGTCAAAAAACTCAGGGCGTTTGATTATATCGGCAAGGGCTAACAGCTTAGGTACATAAGCACGGGTTTCTTTTGGTAAATCGAGTGACCAGAAGTCGGTGTTCTTACCTTTTTTCTTATTCTTTCTTACGGCTCGTTGCACTCGACCTTCACCGGAATTATAAGCTGCTAGGGCTAATAACCAATCACCATCAAAGAACTTGTGCAAATACTGCATGTATTTAATAGCGCCTTGAGTCGAAGCAATTACATCACGCCGTCCGTCATACCACCAGTTCTGTTTCATATCAAAACGTTTGCCAGTACCGGGTACAAATTGCCACATGCCAGAAGCTCTACCATGAGAATATGCGAAAGGATCAAAAGCGCTTTCAACAATTGGTAAGAGTGCTAGCTCAATCGGTACATTGTTCTTCTCCAGCTCCTCTACAATATAAAACAGGAAAGGCTCAGCACGTTTAGCAACTCTTTCTAAATAACTGGGATGTCTGACATACCAATTACGTTGCATTACCACGCGATTATTTTCAGGTACTGCAAAGCTTAATTGACCACGTATACGCTGCCATACATCGTTACTGCTGTGTAAACTATCGTCTTTTAAACTGAACTCAACGTCGGCAACAGGGTGAGTAACATCAATATTCTCGTCGGCGAGCAACGCTTGGTTGATGTCATTAGTTGAGGCTATAAATTCCTCTGATTGATTTGTGTTTTTCTCAACCGTGTCGTTTTGCGATAATAGAGTGCTTTGACAGCCACTTAGAAGAAAAAAAGCTGGCAATAATAAATATTTCATGGATAACCAAAGGTAATTTGTCAGGATGTGGTGTGTCTTTCTTTACATTTAGTTTAGTAAAGAGCCTGAAGATTAACATGTTAAAATTGGTCTTTCCAGCGTCTAATTTTGGTAAAGGTATCGAGAGAATTCGCTTGCACGTTATTTTCTAAATGATTTGCCTTATTTTGTAGCGTAGGTATATGGCAGCGTAAAAAAGGATTTATCTGCTTTTCAACCTTTATGGTAGTTGGAATGGTCGCTAAGTTTTTAGCCCGTAAGTTTTTTACCTGCTCGCTGTAATGTATAAGTGCTTGGTTATCGGGTTCAACAGTTTTGGCAAAGGTTAAGTTAGCTTGGGTGTATTCATGAGCACAATAAACTTTTGTATTATCGGGTAAATGAGCCAATTTAGTTAGTGAATGAAGCATTTGAGCAGGGCTACCTTCAAACAAACGTCCACAACCGCCTGAAAATAAGGTATCACCACAAAATAACACAGGCTCTTTATTCGTAATTTCACTGTCCGATGAAAAATAGGCGATATGTCCTGCAGTGTGCCCAGGTAAATCGATAACCTGTAAGTTAATATTTAAGGCAGGCAAGTTAACTTCATCACTTTCAATTAATTTAATATCACAATGTGGAATATTTTCATTTGCAGGGCCATAGACAGTTAAGGGCCAATTATTTTTCTGGCAATAATTTAATAAGCCTTCGATTCCGCCAGTATGATCTGGATGATGATGTGTGATTAATATGGTACTCAGGGTGAGTTTGTTAGCTTCTATATAACGAATACAAGTATCTGCATCACCAGGATCAACTAGACCTGCCATAGTTTCATTGGTAATGGCCCATATATAATTGTCAGAAAAAGCCTTAATAGCGCTGATTTTGAAAGCTGAATTGTCTGTTTTTAATGAAGCCATGTGGAATTACCAACTTGCTTAGGTATATACTTGATTATACTTATTTTAGTTTTAAAAAACATAATTTATGAAACCTGCTTTAGCATTCAGGCAACCCCATTATCCAAAATCTTGGCAAGAGCTTCCCAATGGCGACAAGGTTTTGTCTGCGATTGAAGAAAAATTATATCCTTGGTGGCAAAAATTTTTTGGTTATCATTTACTCAAAGTTGGTGCATTAAGTCATGATGTTAATACCCATGATAGTCCGATTAAGCACCAAGTCACTTGTTGCTCGTCTAAAAGTTGTGCATCTAAAAAACAGAGTAGTTGTATTGTTGCTGAGTTAGATGATTTGCCCTTACTTGAGCATAGTGTCGATGTATGTTTGTTAAGCCATACATTAGAGTTTTCTCTTGACCCGCATCACGTTATTCGTGAAGCTAATAGGGTGCTCATTCCAAACGGTTACCTTATCATTACAGGTTTTAATCCCTTTTCTTTGGCGGGCTTAAATCGTGCTATTCCTTATCGAAAAAAACAAACACCATGGAATGAACATTTCTTCTCGCCTATGCGGGTAAAAGATTGGCTGCATTTAATGGGCTTTGAAATATTAAGTGATGAGCGGTGCTTGCATAGCTCTTTGGTAGGAAAAATGAGTGACCATAAGCTAGTAAATTCTTGGCGGAAATTTGCCAGTAATTATTTAACAAGTTTAGGCTCGGTTTATATCATTATTGCTAAAAAACGAGTATTACCCTTAACACCTATCAAACCTAAATGGCAGATTAGGGCTAAGTTCAACCCGGTGAAGGTGCCTAGTATGAATGTACATTCGCGAGATAAAAGCAATAAAAAAGCCACATCTTAATTGAATAAGATGTGGCTTAACTATGTTTACGATTCTATAAACGTACTACTTAAGCTTAAAACTTATATTTTGCTTGAGCGTAAGCAAAGCGGCCTTGACCACTGTGCACATTAACGGCAAAGCCCATAAAGTCATGATAAGCGAAAGGCGGTTTTTCATTGGTTAAATTAGTCGCACCTAACGTAAGTACTAAATTATCAATACCAAAATAATTAACCGAAGCATCAAGTGTGGTCATAGAATCAACTTCTTTGTTCAAGTTAAGCGATGCTTCTTGCTCAAATGAATCAATGTAGTTAATTGCTGCTGTTGCACTAATATCATCTAATACCCAGTCAGCAGAAGCTGTCCAGCGCATTTGCGGTTGCTCGAACCCACCTTCTTCAGTATTTTTGTAATCTTCAAAATTCAAGACATAATTCATTACATAACCGAGTTTAAATTCACCCATGTTTGTTTCAAATGCATAGCGTAAATCTAAATCAATACCCGATGTTTTTAAATCGCCAATGTTTTGGAAACTATCATTTACTTGAATTACTTCACCTGGATCGTTTGCAATAGAAGTAGGGCGACGCACTACAATGGTAGAATCTAAACCAAAGTTATCGATAACAAATTGTGTATCTGAGTCAATAATATCGCTAATGTCATAGTTGTAGTAATCAATTGAAAAGTTTACATCATTACTGAAGTTGTAGATTACCCCAAAGTTATAACTTTTAGATGTTTCTGGACCTAAATCTGGGTTACCTTCAAATACTGCAGTGTATTCTTGCGGCTCACAAGCTCTATCTTGGTTTCCGATAGCAGCACAACGTAAGCTATCTACTAAGTTTGGTGATTCGTCAGTTCGACCTAAGCCTAACTGATGAAGCGATGGTGCACGAAAGGCGGTACCGTAAGAGCCCCGAACACTTAAGTCTTCAGTAGGGGTCCATAAAAATGAAACTTTAGGATCAGTTGTTGTACCAAAATCACTATAATCTTCATGACGAACAGCTAATTGTACTTCTAAATTGTCTAATACCGGAATGGCCAATTCACCAAAGAATGCCAAGTTGTCACGTGAACCATTGGCTTGAGTCGCTTCAGTACCAAATACTTCACCACGCAAAAATTGATCATCCGGGTTATCACTAATCGTTTCCTCACGATATTCACTACCAAGGGCAAAATATACATCACCATGAGGCATTTCAAAGACAGCACCAGAAATTTTGAAATCGAGAGACTTCATGGTCGATTTACCAACACGAGTGGTCGTAGTTTCAATGAAGTCTAATGATTCTTGTGAATTACTTGAAGGTTCAAATGGGTTCCATAAACCACTGTCTATCGCTTCTTGTACACGACGAGAGTTAGGGAAACCATCGACACCACGTTCAACTGAGCTACTTTTTATGTAGCTATAGGCGGCTTCCCAGCTCCAGTCATTAATTTCACCTTGTAAACCAAGAATTGCACGATAGTAGTCTGAATCAACGCGCTTTTCACGGTTACCTATATCAACGGTTCTACGACGCATTGTTAGGTCTTGACCATAAAATTCATGCTCTGGCATGTCAGCAAATGGATGATTAATGTTATCACCACTCATAAATAATTCGTTGAAGCTAGGGCTACCTGCACCTCTCACAGTCGATTTAGAATTTTGACCATTTAATTCACCAAACGCTCGCACGTTTTCATTTATTTCGTATTTGCCCATATAGTTCCAGCTAAAGCGCTCTGCAGCGGGAATCATGGTCATATGTGGAGCGTAGTCATAACGACAAAGGTTGTTGGCAAAATCTTGGTATTCAGGTGCACACTGATCGTTACCGTAAAGATCGATTAATCGGTTTGAAGGGTCATCTGCTAACGCGATAGTACCTGGAATACCTGCTGAGCTTCTAAAGTCGGTAGCATCAGGATCGCCAGTACGGGCAGCTTGGTTAGCGGTAGCTGAATAATCTCGGTCTGAATATAAAATTTCATCACGATTAAAATATTCTAATACAAAGGTATGGCTGGCGTTTTCAGAACTATTACCGAAAACTAAGTTCACACTTTTCTCATCGCCACCACCATCGGCAGTTGAACCAATTTTTGCTGACAGCTCAGCACCTTCTATATCATCTCTTAAAACGATGTTAATAACACCTGCAACAGCGTCTGAGCCATAAGTTGCTGATGCACCATCTTTAAGAATATCGACGCGCTTGATTGCCGATAGTGGGATGTTATTAATATCAACAAACGAGGTATCTATGCCTTTAGCAAATGGTGACACCGATACACGGCGGCCATTAATTAATATTAGAGTGGAATCTGCACCTAAGCCGCGCAATGATACAGATGAACCACCATTAGCAGTATCATCACTACTGTTAGCTTGTGTAGAGAAAGTACCTTGGCCTGAAATAGGTAGTTTAGTAAATAAACTAATAAGGTCTGTGACACCAGACTTCTGTATGTCTTCTTGTGATAAACTTGTTACCGGTGAAGGACCTTCCATATCTTGTCGCTTAATATGTGAGCCGGTAATTTCAATACGTTCTACTTCAATTTCTTGTTCTGCAGCAGCTGTGGTGAAACTTGTAGTCGTTAAGAGTGCGGTTGAAATGCTTAAAGCAAGTGCATGCTTTTTAGTAAATAAAACTTTCAGGGTAAGGAACAAAAGTTCAATGTAAATATATGTTAAATTGTAATAATATCTTTCCGAATTGACTACAGCCTTTATCGTACTTGAGCGCTAGATCACAATGCCGTATGATAATTTGAAATTGAAGCTAGATTAGATGAAATGATGAAAAGTGAAGCCTTTGAAAAATATGTCAACGACTTGTTAAAACCTGAACAAATAAAAGACTACGCGCCAAATGGTTTACAAATACAAGGTCGCGACAAAATAAATAAAATAGTAACCGGCGTTACAGCCTCTCAAGCATTAATTGACCAAGCTATTGTCGAAAATGCTGATGCGATAATTGTTCATCATGGCTATTTTTGGAAGAATGAATCCTATGTTATTCGAGGCATGAAGCATAAGAGAATAAAAGCATTACTGGATAATGACATTAATTTATTTGCTTATCATTTACCGTTAGATATTCATCCTGTATTGGGAAACAATGCACAGCTTGGGTCATTACTCAATATAAAGGTCACAGGTCCTCTTGAAATCAATAATCCGCTCAGTGTTGCAATTCAAGGTGAATTAGTTAAAGAAACGACAGGTGAAGCTTTCGCAAAGCTGATTGATAAGCAATTAAACCGAAAGTGTTTACATATACCACCGTTGTCTAATAAGAGCATTAAAACTATTGCTTGGTGTACTGGTGGCGGACAAGACTATATTGAATTGGCTGCAGAGCAGGGTATTGACGCGTTTATCTCGGGTGAAGTCAGTGAAAAAACTACTCATATTGCTCGTGAAATGGATATTCACTTTTTTGCTGCGGGACATCATGCTACTGAGCGATACGGCGTGAAAGCCTTAGGTGAACATTTAGCTAAAGAGCTAAATTTAGCTGTTGTTTTTGTTGATATTGATAATCCAGCATAAACTTGACTGGTAGCACCGCCATACTCAGTGACTTAGGACGGTGCTTTATCTAAATTTTAATTATTCATTGGTTTGAGCGGCGAACGTCATTTTATAACCTATGGCACTATCAGCATCTTTTTCTAATATAATAAACTGATCAACACTGTCCTCATCTAGCGTTAATTGAGTAGTTGATAAAATAATATCACTGCTATCAAGTCGACCAATTACATAAATACTATAAGTATTGTTAAGTAAATCTACTGAACTTGGCGTCGCAAAAATAGCGGTTAACGATTGCTCCGCAGTTTCAATTATTTCGTCGCTACGAACAAAATAAACTTTGATGCTACTGAAATCATCAATGATTTCATCTTGATCTATTAAGTTAACCACTTTAATTTGATGATTGTAAATACTGTCACTTTGATTGTTATCAATGACAAGTGAATTAATGGTAATTTCAATTTCATCAATTTTACCATCGCCATCTTCGTCTATATCACCATCACCATCTTCATCTACTGCTTCTTCTAAAAGGTAAAAGAATACGGTTTTATCGGTGTTTTCATTAAGTGCTAATAAATGATTGCTGATAATTGGACTTTGTGATTCTGGAGTAACCGCACTCATGCTGTAATCGCCTGAATCAAGCATTAATGATTGACTGAACTTTCCAAACTCAAGAGAGGCAACTTCAGGTGTGTCATCTATACCATCTAAATGAAAATCAAAAGTTTGCTCATATTCGGGCAGCAGTTCATGTTCAATAATACCGTTAAATACGCGATAACTCGCTTCTGCATTGCTGTCGACATATTCTTCAATGGAAGAAGTCGATATTCTATCTAATACAAAAGGAGATGAGCCAACGCCCTGATTTTCTCGTATAACCATAATGTATTCAGATGCATAGGGAAAGGGGATATCTGCTGATTCAAACAGTATTTCATCACTGCCAGCTGCGGTTAGATAAAATATATAATCATCTTGCTCTATTTTATAATTATCAGACATTTGGCTATAAGTTGTTTGGTTTAATAGCACAGCTTCATTGAAAGTTTCGTCAGACTCAGCATAGTATATATCAACTCCTTCAGAGTCATTGTGCATATTCAATACTCTAATATTAAACACTTCATCATCATTATCATCATCAACTTCATCCTCATCTCTAACGGGGATTTCATATACCATTACAGTAGGCTCTTTAATATCTTCCGACATTACTACGAGTTGCATGTTGTCGGTTTTAACAGTGAGTTGATTTTCATACACAGTTTCTAAATCATATTGATTGTTGTAATCATTTTGCCATGCAAGTTCAATATCATAAGTGTCATTATCATAGGTTAAGCGACTACTTACTTGAGTAAATGAAATTGCAGAATGAATTTTCTCATCAAAATCATCATCATCATATTGATCGACGGTCAAGTAGATAGCGGGTGCGTTCGCTGATAAATTATAAAGTTGGATGAAACCAGTACCATCATCATCACTACTGTCGCAGCCAAATAGTGAAAGTGATGCGGTAGCGGTTATCAATAAATTTGGCAGCAGTTTGTTTTTTCGGTAATAGAGAATGTTCATTTTTATTTCAGTTTCCTGTGATTTAATTATGCAAAGTTACCTTAAAATTTGGTCGCAAAAATCCCTCAACAATATGGTTGATTTTTCAAAAGTATGCGGTGCAGTTGAAAGGCTTGTGCGCTTAGGTAGAGTACGTGTTACTTGATAAGTTCACGAAAACAGGGCGCATTTACACTTCTTTACTTAACCTTACAAAACAGGTACAAAATTCAAGTGAACTAAGATGAGTAAAGGTCATTATGAAATTCATAGTTTGGTATAAAAGGGCAATGACATAAATAGACTAAACATCAACAATAGTTTGTGTAAAATAGCGAGTAAGCAAATAGATTAACGATAGTGTTTTATTGTCAAAATGACAGCACATTTACAAGTAGCCAATTAACTATGTTTTCACGTTTTCTAACCAACCATGTTTTGCCAGAAAGATATCTAGCGAGTGCGGAAGAATTTTATATCCCTTTGGCCAAGCAAATTGCCAATGGTTATCAGCAGCGTCAAGCAGAAAAAAATAATAGCACATTTTTTGTTGGTGTAAATGGATGCCAAGGCTCAGGTAAATCAACATTAGTCGATTTTTTAGCACTTTACTTAAAACACCAATTTAAGTTAACCGTAGTGTCGCTTTCCCTTGATGACTTTTATTTGTCTTGTCAACAACGAGAGGGCCTTGCACTGCGTCATCACCCGCTACTAAAAACACGAGGCGTACCTGCTACCCATAACGTAAAATTGTTAAAGTCTGTGTTAACGCAACTTAAAAATTCTAAAACCAACCAGCAAGCGATTTGTTTACCAAAATTTGATAAAGCACAGGATAACCCTATTGCGCAAAAAAATTGGCAGCGACTAAATGCTGGTGTTGATATTGTGCTGTTTGAAGGCTGGTGTTGGGGAGTAACTTCACAATATACAGACGAATTAGCAGAGCCGGTAAATGAACTGGAGGCAAAACATGACCCGAATGGGGATTGGCGCAGACATGTGAATGAATCATTACTACATGATTATCAGCCTTTATATAGCTTTATAGACACCTGGTTAATGCTAAAAGCGCCAAGTTTTACCGTGACTTATCAATGGCGTTTAGAGCAAGAGCAAAAGTTGGCCGCGAAAATGGCTGACAGTGAAAGTGGAGGTAGCTCGGTGATGTCAGTAGAAGAAGTTGCTACATTTGTCCAATACTTTCAAAGGCTAACAGAGCATGCTTTAAATAATTTACCGTCCACAGTAGATGTATTATTTGAACTGAATGAAAACCGAGAAATTATTGCCAGTGAAGGTTTGTCACCCTGTTAAGGGGATTATGTTTAGATAAAAAGAGTACCAAAATGGTATTGTTAACACTCTCTAGCGAAATTTATTGGTAAATTACGTTTCAGCGCGAGCTTCTTTAGCTGCTAAAGTACAAGCCTTTTCTTCAACGATTAAACCTGCTTCAACAACACTAATAGCACGTTGGTCATGCTTGTTAGCAGGACAGCCACAAGTATGATCGCTAACGTTGTGTAAACGTGTTTGCTTTAAATGCCATTGTGCTACTTTAATAGGTTGTTCAACATTTATTTTATTACTCCAGGACGAAAATTTAGACAAAACTTATCAAAATTGACAGGGGGTGTGATTGTTTTCAAAGTCACGATCATCTCTAGGAGTATTGGTTAATTAGTTAAGTTATTGTTTTGTATCATATTCAGATAGTGAAGTGACAAAAGAATTAAGTGTTTTTTACCTTTTACTGAACATTTGCATTATATATGAGGGTGAGGGACATGCGGAACGCTATCATTGATTTAGCGAGTATCCGGCAATGAAATTTTCACTGTCACTCCGCTGGGCGATTGATGATTATAAGCGCAAATTTCCCCTTGATGAAACTGACAAATCAACCTTGCTATGTACAAGCCTAAACCAAGATGAGGCTGTTCTTGTTTGCCTTTATCACGCATTGATACCATTGAGTCGAATAAGCTTTC
Organism: uncultured Colwellia sp.; assembly: GCA_913062815.1. GTDB lineage: Bacteria > Pseudomonadota > Gammaproteobacteria > Enterobacterales > Alteromonadaceae > Colwellia. The sequence continues at coordinate 5,940 of CAJXWZ010000029.1, read as the reverse complement.
ATTCAATTGTTCGGGTAGCAAAATGCCATTGTTACTTATCAATAACTCAGTAAGATCCTTTTGCTGCTTCAATTCTATGGTAATGACCTTGTCTTGACTAAATTCGACTGCGTTATTAATGACTTTATCGAGTAGTTGCACGATATGCTCTGGAGAGCCAAGAAACGGTAATTGAGCAATGTCGGTGCTCAATTGAAATTTCAAACCGGAGTAAACTTGTCGATAGCCAGCAATACAACCACAAATAACTGTCTTTAAATCAAATTCAATTTTTTCTGTACTTATTAACATTTGTTCAAGTCGAGTTGCTTCACTCATATTCGTTAAAATTAAATTTAATGTGTTGATACCCGTTTGAGCACGTTCAATATAGGGGTTTTTGTCGACACCATTGTTTGCGGATAAAAATTGCTGCTCTTGTAAGGCTAAGTTCTCTAACGATGTTTTAACCACCGCAATGGGAGTCCTCAATTCGTGTGATAAACGTGACGACATGCTCTCTAAATAATGGTTATATTCACTTAATCTGTTCACTGCGGTAGTAAAGCTTCTTGCTAGGTCGCCGATCTCATCATTACTATCAGAAGTCGACATTTTACCTATAATTCTGCCTTGCTTATCAATCGTTTGCTCAGCTTGATTCGATAACTGTCGAATTCGGGATGAAATACGAGTTGCGAATATGATAAAAGTTAGAGCACCCATTACCATAATGGCCAAGATAACGGTAAATAACTTTTCTAAAGCATTATTTCGTAAAGTACGAATACCATTTGTTGTTTCTTCAACAATAACGGCGCCTTGAACTTTATTGTTGATGAAAATAGGGTAGGCTGCGGATAACACTAACGCTTGTTTGTCTGTGGTTAAGCGCCATTGCGATTTAGCTTTACCTGTTAAAGCGCTGACGATGTGCTTACCACTTAAGTGTCTGGCATCATAGAGTTTATCAATAAAGTCTGTCGGTGGTTTTGTTAAAACCTGGTAATATAAAGGCAGTAGAATATGTTGGTTAAACTGATACCAAAGGCTATTTCTTTCATCTTCTGTTGGCTGTTTCTTGGTGTTTTGCCAAACGCCACTGGCCGATTTTAACGACCCTGCGCTCGCTAATACTCTATGATGTTGATCGACAACCCAAATACTAGAATTGGTATAACGCATACCTTTGACAATGCGTTCAATCTCTGGCGAAGGCACGAGTATAGTACCTAAACTTGCAAGTTCACGTGGGTCACTTGAACCAATAGCAGAGACAATTTCAGTAGAAGGGGCATCTATATCATAAAAAGCAAAGGCAATTTTATCACCTAAGTTGCTTAAAGGTACTCTTAACTCAATGTTGTAGCCTTGAGGTGTGATTAACCATTGGCCTTGAATATGAGGAGCAGGTTGTGGAATATCGTCTAGCTGGTCGGTTACACTATAAGCAGAAATCCATCCTGGTTTTTTATTACTGATGATAAATCGATTTAGTTCATCGTTTTGGTCGGTAAATGACAAAGCTAAATGGTCATTTTTCCAAATACTACGCGTATTGTTACCTCGAAAGACAACACTATTATCTACAACTTGAAAAAATAGATACAGATATTTGTCGTATTTCCCTACACTCGATTTAAAGTTTAAGCTTAACGGTTCATTGGCAAAAAGTTGCTGTTTGTGGTGATAAAAATGTGCTCGTGATGAAAAGTTTGGCCAATCTTTGTGTAGACCATCGAGCTGTATTGCTTCGGTTAATTGATAACCATATAAATCTCTACCTTGTTCAACCGTGGGTAAAAAACTGGCTTGATTATTAAATAAGTTTTCACGTTCGTGTAAAGCCGTAGCTAACGCTCTTGCGGTGCCCACTAAGGTTTGTTCTTGACCGAAGCGTAAATACTTTTCCATTTCCCAGACATATTGATAACCAAACCAAGGGATGACAAAGAGAAAACTTGACAGTAATAATAGCTTGGTCCGTAATCCAAAGCGAAAATTGAAAAAATGTTGTTTACTCATAAGAGGGTGTTTTTTCTATATTGCTTAACCAACGGTAGCCCATACCATAAACGGTTTCGATGCAGTCAAAACTGTCATCACATTTGGTAAACTTTTTACGAATTCGTTTAATGTGCGAGGTAATAGTACTGTCATCAACAAATATTTTTGAGTCAGTCATTAATTGACTTCGATTTTTCACATGTCCAGGATGTTTCGCTAAGGCATGAACTAACCAAAATTCTGTGATGGTTAAGTCAATGGCATGATCATACCAAGTAATCGTCATTCGTTGACTATCAATACTTAAAGGACCTGTAGTAGTAATGTGTTCGTCACTTACCGGTTGTTTAAAGGCTTCTTGACGTCTGAATAGCGCTGAAATACGTGCCGTAAGGTGCGGTAGGCTGATATCCTTAGTGAGATAATCATCTGCACCAATACGCAAACCTGAAACGGTATCAAAGTCATTATCTCGAGCGGTTAGAAATATAATAGGCAGACTCGCTGATTTTGCCCGTAACTGTTGGCATAAAACAAAACCGCCATCATATTCTTCATTTAAGCCTATATCTAAAATCACCAAATTGGGTAACCGTATATTAAATGCTTGGGTTGCCGTTTCACGGTTAGCGTAGGTTTGCACATGATAGCCTTGGCTGCGCAACACATCTGCATAATTTTCACGTATAGCGGCTTCATCTTCAACAATTGCAATTCGTTTCGTCATAGAGGCTTAACTTCCAATTTATCACTTTATTTTTGTAACGCACTTCTTTAATTATTCGACTATATCTAAATTTTTACCATAACGCGCCTAATTTATGTAATTGCCATATTGTTGCCACAATTGCTCATTGATTTGCCTTTATTGCTGCATATCAGCGTCGTTTTTTCAGTGTTTAATTATGGGTGTCAACAAAACCTTATTATCAAAACAAATTAAACGAATAGGAAATACCATGAACATAATTCACGCAGAGACTTTCAAAAAATCTATGATCACCGCAATCATAATGGCGACATTTATTACTACATCAACTCAGGCTTACCAAAGCACTAATCTTGATCACCAAAGGCTGATTGAAAAAAATCAAACAAAAACGAATAACGAAAATATTGGCTTTGGCACGGGGGCTGTAATAGGTGGACTAGCTGCTGGGCCAATAGGTGCCTTTGTTGCAGGGATAGGCGGCGCCTTAATTGCTAAATTTGTTAATGTTAGTGATGAGAATGAAGAGCTGAGTCTTGCTTTAGGTAAAGAGCAAGCAACACAGTTATTACATCGAGCTAAAATTGAAAATCAGTATCAAGCCAAGTTAGAGCAAGTCGAAGACTCTTATCAACAGCAATTACTTGCGTTAGAAAAGCAAAATAATACCGGCCAATTACAGGCAGACAATTTACTGATGAGTTTGCAATTTTCTACAGGCTCTAGTGACATCGCCGCACATTATCAGGAGCAAGTCTCAGCGTTAGCACAAATACTAAATAGCTCACCTGATATGAAAGTAGATTTGTCGGGCTACACTGACCTGACAGGAGAAGAGTCGTTAAATCAAGCTTTGTCACAAGCGAGAGTAAAGTCCGTTAAACGTTTATTAATGGCACAAGGGGTTACTGAACAACAAATAGCGACTTTTGCCTTTGGAGAGGATGCGCCAGTTGTTGCTAACAGCCAACGAGAAGTCAGCTTCTATGATCGACGTGTGGTGATGAAACTTCATAAAGAAGAAAACAGTAAAGCGGTACAAAGTCAAATGGCAAAGAATCAATAAATTAAGAGTATATTCTGTAGTTATGTTAGGTATATTTAAATAAGGAGGTGTTTATCAGAATTTAATCATTAACGTATAAAAGTATAAATAAAACCAAAGCCTAGGCAATGTTATTTAAAATAGCAGCCCCTAGGTTTTTCTATGCAACTGATTGTTATTCTCTTACCTAAACAGTATGGTAGTTAGCTAATAATATAAGCTAAATCCATGCCATCTTCTTTTCAATATAGGTTTGCTAACATGATTATTGCTGAAACAGACCGGCTTATAATTCGCCATTTCAATGAAAATGATGCTGAGTACGTGCTCAAACAACTTAATGAAACGTCCTTTATTCACTTTATCGCTGATAAAGGCGTAAGAAATATTGCCGATGCTATTAAATACCTGAACGACGGTCCCATTTCAAGCTATCAAAAATTTGGTTATGGATTAAATATAGTCACATTAAGATGTTCTGGTGAAGCGATTGGCATGTGTGGCTTAGTTGATAGGGAGGAATTAAAATACCCTGATTTAGGATTTGCATTCTTACCTATGTATTGGCGAAAAGGATACGCTAAAGAAGCATGTGAAGTGGTGCTTGACGATGCAAGAGGGGCACTTAACTTAGATGTTGTATTAGGGATAACGTTACCTGACAATCATTCCTCGAATACTTTACTGACAAAATTGGGTTTCATACCTAAAGGGACAACATCACTCTATGGTACGGAAAATAATTTATATGAAAAAAGCTTAAAAATTTAAGCTCTCTTTTTGAGAAAAATTGTGTTTTATCTATTGTTAACCTATTTTTAGATAGTAACTAATAAAACATTAATTTACTTAGATATAAAGTCACTTAACGATGAAAACTATTCCACACATACTTTTAATATTATCCTTAAGGGGTAAGATGTGAAGTTGTTTTCGGGCTACGCTTTATCTCTCATGTTGGTGATTGGTTTTCTAGTATCCTCAATAGTGGCTTGGGGAGTTTACCAATATGAAGACAGTGCCATTCAATTAAAATTCAAAAATGATGTTGACGAAAAAATAGCCTCTATCGAAAGAGAGTTAATCGCCAATTTAGAAGTGTTATACGCTTTAAAAGGCCTTTGGGATAATTCTAAGGTTGTGTCACTTAGAAAGTTTACCGGATATTCACAAGCATTCTTAAGTCGACATAAAAGTATTCAAGCCCTGGAATGGGTGCCAAAAGTTATTCATAGTCAACGTGAAAACCTATCACTCGTGCGTCCATTAAACAAAGGCGTATTTGATATTACCGAACGTCATGAGCAAGGACATATGGTTAGTGCTGCGGTACGAGATGAATATTTTCCTGTGTATTATGTCGAACCGCTACTCGGCAATGAATTAGCATTGGGTTTCGACTTAGCTTCGAATTCGGCGAGAAAAAAAACCTTAATGAAAGCATTAGCATCAGGCAAACCTTTAGCAACATCAAGTATTAAGTTAGTACAGGAACCTCAAAATGAGAAAGGCTTTCTTATCTTAATTCCTATTTATAATGGTTTACCTACAACGGTAATTACGAGGCATAAGGAAATAAAAGGTTTTATTGTTGGCGTTTTTAGAATTGGAGATATTTTCAGAACAGCATTTAACTGGTCACCTACCATAGGCATTAACGCAAAAATAGTCGACGTAACTAATGATATTACTGAGTTACTTTATGAAAGCAGAGAATATGCAGATGTTTCAAAGTCAGTTGTTAATAAGTTCTCTTATGCAAAAGAGTTGAAGCCATTCAATGGACGTAATTGGCAAGTTATTGCGATACCCACACGTGAATATATAGATAGCAGACATAGCTATTTACCTTACCTATTGGGCTTTTCGACTATGTTGTTTGTCTTGGTTTTTGTCTTTTACACTAATATTATCACCCTAAGAAATAAAGAGTTAATTGATGCAAAATCCTGCCTTGAAAAATTGACTGAAACTGACGCATTGACAACTATTTCAAATCGACGTTGTTTCGACAAGTATATTCAAATAGAGTGGAACAGAGCTATTAGAGAAAAGTCTACACTTTCTTTGTTAATGATAGATGTTGATGACTTCAAAGCGTTTAATGATATATATGGTCATGTTGTAGTGGTCAACAAATTTTGGCCACGGATTTGTATTCAAGCCAGTATCTTTTCTCTGACTCATTGGGGGTTAGTCC